>JBBRNK010000014.1:0-89535 GCA_038230355.1 Mycobacteriales bacterium | reverse complement strand
GACGACCGGCGCGAGCGGCAGCTACTTGTTCAGCAACCTGCCGGCGGGTTCTTACTCGGTGACGACCGCGACTCCGGCTGGTTTCACCGCGACCGGGCCGGCGCTCTCGCCGAAGGCCGTGACGATCACCGCGGGTCAGGCTGACCTGGCGGAGGACTTCGGGTTCCAGCAGACCGACGCCTCGATCGGGGACCACGTCTACAACGACCTCAACGGCAACGGCACCCAGGACGCGGGTGAGCCCGGCCTGGGCAACCGCGTCGTGACGCTGAAGCTCGGTGGGGCCGTGGTGACCACGACCACGACCGACGCAGCCGGCGCGTACTTCTTCGCCGGCCTGCCGGCCGGGAGCTACTCGCTCGAGATCACCACGCCGGGCGGGTTCGTACCCAGCGGCACTGTCCGGTCTGCCTACGCGGTGACGCTGGCTGCTGGCGAGACTCGCACCAACGTCGACTTCGGCTTCCTGCAGAGCAACGCCGCCCTGGGTGACACGGTCTTCGTGGACACCAACGGCAACAGCGTCCAGGACACTGGTGAGGTGGGCCTCGACGGTCTCACCGTCACGCTGCTCGGCGCCGGCCCCGACGGCATCGTCGGCACCGCTGACGACCTCGCGACGCAGACCAGGGTGACCGCTGGTGGGGGCCTGTACTCCTTCACCGGGCTGCTCGCGGGCAGCTACCGGGCGAGCATCACCGCGCCCGCCGGCTACGTGCTCACCACGACCAACCCGCTCGACGCCGGCCTGGCCGCCGGCCAGAACCTCACGACGGTCGACTTCGGCGTCCGCCGCTCCGATGGCGCCCTGACCGGCTTGGTCTTCGACGACGCCGACGGCAGCCAGACGGTCAACGGCACGGAGGCGGGCACCGGTGTACCCCTGACCGTGACGCTGTTCCAGGCCAGCACCGCGATCGCCACTGCCAGCGTCGACCCGACGACCGGTGTCTACTCCTTCGCCAACCTGCCGGCCGGTTCCTACACCGTCTCGGTACCGGTCCCGGCCGGTCGACAGGCCACGACGCCCGACCCGACCACCGCCCGGACCGTCAACGACGGCGCGACCACGACCGGCGTCAACATCGGGATCCGGCGCTTCGACGCGCAGATCACCGGCGTGACGTTCTCCGAGTCCTCCCCGACGGTGGACGGCGTTCGCCAGGCCGGTGAACCGGGCCTGTCCGGCGTCACCGTCACGCTGTACCAGGGCGGCACGCTGCTCCAGACCACGTCGAGCGGTGCCAGCGGCGCGTACTCGTTCACCGGCCTGGCCGCGGGCAGCTACTCGGTCCGGTACTCACCGGTCAGTGGCTACGTCGTCACGACCGGCAGCCCGCTCGGCACGGTCGCGTCGGTCACGACCACCTCCGGCACACCGGGCGTGCAGGACCTCGGCCTCACGCTGGCGAACGGGTCGATCGGCGACACCGTCTTCCACGACGTCAACGGCAACGGCACGCAGGACGCGGGTGACAGCGGGATCTCCGGAGCCACGGTCACCCTGAGCCAGGGTGGCACGACCGTCGGCACCGACACGACCGACGCGAACGGCCTCTACTCCTTCGGTGGCCTGGTCGCCGGGACCTACCGCGTCCGGGTCACCCCGCAGGCGGCGTACGGCGCCTCGACGACACCGCAGTTCTTCGACGTCACCCTCGCGACCTCCGGCGTCGTCGCCACCGCCGACTTCGGCTTCCAGGCCGCCAACTCCTCGATCGGCGACACCGTCTTCGGCGACACGAACGGGGACGGGTTCCAGAACGGCGCGGAGATCGGCCTGGACGGTGTCACCGTGACGCTGCTGGGCGCCGGGCCGGATGGCACGTTCGGCACCGGTGACGACCTCGCGCCGGTCACCCAGGTGACCGCGGGCGGCGGCCTGTACGCCTTCGCCAACCTCGCGACCGGCACCTATCGGGTGACCGAGACGCCGACCGCAGGCACCTACGCGACCACGCCGCTGTCGGTCGACCGGAACATCGCCAGCTCCGGCGTCGTCGTGACCGACGCCGACTTCGGCCTCGCCCCGTTCGGCAGTGTCGGTGACCTCGTCTTCGACGACAAGGACGCCTCCGGCACCTTCACCGCCGGTGACGCGGGGCTGGCCGGTGCGACCGTGACGGTCACGCAGGGCGCGACGACCCTCGGCACCGTCACGACGACGGGTACCGGTGCCTGGACCGTCGGCAACCTGCCGGCTGGTACCTACACGGTGACGGTGTCGCTGCCCACGGGCTACGTCGCCACAACCGTCACGACGTACAGCACGACGCTGACCCCGGGTCAGGCGGTCACCACCGACGACGTGGGGGCGCAGCAGCGGGCCTCGACGATCAACGGCACCGTCTACTCCGAGACCGACGGCGTGAGCGGCCAGACCGGTACCGACCCGGGCCTGCAGGGTGCGACCGTGACCCTGACCCAGGGTGGTACGACGGTGGCGACGACCACCAGCGGAGCCACCGGTACCTACAGCTTCCCGGGCCTGCCCGCCGGCAGCTACACGGTGACGGCTACGCCGCCGACCGGCTTCACAGCCGTTCCGCCGGCGACCCAGACGACCACGGTCACCGGCTCCGACACCATGACACTGAACTTCGCGGAGCTTCAGACCAACGCGTCGATCGGGCAGACGGTCTTTGCCGACAACAACAACAACGGCACGCAGGACTCCGGTGAGCTCGGCGTCAACGGCGTCACCCTCAACCTGTACGACGGTGCGACCGCCACCGGTGCGCCTCGCGCCACAGCAACGACGGCCACTGTCACCTCACCGACGACGGCCACCGGTCGCTACCTGTTCAACGGCCTTCCTGCCGGCACCTACACCGTCCAGGCGGTGACGCCGGCCGGCTACAACGCCACGACCCCGGCGACACTGACGACCACGCTGTCGGCCGGCCAGAACCTCAGGGTCGTCAACTTCGGGATCATCGCGCAGGGCGTCAGCGGCACGGTCTTCAACGACCTGGGCAACGACGGGCCGACTGCCGGTGAGACCGGCATCGCGGGCGCGACCGTCACGCTCAGCCAGGGCGGCACGACGCTCGCCACCGCGACGACGGACGCGGCCGGCGGCTACGCCTTCAACGGCTACGCCCCAGGCAGCTACACCGTGACCGTGACGGTCCCGGCCGGCTACGTCGCGAACGGCGGCACGACCCGGACGGCCATCCTGACGGCCGGCGCGGGCACGGCGGGCGTGAACTTCGAGCTGGCCCCCACAAGTGGCTCGATCGGTGACCTGGTGTTCAACGACGCCAACAACGACGGCTCGCAGACCGGTGACACCCCGCTCCAGGGCGGCACCGTCGCCATCACCCAGGGTGGCACGAGCTTCGGGACCGCGACCAGCGCTGCCGACGGGTCCTACCTGGTGACCGGCCTGGCTGCCGGCACCTACACGGCGACCTTCACCCCGCCGGCCGGTTTCACCGCGACTACCCCGACGGTCCTGTCCGTCGTGGTCACCGCGGGCACGTCGAGCACCACAGCCGACTTCGGGGCCCGCCAGACCAATGCGTCCGTGGGCGACGAGGTCTACGTGGACACCAACGGCAACGGCACCCGGGACGCGGGCGAGCCGGCGTACACGTCGCCGTTGACCGTGACCCTCGGGGGCGACGCGACCGCGACGACGACCACCGACGCCGCGGGCCTGTACCTGTTCAGCGGGCTGGCCGCGGGTAGCTACACCGTCTCGGTGAGTGTCCCCGCCGACTACCGCGCGACCAGCGCGCTCCCGGTCGTCGCGACCGTGACAGCCGGTCAGAGCCTGCGCACCGCCGACATCGGCCTCGAGCCGATCCCGGGCGTCGTCAGCGGGATCGCCTTCACCGACCTCGGCGCCGACGGCGCCAAGAACGGCGCTGACCCGAACCGCCCGGGCGTCACCGTCACGCTCACCCGGGGCGGCGCGTTCGTCGGAACGACCACGACCGACGCCGGCGGCAGCTACTCCTTCACCGGCCTGCCCCTGGGCAGTTACACCGTCACGGTCACCGTCCCGACGGGTACGACGGCCAGCACGCCGGCCGTCCGGACCGCGCTCCTGACCGCCGGCGCCCCGACCTCCACGACCAACGACTTCGGGCTCGCCCCGGCCACGTCGGTCCTGGGCGACACGGTCTTCACCGACACCAACGGCAACGGTACGCAGGACACCGGCGAGGTCGGCCTCAGCGGCGTCACGGTCACCCTGACGAAGGGCGGCACCACGGTCACGACCGCCACGACCGCCTCTGACGGGACCTACTCCTTCACCGGCCTGACCGCCGGCACCTACACGGTGGCCCTCACCGTGCCCGTCGGCGCGACGACGACCACCACCGGTGGTGCCAGCCGGACCACGACCCTCGCGGCGAGCACGACCGACAACACGCTCGACTTCGGCGTGCAGCAGGTCGACTCCTCCCTGGCCGGCACCGTCTTCAGCGACCCCAACGCCGACCAGACCCGCAACGCCGGTGAGCCCGCCCTCGGCGGCGTCACCGTCCAGCTCAGCGGGGGCCCGACGAGCAAGCCCGCCACGACCACGGCGGCCGACGGCAGCTACTCCTTCGGGACGCTCGCCCCGGGCACCTACACCGTGACGTTCGTGGTCCCGGTCGGCAGTACGGCGACCACGCCCGACCCGGTCACCGTGACCGTGCCGGTCAGCACCGCCGTCACCGGCATCGACTTCGGCGCCCGCACCACCAGCGGCGCGGTCACCGGCCCGGTGTTCTCTGACGTCAACGGCAACGGCACCGATGACGGAGCGGTCGACCCGGCCCTCGCGGGGGTGACCGTGACCCTCACGCAGGGAGCCACCACGGTCGCGACAGTCGTCACCGGCCCGAGTGGGACCTACACGTTCGCCAACCTGCCGGCCGGCACCTACACCGTGACGGCTACCGCACCGGCCGGCACGCTTGCCAGCACCCCGGTCACCGGCACCGTCACGGTCACGACAGCTGGTGTCACCGGCCCGGCCTTCGGCTTCCAGCCGGTTGACGCGTCGGTCTCCGGCACCGTCTTCAACGACCCCAGCAAGGACGGGGTGCAGCAGGCGGGCGAGCCGTCCTACCCGGGCGGGACCGTCACGCTGAGCCGAGGCGGTAGCCCCGTCGCGACCCAGGCGACCGACGCCAGTGGGGCCTATGCGTTCAGCGGCCTCCCGGCCGGCACCTACACCGTCACCGTCACGACACCGACCGGCTACGTCGCCACCAGCCCGGTCACCCTGACCCGCGTCGTCGCGCCCAGCCAGGCCGTCACCGGCGTCGACTTCGGGATCCTGCGGTCCGACGCGGCACTGTCCGGCATGGTCTATGACGACCGTGACGGCTCCGGTACCCAGCAGGCCGGCGAGCCAGGCCGGGCCGGCGTGACCGTCACCCTCAGGCAGGGCGCGACCGTTCTCACCACGGCCACGACGGATGCGGCCGGCACCTACCAGTTCCCGGGTCTGCCCGCAGGCAGCTACACCGTGACGGTCACGCTGCCGACCGGCACGACCGCCACGACGGCGGCCACCGTCGGGACCCCGCTGGTCGCCGGCCAGCAGCGGACGGGGGTCGACTTCGGCCTCGGTGTCGCGAGCATCGGTGACCTCGTCTTCGACGACGTCAACGGCAACGGGGTCCAGGACGCGGGTGAGCCCGGCCTCGCGACCGTCACCGTCACCCTCACCCAGGGCCCGACGGTCCTCGCGACGACCACCACCGACGCCAGTGGGGCCTACCGGTTCGACAGCCTTGCCGCCGGCACCTACACGGTGACGGCCGCGACCCCGGCCGGCCGCAGTGCGACCACCCCGACGGTCGTGACGGTCACCCTGGCTGCCGCGCAGATCTACACGACCGCCGACTTCGGCAACCAGGTCACCCCGAACGCCCCGCCGGCCTACACCTCGGCGGCCAGCAACACGACGCAGACCGTGCCCGCGGGCGGGACCGTCACGGCGGTCGTGGCGACGGACGCGAACAACGACTCGCTGAGCTACACGCTCACTGGCGGCAGCCTCCCGGCGGGCGTCACGCTCAACCCGGACGGCACGTTCACCGGCTCGCCGACCGTCCCGGGTACCTACACCGTGACGATCGACGTCAGCGACGGCCTGGGTGGGACCGACAGCACCACGTTGGTCATCACCGTCCCGAACGCCCCGCCGGCCTTCACCGCGGCGCCCGGCAACACCACGCAGACCATCGGTGTCGGCGGCACCCCGGCAGCCCTCACCGCGACCGACGCCAACGGTGACCCGCTGACCTACAGCGCCACCGGCGGGACGCTGCCTCCGGGCATCACGCTCAACGCGGACGGCACCTTCTCCGGTACGGCAACCACCTCGGGCACCTACACCGTCACCGTCACGGTCGCCGACGGCCGCGGGGGCACCGACACCAGCACGCTGGTCATCAAGGTCTCGACGGCCGGCCCGCCGGTCGCCAACACCGACGCGATCACCACGATCGGCGTCATCACCTTCGACCCGAGGGTCAACGACACCGACCCGAGTGGCACCCCGATCACCCTCACGTCCGTCGGGACACCGGCGCACGGCACGGCCACCTGTACGACCACGTCCTGCACCTACACGCCCACCACGGGCTACGCCGGGCCGGACAGCTTCACCTATGTGATCACCGCCGGGACGGGCCTGTCGTCGACCGGCACCGTCAACGTCACCGTCAGCAACACCGCCCCGGCCTTCACGACCGACTCCACCAACGACGCCCAGACCGTCGGCCTCGGCACCACGCCGGTCGCGCTGACCGCCACGGACGCCAACGGTGACCCGCTGAGCTTCACGGTCGCCAGCGGAAGCCTGCCACCGGGCCTGACCCTCAACCCGGACGGGACCTTCTCCGGTACGGCGACGACCTCGGGCACCTACACGGTCACGGTGACCGTGGCCGACGGTAAGGGCGGCACCGACACCACGACGCTGGTGCTCACCGTCAGCCCGAACAACCCGCCGGCGTTCACCTCGGCCAGCGGCAACACGGCGCAGACCATCGGGGTCGGAGCCACCCCGGTCGCGGTGACGGCCACCGACCCGGACCCGGGCCAGACCGTCACCTTCGCGGTCACGAACGGCACCCTGCCGCCGGGGGTGACCCTCAACCCGGACGGCACCTTCTCCGGTACGGCGACGACCGCCGGCACCTTCACGGTGACCATCACCGCGAGCGACGGCAACGGCGGCACCGACACGACGACACTGACCATCACGGTCACGCCGCCGCCGGACCGCGCCCCCGTCGCGGCTGACGACACGGCCGCGGCCACCTCAGGCCAGCCGGTCAGCACAACGGTTCTCGGCAACGACACCGACCCGGACAGCGACCCGCTGACCGTCCAATCGGTGACCCAGCCCGCGAACGGCACCGTGAGCTGCGACAACACGGTGACCGTCGGGCACCCTGCGCCGACATGCACCTACACGTCCGACCCCGGCTACACCGGACCGGACAGCTACACCTACGTCGTCTCCGACGGCCGCGGGCTGACCGACACCGGCACGGTGCGGATCACCGTCAGTGCGGCGCCCAACAACCCGCCGGTCTTCGACCCGACGAGCAACAACACGGCGCAGACCATCCAGGTCGGTACCACCCCGCTCCCGGTGACGGCGACCGACCCCAACGGTGACCCGCTCGTCTACACGGTCACCAGTGGCAGCCTGCCGCCGGGCCTGACCCTCAACCCGGACGGCACCTTCTCCGGGACGGCGACCACCGCCGGCGGCCCGCTGACCGTCGTGATCACGGTCAGCGACGGGAAGGGTGGCACCGCCAGCACCACCCTCGTGATCACGGTCACCGCCGTCGTCGCGCCGGGCAGCCCCCCCATCGCGGTGAACGACACCGCGACGACGCCCACGGGCACGGCCGTGACGACCCAGGTGCTCGCCAACGACACCGACCCGGACGCGGGCAACACCCTGTCGGTCGTCGGTCACACCGCCCCGACCCATGGCATCGTCAGCTGCACGGCGACGGCGTGCACCTACACGCCCGACCCGGGCTACGCCGGGGCCGACAGCTACACCTACACGGTCTCCGACGGCACGGGCAACACCGCAGTCGGCACGGTCTCCGTGACCGTGCAGAACGCCCCACCGGCCTTCGACGGCAGCACGGGCAACACGTCGCAGAGCGTGCCGGTCGGAGCTACCCCGACCCCGCTGTCCGCTTCCGACCCCAACGGCGACCCGCTGACCTTCGCGGTCACGACGGGCACGTTGCCGGCCGGCGTGACGCTCAACCCGGACGGCACCTTCTCCGGTACGGCGACCACCCCAGGCACCAGCACCGTGACGGTCACCGTCTCCGACGGCAGGGGCGGCACCGCCACGACCACCGTGACCTTCACGGTCGTCGCGCCGATCAACTCCCCGCCGGTCGCGACGAATGACAGCGTGGCCGTCGCGGGTGTCGCGACGTCCTTCGGGGTCCTGGGCAACGACACCGACCCCAACGGCAACCCGCTGACGGTCGCGTCGTACACGCAGCCGACGCACGGCACGGTCAGCTGCACCGGCGCCGGGTCCTGCACCTACACCCCGGACCCGGCGTACAGCGGACCGGACTCCTTCACCTACACGGTGTCCGACGGCAACGGCGGCTTCGACACCGCGACGGTCGACCTGACCGTCTCTGCGGCAAACGGGGTGCCGGTCGCCAACCCGGACAGCGGCACGACGCTCGAGGACACGCCCCTGGCGATCGACGTCCTGGGCAACGACACCGACCCGAACGGCGACCCGCTGACCGTCACGTCGTACACCCAGCCGACGCATGGGACGGTTACCTGCACCACCGCCCCAGCGGCCGGTATCTGCACCTACACGCCCGCCACGAACTACAACGGGCCCGACTCCTTCACCTACACGGTGTCGGACGGCAAGGGCGGCACTGCCACAGCGACCGTCACGCTCACCGTGACGCCCGTCAACGACGCCCCCATCGCGAAGGCCGACAAGGGCACCACCACGACCGGCGTACCGGTAGCGGTCTCCGTCCTGGCCAACGACACCGACGTCGAGGGCAACCCTCTGACGGTCACGGCGTACACGCAGCCACAGCACGGCACGGTCACCTGCACCGGCGCCGGGGTGTGCAGCTACACCCCGAACGACGGCTACGCCGGTCCTGACTCCTTCACCTACACCGTCTCGGACGGCAACGGCGGTACGGCGACCACCACGGTCAGCCTCACCGTCACCAACCGGCCCCCGACGGCCGTCCCGGACCGCGTCACCGCGCAGCCCTCGACGCCGGTGACGATCACGGTGACCGACAACGACACCGACCCCGACGGTGACCCGCTGAGTGTGGTCAGGACCACCGACCCTGCGCACGGCACGGTGACCTGCACCCTTGAAGGTGTCTGCACCTACACACCCGATGCCGGCTTCGCCGGGGCTGACGCGTTCACCTACACGATCAGTGACGGCCACGGCCACACCAGCACCGCCACGGTGTCGGTGACCGTCAAGGGCGCTGGGACAGGCACCGGCATCAAGGGTGGCGGGGACAACCCCAATGGCGCTCCCGGCACCCCGAGCAAGGGTGGCAACCCCGGGGGGCACGGTGGCAACCCCGGTGGCGGCCTGCCGCTCACCGGTGCGGACGTGCATCTGCAGGGCGAGTGGGCGCTCAGCCTGTTCGGCGTGGGCCTGCTCCTGCTGCTCGCCGGCCGCCGCCGCCGACCGTCCTGACGGTCTGCGCCCGCGTGACGTCCTAGCAACCGCCCCCGTCGCTGAGCGTGGCCGCTAGGACGGTGCGTGGGTGGGGCGGAGCATCGCGGGGTGGAGCTGGACGGCGTCGCCGCGCCGGTAGAGGGCAGCCGGCCGGCCGCCCTCGGGCCCCGGGACCGACTCGCGGCCGGCGGGGACGAGGAACCCTTCGGCACCGGTCGTCTTGCGGTGGAAGTTACGCGGGTCCAGCGGCACCCCCCAAACCGCCTCGTAGACCCGCCGCAGGTCCCCGATCGTGAACTCCTCACCGCAGAAGGCGGTCGCGACGGGGGAGTACTCGAGCTTGGCCCGGGCCCGTTCGACGCCGGCCGCCAGCACCGCGGCGTGGTCGAAGGCCAACCGGTCCGGCTCGACTGCGCGGACGGGCACCCAGGCGAGCCAGGACGCCCGCACACCCGGCACGGGGGCGGGCAGGTCCGGCGCGAACACCAGGTACGGCACCGAAACGACCCGCATCCGCGGGTCCCGATGGGGGTCGCCGAAGGCGCCGAGCTGTTCGACGTGGGCCACCGACCGGCGTACGCCGGTCTCCTGCTCGAGGCGCCGCACGGCCGCCTGTTCGAGGTCCTCGTCGACCTGTACGAAGCCGCCCGGCAGGGCGAGCCGGCCGCGGGACGGGTGCGTCTCGCGCTCGACGAGCAACACCGACAGGACGCCCTCCCGGACGGTCAGCAGCACCACGTCGACCGTGACCGCGAACGGCGGGAAGGCCCGTGCGTCGTAGGCCGCCAGGAAGGCCCGCTCATCCATCGCCTGAGTATCCCCGGAACCGGTGAACCGTGAGCTGCGCGTGGGCGGGCCGATGGCGTTGCTCCTTCGCCGCCACTCGTGACAGCGTGGGCGGCGTGCCGGAGCTGCCCGAGGTCGAGTCGCTGGTCGCGTTCCTGCGCGAGCGCGCCGTCGGGCGGGTGGTGGCCCGCGTCGACGTACCGGGGTTTCACGTGCTCAAGACCTACGCGCCGCCGGTCACGTCGCTCGCCGGGCTGGAGATCACCGGCGCGAGCCGGCACGGGAAGTTCCTCGATCTCGACGTCAGCGGCCTGCACCTGGTGACGCACCTGTCGCGTGCAGGTTGGTTGCACTGGCGCGCGACGCTGCCACCGGCGCCGCCGCGGATGGGCAAGGGTCCGATCGGGATCCGCGTCCACCTCGACGACGGCTCCGGCTTCGACCTGACGGAGGCGGGCACCCAGAAACGCCTCGCCGTGTACGTCGTGTCCGACGCCTCCGAGGTCCCGGGGGTGGCCCGGCTGGGGATCGACCCGCTGTCGCCGGAGTTCACCGCCGAGCGGCTGGAGGAGCTGCTCCTGGGGGTCCGGGCGCAGGTCAAGGGCGTCCTGACCGACCAGTCGGTCATCGCCGGCGTCGGCAACGCCTACAGCGACGAGGTCCTGTGGGAGGTCGGCCTGTCCCCCTTCAAGCCGGCCGGCCACCTCACGTCCGCGGAGGTGGCCCAGCTCCACGAGGCACTCGTGAGGACGTTGCGGGAGGCCGTCGTTCGGGCCGAGGGGATGGCCGCGGGTGAGCTCAAGGCCGAGAAGAAGTCGAACCTCAGCGTGCACGCGCGCACCGGCGTCCCCTGCCCGCGCTGTGGCGACACGATCCGCGAGGTGTCCTTCGCCACCAAGTCCCTGCAGTACTGCCCGACCTGCCAGACCGGCGGCAAGCCCCTCGCCGACCGTCGGATGTCGCGGCTGCTGAAGTAGGGCCACTCCCGGGGGCTGACGAAGGGGGGCTCCTGCGAGACTGCAGTCATGCACCCGCATGAGATCGCGACCGTCACCCCCCGGGAAGCCAGCGACGAGATCCTGCTCGACGTCCGCGAGCACGACGAGTGGAACGCCGGTCACGCGCCGCAGGCCGTCCACATCCCGCTCCATGAGCTGCCGGACCGGCTCGCGGATGTTCCCGCGCACCGGCCGCTGTCGGTGGTCTGCCGGGTTGGCAGCCGTTCCGCGCACGCCACCGCGTGGCTGCTCGCGCAGGGCGTCGAGGCGCGCAACGTCGAAGGCGGCATGCTGGCCTGGGCCGCCCAGTCACTGCCCGTCGTCAGCGACACCGGGTCGGCCTGGATCGTCTGACCGGCATGGATGAACTCGACCGCCCTGACGGCCCCGGCCGTCGCGTTGCTGGCGCCCGGCCGGCTCCCCGGCGGCTGCTGGCACTGCCTCCCCTCCCGCACGACCTGCTCCAGGCGCTGTTCGGCGACCCCCGGATCGAGCTGGTCACCCCAGCCGAGCGCACCCAGGAACAGGTCGATGCGCTGTTGCCCACGGTCGACCTGGTGCTGGGCGACTGGTCACCGCAGCTGACCCTGAAGGACCCGGGTCCGCGGGTGGCGTTCGTCCAGCAGCCCAGCGCCGGGGTCGACGGGATCGACCTCGACGCCTGCACCCGACGCGGTACGCCGGTCGCCAACTGCGCCGGCGCCAACGCGACCAGCGTTGCCGAGTGGTGCGTCGGCGCGACCTTCGCCCTCGTGAAAAGGACCGTCGAAGCCGATGCGGCGGTACGCCGGGGTGAGTGGCCGCAGACCTCCCTCGGCGCCCGCGAGCTCGCCGGCCAGCACGTCGGGGTCGTGGGGATGGGGGCGATCGGACGCCGGACCAGCGCGTTGTTCCAGGCTCTGGGTTGCACCGTCACCTACTGGTCCAGGAGCGAGCACGCCGACGCGCCCGTCCCCTACCAGCCGCTCGACGCGCTGCTCGCGACCAGCGACGTCGTCGTCCTCGTCATCGCCCTCGGAGCCCAGACGAGGGGCCTGCTCGACGCGACCAGGATCGCGACCTTGAAGCCTGGCGCCCTGCTCGTCAACGGTGCGCGCGGTGAGGTCGTCGACGAGCAGGCCCTGCTCGAGGCGCTGCGGAGCGGCCGGATCCGGGCCGCCACGGACGTCTACGCCGTCGAGCCGCTTCCACCCACGAGTGACCTGCTCGACGTACCCGGGCTGCTGCTGTCGCCGCACACGGCCGGCTCGACGCAGGAAGCCGCGATGCGGATCATCGGCCAGGCCAAGGCCAACCTGCTCCGGGCGCTCGACGGCGAGCCGGTGGTGGACGTGGTGAACGGGGTCTCACCGCGCGTCGCGCTCCGCTCGTCACGTGGGGCGAGGGAGGGGGAGTGAGGGCGTGGCGACGTCCTCAGGTTTGGTGCCAGTGCGGCACCATGGCGGCGTGACCTTGGTCGTGGCCCACAGGGGCTCCTCCGGCGCCCATGCCGAGCACACCCTCACCGCGTACGAGAAGGCCGTCGCCGAGGGCGCCGACGCGCTCGAGTGCGACGTGCGCCTGACCCGCGACGGCGTCCTCGTGTGCGTCCACGACCGCCGCGTCGACCGCACCTCGGACGGCCGCGGGGTCGTGTCGACCCTGGAGCTCGCCGACCTCGCCGAGCTCGACTTCGCGTCCTGGAAGGGCGGGGACCGGCTGCTCGAGGCGTCCTGGGAGCAAGCCGAGCAGGACCACGGTGCGGTCCTGACGCTCGAGCGCCTGGTCCAGCTCTCCCTCGACCACGACCGCCCCGTCGAGCTGCACGTCGAGACCAAGCACCCCACCCGGTACGGCGGTCTCGTCGAACGTGCCCTGCTCGACCTGCTGGCACGCTACGGGCTGGCGTCCCCCGTCTCCCGCTCGGCGTCACGGGTGACGGTGATGTCGTTCGCGGCGACCTCACTGCGGCGGATTCACCTGATGGCCCCCGAGCTGCCGACCGTGCTGCTGATGGCCCGTGTCCCGCTGCGCTATCGCGACGGCACCCTGCCCCCGCAGATCGACGTCGCCGGCCCTTCCCTCGACATCCTCAAAGCCCACCCCCGGTACGTCGAACGCGTCCACGCCTCCGGGAACCGGCTCCACGTGTGGACCGTCGACACCCCCGAGGACATCGCGTTTGTCCTCGGCCTCGGCGTCGACGCCGTGATCAGCGACCATCCCCGCCGGGTTCTGCGCCAGCTCTCCCGCTGACGTGTCTTGCCCTCCGCCGTCCGGGAGCCGCTCGGCACGCCCAGCGCAGGCTGATGTGGTGCAGGCCCGCAAGACACGTCGCCGGGCAACCGCCGGTGACGTGGAGGTCAGGCGAGGGCTCGGCCCAGCAGGGTCCCGGACAGCCAGGCGCCCTCGACGCGGGATCGTCCCCAGCCGTCCCCGCACAACCCGAGGCCGTCCTCGAGGAAGAACGCCGGCTCGCGCGGACCGACCGGCTTGGCGAAGGTCCACCGCTGGACCCGCAGGACCTCCGCGGGTTCGGGCACCCCTAGGGCGGCCAGCCCCGCGATGAGGTCGGGGCCGGCGTCAGCGGGTACCGCGAGGCGGGTGGAGGCGAAGGCCGGTGTCGAGTGAGCGGTCAGCACGAAGGCTCCGTCCCCCCGTCGGGCGCCGTCATCGGCGACCCAGGACAGCACCTCGGAGCCGTGCACGAACGCCCCGTCCTCGAAGTCCCAGGCCCGCCGGTCCCACCGGGCGGCCAGGACGAGCACCGGGTCCCAGGCCCGGTCCGCCAAGCTCGGCAGCCCACTGTCCCGGAGCAGGGCGGGGTCGAGGACGGCGAGCGCCTGCGGATCGGGTACGGCGAGCACGACCGCGTCGTACCGGTCGCCGTCCACCTCGAAGCCAGCGGTGCCAGCGGTGCCGCCGGTGCCGGCCGGACGTGAGACCTGTTTCACGTGGACCCCCTGCTGTACGTCGAGCCCCTCGGCGAGTGCGGCGACGAGGGACCGGAGCCCGCCAGGGGAGGCCCAACGCACCGGCCCGTCCTTGGGGACGCCGAAGGCTCCGTCCCAGACCGCGAAGCGGTGGGTCCATGGCCTGGCCAGTCCGGCGGCCTCCCACGCGTCGACGACCGCGCCGAATGCCGGCTCGCTCACCGTGAAGTACGACGCCCCCAGGTCGACGTACCGGGAGCTCGCGAACCGGCGCGACGCCATCCGGCCGCCGGGAACCCGCCCGCGGTCCAGGACCACGACCTCGTGGCCGGCGTCGACGAGCACCCGGGCACAGGCGATCCCGGAGATGCCCGCTCCGACGACACCGACTCGCATGCCGTCAGTGTCAGGCCTACTACGCTCCGGCGGCGAGCCGAGCGCCCCCCGCCGACCCCTCAGGAGTTCGACATCAGCACCCGACGCAAGGTCGCCAGGGCCGACAGAGCCGCCAGAGCCGCCAAGGCCGACCTGACATCCACGCCGGCGTTCGTCGCGCGGCCCTTCGCCGGGCGGGTTGACGAGACCGACTGGGTCGCCCTGCGCGAGGTCGTCCCGGCAGCCACGGCACCCCTGACCCTGAAGGGCAGCGACGTCACGGTCACCCTCTCGACCGTCCTTCCGATGGCCTGGCCCGGGATGGTCACCCTCGACGGCCGCCGCTTCCTGGGCTTGCAGGTCAACAGCCGCTCCGGCGACGCGAGCCGCGACCTGGCTGCCGTCCTGGAGCAGGTGGTCACCGCCCCGCCGGGGACCAGCGTCACCCCGACGGACCTGCCGGCCCCCGGCCCGCGGTTGCAGGACCTGCTCCAGAACACCCCCCTCGTGGTGACCGTCCACGACGGCTTCGACTACTGGGTCGAAGGCGCCGACGACCCTGACGGTGACGTCGCCGCGTCGATGGAGCGCGCCAACGCCTCCGTCGTACCCACTGCCAAGCTCACGAGCGTCCAGAGCGGCTACTGGTGCCGGATGAAGGAGCGCGCGCACCTGCGCTGGGTGCTCCCGGAGGACGAGGACGCCCTGCTCGACGCGATGGCCCGCCTGGGCGTCGCGGGCCTGTCCCTGGGTCCCTCCACCCGGTACGTCGGTTCGTTTCGGGCCCATGGCCTGCTGGTACCCGTCTGGGACCTGCCGCTGGAGACGGGAGCCGAGCAGCTCGAGGAGCCGGCGGTGGCCCTGCGGGTCCGCCTCGACGAGGCCCTGGCGACCTCCGGCGGCCTGAGCGAGGACCAGCGCCGGGCCCGCTCCGGCCTGCTCAGCCGGCAGCTGACCCTGCGCTGACGAGATGGCGGTCCGGGGCTGTTGGGACGCTGGCCCGCTAGCCCGATCGGGCGAACTCGCTAACTTTCCATGAACATTCGCTACAGCAAGTGTTGCGACCCCCCGATTTTCAACCATGACCTTACAGAAGATCACGACCGTCTCCCTGGCCCTGTCCCTGGCTGCCGTGACGGTCGTCGCCTCCGCGCTGACCGGCGTACACCCCCCGATCGCCTCAGCCAGCACCAGCTGGCCCGTCCTGTCGTCGAGCAACTCCTCCTACCCCACGAAGGTCGACTTCGTCACTGCCTGCAAGCTCACCCAGGCCGGGAACTTCGACCCGGTCGTCTCCCCCGGCGTCCCCGGCGGCCACCGCCACAGCTTCTCCGGCGCCACCTCCGTCAACCCGAGCTCGACCTCCGCCTCGCTGCTCGCCGGCGGGACCAACTGCTCGGACAACCTCAACAAGTCCTCGTACTGGATGCCGAGCGTCTACAGGGTCAAGCCGGACGGCACAGCCACGCTCGTCGAACCGTACGAGGACCGCGCCTACTACCGGGCCCAGACCTTCAACGGCAAGAGCCTGCACGAGGTGCCCTTCGGCCTGAAGGTCATCGCCGGTAACAGCAAGGCCACCAGCGCCCAGTCGGCCGGTGTCGCCGGCTGGCAGTGCCGGACCCTCGCGAGCGGCAACGTCGGCGGCAAGTCGGCGACCCCCCCGAGCTGCAACAGCGCCAACCAGGAGTTCCTCGAGGCCAGCGTGATCTACCCGAACTGTTGGGACGGCAAGAACCTCGACAGCGCCGACCACAAGTCCCACATGTCGTACGCCACGCCGAGCGGGTCGTGCGACACAGCCCACCCGGTCCGCCTGCCCGGCCTGACCTTCGCCGAGCGCTTCCCGGTCGGAGCCTTCGACGGCGGCAAGCCGATGGTCATTGCGGCCGCCGACGGCAGCTTCTCGCCGTACACGTTGCACTCGGACTACATCAGTGCCTGGACCCCGTCCGAGATGACCTACCTGACGCGCAACTGCCTCCAGGCTTCGGTCGCGTGCGCCACGATCACCGACTCACACCGCCCGCCCGTCGCGAGGTAGCGCGGGCGGTCAGGGCCCCCACAGCGGCCAGCACGAGGGCCGCGGTCTCGAAGTAGGCCGCGTTCTTCGCGCCCTCGACGCTCCAGGTCTCCAAGAAGCACCCGTCGAAGCCATAGATGGGCAGGCAGTTCGAGCGGCTGTAGACGAGCACGGCCAGGGAGCCGGCAGCGAAGCCCGCAGCCGCGAGCCACACCAGCAGCCAGGGGCGCACCAGCAGGGCCAGCGCGAGCACGGAGGCGATGACGGCCTGCGCGTAGAACTGGTCGCTGAGCGCCAGCGGATGCTTGCCGAGGCCCGCGTAGTTTCCGGCGATGCTCAGGTGGACGACGGCGAAGCCGACAAGGGCAGCGGCCGTGAGGACGCGCAAGACAACGGATCGGTTCACACTGCTTCCTTCGCCCGGGAAGGCTTCCCGGTTCACCCTCCTCCGGTACGCCGGATCTGGCCAGGCTCGTACGTCGGATCAGGGCAGCGCATCCCGCAGGACCGGGCAGGACATGCAGCGGGGTCCGCCCCGTCCGGAGCCGAGCTCCGACCCGGCGATCCGGACCACCTCGATGCCTGCGGACTCCAGGGCGTGGTTGGTCACGACGTTGCGCTCGTAGGCGACGACGAGTCCCGGCGCGAGAGCGAGGGTGTTGTTGCCGTCGTCCCACTGTTCCCGCTCGGCGGTGACCGGGTCGAGGCCGGTGTCGACGACCCGCAGCTCGTCGACGCCCATCGCCTTGGCGGCCGCGACGAGGAACGGCTCCGGTCCGCTGACGTGCACTGACCCGTCGAGGGCCGTCACGGTCCACGCCTCGAGGGTGTCGGCGACCGCGGGGAACATCACGATCGCGTCGACGTCGACCATCGTGCAGATGGTGTCCAGGTGCATCGTGGCGCGCTCCTGCGCGATCGGCACCGCCAGCACCGTGTGGGCAACGCCGGCGGCGAAGGCCCGGATGGCAAAGGCTTCTACGCCGGCGGGGGTGGTCCGCTGACCCACGCCGACGGCGACCACACCCGGGGCGAGCAGCAGGACGTCGCCACCTTCGAACCACGCCTCCTCGCGCGACTCGCCGTACAGCCACGGGGTGCCGGCGAAGCGCGGGTGGTAGCGGTAGATCGCGCCGGTGAGGGACGTCTCGCGCTGCCGGGCCCGCATCGACGGGCTGGTGATCGCGACGTGGTCGAAGACGCAGACGCTCGAGTCGCGGGTGAACAGCAGGTTGGGAAGGGGCGGCAGGAGGAACTCGTGGGGACCCGCGAGGCGGCCCACGACACCCGCGGCGCCGCTGCGCGGCAGCTCGTCGTGGGTGAGCCCGGCGGCCAGGTGCGCTGCCAGCTCGGTCGACGGCAGGTCGAGCAGCCAGGTCCGCAACGTCGCGGCCAGGGTCGGCCCCACGACCGTCGGCGCGACCGCCGTGTTGATGACCTCCGCGCGCGCCTCGGGGACGTCCAGCGCCTGCGCCAGCAGCTGCTGCAGGTAGAGCACCTCGGTCCCGTGGTCGCGCAGTGCCGACGCGAAGGCATCGTGCTCGTCCTGCGCCCGACCCACCCACGGGACGCCGTCGAACAGCAGGTCGGCGCTGTTGCGGGGCGTCAGGCGCTGCAGCTCCGCGCCCGGCCGGTGCAGCAGCACCGTGCGTAGCCGTCCGACCTCGCTGGTTACCTGCACGCCACTCATATGCGGGAGCCTAACGGGGCACTACCATCATCCGGTGCGCGTCTTCCTGACCGGGGGTACCGGTTTCATCGGTGGTGAGGTCGCGCGCCTGCTCCGCGAGCGCGGGGACGACGTGGTGGCGCTGGTTCGGACGCCGGCCAAGGCAACCGCCCTCCTGGCTCTCGGCTGCGAGCTGGCAGCCGGCGACCTGTCCGACGAGGACGCCTTGCGGACCTCGATGAAGGGGGCCGACGCGGTGATCCACTGCGCCGCGGTCTACGAGATCGGCGTCCCTGCTTCCCGCCGCGAGGCCCTGGTCGACGCGAACGTGCGCGGCACCGAACGCGTCCTCGGCGCCGCGCTCGCCGCCGGCGTTCGCCGGGCGGTCTACGTCAGCACGGTCGCGGTGTTCGGGGACACCCGTGGGGACGTCGCCGACGAGCAGTGGCTGCGTCCGCAGGGTCTGGGCTACACGTCGGTCTACGAGCAGACGAAGGTCCAGGCGCACGAGCGCGCGCTCGAGCTCGGCGCGCGCGGCCTGCCGCTGGTGACCGTGCAGCCCGGCACCGTCTACGGGCCCGGGGACACCAGCGAGATCGGCGGGTTGTTCGATCGCCTCCTGGCGGGCAAGCTCCCCCTCATGCCCTTTCCCGACCTCGGCGTCACCCCCGTCCACCGTGACGACGTCGCGGCCGGCATCGTGCTCGCCCTCGACAAGGGCACCAGCGGCTCGTCGTACGTCCTGGCGGGTGAGCCGACCCGGATGGGGGCCCTGGTCGCTGAGCTCGCGCGGGTCGCCGGCCGCAAGCCTCCCCGCGGGTCGGTGCCCACGGTGCTGCTCCGTGGGCTGGCGCCCTTCGGGCGGGTCGTGGGTCCGATCCTGGGCTTTCCGAGCAACCTGCGCGAGGTCGTGACCTCCTCCGACGGGGTCACGTTCTGGGCGAGCAGCGACAAGGCGCAGCGCGAGCTGGGGTGGTCCTTCCGCCCGCTGGCGGAGGGGCTCGCGACGGTGGCGTCCGCATGAAATCGCCCGCCCTGCACCCCCAGCTCCTCATGCCGCTGCACCGGCTGACACCGGTCGAGCCCGCGGGACCGACCGTCCCCGACGTGGTGGCCGAGCCCGAGGAGCTCGTCGAGGAGCTCGTCGAGCCGTATCCCTCGCTGCCTCGGCTGGTGCACCTCGACGCCCCCAAGGACGAGGGTCTCCAGGCCTGGACCACGAGAGTCCGGGAGGCCGACGAGGCCGTGCTCGTGCTGGACGCCCGCGGCCGCGTCACCGGGATGAGCGCGAGCTGCGCGGGGCTGCTGCGGGTCGATCCCGGTCAGGTCTTCGGTGCCCTGCTCGTCGACATGGTGACACTGGTCGACTTCACGGCCGCAGCGCTGCCCCTGACCGAGCCGGAGCGCCAGGTCCCCCCGCTGCGGGCCCTGGCGACCGGAGCGCTGGCCCGCGGTCTGGTCCGCTTCACGCGAAACGGGCGTACGTCGACGCACGACGTCGTCGGGGTGCCCCTGGCGAGGGGCGCCGGAGCGCTCGCCTTCTTCACCGCTGTCTGACCCGGCCCGGGCTGGCTCAGGGCTAGCTCAGGGCTGGCGCTGCACCTGCGCCACGGCCTCGGCGAGCACGTCCTTGGCCGGCCTGCCCAGCGCGGTCGCGGCCGCGAGCACGTCCTCCCACTCCGGGTTGCGGTTGACCACCGTCCCGTCGAGGGACGCAGCCTTGACCCGGATCCGCTGACCCCCGACGACGACCTGCGTGTCAGTGCGGGCCAGGGCGTGCTTGTCGACCCGCGCGCTGCGCAGCCCGATGGTGCTCGTCTCGCGGAACACGACCGTGCGCAGCCCCTCCTCCAGGGCGGTAGAGCAGAGCACGGACAGCGTGTACGCCGGCCTCCCCTTCTTCATCAGGATCGGCGTGAGCCACGCGTCCGACGCCCCGGCCTGGAGCAGCGTGGCGAGCACATGCGGCCACAGCCGCGGGTCCAGGTCGTCCACGTTGGCTTCCAGGACGACCGCAGATCCGTTACCTGGCAGGGCCTCACCGAGCACGAGGCGTACGACGTTCGCCACCTCCTCGACCTCACGGCCACCGGCTCCCATGCCGACCGCGTTGACGCTCATCGGGGGGAGCGGTCCCCACGAGGTCACCAGTGCAGCGAGCAGGGCTGCCCCGGTGGGTGTCGTGCTCTCGTGCGGCGACGGGCCGGCAAGGACCGGACGGCCGGCGAGCAGGGCCAGGACCGCCGGGGCCGGCACGGGTAGCGGGCCGTGTGCGCCGCGAGTCGTCCCCGACCCGAGCGCGACCGTCGAGCAGTGCAGCTCGGTCAGTGCGGCTTGGGCGGCGAGGTGGGCAAAGCCGGTGCAGACCCCGACGATGTCGGCGAGGGCATCCAGGGCCCCGACCTCGTGGAAGTGCACGTCCTCGACGGGCACCCGGTGGACGGCGGCCTCGGCCTCGGCGAGCCGACGGAACGCCTCGTGCGCCGCGGGCGGGGCGTCGCGCAGGAGGTCCCGGACGACCGCCCAGGTGCGCAAGGGCTCCTCAGCGGGCGCACTGCCATTTCCCGGACCATCCCCCGGACCATCCCCCGGACCATTCCCCCGACCATCCTCCGGACCGGCGCTCTGACCATGGAGCTGCACGTCGACCTTGCAGGCTCCGAGCCCGGCCCGGGTCACCGGCGAGGCGACCAGGGACAGCCCGAGCCCGAGCGCGGCAACGCCGTCCGACAGGACCGACAGCGGAACGCCGGCATCAACCAGGGCGCCGAGCAGCATGTCGCCGCTGACGCCGGCCTGGCAGTCGAGCCAGCCGATCACGCCGTGCTCCCAGAGGAAGAACTGCTCCCAGAGGAAGAACTGCTCCCTGAGGAAGAACTGCTCCCTGAGGAAGAACCGCTGCCTGAGGAAGAACCGCTGCCTGAGGAAGAACTGCCCCCGGGAGCCAGCGCCCCCGCCGCCACCCGGCGCGCCACCCGCGCCGCGAACACCCCAGCGCCGAACCCGTTGTCGATGTTGACGACGGTGACGCCCGGGGCGCAGGAGTTCAGCATGGCCAGCAGGGCGGCCAGCCCCCCGAAGGATGCGCCGTAGCCGATCGAGGTCGGCACGGCGACCATCGGCGTCCCGACCAGGCCGCCCACGACCGACGGCAACGCGCCCTCCATCCCGGCCACGACGATGAGCACGTCGGCCCGGTCGAGGACCGGCCGGGCCGCGATCAGCCGGTGCAGCCCGGCCACCCCCACGTCGTCGACGCGCTCGACGCCGGCCCCGAACGCCACCGCCGTGAGCGCCGCCTCCTCGGCGACGGGTCCGTCCGACGTACCGGCTGCAAGGACGGCCACGAGGCCGCGGGCCGCAGGTGGGGACCCGACCAGGACCGTCCGCCCCGACCCACCCAGGGCTGTCGCGACCTCGGGGGAGCAGCGGGTGACGAGGACCCGGTCGGAGGAAGCGCGGAGTTGGGCGACGTTGTCGAGGACCTGCTGGGTCGTCTTTCCCTCGGCGTAGACGAC
Source organism: Mycobacteriales bacterium (assembly GCA_038230355.1). Classification (GTDB taxonomy): domain Bacteria; phylum Actinomycetota; class Actinomycetes; order Mycobacteriales; family SCTD01; genus RYN-111. The sequence goes on along the minus strand of JBBRNK010000014.1, from coordinate 67,560 downwards.
CTCCGGGTCGCCGGTGCGCAGCGCGCGGTGGGTGTCGACGAGGGAGTGAGCGAGCGCGTCGTACGGCGCGGTCGCGAACCGGTCGAGGGCGTCCGCGGGGGTGAGCTCGCCGGCAGCGACGTGCTCGAGCAGTCGCGATGCCTGTTCCCGGTCCACCTGCGCACTTTAGTCAGCCGTCCGCGCCGGGCAGCCAATGATCATCGGTCGGGTCGGTAGTCTTGGCACGTGCTCCTCGACCGCCAGACCCTGGAGTTCGTCTCCCTCGCCGCGGCCGGGGTGGCGGTCCTGACCTTCGGCCTCGCGGTTGCCCTGCTGGTGCGGTTCAACAAGCTCAGTCGCGCGCACCGAGACCTGACCGGCGGCGACAACAGCGCCACCTTCGTCGACGCGGTGAGCCGCCAGCACCGCGAGTCCGAGGCCCTGCGCACCGACGTCGGTCGGCTCCGTGACGACCTGTCAGCTGCCCGCGCCGACCTGTCCGATGCGCTCCGGCACGTCGCGGTCGTGCGGTACGACGCCTTCGGGGACATGGGCGGGCGCCTGTCGTTCAGCGCGGCTCTGCTGGACGATGCCGGCGACGGCCTCGTGCTCACCTCGATCAACGGGCGGTCCGAGACCCGCACCTACGCCAAGGGCGTCAAGGCAGGGGAGAGCGACCACTCGCTCAGCCCCGAGGAGCTGCAGGCGATCGGCTACGCGACCCGCACCGCCGTACAGCCGCGAGAGGTCACGGAAGCCGAGCCCCAGCGCCGCGGGCGCTTCTCCCGGCACTGAACCTGCTCCTGCCGCCCCGATAGCCTGGGGGGGTGATCGACCTGAAGCTCCTGCGTGAGGACCCCGACCGGGTCCGCGCCTCCCAGACCGCCCGCGGCGACGATCCGTCCCTCGTCGACGCCCTGCTCAAGGCCGACGAGGAGCGTCGCGCCGCGGTCAGTCGGGCCGACAACCTTCGCGGTGAGCAGAAAGCCGCCAGCCAGTCGGTCCGCACCGCCACGGCCGAGCAGCGTCCCGCTGTGCTCGAGCGCGCGAAGGCCCTGGCCGCCGAGGTCAAGGAGGCCGAGGTCGCGCAGAGCGCCGCTGACGAGGCGCTTCGCGCGGCCCACCTGGCGATCCCGAACGTCGTGCACCCCCTCACGCCCCCCGGTGGCGAGGCCGACTTCGTCGTACTCGGGCAGACCGGCGAGGTGCCGACCTACGACTTCGAGGTCCGGGACCACCTGGCGGTCGGTGAGATCCTCAAGGCCATCGACACCGAGCGCGGCGCCAAGGTCTCCGGCTCGCGCTTCGCCTTCCTCACCGGTCCTGGTGCGCTGCTCGAGCTGGCCCTGGTGAACCTGGCCATGGCCCGGGCCGTCGCGGCCGGCTTCATCCCGGTCATCGCTCCGGCGCTGGTACGCCCCGAGGCCATGGAGGGCACCGGCTTCCTGGGTGCCCACGCGGCAGAGGTCTACAAGCTCGAGGCCGACGACCTGTACCTCGTCGGTACCTCCGAGGTGCCCCTCGCTGCCTACCACTCCGGCGAGGTTCTCGACGCGCTTCCCCTGCGCTACGCGGGCTTCTCGTCCTGCTTCCGGCGGGAGGCGGGCAGCCACGGTAAGGACACCCGCGGCATCATCCGGGTCCACCAGTTCGACAAGGTGGAGATGTTCTCCTACGTCGAGGTGGCTGACGCCGAGGCCGAGCACGCCCGCCTGCTCGAGCAGGAGAAGGCGTTCCTCGGTGACCTCGAACTGACGTTCCGCACGATCGACGTCGCGGCCGGCGACCTCGGATCCAGCGCCTGCCGCAAGTTCGACAACGAGGCCTGGCTGCCGTCGCAGGAGCGCTGGCTCGAGCTCACCTCCACGTCCAACTGCACCGACTTCCAGGCCCGCCGTCTCAACGTGCGAGGTCGTACGCCGGACGGCCCCCGCGTGGCCGCCACCCTCAACGGGACGCTCTGCGCGGTGGGCCGCACCATCGCCGTCCTGCTCGAGGTGCACCAGCGGGCGGACGGGTCGGTACACGTTCCCGTCGCGCTACGCCCCTTCCTCGGTGGCGTCACCGAGCTCACGCCGTGACCCCCCGGCTGGTCGCCTCGGACCTCGACGGCACGATCGTCCGCTCCGACGGGACCATCTCGGTACGCACCAAGGCCGCCATCTCAGCGGTGGAGGCGGCCGGTGTCCCGTTCGTCATGGTCACCGGCCGGCCGACCCGTTGGATGAAGGTCGTCGCCGACCAGACCGGCCATCACGGCATCGCGGTCTGCGCCAACGGTGCTGTGGTCTACGACCTGCACGCCGAGCAGGTCCTCGAGTCCTTCCTGCTCCCCTCCACCGTCGGTCGCGACGTCGCCACCGCCTTGCGCGAGGCGATTCCTGGCATCACCTTCGCGGTAGAGCCACTGGGTCAGCCCTTCGCCCACGAACCGACGTACGTCCCCCGTTGGGACTCGGCGGACCCGCGCAGCACCGCGCACGTCGACGACCTGCTGTCATCCGACGTGGTGAAGCTGCTCGCCCGTCACGAGGGCTTCGGCTCCGATGAGCTGCTCGCCGCCGCCGTCGCCGCCGTCGGCGACGCGGTGACCCTGACCCACTCCTCCAGCGACGGGCTGCTTGAGATCAGCGCGGCCGGCGTCTCCAAGGCCACCGGTCTGGCTCGCCTCGCCGCCGAAAGGGGCATCCCCGCCGCCGATGTCGTGGCGTTCGGGGACATGCCGAACGACCTGCCGATGCTGACCTGGGCAGGCCTTGGTGTCGCCGTCGCCAATGCCCACCCTTCGGTCCTCCACATTGCCGACGAGGTGACGACATCCAATGACGACGACGGTGTCGCCGAGGTTCTCGCCCGCTGGTTCTGACTGTTCCCTGCCGCCGGCGGGCCGTCACACCGGTGGAAACACCACTACGGCTACAGGTACTGACCGGTGCTGGAGTTCGGGCCGGACGGCAACGAGCCGGGAGGCAGGGCTGCCTGGCCACCGCGCATCTGCTCGAGCTGAACCCTGGCAGCCATCTGCTGCGCGAACAGCGCCGTCTGGATCCCGTGGAACAACCCTTCGAGCCAGCCGACCAGCTGCGCCTGCGCGATCCGCAGCTCGGCGTCGGAGGGAATGACATCGTCGGTGAAAGGCAGCGTGAGGCGCTCGAGCTCGTCGTGCAGCTCCGGGGCGAGCCCCTCCTCCAGCTCCTTGATCGAGCTCTGGTGGATCTCCCGCAAGCGGGTCCGGGCGGCGTCGTCGAGCGGCGCCGTGCGAACCTCCTCGAGCAGCTGCTTGACCATCGAGCCGATGCGCATGACCTTCGCCGGTTGCTCCACGAGGTCAGCCGGGCTGCGCTCCTCGTCGCCGGTCGCCTGGGGTACGACGACCTGCTGGCCATCCTCCCCGACAAGAACGATGCTCTGGGGGTGACCGGTGTCGCTGCTCATGGAACCCATCCAAGCGCATACCTTCTCGGCATGGACATCCGAAGCCACTTCCCCGCCCTCGCCGAGGGGCTCGCGCACGTCGACGGACCCGGTGGGACGCAGGTCCCGGGGTTCGTTGCGGACGACGTCGACCGCCTCCTGGACACCCTGTGAACCCGGACATCGCCCGCAGCACGCACCGGACCCTCGAGCCCTACCACGCGATGGTCTACTTCGTCCCCGAGGCCCAGGAGGAGTACGCCGCCCTCGGCCTGGACAGCAAGGCCAACCGGGCCGTCGGGTACTTCCCCGCGCGGGCCGCAGCCATGGGTGCGGTGACCTGGCCGACGGTGCACGCGACCTTCTTCAACTTCTCGCCCGTCGCGGTGCAGTTCGGCATCACTGGCGTCTGGGACATCGCCTCGCCGGAGGACCTGCTGGGCGCCCGGCTGCGTGGCGCCGACCGTGCCCTCACCCGAATCTGCGGCGACCAGCTCGCCGACCTCGGCGAGGCCGTCGGCCTGGCTCGCAAGGCAACAGAGGGCTGTACGCCGTACGGGCGTCCGCTCTACGCCGCGCACGCGGCGCTGACGTGGCCGGAGCCACCGCACCTGCAGCTGTGGCATGCCGTCACCCTGCTGCGCGAGTTCCGCGGCGACGGCCATATCGCCGCTCTCGTCGCGGCCGGCCTCACCGGACTGGAGGCGACCATCCTGCACGTCGCGATGCCCGGCTCCCCGTGGAACCGCCAGGCCCTGCAGGCCACCCGCGTCTACAGCGACGAGGAGTGGGACGCCGCCGCCGCCTCCCTCGGTGCACGCGGCTGGCTGCACGCTGACGGGAGCCTGAGCGAGGACGGCACCGCCCGGCGCGAGGCCATCGAGCTGCTGACCGACCAGCTGGCCCTTCCCGCGTGGGAGCGCATCGGCGAGGACGGGGCCGCGCGGCTGCGCGACCTGGTCCGGCCGCTGAGCAAGGCGATCTCCGAGGCGGGCACCTTCGGCCGGATGGGCCCCGGCCTGTAGCACTGTCCCGTAGGACGAAGTCGTCCGAACTCGTGATCCTGGGGTCGGGTCAGCGGACCTGCAGCAGCACCTTGCCGATGTGCGTGGACGCCTCGACGACCCGGTGGGCGTCGGCGGCGGCGGACAGCGGGAGCACCTGGTCGACGATCGGTGTGACATCGCCCGCGGCAATCCAGGGCCAGACAGCGCCGAGGACCGCGGCGACGATGTCGGCCTTCTCCCTCGCCGGGCGCGCCCGGAGGGAGGTCGCGTGCACCGCCGCCCGTTTCTGCATCAGCTGCCCCAGGTTGAGCTCGGCCGACGCACCACCCTGCATCCCGATCACGACCAGGCGGCCGTCGGTCGCGAGGGCCTCGACGTTGCGGGCGAGGTACTTCGCACCCATGTTGTCGAGGATGACGTCGAAGGGCCCGGCCGCGACGAAGTCCTCGTCCTTGTAGAGAACCGCCCGGCTCGCCCCGAGCTCCAGGGCGCGCCCAGCCTTCTGCGTCGACCCGACCGTGACGACGACCTCGGCGCCGTGACGGACGGCCAGCTGGATCGCCATCGTCCCGATGCCCGAGGTACCACCGTGCACGAGCAGCCGCTCGCCGGGCTGGAGCCCCGCGAGCGCGAAGACGTTGGACCAGACGGTGCAGGCCACCTCGGGCAGCGCCGCCGCCTCGACCAGCGAGACACCGGCAGGGACGGGCAGCAGCTGCCCCACGGGTACGGCGACCCTCTCGGCGTAGCCGCCTCCCGACAGCAGCGCGCACACCTGGTCGCCGACAGCCCAGCCCGCGACACCCGCGCCGAGGGCGCTGATCACGCCGCTGCACTCCAGCCCCGGGTAGGGCGACGCGCCGGGAGGCGGGTTGTAGAAGCCCTGGCGCTGAAGGAGGTCCGCCCGGTTCACCGCGGTGGCGGTCACATCGACGAGGACCTCCCCCGGGCCGGCCACAGGGTCGTCCACCGTAGCCAGGGTGAGGACCTCGGGTCCGCCGTACGAGGGGAGGGTGATGGCCTGCATGGCTCTCACCCTAGGAGGGGCCAGCTCTCGCTAGGGCCGCAAGGTGGCGTTCTACTAGCCCCCCGCGGGCGCCCGTCGGTGCACCCGGGTCATGCCGCCCCGCCCGTGAGAGTGCATCTGGCACTCTGCTTTCCAGCGAAGCCTTGCAGCGACGACTGTCACCGACGATTGCCCTGGAGGGCACGCATGGCACAGGGGCACCTCGACCGTCTCAGCAGCATCGACGCGGGCTTCCTGCACATGGAGGAGGACGGCGCGCACATGCACATCGGCGCGCTGGGGGTGTTCGAGGGCCGGGCGCCCTCCATCGAGGCGTTCCGCGCCCACATCGACGCCCGCCTGCCACGGCTCCCGCGCTACCGGCAGCGGATCCAGGAGATGCCTCTCGGCACCGGCCGTCCGCTCTGGGTGGAGGACACGACCTTCCGGCTCGAGTTCCACGTCCGGCACACCGCGCTGCCCCCGCCCGGGAGCGAGCGCGAGCTGCTCACCCTGGTGGACCGCGTCGTCGGTCAGCGGCTGGACCGCACCAAGCCGCTCTGGGAGATGTGGCTCGTCGAGGGGCTCGAGGATGGTCGCTGGGCGATCATCTCCAAGACCCATCACGCGATGGTCGACGGCGTCAGCGGCGTCGACCTCCTGACGGTGCTGTTCGACGTCGAGCGCGCCGTCAGCGACGAGGTCCCGCCGGCCTGGTCACCGCAGCCGACCCCCGGAGCGGTTGAGCTGCTCACCGCCGGCACGCAGGGCCTGGTGCGCAACGTCGTCGAGCTGTCCAGGGTCGGTCTCGGCATGGCGCTTCACCCACAGGACGCCGTCCGGTCGACCTTCGGCGCCCTCGCGGCCCTTGCCGAGACCGCCAAGCCGCTCGTCGACTCCGCCCCCAAGACGCCGCTGAACACCAAGCCCGGTCCGCACCGCCTCGTGGCGATCGTCCACACCGCCCTCGCGGACTACAAGAAGGTCAAGGCGTCCTCCGGCGGCGCGACGGTCAACGACGTCGTCCTCGCCGCCGTCGCGGGCGCTCTCGGGCGCTTCCTCACCGACCGCGGTATGGACACCAGCGAGCTGACCCTGCGGGCCTGCGTCCCGGTGTCGCTGCGGTCCGAGGCCAACAAGGGCGCGCTCGGCAACGAGATCGCCATCATGATGGCTCCCCTCCCCGTCGGTACGACCGACCCCCGCGCCCGCCTCGCCTCGGTGCGGGCGTCCATGGAGCACCTCAAGTCCAGCAAGCAGGCCGAGGGGGCGAAGGTGCTCACGTCGCTCGAGAACGCCTTGCCGCCGGCGATGCTCGCCCGGGCGTCCCGGCTCGGCTTCTCGAGCAGGCTCTACAACCTGCTCGTCACCAACGTGCCCGGTCCGCAGATCCCGATCTACCTGCTCGGCCGACAGCTCGAGGAGCTCGTGCCGCTGGCCTTCCTCGCGCCCGAGCACACGCTCGCCATCGCGATCATCAGCTATCACGGACGGGTCACCTACGGCTTGATCGCGGACGCCGACAACGTGCCCGACCTCGACGTCCTCGCCGGATACCTGCGCGAGTCCCTGGCCGAGCTCGTCGCTACCGCCGACGGAGGGCAGCCTGAGGCCTAGGGTGGCCAGATGACCGACCCAGACCTGCTCGTCATTGGCGGGGGCGCCGCGGCCATCTCGGCCGCCCGCTCGGCACGCCGCTTCGGCAAGACCGTCGTCATGGTCACCGACGGACCTCCGGGGGGCGACTGCACCTTCAGCGGGTGCGTGCCGTCGAAGACGCTGCTCGCCTCGGCGGGAATGCCCTTCGGCGACGCCATGGTGCGGGTGCAGGACACCATCGCCGGGATCGCTGCCGATGAGAATGTCGCCGTCCTCGAGCACGAGGGAATCGAGGTCGTCCTCGGTCGGGCCGTCTTCACCGGTCCGGGGACCGTGCAGGTCGGGGGCCGCACCCTGCGCTCGCGCAAGCTCGTGGTGGCCACCGGGAGCTCGCCGGTCGTCCCGAAGCTGCCTGGGATCGAGACCGTCGACTACCTCACCAACGAGACCATGTTCGGGCTCACCGAAGCCCCCCGGCACCTCGCGGTCCTGGGCGGCGGGGCGATCGGTTGTGAGATGGCCCAGGCCTTCCGCGGCCTCGGCTGCGAGGTGACCGTCCTCGAGTCGGCCGACCGCATCCTGAGCAAGGAGGAGCCGGAGGCCTCCGAGGTGGTGCACGCCGCCCTGACCCGTAGGGGCATCGACCTGCGCGTTGGGACCAAGGTCGAGGCCGTCGCCCGCACCGACGGCGGCATGCAGGTCATGACCGACCAGGGCTCGTTCGAGGTGAGTCACCTGCTGGTTGCCGTCGGCCGCAAGCCGTCCTCCGCCGGTCTCGAGCCGCTCGGGCTGGCCATGACCAAGCAGGGCAGTGTCGAGGTCGACCTGCGGATGCGCACCTCCGTCAAGAACGTCTATGCCGCGGGCGACGTGACCGGCCGCCTGCCCTTCACGCACGCGGCCGATGAGATGGGCCGGATCGCGGCGACCAGCGCATTGACCCGCAAGCCTTTGAAGTTCGCCGAGAACGCCGTGCCCTGGGTGACCTTCACCGACCCCGAGGTCGCCCGTATCGGGCTGACCGAGGCCCAGGCCGCCGAGCAGCACAAGGACGCCCGCGTCGTGGAGCTGCCGATGGCCGAGCTCGACCGCGCCCGCACCGCCGGGCGCACAGAGGGCTTCGTCAAGCTGATCGTCGGCCCGAAGCCGCTGACCCGCAACGCAGGCGGAGGTCGGGTGCTCGGTGCCACGATCGTGGCGGAGCGGGCCGGCGAGATGATGGCCGAGGTGGCCCTGGTGATGCGCTGCGGGCTGCTCGTGGGGCGGCTCGCGCAGACCTCGCACTCCTACCCGACCTGGTCGATGGCAGTGCAACAGGCCGCCGGGCAGCTCTTCGGCTTCGGTGACCGCAAGCCGCGCCCAGCCCGCCCGTCGTGATCGGCCTCGTCACCGACTCCAACAGCCAGCTTCCCGTTGCCCTGCAGCAGGAGTACGGCGTCCTCGTCGTACCGATGACCGTGGTCGTCGACGGTGTCGCCCATCTGGAAGGCGTGGACCTCGACCTGGCCGGGGTCACGGCAGCCCTCGAGCGTGGTGCCGTTGTGGGCTCGTCAACCCCGAGCCCTGGGCAGGTCCTCGCAGCGTACGAGCGGGCCGCCGACGAGGGGGCGACGCAGGTGCTGTCGATCCACGCCGGGGGGGACATCTCCGGGGTCGCCAACTCGGCGCGGCTGGCAGCCTCGATGGCTCGGGTCCCCGTCGAGGTCGTCGACACCCGGTCGGCGAGCTTCCCGGTGTCCTTGTGCGTATGGGCTGCGGGTGAGGTGCTTGCCGCCGGTGGGGACGTCCTCGCGGCGGCCGACGTCGCCCGTCGCACGGCGGAGGCGATGGGCAACGTCTTCGTCGTGGGCACGCTCGCGCTGGCCGTCGGTGGAGGTCGGCTGGCGCGGTCCGCCGCCGCCGATGCGATCCCGGTGCTGGCCCTGGCTGAGGGCGGGATGACCCCGGTCGGTCGGGTCGGTGACGTCGACGGGGCAGTGAAGGCTCTCGTCGGCTATGTGCGGGAGCAGTCCGCGGGTGTGCGCCTCCGTGTCGGAGTCGGTCATCTGGGCGCGGCTGCCCTCGCCGATGCCCTCGAGAGCGGACTGCGCGAAGCCTGCGACGTGGAGCAGCTCGTGCGCTACGACATGGGACCTTCGGTCGCCGTGCACGTGGGGATCGGTACCGTCGGCTGCGTCTTCCACCCCGTCGCAGGGGCGGCCCTCAGAGCCGGTTTGCGGCTGCCGTCAGCAGGCGCAGGGTCCTGATCTCCGGGGCGTTGTCGACGAACACCGAAGCCGTCGGTCGGACCGTGTCGGCCAGGTGTCGGCCAACGGGTTCGTCCACCCAGCCCTGGGCGCGGGCCCCCGCCGCCACCAGCCCGGCCAGTGCGGACAGGTACGGCCCGCGACCGCCTCGCGGCTCCCGGTGGCCGACGGCCGCCAGGCCTCGGGAGACCGCCGACCAGGCACCCCCGACCAGCCTCGGTGGCGCTGAGCGGTAGCCCCCGGCCCCGCCGTCGAGGTGAGCGCGGTCGATGGGAAGGTCGTAGTCGTAGCCGGTGGCCCACACGACGGTGTCGAAACCCTTGGTGCTCCCGTCGCTGAAGGCCACCTCGTTGCCGCACAGTGCGCTCACCCCCGCCCGCACGGTGACCGCGCGCGAGGCGACCAGCGGCAGCAGGGCGGAGTGCACCACCGGGGACTCGGCCAGGACCAGGTGCCGTGGCGCGGGCAGTCGACCTGAGCGCCAGGAGCCCATGCGCACCAGGGCGTCCAGCCCCAGCCGCATCGGGAGCTCGGGCAGCAGGGCAGGGCGGCGCAGCTCGACGACCGGAGAGCCCAGGATCCTGCGGGGGACGACGTGTCGGCCGCGGGAGACCGCGAGGGTGACCCGTTTCCCGGCGGCGACGGCGTCCTGCGCGACGTCGGCCCCCGAGTTGCCGAGCCCGACCACCAGGACGTCGTCACCGAGCTGCCCCGGGTGCCGGTAGGCCGACGTGTGCAGCTGGGGGATGATCAGAACGCCTGGCAGCACGGGGATCCGAGGCACCTGGAACAGACCCGTCGCCAGCACGACTCCGTCGTACGACGTGTGGCCGGTCGCGGTGGTCACCGCCCAGCCGGCGCCCTCGGGGGTGACTGACAGGACCTGGCTGGACCCCCGGAAGTGGTCGAGCACCCCGGTGCTCGTTGCCGTCCCCGTGAGGTAGGCGAGCAGCTCCGGGCCGGTGGGGAAGGTCGGTCCGTTCGGGAGCGGGCGGCCGTCGAAGGCGGTTACCTTGCGGCTGGTGATGAGGCGGACCGAGTCGTAGGTCCCGTCGACCCACAGGCCCCCGACGACGGGTCGCCGGTCGAGCACCTCGACGCCCAAACCCGCGTCCAGAAGGGCTGCGGCTACGGCGATCCCGGTGTAGCCGGCACCGATGACGGCCCAGGTCACGAGCCCTCGGCGAAGCCGAAGGCCCGCGTCATCTCCTGGGGCAGCGCCGGGATCCCGGCCGAGGCGGCGGTCTCCTCGACGGTCATCGCGTAGTAGCGGGCGCTCGCTTGCGTGCACAGCTTGCCGTCGGCGCGGCTGATGCTGGCCGTCACGCGCAGGGTGCGGCCGTCCTCCTCGAGAAGCCCGCACTCGGCGACCAGCGTGTGCGGCTGGCCGACGAGCACCGGCCGTCTGAAGGCGGAGGTGAACTCGGTGGTGACAGCGAACCGGGAGCGCAGCGCGATCGTGGCCCAGGCCATGCCCTCGTCGAGCACCGTCATGATCACCCCTCCGTGCACATAGGCAGGTGCACCGGAGAACTCCTCGCCGAGGGTGAACAGGGCCTCGACCCGGTCGCCGACCTTCTCGTAAGGGATGTGGAGCCCTCGGTCGTTGTCGAGCCCGCAGGCGAAGCAGTCCCGACCGATCGACAGCGACCCGGGCAGGGGCATCCGGTCGGTCACGCCGGGTCCCCGAGCCGCATGCCGCCGCTGACCCGCTCCGGCTGGCGGAAGCGCCAGCTGATCAGGGCGCTGGTGGCGGCTGCGTGCAGGGGGAGCGCGACCGTCGGCGTCGGGCCCCAGAGGTTCGGCAGGCGCCTTGCCCACCAGAGCAACGCCGCCCCGGTCCACGCCGCACTGGAGATGTCGTTGGCGCGGCGCGGATCCTTGGTCAGCCGGGCAGCGGCCCCGGCCACCAGCAGGTCCGGCACCGCGTAGGCCGGGAAGACCCCCACCACCGCGCCGTACGACGTCGCGACGCCCTTGCCCCCCTGGAACCTCGACCAGACCGGGAAGACATGTCCCACGACCGCGGCCGTCGCCGTCGCGTAGGCCGTCGCCGGACCGACCTGCCGGCCGAGCAGCCCCGCCGCACAGCCCTTTGCCATGTCGACGCCAGCGACCGCCGTGCCCCAGCGCTTGCCGAGCAGCACGGAGGCGTTGATGGCTCCGGGGTTCCCGGTGCCGGCGGTCCGGACGCTCACCCCGACGAGCCGGCCGGCGAGGTCGGCTGCGGGCACGGTCCCCAGGAGGTAGCCGGCTGCGACGGCTGCGGCCGAGCGGGTCAGGGTCACGACCGAGAGCCTCCCACGCCGCCGGACGCGGCTCCGACGGGCGGTACGCCGGTCATGGGCCAAGAGCTGTGCCCACGTCAGCTTGGGGCATGGGCGGCACGACATAGGCGTCATGAACGGCTGCGGCCAGTGCGCCGTCATGGGGCTGGCGCCCGTGCAGTCCATGATCGTCGACTCGACACCGACATGGGAATCGACGCCTGCGAGTACGACGTTGCGCCGCGAGTCCAGGGAGGTGCCCAGCTCGTCCAGGACGAGCTCGACGGCCGTCGGCGAGGCCCGACCGAAGCGGTCAGCACACGGAGCTGCCACGACTGCGCCGAACGCCAGGAGTAGCTCGTGTGCGGTCGGGTGCGAGGGCACGCGCAACCCGAAAGTGGTCTGACCTCCGATTGCGTGGTCGCCCGATCGAGGCCCCCGGGTGCGGACGAGCGTCAGGGGCCCCGGCCAGCAGGCAGCTCCCATGTGCACTGCCTGGGGCGGGATGTTGCGCGCCCACCCGTCGTCGACTTCCCCGGCCGTCCCTACGTGCACGATCAGCGGATGTGCTCGAGGTCCACCTTGACCGCCGTCGGTGTGCCGCAGGTGGAGCAGGGGTTGCCTAGCTGAACTCCTTCGAGCCGGTAGGCGGTAGCGATGGCCTCGTGCAGGGTCTCGGGGTCGGTGATGCCCTTGACGGCGTCACCGGGTCGGCGAGGTACGGGGCGATCAGCGGGTGCTTGCCGTGCCGGGTGGCCAGTGCTGCGGTGAGACCGTGGTGGTGGTCATGCGCTGACATGGCGTCTTTCCGCAGCGGCGCTGGGTCAGGGGAACAGCGACAGGAGCTCGCCGATGTCGTGGCCGGCCTCGGCAGGGTGACGGAACGGCCGGTCTGGGTGGACGACGTAGCTGTTACGGCGTCCGACCCGCGTCCAGGTCACGTAGCCGGCTTCTCCGAGGTCACCCACGATCGAGCTTGCCGCACGTTCGGTGATCCCGGCCTGCTCTGCAAGGTCACGCAGGCGCGCCTCGGGGTTGGCTGAGATGAGCAGGAGCAGTCGGCCGTGGTTGGTCAACAGCGTCCACGACCTGACCACGTGGCCCACCTCCGGTGCCACGTTGTTGTTCACCCCTTCATCATGACCGATCGAGCCAGATCCCAGACACTTGAATTGCAATACGTGTATTGTGGTTCGTATGTTACTGCTTCGCTTCGCGCGGAACCTGCTGGTGGCCCTGCTGGCCGGCGTCCTCGTGCTACTGCCCGTGGCCGTCGTCCATCCCTTCGCCTGGACGCCGGTCCTGCTGGACCTGGGGCGTCTCGGCACGTCGCCGTTCGGCGTGGTCGGTGGCCTGGTCTCCTGGCTCCTGCTGGTCCTCGTCTCGGGGATCGGTGCGGTTGTCGCCGCGTATGCGGCCCGCAACCTCGTAGGACAGCCCCGTCTGGCCCGGTTCGCCGCCCTCGAGGTGGTCGGGGTCGTCGCCCTGGTCTCGGCGGTCGTGGCGCCGAGCCTGGTGCAGCTCGCGCTGGGTTGGACGGTGGGCGGGCTGGCAGTGGCGGCGCTGGTCGGCCACACGGGCACCGTGGACGCCCGCCGCTCGTCCCTCATCGTGACCTCCCGGCTGCTGGTGGGTGATGCCGCGCTGTGGGCCGCGGTGGTGGTGACAGGGGTTCAGCTGCACACACTGCGGCTGGACGGCCTACCTGCCGCGGTCTCCTCTGCACCTGCCTCCACGGTGACCGTGCTCGCCTTGCTCGTGGTGGCCGCTGGTGTCGCGCGCAGCGCCCTCGTGCCGGCCCATCGATGGCTGCCGGAGACCGCCGAGGCTCCCTCTCCGGTGAGTGCACTGCTGCATGCAGGACTGGTCAACGGGGTCGGGGTGCTCGGGTTGCTGCTGTGGCCGGTGCTCGCGCCCTCGGCGACAGCCCGTGGTGTGCTTCTGGGGCTGGCGGTGGCGACTGCGCTGATGGGTACCGCGCAGGTCCGGACCCGCCCCGACCTCAAAGGCAGACTGGCCGGATCGACGACAGCACAGATGGGCTATCTCGGCGTGCAGGTCGCGCTCGGCCTGCCGGCAGCCGCCCTGGCCCACCTCGTCGGCCACGGGATGTGGAAGGCGTCGCTGTTCCTCGGTGCGGGTGGCGCGGTCGAGCGGGCCCGGCGCGGGGTCGCTCCGCCTCCGCTCGTGGGTGGTCGGCGCACCATCGTGGGTGTGGCGGCAGCCGTGGGCGTGGTCGCCGCCGCTGCAGTGGTTCCTGGTCCGTGGGGCTCGCCGCTCTTGGTGGGTCCGGCCGCCGCACTTCCGGTGATCCTGGCGGCGACCGCGTTGGGCTCCGCACTGCTTGGTGCACACCGTCTCAGGACGCGCGCCCATGCAGCAGCCACAGCCGTGACGGTGCTCGCCGTGGTGGGCTACCTGCTGGGGCTGCGCGCGCTGACCACCGCCACCGACGGGCTGTTGGCCTCGTCCACCCCCTCGTGGGGCCAGACCGGAGCTGTGAAGGTCAGCCTGCTCGTGCTGTTCCTGGTCACCGCCGGCGCTGCGTTCTGGTGGCTGGACCGCCGAGCTCGCTCCGGTGGCGTCCGCTGGATCGTCGACGCGGTCGCGGCCACGTCCCTACCCCCCCGGACGCTGCGCCAGGTGGTGGTGTCGGCCCCGGTGGTCAACCCTGACCTTGTGACGGCGGTGGCCAGCGGGCCGTCAGTCGAACAGGCTGCGCGCACCCGCGCCCTGCTGCTTGCAGCCGGCGACATCGTGTCTCCGGCCTGGCCGCTCGAGTCGTTCGTCGCCTCCAACCCTCTCGCGTCGTTGGAGTGCCTGGAGTTCCACGACGCGCTGGCGCTGGCCGCACGGGTCTGGGGCAATGCCACGGGCCCGGGTGCAGACCTGTTCGGCCGCGCGCTGTCGGCCGGGCGGATCGACGACGAGGCGCTTCTGCAGGGATGCGCGCAGTTCCTCGACCCACGTGCCCCCCTGTGTGGCAAGGTCGCTCGAGTGGACGTGGTTCGCGCCGTTCTGCTGCACGACGGCTGGCCCCGCAGGCAAAGTCGACGTGTGCCGTCGGCGTACGCGGACCTGCTGCTCGCCCGGGTCTACGGGGACGCGGCCTGGCCGACCGCGCCGGGCGGGGTCTGGGCCGCCGCCCGAGCAGACGCGGCCCTCGATGCCGGCCTCGGGGTTACCGGTGCCCGGGACCTCGCGACAGCCCTGCCCGCCGATCCCGTTGACGCGGTGGCGGTCATGCTCGAGGCGCTCGACCCGTCCGGGGAACCCGAGATGGTGGTGCTGGGTCAGCTGCTCACCGAGGGTGCCGGGTGGGCGGCGCACGTCGCCTGGAGGCTGCGTCAACGCGTCGCCCTGCCCGGCGTGATCGCGGAACAGGGCGACCGGGCGAGGGCGGACGCCTACGCCGACCTCGTGTCGGTGCGGCTGCTGGACGTGCTCACCCACCCTGCGCGAGGTCCCGCCGCCGCCGCCGCCGACCCTGGACCGGGCCCAGACCTGGCAGCCGTCCTGCGCGAGCTCGAAGTTGATGGCGTGCGGCTCGACGCGCGCGACGTCGACGAGCTCACGACCCTGATCGCGACGGTCGTCTCGTACGGCGTGGAACGCCTTCGGCTGGAGGTGTGGGAGAGCGCTGTGCGGCGTCCCCTTGTCCGGGGGGTGCAGGCCCGAGCTGCAGAGCTTGCCGGCGGTGGGGGTGGCATCGGGGTGTCGTCGCGAGCGCCCGGCGGTCCCGACGCCCAGGTCGTGCTCTGCATCGACGTTCGCTCCGAGCGGCTGCGCCGCCAGCTCGAGGTGACCGGACCGTGGGAGACCTATGGCGCGGCCGGGTTCTTTGGGCTGCCCCTGCGCCACGTCTCACCCACCGGGGCGGTCTCCGAGCGGTGCCCGGTGCTCCTGCGCCCGGACCGCACCGTTCGCGAGACGGCGGCACCGCGTCGATGGTCGTGGTCGACCACGGAGGCCTTCGACGCCGTGCACGGCATGGAAGCTCGACCCTTCACGCCGTTCACCCTGGCGGAGGGGTCCGGGTGGGTCCTGGGGCCGCTGGCCGCCCTGCGCACCGCCGCGCCCGCCTGGTGGTCGCACCGGGCCGCCGACCTTCGACACGCTGTAGGCGCGCCGACCCGCGGCCCCCTTGACGTCATCACGGCGCCGGACTCCCTCTCCTCCCCCCGGCCCGACGGCGGCGCGGTGTCAGCAGAAAACTTCGGTGTCACCGAACTCGTCGACCTTGCCGCTGCCTTCCTGAGCAGCACCGGGTTGGTCGAGCCGGCGCCCTTGGTGGTCCTGTGCGGCCACGGTGGCGCCGCGACCAACAACCCCCACCTTGCGGCGTACGACTGTGGCGCCTGCGGCGGACGGTCCGGTGACGTGAGCGCACGCGCGATGGTGCAGGTCCTGTCCGACCCCCGCGTCGTTGCGGGCCTGTTCGTGCGGGGCATGGACGTGCGCGGCACGCAGTTCGTCGCTGCGCTGCACGACACCACTCGGGACAGCGTCACGATCCTCGACGTCGACGTGGCCGCCGAATCCACCCTCGCCCACCTGGTCAGGGACCTGAAGGTTGCCGGCGACGGCGTTGCCCGAGAGCGCGCCAAGGACCTGCCCCAGGCGGACCCGACGGCATCATCGGCTCGCCTCAGGCGACAACTCGACCGGCGCGCCGGTGACTGGGCGCAGGTCCGACCCGAGTGGGGCCTGGCCGGCAATGCTGCCATGGTGATCGGGCCTCGCTCCTTGACCGTCGACAGCGACCTGGGTGGCCGCGTATTCCTGCAGTCCTACCGACCCGACATCGACCCCGACGGGACCCTGCTGGAAACGCTCATGGCCGGGCCGCTGGTGGTCGCGCAATGGATCAGCTCGGCCTACTGGTGCTCCACCGTCGACCCGGAACGCTTCGGGGCGGGGGACAAAACCACCCACAACATCGTGATCGGGGCCGAGGGCACCGAGCATGCGCTGTCCGGAGTCCTGACCGGGGTCCGGGGCGATCTGCGCATCGGCCTGCCGTGGCAGGCAGTCTCCGCGCACGCACCCGACGGTGGCCGCTGGACCGGGCTCCCGCAGCACGATCCGGTGCGCCTGCTGGCGATCGTGTGCGCACCGCCCTCGACGGTCGATGCCGTGCTCTCCCGCCAACCCGATCTCGCTCGCCTCGTCCTCGGGGATTGGGTCGCCCTGCAGGTCGTGGACCCAGCGGACGGGCAACTGTGGCGCCTGGACCCCGAGCGCGGGTGGGTCGGCGACGTAGGTCCCGCCCTGCCGTTGTCCCAGCCGGTCGACCGAAGCGGTGGACCGGGCCACGGCAGCCAGTGACGGCCGTGTGCCCAGAGCCCGGCGGAAGGCCGCGGGAACGTAGTCTCCTGCTTCACCCCCTAAACGCTCCGCCCCCTTCTTCGAGGGCAGCGGTGTGAGTCAGGGGCCTGGAGGGTTCGCATAGTGGACTAGTGCAGCCGCCTTGAAAGCGGCCAGGCGGTTGATCCCGTCTCGTGGGTTCGAACCCCACACCCTCCGCTCTCCCTACCCGGTCGAGGTCAGACGTCCCTCGTACTCATGACGGTTCATACATCCGCGCTTATGAACCGCAACAGGGGGTAGGTGCGAAGAACTACTCAGACGGCCGCCTGAAGCGGCTGTCACGTCACGACTTTGGAGCACAGATGCGCCGCTCGATGAGACTTGCCCCGCTCGTCCTCGCCCTTCCCCTTTCTCTCCCCTTCGTCGGTGTCGGCACGGCGTGGGCCGATGGCAGTGCCACCGCCAACCTCACACCTGTCGTCGTGAACGGCTCCAACGGCAGCGGCACGGCGATGGTCACCGTCACCGGCAACAAGATCGAGTTCACGCTGGCCGCCTCCGGCCTGGCGGCCGGTCCGCACGCTGCCCACATCCACTTCGGCGCCGATGCCCGTCACGAGTGCCCCGCCGTGTCCGATGAGAAGGACGGCGACGGCCGCTTGAGCACGACCGAGGGCGGCCCGGCATATGGTGCCGTCGTCGTGTCGCTGACCAAGACCGGTGACACCAGCCCGACCAGCGGGCTGGCCGTGGACCGCTTCGGTTCCGGCACCAGCATTCAGTACATGCGGGGCGGCGTCACGGTTGCTCCCGAGATCGCTACCGCCATCGAGAAGGGCCAGGCCCTGGTCGTCGTGCACGGCGTCTCCTACACCGGTGCCAAGGCGCAGGCCAAGAGCGACCTGAACCCGGCGCTGCCCGCGTCCGCCACTGACCCGGCGATCTGCGGCGTGCTGTCCGCGTCGCCGTCCGGTGGCGCCGGCACTGGTGCCGGTGGCACCGCCCCGACGCAGAACGAGGGCCTGCTCGCCCTTGGTGGCATCGGCCTGCTCGCCGCAGCCGGCACGGGCGCTTTCGCTGCCCGCCGCGCCCGGAGCTAGTGAGCACTCTCGCAACCCCCCACGGCCGCCGCGGTGTACTTGCCGCGGCGGCCGTGACGGTCACGCTCGGGGTCGCCGGCACGACCGCGGTCATCGTGGGGCTACAACCCAGTGGCGGTCCGCCGCAGCCGCCGGTCGCGGCTTCGTCCAGCACATCCGGTCCCAGCGCCCCCGGCACGCCACCCACGTCGGGGACCACCCGGGACGCCATCGGCTTCTCGGCCAAGACCCTGAGCCGGTCGCGCCCGGTCAGCATCGCCATCGCCTCGATCGGTGTGGACAGCAAGACGCTCGTCAACCTCGGCAAGCAGGCCGACGGCAGCCTGCAGGTACCCACAGACTTCGGCAAGGCCGGCTGGTACGTCGACGGGCCGGCCCCCGGCCAGTTCGGGCCCGCGGTCATCGCCGGGCACGTCGACAGCACCAACGGGCCCGGCATCTTCTACCAGCTCGGGGCGCTCCGGCCCGGGGCGACGGTTACCGTCGGGCGCGCCGACGGCAGCACTGCACGCTTCATGGTGGACAAGGTCGCCCGTTACCCCAAGGACCGCTTCCCGACGAGCGCGGTCTACGGCGACACCACCCAGCGCGCCGAGTTGCGGCTGATCACCTGCGGCGGCGGCTTCGACAGAAAGACCGGTCACTACCTCGACAACGTGGTCGCTTTCGCACACCTGCTCTGACCTGCCCCCCACGAAAGGCCCCCATGACGCCCCGTCAGCTCAGCTCGCTCCTGCTCCCCCTCGCCGCGACCGCCGTGCTGGCCGGGTGCTCCGGCACCACGACCGCCACCACACCCACGGCCAGCAGCCCGGCCTCGGCCCCGACGTCGGCCACCACCAGCGCACCGGCAACCGAGACGACGGCACCCGCCACCGCCTCGGCTGCCGTGCTCACCATCAAGAACTTCATGTACACCGTGCCCTCCTCGGTCAAGGCCGGCAGCACCGTCATGGTCAAGAACGCCGACGGAACCGCGCACACGGTCACCCTCAAGGGCATGCCGGGCCTCGTCGTCCAACCCGGCGCCACCGCCACCCTCACCGCGCCCGCGAAGCCAGGCAAGTATTCGATCACCTGTGACTTCCACGGCAACATGAAGGCGGACCTGGTCGTCACCTGACCCTCCGTCGCCACCACCGACGACCGACTCGACCTGGCAGACTGACCGGCCATGGCAGCGCTCCACGACCTCGACGACCGACCCGGCGACCCGGTCGCCATCGAGCAGTGGCTTGGTGCACCTGCCCTGTCGTACGCCCGACGGCCGGCGACCGTCGTCGACGCCCTGGACCGGGCGGTGCGCCTGCACGGTGACCGCCCGGGCTGGACCGACGGGGACCTTCACCTGAGCTGGCGGCAGTTCGCCGACCGGGTCGAGCGCGCCGCCGACTCCCTGCGTGCCAGGGGTCTAGAGCCCGGCGTCGCCGTCGCAGTAGCAAGTGGCAACACCGTCGACCTCGCCGTGCTGCTGCTTGCCTGCGCCCGCGTGGGCTGTGTGATGGTGGGCCTGAACACCCGCCTCGCGCCGCCGCAATGGTCCTACATGGTCGAGCACATGAAGACCCGGCTGACGCTGGCGTCCAAGCCCTTCCTGGACCACCTCTCGGGCGCCGAGCCGCTCGCGGCGGTCCTGATGGAGGCACCCGAGCGGTCCTGGGCCGAAGGCCCGTCGGGGCTTGCCGAGGACGCGACGTACCAGGTGGTGTTCACGTCGGGGACGACGGGGCGGCCGAAGGCGTCGCAGGTCGTGCATCGCGCGTCGGTGCACTCCGGGATGAGCTACCAGCGGGTGCTGTCCCTCGGCCCGGACGACGTCACGGCCGTGCTGTTTCCGATGTATTACATCTCGGCGATGCATGCCCACGTGCTGCCGGCGATGCTCGCCGGTGCGCGGTTGGTGCTCGTCGACTCGCAGAGTCCGCGCGAGTACGTCGAGCTGCTGCGGCGGGAGGGCGTCACCTGGGCCTACGCCGTGCCGAGCTGGTGGCGGCTCGCCCTGCGGGCCGGCCTGGATGACCTGCCACGGTTGTCACGGGTGGCTGCCGGGGGTGCGCCGTTCCCCTTGGACCTGCAGGACGGGCTCCGGGTTGCCCTGCCGGGCGTGCGCCTGCACGACGTCTATGGCTTGTCCGAGACGCACTCGCCGGGCTGCATCCTGCGCGACGAGGACTTCGCCGAGCACGCCGGGACGGTCGGCCGGCCACTGGACTGCATGCAGGCCGAGGTCCGCGACGAGAGCGGGAAGCCCTGCAGGGAAGGCGAAGCGGGTGAGCTGTGGCTGCGTGGCTCGTTGGTGACGACCGGCTACGCAGGGGACGGGGAGGCCACCGCCGCCGCGATCATCGACGGGTGGTTCGACACCGGCGACATCGTCCGGGTCTGCGAGCACGGCTTCGTGACGGTCCTCGACCGCAGCAAGGACATGATCAACCGCGGTGGCACGAAGGTGTTCTCGGCAGAGCTCGAGGAGCTGCTCCGACGGCACCCCCTCATCGAGGACGCGGCCGTTGTCGGCATCCCCGACGCGCTGGGGGGAGAGGTCATCGCGGCCTACCTCGTCGTGCGTGCGCCCGTGACCCCTGCCGAGGTGCGGGCGTGGGTCCGCGAGGGGATGGCCGACTACGCCGCCCCCAAGGTCGTCGAGCTGGTCGAGTCGCTCCCCCGCAACGGCGTCGGGAAGACCGACAAGCAGGCCCTGCGAGCCCGGACCTAGAGTCGGTACGTGCTCCATCACTTCTACGGCGGATCTCGCCGGACCCCCCTGGCCGCAGCGACCACCGAGATCCTCGACCCGGCAACCGGACGGGGCTACGACGTCGCGCCGGTGGCGGGCCCGGAGGACCTCGACGGAGCGTTCGCCGCCGCTGCCGCCGCCTTCCCCGGCTGGCGGGACACCCCGCCCTCGGCGCGGATGTTGGCCCTGCTCCGGCTGGCGCAGGCCCTCGAGGACAGGGCCGAGGAGTTCGTCGACGCCGAGTGCCGCAACACCGGCAAGCCCCGGGAGGCGATGCGGGCCGAGATGCCTCACGTCCTGGATGTGATCCGGTCCGCCGCAGGGCAGTCCAGGGCGCCTGAGGGCATTGCGAGCGGGGAGTACGTCGTCGGCTTCACCAGCGTGATGCGCCGCGAGCCGGTCGGGGTCGTCGCGCAGATCACGCCCTGGAACTACCCGCTCATGATGGCCACCTGGAAGTGGGCCCCCGCCGTCGCGGCGGGCAACACCGTGGTCCTCAAGAGCGCCGAGACGACCCCGGTCACGCCGCTCATGCTGGCCGAGCTCGGCGCTGAGCACCTGCCTCCCGGCGTCCTCAACGTCGTCTGCGGCAACCGGGGTACGGGTGAGGCGATGGTCCGCCACCCGGTGCCGGCGATGGTCGCCCTGACCGGGTCGGTACGTGCCGGCCGCGAGGTCGTGGCGGCCTCGGCTGTGGGACTCAAGCGGCTGCACCTCGAGCTCGGAGGCAAGGCTCCGGTGCTCGTCCTCGACGACGCCGACCTCGACCTGACCGTTCAGGGGATCCTCGACATCGGCTACTACAACGCAGGTCAGTCGTGCACGGCAGCGACGAAAGTCCTTGCCTCCGAGGGGATCCACGACGCCCTCGTGGAGCGGCTGGCCGCCGGCGCCAAGGCCATGCGGACCGGCGGCCCCGATGAGGGCGGCTACTACGGAGCCCTCAACAACGCGAGCCAGCTGGCCAGGGTTGCCGGGCTGGTCGACCGCCGCGGCCCCCACGTCGAGGTCGTCGCCGGTGGCGCGCCGCTGGACCGGGCCGGTTTCTTCTACCCTCCAACCGTCGTCGTGGGCGTGCGGCCCGAGGACGAGCTGGCCCGCGAGGAGGTCTTCGGTCCGGTCGTCTCGGTGACGCAGGTCGCCGACGAGGCCGAAGCCCTGAGTACGGCGGCCGCCACCGACTACGGCCTGGCGGCGTCGGTCTGGACGACCTCGGCGAGCGCCGCGGCCCGCTGCGCGAAGGCCCTCGACTTCGGTGCGGTCTGGGTGAACTGCCACTCGGTGCTGGCCTGCGAGATGCCCCACGGGGGCTACGCAAGCAGCGGCTGGGGGAGTGACCTGTCGGCGTACAGCCTGCGGGACTACACCCGGGTCAAGCATGTCGTGACCCGGCTCGGGGGGTAGCTCGTGACCATTGCCATGGCTTCCGAGACCAGCTGCTGATCCCATGACCGACTGGGCCGGCTATGTCGCGGGCTTCCACCAGGAGCGGCCGGGCATCACCGAGGACCTGCTGTCGCTTGCCTTCGCAGCTGGCCTCACGCCCTACGCCTGGGCCGGTCAGGCTGTCCCTGCCGGGGGGCGGGTCCTGGACCTGTGCTGCGGCAGCGCCCCGCTGCGTGATGAGCTCACCCCCACCTCGTACGTCGGGATCGACCTGTCGGCGGCGGAGCTGGCCCGCGCGGCGACCCGCGGTGTCCCGGTCGTCCGGGCCGACGCGACGCGACTGCCACTGCCAGATGCCTGCATCGACGCGGTCGTCGTGTCGATGGCGCTGATGCTGGTGCCGCTGCGCGAGACCCTGGTGGAGGTCAGCCGGGTTCTACGTCCCGGTGGTGTGCTTGTGGCGACCCTGCCAGCCACGGGGCCGCTCCCGCTCGCAGACGTGCTGCGCTACGGGCGGCTCCTGGTGGCACTTCGGGTCCGTGGACTGGGCTACCCCAACGATGCCGAGCTGGTCGACTTCCCTGACGTAGCCGGCCTTCGCGTCGTCGACGACAGTGCCCGCGCGTTCACGTTCGACGTCGACACGGCCGCCCGCGCGGATCTGCTGCTTGACTCCCTCTACCTTCCCGAGGTCGCGCCTGAACGGCTGGCCGCGGCCCGCCGGGTGGTGGCGAACTGGGTCGGCCACCGGGTCGCGGTCCCCCTTCGTCGGATCGTCTTGAGTCGCTGACCTACCCGCCAGTCGTTGTCGGGGGCCGCAGATGGACTGTGCCACCGGCTGACGAGCGCGCCTCCCATCAGGCCGCCTTTGACGAACGTCGCGAAGGTCGCGACAGTGGGCGTGTGCCCCCGTTGCTCCCCTTCGCCGCCATGAGCTCGTCCGTGCCACCCATGCCGGTCACCACCCGGCGCGCGTGCAGCTGATGGCCGCCTCGCAGCTCGACTCCGGAGCGGTTCTTGCCGCCCTCGCCGAGCCACGTCGCGCCGACATGGTGCGCCTGCTCGAACTCGGCTACCGGTCCCAGCGCGACCTGTCCAAGCAACTCGACATGTCGCAACCTCTGGTCTCCCATCATCTCAAGGTGCTACGCGACGCGGGCCTCGTGACCTCCACTGTGTGCGAGCGGGTGACCGTTTACATCCTGCGGCCCAGCTCGTTGTCCGCGCTTGCTCATCGCCTGCAGCTCATGGCGGACAACGCTGCCGAGATAGCCAAGATCAAGCCCTGCTAGGCCTTTGCTGGGCCCAGGCTGGCCTGGCTGGGACTGCTGCAAGGTTCTGTCCTGCCCGTGGTCGGCGGAGGTGGCGCCGGGCGGACTTTCCTCGGTCTGTGTCCGTCGGCCAGTTGGGGCAGCCTTCGACCAGGGCGGACGCCCGCCAGCATGGCCCTGTCGCGCGCCGGCGAACAGTAGGTTGTGTCGCGTGGACCGCGCGGGATGGCTGAGCCTGCTCGGCCTCGGCGAGGATGAGGTGCCGCAGCTGCTCGTCTGCGAGGGCACCTGGTGGCGCGCGAAAGCGCTCGACAAGCGGCTGCCCTATCTGACGGACGTCCGGGAGACCGGGATGCCCGACCTGTGGTGGGGACGTCTCGACGGGGTCCCCGTCGCCTACTGCCCGGCCTACGGCGCGGCCCGCGCGGTCGAGCCGGTGCAGGTGCTCGTGACGTGCGGCACCCCCCGGGTGGTGCAGATCGGTTCGTGCGGCGGGTTCGGGATCCCCACCGGCGACGTGGTCGTCTCCTCGCGCGCCACGATCGGTGAGGGCGCCTCCCAGTACTACGGCTCCTCGGGTACGTCGCTGCCGACGCCCGACCTGGTCGCACGGGCGGCCGTGTCCTTCGGTCCCGTGCGCGTCCACGTCGGCCCGACCGTCTCGACGGACGCGCTGCTCGCGCAGCCCCCGGAGCTGCTCACCCGTTGGAACGAGGCGGGACACCTGGGCGTCGACATGGAGACCAGCGCGGTGTTCTCGGCGGCCAGTTGCCATGGCGCACAGGCGGTGTCGTTGCTCTTCGTCTGGGACGAGCTGCCTGGGCGGTCGTGGACGGAGTCGTTCAGCAAGGTCGAGGTGGCTGCCCAGCAGCGCGCCAACGACGCGACCTTCGAGGTCGCCCTGAGCCTCGTGCGCTAGCCGGCGAGGACGCGGAACAGGTCGCCGAAGACGGCGTCGCGGTCGACGTCGTACGCCTCCCGGATCTGGTGCCGACCGGGAGGGTGCTGCCAGCGCAGCTCGTCGTCGAGCACAGGCGAGTCGACCAGGTCGGTCGCCAGCCACGCGGGTTCGACGAGGTAGGCGATGTTGAGCAGGTCCCAGATCACCTTGCTGAACCCGGGCCGCCGCGTCCGCGTCATCCAGTGGCTCTCCCAGGTCTGCCACAGGTAGTCGCCGACTGGTCCTCGACCGCGGACGTGGTCAGCCAGCTCCGCCCGCGTCGTCCGCAGCTCCTCCCCGACGTAGTAGCCGGGCAGGTAGACGAGCGGCACGCCGCAGTCGAAGAGCACCCGCGACGCCACCAGGTCCAATGACAGGTTGTACGACGCGGTCGGCCGCGGCCAGAACGTCGGGTGCGCGCTGGTCCACACGACGCAGATCCGGTCGGCGATGCTCGGATCCAGGAGCAGGGCGCTGGCCAGGTTCGTCGCGCAGGCGATCCCCACGACGTACAGGGGCCCGGTGCGCGGCTCGTGGGCGAGGGCGATGAGGGCCTCGGTCGCGGCGCTGGTGACCGGCTGTCCCGGCCCGGTCATGAACCGGTCAGCACCCTGGTGGACGGCTGCCCCGCTGCCGGTCAGCTCGACGAGGCGGTGGAGCTCAGCGGTGGCACGCGCGACGCCCTCGGCTGGGGCCACTGCCGGTCGGGTGGCCTGCTCGTGCCGTGGTGCGTCGACCGTTGGGTCGGTGCTCGCGTAGACCTGCTCGTCGCTGACCCACGGCGCGGCGAGCAGGGCCCGGACGTTGAGCCGGTCAGGGCGCAGCAGGGCCCAGGCGATGGCGAACTGGTCATCAACCTCGTTGAGCGGGTCGGTGTCGATGACGACGTCGAGAACGCGGTCGGTGGGCGGGAGGTCGAGCGGGTCCATCACGGCTCCAGCAGGGTCGTCGCGGCCGGGTCGACCGACAGGTGCACGTGGGACGGCAATGCGGTGCTGGGTGGGGCGTGCAGCCGCAGGCGTGACCCGTCGGCGAGCTCGACCGTGACGGCCACGTGGGTACCGAGGAAGCGGGCCTCGAGCACCTTCGCGGGCAGGCCTTCCGCTGCCAGTACGACGGCCTCGGGCCGGACCGTGAGCACTGCAGCCCCCTCCGTCCGGGACGTCGCCCACTGCCCGAGGGCGGAGTGCACCATGCCCGTCCGCACGGTTGCCGGCAGCTCGTTGCGGCCCCCGAAGAAGCGGGCCACCCGCATGCTGGCCGGCGCCGCGTAGAAGTCCCTCGGCGGTCCGCTCTGCTCGACGCGTCCCTCGAACAGCAAGGCGATGTCGTCCGACATGGCGACAGCCTCCTCCTGGTCGTGCGTGACGAACAGTGTCGTGACCCCGAGCTCCTGCTGGAGCCCGCGGACCAGGTCACGGACCTCTCCACGCAGACTGGCGTCCAGGGCCGAGAAGGGCTCGTCCAGCAGCAGCACGGACGGCTCGGTCACGAGCGCGCGGGCCAGGGCCACCCGCTGCTCCTGGCCACCGGAGACCTCGCCGACCCGCCGGGAGGCCAGGTCCTGCAGCCGGACCAGCTCGAGGGCCCGCGCCACCCGTTCGACCCGCTCCTTCTTGGGCACCTTGCGCATCCGCAGCCCGAAGCCGACGTTGTCGCCGAGCGAGAGGTGCGGGAACAGCAGCGGCTTCTGGAACACCATCGCCACCGGCCGCTGCTCCGCGCGCAGGGACAACACGCTTCGGCCGTCGAAAAGGACGTCGCCGGCGTCGGCGTCGAGCAGCCCGGCCACGACCTTCAGGGTCGTCGTCTTCCCGCATCCCGACGGGCCCAGCAGTGCGGTCAGCGACCCCGGCCGGATCACCAGGTCCAGGCCGGCCACGACCTGCGTGCCGTCGTAGGACTTGGTCAGGCCACGGAGCTCGACCGTCGTACCGGTGGTCACAGGCGACCGAATCCGACGGCGCCGGTCTGGCTCCCGGTGAGGAAGCGCGACGTGAGCAGCACCAGCAGGAACGGTGGCAGCACGACCAGCAGGGCGAGTGCCGCCGCGACGTTCTGGTCGGAGCTGCCGATGTAGGCGAACAGCAGCAGCGGCAGGGTCTTCACGGTGCCTCCGCCGATGAGCAGGGTCAGGATGTACTCACTCCACGAGATGAGGAACGCGAAGAAAGCCGCCACGACCAGCGAGGGTCGCAGCACCGGCAGCGTGACGTGCCAGAAGGTGCGCAGCGGGCCGGCGCCGAGAGTGCGGGCCTGTTCCTCGTAGCCCGTCTCGAAGTTGGCAAAGGCGCTCCCCAGGACGAGCGTGACGTAGGGGATCGTGGGCAGCAGCTGCACGAGCACGACCCCGGGCAGCGTCCCCGCCAGTCGGTAGCGCAGGAAGAAGACCTGGATCCCGAGCGTGACGGCGAGACCAGGAACGATGGCCGGGGCGAGCAGCAGGAACCGCACCGCCCTCTTGCCCCGGAACGCGTACAGCCCTAGCGCCCGTCCGGCGCACAGCCCTATCGCGCAGGCGATCACGCTGACGGTGACGCCGAGTAGCAAGGACGTGAGCAGGCCCTGGGGGATGTCGGAGGCGGGGTCGAGGAGCAGTCGCAGTCCGCGCCCGCTCCCGCGCTGCGGTACGACGGCCGGATACCGCCACTGGCCGGAGCCGGCCCAGACCAGCAGGGGGACGAAGGGCAGCAGCAGCCCGATCGCGAGCAGCCAGCGCGGAAGCGTCCGGATCACGCTGTCCTCCGGACGAAGCGCTCGGCGAGCAGCATGTAGAGCGCCACCAGCGAGGCGATGAGGACCGCGATGACGACGCAGATCGCCATCGCCACCGGGCGGGCGTTGAGGTCGACGTCGGTGTAGTACTGGTAGGCCACCACGGGCAGGGTGGCAGGGTAGGGCCGACCGAGCAGATAGGGCACCTCGTAGGAGCCGAAGCTGTAGGCGAAGACCAGGATCGAGGTCGCGAGCACGCCCGGCGTGATGAGGGGCAGCACGACATGGCGCAGCCGGGCTGCGGGACCCGCGCCGAGGGTGCGGGCGGCGTCTTCGAGGTCGGCCACGCCCGAGCTGAGGGCGGACAGGACGACGACCCCGATGAAGGGGGCCTCCTTCCAGACGTACTCGGCGAGGATCGCCCAGCCGAACCGGTCCCCGGCCAGTTCCGGGAAGCTCTGCGAGCCGTGCGTCAGGCCCACCGCGTTGGTCAGCCGCGACAGCGTGCCGCCCTGGGACAACAGCAGGAGCATGGCGAGGGCCCCGACGACGTGGGGTACGGGCAGGGTGCTCTGGAACAGCGCGGACAGCAGCCGCTTGCCCCTTCGGGTGGACCGGATCAGCAGGGCGCTGCCGACCCCCAACACGACGGCCAGGCCGGTCGACAGGAACGCCACCCGGAAGGTGAGGACGAACGACTGCCGGACGGCCTTGTCGTCGAGCAGACCCGAGTAGGCGTCGAGCGACCAGTGCCAGCCGGGTAGGAAGGGCAGGTAGCCGAAGGACTGCGCCACCCCGAGTCCCAGTCCCCCCAGGAACAGCACGCCGACGAGGCCGAGCGCAGGACTCAGCAGCAGGGCGATGCGCAGTCCCCGGGGAACGCGGCTACTTCTGGAGGACGTTGGTCTTCCAGTCCTTCTCGATCGCGGTGACGTAACCGCTCGTGAGCTCCGGCTGGGCGTTCTTGGTCAACTCGGTCAGGGGCAGCACGGAGGGGCTGGTGCTCACGGCGGCGAACTGCGCCTGCTCAGCGGTGGTGAGCTTGGCGAGGTCGATGGCGGGGAAGCTGCCCGAGAGCTTGTAGAACTGCAGCTGAGTCTGCGGGTCGAGCAGGACGTTCTCGAGCACCTGGGCGGCGGCCTTGTGCGGGCTGTTGGCGGGGATGCTCAGAAAGCTGTAGTTGCTGATGTTGCCGACGTCGAGGACGGCCTCGCGGGTGGTCTTGGGATAGACGCCCTTGGTGACCTGGTCGCCGACCCCGCCGGGGCCGTAAGTGAGGAACGCGGCGACCTCGCCGTTGGCGAACAGCTTCTCGACGTCGGGCTGGCCGGCCGGGTAGGTCGCGCCCTTCTTGTAGAGGCTGGGCTTGAGGGCGTTGAGCCGGTCCCACAGCTTGGTGGCGGCCGGCGAGTAGGTGGCCTTGTCGAAGGCTCCCTTGAACCCGGTCGGACCGCCGTTGGTGTCGTAGAAGAAGGTGCGGACGGCCATCGAGCCGGTGAAGTCCGGGGGAGCCGGGTAGGTGAACTGGCCCGGGTGCGCCGTCGCCCAGGCGAACAGGCTGCTCACGCTCTTGACGTCGTCCGCGGTGAGCTTGGAGCTGTCGTAGACGAGGGCTGAGTTGGCCTGCTGCCACACCGACTCGCAGCCGTCGACGGGCAGCCCGAAGTCGTTGGCGACGGCCGGCTTGGTGAAGTCGACGTACTTCGCGTTGGCCAGCTTCTTGTCGCCGCCGCAGTACCACGCACCGGCCTGCTTGCCGGTCGCGAAGTTCTCGCCGTTGATCCAGATCGCATCGACCGAGCCGTCCTTCGTGCCTGCCTGCTTCTCCGCGAGCACCTTGTCGACGGCGGTGACCGTGTCGGTGATCTTGACCTGGTTCAGCGTGACCCCGAGGGCTTTGAGCTTGTCGGCGACGTAGCCGTTGACGAAGCCGTTGATGGTGTCGTCCCCCCCGTACATGTACCAGTTGACGGTCTGGCCCTTGGCCTGGGTCAGGACGTCGGCGAAGCTTGCACCGCTGGCCTTGGGGGTGGCGCTGGTCGAGCCGGAGCCGCACGCGCTCAGCGCGAGGGTGGCGAGGGTGGCGGTGGCGAGCAGGCGGCGCACGTGGCTCCTAGGTGACGGTACGGAATAGCCCGTAATGAGTGACGACCAGTGTTGCATGCACCGCCGTTTGTGCCGCTCAGCGGGTCAGGCGCGGTGCAGCAGGGGCTCGCCACGGTGCCAGCGCTCGACGTCGGCGACGATCAGGTCAGTGTGATGGCGCACGACGTCGTCGGCCGCCCCCGCCAGGTGAGGGGTGAGCAGCAG
The DNA here is from genome assembly GCA_038230355.1 of Mycobacteriales bacterium. Lineage (GTDB taxonomy): Bacteria > Actinomycetota > Actinomycetes > Mycobacteriales > SCTD01 > RYN-111. The sequence goes on along the minus strand of JBBRNK010000014.1, from coordinate 38,273 downwards.
CCCAGGTGTGCGGAGCAGGCGGTTGTCCCTGGGGAGTGGCTCGGAGCTGAAGACGTCGAGGGCTGCGCCGCGCAAGGTGCCCGCATCGAGGGCGTCGCACAGGGCCTGCTCGTCGACGATGCCGCCGCCGGCAGTGTTGACGATCCAGCCCGGCCCGAGGCGGTCCAGCAGGGCGGCGTCGACCAGGCCCCGGGTCGCGGGCGAGCGTGGGCAATGCAGGGTCAGCAGGTCGACCTGGTCGGCGAGCTCGCCGAGCGACGGCCCGATGCCCTGCACCGGGTCGTGGACGACGACGGTCGTCCCGAAACCGTCGCGGAACCGCTGCCCGACGCGGACCCCGATCGCGCCGTTGCCCACGACCCCGACCGTCAGCTGGGACAGCTCGGGTCCCCGAAAGTGCAGGTAGGGCAGCTCGTCGTCGACGTTCCATCCGGTGTCGCGCAGGTGCCGCTCGGAGGCTGCTATGCCGCGGACCAGGGACAGGACGGTGCCGACCACGAAGTCGGCAACCGAGTCGGCGTTGCGCCCTGGCGTGAACAGCACGGGGATCCCGCGAGCAGTGCACGCCGCCAGGTCGACGTTGACCGGTCCACCCCGGGCCGTCGCGACGAGCAGGAGGTCGGGCAGGGCCGCGAGGACGTCGGCGTCGACGACTTCGATCTCGGTCACCAGGAGCTCGGCGCCCTCGGCGGCAGCAACCAGCTGTGCCCGGTCGAGGGCCCGCCGGGTCATGCCCCAGCCGGCCCTGTCGACCGTGTAGCCCAGCGCCTCCAGACGCCGGATTCCCTCGGCGGTGAACTCCGCCGTGACGAGGGCCTTCACGAGGGGGCCACCGCGCGCAGGGCCTCGACGGCCTGGGTCCACTGCGTGCGCCTGTCGCCCAGGGCAGCGAGATCGCCCGGGGAGCGGGGGGTTCGGGGGAGTCGGAGGGTGTGTTCGTCGGCAGGGCCGGCATCGAGGGCGCGGGCGACGAGGGCCGTGCCGGCTGCGGCGGCGCTGGGCTCGCGGTCCCAGCGGACCTCGCGGCCGAGGACGGTCGCGAGCAGCGCTGGGAGCTCCCCGTCAGTAGCGGCACCGCCGGTGACCACGACGTGGCGGGCCGGTCCGAGCAACCGGGCGAGGTCGTCGACGCCTGCCGCGACCGAGAACGCGTGCGCCTCCAGCAGTGCCCGGCGTACCTGGCCCGGGGTGGTCGTCGGGCTCAGGTGGAGCAGGGACCAGGGAGGTTTGGTCTCCCAGGTGCGCTGGGACCACAGCTCGACCGCGGTGACGGCGACGACGCCGCCGGGGTCGTCGGCCAACGGTGCGTCGACGATGCCCGCCCACCAGCCGGAGAAGGACCCGGGGTAGCCGGCGTTGCCCTCGACGGCCCACAGGTCCGGTGCCGCGTGCGTCGAGATCCAGGGCCGACCCAGCGGATCGGTGACGGGGGTGCGGGTCGCGGCGAGGACCGGGGTGCTCGAGCCGGCGACGACGGTCACGACGGCGTCGCTGAGGCCGCCGGCGCCCATCGCGGCCAGCTGGGTGTCACCGCAGCCCGCCACGACCGGCAGCCCGGTCGGAAGTGCCCACCCCGGTTGCAGCGACCCGACGACGGTCCCGGCCTCCACGATCGGAGCCAGCAGGCCGTCTGGGATGCCGCAGGCCGCGAGCAGGTCGCGGGCCCAGCCTCTGCGGGCGACGTCGGCCATGCCGCCGGCGCAGGCGTACGACACCTCGGTGACCTGCTCGCCGGTCATGGCGTTCACGAGCCAGTCGTGCAGGAACAGGACGCGGGCCGTCAGTGCCCACCGGTCCGGCTCCTCGGCCTTGACGGCGAGCAGCTTGGGCAACGTGAGCTCCGGTGCCGGCCAGTGACCGGTGAGGGAGTGCTGCCCGTCGAGCACGTGCGCGTAGGGAGCCCCTCGCCGGTCGCTGTTGAGGACCCCGGGACCGAGCACCCCGCCGCCGGCGTCGAGGAGAACGAAGCCCTGTCGCAGCGAGCTCACGGTCACTCCCAGCCACTCACCCGCCAGGTCCTTGGTGACGGCCCCCAGTGCCTCGTGGCACGCCGCTTCCCAGGAGGTGGCGTCGAACTCGGCCCGGAACCCCTGTCGATCCGTCACCGTGGGAACCGTGATCGAGGCGACCATTGGGCCACCGACCTGTTGCACCCAGGCCTTCACCGACGACCCGCCGAGGTCCAGGCCGGCGACCAGCAGCATCTAGACCGAGCCCTCACCGGCACGCACGCGGGCAAGGTACTCCGGGGGGCAGGCGGTCGTCGTGTCCCCGAGCTGCAGCATCGTCAGGGTGGCCCGCGCTGCCTCCTCGAGGTTGGCGGCCCGCTTGTGGGCGAGCTCGACGGTCTCGCCCAGGACCGAGCAGCCGTGGTGGCCGAGGATCACGCAGTTGCAGCCGTCGGCGACGGCTGCGGCCCCGGCCTCCGCCAGCTCCGGGGTACCGCTCTGGATGAAGGGGGTGGAGCGGACCTCGCGGACGTAGTAGGCGTGGTCGATCGTCAGCAGCCGGATGTCCTTGCCGAGGGCGTCGAGCAGGACCGACGTCTGCGGATGCAGGTGGATCACCGCGTTCACGTCCGCCCGGACCCGGTAGGTCGCCAGGTGAAGCATCGCCTCGCTGCTTGGCTTCGGGTGACCGCCACGGACGGTGCCGTCATCGATCGCCACCACCGAGAAGTCTTCTGGGCGCAGCTCGTCGAGCCACGAGCCGGAGCAGGTCACCACGCACTCGTCACTGCCGGGCTCGCGGGCCGACAGGTTGCCGCCGGACCCGATGACCATGCCTGCGGCCACGGCCTTGCGGCCGACGGTGATGAGCTGCTCCACGAGGTCGGCTTGCCGGGGCGTCACGGGACCACGATCTCCTTCATGCGCTGCGGTCGTGGGGCGAACGCGTCGGCGACGCGCTCCAGGGGGTGGCTGCCGGTGACGACGCCGTGCACCTGCGCGAGCAGGGCGATGGCTTCCGGGAAGCAGCTGGGAGCGAGGTGCCCGCCGGCCAGGGAGCGTTCGCCGAACTCGCCCAGCTGGTTCAGGTCCAGCACGAGTGGCCGGTCGTAGACGCCGTACGCGCCGACCCGACCCCCAGGCCTCACGGCGGCCAGCACGGCCGCGACCGCGTCGACCGACCCGCTCACGTCCACCCCCACGTCGTACGACGACTCGGTGGGCCGGCGCACAACGTCGTCGTAGCCGAGATCGGTTGCCAGCCGAGCCTTCTCGTCGGTCCGCACCAGTGCCGTTACGCGCGCAGCTCCCGCGTGGCGGGCCGCGGTGACGGCTAGCGCCCCGAGACCTCCGAGGCCTGCGACGAGGACCCGGTCGCCGTCGCGCACGCCGGCCCGTCGGACCGCGTGCAGCGCGCAGGCCATCGGTTCGGCGAGCACGGCTTGCTCGAGGGTGAGCGTCAGGGGTACCTCGTGCACCCTCGCTGCCGGCGGCAGGGCGAGCAGCTCGGCGAAGCCGCCGGGGATCCCGCTGCCCAGATGCAGGCCGTGCGGGCACAGGTGCTGCTCGTCACGGGCGCAGAACGCACAGGAGCCGCAGGGCAGCTTGACCTCCGCGGTCACCCTCGTCCCGACCGGCAGGCGGCCGGCGACGACCGTCCCGACCACCTCGTGGCCCGGCGTGAACGGCCACGAAAGCTCGCCCCAGGGATGGCGGCCGGTCCAGAGCATTCGGTCGGCCGCACAGACCCCGGTGGCCTCGACCCGGACCAGCAGGCCGCCGGCGGGGGCGTCCGGGTCGTCAAGGTTCTCGAGGCGGAAGTCGCCGGGACCGTGGGCGACGACCGCCCTCACACCCGCCTCGACAGAACGTGGTCGCGGCTCTCCCGCACGGCCTCCCGGCCGGTGGCAAGCCCGGCCACGACCGCGCCGTACAGGTCGAAGGAGGCGGTGCCCCGAAAGCCCGAGGCGTCGAGAGCGGCCACGAACGAGCTCAGGTCGTGCACCCTGCCGCAGGGCAGGTCGTCGTCGCTGCCGCCGAGGTCGGCATCGCCAAGGTGGCAGTGCAGGAGCAGGTCTGCGAGGGCGTCGACGACCTGCGCCGGGTCCTCCCCGGCTGCGTAGGCGTGGCCGGTGTCGAGCAGGACCCCGAGGCCCGGGACCCGCCCGCACAGAGCGAGGGCGTCCGATGCGGTCTCGACGGCTGTGCCGGGCTTGTACTCGAGGGCGACGCGGACATCGCCGGCCGCCTCGACGACCCGCCGAGCTCCCTCGACGACGTCGGCGCCGATGGGGTCGGCACCGGGCCAGAGCCCGAGGACGGGAAGCCCCATCGAGCGGCAGACGTCCGCGCAGGCGCGCACCTGCGTCACGAGCCGGTCCACGTCACCGGACAGGGCGCCGCCTGGCCAGCGCTCGACCGTCAGCGACAGCAGCACGTCGGTGACGGGCACGTCGGACGGCAGCGCGGCCAGCCGCTCCGGGGCGAGCTCGACGGAGGCGTCGTAAACCCCCAGCTCGACGCCCTCGAGACCGAGGGCGGCGGTCTGCCGGACGTGGTCGGGTCCGGAAAGGCCGTCGGGCCAGGAGTTCCAGTCGGCGTCGGTGAGCCGCCAGGTGCTCATGCGCCGACCGCCGAGAAGCCGCCGTCGACGTGCACGATGGTTCCGGTCGTCGCGGGGAACCAGTCCGAGAGCAGGGCCACGCAGGCCTGGGCGACGGGCTCGGCGTCGGTGACGTCCCAACCGAGGGGCGCCCGCTCGTCCCAGACGGCCTCGAACTGCTCGAAGCCGGGGACGCTCTTGGCGGCCATCGTCTTGACCGGCCCCGCGGCGATGAGGTTGCTGCGGATCCCGCGTACGCCCAGATCCCTTGCCAGGTAACGGTTGGCGCTCTCCAGGCCGGCCTTCGCGACGCCCATCCAGTCGTAGCCCGGCCATGCCACGCGCGCGTCGAAGTCGAGCCCGACGTAGGACGAGCCAGGAGGCATCAGGGGCGCGCAGGCGCGCGCCAACGCTGCGTAGGACCAGGTCGACACGTGCAGAGCTGTGCCGACGTCCGCCCAGGGGGTGTCGAGCAGGCCAGACCCGAGGGCTGACGCCGGCGCGAACCCGATGGCGTGCAGGACCCCGTCGAGCCGTCCTCCGACCCGCTCGGGCACCGCGGCGAGGTCGGCCTCGCTCGTCACGTCGAGCTCGACCACCGGCAGGTCGCCGGGCAGTCGCCGGGCGACCCGCCGGGTCAGCGACAGCGCGCGGCCGAAGCCGGACAGCACGACGTCGGCTCCCTGCTCAGCAGCCAGCCGGGCGACCGAGAAGGCGATGCTCGCCTCGGTGAGGACCCCCGTCACCAGCAACCGCTTTCCGGCCAGCAGCACCTACGCGGGGACCTTGGTCATGATCAGGTCCAGGAAGGCGCCGATCGTCGTGAGGTCGGTCAACTCATCCTCGGGCAGCTCGACGCCGAGGGAGTCCTCGAGCTCCATCGTGTACTCCACCAGCGAGAGCGAGTCGACCTCGAGGTCATCGACGAACGACTTGTCCTCCTGCACCGCGTCAGCCTCGACCTCGAGCATCTCGACGGCCTTGTCACGCATGACCTGCAACACCTCTGCGCGTTCCATGTCGGCAGCGTATCCGGCCTCAGCCGATCGAGGTCGGGACGCGGCTGCGCGGGTCAGTGCCCCATCCCGAGCCCACCGTCCACGGGTAGGACGGCCCCGTTGACGTAGGCCGCTCCGTCGCCGGCCAGGAAGGCGATGACGGTGGCGATCTCGTCCGCAGTGGCGGTCCGCCCGGCGGGGATCGTCGTCAGCAGCTCGGTCCTGCGTGCCTCACTGAGCGCCGCGGTCATGTCGGTGTCGACATAGCCCGGCGCCACGACGTTGGAGGTGATGCCCCGGCCCCCCAGCTCGCGCGCCAACGACCTCGCCAGCCCGACGAGCCCCGCCTTGGACGCGGCGTAGTTGGCCTGCCCCGCCGCGCCGGACAGCCCCACGACGGAGGACACGAACACCAGGCGCCCCCACCGGGCCCGGAGCATTCCCCGGGAGGCCCGCTTCGCGACCCGGTAGGCGCCCGTGAGGTTGGCGTCGAGCACGCGAGTGAAGGACGCCTCGGACATCCGCAGCAGCAGGCCGTCGTCGGTCAGGCCGGCGTTCGAGACCAGCACCTCGACCGGCCCGTGGGCAGCCTCGACCTCGGTGAAGGCCGCGTCGACCTCGGCCGTCGAGGTCACGTCGCAACGCACCCCGAACAGGCCCTCAGGGACCGTGGACCGGTAGGTCACGGCGACCCGGTGCCCCTGGGCTGCCAGCATCCGGGCCGTCGCCAGCCCGATGCCGCGGTTGCCACCGGTGACGAGCACCGAGCGGCTCGGGGTCGCGGTGCTCGGATCGGCGGTCACAGCGCCGCCAGGTCGGCTGGGGTCGTGACGCTGCCAGCGGCCAGGTCGGACCGGGTTCGCTTCACCAGGCCGGTGAGCACACCTCCGGGCCCGACCTCGACGACCCGGTCGACGTCGAGGGCCTCCAGCGTCTGTCGCCAGCGGACGGGCGCGGTCAGCTGCTCGGACAGCAGGGCGGCAACCCCTGTCGGGTACGGGGAAGCGGTCACGTTGGCGAGGACGGGCAGCGTCGGCGCGGCGTACACCGCTTGCGAGAGGGCGCGGTCGAGGCGCTCCCGGGCCGGCGCCATGAGCGGGGTGTGGAAGGCGCCACCGACCGGCAGCGGCAGGACGCGGCGGGCTCCGGCGGCCTTCAGGAGGTCTGCTGCCCCGGCCATTGCCGGGACCCCGCCCGAGACCACGACATGGCTCGGGGCGTTGAGGTTGGCGACCCACACTCCGTCGGGACAGGCCGCGGCCACTTGCTCGTCGGGCAGGCCCAACACAGCTGCCATCGTCCCCGGCGCAGCCTCGGCGGCGACCTGCATGGCCTCCCCGCGCTCGGCCACCAGCCGGAGGCCGTCAGCCTCGGACAGGACCCCGGCGGCGACCAGTGCCGTGTACTCCCCGAGCGAGTGACCGGCGACTACCGTGACGTTGTTCACGACGAGTTCCGGCAGGGCCCGTAGGGCGAGCAGGGACACGAGGAACGTCGCGACCTGAGCCTCCCTCGTCTGGCGCAGCTGCTCGGCGTCGGCCTCCAGCAGCAACCACGACAGGTCGCGGTCCAGGGCTGCGGAGGCCTCGGCGACGAGGGACCAGCCGGGGGTCGAGGTCCACGCGGCGCCCATGCCGGGACGCTGCGATCCCTGCCCGGGGAACACGAGAGCGGTGCGCATCCGGAGATCCTGCCCCACCCGGCGCCGTATCCCGGACGTAGGCTCGGTGCCGTGAAGGCCTACCCGCCCCCGCGTCGCGTCGTCGTCACCGGCATCGGGGTCGTGTCACCGGCCGGCATCGGCCTCGAAGCGTTCTGGAAGGGCCTGCAGACCGAGCCGGGGCAGCGGCGCGTCCGGACTATCGACGACTTCGATGCCAGCCAGTGGCTGTCGCCGAAGGAGCAGCGCCACCACGACCGCTTCACGCACTTCGCGATCGCGGCCGCCGAGATGGCGACCGCCGGCGGCCTTCCTGACCTCGACCCGGACCGCGCCGGGGTCAGCCTCGGGACCGGGATCGGCGGGATCAACACGTTCCAGGTGCAGTGCGGGGTGCTGGCGGAGCGCGGGCCGGGTCGCGTCTCGCCGTTCACGATCCCGATGGTGATGCCCAACGCGGGCGCCGCTTCGGTCAGCCTCCGCCTGGGGTGGCGTGGCCCGTGCGAAACGCTGACGACCGCCTGCGCGGCGGGCACGCACAGCGTCGGTGCCGGTGCCCGGATGATTTTCGACGGGCGTTGCGACGTCGTGCTCGCCGGCGGTGCCGAGGCCTCGGTCAACGGCGTGACCGTGGGGGCGTTCACCAAGATGACCGCGCTGTCCGAGACCGGTCTCAGCCGCCCCTTCGACACCGGCCGGGACGGCTTCTGCCTGTCCGAAGGGGCCGGCGTGCTGCTGCTGGAAGAGCGCGAGCAGGCCCTCGCCAGGGGTGCCCACGTGTACGGCGAGATCGTCGGCACCGCGTCGACCTGCGACGCCCACCACATCACCGCTCCCAGCCCCGGTGGGGTCGGGGCGGCCGCCTGCATGCGGCTGGCCCTCGACGACGCCGGCCTCACCCCCGACCAGGTGCGGCACGTCAACGCCCACGGCACCTCGACCCCACTGAACGACCAGGCGGAGGCTCAGGCTGTCGCCACCGTCTTCGGTCCGGGCGCGGTGCCCGTCACATCGATCAAGGGTGTGACCGGCCACGGACTGGGCGCGGCCGGCGCCCTGGAGGCAGCGGCCGTGCTGTTGTCGTTCCACCACCGCGAGCTGCCGCCGACGATGGGCACGACCGAGGTCGACCCCTCCCTCGAGGTCGACGTCGTCCTCGCGCCCCGGTCGTGGGAGCCGGGCCCGACCGTGAGCAACAGCTTCGGGTTCGGCGGGCACAACGGCTCGATCGTCCTGGCCCCCTGACGCGCCCGTCCGGTCGCAGGCGGTTACCGTCATAGAGGTGACACTCACAGCCACCACTGCCCCCGGGATACTGCTCACCCGCGCCACCGAGCTCCGGGAGGCGCTCGTCGGCGACGCCGCCCGGCTGGAGCGGGAAGGGGTCACGCGCGCCGACACCGAGATGCTGGCGCAGGCGGGGCTCTACGGCACCTACGCCCCGGTCGAGCTCGGGGGCGCCGGCACCGACGAGCAACGGGCCGTCATCGAGTTGCTGGCCGGGGCCAGCCCGGACCTGTGGTTCGTGTGGTTCCAGCACGGCCCGGTCCTGAAGATGGTCGCGAGCACCGTCAACCAGGCGCTCCGGGAGACCTACCTTGCAGACCTGGTCAGCGGGGCGGTGCAGGGAGGGGTCTCCTACAGCCACGTCCGCACGCCCAAGCCGAGCATCTTCGCCGAGCGAGACGGTGACGCCTACGTCCTGACCGGTACCCAGCCGTGGTGCACCGGCTGGGGCCTGGTCGACGTGCTCGTGGTGGGTGCCGTCGTTCGTGAGACCGACGAGATCGTCTTCGGCCTCGTGCCCGCCCGCGAGGGCGCCGGCCTGCGCAGCACCGGCCTGCTGGACCTCGCCGCGATGGGGGGCACCTCCACCCACGCGCTCGCGTTCGACGGGCTCCGGATGAAAGCCTCCCAGGTGCTGAACCTCCTGCCGTACAAGGACTTCTTCGCCGTCGACGCCTCCGCCAACACCAACGTGCAGCCGTCGACCTTCGGGATCGCGCTGGCGGCGCTGGACCTGCTCGAGGTCCGCTCCCCGGAGACGGCGGCGGCGCTGAGGGAGCGGGTCCTCGCGGTCCGGGCCACCGCTTACGACCTCCTCGACACCGCCCCGTTCAACGAGCGCAACGACGAGCGGCTCGCCGCGCGCGCGCAAGCCCTGCTGCTGGGCATCGAGTCCGCCACGGCCCTGCTGACGGCCCGTGGCGGGCAAGGCATGGACTTGGCCGACCCGGCCCAGCGGCTGCTCCGGGCGGCCGCCTTCCAGGTGGTGCACAGCCAGGCCGCCGGCATCCGTGCGGCCACCCTGGAGGCCCTGCGCGCATGACCGCGGGGCCGCTCGGGACCAGGCCGACCTCGGTGGTCGAGATCCTGGACACCGCGAGCAGGGCCTGGCCCGATCGGGCCTTGCTGCTGGACCCTGCCCTCGGCCGCACGGTGACCTACGCGCAGTTCGCGGACCTGGTCGAGGGCGCGGCCACGCAGCTGCTCGGAAGCGGACTCAGCCGAGGGGACCGGGTCGCCTTGCTCGCCCGCAACGGGCTCGAGAGCGCTGTCGCCATCTGGGCGTGCGCCCGCGCCGGACTGGTCTTCGTCGGTCTGCCCGTCGACGCCCCGCGGGCGCGGCACGAGGAGCTGCTCGAGCTGGTGGACCCGGCAGTCGTGCTCGCCCAGCCGGGGCTGGCCAGGACCCTGGGTGGAAGAGAGATCGCCGACGCTGCAGGGGTTCTGATCACCGCACCACGTCAGTGGGACCTGAGGGGGGAGCTGCCGGCCGAGGACACGACGTACATGCTCATCCCCACCAGTGGGACGACGGGCAGGCCGAAGGCGGTGCGCGTCACCGGGCGGATGGCCGGTCACGCCGCCGAGTTCTACGCCGCGGCACTGGGCTTGGGGCCGGACGACCGGACGGCGATCCACCTGCCGTTCAGCTGGGTGTCCGGCCACCTCACCCAGCTCGGCCCGGCGATGCACAGCGGCGGCTCGGCGGTGACCATGGCGGACTACACCGCGCCCCTGCTCGTGGCGACTGCCCGCGAGCACGCAGTGACGTGGCTGGACGTGGTGCCGAGCATCTGGGAGGGCCTGCTGCGCTGCGACGGCTTCGCGACCCTCACCGCTGTGCGCCTCGCCGTGTACGGCGGAGCCCCCGCCCCCGCAGGAACGCTCGACCGGGTGCGTGCCGCCCTCCCGAAGATCGAGCTGCATGACGTCTACGCCCTGTCCGAGACGTGCGCCCCGGTCACGCACCTGCCTGACGGGGCCGACCGGCCGGGGACGGTCGGCCGCGCCGTCCCCTACGCCGAGCTGAGGGTCGTGGACGGGACCGATCGGGCCGTCCTAGCGGGCGAGGTCGGGGAGGTCTGGGTCAGGTCGCCGGTCGTGACCCCCGGCTACTGGGGTGACCAGGAGCGGCTGCGAGTCACCTCGGACGGGTGGCTGCGGACCGGTGACCTCGGTCGGCTCAACGCAGACGGATACCTGTCGCTGGCTGGTCGGGCCGTCGACCTGATCCTGCGTGGCGGGGTCAACGTCTACCCGCAGGAGGTCGAGCGAGCCCTCATGGGCAGCGGTCAGCTCGCCGACGCGGGAGCGTTCGGGGTGCCGTCCCCTGTCGCGGGGCAGAACGTCGCGGCCGCGGTCGTCGCCCTTCCCGGCGTCGAGGTGGACCTGCCCGCGTTGCGTCGTCACGTGCAGGAGGAGCTCGGGGCGCACGCCGTCCCGAGGCCACTGCGGGTCCTGGGAGCTCTCCCCCGCAATGCCAACGGAAAGCTCGATCGCGCCGCTCTGGCCGACGCCGAGTCAGCGGGGCTGCCGATCGGCTCCAAGGGCTGACTACTGTCGTGCGGGTGGAGCGAGCGGCAGTCCTCGAGGTGGTGCGCAACCAGGCCGTCAGCCTGCTCGACCTGGCGCCCGAGGAGCTCGCCGAGGACGTGTCCTTCGTCGACGACCTCGGCGTCGACTCGCTCGCGCTCATCGAGTTCGCCATGGCAGTCGAGGACGCTCTCGGGATCTCCCTGCCCGAGGACGAGATCGCGGGCACCAGGCACCTCGGGACCTTCGTGGACCTCGTGGCGGCCAAGGTCGCTGACCGGCCCTCGTCGTGAGCCTGCTGGCCGGGCGCCGGGTGGTCGTGACGGGCGTCCTGACCGAGTCAAGCCTGGCCAGCGCGGTCGTGCGGCTGGCCCTCGCCGAGGGGGCCGAGGTGCTGCTGACCTCGCCGGTCTGCCGCGCCCACCGCCTCACCAGCCGGGTCGCACCGCGGCTCGGTGTCGCCGAGCCGGTGCTCGAGCTCGACGTCACCCTCCAGCAGGACCTCGACGCGCTTGCCGACGCCGTGCGCGAGGCGGGCTGGGACCGGGTCGACGGGGTCGTGCACGCCCTCGGCTACCTGCCGGAGGGCTTCGACGCGACCACCTTCGCGGGTACCCCCTGGTCGCTTGCCAGCCAGGTTTTCGAAGTGACCGCCTGGTCGTTGGCGGCGGTCGCCCATGCATTGGATCCCCTGCTGGTCAAAGGATCTGCGGTCGTCGGTCTGACCCAGAACACCTCCCAGGTGTGGGGTGACCCGGACTGGCTCCAGGTCTCGCACGCGGCCCTCGCCGCCACCGCGCGGTCACTGGCCCGCGAGCTCGGACCGCGTGGTGTCCGCGTCAACCTGGTCGCCGGCGGACCCGTCGTGACCCTGCTCGCCCGCGCGCTTCCCGGCCACACCAGCCTGGTCGAGGAGTACGCCGCCCGGGCACCGCTCGGCTGGGACGCCTCGTCAGCCACGTCGTCGGAGGCGATCGCGAAGGCCGCCGTGATGCTGCTGTCCTCCTGGTTCCCGGCGACCACCGGCGAGGTCGTCACCGTCGACGGTGGCGCGACAGCGGTCGGGGCTCGCTGACCCCGCTGGCTGACGACACCGGTTCGTCGTACCCTATTTCCCTACCTGATTGCAGTGTTTTGCTCGGCCACATCCGAGCCCGTCCTGAAGGAGCACGTGGATGTCCGTGACCGACCAGCTGCTCAGCAACGCCGAGGCGTATGCCGCCAGCTTCGACAAGGGTGACCTGCCCCTGCCGCCGGCCAAGCAGATCGCCATCGTCGCGTGCATGGACGCGAGGCTGAACCCCTTCGGCCTGCTCGGGCTGCAGGAGGGCGACGCCCACGTCATCCGCAACGCCGGTGGCGTCATCACTCAGGACGAGCTCCGCTCGCTGGCGATCAGCCAGCGGCTGCTCGGCACCAAGGAGATCGTCCTGATCCACCACACCGACTGCGGGATGCTGACCTTCACCGAGGACGAGTTCAAGGCCGCCGTCCTGGCCGACACCGGCATCAAGCCGTCCTGGTCGACCGAGGCGTTCAGCGACCTCGACATCGACGTGCGGCAGAGCATCGCGCGCATCCACGCCGAGCCGTCCATCCCGCTGAAGGACTCCGTGCGCGGCTTCGTCTACGACGTCACGAAGGGAACCCTGCGCGAGGTCGTCTGACCGTCCGGCGGCTGGGGTCGGCAGCAGCCATGTACGGCCGTTAGCCTGCCGGCATGGACTACCGCCGTCTCGGGTCGTCCGGGCTGTCCGTCTCGGACGTCACGGCGCTGCGCGAGATCGCGTGAGCACGGCGGAACCCGGTGCCCGATGGACCACGGAGCGGGCGTTCCAGCGGATCTGGACGACCGGCAGCATCGACGAGGACTGGGTTTCCTGGCCGGACTGCCTGACCATGGACGTCCTGTACGTCGAGCGCGTCTTCGGCACCATGCGCGGCCGTGACGCGGTCCGCACCTGGATCACCGACCTGATGGCCGTCCGCGGCGATGTGCACGCGGTCCTGAACTGGTACCAGGTGAAGGGCGACCGGGTCGTCCTCAACATGACGAACCGCTACTACCACCCCGACCCGGCCGGCACCCCGATCGACTTCGCCGGCCTCAGCGTCCTCGAGCACGCCGGCGGGGGGCTGTTCGGCTACCAGGAGGACTACTGGGACACCGTCGGCGCCAAGCTTGCCTACGAGCAGTTCACCTCGGCCGTTGCGACCGTCGGCGGCAAGGGCCTCGAGCGAGGCCGGTACGACCGGCTCGAGGCCGAGCGCAAAGCCGAGAACCACGCCGTCCTGGCCGCCGGCGGCTGACGCGGCTCAGCGCATGAGGGTGCCGATGTCGAGGGGGATCGCCGCGCCCGTGACGTGCCGAGCCTCGTCGGAGGCGAGCCACGCGACGGCGGCGGAGATGTCCTCGACGCTGGAGTGGGTGGCCGGCAGGCCGTTCATGAAGATCGGCCCCAGGGTGCTGGCATCTTCGACGACGAGGGGGAACAGGGCCGGGGTGGTCATCCCGGTCGGCACCGAGGCGGGGTGGATCGTGTTCACGCGGATCAGGTGCTGGCCGACCTCGTTCGCCAACGAGCGGCACAGGCCGACGAGGGCGTGCTTGCTGGCCGAGTAGTCGGCGAGGAAGGGCAGCCCGCGCAGCCCGGCGACGCTGCTGGTGATGACGATCGACCCGCCGCGACCCTGGGCGATCAGGATGGGGACCGTCGCCTTCAAGGTGTGGAACGTGCCCGTCAGGTTCACCCCGATCGTTTCGTCCCACTGCTCGAGGCTGATGTCGACGAACCGCGATCCGGTGCAGATGCCGGCGTTGGCCACGACCACGTCGAGACCGCCGAGCTGGGCCACCCCGTCGTCGACGGCGGCCTGTACGGCGGCGAAGTCGCGCAGGTCGACGACATACGAAAGGGCCCGCCTGCCTTCCTTCTCGACCAGCCGCACGGTCTCGTCCAGGTCCTCAACGGTAGGTCCGTCGTACCCGGTGGTGGGAAGGGTCTGGCAGATGTCGAGGACGATCACGTCCGCGCCCTCCTGAGCCAGGCGGATCGCGTGACCACGGCCCTGGCCGCGCGCGGCACCGGTGACGAGGGCGGTCTTGTCGACGAAGCGCTGGGACACGGGTGGGCCTTCCCCGGGGAGAACGAGAACGCAGAACTGTAACGCGTTCTAGTAGAGGCAAGGGCGTGCCAGGATCAGCGGATGTCCCGGCGACCGCTGACCCTCGCGCTGGCCGCGAGCACCCTGGGGCTGGGGCTGCCGACGCTCGTCCGCCTCGTCGGAGACTTCGGTCGCCCGGTGCTGGTCGTCACCGACGTGACGGTGCCGCTGCTCGTCGTACCGCTCGGGGTGCTCCTGGTCCTGCAACTGGCTGTGCGGCGCAGGGCGATTGCGGCGGCGACAGCGGTGCTGCTCATGCTGGACGCGCTGTGGCTCGTGCCGCTCTACGTCGCCGACGCCGTCCAGGTCGGCACGCCCCTCACCGTCATGACCGCCAACCTGCGCTTCGGGGGAGCCGACCCGGATGCCCTGGTGCGGCTGGTCCGCGATCACCACGTCGACGTCCTCGCCACGCAGGAGCTGACGCCTGAGGCGGTCGCCCGCCTGCACGCCGCCGGACTCGACGGGGTGCTGCCCTATACCGCCCTGCGGCCGTTCCGTGACGCCGACGGGTGCGGTCTGTGGTCGCGCTTCCCGATCGACCTGCTGCCCGACTTCGCGCTGCGCTTCCAGTCCCCGGGAGCAGTCGTCAAGCTGCCCACCCGGCAGGTCGTCGTCCGCGTCGTGCACCCGTTCCCACCGTTTCCGCTGGGGGACGGGGCGCTGTACCGCAAGGACTACGCCGCGCTCCGCGAGCAGGTACGACGCCTCGACCCGACCACCCCGACGATCGTCGTTGGCGACTTCAACGCCAGCGCGGACAACAGCGAGCTCCGCGCCTTGCTCGGCGGTCGGTTCCGGGACGCCGCCGAGCAGGCCGGATCCGGGCTCTCCCTGACCTGGTCGCCGCCGGGCTGGCCCGCGCTGCTGCACCTGGACCACGTGCTGGTCGACGCGCACGTCGACGTGCGGTCCACCCAGGTCCTTGACCTCGCGGGCAGCGACCACCGGGCGCTGCTCGCCCGACTCGAGGTCGGCTGACCGACTGTTCTGTTGTTTGTTGACACAAGCATGTGATTACCTGACAGCCGTCGGTGGAAGCCTGCGAGCAATCGGCACGACGAGGAGGTGCGTTGAACGCCGTCGCCGCCCGCCTGTCGTGGGGCCGTCGCCCCGCGCACGTCGAGCTCGTCTCGATCGGCATCGGCTACGCCCTGTATGCCGTGACCCGGGTCCTCGCCCCGCACCGGGCGGTGGCGTCCTTCAGCCACGCCGACGAGGTCCGCTCGCTCGAGCAGTCCTTCGGGCTGTTCCATGAATTGGGCATCAACGCCTTCCTGAGCGCTCATTCCGGGCTCGGGATGTTGTCGTCGTACTACTACGCGACCTTGCACTTCATCGTCACGCCGTTCGTCCTGGCCTGGCTGTGGCGCCGCCGCGCTCGCGTGTACGCACCGCTCCGCAGCGCGTTGGTCATCTCGACCGCCCTCGCGCTGGTGGTCTACGCGACCTGGCCGCTGGCCCCGCCCCGGTTCGCCCTTCCTGGCGCCGTCGACACCGTCTTGGACCACCCGGTGGCCTGGGCCTCCGGCCACGGGGTCGAGGGCTTCATCAACGACCTCGCTGCGATGCCGAGCCTGCACGTGGGATGGGCAGTGTGGTGCGCGGTTGCGCTCGTCACCAGCCTGCGGACCCGCTGGCGGTACCTGGCCTGGCTGTACCCGGTCGCGACGACGCTCGTGGTGATCGCGACGGCCAACCACTACCTACTCGACGCCGTGGCCGGTGCCTTGGTCGTCGGGCTGCCTCTGTACCTGTGCGGCCTACGGCCCCGGGAGGTGCTCGACGCCTACCCCTTCCGCGCCGCAGGCACCGCAGGCACCGCGGGCACCGCAGGGGGGCAACGCCCGCAGCCGGCGCAGGAGTGGCTGCCACAGGACCCCCCCACACCTGCTTGCGTCCTGGGACGTGGCCCCGAGGGTGGGCGTGGGGCCTAGGACGTCAAGGGGAGACGGTGTCACGAGGATGTCATCGCGATGTTCTCGTCGGACGACACACCGGACACCCATTCTGTGAGCATGCGCTCCCTGCCTTCGTCCCGATCGACGGCCAGCCCGCCGTCGCGGACCTTGCGGCTCCTTGCGGCGCTGCTGGTCCCTGCGGCCTTGGCGGTCGTCGCCGTTCTGCGGTTGGACCTGCTGACCGGGCTGATCGCCAGCCCGCGAGCCTGGCTCGTCACCGCCGGTGTCTTCCTGGCGTCCTGGACGACCCGCAGGCTGCTGCGACGGTGGTCCCCGCACGTGGCGCTGTGGTCCGGCCCGGCCGTCACCCTTGGGCTGCTGGCGGTCCTGCTGGTCCCGTCGTTCCACGAACGGACCCTTGTCGAGGCCTTCCCCTCCGAGATCGCCGCGTCCGCCGATCCGCTCGCGCCCACCGCTTCGCCCGCCGACCCCGCCTCCGCCGCCCCCGCCGCCTCCGCCTCACCCACTGCAGCCGTGCCCGCCTCGCCGGCCCCACCCCCACCCCCACCCCCGCCCGCGCCGGCAGCCGTGCCCGCCTCGCCTGCCGCTGTCGCCAGCCCCGCGCCCACGGCGCCACCGGCTACCTCGAAGCCGTCAGCGACGTCGCCCAGGCCGGTCGCGACGACGCCCGTTCTGGCGCCGAGGTTGCTCACCAGCGGGGCGTTTCACGGGATCGGCCATCAGGCGTCCGGTCAGGCCGAGGTCTACTCGCTGTCGGACCGGATCGTCATCCGGTTCGCGTCGGTGTCGTTTCCGGGGGCGCCGGCGCAGAGCGTGCACCTGGTCCCGCGCGGGGCGCGGACGCCCGACAGGGGAACGCGCCTCGGTCGGCTCAAGGCCGAGCACGGCAGCTTCAGCTACACCGCTCCGGTCGGCTTCGACCTGGCCAAGGGCTGGACGGTCCTGGTGTGGTGCGACGACTACGCCGTACCGATTGCCGCTGCTGACCTGGGGTGAGCCCGGGCCGCTCCCTTGCGGTGGCGTGAGCCGTTATGCTTCTCGCTCGTCGGACCCGCGGGTCCGCCAGGAGGATTCGCCTAGCCCGGTCTATGGCGCCGCACTGCTAATGCGGTTTGGGTCTCAAGCCCATCCGGGGTTCAAATCCCCGATCCTCCGCCGCCGCGAACAGTGCCCTCAGGGGCGCTGCTCGCCGTACGCCCGGCTTGCGTGGGCTCAGCGGACGTGCAGGGTGGTGCGAAAGTGCGCGGGGACGGCGGCGGCCTCCATCGGGCGGGCCAGGTAGTAGCCCTGGGCGCGGTCGCAGCCCAGCGCCCGCAGCGCCTCGAGGGTCTCGTCGTCCTCGATGCCCTCTGCCACGACGGTCAGCCCGAGGCTGTGGGCAAGCTCGATCGTGGAGCGCACGATATGGCCATCGGACACGCCTGTGACGAGCCCGGAGATGAACGTCCGGTCGATCTTGATCTCGTCGACAGGCAGCCGATGGAGATAGGCCAGCGAGGAGTAGCCGGTGCCGTAGTCGTCGATCGACAGCCGGACTCCCATCGTGTGCAGCTCGGTGAGGGTCCGCAGTGCCCCCTCCGGGTCGGCCATGACGGCCGTCTCGGTGAGCTCCAGCCGCAGCCGGTTTGCCGGGACGCCGTGCAGCATCAGCAGCCGGCTCACCTCGGGCACCAGGCCGTCGCCACTGAGGCTGCGTGCCGAGATGTTCACGGCGACGCTCACGTCCAGGCCACCGGCGAGCCAGCCGGAGCAGCTCCTGAGCGACTGGTGCAGGATCACCGCAGTCAGTCCGTCGATGAGCCCGTGCTCCTCGGCCATCGGAATGAACTCGTCCGGGGGGACGGCGCCCAGCGTGTCGTGGTGCCAGCGGGCCAGGGCCTCGACGGCCACGATGCGGTTGGTCGCGAGGTCGAGTAGCGGCTGGTAGGCAACGGTCAGGTGGTTGCGGTCGACGGCCGAGCGCAGGCCATTGAGCAACGCCAGCCGACGAGCGCCGTCGATGCTGCTCTGCTCGACGTACCTGCGGTAGGGCACTTGGGCCCGCTTCGCGTCGTACATCGCGATGTCGGCCAGGCGGAGCAGCTCCTCGGGCGCGGTGGCGTCGCCGGGGTAGACGGCGATGCCGATGCTGACGCTCGGCGCGACGGGGCCACCGGACAGCACGATGGGTTCGCTGAGCGCCTCCAGGACGCGCTCGGCAACGCTGGTCGCGACAGTCCCGTCCCCCGACAGCAGTACGGCGAACTCGTCGCCGCCGAGGCGGGCCACCAGGTCGACGTCCCGCAGGGCCTGCTGCAAGCGGTGACCGATCTCCACGAGCAACCGGTCGCCCTCCACGTGTCCGAACGTGTCGTTGACGTCCTTGAACCGGACCAGGTCCATGAGCAGCAGGGAGAACGGCTCCTGGGTCCGGCTCGAGCGACGCAGACGGGTGGCGAGGACGTCCTGGAACAGGGCCCGGTTGGGCAGGCCGGTCAGGGAGTCGCGTTCGGCAGCAACGCGCAGGGCCCGCTGGTGGCCTCGGTAGTTCGTGAGGGCGTAGGCCAGCAGCGCCAGACTGGCCAGCAGAAGCAGCAGGGAGCGCAGGCCGAACCCCGACATCAGCCGGCTGTCGGCCAGCGGGGCGCTCGCGACGACGTACCAGTTGTTGGCGTTGGTGGTGCCACGCGCAGGAGCACCCAGGACGCGGTGGTAGGCGATGGCGCTGTCGGCCTGCTCCGCGCTGCCCATCGCGTTGGTGAGGGTGCGTTGCCAGGGGCCGCCGAGGGCGACCGCCGGGGCTCGGTCGGGGGCCGTCGCATCGAGGACGATGTGACCGGTCACGGCATCGGCTACGGCGAGTCGCGTGCTCCGGCCCGGCACCGTCGGCGCGAAGCTGGCGAGCGTGACCTCGTAGTGCACGATCAGCTCGACGCCTGCGCGGGAGAAGGCGACGGGCGTGCTGGTGGAGACGACCCAGGTGTGGGCGTCGCGCGACAGGTAGGGCTGGGACTGGAAGACCTGGCCGCTGGCCAGCCGCAGGGTCTGCGGGAAGAACGCGTCCGTCTTCTCGCCGGGGGACAGCGGTGCGCGCGCGCTCACGACGCCCCCCACCGATCGGGCCAGCTCGACGCCGTGGGAGTCGAGGAAGCACGCCTCGCCGATGCCGTCCGGATAGAGGTTCCGGAGGTAGCCGAGGGTCTCGTTGACGGCCACGGCGAGCTGGGCCCGCGCTGGACCTGCGGGTGTGCCTTGCACGTGGGACACGGCCGGGGTGCGCGCCAGCAGCAGCGTGATCGTGCGGGCCCGATCGAAGTCCTCGTCCAGGACCCTGGCCTGCTCGTTGGCGATGCTGGCCAGCGCGAGCCGCTGCGCGTCCCGGGTGTCGTCCTGGGTGCCTTTCACGCCCACGACCAGTGCGCTGAGCAGGAAGCCGGCCCCCACGAGCAGAGCAAGCACGCGAAGCCGGAACATGCGCCGTCCTAGGAAGGGGTGAGGGGACTCCCTTGGGTGTCGGGCCCGGCCGGGGCGTCCTGGAGGACCGGCGTTCACCGACCTCTGGTTGGGCCGAACGGCCCAGTTGCCGCGGTTCTGTCCTGGGTCGGCTCTACGGTCGGGGGATGCGACTGCTGCACACGTCCGACTGGCATCTGGGCCGGACCCTGCATCGAGCCTCCCTCGCGGCAGCCCAGGAGGCCTTCGTCGACCACCTCGTCTCGGTGGTGGGGAGCGAACGGGTCGACGTGGTGGTCGTCTCCGGCGACGTCTACGACCGGGCGGTACCTCCTCTGGAGGCCGTCGCCCTGTGCGAGTCGGCGTTCGTGCGGCTTCGTGACACCGGGGCGAAGGTGGTCGTGATCAGCGGCAACCACGACAGCGCCCGCCGGCTCGGCTTCGGTTCGGCCCTGCTCGACAGCAGCGGGGTGTTTCTCCGGACCTCCCTGTCCGGCTGCGACCTGCCGGTGGTGATCGATGGCGTGTCCTTCTTCGCCGTGCCCTACCTGGAGCCCGCGGCACACGGCGCGGCCAGCCACGTCGCGGTGCTGGGCACCGCGCTGGCCCGCGTCCGGGCGGTCGCGCCGCCGGTCGCCGTGGTCTTGGCGCACTGCTGGGCGGCGGGCGGACAGGCAACCGAGTCGGAGCGGGACATCACCGTCGGCGGCGTCGGCTCGGTGCCGGTGTCACTGTTCGACGGCTTCACCTACACAGCCCTCGGGCACCTGCACGGGGCGCAGACCCTCCGCGAGTCGTTGCGGTACAGCGGGTCCCCTCTGGCGTATTCCTTCTCCGAAGCCCGTCAGGTCAAGGGTTCGTGGCTCGTCGACCTCGATGCCTGCGGGCTGTCGTCGGTCGTGTTCGTGCCCGCACCCGTGCCCCGCCGCCTGTCGACCCTGCGCGGGACCCTCTCCAACCTGCTCGCCGACGCCTCGCTGGCCGGCCAGGAGGGCGACTGGCTGTCTGTCGTCCTGACCGACGCGGCCCGGCCCGAGTCTGCGATGGAGCGTCTGTCCGTGCGGTTTCCGCAGGTGCTGGTGCTGGCCCATGAGCCCGAGGGTCTCGTGCGCTCCACCGACTCCTACGCGACGCGGGTCGCGGGTCGCACCGACCTCGAGATCAGCTCCGCCTTCGTCGACCACGTTCGGGGTGCGCCGGCCTCTCCGGCCGAGGTCTCCCTGATCGGTGAGGCGATCGAGGCGACCCGGCTGGTGCGTGCGTGACTCCGCACCTGCTCCGGCTCACCGCCTTCGGCCCGTTCGCCGCCTCCGTCACGGTCGACCTCGACGCCCTCGCCGGGGCGGGTCTGTTCCTGCTGCACGGGCCGACGGGAGCGGGGAAGACGACGCTGCTCGACGGCCTGGGCTTCGCCCTGTTCGGCCGGGTGCCGGGCGTCCGCAACGCCGCCAAGCGGTTGCGCGCCGACCAGGCCGATGCCGCGCTGCGCACCGAGGTGCAGCTCGAGGCGACCCTGTCCGGCCGTCGGATGCGGATCACCCGCTCCCCCCAGCAGGAGCGCGCCAAGGCTCGTGGCACCGGTCGGACGGTCGAGCCCGCCCGCGTCCTGCTCGAGGAGCTCGTCGGGGATGACTGGGTCTGCGTCTCGACCCGCGTCGGGGAGGCGGACCTCGAGATCGCCGACCTGGTTGGCATGTCCGCCGAGCAGTTCTTCCAGGTGGTGCTGCTGCCGCAGGGCGATTTCGCCCAGTTCCTTCGCGCGTCGTCGGTGGACCGGGCCGCCGTCCTGCAGCGGCTTTTCGGCACCGAGCGGTTCGCCGACGTGGAGGCTTGGCTCGCGACGCGTCGTCGGCTGGGCGCCGAGCAGGTCACTGCCGCGCGGTTCGACCTCAGCAAGGTGGTGGCCCGCGTCGCCGAGGTGGCAGGCGTGCAGCCCTGGCCGGTCGTCGATGAGGCGCTTGACCCGGTCGGGTGGGGCGTCACCCTCCTCGAGGCCTGCCGGACGGAGCAGAACCGTCTCCAGGCTGAGCTGGAGGTGGCGACGGCCGAGCGCGACCGGACCCGCGCGGTGGCTGTCGTCGCGCACCGGCTCAGGGAGCGCCAGCTACGGCTGGCCTCGGTCCGGGCCCGGCACGCCGACCTTGCAGCGGCCGAGCCCTCCCTGGTCGTCCTGAGGGCCGAGCTCGACGCCGCCCACCGCGCGCGGGAGGCAGCGGGGGCGATCGCCCAGGTCGCCGAGCGACGGCAGGTCCGCGACGAGGCCCTCGGCGCCGAGGCCGTGGCCCGGGCCGGCCTGTCGGGCACCGGACTGGACGTCGACCTCGGGGCGGACGCCCTGCGTGCCCAGCTCTCCTCCGGTCGGGAGCGGTACGGTCGGCTCGAGGCCCTTCGCGAGGTCGACGTCGCACGGCGGTCAGCGGTCGCCGACGCCGCCAAGGCCGGCGACGAGCAGGCCGACGCCCTCGCCGCCCACGCAGTCGCCCGCCTCCTGCTGGAAGGGCTCCCCGCCCGCCGCGCCCTCGTGGCCACCCGGCTCGCGACCGCGCGCGCCGCTGCCGAACGGCTCCCCGCGCTCGCTGCCGACCGTGACCGTCTTGCCGCCCTTCGCCCCGACCTCGTCGAGCTGGGCCGGGTCACCTCCCGCCTGGCCCTGCTGGGTGAGCAGCACCTGTCGGCACGCGAGACCGCCCTTGCCCTCGCCGTCAAGGCCAACGACCTCCGCACAGCCAGCATCAACACGATGATCGCCCGGCTCGCGTTCGCCCTCGAGAGTGACGCGCCCTGCCCCGTGTGTGGCTCCCTGGAGCACCCCGATCCCTCCCTCCTGCTGGACGAAGGAGTGAGCTCCGACGACGAGGACCGCGCCCGCCTGGAGGCCGAACGCGCGCAGGGCGAGGTCGCCGATCTCGAAACCAGGCTGGCCACCGCCACCGCCACAGCCGAGGCCCTCCGCGGCCGGTTGGGCGCTCTCACCCTCGAGGTGCTGGACCTCGACCTCGCCGAGCGCGACCTCTATATCTCTGCCGCGCGGGCCGAGGCCCTCACCGCAGGCTCCGCCGAGGGCGCCCTGGAACAGCTCGACCAGGAGCGCGTCACAGCGACGTCCGCGGTCGTCGCCGCCGAAGGTCGGGCGGAGGCTGCTCAGCGCCGCAACGTCGACGCCACCGCCCGGGCCTGCGCCGCTCAGGACCAGCTCGACCGGGAGGTGGAAGGACTGGCGGCTGACCTGACCGGTGCCCTCGAGGCCCTCGGCAACCGCCTCGTCGCCTGCGAGCGGGCCCTCGAGGCGGGAGCCGACTTGGCTTCGGCGCAGGCCGAGCTCGACCGTGCCCTGAGCGAGGCCGACGCAGCCTGTGGCAACGCCGGCTTCGCGTCGGTCGACGGCGCCCGGTCCGCCACCCGCTCCCCCGGGTGGCAGAGCACGACCCGCGAGCAGCTCAGGGAAGCCGGCGACGAGCTCGCAGGCGTCCTTGCCGCTCTCGCCGACCCGGAGCTGGACGTGAAGCTCGACCCGCCCGCCCCTGTTGCCGAGGCGGATGCGCTGGCCTCGCAGGCGGAGCGGTCCCAGGCGGACGCCGTCGGTTGGAGCGCGCAGGCGCAGGCCCGGCGGACCGGGTTGGAGCGGTTGCTGCCCATCCTCGAGCAGCAGTCGTCGGCGCTGCTGCCGCTCGAGGAGCGGGCCGCCGAGGTCCGCGGGCTGGCCGAGCTCTGCGCCGGAGCCGGCGCCAACGCCCTGAGGATGACGCTCACGGCCTTCGTGCTGGCCGCCCGGCTGGAGGAGGTCGCCGCCGCCGCGTCGGTGCGTCTGCTGCGGATGACCCAGGGACGCTTCGAGCTGGTCCACACCGACGGAGCAGCCCGCGGAGGGCAGCGGTCCGGTCTCGGACTGCTCGCCAGGGACGGCTGGACCGGGCAGGACCGGGACACCTCCACGCTGTCCGGCGGGGAGACGTTCCTCGCCTCGCTCGCGCTGGCCCTCGGACTCGCCGATGTCGTCACCGCCGAGGCGGGCGGCTCCCGGATCGGGGCGCTGTTCGTCGACGAGGGCTTCGGGACCCTCGACGAGGACGCTCTCGACGAGGTCATGGACGTCCTCGACGGGCTGCGCGAGGGTGGCCGCGTCGTCGGGGTCGTGTCGCACGTCGCCGAGCTCCGCCAGCGGATCCCCGCGCAGGTCGAGGTCCGCAAGACCCGCTCCGGGAGCAGCCTGGTGCTGCACGGCTGCTGACCGTACGGTCAGGACCGTCAGGCGGGCTGGAGGGGCAGCGCGACGCGGAACGTGGACCCGCCCCCAGGGGTCTCCTCGACCCGCACCGAGCCCTCGTGCGCCGCCACCAGGGCGGCGACGATGGACAGGCCGAGGCCGCTGCCGCCGGAGGCACGGGTCCGGGAGCTGTCCACCCGGAAGAAGCGTTCGAAGACGCGGGCGCGGTCACCCGAGGGGATGCCCGGTCCGGAGTCGACGACCTCCACCACGGCCTCCGAGGTCGAGCTGGAGACGCGGACCACGACCGGCGTACCGGAGGGGGTGTGGGTCAGGGCGTTGGCGACCAGGTTGCCGAAGACCTGGCGCAGCCGCGCGGCGTCGCCGGAGACGACGGGTGCCGGACCCGCGGCCACCGCCTCGAGGGTCACCGTCCGGGACGGGTCCACCGCGTGGGCGTCCTGCACGGCGTCGCCGGCGAGCTCGAGCAGGTCGACGGGGGCGTGCTCGAAGGGCCGCTGCTGGTCGAGTCGGGCCAGCATCAGCAGGTCCTCGACGAGCAGGCCCATCCGGGACGCCTCGCTCTCGACCCGCGACATGGCGCGGGTCACCTCCGCGGAAGTGGCCAGCGCGCCGGAGCGGTACAGCTCGGCGAAGCCCCTGATCGAGGTGAGGGGGGTCCGCAGCTCGTGCGAGGCGTCGCCGACGAAGCGGCGCATCCGGTCCTCCGACGCGCGGGCGTCGGCCTCGGAGGCGCTGGCGAGGGCGAAGGACTTCTCGATCTGCTCGGCCATCGCGTTGAAGGATGTCGACAACGAGCCCACCTCGGTACGCGGGTCACCCGAGGGCACCCGCTGACCGAAGTCGCCGGCCGACAGGGCCTCGGCTGCGACCTCGACGGCAACCAGCGGCCGCAGTGATCGGCGTACCACGACGTAGGCAACGCCGCCCATCACGACGAGCACGACCGCGCCGATGATCAGCTCGAGCACGACGAGCTGGTGGGTGGTGCTCTCGACGTCGCGCAGGCTGACACCGACCAGGACGATGGACCCCGATTCGCGGTCGCGCCGGCCGATGACCCTCCACTCGGCCTGCCCGGCGCCGGTCGCGTGCACGGTGATCGGGCGGGTCGGCACCCTCGACGGGGCTTGGGGTCCACGGCTGCCAGGGGGGATCGCGAGGGCCGTGAGCGAACCGTCGGCGTTCACGAGTCCGACGTACACGGTGGTGAAGGGGTTGGGACCGCCGCCGCCGCCGCGGCCCGCTCCGCCGTCTCCCTGGAAGGCGTTGAGCTGGTCGTCGACCCGCTGGACGAGGTAGCCATGCAGCGACGTGGTGGCGGACAGGCCGACGATGGTGAGGCCGAGGGCGGCGAGGACGACGACGGCCGCGACCAGCTTGACCCGGAGCGGGGTGCGGGACAGCAGGGTCACCGTCGGGTCAGCTCCGAGGGACACGGAGCACGTAGCCCACGCCCCTGAGCGTGTGGAGCAGCCGGGGTTCGGTGGTGTCGATCTTTCGCCGCAGGTAGGAGACGTAGGACTCGACCACGTTGGCCTCGCCGCCGAAGTCGTAGTTCCAGACATGGTCGAGGATCTGCGCCTTCGACAGCACCCGCCCGGTGTTCTGCATGAAGTACCGGAGCAGCTTGAACTCGGTCGGTGACAGCGGCACCAACGCGCCGTCCTTCCAGACCTCGTGCGTGTCCTCGTCGAGCTCGATGTCGGCGAAGCCCAGATGGGTCTGCGCCGACGGGGATGCGGAGACGCGGCGAAGGACGGCCCGGATGCGTGCGACGACCTCCTCGAGGGAGAAGGGCTTGGTGACGTAGTCGTCGCCACCGAGGGTCAGGCCGGTGACCTTGTCCTCGGTCGCGTCCTTGGCGGTAAGGAAGACGACGGGGGTCCGCACGCCCTCCTGCCGCAGGCGGCGGACGACGCCGAAGCCGTCCAGACCGGGCATCATTACGTCGAGCACCAGCAGGTCGGGGCGGAAGGTGCGCGCCGTCTCGACGGCCTCCAGCCCGCCCGCCGCAGTCTCAACCTCGAACCCGGCAAAACGCAGTGACGCGGAGAGCAGCTCGACGATGTTGGGCTCGTCGTCGACGACCAGGAGTCTCGCTTCAGGCATGCCACCAGCCTCTCGGAGCTCGCTCGGCGATGCCTGCAGGCTCGCTGTGAGGTTCCTGTGAGCCTCAGTCGACCGCGTCGGCGGGCTCAGGCGCAACAGCCGGTACGCCGTACGTCCCACGGTCGGGCCGGCGCCACCGTTCACGGGCGACCAGCGGCGCCACCGCCCAAGCGAACCCGAGGACCAGGCCGCCCGCGACCAGGTCGAGCAGGTAGTGGTTGCCGGTGATGACGACGACGACGAGGGTGAGCGCGACGTGCGTCCAGCCCAGGACCCGCAACGAGCGGCGGGTCGTCATCGACATGACGGTGAAGGCGACCCAGAAGGCCCACGCCGCGTGCAGGGAGGGCATCGAGCCGAACTCGTTGGCGTGCAGCGCGACGCCGCCATCGGTGCCGGCACCGAACGTGCCGGACTCCCCGACGATGTCGATGAAGTCTCCGCCGGGAAGCAGCCGGGGTGGTGCGACCGGGTAGAGCAGGAAGACGCCGAGGCCGATCAGGTTCACCAGCATCAGGGCGGTGCGGGCCCGGCGGTAGACCGGCGCGCGGAACACGTAGCAGAGCAGGAACACGACCAGGGTCAGGTCGACGTGTGCCAGGTCGTAGTAGTAGGCGGCCGGGTTGCGCAGCCAGCCGACGCCCGCAAGCCAGTGGTCCGCCGCCTGCTCGATCCCGAACGGCGACAGGGCCAGCAGGTCCCGCCCGTGGGCGAAGGCGGCGGCTGCCCGGACCGCCGCGAGACCCGAGACGCGGTCGTAGATGACGAGCAGAAACGCGACGACCAGCAGCTCTCCGGCCCAGTGCGGTCGCGTCCTCACCCCTTCATTCTGCCAGCGCGGGGGAGGATGGGCTGATGGACCGGTCCGTCGACCTCGCACTCCTGGCCGGTTGCGGTCTGCTGCTGGTCGCCGTCCTGGCGGTCCGGCTGGCGAGCCGGACCGGCGTTCCGGCGCTTCTGGTCTACCTCGGCATCGGGTTGGCGGTCGGTGAGGCTGGTCTCGGGGTGCGCTTCGTGGACTATGCCCTGACCGGAGAGCTGGGACTGATCGCCCTTGCCGTGATCCTCGCCGAGGGGGGCTTGACGACCCGCTGGGCGAGCGTCCGTCCCGCCCTGCCCGTAGCGGTGACCCTGTCCACGCTCGGCGTGCTCGTCAGCGTCTCCGTGGTCGGGGGTGTGCTGATGCTCGTCCTCGGCACGTCGTTCAGGACGGCGGTGCTGCTGGGGGCGGCGGTGGCCTCCACGGATGCGGCGGCCGTCTTCTCCGTGCTGCGCCGGCTGCCCCTGAAGGCCCGCGTCCGGTCGGTGCTGGAGGCCGAGTCGGGCCTCAACGACGCTCCGACGGTCGTGCTCGTCACGCTGGCGTCGTCGAGCTCCTGGGGCACCACCACCGGCTGGGAGGTTGCGGGACTGGTGCTCTATGAGCTGGTGGGTGGGCTTGCTGTCGGGCTCGCCATCGGGTGGGTCGGCCGGACCACCCTGGGCCGGCTTGCCCTGCCGAGCGCCGGTCTCTACCCGCTCGCCACCGTGGCCCTGGTGCTGCTGTCGTTCGGCGCCGCAGGGAGCCTGCACGCCAGTGGCTTTCTCGCCGTCTACGTCTGCGGGGTCGTCGTGGGCAGTGCCCGGCTCCCGCACCGGCGCGCTGTCCTGGGCTTCGCGACCTCGCTTGCCCTGCTGGCGGAGCTGGGGCTGTTCGTCCTGCTCGGCCTGCTCGCCTCGCCGGCCCGGCTGCTCGACGCGGTGCCGACGGCGTTGCTGGTCGGCGCGGTCGCGCTGCTGCTCGCCCGTCCGCTTGCGGTCCTGGTGTCGATGACGCCGTTCGGCGTTCCCTGGCGCGAGCAGGCCTTCCTCGCCTGGGCCGGGCTACGCGGCGCCGTACCGATCGTTCTGGCCACGGTGCCGGTGACCGCTGGGGTTCCTGGTGGCACCGACGTACTCGACGTGGTTTTCGTGCTGGTCGTCGTCTACACCCTCGTCCAGGCCCCGACCCTGCCCTACGTGGGTCGCCTGCTCGGTGTCGTCGAGGACCTCGAGGCGCGCGACCTCGAGGTCGAGAGCGCCCCGCTCGAACAGGTCCGGGCCGACCTGCTGCAGGTGCAGGTGCGCCCCGGCAGCCACCTGCACGGCGTGTACGTCGACGAGCTCCGCCTTCCCAAGGGAGCCGTGCTGTCGCTGGTCGTCCGGGCCGGCGAGGGGACGGTGCCGACGCCGCAGACCCGGCTCGAGCGCGGCGACCAGCTGCTGGTCGTGGCGACCACCGACAGCCGTGCCGCTGCCGAGGACCGGCTGCGGGCGGTCTCGCGGGACGGCAAACTCGCCCGTTGGTACCGCCACACCTGAACCTGCGTGCGGTTCAATGGACCTGGTGACGCCCCCGCGCCTTTTGGCCCTGCTCCCCGCCGCCCTCCTCACGCTCGGCTCGCCCGTCGCGGCCGGCCCAGCAACAGCAGCGGCCGGCAGGCCGGCCCCGGACCGGCTGACGGCCGTGCTCACCCTCGCCGGCCGGCCCGGGGACGCGGCCCTGCTGCACGTGCTCGCGTCGCATCGCGCCGCGCCTGCCCGGCTCAGGGCCCTCACCCCGGCGACGTCCCACCGGGACGCCGCCCTGGCGTTCGCGCAGGCACATCACCTTTCCGTCGTCCGCGCCGATGCCTGGACCGTCAGCCTGTCCGGTCCGAGCGCGGTCATGGCGGGGCTGTTCGGAGGGACCGTGCGGCATGCGGGCACGGGCACCTGGAGCGACCGGACCGTCGTACCGAAGGCGCTGAGCCAGGACGTGGCGAGCGTCGCCGGACTGGACAACCGGCCGCTGCACCGCCGCCCGGTGCACACCTCGCGGGCGACGATCGACGGCGCGGACAACCCGCAGACCGGCGCGAGCCTGCGTGTGGCCTACGACGTCCCGGCCGACTGGAAGGGCGCGGGCGTCACGGTCGGCATCCTCGACCTGGCCGGCTGGGACCCCAAGGACCTCACCACCTACGCCGCGCACGAGGGGCTGACCGTCTCGGACGGTCAGGTCACCGAGATCCCGGTCGACGGGGCGCAGCCGCACTCCCTGGACGGCTACGGCAGCGAGTTCGAGGTGGCACTCGACAGCGAAGCCGTCCTGGCGGCCGCGCCGGAGGCCAAGCAGCGCCTTTACTTCGCGCCCAACACGAGCGGCGGCATTGTCAGCGCCCTCCAGGAGATGGCGAAGGACGCCGCGGACGGCAAGCTGCAGGTTGTCAGCACGTCCTGGGGCAGCTGCGAGAAGCAGTACGACGCCTTCGAGTCCGCAGCCGACCGGGTGGCGTACTCCACCGCGGTCGACCACCTTGTGGCCGCCGGCGCCACGCTGTTCGCCTCCTCGGGAGACTCAGGGGCCTTCGACTGCTCCAACTACGACACCCCCGACAACGAGGCGCAGGTCGACTTCCCGGCCAGCTACGTCAACACCGTCGCTGTCGGGGGCACCACCATCACGCCCAACCAGCCCGAGATCGCCTGGTACGACACAGGTTTCGGCACCTACCTCGGTGACGGCAGCGGTGGCGGCGAGTCGGTGGAGCAGCCGCTGCCGAGCTATCAGGGGGGCAACCCGACGATCGACCGCAGGCGCGTCCCGGACGTCGCGTCCGACGCCGACCCGCAGTCCGGGCTCCGGGTCTACGTCGCCAGCCAGGGCGGCTGGACCGTCGCCGGGGGTACCTCGTTGGCCGCCCCGACCTGGGCGGCGATGCTCGCCGACACCTTGTCGTCCCGAGCAGGTGCGGTCGTGGGCCTGGGCAACGTCCTGCCCGCCCTGTACGCCAGCGCGGCAGACCAGGAGAGCCCGGGCTTCGCCGACGTCACCGTCGGTCACAACGGGCTGTTCGAGGCGAGCACCGGCTACGACCGGGTGACCGGCCTGGGGGTCCCCCGGTGGAGCGCCCTCGGCCCGGACCTGCTCGCGACCAGCCCCGGGGCTCCCGCCACCCGCGCGCTGTCCCGGGTGTCGCGCCCCACGACGTCCGCCGACCCCGTCGTGACGGCGCCCGGTTTCGTCCGCACGAGGAGCGTCCCGTTGACGGTTGCGGTACCCAAAGACTCGTCGTACCAGGGGTTCTCGGCGGGGGAGACCGTGCCGGGATGTCTTCGTCAGGAGGCGACCGTACCGACGGCCGCGGCGTTGGACCCCTACCCGTACCAGGGGGTGCACCAGCTCGTCCTGACGGCGTTCGACAGCAGCAAGACCTGTCACGCGGTCACGCGTGACGTGGTGTACGACACCGTCCCGCCGACCTCGACGACGGTGACCGCGGGGCTCGTTGACAGCCACAGCACGCGGGTAGGCCTCACCCTCGGCGGCCGCGACGCGCTGTCGGGAGTGGGCAGCTGGCGGGTCGTGATCCGGGACCTCGCGGGACGGCTCGTGTACGCCGCCGAGTCCGCTCCCGCGCGGCCGGTCGTGTCGTTGCGAGTCGCAACCAGCTACCGCGTGCAGGTGACCTCCCGCGATCGAGCCGGCAACCTCGGGCCAGTCGTGACGCAGCCCTTCACGGTGCCGTCCGACGACGTGTCCTTCGCGCGTTCCGGCGGCTGGACCCGCGCGGCCCGGTCCCTGGACTTCCAGGGGACACACCTGGGCTCCACCGTCCCGGGCGCCTCGCTCACGGCGACCGTCACAGCCCGGTCGGTCGACCTGCTCCTGCTCTACGGGCCGACCAGCGGGTTTGTCGCGATCTACGTCGACGGTCGGTACCGGACCAGCTGGGACCTGTACGCCGTCCGCCCCGCCAACATCCGGCACCGCGCGGCCATCTGGAGCACGGCCGGACGGCACACCGTGAAGGTGGTCGTCCGCGGCACCCGACGGGCAGCCAGTCGCGGGACCGCAGTCTCACTCGACGGCTTCGCGGCCATCCCCGGTTGACCGGCGCGGTGGTGCGGTCGGCCGAGCCGGGCTGACGCCAGGTTCACCCGTTCGGCACTCGATCGCGTCCTTCGCGATGACGATCGGTAACTGTGAAACGGATCGGGGCGCTCGCTGCAGCCGCCCTTCTGGCGGCGCTCGTCACCGCGTCCCCAGCCGGGACGCCGTCGGTCGTCGCCGTACCGACGGTCCCGACTGTCCCGGCTTTGATGACCCAGCTGAGCCCGGTCCAGCACGACTCGGTGCTGGCCCCGGTGGCGATCCGCTGCCGCACCGGCCTTACCCCGCTCGCGGTGCTCACCGGAGCGACGGCTGCCGGCACCCGCGTCGGCTACTGGGCCTACGTCAACGGCGTCCTCGTCCGCACCGCGACGGTCGTCGCCAGCAGTGCCGGGGTGGTCAGCGTCCCCGTCTCCGTCCGCGACAACCTGCGCAGCACGGTGCTCCTGTCGATCAACCGGCGCACCGTCGTGAACACCGCTGCCGCCCCGAACTGCCAGCCTGCGGAGCGGGGGTCCGCCTCGTCGTACACGCTTAACCACAACCCGAATGGATCGGTCACCCGCTGGAACCCGTGCAGCGGTGACATCCACGTCCGCGTCAACGCGGCGCTCGGCGGGCCAGGGGCGGACGCGGACACCCAGGCAGCGTTGCTGGCCCTCGGTCGCGCGACCGGCCTGCACCTTGTCTACGACGGCCCCACCACGTACGTTCCCACGACCGCCAACTCAGGCAGCCAGCCCGCAGCGATCGTCGTCGCCTGGGCGCCCCCCGGCACCGCCGCGGGCAGCAGCGACTACTTTGGCGCCGGCGCGATCGGCGAGGGCGGTTGGCGTTCAAGTGGCACCAGCATCGACGGTGGCCGCACCTGGAACTGGAAGGTCGTCCAGGGCTTCGTGGTGATCGACCCGGCCCAGCCCGTCACTCCAGGCTTCGCCACCGGCATGAACCGTGGCGCGCTGCTGCTGCACGAGCTCGGCCATGTCGTCGGGCTCGGTCACACCATCGACGCCACCCAGGTGATGTACGGCGTGCTGCGTCCCTCCAGCTACGCCTCCTTCGGTGCCGGCGACCTCACGGGACTGAAGGCGGTCGGCGCCACCGGCGGCTGCACCCAGGCATCCTGAGCTCTCCGCACCGCTCAGATATGGCGACGCGCTCGGGCCCGCCGCTCCGGTATGCTGTTGAACGTTGTCCCCAGGGGCGGCACGCACCCGTAGCTCAACGGATAGAGCACTTGACTACGGATCAAGAGGTTAGGGGTTCGAATCCCTTCGGGTGCACACAAAAGGCCAGGTCAGGGGGGTTTCGCGGCTAGCGAGCCGACGCCGTACTTGGGCCTGTGTAGCCAAAGCCGGCGTTGGTCGGGCATTTCCCCGGGACATGGCCGCCGGTTCGAGCCTCCTCCACCGGCGCCGTGTCGCAACGTTGTCGGGGGTTGAGGTCCATCGAACGCGACCCAGCATGACCTACGATGAGTGCCCGACCGACTCCTCTTCAGGTGGTGACAGTGCG
Organism: Mycobacteriales bacterium; assembly: GCA_038230355.1. Taxonomy (GTDB): domain Bacteria; phylum Actinomycetota; class Actinomycetes; order Mycobacteriales; family SCTD01; genus RYN-111. The sequence goes on along the minus strand of JBBRNK010000014.1, from coordinate 5,980 downwards.
GCGACGGGCGGACCCTGACGAGGGCCTGGGCGAGTCGCTTTCGCTCTGGTCGGCCGCGAGTGCGGACGACCTGCACCGGGTTCTGATCCTGCACCCTCACGTACGGGAGAGTGCCGACGCGTTCGAGCCGATGGCACTTCTCAACAAGCACCACGCAACTGAGCCCGAGACCTCGATCGAGACCGCTGTCCTGCTGCTCACGGATCGTCGATGGCGTGGCGGCCTCAGACACCTCGTCGACAGGATCGCGGGTTCGGGGTTGCTGACCGGCGAGCAGCTCGATCTCCTCGCGATGACGTTCTTGGCTGCGGACCGGTGCGTTTACTGGCAGGTGCCCGATGAGTGGTTCTCGGAAGAGTCGGTGATCATCGTCGTCAACGACGACGGAGGCGGGGACACGAACGATGCTGAGGAGGAGCTCAGCCCAGCCGTGGCGGCGCGAGAGGTTGGGCCGTCCCTTCGTCGTTGGGCCGCGGCTCGGCTCCTCGCCGGGGAGCCAACGAGCTGGCCGCGGTTGCTGGCGAGAGCCGAGGACCTTGACTCTCGGCACGCGGCTGCGGTTGTGGCCGGGATGTTCGACAGCATCGAGTCAATGCCGTCCGCCGCGCAGGCTTTGCTGGTGACCAAGGGGGCGACATGGCCGCACCAGAGTGTCCGACGGGCGGCCCTGGAGTTCGTCGCTGCCCGCGACGGGGCGGACGCCGCTGCTCGCCTGGCGCACGTGGACCCGAACGCCAAGATCCGTTCCTGGGCGGCCACCCTTGACCGACCACAGATCGGCCCTCGGCACATGGACGGCGGCGAGTCGGCGGCTGCCCCCGACCTGGCGCCCAGCGAAGTGGATCAGCCGACCCTCTTCTGACGGCCCACCGATTTTAGAGACCTTAGGTTGTTTTTGCTGATTCACATAAAGTGCACTAAGAAGTGTAAGATGACGCCATGCGAGCGTTGACCAACCCGTACACGCCCAACGCCGGCGCTGAGCCACAGGCGATCGTGGGCCGTGACGATCAGCTGGATTCCTTCGATCTGTTGTTGGCTCGCATCGAGCGTGGCCGTACGGAGCAGTCGATGATCATCACGGGACTGCGTGGCGTCGGAAAGACCGTGCTCCTAGGCCAGTTCCGGACCAAGGCCCTGGAGCATGACTGGGTCGTGGTCGAGGTCGAGGTCAGCAAGCACGACGAGCACGACTTCCGCCGGAACATGGCGTCTCGGCTGCGAACCGCGTTGTTGGAGCTCTCCCCGAAGGCGCGCTGGACCGATCGGTTCAAGCATGCGGCCGGGGTTTTGAAGTCGTTCACGGTCAGCATGGATCCCGCTGGCGGCTGGTCGGCGGGGTTCGACGTCGAAGCGGCAGAAGGCTACGCAGACCACGCCAACCTCGCTCAGGACCTCACGGATGTCTTTCTGGCGTTGGGGGAGGCAGCGCGCGAGCAGGAGAAGGGAATCGTGCTGCTGCTCGACGATGTGCAGTTCCTGAACAAGCAGCAGCTCGAAGCGCTCATCGAAGCTCTGCACAAGATGGTCCAGCGCAAACTCCCGATCACGATGGTCGGTGCAGGGCTGCCTCAGATCGCCGAACTGGCAGGTGACGCGAAGTCCTACGCCGAGCGGTTGTTCACGTTCCCGCAGCTCGGCAACCTCTCGGACGGTGACGCCCGGTCCGCCTTGTTGCGCCCGGCTGAGAGCGAAGGAGCGACCTTCACGGGCGACGCGCTTGATGCAGCTGTGGTCATCACGGGTGGCTACCCGTACTTCCTCCAGGAGCTCGGCTACGCGGTCTGGACCGTGGCTGAGGGTCCGGAGATCACGGTCGACGACGTGCGCGCGGCCGTACCCGCCTATGAGTCAAAGCTCGATGCGTCGTTCTTCCGCGTGCGCTTGGACCGCACCACCGATCTGCAGCGGGCCTACCTGCGAGCGATGGCTCAGCTCGGTTCGGCCGCCCAGAAGGCATCAGATGTCGCGGATCTCATGGGCCGTGCGTCGACGAACCTTGGCCCCATCAGGGCGGAGCTGATCAACATGGGGCTGCTGTATACGCCCCAGCACGGCTACGCGGCCTTCACCGTCCCCCACTTCGACCGCTTCCTGATCAGGGCGATCCCAAGTCTGGAAGTTCCCCCGCTGAAGCCGCGGAGGTAGCCGTACGAGGGGCCACGTATGTAGCCAAGATGTAGCCAAGCCAGCGGACGCAAGCGGTCGCGGTGTCCGATTTCGGCAGCGGGCGGCCCGCGCGGCCAGCACCCGCGGACGAGACTGGACGCCGGTGGCAGGCTCTCCCTGCTTCTACGGATCAAGAGGTTAGGGGTTTGAATCCCTTCGGGTGCACTCACAAAGGCGCAGGTCAGAGCCGGAGTCGCGCTACGGGGAGAGGTTCCGGTTTCGTCTTTCGGGGCCGAGTTGAGGCAACCGGTGAGGCAGTGAGGGACCGGCCACTCCGGCCAGCGACGAGGTCGATGCCCGCCACCGGCAGTCAGACTTGGTCTGAGAAGAACCGGAGCTGGTCGACGGGAGCGCGCCGCCCGTCCCGGAGAGCCGCCTGTTGTGCAAACCAACCGCGGGAGTCGAAGTACGGTTGCACGATGGGCGGCCGCGCTTCTCGCCCTCCGCGAGCAACAACCCGGCGGACACCAAGGCGGATAGATCCCGAGTTGCCCTCTTGGGCTCCACCCCGGTCGATCGCTCGTAGTTGGAGCGGCGAAGCCGCAACCCGTAGGCCGCGTCGAACACAGCCGGGACCGACCGCTCGGGCAACCCCTCGCTGTTGACGAGAGCTTCGACGCCGTTCCATAGAGCGGCGGTCTCGCCATTGCGGGCCGGGACCGTCTGGGCCTGGATGTGGTGAGCCCGGAGGTTGAACCGGACCCACGCGGTGGTGTCGCGGGACGGCTGCAACTGCCCGTCGGCCGTCACGGCCAGGACCGTGTAGTAGCCCTCGGTGTTGTGCCCGAGGAATTCCTCGATGCTGCTGAACACCGGCGCTGCCACCTGGTCGCGGCTGAGCACCAGCGTCTGCAGACAGCGGGCCATGCGGCCGTTGCCGTCTCGGAACGGATGGATCATCACCAGGTTGAGGTGAGCCATCGCAGCCCGTACGTAGACCGGGAGGTCGGGCGGCGCCGATCGGACGTCCGCCATCAGCTCGTCCATGAGTACCGGCATGAAGGCGAAGGGCGGGCCTTCGTACATGCGGTTGGCCCGCTCGTCGCCGACGAAGATGGGGCCGCTGCGGTAGCGGCGGGGCTCTTGGCGACGTCGTGACTGAGCAGCATGTAGTGCAGGGAGCGGAGCAGCGACGGGTCAAGGGTCACGTGGGGGTCGTTCCGCGAGCTGCAGGACGTAGCTCATCGCCGTCTGGTATCCGACGATCTCTGCCCAGGTCTTCGCGTCCGCCTCCAAGGGCTCATCGCCGGTGACGGCGGCGATCGCGTCGTCCTCGTTGACGTCATACCCTTCGATGCTGTTGCTGCCTTGGATCGCCTTGGCGAGCAGGTTGCGTCGGATCACGCTTGTCCACTGCTTCGGGGCTTGGGTGTCCTGGCTGAGCTCCACCCGCATCTGGTCGATCTCATGGATTACGGCGAGGTCGCGCGCGTCGAGCTCGGGGGCCTGGAACAGCATCCGCAGTGCCTCCGCAACTGGTGTCCGTTAGTCCGTAACCTACGGACGTATGTCCATATCTTATGGACATACGGGCACGAGGATAACTCGGCGGATCCGCGACTCGTATCCCGCGAATCCGCGACAAAGGACCCGCGAATCCGCGACTCGGGGAACCTCAGCAGGTCCTCAAAGCAGTACGATGACGGGGTGGGCGTCTCCGCGGAGGACCAGGTCTGGCGTCCTCGCTTTGCCCAATCGCTGGTCGAGCAGACGTTGGCGGACACGCCGATCACGGTCATCCAGGGTGCCCGTCAGGTGGGCAAGAGCACGCTCGTCCGGCAGGTCTTCGCCGACCGCGAAGGGCAGTTGCTAAGTCTCGACAGAACTGCTGCCTACGAAGCCGCGAGAGCCGACCCGGACGCGTTCGTGAGACAGACGCCAGGGCTGCTCGTGATCGACGAGGTCCAACGGGTGCCTGAGCTGCTGAGGGCGATGAAGGACGCGGTCGAAGAAGACCGGCGGCCGGGGCGGTTCCTGGTGACCGGCTCGGCGAACCTGCTCGACGTACCCGGCTCGCAGGAGAGCCTCGCTGGCCGGGCGGAGACGGTCGCGCTGTACGGCCTGAGCAGAGGCGAGCTGGAGGGACAACGTGAGGACTTCGTGGAACGCGTCCTCGCAGGGGATCACGAGACCCTCGCCAGCCGGGCTGCGAGCCTGACCCGGGCGGACTACCTCGAGATCGCGTGCGCTGGCAGCTATCCCGAGCCGATGCAGCGGACTGGCCGCCGAAGGAGCGCGTGGTTCGACAACTACCTCACGCGGATCCTGGACCGCGACGCCCGTGAGCTGAGCCGGCTCGCCCACCTGGACCGGCTGCCCGAGTTGCTGAAGCTCCTTGCGGCGAACAACGCGGGTGAGCTCGTCAAGGCCCGGCTGGGAACGGCCGTCGGGATCCCCGAGACCAGCCTGTCCGGGTACCTCGACCTGCTGGAGACGCTCTACCTGATCCACCAGATCCCGGCGTGGGGCAACAACCTCAGTGGGCGAGTGACAGGCAGGGCGAAGGTTGCGTTGCTCGACACCGGACTCGCGGCCCGCCTGAACAACGTGACTGCTGCGGCGATGGCGCCTCAGCTTGCCAGTGATGTCGCGGGGGACCTGCTCGAGGCGTTCGTCGCCGGTGAGCTGCGCCGTCAGCTGGTGTGGTCGGAGACCGAGGCGAGCCTGTTCCACTTCCGTGACCGTGAAGGCCGCGAGGTCGACCTCGTGCTCGAGGGCGCCGACCGCGCCGTCGTGGGGGTCGAGGTGAAGGCCTCGAGCACGGTGCGAGCAGAGGACTTCAAGGGTCTGACCTTCCTGCGTGACAAGCTGGGCCAACGCTTCACCCTTGGCGTCGTGCTCTACACCGGCACGACACCGCTCCCGTTCGGCGACCGGCTCTGGGCCCTGCCGTACTCCTCGTTGTGGACCGCCAGCTCCTGAATTGGCAGTAACGCTGGCAGCAATAGATGTCCAAAACGTGCCCGGACGGGCCTGCACAGCCGCGGACCCGGAAGGACGCCTTAGGCCTTCTGATCTGCGGTGATACCGGATCTTGGCGACTTACGGCGGACGGCCTCGGACGGCTCTCCTGAGACTACGGATCAAGAGGTAAAGGGTTCGATTGTTTCGGGTGCACCAGGGAACGTGCAGGCCCAAATCTCCGCGTAAGCTGCCGCGATCTCCAGGAACGGCCACTCGTCTGCGGCCCAGCATTCGTTCGGATCGTGTTGGTCAGCACTGCATTAGTGAGCCACACCAGTGACGCAGTGGGCAGCCGGTTACGGAGCATCCCCACCGACACCTGACCCTCAGCCTGGCCGGGCCTCGAGCTGCTGTCATTCAACAAGTAGCCGGTTGCCCGTGTTGGGGAGCGGCTACCTGCGACTGCTCCGCAGACGGTTGGCGAGTCGCCAGACGCTCGTGGCAACACCTCCGAGCAGGGCAGCAGGAACCCCGACCAGGATGCCGCCCTCCACCAACGCGAACGGGAGCGTCGGCAAGTAGCCAGTGCCGCGCACCGCTCCCAGCAGAACGCCAGCCAATACTCCAGCCGCAGCGAAACAGGCGAAGAGGTGGACGGGCAGGAACGGGTGTCGCTTGCTCTGTCGCATCCGGGCTGACACCGAACTCATGCACTGACCGTAGTGCGGAATGGCCACGCTCGGGAACGACACCTGAAGGTTCCGACTGTCGCTTGCCAGCGTGAAGGGACCACCGTCTTGTCACGACCTAGGGACCACCTCGGTGTGGTGGTGATGCTCATGTCTTCTCCTTGGTTGGTCAACTAGGACGCGCTGTTGGCGGCGTGTTGGGGGCGTTGTTGGCGGCG
>JBBRNK010000013.1:0-102174 GCA_038230355.1 Mycobacteriales bacterium | reverse complement strand
GGGCGACTCTGCAGTCCAGCGCGTCTGACCCAACCCCGATGGTCAGCCCTTCGGACAAGTCACTAACCCAGCCCGCCGCAGCCGAGATTACGCCCCCAAGAACGAGGGTCAAGCGCGCCTCTTGACACAGAGGGGAGCCGCTACCCATGATCATTTTCAGGGTTCGCAAGGTGCCGTTCTCAACGGTTGGGACTCTGCCTCGCACCCGTCCAGGCGCACTCATGACGTGGCCGGAGCAACGTGGCACCGACCGGGTGGTCTCATCACACAACTCGAAGGCTGAGCCCGTCACCTTGGGGTAGGCAAGGACAGAGGCGTCAACGGGACGGTGTGCCAAGAGCGCGCCGCCCGGGTCCGACCCCGACAAGCACGATCACCCTGCGAGGACAAGGAACAGCGTGACAGCGACCCAGAACGCACCCCGAGACACGTCCACGAGCGGCAACGATCCCGGCGAGCGCCGCTACGCCACCGTCAACCCCTTCACGGGCAAGACGGAGAAAGAGTTCGACTTCACCCCCACCGGTGACATCGACGGCATCATCGAGCGGGCGCACGCCGCCTACGCGCAGTGGCAGCAGCGGCCCGTCCAGGAGCGAGCCGACGTGGTCCGTCGGGCCGCCGACCTCATGGACGAACGTCGCGCCGCGCTGGCGGCACTGATCACCACCGAGATGGGCAAGCGCACCGAGGAGGCCACCGGCGAACTGCAGCTGTGTGCCATGATCCTGCGCTACTACGCCGACAAGGGCCCTGGCTTTCTCGAGCCGACGTCCATCACACCGATGATGGGCAAGGGCGAAGCGGTTGTCGAGACCCGACCCATCGGCGTCCTGCTGGCCATCGAGCCGTGGAACTACCCCTTCTACCAAGTGGTCCGCGTGGCCGGGCCGAACCTCGTGCTGGGCAACACGGTCATCCTCAAGCACGCCGAGATCACGCCGCAGTGCGCAGAGGCCGTCACGCAGCTGTTCACTGACGCCGGCGCCCCCGAGGGCGTGTTCACCAACACCTTCCTGCGCATCGCCGACGTCGAGCAGGTCATCGCCGACCCCCGGGTCCAGGGCGTGACGCTCACGGGTAGCGAGCGGGCAGGCAGCTCGGTCGCCGCCCTGGCGGGCAAGCACCTCAAGAAGTCGGTCCTCGAGCTCGGTGGCAGCGACCCGTTCATCGTCCTGGACGCCGACGACCTCGCTGCCACGGTGAAGGCGGCCACGATGGGCCGGATGCAGAACACCGGCCAGGCGTGTACCGCGTCGAAGCGGCTGATCGTGACCGAGGAGTTCTACGAGCCCTTCGTGCAGGGCCTGCAGCAGGCCTTCGCCACCTTCACCCCCGGCGACCCGGCCGATCCCGCGACCTCGCTGGCACCGCTGTCGAGCGAGCAGGCCGCCAAGGACCTGCACGCGCAGATCCAGGACGCCATCGACAAGGGTGCGACGGTCATCGCCGGCGGCGGACGGCCCGACCACGCCGGCGCCTTCGTACAGGCGACGATCCTGACCGACGTCACGCCGGACATGCGCGCCTACTCCGAGGAGCTGTTCGGTCCCGCGGCCGTGGTCTACAAGGTCAAGGACGCCGACGGGGCGGTCGCGCTGGCCAACTCCAGCGCCTACGGCCTCGGCGCGACCGTGATGAGCGCTGATCCCGCTCGCGCGCAGGCGGTAGCTGACCGACTCGAGGCCGGCATGGTCTGGATCAACCAGCCGACCGGCACCTCGCCTGATCTGCCGTTCGGAGGTGTCAAGCGGTCCGGTTACGGCCGCGAGCTGTCCGAGCTGGCGATGTCGGAGTTCTCCAACCGACGGCTCCTGCGTACCGTCCCCGTACGTAAGGGCTGACAGTCACCCGGCCCGGGCAGCACCCCTGCCCGGGCCAGGCGCAGACAGCGTCAGCCGGAAGGGGGGCACCGTCCCAAGCGGCCAGCCGGCCAACCCCGGCCGTCACGAAGGGTGGCGTAGAGCAGGGCGGGTAGAGCCGACTGCGGGCCCTGCTCTGAGAGCACTGACACACTGTCGCTGACCTCAAAGGAGCCTCAATGCCGAGTCGCGCTGACGGAGCGGTTGGTCGCGAGCTCCTCTCAATCGGCAGGACCTCCGCCGCGATTCTTGCCTCTCAGGTGCTGGACGCCAAGGGAAGACCCTCGCGCTCGACAGGGGCTGCACAGCCTTGACACGCCTACGCAGGTTCTCGCCGTGAAGCCGATGGCGCGGGAGGTGCTTGCCAAGGTCGCCAAGGCTGCCGCGAAAGACTCCGGAGGCCTGCCGGTCGCCCTGCTGGGGGACTTCCTCGAGGTCCTGAGCAAGGGTGTGGCAGCGGGCAAGCCGCTGACCGGCAGGCAGCTCGCGGCGTACGGCGCCCTCGCCCAGGACGCCGCGCGTCAGGGGGTGGCCCTCAGGGCGCTGCTCGATCTCTACCTGTCCTCCGCGTGGCGGCTGTGGCGGCACCTCCCGGCGGTGACCGGTGCCCACAGCGACCCCGACAAGGCCGTGACCGCAGGGGAGGTCATGCTGCACGCCGTCGACGACGTCGCTGCCGCGCTGGCTGAGGGCTACCAGCTGGCCCGTCGTGCCTTGGTGCGCGCGCAGGAGTCTGCCCGCCGCGAGTTCATCGACGACCTTCTGTCGGGTACTGCCGACGTGGCCAGCGTCCTGACCCGGGCCGCGGGCTTCGGGATGGACCTGTCCGGGCCGCACGCTGTCGTGGTCATCAAGGCTGACCAGCCCTTCGAGCACACCTCCCCGCTCGTGCCCTCGCTGGAGCGCGCGATCCTCGGCAGCAAGGGCGACGCGCAGGCGCTCGTGGCCGTCAAGAACGATCAGCTCGTCGTCGTCTTCCCCGCGCCCGACGGGGTGGCGGTCGATCAGGTCGTCACCCGGCTCGGCAAGGGGCTCAAGCAGGCGCGCGACGGCTGGCGGATGGGTGTCGGCGGCTCGAGGTCAGGTGTGGACGGCGTCGTCTTGTCGTACAGGGAAGGGCGCGACGCCCTGGAGCTGGCCGACCGGATCGGGCTGTCCGGTCCAGTGGTGAGGGCGCGGGACCTGCTGGTCTACCGCGTGCTGCTGCGCGACCATGCAGCGCTCAGCGCCCTCGTCGTGAGCACGCTGACACCGTTGCTCAAGGCGCGAGGCGGGGCCGGGCCGCTGCTCGAGACTCTCGGCGCGTACTTCGAGACCGGCGGCAACACGGCGCAGACGGCGCGGTTTCTGCACCTGTCGGTGCGGGCCGTGACCTACCGCCTCGCGAGGGTGCAGCAGCTCACCGGTCAGGACGTGCTCGTCCCGGACGAGCGGCTCGCGCTGCAGCTGGCCGTGGTCGGTGCACGCCTTCTGGGCTGGCCTGCTTGCCTGCCGTAAACCGGCAAGATTAGCCTCGCGATCGCGTCCGGATACGGACTCAGGCTGCGGGACTCCCGCAGCGCAGGCTTGAGGCATTCGACGACCGACCGGGTCGTCACCCTGCTTCGAGGAGACCACATGACCGTCCCGCTCTGGGCTTGGGGGGCGCTGGCCGCCGTCATCCTCGTGATGCTCGCCGTCGACCTGCTCGCCCACCGCAAGGCGCACGTCATCGGCTTCAGGGAAGCCGCCTGGTGGAGCGCGCTATGGGTCGGGCTCTCCCTCGTGTTCGCCCTCGTCGTCGGACTCACGCTCGGCGCCGACGCCGGCGTCGACTTCACGACGGCCTGGCTGCTCGAGAAGAGCCTGTCCGTCGACAACCTCTTCGTCTTCGCCCTGATCTTCGGGTACTTCAAGGTCCCCCGCGAGTACCAGCACCGGGTGCTCTTCTTCGGTGTCATCGGGGCTCTGGTCTTCCGCGGGATCTTCCTCGGCGTCGGCGTCGCTGTCGTCAACTCCTTCACCGCGATCCTGTTCGTGTTCGCGGCGATCCTGCTCTACAGCGCCTACAAGCTCGTCAAGGGCGAGGACGACACCTACGACCCAGGCTCCAGCATGGCACTTCGCCTGCTGCGCAGGGTGATCCCCGTCAAGGAGGAGTACGCCGGGACCAAGTTCTTCGTGCTCGAGGCTGGCCGGCGGGTGGCCACCCCGCTGCTCGCCGTGGTCGTCGCCATCGAGGCCGCCGACCTGGTCTTCGCGGTCGACAGCGTGCCTGCCGTGCTGGCCGTCAGTGACGACCCGTTCATCGTCTACTCCAGCAACGCCTTCGCGATCTTGGGTCTTCGGTCCCTGTACTTCCTGCTCTCCGGCCTGCTCGACCGGTTCCACTACCTGTCCAAGGGTCTGGCCGTCATCCTCGCCTTCATCGGCGTCAAGCTCGTGCTGCAGGCCAGCCACAAGGTGATCAGCAGCTCGATCCCGGAGATCCCCTCCCTGGCAAGCCTTGCGATCATCGTCATGGTGCTCGCGGCGTCGGTCGTGCTCAGCCTGAGGCGACCACCGGCCGTCGAGGCCGACGCACCGGACCTCGTGGGGGCGGGTGAGGCCCGCGACCGTTAGATCCCCTGAGTGCCAACCCATTTGCACCTCTAAGTGGAAGGACGAGCGTCATGACAACACGGTGTCGCCTGACGGGTCCGTAGTGCACGCCGGCGACAACCTGAATGGTGAGGGTGACGGGGACGACGGGACCATCAGGGTCGACCTTGCCGGCGTACCGGCTGACGTCGACCGGATCGTCTTCCCCGTCAGCGTCTACGAAGGGGAGAAGGGGGCGCAGGGCTTCGGACAGGTCCGTAACGCCTTCATCCGCGTGGTCAACGCGACCGGAGGGGAGGAGCTCACGCGCTACGACCTGAGCGAGGATGCCTCGACCGAGACAGCGATGCTGTTCGGTGAGCTCTACCGCGGCGGCACCGAGTGGAAGTTCCGGGCCGTCGAGCAGGCAACGCCCTCGAGTCGGCACCCACCTGGTGCGACCCGGGGGCGGAGCCGGTCCGCGTGAAGCCACCGCTGATCGCGCAGGACCTGCGTCCCGCTCTTAGGGGATCAGTCGCCGATGACCGCTTCGAGGGCGTCGGCGCCGGAGACGAGGGTGTCCGCACGGACGACCTTGGCGGGGTAGCTGCCGAGGAGCTTCACCGACAACGCCGTACGGCGGAGCTCCTCCAGCACGCGCTGGGTTCGCGGCTCTGCGACGTTACCCTCGAAGTCGAGGAAGAACAGGTACTCGAAGGGCCGCCCGGGGCGGGGGCGGGACTCGAGCTTGGTCATCGAGTGCTCGCTGGCAGCGAGCACCTGCAGGCAGCGCAGGAGGGCCCCTTCCTCATGGGAGGTGACCAGGACCAGGGACGTCTTCGACGGGACGCGGGGAGCGACCACGGCCGGCTCGAGGGCGAGGACCAGGAAGCGCGTGAAGTTCTCCGCCTGGTCGGTGATCCCACGCCGCAGGACGACAAGGCCGTGGGCGTCGGCCGCCTCGGGTGAGCCGATCGCCGCCCAGGTCGGCTCGCCGGCGAAGGCGACGGTGCGCATCGCCTCGGCGGTGTCGAAGACCGTCACCGGCGTGACGGCGGGCAACGACCGGAGGAAGGAGGCGCACTGCTCGAGCCCTTGCGGGTGCGACAGCACGCGGGTCAGGGACGACACGGGTACGTCGGTCAGGCAGGCCAGGGCGTGGTCCACCCGCCACGTCTCCTCGCCCACGACGTGGATGGGGGAGTCCTGCAACAGGTCGTAGACCTGGTTGATGCTTCCAGCGGTGGTGTTCTCGACCGGCAGGACCGCCAGGTCGCACTCACCGCTGACGAGGGCGTCGACGACATCGGCGAAGCTCGGGAAGCCCTGGTAGGCAGCCTCCCATCCGCGGCCGGCGAGGTGCTTCTGAGCCGCCAGATGGCTGTAGGCGAAGGGAACGCCCTGGAAACCAACACGGGAGGGTCGGCCGGCACTGCCCTGAAGGGAGGCCACCTGCTTGTCCACGGCGTAGCCGATGATGTCGCGGAAGATCCGGCGTACCAGGTCGGCGGGGACACCGCGGGCGACAGCGGCCGCCTCGACGCCGTCCAGGACGGCGCGCTCCCGGGTGACGTCGCGGATCGGCTTGTCGGTGTCAGCCTTCGCAGCGCCGACGGCCGCGACGATCTCGAGCCGGCGCGCGATCAGGTCGACCAAGCCCGCGTCGACGGAGTCGAGCTCCTTGCGCAGGGCGTCGAGGGCCTCGCCGCTCATCAGTGGTCTCCCGTCGTGTCGGCCCTCATCCTGCCTGACGCGACGCGGAGCCCGAGGTCAGGCGCGGGTGTACAGCGCGACCCAGTCCACCAGCACGTGTCCGCGAACGCTGTCGGCGGGGGCGCCGCCGCTCAGCGCCGTCTCTGTCTGCAGGACCCAGTGCATCGCAGTCGCAGGTACGGCGTGCGTCGAGACGCCCAGGACCGAGTCGTCCAGTAAGAAGGTCACCTTCCCGGGCGCCCACTCGATCGTCGCGGTGTGCCACTGCGCGGACGAGGCGTTGCTGCCGAAGGCGTCCTGACCACCGGTCGCCGACGCGTAGTGCGAGAACGCCCCGATCGTGCCGCCGGCACCCAGATCGCCCTCGGGGAAGTCGATCTCGCCGTCGTTCGGCCAGGTGCCGCTGTCCGGCCACAGCAGCCACGCCGTCTTGTAGCCCGGCAGCTGGTCGGCTGTGAAGCGCACGCTGTACCGGCCGTAGGTCTGACCCCACGTCTGCTTCAGCACCGGAGCGGACACCAGGTGCACGCCGTTCTCGGTGTGGATGTCGTAGTCCAGCACTCCGTCGTGCACCGACAGGACCTTCGACGGCATGTACGTGCCGTTCCTACTCGTGTCCTTCCAGCCGTCGAGGTAGGTGCTCCAGTGCTCCTGGTACGCCGGACCCGGGAACCCTCCCAGTGGCGCGGCCGTGCCGAAGTCCTCGGCGTAGACCTGATGCCACCCGGGCAGGTCGCCGACCGGGACGGTCACGCCCGAGGGGGAGTTCAGCAGCGGGTTCACGCTCGGCAGCGGGGTCGGGGTCGTCGACGGAGTCGATGTCGCAGGGCCGGTCGGGGTCGGCGTCGGGGTGGGGCTGGTCGTCACGGTGGGCGTCGCCGAGGGGGAGGGGGAGGGGGAGGGGGACGGCAACCGTCGCCGGAAGGAGGAGGCGGCGCTCAGTGCGGACGCATCCCCGCTGGCGGCCGAGCGGGCGACCTGCCAGCGATGCGGGCGGGGCGACGCGTCGGCGACGGAGGCGGTCGCCACGGTGAGGGCGGTGCAGGTACCGGCAAACAGGAGCACCGCCGTACGGCTACGCAGAGTGAGCATGTCAGGACGTTCGGCGGGAAGGGACTACTGCTCGTCACCCGATCTAGTGGCAAGAAGCCCGCTGGGACGCGCACTTGCCCTCGGCACGTACGCCGGTCGGCCTAGTCACGCTGAGTACGGACCGAGCCGGCCCGTTGCGTGCCCGCCCGGTCAGGTACTTGCTTCCCGCCGCGGGTGGCAGGACGATCGACTCCTAAGCACGAGGCAGGACCTGGCAGGACCATCAGGGGCCAAGGAGGCCGTCATGCATGCCGTCGTCGGAGACACCATCGCCATTCCGGGCCGGGCCGTCGGGCAGACCGGCCGACTGGGAGAGGTCATCGAGGTGAAGGGTCCGCAGGGCGCTCCGCCGTACCGGGTGAAGTGGGACGACGGACACGTCGCCGTCTGCTACCCCGGCCCGGAGACCAGGATCCGGCACGAGGGGCACTTGGATCCCAGCTGAGTCGAGAGCTCAGGTGTCGTACCGGATCAGGCCGCGGAAGTTCTTGCCGTCCCGCATGTCCTGGTAGCCCTGGTTGATCTCGTCGAGGGTGTACTCCCTGGTGACCATCTCGTCGAGCTTGAGGTGGCCGTCCATGTAGAGGCCCAGCAGCTTGGGGATGTCGACCGTCGGGTTGGCGTTGCCGAAGATGCAGCCGACCAGCTCCTTGCGCTGCATCGCGAAGTCGAACAGGTTGAGCTTGACGTCCTCGTTCAGCATCGGCGAGATCGACGTGATGACGGCGCGACCGGCCTTCTTGATGATCGACGTCAACTCGCCGACCATGTACCCCTCGGCGAGGCCGACGGTGAGGATGGCCTTGTCGGCCATTGCCCCGCGGGTCAGCTCGGAGACCAGGACGTGAGCCTCGAAGTGGGTGCCGACGGCGTGCGTCGCGCCGAGGTCGAGGATTGCCTCGCGCTTCCACTCGACCGGCTCGACGACCACGACGTACCGCGCGCCGGAGAAGCGCGCGCCCTGCACGGCGGCGGTGCCGATGCCACCGACGCCGTAGACGACGACGGTCTCGCCCGGCTGCACGTCCGCGGCGTACACAGCCGAGCCCCAGCCGGTGGTGACGCCGCACCCGACGAGGGCCGCCTTGTCCAGCGGGATGTCCTGGTCGATCTTGACGCAGCTCTCCACCGCCACGACCGTGTACGGCGAGAAGGTACCGAGCGCGACCATGGTTCCGAGGTCGCGCCCGTCCTTGCTGTGGTGCCGGGCGGTCTGGTCGGTGAACTGCCGCCCACCGAGCAGGAACGCGCCGAGGTCGCAGATCTGGGACCGGCCCTGACGGCAGCTCGGGCACTTGCCGCAGGAGGGGATGAACGAGAAGACGACGTGGTCTCCCACGGCGAGGTCGGTGACGCCCTCACCGACCTCCTGGACGACCCCGGCACCCTCGTGGCCGCCGATGACGGGGAACTGGCTGATCCCCATCAGCTCGGCGATATCGGTCGGCAGGGCCATGTCGCCGGTCACCATGTGCTCATCGGAGTGGCAGAGCCCCGAGGCGGCCAACTTGACGAGGACCTCGCCGCGCTTGGGGGGGTCGAGCTCGATGTCCTCGACGCTCCACTCGGTGTGCGGCTCCCACAAGATGGCGGCACGGGTCTGCATCGATGCATCTCCAGGCTCAGAAGTCAGGCGACAGGTAGAACGTGTTCTTACCGGCGAAACGTAGCCGTTTCCCGCGGCCCTGTCACCGGTCACTGCGCCGGTCACTGCGCCGGTCACTGCGGGTCGCTGCGGGTCATTGCGCCCGTCGTCGCCTCGCCGAGTCGGCGGTCTGGCATCCTCACGGGCGGACGCCGTCAACGACGCCGGCGCCCGACCCCGGGAGAACACCGCCGTGCAGACCGCCCTCGAGTCCGCGCTGCTCCAGTTGGACAGCGCCGCCCGCCACCTCGGTCTCGACGACGGGCTGCACCAGATGCTCGCGACGCCGCGCCGTTCGCTGGAGGTCGCGGTGCCGCTGCGCCGCGACGACGGCACCCTGCAGGTGCTCAAGGGCTACCGGGTCCAGCACAACCTCAGCCGCGGACCGGCCAAGGGTGGCGTCCGGTTCCACCCGCACACCGACCTCGACGAGGTCCGTGCCCTCGCCATGTGGATGACCTGGAAGTGCGCCCTCATCGGCATCCCCTATGGCGGCGCCAAAGGCGGAGTCGCGGTGGACCCGCGGCTCCTGAGCCGGAACGAGCTCGAGCGGGTGACTCGGCGCTACGCGTCGGAGATCATGCCGATCATCGGGCCGGAGAAGGACATCCCGGCGCCGGACGTGGGCACCGACGAGCAGACGATGGCGTGGATGATGGACACCTACTCCACGCACGCCGGCTACACCGTCACCGGTGTGGTCACCGGCAAGCCGGTCTCGCTGGGCGGCTCGCTCGGCCGGGGCGGCGCCACCTCGCGCGGGGTGATGTACGCCTGCTTCTCGGCGCTGAGGGAGGCGGGCGTGGACCATCGCGGCGTGCGCGTCGCCGTGCAGGGCTTCGGCAAGGTCGGCGGGCTGGCCGCGCAGTACCTGCACGACGCCGGCTGCCGCATCGTCGCGGTGTCGGATCTGGGCGGCGGCATCTACAACCCGCGGGGCCTCGACCCGGCGGCCCTGCTGAAGCATCTCAAGGCGGGCGCCGACACCGTCGTCGGCTATCCCGGTACGGACGAGATCAGCAATGCAGAGCTGCTCGAGCTCGACGTGGACGTGCTCGTTCCAGCGGCCCTCGAAGGCGTCATCCACGAGGGCAACGCGGCGGCGATCAAGGCCCGTTTCGTCGTCGAGGGCGCGAACGGCCCCACCACCCCCCGAGGGGACGCGATCCTCGAGGACCGCGGCATCGTGGTCGTCCCCGACGTGCTCGCCAACGCCGGCGGCGTCGCGGTGTCCTACTTCGAGTGGGTCCAGGACCTGCAGGCCTACTTCTGGTCCGAGGACGAGGTCAACGACCGTCTCAAGACTTTGATGGAACGTGCGTACGACGAGGTTTCGACGCTGGCCGGCGGAGCGGGGCTGTCGCTGCGGATCGCGGCCCAGGTCATCGGCGTCGGCCGGGTGGCGGAGGCCCACCGGACCCGCGGCCTGTATCCCTGAGGAGCCGAAGGATCGCTGAGGCAGGTAGGTCGTACCTCCCCGCGCGGGAGCGTGGCTGTGCCATGATGGATGGCGAACAACACCCGTGTAGTTCGCCTGCCCAGGAGGTTCGATGGACACCGCAGCCGCCCTGACCGCTGTCCCCGAGGTCTCCGGTGACCTTGCCGACCGTGAGCGCGACATCCTCGCCTTCGAGCGCCAGTGGTGGAAGTACGCCGGGGCCAAGGAGCAGGCCATCAAGGACCTGTTCGACATGAGCGCCACCCGCTACTACCAGGTGCTCAACGCCCTCATCGACCGGCCGGAAGCGCTCGTCGCCGACCCGATGCTGGTCAAGCGTCTGCGCCGGCTGCGCACCACCCGCCAGCGCTCCCGTTCGGCCCGTCGCCTCGGCATGGACGCCTAACCGCCACCGTGACCGAACCGCAAGACCCCACGGCGCCACACGATCCCAGCGTGCCGCAAGAAGACCCGACCCTCCCCAAGGGGGCCCCGCCCCGACGTGGCGACGCAGGACCGGCCGCCGCCTCGCCGGAGCTGCCCACCGAGCCGCCGGGCCCCGTGGACACCGGTTCGGACGCCTGGTGGCGCGCGCAGGCCGACGCGCAACGGGAGGCGGCCCAGAGCGAGCCCCCCGTCGCGCGCAGCCTGCCGCGGCCGGCAACCCCCCCGACCGGGTACGTCGAGGCCGTGGGTCCCGCCACCATCCTGTCGGCGCCGAGCCCGCTCGACCGGGACTGGCTGCCGGCGGACCTGCGGCGGTCGGGAGCGACCCCGGACGAGCCCGCCGCCCCCGGGCCCGCCGCCCCCGGGCCCGCCGCCCCTGGGCCCGCCACCCCCCAGCCCACGCGGGCCCTCCCGGTCCACGACGAACCGGTCCACCAGCGGCAGGACCGCGCGGCCCCGGCCCTCCCGACGCCAGCACTCGCCGGGCTCGCCGCGGAGCCCAGGACCCCGCTGACCCGGCCCGAGCTCGAGCCGTCGAAGATCGGGCCGCGGCGGGCGATCGCCGGGGCCCTGATCGCCCTGAGCGGCGTGACCCTGGTCGTCGTGGCGCTGCTGCTCGTCAACAAGGGCGACCAGAGCGGGTCGCCGACAGTGGCGCTCCCGACGGCCCCGGTCGCGACGACCGGAGCTCCCGCGCCGAGCACCGTCCCGTCGGTATCGAGCGGACCCACCATCCCGCCCACCACGGCGCCCACCATCGCGCCCACCACGGCACCGACGGTGGCCCCCAGCGCGGCTCCCACGACGGTGACCGCGCCGGGCCAGGCTCCCGTCGTACCCGTGACCGTGCTCAACAACAGCCGGATCAGGGGGCTCGCGGACCGGGCGGCGGCGCGCTTCCGGGCCGGCGGCTGGCCGGTGCCGAAGGTCGGCAACTACAGTCGTGGACGGATCCCCGCGACGACCGTGTACTTCGCGCCGGGCCAGCAGGCCTCGGCTGCGAGGTTTGCCAGGCAGTTCGGCATCGGCCGCGTCGTACCGCGCTTCGCGGGTCTTCCGGGAAGCGGGACGACCGTGGTCCTGACCCGCGACTACCGCTGACGGTGCCCGTGCCGGCCACCCCTCGCGGCCGGGACGGCTGGGCCGCGCTGCTGGCCGACCCGGGGCGCAGCCTGGTGGCGCTCGACTATGACGGGACGCTCGCCCCGGTCGTTGACCGGCCCAGTGCGGCCGTCCCCGTGGCCGGCGCGGCCGGGGTGCTGCGGGCACTGGCCGCCGCCGTGGGACAGGTGGCGCTGGTGACCGGTCGGCCGGCGGACGTCGTCGTCGCCCTGAGTGGCTTTGCCGCCGTGCCCGGGCTGGTGGTGATGGGGCAGTACGGCTTGCAGCGCTGGGAGGGTGGCGTGCTGGAGCAGGAGCCGCCGTCGCCGGCCCTGGAGAGGGCCCGCGCACTCGTGCCGCCGCTGCTGGTGGCCGAGCCCGGTGCCTGGCTGGAGGACAAGGGGCACTCGCTGGTGGTCCACGTCCGGCTCGCCCCGGACCCGGCGGCGGCGCTGGCCCGGCTGCGGCCGCTGGTCGGCGTACCCGGGCTGGAAGTCCACCCGGGACGGCACGTGCTGGAGCTTCGACCACCCGGGTTCGACAAGGGTCGGGTGTTGCGCGAGATCGGCCGCGACCGGGCAGCGGTGCTGTTCGCGGGCGACGACGTGGGGGACCTGCCGGCCTTTGCCGCGGTCGAGCAGCTGCGCGCGCAGGGCACGCCGGGGTTGACGGTGTGCAGCGACAGCACAGAGTCACCGCAGGAGCTGCGCCTTCGGGCCGACCTCGTCGTGCCAGGACCCGCGGGGGTGCTCGCACTGCTCGAGGAGCTGCTCGCCGCCCTGGCCTCCTAGAGTGCCGCTCGGCGGTCGGCGTAGGCCGCGAGCGAAGCGACCTGGGCCGGGTCGAGGGACGGCCGGACCGTGGTGAGTGCCGTCGCCATGTGCGCGGCCGTCACCGTCGTCGCCGTCATCGACTCGCGCATCGCGCCGAGCGCCGCCTCCCGCACCAGCGCCGCGCAGTCCGCCGCCGAGAACCCCTCGGTACGCCGGCCCAGCTCGGCCAGGTCGACCGTCGGGTCCAGCGGCACGTGCTTCACCGCAGCCGTGAGGATCGCGGTACGGGCGTCGGCGTCCGGCGGCGGGACGTAGACCAGACGCTCGAGCCGGCCGGGCCGGAGCAGGGCAGGGTCGACCAGGTCGGGCCGGTTGGTGGCCCCGATAACGACGACGTCCCTGAGCTGCTCGACGCCGTCGAGCTCGGTCAGCAGGGCGGCCACGACGCGGTCGGTCGTGCCGCCGTCGGAGGACTGCCCGCGGGTGGGTGCCAGGGCGTCCACCTCGTCGAGGAAGATCAGCGTCGGAGCCGCCTCGCGGGCCCGACGGAACAGCTCACGGACCGCCTTCTCGGACTCGCCGACCCACTTCGACAGCAGCTCGGCGCCCTTCACGGACAGGACGTTGGCCTGGCCGGAACCGGCGATCGCCTTGACCAGGAACGTCTTCCCGCAGCCGGGCGGCCCGTAGAGCAGCAGCCCGCGTGGCGGGGCGACCCCGAGGCGGTCGAAGGTGTCGGGGTACATCAGCGGCCACAGCACGGCCTCCGTGACGGCGGCCTTGACCTCGACCATGTCGCCGACGTCGTCGAGGCTGACGGCCGCGACGTCCAGCCGGGCGCCGCCCATCGCGGTCGGCCGGACGACCTCGAGGGCGGCGGTGAAGTCGGCCGCGGAGACCGTCGGCGCGTCGACGGAAACCTGCCGGGCGGCCGCCCTCAAGCCGGCCTCGCGGACCAGGGCGAACAGGTCGGCCGCCACGAACCCGGGGGTGCGGGCTGCGAGCTCGTCGACGACCACGTCCTGCTCCAGCGGGACCTTCTTGACGGCCAGCTGCAGCAGTGCGACCCGTTGAGCCCGGTCGGGCAGCGGGATGGACAGCTCGTGGTCGAGGGTGCCGGGGGATCGCAGCAGCGGGCTGACCTGCTCCGGCCGGGAGGTGGTGCAGACCACCGCGAGCCGGCCGACTTTGATGACCTGCCGCAGCACGTCCAGGAAGTACGACGCGACCGGCTCGCCGCCGTCTCGGGGGACGAGCGCGTCGACGTCCTCGAACAGCAGCACGGTGCTGCCCGCCTGCGAGTTGGTCTCGGCGAGTGCCTTGATCTGGGCGACCGCCGCGCTCGCCTCCAGGCCCGCGATCGACGGTCCCCAGGCTCGTACCAGGCGCAGGTTGAGCCGGGCGGTGACCGCCTCGACGAGGGCCGACTTGCCGGACCCGGCACCGCCGGTGACGAGGACGCCGAGCTGGGGGGCGGATCCCAGCCTGGCCAGCAGGTCCGGTTGGTGGAAACCCAGGTCGAGCCACTCCGTCAGGGAGGCGACCTGCTTGTCGAGGCCGGGCAGGTCGACCGGTGCGCCGGCCGACGAGCCGGTCGGCAGGACGAGCGGGGTGGCGCTGCCGGTCGTGGACGTACCGCCCTGGAAGCCGACGACCGTACCCATCGTGACGAGCGACGGTCCGGCCGGGGAGATGTCGGCGATCGCGAGCAGCAGCGTCGACCAGGCCGGCCCGAGCCGGTTGGCCAAGGAACGGCGGGTCGCGACCACGTCGACCGCGGGCATCGGGGCGAGGTCCTGTGGGAGCAGTGACACCTGGTCGCCGGTGGTGAGGGCCTTTCCCAGCAGGGCGGTCCGGAGCATCTCCGGCTCGACCGCAGCCAGGACCTCGGCCGACGCGTTGACCGTCACGGTGACGGCCTCGCTGTCGGGGGCGCGCTCGACCCGGATCGTCGAGCCGTCCGGCACCCCGAGGTTGCCCAGGACGAGCTCGTCGCAGTGGAGCTCATGCTGGCCGGCGCCTGGAGGCGACAGCGCTACGAGACCTCCGGTCGTGCGGACGCCGTGCATCACCAGCACGTCCCACGGCGCGCAACCGAGCGCCGCGAGGGCGTCCGGGTGCAGCCGGACGATGCCCCTTCGCTGGTCGAGCGCGGACGGGTGCAGTCGTGCGGTCAGGTCGAGCACCGCGGGAGCGTACGACGGATCACCGCTGTGTCGACGGACCTCAGCGGGCGACGGCCGCCAGCTGCGCCCTGAGCCAGGACGCCGGTGGGTGCGCGGTGGCGGCGGCGACCAGGTGGGCGGTCCGCTCGGTGCGGTCCTTGTCGTGCAGGGCCGCGTGCAGGGCCTCGGCGGTCGCGGACACGTCGAGAGGACCGACCAGGTACGCCCAGGGACCCAGCTCGTCGGCCGCACCCGCCTCGCGGGACAGCACCAGCGACAGCCCGCCGAGGGAGAGCACAGGGGCCTCCTTCGCGACCAGGTTCATCCCGTCCCGCAGCGGGTTGACGAGCACCACATCCGCCAGCGCCATCGCGGCGAGGGACCGCGCGTAGTCGTCGCGGACCTCCAGGTGCACCGGCAGCCAGCCGTCGGCGGCGAACTCCTCGTTGACCTCCCGGGCCAGCCGCTGCACGGCACCGGTGTACTCCCGGTACTCCGGCAGGTCGTGCCGCGAGGGGTAGGCGAACGCAAGATGCACCACGTTCCCGCGGTGCTCGGGGAAGCGCCGCAGCAGCAGCCGGTAGGCCTCCAGCCCTCGCACGATGTTCTTGCTCAGCTCGGTCCGGTCGACCCGCAGCAGCAGCTGGCGGTCACCGACGAGCGCGCGCAGGCCGGCCAGCCGGGAGGTCACATCGGGCTGCGCCGCCCGCGCCCGCAGCTCGTCCACGTCGACCCCGAGCGGGTGCACGGCCACCGAGGTGGACCGGCCGTCGAGGGTGAGGCGCTGTCCGTCGTACACCGCTCCGAGCAGCTCGACGCAGCAGCGGGCGAAGGCGTCGGCCCAGCGCGCGGAGTGGAAGCTGACGCTGTCGGCGCCGAGCAGGCCTCGCAGCACGCCGTCGGCGATCCGGTCGGGCAGCAGCCGGAAGTACTCGGGTGGCGCCCACGGCGTGTGGCTGAAGTGCCCGATCCGCAGGTCGGGACGCAGCTCGCGCAGCAGCTGCGGCACCAGCGACAGGTGGTAGTCCTGCACCAGTACCGACGCCCCCTCGGCGGCGTGTACGGCGAGCGCGTCGGCGAACGCTCGCGAGTAGGTGCAGAAGGCGTCCCACTCCCGGCGGGTCCGGTCACCGAAGCTGGGGGTGGTGGGCGTCGACCAGAGCAGGTGAGCTGTGAACCACAACAGCCCGTTGGCGATCCCGTTGTAGGCCCGCTCGAAGGTGACCGGCTCGACGTCGAGCAGGGTCACGCCGTCGACCTTGGCGCCGGTACGCAGGGCCTGTCGGTCGACGTCCGACAGGGCTGCGCAGACCCAGTGCACCTGGTCGCCGAGCTCGAGGGTTCCCAGGGCGGAGACGAGCCCGCCGGCGCCTCGTTGCGGCTCGAGCGTGCCGTCGGCACCCTCGACCCAGCTCACGGGGCCACGGTTGGAGGCGAGCAGGACGGACGCGGTCACGGCCCTCACCGTACGACCACCCGATCGGGTGAGCAGGTCGCGACGGTGCGTGGCCGACATTAGGCAGGACACCGGTGGCGAGACGGACCGCGCCACTCGAGCACTTCCTGGTGCGGGCTGGAGGAACCGGCCGCACCCGGTCACCGGAGCTCTCCCATGCTGGTCACCTACGTTGAACGCTGCACGCACTGCACCTGCTCCTCCCTGCGTGACGAGTCCGGGAATCGGCCGATGCCAGGCGTCGTCGGCTGCGGCCGGGCCTGCAGTTGCCACGCGCCGCAGATCAACGCCCGTGCCGTCAGTGCCTCGCTGGCTCACGACGCCGCGCGGTTCCGCTTCTGGCGGCGCACCCGGGCAGCCGCTGAGGCGGTTGCCGCCGTCCGCTAGTCTTACTCATCAACCACAACTGAATGCACGTCTCATCCCGAGGGGCACCAGGGACACGGCCCGATGACGCCCCGGCAACCAGCTCTCTCGCTCTGCGCCGAGAGCCAGGTGCCAACTCCGTCCCACCAGGTCGGTGGGGAAGATGAGGAGACCCTTGATGACAACGCTGACCGCGCCTGCTGCCTTCGCCGGCTCCCCTGCGATCGGCCTGGTGTGTCGCGAGTGCGGCAACCAGATCTCACTCGCTCCGGTGCACGTCTGCGCCGAGTGCTTCGCGCCGCTCGAGGTCGAGTACGACCTCGACCGCCTCAAGCTCGTGACGCGCGCCTCGATCGAGGCCGGTCCGCAGTCCATCTGGCGTTACGCCGGGTTGCTGCCCGCCGGCCAGGACCTCGCCACCCGGGTCGACCTCGGCGCCGGCATGACCCGCTTGCGGGAGGCCCCCAACCTGGCCCGTGCCCTCGGGATGCGGTCGCTCTACGTGAAGGACGACAGCGGCAACCCGACGCACTCCTTCAAGGACCGCGTGGTGTCCGTCGCCCTGTCGGCGGCCCGCGCGTTCGGCTACGACACCGTCTCGTGCGCCTCGACCGGCAACCTTGCCAACAGCGTCGCCGCGCACGCCACCCACGTGGGCCTCAAGGCCATCGTGTTCATCCCGTCCGACCTCGAGCAGGGCAAGATCGTCCAGACCGCGGTCTACGGCCAGACCCTCGTCGCGGTGGACGGTACGTACGACGACGTCAACCGGCTCTGCAGCGAGATCGCCGAGAACGAGGACTGGGCCTTCGTCAACGTCAACGTCCGGCCCTATTACGCCGAGGGCTCCAAGACCCTGGGCTACGAGGTCGCCGAGCAGCTCGGCTGGCGGCTGCCCCGCCAGGTCGTCATCCCGATGGCGTCCGGTTCGCTGCTCACGAAGGTCGACAAGGCCTTCGGCGAGCTGGTCAAGCTCGGCCTCGTGGACGCTTCCCCCTATCGCGTGTTCGGCGCCCAGGCGACCGGCTGCTCGCCCATCGCCACGGCCTACGAGAACGGCTGGGACACCGTCAAGCCGGTCAAGCCCGACACCATCGCCAAGTCCCTCGCCATCGGCAACCCTGCCGACGGTCCCTACGCCCTGGACGTCGTACGACGTACCGGAGGAGCGATGGGACACGTGTCCGACGCCGAGGTCATCGAGGGCATCCAGCTGCTGGCCTCGACCGAAGGCGTCTTCGCCGAGACCGCCGGTGGGGTGACCGTCGCGACCCTGCGCAAGCTGCTCGTCGAGGGGCTGATCGACCCCGACGAGGAGACCGTCCTGTACAACACCGGCGACGGCCTCAAGACGATCGAGGCGACTGCGGTGACGTCGGTGCCCACGGTCACGATCGCGCCGTCGTACACCGCCTTCGTGAAGTCCGGCCAGGGCTCCTAGAGGCTGGTGGCCTTGCGTCCTAGGAACTCAAGCAGACCCACCCTCAGGTTCTAGGACGCAGGAGGCTGGTGGCGGCTCACCCCTTCACCTACGTCCTAGCCCTGGCCCCTACAGCTGCGCTCAGGTCTGAGGACGCAACGAGGGTCAGAGCTTGGGGGCGACGTAGCCGGTGTGGTGGTCGTGCTCGTGCCGCAGGAGGCAGCCGAAGTAGGCCTCGACCCCGTCGTCAGCCTTGTTGTGGTTAGCGTCGACGCCGGTGGCCACGGGGCTGGTCGGGCAGGGCGCCGTTCCGCTGCTGCCGCCGCCGTGGTCGTGGGCGGGAGCGGCGAGGGCGACACCGGTGGTGGCGAGGACGCTGAGGAAAACACCGGACAGGACGCTGCGTACGGCGACCCGCCCCGCGGGGGCATGGCCAGCCGACGGTCGCCGGAGCAGGATCACGGCTCCGAGGGCGACCAGGGACTCGAGGACAACGCACAGGACGTCGGCGACGCCGAGGCCCTCCGGTGTGAATGCCCCGGGGCCTAGCGGCATCCCGGTGGTGCGGGACACCAGCCACACGCCGACGAACAGGGCCGAGCCCAAAGCCCCGAGGGCCAGGACGCGACGGGACTCGGTCTTCACGAGCGCTGCGCCCCAGACCAGCTGGAGCACGCCGCTGGCCAGGAAGCCGCTGCCGAGGACGACCCACTCGCGCATGTGCTCCGGGCCGAGGGCCAGGTGGATCACGCCGGCGCCGACGGACATCAGCGCGAGGGAGTAGCGCACAGCGTCGCGTCGGCGGGTCGGGGAGTCCACGTCAGGTCTTCGTGGCCCGGCCCGCGGCGGATGGGTCGGCGGAGCGTCGTACCGGCTCGGCGCTTGCACTCTCGGGGGGTGAGTGCCAACATGAGCGGTAGCACTCGCCTACCATGAGTGCCAGATCTCCCGGCGAGACCGGCAACCCGGTCGTCCGTCGCGGGCGCCGCGAGAGATCGCTCTGTGTGCTGAACCAGGCACCACCCGACCGGGAGGAACACCACGCATGGCCAAGTTGATCGCATTTGACGAAGAGGCCCGTCGCGGCCTCGAGCGCGGCATGAACCAGCTCGCCGACGCCGTCAAGGTCACCCTCGGCCCGAAGGGCCGCAACGTCGTCCTGGAGAAGAAGTGGGGCGCCCCCACGATCACCAACGACGGCGTCTCCATCGCCAAGGAGATCGAGCTCGAGGACCCCTACGAGAAGATCGGCGCCGAGCTCGTCAAGGAGGTCGCCAAGAAGACCGACGACGTCGCCGGCGACGGCACCACGACCGCCACCGTGCTCGCCCAGGCGCTTGTGCGTGAGGGTCTGCGCAACGTCGCGGCCGGCGCGAACCCGATGGGCCTGAAGAAGGGCATCGAGGCCGCCGTCGAGAGCGTCGTCGAGGCCATCGGCCAGGCGGCCAAGGACGTCGAGACCAAGGAGCAGATCGCGGCGACCGCCTCGATCAGCGCCGCGGACACCACCGTCGGCGAGATCATCGCCGAGGCGATGGACAAGGTCGGCAAGGAAGGCGTCATCACCGTCGAGGAGAGCAACACCTTCGGCCTCGAGCTCGAGCTCACCGAAGGCATGCGCTTCGACAAGGGGTACATCAGCCCGTACTTCGTGACCGACACGGAGCGGATGGAGACCTCCCTCGACGACCCGTACGTCCTGGTCGTCAACTCCAAGATCGGGTCGGTGAAGGACCTGCTCCCGCTGCTCGAGAAGGTCATGCAGAGCGGTCGCCCGCTGATGATCATCGCCGAGGACGTCGAGGGTGAGGCCCTGGCGACGCTGGTCGTCAACAAGATCCGCGGCACCTTCAAGTCTG
The DNA here is from genome assembly GCA_038230355.1 of Mycobacteriales bacterium. GTDB lineage: Bacteria > Actinomycetota > Actinomycetes > Mycobacteriales > SCTD01 > RYN-111. Next base: position 82,278 of record JBBRNK010000013.1, on the reverse strand, counting down.
CTGCCGTCAAGGCGCCCGGCTTCGGCGACCGTCGCAAGGCCATGCTGCAGGACATCGCGATCCTCACCGGAGCGCAGGTCATCTCCGAGGAGGTCGGACTCAAGCTCGACACCGCCGGCATCGAGCTGCTCGGTCGGGCCCGCAAGGTCACCATCACCAAGGACGAGACGACCATCGTCGAGGGTGCCGGTGACGCCGACCAGATCGCCGGTCGCGTCAACCAGATCCGTGCCGAGATCGAGAAGAGCGACTCCGACTACGACCGCGAGAAGCTGCAGGAGCGCTTGGCCAAGTTGGCGGGCGGTGTGGCTGTCATCAAGGTCGGCGCGGCCACCGAGGTCGAGCTCAAGGAGCGCAAGCACCGCATCGAGGACGCCGTCCGCAACGCGAAGGCTGCCGTCGAGGAGGGCATTGTCGCCGGTGGTGGCGTTGCGCTGCTGCAGGCGTCGGTCACCGCGTTCGACAAGCTCGACCTCGTCGGGGACGAGGCGACGGGTGCCAACATCGTGCGCCTGGCGCTCGAGGCTCCGATCAAGCAGATCGCCATCAACGCCGGCCTCGAGGGCGGCGTCGTGGTGGAGAAGGTCCGCAACCTGCCCGTCGGTCAGGGCCTCAACGCCGCGACCGGCGAGTACGTCGACATGATCGCGGCCGGCATCCTCGACCCGGCCAAGGTCACCCGCTCCGCCTTGCAGAACGCCGCCTCCATCGCGGCGCTGTTCCTCACCACCGAGTGCGTCATCGCCGACAAGCCCGAGAAGGCCGGCGCGGCGATGCCAGGCGGCGGCGGCATGGGAGACATGGACTTCTGAGGATCGAGGTCGCGCAGCGACCGAGGACGAAGAAGTCAGTGGTGATGGACTTCTGAGGATCGAGGTCGCGCAGCGACCGAGGACGAAGAAGTCAGTGGCAATCGACTTCTGGCTCTAGTGTGCAGCGCGAGCGGGCGGTTCTCCTTCGGGGGGGCCGCCCGTTCGGCTTTCCACAGATTGCCGGGAGCGACTCCGTGGAAGCTCGCCGTCGCCCATCCTGTGGCCGTGACCACGGTCAGGAGGCACCATGACGACCATGACCACGTTGCCGTTCGGCAGGCCGCTCACCAGGGCCGACCTTGAGGTCCTGCCGGACGACGACGGCCACCGCTACGAGCTCATCGACGGGGTGCTGCTCGTGAGCCCGGCGCCCCGCCACGGGCACCAGACTGCGGTGGGCAACCTCCACCTTCTGCTGCGTCAGTCCTGCCCTGCCGGCCTGCAGGTGATCCTGGCACCGTTCGCGGTCGCCTTGGCAGACGACACGGAGGTCCAGCCGGATCTGCTGGTCGCGCCACGGGCGCAGTTCACCGACAGGGAGCTCCCTGGGGCGCCGATGCTCGCCATCGAGGTGCTGTCCCCGAGCACCCGGCGCGTGGACCTCCTCCTCAAGCGCGACCGCTTTCAGGCCGCGGGGCTACCGGCGTACTGGCTGGTGGACCCGGACGAGCCGTCGGTGACGGTGCTGGAGCTTCGCGAGGGGGTCTATGTCGAGGTCGCGCACGTCACCGGGGACCAGACGTACGACGCGCTGCTGCCCTTCCCGGTCAGGATCAAGCCTTCGACGCTGGGCGACTAGCGAGACGACGAACGGCCGAGCCCGCGGGGGTCCGTACGGTTCGGGAAGCTGTCAGCGCTGCAGGAGGCGGAGCTCGATCTGGCCGAAAGCGACGTGCTCGCTCGTGCTCCAGCCAGGACCGAGGTGCTCGGCGACGTCGCCGCCGAGGTTGGCTGTGGGCCGCCAGTCCTGGCCGGGGTAGCCGACGACCCAAACCCGGCTGCGGGTCCGGACGGCCGCCTCGATCTCGGCGGAGGACAGCTCGGGCAGGAACAGGTTGCCGGTGGCGGCGGGGATGGTCCCTGGGCGGACCGCCACGTCGTCGGGCGCGGACCCCGGCGTGTGGTCGAGCCAGTACGACATGCCGGGGCGGGCCCAGTCGGGGGAGTACAGCAGCGCGTCGCCGGGGGCGTCGTGGCTGGTGAGGTAACGCGCCGCTGCCCGCAGGTCCTCCTGCCGGTAGTCGGTGCCGAGCTCGGTGAGGCCCGAAGCCAGCGCCATCAGGCACAGCAACCCGCCGAGCCCGGCCTGGACGGGGCGTGACCTGACTCCTGCCAGCAGGACGCCCGCGCCGGAGGCGATGCCAAGGACGACGTACAGGGCGTATCTGCCGCCGAGCAGGTGGAGCTCGAAGCCCAGCAGGGCAAGGACTCCAGCAGGTATGACGCCAAGCAGGACGAGCCGTCGGCTGTCCGGCCGCCGCAGGGCGAGGGCGGCGAGGCCGACGTAGACGACAGTGGCGAGGACGGTCAGCGGGCCGTGGCCGCCGAACAGGTTGGCCACCTCGTCCTTGAGGGACGACACCGAGGTCAGGGGGATCCAAGCGGTCATCACGGTCTCGCCGCTTGCGACCGCCACGAGGGGAAGCGTCAGCAGGCCTGCCGCGCCCAGCGCGCCGAGCAGTCGCCAGCGTTTCTGGACGAGCAGCAGGACGCCCTCGGCGGCGAGGAACAACCCGAACAGCAGCTGCAGGTAGACGGTCAGCACCGCCGCGACGGCGTACAGGATGGTGCGCTGCGGGCTGACGACAATCACGTAGACGGTGATGGCGGCCGTCAGCAGGGCCAGAGAGTAGGGGCGGGCCAGGTCGGCGAACTGCCACAGCCCTGGGTTGGCGAGCAGCACCAGGCCGGTCCAGGTTGCGGCGGTCCGGCCGTACCGCCGCTCGACGCTGAGGACGAGGACGGCGACCGCACCGACCATGCCCAGCAGGCTCGGCAGCCGCGCGGCGAACGCGCCGTCAGAGACGGCGACGAACGGCCTCAGCAGCAGGTAGTACAGCCCCAGGGGTGCGTCGAGGTGACGGAGCAGCTCCCAGTACGCGCCCCAGTGCCTGCGGGCAACCTCGATGCTCGTCGTCTCGTCCCGGCCGAGGGGCTGGCGTCCGAGGAAGGGGAGCTCGACGAGCAGGAGGAGCGACAGCTGGGCGGGGTGGAGGCGCGGAAGCACGGACAAGCCTGACACACCGGACGTCCTCCGTCGTACACGCGAGGTATTCGGGCCCAGGCGGGAGGCTGCGGGCGTGCGGCCGAACACCTCGCGGGGGTAAGGGTCAGAGCCCGACGGTGATGGCGAGCTCGGGGCCGAGGGTGAAGCCGGCAGTCAGAGCGAGGTCGTCGCCGCTCCAGAAGCTGCCCGGGTCGTAGAAGGCCGAGGGCCTGGTGGTGCTCAGGATGCCCATCGCCTGGTAGGTACGGGCGAGGACGTCGGCGCAGAATGCCGTCTCGACCGCGGTGTGTCGGCCGACGGGAGCGCCGGGAAGGCGGGCACGCAGCCAGCCTCCGGCGAGCTGCGCGGTCGACGGGAAGGGCGTGCCGTCGAGCCGGGCCACCGTCGTGAGGACGACCTGCTCGACCTCGGCGGTGACCGGTCCGGACAGCTGCCGCAGCCAGGCCCGCTGACGGTAGCGCTCGCACCAGATGAGGACGGCGTCGTGCAGGTCGTGCAGCTGGACGCCGCGGTGGTGCCTACCCGCCCACACGTCCGGCAACGACTGGCCGAGCTCGGCGTGCCACATCAGTGCAGGGAGGTCCTCGAGGACCACGGCCATCCCGACGTGGTTCACCGGCGCGTTGGTGAGGGTGCGGATCACCTTGTCCGCCCCGGACGTCCCGCGGAACAGCCACACGTCGCCGGTCCGGGTCAGGGACACGGCCTCGTCCAGGGACAGCTCCATGGCCGTATCGTCGCGCACATGCGGATGTGGAAGTGGCTGGGGCTCGCCGGGCTGGCGGGCGTGGCCGCCACGGGGGCGGTCGTCGCGCGCCAGGAACGCGAGCGTCGCAGCTACACCCCGGAGGAGGTCCGGGACCGCCTTAAGACCCGGTACGACGGGTCGCGGTGACCCCGGAGCGGGCGCGGCTCGCGCAGGCCAGGGCCGGCGAGGTCCCCTGGAAGCACTGGGGCCCTTACGTCGCGCTGCGTCAGTGGGGGACGGTGCGGGAGGACTACAGCGCCGACGGCGACGCCTGGAGCTCCTTCCCGTTCGACCAGGCCCGGTCGCGGACCTACCGCTGGGGTGAGGATGGGCTGGGTGCGGTCTGCGACCGGTGGCAGCACCTGTGCTTCGGGCTCTCGCTGTGGAACGGCAACGACCCGTTCCTGAAGGAGCGGCTGTTCGGCCTGGCCAACGGGGAGGGCAACCACGGGGAGGACGTCAAGGAGCACTGGTGGCCGTTGGACTCCACGCCGACGCACTCCTACCTGCGCTGGCTCTACCGCTATCCGCAGGCCGCGTTCCCCTATGCGCAGCTGCGCGAACAGAATGCGCGCAGGACCAAGCAGGAGCCGGAGTACGAGCTGGTCGACACCGGCGTCCTCGACGAGGACCGCTTCTTCGACGTCGAGATCGCCTACGCCAAGGCAGGTCCCGAAGACCTGTGCATCCGGGTGACGGTCACCAACCGCGGACCTGACGCGGCCACGCTGCACCTGTTGCCGACCGTGTGGTTCCGCAACACCTGGGCCTGGGGTCGCGACGACCGCCGGGCCTCGATGGCTGCCGTCGACGACCGGACCATCGCCCTGCAGCACGGTCTGCTGGGCAGGCGCCGGCTCACCTGTGGCGGTGACCCGACCTTGTTGTTCACGGACAACGAGACAAACAGCGAGGCGATCTGGGGCACGCCTAACCGCACGCGGTGGGTGAAGGACGGCATCAACGACCACGTCGTGCGGGGGCTGCCGACGGTCAATCCCGACAGGACCGGAACCAAGTCAAGTGCCTGGTACGTGAGGGAACTGGCCGCCGGTGAGGTGTGGACCGTCGACCTGAGGCTGGCCCCCGAAGAACCGGGCGAAGAGCCGCTTGGTCCTGCCTTCGCGACGACTCTGGCCGCCAGGCGGCAGGAGTGCGACGAGTTCTACGCCTCGCTGCTGCCCGCGGCCACGCCCGCTGAGGAGGTGCTCGTGCACCGGCGGGCCGTGGCGGGTCTGCTCTGGACCAAGCAGTACTACGCCTATCGCGTGGACGAGTGGCTCCAGGGTGACCCGGCCTATCCGCTGCCGGACCCCGGCCGCGGGGCGATCCGCAACGGTGACTGGAAGCACTTGGGCAACGCCGACATCATCTCGATGCCCGACGCTTGGGAGTACCCCTGGTACGCCGCGTGGGACCTCGCCTTCCACATGGTGCCGATGGCCCAGGTCGACGCCGACTTCGCCAAGGAGCAGCTCGTCCTGCTCTGCCGTGAGTGGTACATGCACCCGAACGGCCAGCTACCGGCGTACGAGTGGAAGCTCGACGACACGAATCCTCCGGTGCATGCGTGGGCGGCGCATCGGGTCTTTCGGATCGATGCCGAACTGACCGGGCGCAAGGACTACGACTTCCTCGAGCGGGTCTTCCACAAGCTGCTCATGAACTTCACCTGGTGGGTGAACCGCAAGGACACCGATGGTCGCAACGTGTTCGCCGGCGGGTTCCTCGGACTCGACAACATCGGCTTGTTCGACCGCTCCAAGCCGCTGCCCGGCGGCGCCGGGCTCGACCAGGCCGACGGCACCAGCTGGATGGCGATGTATGCCCTGAACCTGCTGGGGATCGCCTTGGAGCTCGCAGCCCACGACCCGACGTACGAGGACGTGGCGACGAAGTTCTTCGAGCATTTCCTCGGCATCGCGCAGGCGCTCAACACCCTCGACCTGTGGGACGACGAGGACGGCTTCTTCTACGACGTCCTGCGCACGACCGGAGCGGCGCCGACGCCGCTGCGGGTGAGGTCAGCGGTCGGCATCATCCCGTTGTTCGCGGTCGAGCTGATCGAGCGGGAGCTGATGGAGATGCTGCCCGACTTCGCCAGCCGGGTGCGGTGGCTGGAACGGCACCGGCCCGAGCAGTGCCGCAGCCTGTTCGCGGACGCGAGCGGTCGCAGGATGCTGTCGGTTCTCAGCCCGGACCGGCTGCGGCGGGTGCTCGGCTACCTACTGGACGAGGCGGAGTTCCTGTCGCCCCAGGGGATCCGCTCGTTGTCCAAGCACCATCGGGACCATCCGGTCAGCCTCGAGCTGGCGGGGGAGGTGCACACCGTCGACTACGAGCCGGGGGAGTCGACGACGTCTCTGTTCGGGGGCAACTCCAACTGGCGCGGGCCCGTGTGGCTGCCGATCAACTACCTCGTCGTGGAGAGCCTGCGCCGTCTGCACACCTACCTCGGTGACGACTGGACGGTCGCGTTCCCCACCGGGTCGGATCGCCAGCTGCACCTCGGGGCCGTCGCGGAGGAGCTGTCCCGGCGGTTGGTCAGCGGGTTTCTTCCAGACGCCGACGGGCAGCGTCCGGTCAACAGCGGCTACCCGCACCTGCACGCCGGTCCCGTGTGGCAGGGGCTGCTGACGTTCCCCGAGTACCTCCATGGCGACACCGGAGCCGGGTTGGGCGCCAGCCACCAGACCGGCTGGACCGCACTGGTGGCGTCCCTCATCGAGCGGACGGCCCGCAACGCCGTCGTACAGGGCAGGATGGAGCCATGACCGCACCTGTCGCAGGCTGGTACCCCGACCCCACCGGCACCTTCGAGCAACGCTGGTGGGACGGGGTGGCCTGGACGGACAAGGTGATCCACGCCGGGCAGCAGACCGTGTCGCCGCTGCCCGACGGCGCGGCGCCGGTGCAGGCCTCCACCAGTGAGAAGGTCCAGCGCCAGCTCGCCGACCGAGCCGGTATCACCCCCGGTCAGGGCGCCGGTGGCGGCAGTGTCTTCACCGAGTCCGTGCTGGTCGTCAACCAGAAGGCCAAGATCCTCGAGGTCACCAACCAGTACTCCGTCTACGACCAGAACGGCACCCAGATCGCCGCCGTCACCGAGGTCGGTCAGTCGACCTTGAAGAAGGCCGTGCGCGTCCTCAGCAGCTACGACCAGTTCTTCACGCACCGGCTCGAGGTGCGGGACATGAGCGGTCGTCCACAGCTGCTCGTGACCCGTCCGGCCAAGCTGCTCAAGAGCAAGGTCATCGTCGAGCGGCCCGGCGTCGGTGAGGTCGGCCGCCTCGTGCAGCTCAACGCGATCGGCAAGATCCGCTTCGGCCTGTTTGCCGGTGAGCGTCAGGTGGGCGAGCTGCGGGCCGAGAACTGGCGGGCCTGGGACTTCTCGATCGTCGACGAGACCGGCACCGAGGTCGCCCGGATCAAGAAGACCTTCGAGGGCCTGGCCAAGACGATGTTCACCACGGCCGACAACTACGTGATCCGGATTCACCGTCCTCTGGAGGACCCGCTGCTGTCGCTCGTGGTCGCGAGTGCCCTCACCGTCGATACCGCCCTCAAGCAGGACAGTCGTGGGCTGGGCTGAGCCGCGCTCGTAGGCTTCCCGGGTGACGACCCTCGAGGCCCGCTGGTCGGACGCTGAGGCGGTCGCCGAGCACCGCCGCCGTGCGAAGGCCCGCCGGCAGCCACTGATCTTGTTGGCGCTGCTCAACGTGCTCGTGCTCGGCATCGGCCTCACTGCTTCGGTCGACCTGCGCCGTCTCAACACCCCAGGCGGTACGGCGCTGCGGTGGGTACAGGCTGCCGTCTTTGGCAACTGCGAGGACTACCTGACCTACTCCGTCCCGGATGCCTCCGTGCCCAACGCGCGGTCCCGGATGCAGTTGTGTCGGGACCTGCGCGCGGCGACGGCTGCCGCGCGCGCGGACTCCTCCACGATCGGCCTGCGGTTGGGCCGGGTCGTCCGCTCCGGAGACCGGGCGTCGGTCGAGCTGACGCTGCTGCGCTCCGGTAGGCCGACCGCCGTGTCGCTGCGGACCGCCCGTAGTGACGGGCAGTGGCGGGTCGTCCGCGACAGCCTCGCCTGCAGCTCCGTCGGCTGCCCGTAGCGCCGGACTCCCGGGCGCCCACGGCGTGCACAACCTCCGCCCCCGCGGCCCACGCCTCCACGACGCGTTGTCGCTGCTACGCGATCGGCCGGACCAGGTATGCGGCGACCTCTGACGAGAGGTCTCAGGTGCCGCAGAACGTCTGGTAACCATGGAAGTCCTGTGAGGCGGGACGCGCGTAGGCCTCCAGGCCGGACCGCGGCTCGAAGGGCCGGCTCACGGCATCGAGGAGCGTGGTCAGGGGAGCAAGGTCGCCAGCGGTCGCCGCCGAGAGAGTCAGCTCGAGCTGTTCGTTGCGTGGGATGTAGACCGGGTTGGCGCGGTCCATCGCGTCAGGGTCCGGAGCGAGGGACAGCCACCGCGCGGACCAGGCGTCGAAAGCGGTCAGGTCGAGGAAATGCCCGCGCGCCGGCTCGGCGTCGCCGCGGGCCAGGGAGGCGAGGTCCCGGTAAAGGCTGGTGTGGTCGACCCGGCCCTGGTGCATCAGCCGCAGGAGCTCGTCCATCAGCGGGGTGATGATGTCGGCGGCGAGCTCGTCGTACAGGCCGAGCTTGGTGCGCATCCCTGCCTGCCAGACCGCGAGATAGGTGGCCCGGAAGCTGCCCAAGGTCTCGACCGCGAGGGCCACGGCCTGGTCCTCGTCCTTGTGCAGGAGCGGCAGCAGAGCCTCGGCGAGGCGAGCGAGGTTCCACTCGCCGATGGCGGGCTGGTTGCCGTAGGCGTAGCGACCCTGCTGGTCGATCGAGCTGTAGACCGTCGCTGGGTCGAAGGCCTCCATGAACGCGCAGGGGCCGTAGTCGATCGTCTCGCCCGAGATCGTCATGTTGTCGGTGTTCATCACGCCATGGACGAACCCGACGAGCATCCACCGCGCGATCAGGGTGGCCTGAGCCTTCACGACGGCTTCGTAGAGCGCGAGGTACGGCTGCTCGGCCACGGCCGCGTCGGGGTAGTGGCGGCTCATCGCGTGGTCGGCGAGCCGGCGCAGCAGGTCGACGTCGTTGGTGGCGCGGGCGAAGACGAAGCTGCCGACCCGCAGGTGGCTGCTGGCCACGCGGGCCAGCACCGCACCGGGCAGTGGTGTCTCGCGCTGCACAGCCCGGCCGGTCGCCACGACCGCAAGTGACCGCGTCGTCGGGATCCCGAGGGCGTACATGGCTTCGCTGACGATGTACTCGCGCAGCATCGGACCGACGGCGGCGAGGCCGTCGCCGCCGCGGGCGAAGGGCGTGCGGCCCGAGCCCTTCAGGTGCAGGTCCCTGTGGTTGCCGGCGTCGTCGGCGAGCTCGCCGAGCAGCAGAGCGCGGCCGTCGCCGAGCCGTGGCGTGTAGCCGCCGAACTGGTGCCCTGCGTAGGCCTGCGCGACCGGCCGGGCTCCTGCCGGGACGGTGTTGCCGACCAGCAGCCGGAGCCCTTCGGGGCCGCGCAACCAGTCGGGGTCAAGGCCGAGCTCGGTGGCGAGCGGCTCGTTGAGGACTAGCAGGCTGGGGTCGTGGACCGGCGCGGCCTCCCAAGGGAGCGCGAGCTCGGGGAGCTCCCGCGCGAAGCGGTCGCCGAGCACGATGGACGGCGCGGGTGCGGTGCTCACCCCTTGAGCCTACGGAGGCCGGCGCTGATGCACGTAGCCTCGGCGAATGGCTGACCTGAGCGACCTTGGCGACGACTCCGGCTGGCGGTGCTGGCTGTGCGGCGAGGACGTACCGCGAAAGGCCAAGCCCAACGACCCGAACCAGCCGGTCGCGGACCAGATCGCGCCGGCCGCCAAGGGCACCAAGGGCCGAGGCGAGACGCGCCTTGCCCATAAGCGCTGCAACGACCTGCGCAAGGGCCGGCCGCCGAGCATCGCCTGGCCCGAGCGCTTCAGTGTCGCCGATGCCCCTGAGCTGCTCCAGTCCCTCGTCCGGATCGACAAGAAGAAGGACCGCGGCGGCGAGGTCGTCGCCTTGTGCGCCGGTCCTCAGGAGGCCGAGGCAGCGGCGGCGTGGGTCGTGCCGGTGGCCGCGACCCTGTTCCCAGGGACCTGGGAGGCGACCTGCGAGCCGCTGTCACGGATGACCGCGGTCCGCCTGCGTCGCTGCTGACGGCGTCGAGGGTGCGGGCAACCCGATCCATCGGACACGCGTCGACGCGGCCCGCCATCAGCGGGCCGCGTTGAGGCGGGAGGAGCTCAGCAGCTACGGGTCACGACGGCACTCCAGGTCTGGCCCTGGAGGTACCAGCCGCTCGGCCCCTGCACCCACACCCGGCCACGGGCCTGGAACGAGTAGCTCGTGTAAGGGCTGCCGCAGTAGACGTAGGACTTGGCCTTGTTCTGGCCGGTCGAGCTCTGCACGGTGCTGTCGCTGACCTGGTGCCAGGCTCCTCCGTAGTACTGGTACAGCGTGCTCTCCACCGTGGTCGGGCTGCAGCACTGGTTGGTATAGGCGTTGGTCTCTACCCAGCGGTTGAATGTCCCCACGTGGACGTAGGGGGCATCGACGGTAACCCAGGAACTCGCGTTGGCGGGAGTTGAGCTTGAGATCCCGAGCAGCCCTCCGACGACAAGGGCGAGGCTCGCGACGAGCGTGACCAGACGACGAAGGACGACAAAGCCTCCCCGATAGGCCTGGGCTTGGGTTTCGTCCTCGCTGCGGAAGCTGCCGGTGGTGAGGCCGAACCTGGCGTCATTGCTGTTCATGATTCCTCCGTGGGTGGGGGTGGTCCTCCGATGTGGATGACTCTGGTCGTCGGTCGGTGCGGTGTCCGTTCGCGTGCTGACACAGCTACGACCCGGCACGGGCAGCGAGCTTGAGGAGGTCCTCTACGACGATCTTGCCGCGGGTCAGCGTCACGATTCCCTCCGCCTGGAGCGCGTTGAGGACGAGGTTGGTGGTGGGTCGGGTGGTCCCGGCGAGGCTGGCGATGTCCTGCTGTGTCAGCCGAACCACGACCCCGTTTCGGACGTCGGGGCAGAGCCTCACCGCCTCAATTAGGCGTCGGACGATCCGCTCGTCGGTGCTGCGGTAAAGCGCGTCCATGAGGTGCTGGGACAGCCGGTCGACGCGCAAGGCGAGGACGTGGACCATGACCCGCTCGAAAGCGGGACGTTTGTCGCAGAGCCGCAAGAAGTCCCTGCGGTGCAGGTAACGCGTCTCCACCGGCTCGAGGGCGGTGGCTGAGGCGGTGCGGCGGCTGGAGCGGCGCAGCAAGGCCATCTCCCCGAGAGCCTGCCCCGGACCGAGAAGGGCGAAGGTCGCCAGGTCACCTGCCGGAGTGACGGATCGGATCGCGATCCGGCCGCTGACCACGAAGTGCAGTGACTCGCCCTCATCGCCCTCGTGGAACAGGACGTCCTTGGACTTGTAACGGCGCACTCGGGTGAGCTGCAGGACGGCTGTTCTCTCCTCCTCGCTGAGGCCGCTGAGCACCTCCCAACGCAAAGGCGCGGTTATCGCCGGCGTTCCCCTCGTCTTACGGCCGGCGCCTGACGGTGTCCGAGTCGGGCCCGGGACAACGGCGGACGACGCTGGCCTGTTGTCGCGGTGCATGTTGGGCGCTCAGTAGTAGTAGGGGCCCGACACGTAGGTCGTCCCCATGCGGTAGAGGGCGTCTCCGCTGGTGGACAGCACGTACCCCGAAGCGCCGTCGTAGAAGTAATACAGCGGGTAGCCCCAGACCCGGTAGCCGTCGAGGCGGTAGTAGTAGCCGGGCGAGATGTCGTTGAAGCGGATGCAGCCCGAGGAGTTGGTTGTGGCCGTCCGCGTGGTGACCCACTCCCGGGTCGACGCCTTCCAGTACTGAAGCTTGGCGGGCTGGCCGGCGTAGGGGACGTTGGCGCCCCAGGTGAAGCAGCCATACATGTCGGGTCGGGTCGTGTCGCCGGCTGCGTGGGCGGGGGCTGCAGCGGTGAGGAGTGCCGTTCCTGCGAGTGCGGTGGCAGCGACGGTGCGGGCGAGGCGGCGGAGCGTGCTGAGTTGTGCGTTCATCGTGATCTCCTGTGTCGGTGGGCTTGGTGCGATGAGCAAAGCCTCTGCGCTGCAGAGGCAGCTGGTCTGTGTCCGCCGCGACCCTGCGGACGTCACCGGGCCGACATAGCGGCTGCCTGGGATTACCTGTCGCGAAGACCACCCGAAGGGGAAGACGGGCCAGCGTGTGAAGATGCTGCTATGCCTGAGGACCTCCTGGCCGCTCTGATCGCTGCAGCCGACGCCACCGCGTTGGCCCTGGAACCGGCTGGTCACGACGAGCTCCTGCAGGCCGTGGTCGATGCCGCCCGCGAGCTGTTCGGCGCGGCCGCCTGCTCGCTCGCCTTGGTGGACGAGGTCGCGGACGAGGTCGTCTACCGCGTCGCGAGTGGGGCCGGAGCCGAGGCCGTCGTGGGTCTCCGGCTGCCGCTGGGGCGCGGTGTCGCGGGCTGGGTGGTGGCCAGCGGCATGCCGATCGCGATTGACGACGTTGCCGCCGACCCGCGCTTCGGGAAGGACGTCGCTGAGCAGACTGGCTTCGTCCCGCACTCGATCCTGGCGACGCCGCTGGAGACGGACCAGTCGGTCCTCGGGGTCGTGTCGGTGTTGGACCGCCGGCTCCCCGAGGACGCGGGAGCGGCGCAGCGCGAGATGGCACTGCTCGGATTGTTCGCCCGCCAGGCTGCCTATGCCATCGATGCCGCGCGCGTGCACCGGGCAGTCGGTCGGACCGTCATCGCCGCGCTACGGAACGCCGCTGAGGGCGAGGGCATCGACGCGCTCCTGACCAGGGTGGCAGAGGCGGCGCCCGCCAGCGACCAGCTGGTCGCGGATATGGCGGGGCTGTTCGCGCGGTTGGGCCGGGCGGACCCCGAACTGTTGCGGATCGCCGGCGGAGTCGTCGAGGACCTGGTCGGCTACGCCGAGCGCAGGGCGATGCTGTGAGCTCGCCCCTGCCGGCGTGGGCGTGGCAGTTCGAGCCAGGCCACCTGCCCGATCTCCCCGCGATGTCAGACGCCGCACCCTTCACGACCGACTGGGCGTTTGGAGGGGCCACCGGCCGCGGTGTGCGGGTTGCCGTGGTCGACAGCGGCGTCGATGGCACGCACCCGCTGGTCGGGCCGGTGAGCGACGGCGTGGTCCTTGAGGCGGACGGGCCTCATCGCGTACGCCTCGTGGAGGGCCCGCATGAGGACCTGTTCGGCCATGGGACGGCCTGTGCCGGGATCATCCGGGGGCTGGCGCCCGACTGCGAGGTGTTCAGCATCCGGGTCCTCGGTCACCGGCTCACGGGTCGCGGCTCGGTTTTTGCCGCCGGCGTCCAGTGGGCCATCGACAACGGCATGGACGTCGTGAACATCTCGATGTCCACGCGCCGGGCGGAGCTGTTCTCGCAGTTTCACCGGATCGCTGACCGCGCCTACTTCGCAGGCTCGGTGCTGGTGTGCGCAGTGAACAACGTGCCGGCGCCGAGCTACCCGTCGGAGTTCGCATCGGTGGTCTCGGTGGCGTGCGCGCCGGGGGACGGCCCGTTCGCGTTGGCCTACAACCCGCGGCCGCCTGTGGAATTCGGCGCGCCCGGGACCGATGTCGACGTCGCCTGGCTCGGCGGGCAGACCATCCGTGCCTCAGGCAACTCGTTCGCCGCGCCACGCGTGGCCGGCATGGTGGCGCTGCTGAAGCAGAAGCACCCGCAGCTCACGCCGTTCGAGGTGAAGACGGTGCTGCGAGCTGTCGCCACCAACACCAGATCGTCGGCTTGACGGGTCCTGCTCGCAGCACCGAATTCTCGGTACGGGCTCAGACGCCTTTGAAGGAGTGGCCCTCGGCCTCGTCCTCACCGTCGGCCGTCTCGTCGACCAGTCCGCCCCGGAAGGAGTGGCCTTCGCCGTCGGCCGTCTCGTCGACCAGTCCGCCCCGGAAGGAGTGGCCTTCGGCATCGTCCTCGCCGCTGAGGCTGCCGGTGCTGAGGCCGAACGTTGCTTCGTCGCTGTTCATGGTGTCCTCCGTTGTTGTAGGTGTGTGCTTCTTGGTGCGTATGACTCTCAAGTGCCGGTGGCGATCTGTCTGTTCGCCTGCTGACACAGCTGCCAATGACGGGAGCTGGCACGAAAACTGACCCTCGGCATTGGTGGCCTATCGAAGACGTGGATCTGAGGCGCAGACGCGGGGGTCCTCGGCTCAAGGCATAAGGAGGCGATGAAGAAGGGAGCGTGATGCCGGGGCGGCCTGCATAAGGAGGACCGCCCCGAACCGACGTCAGGGCTTGATCGGACATCGACCAGAAGTCAGGCTCGTTCAATCAGTGCTTGACGGAGGCGGTGTGTCCCTCTGTGTCGTCCAGCTCGTCGACCACGTGACCAGTACTGACTCCTCGGTTTGCGAACGCGCTGTGGCCCTCGGTGTCGTCGTCCGGTGAGGTGATCGGGAACTTGCCGCCCCGTCCAGCGCTTGCGGCGTGACCCTCGGTGTCGTCCGCCTCGTCCACGACGTGGTTCGTGAAGGCGCCGTGGCCCTCGGTGTCGTCCTCGCCGGACAGGCTGCTGGAGCTGAGGCCGGAAGTGGGCTTGTTGTCGTTCATCATGACTCCTTGAAGTGAGTGGTTTCGGTGTGTGAGGTGACTGTGTACGCCGGAGGACCACCCTGTCCGTTCGCTGGCTGACACAACGGGTGGTCGTCATTCGGCGCGTTGGGACAGGGCGACGAGGTCGACGATCGTGATGCGACCACGGGTGAGGGCCACGATGCCGGCGTTCTCGAGTTGCCGCAGCACGATGTTGGCAGTGGGTCGCGTGGTGCCGGCCAGGCTCGCGATGTCCTGCTGCGTAAGGGGAAGCATCAGTCCGGCCCCGGCGTCGGGGTAGAGGCGGGCGGTTTCCAGCAGCCGGCGCATCACCCGCTTGCCGACCGGCAGGTACAGGGCGTCCATCAGGTGCCGGGAGAGCCGGTCGACGCGGGAAGCCAAAAGCCCGACCATGAGCCGCTCGACCGACGGCTGCTCGTCGCAGAGGCGGAAAAAGTCACGGCGGTGCAGGCTGCGGGTGACCACCGCGTCAAGGGCGAGCGCCGAGGCGCTGCGCAGGCTGGAGCGGCGGAGCAGGGCCATCTCGCCCAAGGCCTGCCCGGGGCCAAGGATCGCGAAGGTGGCTGTGTCGCCGTTGGGGGTGTCGCCCCGGATCGCGACCCGACCGGAGACGATTAAATGTAGCGACTCGCCTTCGTCGCTGGCGTGAAAGATGACGGTCTTTGGTGGGTAGCTCCGCTCGCGGCTGGTCTTCAGCACCGCCTCCCGCTGTTCCGCCGATAAGGTGCCGAGCAGCTCCCAGCGGGTAACGGGAAGGCTCATCGGACTGCTCCGCTGCGGGCCAGTCGGCCTTCGGTGAGATCGACCAGGGCGGAGGTGAGCGGTCGCGACAGAACCGTGTCGAGGAACAGCGCGCCAGGGACTCGAAGCATCGTGCAGGTACTGGTCGTCGTGACCGTGGCCGACCGCGGGGAGCCGTTCAGAAGTCCGATCTCTCCCACCACGTCGGGAGCGGTCAGGTCGTTGAGCGTTCGGCCGGCGCCGCCCCGGGTCACGGTTGCGGTACACGTGCCCGTGATGAGCACGTACAGGTCATCGGGTGGAGCTCCCTCTACGAGCACGTCGGTCCCGGGCGGGAAGGTGACCTCCTCAGCCAGGGCGGCGAGCCGTTCGAGGGCAGCCTGAGGTACGGCCGCGAACACCGGCGTCGACCGCAGCGCCGCAACCCGGGGGGCGAGCAACTCCGCTGCCGCGGCGGCGGTGTCGTCAACGCGCGCACCGAGCATCAGGGCTGCAAGCGCGATCCCGGCAGGGACAAGGGATCCCAGGAGCAGGGCGCTCTGCAGACCCACGAGGCTCAAGACGATCGGGGCGACGATGCTGCCGGTGATGACCCCGATGTAGGCGAGGGCGGACAGCAGCCCGTCGCACCGCGACATCCGGTCTGGTGCAACGACCCGTTGCAAGGTGGTCACTGCCACGACATCGAGGGTCACGGACGCCGCACCGCCGACGAAGAGCACGGCGAGGCCAAGAACCGCGACGCGGATGAAGCTCAAGGTCGCCATCGGGACGGCACACAGCAGGACGACGCCAGCGAGGACGACCAGCGGCCGTCCCCGCCGGGCGAGCACCGCTGCGAGACCGGCAGCCAGCACCCCGCCAAGACCAAATGCGGCGTCCAGCACGCCGACCCCTGAGGTCCCGAGCCCGAGGAACTGGTTGCTGGCCAGGATCAGGTAGACCGATTCGACCCCGGCCAGCCCGGCAAGCACAGTGAGGACCGTGCACAGCACCGCCAGGTTCCGGTCGGAGCGCAACTCGGCGACACCGTCGAGCAGGTCGCGACCGAGCGACGGCCGAGGACCGGGTTGAGCCTCAGGTGCTCGGTGACGGCCGCGGAGTCGGAACAGGATCGCCGCGGACAGCAGGAACGTGGCGGCGTTGACGAGAAACGGCACAACGTCGTGACCGGTCGACAGAAGTGCCGCCCCGATGCTCGGACCGGCGATGATGGCGACGTACTCCACGACGCTGATCAGCGCGTTCCCCTGGGCGAGTTGGTCTTCGGGGAGAGTCGCGGGGAGCGTCGCGGTGAACGACGGCTGGTAGGCCGACCCGGCGCAGCCCGACAGGACGGCCGCGGCGATCAGCAGCTCCGGCGCCGCGTTTGTAGCGACCAGGACAGCCAGCAGCAGCATGCAGGACAGCCGCGCAAGGTCGGAGGCGACCATGAGCAGGACCCGGTTGACGCGGTCAGCGAGGGCGCCGGCCAACGGGCCGATCACGACGTAGGGAAGAAACCGCAGGGCAACGAGCGCCCCCACGTACGCCGGGTCGCCGCTGCGTCTGAGGACCACAACCAGAAGTGCCACGTTGTAAACCAGGTCGCCGGCGCGGGAGATGGCGAAGGCGACGAGCATCCGGCGGAAGTCGGGCGCGTTCATGACCCGACGGAGGCCTGTCTGTCCGAGGGTGTCGGTCGGGGAGCCCATCGCGACTCCTCGCGCTCGGTGGTGGCGCCGGAGGTTAGCCGCCGGTGGGCCTGGGCGCTAGCCAATGCTGCAGAGGAATGGAGGGCCGCGGTAGGCCGTAGTGATGGTTCGGTGCCAGTTGTCGTTGTGTTCGTGATCTGACAGACAGGCCGGACGCGCGGGTGAATACTTCGGCCAGGCACGTGAGAGACGGCGCCTCCAGCCAGCGAGAGGCTCCGCCTTGACCAGCCTGCCCGGCACTGCTCTCGCCCGCGCTTGTCGTGCCCTGGCCCTGGTCGCTGCGTCTGCCCTGACGGTGAGCCTCGCGGCGCCGGCCCTCGCCTACAGCGGCGGTCCCGTGACCGTCACGGCGGGCGTCAACCAGACCGTGGTGAGTGCCGCCGAGCGGCTGTCGGTCGGCCCCTCCGGGCAGCAGGTGTCGCCGCTCAATTCCTTCGTCCAGTCCCCGGTCGACCTCAGCCGGGACGGCAACCAGGTCACGTTCGGGCAGTTCTACCCGGGCCTGGTGGCCGGAAGTCAGGCTGCCCAGTTCGACGTCTACGCCCGGGATGTGGCGGCAAAGCGCACCGTCCGGGTCTCGCGCACCCCGGGTGGCGGGCAACCCGCCGGTGACAGCTACCCCGGCTGGATCAGCGGCGACGGCGCGACGGTCGTGTTCGCCTCCAAGGCCACCGACCTGGTCGCCGGCGACGTCAACGGTCAGCTCGACGTCTTCGCCTACGACCGGGACACCGACCACGACGGAATCCTGGACGAGCCAGGCGCCACCTCGACGCGGCTGATCAGCCGTTCGGCGACGATCGGCTCGGTCGTGAGCGAGCAGGGCAACGCCTTCAGCGGCAGCAGCTTCCCGGGCGATGCGGCCGGCTTCACCACCACCGACGCGGCGGTCAGCGCCACCGGGCGTTACGTCGTCTACAGCTCCTACGCCAGCACCCTGGTGCCGGGGGACACCAACGGGCTGCAGGACGTGTTCGTCCTGGACCGCGACACCGACGCCGACGGCATCTTCGACGAGCCGGGTGCGACGCAGACCCGACGGCTGTCAGTCCGACCTGACGGGTCTCAGGCGGTCGAGCCGTCAGGTACGTCCTCATCGGCGGCGGGAGCGTTCGGCGTCACGATGAGCCCCTCGGGCAGGTACGTCGGGTTTCTGTCGACTTTCACTGGACTCGACGGTGCAGCGACCGGCACGTCGGCTTACGTCCGTGACCGCGACTCCGACGCAAACGGTGTCTACGACGAGCCGGGCGGGGTGTCGACCCACCGGGTCGCCCGAACGGATAACGCACAGCAGCACCTGTCGCTCAGCGACGACGGCCGCTATCTGACCGTGAACTCCGGCATCGACCCGTTCGCGGGCGGTGCCCTCGGTTCGTCGTCGGCCTTCGTGATCGACCGTGACACCAACGGCGACCACGTCCTGGACGAGCCGGGTGCGCGCACCGCGACCCCCCTGGGGACCCCGTCCCAGTCGGCGGTGCTGAGCGGTCGCGGCAAGGTCGTGGGCTACGCCGCCGGCACCAGCGGCGGGATCTTCGCCGGACCGGTGGGGGGATCCCCGGTGCGGCTCGACGCGACAGGACAGCAGTCGGCCTACGAGAACAGCGCACCCACGCTGTCCGGGGACGGCACCTCGATCGCCTTCTGGTCGAAGGGCACGCAGCTCGTCCCGAACGACACGAACGCCCAGTGGGACCTGTTCCTCTACCGCCTCGACGGCCAGGCGCCAGCCAGCCTGGCAGTCAGCGTCGACGCCACCGACACCTCGACCGCACCGGGCGCGGACGTCATCCCGATCACGGGGGTGCCGGTGGAAAAGGTGAAGGCGCTCGGCTTCGACGTCGCCAACAGCCCCGGCCTGCGCAACAGCCCCGGGCTCCGGAACAGCCCCGGTTTGCGCAACAGCCCCGGCCTGCGCAACAGCCCCGGCCTGCGCAACTCCCCGCTGTCGGTGCTTGCACCGGGGCTGCGCAACAGCCCGGGCCTGCGGAACAGCCCCTTGTCCCAGGTGCAGGTCCGGCAGGGCTGGAGCCAGCTGCTGGCGGGGACCTCGCTGGCCAGCCGTCCACTGTCGACCATCACCCTCGGCATGGTGCTGGACCAGCTGAGCGCCGTACCCGCGGGTCACCCGCTCGCGGCGCTGAAGGCCTCAGACATCGACTACTCCGGATCGGCGCTGGCGAACCTGTCGCCGGCCGCGGTCAACCTCGGCAGCACCCCGCTGCAGAGCCTGGTCTACGCCGACGGCCGCAGCTGGTGCCAGGTGGTCGAAGCCGTGACGACCAGTACCTGCCCCACGCTCGGGGTCTCGTCCACCACCACACTGCTCGAGCTCGACGTGCGACCCACCAGCGCGGTAGTCCTCGACGGCGCCCCGGTGCTCCGCCGGATTCCCGTGCAGCCCAACAGGGTGGCGCTCAGGGCCGCGAATGCGCCGCTGTTCGCTGCGCCGCTGGCGCAGTCAGGGCTCGACGTCGGCGCCATCGGCGACGTTGGGCTCGAGACCGCCGTAAGCCTCAGCCCGGCTGTCGCTGCCCGCAGTGCCCTGCAGGTCAGCGGCCAGCCCGGCAACGTCGCCTGCACTCTCAGCGGGTTCAGCTGCGTGGGGGCCTCCCTGGCTGACGCGGCAGTCGCCGGGGCGCTTTTCCCGTCGGCGACCCTCGGGTCGCTCGGCACGCAGCTCGGCTCCCTCACGGTGGGCGACGTCGCGGACTCCCTTCCGCCTGCGCTGCAGGTCGGTGACGTCATCCTCGGCTTCCTCGAGGCACAGGACTATCCATGGGAGCAGATCAACCTCATCACCTCGGGGGTTCAGGCTCTCGACCCGACGCCGGTGGTCGTCGGGTACGGCGTGAACGTGACCCCGGACGGCAGCTCTACCGAAGTGACCGCGACGGTGACCGCGACGCTGCCACTCGGCGCGCGTTACGTGCCCGACAGCTCCGCTGTCACGCCGGCGCCCTCGGGCTCAGTGGGTGAGCCGATCCAGACGACGACCGCCGCGGGCACGCAACTTCTCTGGAAGCTGGTGGGCGTGCCGACCGGTCAGTCCACCCGGATCGCGTTCAACGCCAATCCAGGCCTGCAGCTCGGGACCTTCGCGCTGCGGGCGTCAGCGAGGGCTGGTGGCCTGAGCGCGGTCGCAGTGCCCCTGGCCGTCTCGGTCGTCGAGCCCCCCGGGGAGGCGTCCCCGTCGGCCCCGCTGGCCCTGAGCAACGACGAGCTCCGGCTCGGCTATATCTCCTCGCCCGACGACATCGACACCTACGCCGCGGCCTATCCCGTCCAGCGAGACGTGGGTGTCCGGCTGAGCCACTTCGCGGGCGACGCGGACCTGGTCCTCTACGGGCCGGCCACCGACGCTGGTGGCCCTGGCAGTCCCAACGATTCGGGTGCACGCAGCGTTGGCACCGCCCCGGCCCCGGCCAACGAGCCGACCCCTGACCTGGTCGGCACCGGCTCCGACGGGGCCGCGGAGCCGACCTCTGCCGACGTTCCCCTCGAGGCGGGGAAAACCGTCTTGGGAACCTCGGCGTCGCGGACGGCCGACCTCGAGGGCGCCGACGCGTTCGGAGTCGACCGCATCCAGGTGAGCGCCTACAACGGCGCGGACAGCAGGTTGCCCTACGTCGTCCGGGTCCGCACGTCGACCCCTGTGCAGCCTGCTGCCTGCACCAGCTACGCCCGGCCGGTCGTCTCTGGCACCGAGGGCTCGTTCGATGCGGCCCAGCTCCCGCCCGACCTGAGGTCCCTGCTGCTGATCGACCGCGGACGGTTCAGCGCGACGTACGGCGAGCAGGCGACGCTCGACACTCTCGCCAAGCTGCAGCAGCTCGCAGCCGTGACCCACGGAGCTGTCGTCGAGATCGACGGCAACCCGTTCGTGAGGGCAGCCCGGGAGGCGTGGGACGGCAACTCGTGCAGCATTACCCGGGCCAACGACGTCGTCCAGGCCACCGGCGACCTGGTGCAGCAGATTGCGGGCACGCACAGCGGACTGCACGACGTGGTTCTTGTCGGCGGTGACCAGCAGTTGCCCTTCGCCCGGCTGGCCGACCTCACCCGGTCGGGTAACGAGACCGCCTACGCCGACCAATTCCCTGCGGGCTCACCGCTGCACGAGGCGCTCGCTGCCTCGCGGATGCTGTCGGACGACCCCTACGTCGACGCCAACCCAGTGCGCTGGCTCGACCGGCGGCTCTACCTCCCGGACCTCGGCATCGGCCGTCTGGTCGAGAGCCCCGCGCAGATTCAGTCCGCGATCCAGGCGTTTCTCGACTCGGGCGGCGTCATCTCGGCCGCGGGGGCGACCGCGACGGCGTACGACTTCATGAAGGACGGAGCGAGTGCCCTCGCCGACCGGCTGACCGCGTCGCTGACGGCAGCCAACGGCACGACCCCGACGGTGCAACGGCGCATCAACGACAGCTGGACCAAGGCGGACCTGCTCAGCACCCTGAACGGGAAGGCGATCAACGCCGTCTACGCGCACTTCGACCACGACAGCGCCTACAGCGCAGCCGGCTACACCAATGGCACCGACGTGATCTCGCCGGACGACCTGGCCGGTGGGATCCCGGCTGGCTCTTCGCTGCTCGTATCCATGGGTTGCCACTCGGGCCTGTCCGTGTCGGACGTCGGCACCGGCAACGGCGCGGACTTCGCGCAGAACGTCGCGATGCGCGGTGCGGCCTACGTCGCCGTCACCGGTTTCGGCTATGGGGACGCGTCGACCTCAGGCCTGCACGAGCGCCTTCTCACCCTGTACGGCGGTCAGCTCGGCTTCGACCAGGACCTCGGCGCGGCGATGCAGCGGGCCAAGCAGCAGTACTTCGCGGGCCAGGGCCTCTATGGCAACGCAGATGAGAAGACGCTCGCGACCACCGTCCTCTACGGGATCCCGATGTACCGGATCGGGACGCACGCCCCGCCGGTCCCGGCACCGCTGGTGGTCGCTCCTACCCCTGGCCCCGCCTACTCGGTGACACCCCTGCAGGTCGACTCGACGTTCGCCCAGGTCAACACCGGCCAGGGCAGCTACCTGACGGCAAACGGGGAGGACCCGCTCGTCACCCAGGGCCAGCCGATCCAGCCGCGCGTCACCCGGGAGGTGACGGCCGCTGCGCCGGGCGGCGGGTTGCTCCCGGCACACGGCGCCCTGATCACGTCCCTGACAGGGATCACCGACCGAGCCGGGTTCGACCCAGTGTTCTCCCGGCCGGTCACCGACCTGGCGGCCAACGCGCAGGAGACGTCGTACACCGGGACGACGTTCCCGAGCACGCAGGCGGCCGTGACGACCTACGACGACCCGACAGGGCCAGGTGGCCTGCGGCAGTCGGTCGTCGTGATCCCGGGGCAGTACCTCGGACCGGACGCCTCGACGCAGCGCTCCTTCGATCATGTCGGTGTCGACGTCCTCTACTCCTCGAGCGGCGATGTCGTGGCGCCCTCGCTCGGTGCTGCTTCTGGCGTCGTGCAGAACGGCCGGGCCGTCGTGACCGTACGGGCGACGGATGCGGCCTCCGGCGTACGCCGAGTCCTCGCCCTGGTGAGAGTCGCCGGCGACTACCAGCCCCTCGAGCTGACCGGGAGCGACGGGGTCTTCAGCGGCAGCCTCGACCTGCCGGACGCGACCACGTCCTTCACGTTCCTTGTCCAGGCGGCTGACGCGGCAGGCAACGTCGCCACCGCCTCGGGCAAGGGTGCGGGCCTTGTCTCGCACCCGCCGGTAGCGGTGGCCGATGCGCACGTCAGCCTCGAAGACCTCTCCCTGGTGGAGGGCAGCGCCGGTTCCCTGCGACTCACCTTGGCGGCTCCGGCTCCGCAGCAGCTGCAGATCCCCTGGGCAACCGCACCGGGAACGGCAGGTCCAGCGGACTTCACCGCGGCAAGTGGAGTCGTGACCGTCCCGGCCGGGGCGCTGTCGGCCACGCTGCCGGTCAGCACAACCGCAGACGCCCTCGTCGAGGGGACGGAGACCTTCAGCGTGGAGTTGTCTGCGGCCTCGGGCGTGGTCCTCGACCGTGGTTCGGCCCTCGTGGCGATCGTCGACGACGACGTCGCGACGACCAGTCCGCCGGGTGTGTCGGTGGGCGACGCGACAGTCACCGAGGGGGGTAGCGCGAGCGTGCCGGTCACGCTTTCCGCAGCCAGCGGCTCGGATGTGACGATTCGCCTCACGACGTCGGACGGCTCGGCGACCGCCGGTGGCGACTACACCGCGGTGACGGCCGACCTCGTGATTCCGGCCGGTTCGACGACCGGCTCGCTGCCTGTGCAGACGACGCAGGACGTCGTCCACGAGGGCGACGAGGCCTTCACGATGACCGCGACGACTGTTGTCGGTGGCACGATCGTGCGTGGGCAGGGCACGGTGACGATCCTCGACGACGACGCCGTCCCGACGGTGTCGATCGGCGATGCCCAGGTCGCGGAGAGCGTGCCCGTGGCCACCGTTCCGGTCACCCTGTCGGCGGCCAGTGAGCTGCCCGTCACCGTCCACGTCACTGTTGGCGGCGGCACGGCGACAGGTGGAGGCGTCGACTACGGCTCGGTGACCGACACCGTCACCTTCGCGCCTGGCGTCACCTCACAGGATGTGACGGTCACGCTGTACGACGACACCATCGACGAACCCGATGAGACCGTCCTGCTGAACCTGGTGAACGCCGTCGGCGCCACCGTGGCCGACGGTCAGGGCGTTTTGACGCTGGTCGACGACGAGGGCACTCCGGTCGTGTCCGTCACGGACAAGAGTGCGACCGAGACGGCCGGTCCGGTCGCCCTGCAGGTGGCCCTGACGGGGCCGAGCTCCAGCCCGGTCACAGTGGCGTGGAGCACGTCGTCGGACCCGTCCGACACGGCCACGGCCGGAGCGGACTACACGGTGGCGAGTGGCACCGTGACCTTCGCACCGGGAGAGACAGTGCAGACGCTCGACGTGCCGCTGCTGCAGGACGCTTTGGACGAGAACGACGAGACCCTGCACGTACGGCTGTCCTCTCCCGTGGGCGCGGTGCTGGGCAGCGCGGACGCCGTGCTTACGATCGTCGACGACGACGCGACACCGGTGCTGTCGATCGTCAGCAGCGCGGCTGTCGAGGGCACAGGGGATGGGACCTCGGCGGCGACGGTGACGGCCTCGCTGTCCGCGCCCAGCGGCCGGGACGTCCAGGCCACGTGGGCCACGGTGGTGGGCGGGACAGCAACCTCGGGTGTCGACTACGCCGAGGCAACGGGGACGATCACGATCCCGGCGGGCCAGACGTCCGCGGCGATGAACGTGATGGTCGTGAAGGACAGCCTCCACGAGCACGACGAGACCGTCCTGCTCGCCCTGAGCGACCCGGTGGACGTTGACCTCGACCACACCCTCGGGACCCTCACCATCACCGATGACGATGCTGCCCCGTCGCTCTCGATCGCTGACGCACAGGTCGCGGAGAGCGCCGGATCGGGATCGCTGACCGTGAGCCTGTCGGCTCCGAGCGGGCTGCCTGTGTCGGCGGCCATCACGGTCGGTGGGGGAACCGCCACGGGCGGCGGTGTCGACTACGGCGCCGTGACCAGCCAGGTCGACTTCGCCCCAGGAGAGATCACCAAGCTGGTAACTGTCGCCCTCAACGACGATGCGATCCGCGAGCCTGACGAGACTGTCCTGATCGACGTAACCAACCCGGTAGGCGCCACGGTGGCCGACGGCGAAGGAGTCCTTACCCTCATCGACGACGAAGCAACGCCGGTCGTCTCGATCGCCGACACCAGCGCAGCTGAGGGCGTCGGAACCGCGACGCTGCAGGTCGTGCTGAGTGGAGCGAGCTCGACACCTGTGACGGTGGACTGGGCGACGACCTCCGGCACGGCGATGGCCGGAGCGGACTACACACCGGAACGCGGCACGGTGACATTCGCGCCGGGTGAGACGGTGCAGTCCCTGCCCCTCCCGGTTCTGCAGGACGCCCTGGACGAAAACGACGAGACGGTTGCTGTCCTGTTGTCGAACCCGAGCGGTGCGGTGCTCGGGAAGGCCTCCGGCGTGCTCACGATCGTCGATGACGACGCGACACCCACGTTGACGGTGGCCAGCACGTCGGTCGTCGAGGGCACAGGGAGCGGAACGACGGCGACTCTCACCGCAACGCTGTCTGCCGTTAGCGGCCGTCCGGTCAGCGTCACCTGGTCGACAGTCAGCGGGGGGACAGCGACAGCTGGAGCCGACTACGCAACGGCGTCGGGGACACTCACCATCCCGGCGGGCCAGACGACGGCATCCTTCGCCATCACGGTGGTCGCGGACAATATTGTCGAGCCGAACGAGACCGTCAGGGTGGCCCTCAGCAACCCCGTCGACGTGAACGTCCCCAGCACACCGGCCGTGTTGACCATCACCGACGACGATGGTCTCGCTGTTTCCGTGCTCGACACCAACGGCTTCGAGGGCGACAAGGGCACCACAACCCAGGTGTTCGACCTCGTGCTCAGCACCCCGGCGCGCGCCGCGAGCACGGTCACTTGGCGGGTCGCTGCGACGGCCGATGTCGCTGCCGCAACGGGAACGGCTAGGTTCGCAGCGGGTTCCAGTCGGGCCAGGGTTTCGGTGCCGGTTCGCACCAACAAGACAGTCCAACCCGACCGCACCTTCAGCCTCCTGGTCACTGGCGTGAGCACCGGGCTCACGGTCGCCCGCGGAACCGGGGTGGCGACAGTGATCGACAACGACGGGACTGCTGTGAAGCTCCGAGTGAATGGCTGCTCCGTGGTCGAGGGCAACACGGGGACCTCCAGCTGCAGCGTGGTCCTCCAGGGCTTGCACGTTCCCCGAGCTGGTCTGCGCGTGGGCTACACCACCGTGTCTGGGAGTGCGCTGTCGAATGCGGACTTCACGCCGGCTCTTGGCTCGGTCACGGTCAAGGGTGGTGCCGTGACGGTCCCGCTGCGGGTCGTCGGCGATCGGGTGGTCGAAGGGCTGGAGGCTTTCGGTCTTCAGGTCACGGCACCGGCCGGTGTCGCGGTGGTGACTAGTCCCGCAGCCGTCACGATCCTCGACGACGACGGCTGACCCAATCCGTAGTCGGGCGCGGCAGCGATCCCCAGTCGCTCCCAGATAGCGTCCCTGTCTGACTGCTCGGCGGCAGTGAGTAGGCCGAGGCGGTCGAGGTGGTCAAGACAGGACCCCTCCTCGTGCAGCGACCGGTGGACTCTCGCTTCGGAGGCCGCATCGCGCAGCAGCCGTTCGGCCTCCGCGAGCCGGGCCTCCTGCGCCTGCGCAACGCCCAGGTAGCGCCGTGCCGTAACGGTGAGGATCCCGCCGTCGCCAACTGCGGGATCGGCGAGGCACGCGGTCGCCATGGCGACCGCCTCAGGGCTGCCCTCGAGCAGCGCCACCTCGACCAGCCGGACCCGCGCATCGGCGGCAAGCGCCGTCGAGGCCAGCTTTTCGAGAACGTCCTGGGCGGAGGTGAGAAGCTCTCGGGCCGCGGTGGTCTGGCCGGTCCGGGCCAGCACCCGGCCGAGCGCACTGTCGGTCGCGACCGCTCCCAACACGTGACCCGAGGCGCGAAAAACCCGACGAGCCTCCTCGAATCCCGCCCGCGCCTGGGCGAGATGACCCTGGTCAACGAGGATCTCAGCCGCGTTGTTGAGGGCGAAGGCGGCGCCCACTCGGTCCCCGGCGCGTTGGTACGCCGCGTCGGATTCGGTGTAGTGCTGGACCGCGACGTCCCAGTCGTCGGCCTGCCACATGGTCACGCCGAGGTTGACGTGAAGGTTGCCGAGCTCGCGCGGCTCATCGAGACCGTCGAAAGCCCGCAGTGCCTCAGCGCCCAGCATAAAGCGTTCGGGATCACCCCGCTCGGAGGCGATCATCTCCAGGCGAAGCAGTCCCCTCGCCCGGTCGAGCGGGCTGCCGTCAGCGAGATCCACGGCGCGCTGCGCTGCACGTCTGCTTTCCTCAAGACGCGCGCAGCGGAACAAGGTGGAGCTACGGCGCAGTAGAGCGGCACGAAGCGTTGCGGGATCGGCGGTACGCCGCTCGACCTTGGTGAGAAGCCCGAGGGCCAGCCGGTACCGCCCGGCCCGTTCTACGACGGCTGCTCGCTTGACCGTCCGCTGCAGCCTCAGGGCGTCTGTTCCGGTCGCAGCTGCCCTGCGAAAGGCACCGTCCGCGAGCTCGTACCGACCCAGCAGGTCGGCGACGTCCCCGAGCTGCTCTTCCAGGTCGGCCAGGTCTAGGACGTCCGCACCACCTCGACGGCCCGCGTCCAGCGCGTTGCGAGTCAGGCTGAGTGCGTCGCCGAGCGCGCCCGCCTCCTGGGCCCGGGCGGCTGCGCGCCGCGAGGCATCGAACGCAGCCGGCCACTGCTCGGCGGCGTACAGATGCTGAGCGAGGGTGCTCGTGTCGGAGGTGCCTTGCAGCGTGAGGGCTCGAGCGGTGGCAAGGTGGATGGCGCGCCGACTCCGCACCGACAGGCCCTGGTAGGCGACGCGCCGGTACAGGTCGTGGCGGAAGCGGAATCCGCCGTCCTCGGGTGCGAAGAAGTGCTCGAGGTCGGCCCACGCAGCCGGGCGTGACAGACCGGGGTCGGAAAGGATCGCAGCGAGCAGCCCGGGATCGACGTACGCGCCGAGAACTGAGGCCTGCCGAAGCTGAGCGCGCCGGGCGGCAGGTAGCCGGTCGATCCTGGCCGCGATGACCTGCTCCACACCGTCGGGGACGTCGGCGTCGTCCTGCTCGGTGGCCCACAGCACGAGTTCGCGCAGAAACAGGGGGTTGCCGCCCGCCGCCGCCAGCACCCGCTCGAGCTGCAGATCGTCGAGCGGGGTGTCTCCGGCGACCCGCAGGACAAGCGCTCGCGCGGATTCGTCGTCCAGAGGCCTGAGGTGGTGCAGATCCCAGGTATCTACATTGATAGGCCAGCCAGGCGGGAGCTCGCGACCGGTCGCGAGCAGCAGCAACGGCCGGCTGGTGCGATGGGCGAGCTCGTCGACGAGGTCCAAGCTGGCTCGGTCGATGAGTGGGAGGTCCTCCACGATGGTGAGCAGCCGGTCCGCCGATCGGAGGAGCACCTCGGCGAGCAGGCTCACGCGGCGTTGGGGGACGAAGGCGGGGTCGACGGCGGCTGAGGCGGCGGTCGCGTCGATCGGGACTCCGAGCGGCAGTGCGAGCAGCGGCGCTAGCTCGGCATCGTCCCCGCACAGGGCCCGCAGTTGGGTGGCATCGTCGGTGCCGGTCAGTCCGAGCAGGTCGCGCAGTCCGGCCCGCACGGCCCCGAACGGTGTCGCCGTCTCGTATGGCTCCGGTTGCAGGACCAGGTACCGCAGCCCCACCGACCGAGCGATCTCGAGGGCGTCGCTCACCAGCCGGGACTTGCCGACGCCGGCCGGTCCGAGTATCAGCCGCGGCGACCCTGGTTCGCCGCGGGCGACTCGACCAACGAGTGCAACCAGGTCGGCCAGCTCGTGGTCGCGCCCCAGTAGCGGCAGGTCGTGGGGTGTGCTGCGTGCCGAGCCGACGCGCTCCCCGACGAGACCGGTCACCACACCTTGCGCACGGCCCTTGAGCGAGAGGCTGCCGATCCAGGTCACCGCGTGGTCTCGGGCGCTCCCTTCGAAGGCAGCGTCGCTGATCCGCAGTTCCCCGAGAGCGGCGGAGCCCATCAGTCGTGCGGCGGTGTTGGTGGTGTCGCCGAGTACCGCGAAGGTACGACGCCGTGGGTGTCCGACATCGCCTGCGAAGCCCCGTCCGACGTGCATGCCTGCGCGCACAGGCAGGTCGGTCACGTCGTCCAGCACTGCGCGGACGACCCTTAGCAAACGCTCCTCGTCGTCACCGCTGGTCCTCGGCGCGCCGCTCACCAGGAGGAAGACGACGCCGTCCGGCGCCAAGTCGGTAGCGAGCCAGCACACCTGATACCTGCCCACGTGTTCCTCGACCGCGTCGGCCACCCGAGCGGCCTGCGCATGCGCCGCTGCCAGCCCCCTATCCTCGATGACGGGGTCCAGCCCGCCGAGGTGCAGGAAGGCCACAGCGGACCGTCGGTGCTCCCCGAGGGGTACGCCGACGGCTTCCAGCTCGCGCACCTGAGGGTCCAGAAACGCCTCGGGATTGCCTGCCTGCCAGCGGATATGAGCGGGCAGTGGACCCTCGGGAACCCGGCGCAGCACGGTGCCGAAGGCGCCTCGGACGACGGCACCGCCGGCCCGCTCGACGGCGTGGGCGAGCTGCTCGCCCACGGCGGTCTGGCCGACCTTCGCAGCCGCCTCCCACCGCAGCGCGGCGGTGGCGGTAGCGCCCAGCACGACCAGCTCCCGGTGCCCGGTCCCGACGATCCCCATACCGACTTCGCCGCTTTCGGCGCCGGCCGACATGCGCAGCCGGACCTTGCCCGCGGGGGTCTGTTGCGCAGGTCGAGCTCGGACGGCTCTGTGCATCGCCAGGGCGGCTGCGGCCGCGCGCTGCTCGTGGTCGTCGCCTTCGAACCACACCGCAAGGGCGTCGCCACCGAACTGCAGCACGTCGCCACCCCTGACCTGCACTTCGGCTATCAGCTCGGTCCAAAGGCTGTCGATGACGGCGTTGACCTCTTCGGCACCGGTCCGCTCAAACCGAGCCAAACGCTCGGACAACCGTGTGAAGCCCGACACGTCCACCTTCAGGACGGTGCCCTCGAGCAGCGCGCACGGCACGTCGCCCAAACGGGCCTGCCAGGTCAGCGCGAGCTCGGCCACATAGGGCCGGAGGTCTCGCACCGCTGTCACGCCTACATCCTGTCGTGCCCGTACCGCGCCGTTACGACGAGGCGGGCGGTGTGGAGCGCCGGCGGCTTGCGACGACCACGGCTGCGGCCCCTGCGCCCGCGAGCAGGAGAGCGAGGCCGACAGGGCCCCAGGGGATCCCGTGCGAGGCGGCCTCACGGGCCGCCTCCCGGAAGGCTGCCTGGTGCGCCGCGTCAGCGGCGGTCTCGACTGTGTTGGTGTCGTATCCGGGCTTCTCGTACGAGTACGGCGACGGCAGGGCGAAGCTCGGCTGTGGCACCTGGCCGGCGCTGCCAACCGAGCTGCCGAGACCGTCGTCGGTGTACCGCCCGAATGGCAGGTAGCCGAAGTCGGCGAGCGGGACCGCCCCGCGGGGAACCGCCCCTCCCTTGCGCGGCGCCCCGGGGAGAAGCGGGACGCTCGGTGCCCCGGGCACGACGGGCAGGCCAGGTACGACGGGGACGCCGGTCGGCAGCGGGACGCCCGTCGGGAGCGGGACACCCGTTGGGACCGGGACGCGAGAGGGCTGAGGGGCCGCGCTCGACGTCGGCAGCGGCAGTGTCGTCGGCAGGGGCACGCCGATCGTCGTACTGGCTGACGCGCCGGGGGTTGCCATCAGCGGGATGAGCCCGAGGGTGGCCAGCAGGGCGACGCTCACCGCGGCGGTGACGTGGGAGCGGAGAAGGGGCATATGTCCAGAGTGCCTCACCCGTCAAGGCTGGTGGTCGACGGGCAGGACAGCTAGTGCAGCGACCCGATCGGTGCGACCGGCAGACCTGACTTCTCGCAGACCCAGAACGGGTCGGTGCCGAGGTCGGGCCCGACGAACAACGGGTGGTCGTGGTGCTCCGGACACAGCGGCCAGGTGGGGTCGAGCTCGCGGACGGCCTCCTGCACGTCCTGGGCGAGCAGGCAGGTGAGGAACTGCTCGCCTTCCGGCCATTGCTCCACCCACCACCGGCGCTCTGCGGCGCAGCGATCGACGAGCTCGGTGTGCCGGCCCTCGAGATCCCTCAGGACCGCGTCCCTCGCTTTCTCCACGAGCTACTCGGCGAGCACGTCGTCGGCGTCGACGATCGTGTACGGGTAGCCCTGCTCGGCGAGGAAGCGCTGGCGGTGCGCGGCGTACTCCTGGTCGACGGTGTCGCGGGAGATCACGGTGTAGAAGTGCGCGGAGCGGCCGTCGGCCTTGGGTCGAAGGACCCGGCCGAGGCGCTGGGCCTCCTCCTGGCGGGAGCCGAACGTCCCGGAGACCTGGATCGCGATCGCGGCCTCAGGCAGGTCGATCGAGAAGTTGGCGACCTTCGACACGACCAGGCCCGGGATCTCCCGGCGGCGGAACGCCTCGAACAAGATCTCGCGGTCGGAGTTCTTCGTCGATCCCTGGATGATCGGCATGTCGAGCGCCGCACCGAGCTCGTCGAGCTGGTCGAGGTAGGCGCCGATGACCAGCACCTGGTCGCCGGTGTGCCGCTCGACGAGCTTGCGGATCACCGCGAGCTTGGTGTGCGCGGTGGCAGCGACCTTGTACCGGTCCTCTGGTTCGGAGGTGGCGTAGGTCAGCCGCTCGGCGTCGGTCATGGTGACCCGGACCTCGGTGCAGTCGGCCGGGGCGATCCATCCCTGCGCCTCGATGTCCTTCCACGGTGCGTCGTACCGCTTCGGGCCAATGAGGGAGAACACGTCGCCCTCGCGGCCGTCCTCGCGGACCAACGTCGCGGTCAGGCCGAGCCGGCGGCGGGACTGCAGGTCGGCCGTCATGCGGAAGACCGGCGCGGGCAGCAGGTGCACCTCGTCGTACACGACGAGCCCCCAGTCGCGGGCCCCGAACAGGTCGAGGTGGGCGTACTCGCCCTTCCGCTTGGTCGTCATGATCTGGTACGTCGCGATCGTGACCGGCTTGATCTCCTTCTTCTCCCCGGAGTACTCGCCGATCTCCTCCTCCGTCAGGGAGGTCCGCTTCAGCAGCTCGGACTTCCACTGCCGACCGCTGACGGTGTTGGTGACCAGGATCAGCGTGGTCGCGCCGGCCTGCGCCATCGCGGCCGCGCCGACCAGGGTCTTGCCCGCGCCGCAGGGAAGCACGACGACACCGGAGCCGCCGTGCCAGAAGCCGTCGACGGCCATCTGCTGGTAGTCGCGCAGCACCCAGCCGTCCTGCTTGAGCTCGATCGGGTGCGCCTCGCCGTCGACGTAGCCGGCGAGGTCCTCGGCCGGCCAGCCGACCTTGAGCAGGGCCTGCTTGAGCCGACCGCGCTCGGACGGGAAGGCGATGACGGTCTCGGGGTCGAGGCGCTCCCCGAGCATCGGGGAGACCTTCTTGTTCCGGTAGACCTCCTCGAGCACGGCCCGGTCTGTGGTCTTCAGGACCAGTCCGTGCACCGGGTCCTGTTCCAGGCGCAGCCGTCCGAAGCGGTCCATCGTGTCGGCCACGTCGACCAGCAGGGCGTGCGGCACGGCGTAGCGGCTGAAGCGCACGAGGGCGTCGACGACCTGCTCGGCGTCGTGCCCGGCGGCGCGCGCGTTCCACAGCCCGAGCGGCGTCAGCCGGTAGGTGTGGACGTGCTCCGGGGAGCGCTCCAGCTCTGCGAACGGCGCGATCGCCTGCCGGCACTCCCCCGACAGCGGGTGGTCGATCTCGAGCAGGAGGGTCTTGTCGCTCTGGACGATGAGCGGTCCGTCAGTGGTCATTGCTTTCCCTAACGCTCATCGGATCAGGCACCTTCCCCCTCAGCCACGTCAGCCACACCGGTGATCCGGTGCACGCTGAACGTCCGGTCCTCCCGACGGAGGTGGTCGTAGGACGTCACGTAACCACCCTCCACCGACCGTGGCTCGACGACCCGCGACGTGGAGCGGCCCTGCGCGTCGACGTAGCCGAGCCAGACCTGCCGGTGCTCACGAGCCGCCTCCTGCAGAAACGCGAGGGTGTCGATCGAGTGGCTGATCGTGGCCGGGTGCCGTCGGGTGGCGCGAGCGGCGAGGTCGCCGGCGCGCAGCGCCACCACCGCGAGGCGGGCCTGCTCGTCGGGCAGGGCGATCGGTTCGCCGTGCCTGGTGGGCCGCTGCCTGACCGCGGTACGACGGGCCTCGGGTCGCGCCACGATCACGGCGCCGTCCGGCGACTCCGCCGCGGGGGCGTGCCCGAGCGAACGGAGCACCTCGAGGACCTGGTTGATGGGGGCGCGGCTGGTGGCCACGGTCGGCGCGAGCCGGCGCAGCCCGAGCTGGTCGGCGCGTTTGGTCGCCAGGAGCTCGGTCAGCAGCGCCTCGTCGTCACACCTGAGGTAGGAGGCGCTCGAGCCGACCCGAAGCCGACCGTGTCGGCGGGCGACGTCGTCGACGAGGTAGGTCAGCGACTGCGGCACCGGGGTCCGCGAGCGGGTCCGGAACAGCTCGTGCAGGTCGGTGCTGGTACGGCCGGCGTCGAGGGCCCTTCTGATGGTGGCCTCGGTGACCCGGTAGACCGTGGCACCGCCGGTCGACTCGACCTCGGCGACCAGCGCCAGCTCGCGGGCCAGGTTGCGCTCGAGCGGACCGGGGGCGACGACGGTCAGGTCGGGCTGGACGAGCACGTGGTCCAAGGGCGGGGGAAGCAGGCTGGCAAGGGCCTTCCCCGCCTCCCGGTCGGCGCCGTCGAGCATCAGCCGGGCAAAGCCCGAGAGCCCGCCCCGACCGGTCAGTCCGAGAGCCGCCGCCTCGCCGAGGACCCAGGAGGGCAGAACGTCCCGCAGTCGCCCGCCGCGGCGGGGAGCCCGCCAGGCCAGCACCTCGAGCACGGTGTCCTCGGTGGTCGTCGTACCGGGGGAGGTCTCGCGCAGAAGGTCGAGGACCCGGCGCCGGTCGACGGGAGCCGACGACCGCTCGATGTCGGTCGACAGCGCGGCGAGGGCCTTGTCCCGGTCGTCACGCATCCCGACGAGCGCCGGCAAGCGGGTCATCGTGACCCACGAACGGGCCAGCAGGAGCCAGCGGTCCTCGACCGGCGAGGCGACCCATCGATCGAAGGCCGGGGTGGGTAACCAATCGGGGTCGACGCCGGGGGAGGTGTCCAGAAGACCTGCTGCGTAGGCGATCTCGACGATAAGCGCGGCGACGGGCTCGGTGACGTCGAGCTCCTTGGCTGACCGTTTGAGGTCCCGGACGCCGAGGCCACCGGACCGAAGTACCGTCGGTGGCACGTCGGCCCACGACTCGAGCAGCGCCTCGACCTTGGCGACGATGTCGGCGGCCTCGTGCGCTGCGCCTCGGTCGACGTCGGTGACGCCCACCTTGCTGGTCGTGAAGGCCGGCGGCTTCACCGTGAGCCGCGGACCTCCGCGGGCGAGCAGGCCCACCTCCCGCGGGAGCTCGACCGTCTCGTCGTCGATCGCGACGAGCAGGCCATGCGCGAGCAGCCAGCGGACGGGGCTGCTGAGCTCCTCGGGCGTGGCCACCCGGCGGGCGTCGCGGACGGCGCCCAGCGGTGGTCCGGCCGCGAGCTGGTCGACCACGACCCGGGCCTGCTCACCGGCTCGCTCGAGCAGGCCGCGGACCTTGGCCGGGTCGTGCAGGACTGCCAGGACACCGTCGATGCCGGTGACGCCCAGCGCCTGCTCCACGGGGCCCAACCGGCCCGGACCGAGCAGGGCGAGCAACGCGGCCACGGGACGGCCCAGGCCGGCGCTGGTCGACAGCACCTCGCGCACGCTGCCGACGACGTTCACCGCTCGCCCGTCGGACCACACGAGGGCCAGGTCCTCCAGGGCCGTCAGCCCGTCCCTGGCGGCCTTGCCCACCAGGTCGTCGATCGCCGCCGGGGTCATCGGCTGCTCGTGCAGGCTCAGCGCCTCGAGCAGGCCGAGCCGGAACGCGTCGAGCACATCCAGCGCCCGCAGCACCGACAGGCGTACCGCTGAGCGGGCGGCCAGCACCCCCAGGTCAGGAGGGACGGGTACGGCGAGGTCGGGCCGTCTCTGCAGCAGGGCGGCCAGCCGCTCGTCGGACCAGCCACGCAACGAGTCCGCCAGGCTGCGCGGGGACTCGCTGCCGGTACGGGAGGGGCTGCCGGTCATCAGATCAACGGTAGTCGCGAACGCGCGGACCGGCGCGTCGTGCCCTCAGCGGTGTGGACGGCGGTCCGTTGGGTCTGGCTTCGGTGGGCGCCTGGCGAGCAGCTGTTCGGCCACGAGCTCCCGCAGGATCGGCAGGGCCCGCCGGTCCTTGTCACGGCCGGCTGCCTCCTTGCTGCGGACGATGTCGGCCAGCGACGCGAGCAGCACGGGGGTGCCGCGCAGGGTGACGGCGATCGCCTCCCGGCGCAGGTCGGCGTAGCCGTGGGTGCCGGACGGCTCGAAGGACAGGTCGAGGTCGCCGTGCTTGGTCGTGAGGTTCCAGAACAGCGACCCGGCCAGGCTGGTCGCGTCGTGCCGGAACGGCAGCGGGTCCTCGTCGCCGTTGCGGATCCGCGCGTCGAGCTCCGTCAGGGCCGCTGACAGCCGGGTGAGGTTGTCCTTCTCCTTGTCGGGGACGACGTCGATGTCTTCGGTGAGCAGTGGGGAGCCCTGGAGGTAAGCGGCCGTGCCTCCGATCACGATGAAGTCGACCTGGTGCTTCACCAGGACGGCCGCGATGGCATCGGGAGAGAACTCAGGCACCATGGCGCACCTCTCCGCGAAGCTCCCGAAGTCGTCCCGTGGTTGCTAGTAGGCGCTCCAATCGGTCTTCGATCTCACTTCCTCCGCGGGCCTGGACGCGGTCGCTGTCGTCGAAGGGGGCCAGCTCCACCAGCAGCTCCCAACCGCACAGCCGCATCAGCCGCTGGACCTGTTCCAGCGATGGGCTGGTCCGACCCGACTCCAGCCGGGCTATGGCGGACTGCGTGCTGCCCGCCCGCTCGGCCAGGTCGGCCTGGGTGAGCGCACTGCGCTTGCGCGCCTCCCGGACGAGCTCGCCGCCAACCATGCCTTGACCATAGCATTTCTGCTATGCGCCCACCACGGACCTCACACACCTAGGCTGAAGCGTGTGGACCTCGTTGTCGGCTTCGACCTCGACCAGACGCTCGTCGACTCAGGGCCCGCTGTGGTCGCCGTCGCCGCGGTCCTGGCCGGGGAAGAGGGCGTCGCCATCGACGGAGAGCTCTGGGCCTCCCGGCTCGGCCCCCCTCTCGAGCAGGAGCTCGCCTGCTGGGTGCCGGCGGCGGATGTCGAGCGGGTCGCGTGGCGCTACCGCGCGTTGATGGCCGAGCTGGGCGTACAGCGCTCCGTCCTGCTGCCAGGCGCCGATGAAGCCGTGCAGTCTGTTCGCCGCCTCGGTGGCCGGGTCGTCATCGTCACCGCCAAGCAGGCGTCGCTCGCCGATCAGGTCCTGGCCCACGTCGGGCTCGAGGCCGACGAGGTCGTCGGCTGGGTCTGGCGTGAGTCCAAGGGTGAGGCGCTCCGGGAGCGCGGCGCGCAGGTCTACGTCGGTGACCACCCCCACGATGTCGTGGGTGCCCACCTCGCGGGTGCTGTCGCCTACGGCGTCCGGACCGGCGGCACGGTGCCGGAGGGCGCGGACGTCCTCGCCGATGACCTGACAGGCTTTCCGGACTGGCTCGAGGAACATGTGCTGCAGGAACGACTTCGCCTGCTGGACATGGCGTTGCGCGAGCTCGGCAGTGTGCTGGTGGCCTTCTCCGGAGGGGCCGACAGTGCCTTCCTGCTGGCGGCGGCAGTACGCGCGCTCGGGCCGGACAACGTCACTGCGGCGACGGCCGTCAGTCCCTCGCTCGCGCTGGCCGAGCTGCCCGAGGCGCAGGCGTTCGCCGCGTCCCTCGGGGTCCGGCACATCACGCCTGGGACCGACGAGCTCAGTCGTGACGGCTACGTGCAGAACGGCGCCGACCGCTGTTTTCACTGCAAGGCCACCCTGCTGGACACGCTCCGGCCGCTGGCCCACGAGCTCGGTCGCGCGCAGGTCGCGACCGGCACCAATGCCGACGACGCGGTCGCCGGCTTCCGGCCCGGGATCCGGGCCGCCGCCGAACGTGGAGCGGCGACGCCGCTGCTCGACGCCGGCCTGACGAAGGCGCAGATCCGGGAGGCCTCGCGCCGGTGGGGGCTGACGACGGCGGACAAACCGGCCCTGGCGTGCCTGGCCTCCCGGATCGCCTACGGCATCGCGGTGACACCGACCGGCCTGGCGCGGGTCGACCGCGCCGAGACCGCTCTACGGGCGGTGCTGTCCCCGAGGGAGGTCCGCGTCCGGGACCTGGGCGACGACCGCGCCCGGGTGGAGCTTGACGGAAAGGCCCTCGGCCGGTGGACGGTGGGCGCCGAGGCCGTCGTACGGGCGGAGGGGTTTGCGTCCGTCGAGGTGCGGGAGTTCAGGTCGGGGTCGATGAACGACCTACTCGTGAGCGCGGGCCCCGCGCAGCAGGCCGAGCAGGGCCAGGCCGAAGCCGACCGGTAGCAGCAGGGCGAGCAGGTCAAGCGCGATCGGCGCCGAGGCCCGGCTGCCCAGCAGGAACGGCACCAGGATCAGCAGGACGCCGACGACACCGACGCCGAAGACCAGCGCCCCGGTCCTGACCAGGAGGTCACCGGGAGCGCGGGTCGAGGGTGCAGCATGTCGAGCCATGCCACCAGGGTAGGCAGAACTCGCGCGCGGCCCGGTGCCGCGGCCATTAGCCTGGGACCACCATCCCGTTCGAGACAGAGGCGACAGACGTGCCCACCGGCAAGGTCAAGTTCTACGACAAGGACAAGGGCTTCGGCTTCGTCTCCCGCGACGACGGCGGCGACGTGTTCGTGCCCAAGACCGCGCTTCCCGAAGGCGTGGAGGAGCTCAAGGCCGGGATGCGGCTGGAGTTCGGGGTCGCGGCCGGCAAGCGTGGCGAGCAGGCCCTGTCGGTCAGGGTGCTCGACGAGCCGCCCACGATGGCCTCCGCCCGGCGCCCTGCCGAGGACCTGCAGGTCATGGTCGAGGACACCATCAAGCTGATCGAGCTCAAGGTGCAGCCCTCGCTGCGCCGCGGGAAGCACCCTGACCGCGAGACCGGCCGAAAGGTCGCGCAGATCCTCCGGGCCATCGCGGCCGAGCTCGAGGCCTGAGCCCGCAGCTACCGGGCCGTCACTTCACGACCAACTGGAACTTCCACTGACCCAAGACCCTCGGCAGGTCCTTGTCGTTCTTGGGCTTGTGGTCGATCTCGCGCACCTCGAGGTGCACCACGCCGGGCATCGGGCGGTTGGCGAAGTCGGCAACCAGCGTCGCGTAGTGGGTGTCCTGGAAGCCCAGGGACTGCTGGCGGTCGGTGTCGTACAGGTACCAGCCGGTGTCGGCCAGCGTCTTGTCCACGTCGACCCCGACCGTGTCGCCCTGGCGGACCCTCAGGACCGTGACGGCCTTCCCGGTGCCGGGGCACTCGTTGCCGTCGGCCTTGGTGAGTGAGGCCCCCCCGCGGCAGTACTCGACCGCCTCGGCGTGCACGGAGCGGCCGGCACTGACAAGGGTCACCCCCGGCGAGGGCTTCTGGCACCCGGCGGCTGTGAGCAGCAGGGCGGTGCCGGCGACGGCGGTGAGCAGCGGGCGCGGGGCGGGCATGCGGGGGCTCCGGGGTGCGGTGACGGTGCGGTGACGGTGCGGTGACCGTGCGGTGACGGTGGGCTGACGGTGCGGTGGCACGGTGCGGGCGAGCAGTGGTGGACTACAGCCATGGCAAGCATGCGCCGCAGGTTGCGCGACATCACGACGAGGGTATCCGGGACACGCCCGCCGGCGCCCGACGAGGGGTTGCCTGAGCAGGCCCTGCCTGTCCCGACCGAGGCTGTCCTGGTGGCCGACGGGCGGGTCAGCGAGACTGGTGGGGTGCTCATCCCGACGGACCTCGTGACCGATCCCACATCCGACGACGTCGCTGAGCCCTCCCCCGGGGTGGTGGACGTCGGCTGCGCCGCCGCCGTCGACCTTGCCCGTGCCGTCGCCGTCGAGGCCGGTGGCTCTGCCGTCGGTGACCACCTCGGTGTCGAGGCGGACGAGGACCTCGTGGCTACGCACTCGTTCGCGACCACCGACCCGGCCTACGTCGGGTGGCGCTGGGCCGTCACGGTGACCCGGGCCGAGGGCTCCGACGAGGTCACGGTCGACGAGGTCGTGCTCCTTCCCGGCAGCGGCGCCCTGCTTGCGCCGGTGTGGGTGCCGTGGAGCGAGCGGGTCCAGCCCGGCGACCTCGCCCCCGGGGACCTCCTTCCGCCCCTGCCGGACGACCCGCGCGTGGTCCCTGCCTACACCGACCTCGACGGCGACCTCGCGGTGGCGACGTATTGGGAGCTCGGCCTCGGCCGTCCCCGCGTCCTGTCGCTGGACGGCCGTCTCGATGCCGCCGAGCGGTGGTACGACGGCGACCGCGGCCCCTCGGCGGCGATGGCCAGGCAGGCGCCCGCCCAGTGCCTCACCTGCGCCTTCCGGGTCCCGCTGGCCGGCGCCCTCGGGGCCGGCTTCGGCGTCTGCGCCAACGGTTACGCCCCCGACGACGCGCAGGTCGTGTCGCTGGACCACGGGTGCGGGGCGCACAGCGAGACCGCCGTCGAGCTCACCCATAGCGCCTCGGCCGCCGGCATGGTGGTGGAGGACGAGGAGCTCGAGCTCGTCGCCGCCGGCCCGTCACCCGAGGACGAGACGCCGGACGGTCACGCCAGCTGAGCCGGGCCTGCCCGTCAGCCCCGATGCGAACGGGCGATCGCGCGCTTGCGCCGGCCGCAGTACCTGACGCCGGCCAGGCCGAGCACGACTCCCGCTAGGCACATCACCAGCCACCACCCGTGCACCTGCGTGCCCGCCACCTTCAGGGCCACCAGCACCACCAGGGCGACGGCCCACAACGCCGTGCCGCCTGCGACGATCTTGACATCGTCGGTCTCGAGGGGTTCGGGGTCGGGGCGCTGGGCGAGAGGCACGGAGACGACGGTACGCGGTCGAGCAGCCTCAGGTTTCCTTAGCAAAGGTAATGACCTATGCTAAGGACATGCCCGCTGCTGACACCGCCCTCGCGTCCGAGCTCCGCACGACCGTCATGCGACTCGCACGTCGGCTGCGCAGCCAGCGCTTGGACACGTCGCTGTCGCTGAGTCAGCTCGCGGCGCTCGGCACGCTCGACCGGCACGGGCCCCTCACCCCGGGGGAGCTGGCAGGACACGAGCGGGTCCAGCCGCCCTCGATGACCCGGGTCGTCGCCGCCCTCGAGCTGGCCGGGATGGTCACCCGCACCGACCACCCCACCGACCGGCGCCAGGTCCTCGTCGCGGTCAGCCGCGAGGGGCGGGCGCTGCTGCGTGATGACCGCAAGAGACGGGACGCCTGGCTCGCCCAGCGGATGCGGGACCTCGACCCGGTCGACCTCGAGGTGCTGAGGCAGGCTGCCAGGGTGCTCGACCGGCTGGCCGACGCATGAGCCCGACGTTCCGGTCCCTGAAGGTCCGCAACTACCGGTTGTTCGCCACCGGCCAGGTCATCTCGCTGTCCGGCACCTGGGCGCAGCGCGTCGCCCAGGACTGGCTGGTCCTGCTCGTCTCGCACAACTCCGGGGTCGCCCTGGGCATCACCACCGCCCTGCAGTTCCTGCCCACCCTGCTCTTCGGTCTGTACGGCGGGGTTCTGGCCGACCGCTACGACAAGCGGCGGCTGCTTGTCGGCGCGCAGGTCGCCATGGCCCTGCTGGCGCTCACCCTCGGACTGCTCGACCTCACCGGAAACGTCCGGCTCTGGGAGGTCTACGCGCTGGCCTTCGGGCTTGGGCTGGCGAGCGTCATCGACACGCCCGCGAGGCAGTCCTTCGTGTCTGACCTGGTCGGTCCCGAGGACCTGCCTAACGCGGTCAGCCTGAACAGTGCGACCTTCAACTGCGCCCGCATCGTCGGCCCGGCGCTGGCCGGGCTCGCGATCACGGGGGTCGGCACGGCCTGGGTGTTCCTGGCCAACGCGGTCAGCTACCTCGCGGTCATCGCCGGGCTGCTGCTGATGCGCCCGTCGGAGATGTGGCCGACCGGCCGGCAGGCCCGCGCCAGGGGCCAGCTGCGACAGGGCGTGACCTACGTCCGGTCCCGGCCCGGCCTGTACGTCCCGATCCTGCTGGTCTTCATGGTCGGCACGTTCGGCCTGAACTTCCAGATCACCCTCGCCCTTGTCGCCAAGCAGGTCTTCCACACAGACGCGGGGTCGTTCGGGCTGCTGACCTCCTCCCTGGCCGTCGGGTCGCTCCTGGGGGCTCTGGGCAGTGCTCACCGTCCCGGGCCGCCCCGGGTCCGCACGATGCTGCTCGCAGCCCTGGCTTTCGGGGTCCTGGAGATGGTCGTCGGGATCGCCCCGACCTTCGCCACGATGGCCCTTCTGCTGGTACCCACGGGGGCCGCGGTCCTGACGTTCACGACCACCGCCAACGCGATCGTGCAGCTCGGTTGCGCCCCCGAGGTGCGTGGCCGGGTCATGTCGATCTACGTGCTGGTGTTCCTCGGCGGGACGCCCGTCGGTGCGCCCCTGGTCGGGGTACTGGCGGAGCGCTTCGGGCCACGAGCCAGCCTGCTGGTCGGCGGTCTGGTGTGCGCGGTCAGCGCACTCGTTGCGGCGA
This sequence comes from Mycobacteriales bacterium, assembly GCA_038230355.1. Taxonomy (GTDB): domain Bacteria; phylum Actinomycetota; class Actinomycetes; order Mycobacteriales; family SCTD01; genus RYN-111. Next base: position 41,067 of record JBBRNK010000013.1, on the reverse strand, counting down.
GCTTCCTGAAGCGCACGCGGGGCCTCCTGCTCGAGGCGCACCTGGTCCGGCGGCACCCACACGTGCACGTCCGGACCGGCGCGTTCCGGTAGGGCGGCCGCTCAGAGCGACAGGTAACGCGGAGCCTTGACCCGCATCACCGAGTAAGACCGGTCGCCGCCCAGGTTGTACTGCTCGACGAGCGCGGAGCCGTCGGCGTACACCGCCTTGACCCAGCCGACGTGGCCGTCGCCGCCGGCGCTGAAGGTGCCGTTGGGGGTGGTCGACCCGTGAGCGTAGAACGAGGAGCTCTCGCCCGCGCCCCATTGGGCGACCGCGCCGACGACCGCTCGAGCGCCGACTCTGGCACCACGCGCCGCAGCAACCTCGTCCCAGTGCAGGGCGCTGCCCCAGCCGTCGGCGATGCGCAGAGGGCGACCCTGTTGGGCCAGCCGCCAGGCGGCGAAGCTCACGCACTGACGCATCGTGAAACCCCACGGGTCGTTGCCGGCCACCGTCCGGTAGGGGTAGTCGTCCCCGCCCGTCGGCTGCACCGCGCGGGTCCGTGTTGCGCGTGGCGTGATGCGCGTCGGGCCGTTCGTCTGCGCCTGGATGCCCGGTACGACGGTGACGTGGGTCGGCGCGACCTGGGTCGGCGCGACGTGACGGGGCCGTGGCGATGTGACGAAGGTCGGTGCGTGCTTGACGGACGCCGACGCCGACGCAGTGGCTGTCGCGGCCGCGGCCGCAGCCGCAGTGGCTGTCGCGGCCGCAGCCGCAGCCGCAGCCGCAGACGCAGTGACGGTCGCGAGGACCGGCGGCGCGGCCGTGACGGTGGCGGGGTGGGACGCTGGCTGGGCCGTCCCGAGCAGGCCCGCGAGCGGGGTGAGGGCCGCAAGAACGGTCACAGGCACCAGTGATCGGGGGGCGATGCGCATTCAGGGCTCCTCAGGCTGGGGACCGGGCTCGTCCTTGTGGCCTACCCGGGCCGTGGGCACCAGGGTGACCCCTGGCCCGCTTCCGTGACTGTCAGCGCCGGACGAAGCCGGACGAAGCCCATCCAAACTGGTCGTGTCATCCTCAACCCGGCACGAGTCTCAGAGCTTCAGGTAGCGCGGCGCTTTGACCCGCATCACCGAGTAGGACCGGTCGCTGCCCAGATTGTACTGCTCGACGAGCGCGGAACCGTCGGCGTACACCGCCTTGACCCAGGCGACGTGGCCGTAGCCACCGGCCGCGAAGCTGCCGTTGGCGGTCGCCGACCCGGGGCCGTAGTACGGCGAGGACTCGCCGGCATTCCACTGTGCGACGGAGCCGACCGTCGGGGTGGTGCCGACCGTGCGGCCGAGGCGACGGGCGGTGTCGTCCCAGCTCAGCGCGCTCCCCCAGCTGTCCTTCCCGTTGTTCAGGGCCCGGCCGTGCTGTGAGAGCCGCCAGGCGGCAAAGCTGACGCACTGGCGCTCGGTGAAGCCCCACGGGTCGCTCGCGTTGCTCGTCGCTGAGCGGTAGGGGTAGTCGTCACCGCCGCCGGCCTGTGTCGTGACCGGCCCGGAAGTGGGCTTGGTCGTGGGGGCGTCAGTGGGCTGGGGGGCAGGCTTGACGGTGGGCTGCGTAGCGGGCCTGGTGGCCGCCTTCGACACTGCTGCCTGGGCCGGCCGGGCGGCCCTGGTCGCTGCCGGCCGGGCCGCGGCAGAAACGTGCTGGACCAGGTGTGGGCTCGTGCTCGTGACAGGGGCGGCAGGTACCGGAGTGGCCGGGTGTCGTACGACGGCGCGGACCGTTCGTACGGCGGTGGCCGCAACCGGGACGGGCCGGGCGACAGGTGCCGCGCGGAGGCGACCTGCCACGGCGACCTGCTGGGGGACGGCTGCGCTGGGCTGGCCGACGGCGAGGGAGGCGGGCCCGAGGGCGACGGCCGCAGCAATGACGCTTGCAGTGAGGCTGGGGATCAGCACGGCCTGGGCTCGTACGCGCACGGTCACTCCTCCGGGTGGCGACCACTCCTCACGTTGGTGGTGACGAGTACTTCGACGCGCGCAGAAGATCCTGTAGGCGGACGCCTGCTTTTCACCCGTTCTGCCGTGTCCGCCGGGTCCGCCGACTCCTGGCCCGTCGGGCAGCCCGGCCAAGGCAGCCCGGTCGGGCAGCGGAGGCGAGGCAGAGCACGGTCAGCAGCACGAACGGCAGCGAGAGCAGCACGAGCAGAACCTTTGCGGAGGTCTGCTGCACCTCGCCGAGGTAGAGCGCGACGGGCACCAGGAAGCACAGGAAGAAGGCCGCCAGCGCCAGGTTGACCACGCGCGGCACCCAGGCCTGCCGGAGCGGCTCGGGCTCGGTCAGGACAGGCGCTCCACCACGTGCTCGATGCAGGCCGTGAGCGCCTCGACGTCGGCCGGCTCCACCGCCGGGAACATCGCCACCCGCAGCTGGTTGCGACCGAGCTTGCGGTAGGGCTCGACGTCGACGACACCCGCCGCCCGCAGCGCCTTCGCGACGGCCGCGGCGTCGACGCTGTCGTCGAAGTCGATCGTCCCGACGACCTGCGAGCGCAGCGTCGGGTCGGTCACGAACGGTGTGGTGTACGCCGTCTTCTCCGCCCAGCCGTACAGCCGGGAGCTGGAGTCGGCGGTGCGCTGGACGCACCAGTCCAGGCCACCCTGGCCGTTCATCCACTCGACCTGGTCGGCGAGCATGATCAGCGTCGCGACGGCAGGAGTGTTGTAGGTCTGGTCGAGGCGGCTGTTGTCGATCGCCGTCTGCAGGTCCAGGAACGGTGGGATCCAGCGGCTCTGGAGCTCCGCCACGCGGGCGATGGCCGAGGGGGACATCAGCGCCAGCCAGAGTCCGCCGTCGGAGGCGAAGCACTTCTGTGGGGCGAAGTAGTAGACGTCGGTGTCGCTGACCCTGACCGGCAGGCCACCGGCACCCGAGGTGGCGTCGACGACGTGCAGGGCGTCGGCGTCGGCCCCGACGGGACGGCGCACCGGCCTGGCGACACCGGTGGAGGTCTCGTTGTGAGGGGTGGCGTAGAGGTCGATCCCGGCCTCGGGCGCCCAGTCGGGCGCGGAGCCCGGGTCGGCCTTCAGGACGGTCGGGTCACCGGTGAAAGGGGCTGCGGCGACCCCTTCGGCGAACTTGCCACCGAACTCGCCGAAGACGAGGAACTGGGCCCGGTCCCGAACCAGGTTGAAGGCGGCGACGTCCCAGAAGGCGGTCGAGCCACCGTTGCCCAGCACGACCTCGTAGCCGTCCGGGAGGGCGAACAGCTCCGCCAGGCCGCTGCGGACCCGGTGCACGACATGCTTGACGGGGGCCTGCCGGTGCGAGGTGCCCATGAGGTCCCCGGCACCGGCGAGGGCGGCGAGCTGTTCGGGACGGACCTTGGAGGGTCCGCAGCCGAACCGACCGTCCCGGGGCAGGAGGGTTGCCGGGATCTCGACCATCAGAGCAGGTTCCCGGCGGGAAGGACGCCGGACTCGACCGCGGAGACCGGGCGAGGAGCGGGGCCGACGTACCTCGCGGACGGGCGGATCAGCTTGTTGAGCTTCTTCTGCTCGATGATGTGCGCGCTCCAGCCGGCGGTGCGGGCACAGGTGAACATGGAGGTGAACATGTGCGGGGGCACCTCGGCGAAGTCGAGGACGACAGCGCTCCAGAACTCCACGTTGGTACGCAGGGGGCGGTCCGGGTAGCGCGCGGTCAGCTCCTCGATGGCGGCCTTCTCCAGGGCCTCGGCGACCTCGTACCGGCGAGCGCCGAGCTCCTTGGCGGTGCGCCGCAGGACGCGGGCGCGCGGGTCCTCGGCGCGGTAGACGCGGTGACCGAAGCCCATCAGGCGCTCGCCGCGGTCCATCAGGGCCTTGACGTAGAGCTCGGGGCTGACGGCCCGCTCGACCTCGTCGAGCATCGTCAGGACGCGGGACGGGGCGCCGCCGTGCAGCGGTCCCGAGAGTGCGCCGATGGCGCCGGAGATGGACGCGGCGGCGTCGGCGCCGGTGGAGGCGATGACGCGGGCGGTGAACGTGGAGGCGTTCATGCCGTGCTCGGCGGCGCTGACGAAGTACGCGTCGACGGCTTGGGTGTGGGCCGGGTCGGGGTCGCCCTTCCACCGGATCATGAAGCGCTCGACGATCGTGGCGGCTTTGTCCACCTCGCTCTGGGGGACCATCGGCTTGCCGAGCCCGCGGGCGCTCTGCGCGACGAACGCCAACGCCATCACCGAGACACGGGACAGGTCGTCGCGGATCTGGTCGACGCCGATGTCCAGCATCTGGTGCAGGCCCCAGGCCGGGGCGAGCATCGCGATCGCGGACTGGACGTCGACGCGGATGTCGCCGGAGTGGACGGGGAGCGGGAACGGCTCCGCAGCCGGCAGGCCCGGTCGGAACTGGCCGTCGACGAGCAGCCCCCAGACGTTGCCGAAGCTGACCTCGCCGACGAGGTCCTCGATGTCCACACCGCGATAACGCAGCGCAGAGCCCTCCTTGTCGGGCTCGGCGATCTCGGACTCGAAGGCGACGACGCCTTCCAAACCGGGCTTGAAGGCGGTCTCGTCAGCCATGTGGGTTCGGCTCCATGCTCGTGGTGGGAGGTGCTTGTGGCCCTTCGGCTGTCATTCTGCCGTGCCTCGTCGCAGGGATGTGCGAGAGGCTCCTCAGATGGCCCTCGACCTTGCCTCCCTGCGCCGTGAGTACAGCCTCGCCGGGCTTTCCGAAACAGAGCTCGCACCGACCTGGCACGAGCAGTTCGCTCGTTGGTTCGGTGAAGCCGCTGGGCTGCGCGAGCCGAACGCGATGATCCTTGGGACGGTGGGACCCGATGGTGCCCCGCACGCCCGGACCGTCCTGCTCAAGGGCTTCGACAAGGCCGGGTTCGTGTTCTTCACCAACCACACCTCCCGCAAGGGTCAGGACCTCGCCGCCGAGCCCCGGGTCTCCCTGGTCTTCCCCTGGATCGAGCTCGAGCGGCAGGTGGTCGTCACCGGCGCCAGCCGACGGGTCGCCCCTGACGTCACGGAGGAGTACTTCCGGTCCCGTCCGCGGGGCGCGCAGATCGGCGCGTGGGCGTCCCGGCAGTCGACGGTCGTGACCCGCGGGGAGCTCGAGTCCCGGGCCGCCGCCCTGGAAGAGCGGTTCGCCGGCGTCGACGTGCCGGTCCCGCCGTTCTGGGGCGGGGTCCTCGTCGTACCGGGGTCGGTGGAGTTCTGGCAGGGGCGGCCGTCGCGGCTGCACGACCGGTTGGTCTACCGGGTCGACGGCGAAGGATGGGCGGTCGAGAGACTGTCCCCGTGACCGAAGCCGTCGATCGCCGCCGAGTGACCCTCGACGTCGCGCCGGTCCGGACGTCCCGGCCCTTTCGCAACCTGCTGATCGGTGACGCCGTGTCGGTCATCGGCACGCAGGTCACGGCCGTCGCGGTGCCGTTGCAGGTCTATGCCCAGACCCGCTCCGCGGCCGCCGTCGGCCTCGTCGGGGTCGCGGGCCTGCTCCCGCTCATCATCTTCGGCCTGTACGGCGGAGCCGTCGCCGACGCCGTCGACCGCCGACGGCTGGTGCTCGCGACCACGGCCGCGCAGGCCGTCCTGTCGTCGGTGCTGCTCGCGCAGGCCGTCGCCGGGGTGGGCTGGCTCTGGCTGCTGTACGTCATCGTGGCCTTCCAGGCCGGGCTGTTCGCGTTGGACTCCCCGGCCCGGCAGGCGTTCGTGCCGCGCCTGCTGCCCCCCGAGCAGCTCGCCTCGGCTGCGGCGCTGCGGCAGGTCGAGTTCAACATCGGGCTGACCGTCGGGCCGCTGCTGGCCGGTTTCCTGGTGGCGGTCTTCGGCTACAGCTCCGCCTACGGCCTCGACGCCGTGTCGTTCGGTGCCTCGCTGTGGGCGGTCGCGTCGCTGCCGTCGATGGCGCCGTCGGGCGGCGGGCGGCGGGCGGGGTTGGCCAGCGTCGTGGAGGGCCTGGCCTTCCTCGCGACCCGCAAAGTCCTGCTGCTGACCTTCGTCGTCGACATCATCGCCATGGTCTTCGGGATGCCCCGGGCGCTGTTCGCCCCGCTTTCGGACCACGTCTTCCACGGCGGCCCGTCAGCGGCCGGCGCGATGTACTCCGCCCTGGCCGTTGGCGCTCTGGTGGGCGCGCTGCTCGGTGGCTGGTTCGGCCGGGTCCACCGGCAGGGGCTCGCCGTGATCGCTGCGATCCTCGCCTGGGGGGCCTGCATCGTGGGCTTCGGGCTCACCGGCCGCCTCTGGCTGGCCCTGCTGCTGCTCGCCGGTGCCGGCGCGGCGGACATGGTCTCGGCGGTCTTCCGGACCGCCATCTTGCAGACGGCCGCGCCGGATGAGATGCGCGGCCGCCTCGGCGGCGTCTTCATCGTCGTCGTCGCCGGAGGGCCGCGCCTGGGCGACGCCCGTTCCGGGGGAACGGCGTCCTGGCTGGGGCTGCAGGAGTCGGTGGTCCTCGGTGGGCTGCTCGTGATCGGGCTGACGGTGCTGGTGGCCGTGCTCGTGCCCCGCTTCGTCGCCTACGACAGTCGGCATCCCGAACCCTGATCCTGGGCCACGGCCGCGGCCGACCGGGGAGCAGACCGCCAGGACGGGACAGCCGGGCGCTCGCGGCGAGCGCACGACGTCATACTTGCCCGAGTGTCCTGCCCAAGGCGGGACCAGAATCGAAGGGTTGCCTGGTGGCTGCTGAGACAAGAGATATCACGGGCACGGTTGTCGCCGTCACCGGCGCAAGTGCCGGAATTGGTGCCGCGACGGCACGCCTGCTGGTCGAAGCGGGGGCAAAGGTCGTCGTGCAGGCGCGGCGCAAGGACCGCCTGGACGGTCTCGTCGCCGAATTCGGGGCCGAGCGGGTTGTGGCGGTGGCGGGAGACGTACGGGATCCGAGCGCGTCCGCCGCGTTGGTCGCGGCGGCCGAGCGCGAGTACGGACGGCTCGACAGCATCGTGGTCAACGCGGGGATCGGCATGTACGGCGGCATCCTGGATCGGTCCGACGAGGACCTGCAGATGATGATGCGGACCAATGTGGAGGGCACCGTGTGGGCGGTCCGGGCTGCGGTCCGTTCCTTCCGTGAGAGCGGCGGAGGAGACGTGGTGATCGTGGCCTCGGTCGCCGGTCTGCGTGGTGGTGCGGATGAGGCTGTGTATGCCGCCACCAAGTTTGCCCAGGTCGGGCTGGCCGGAGCTCTGGACCGCGAGGTTCGGTCGGACGGCATTCGCGTTACGGCGATCTGCCCGGCGGGAGTCGAGACGGAGTTCGCGATCGGCGCCGGACGCACCGAGGGCGACCCCTCGTTGGCGGACTACCTGCGGCCGGAGGATGTCGGTTTCGCCGTGGTGACGGTCCTCGAGCAGCCTCGCCGGGTCCGCACCACGCAGTGGCAGATGTGGAGCATGGGTCAGGGCAGCTGACCGGCGGGAGTGTTCCCTGACGGCTCCCCTGTTGGCCCTCAGCTCAGGCGATCGTGATCCACGTGGCCTGGGCGAGGGCGAGCAGGGTGCCGTCGGCGGTGTGCAGCGCGGACGCGGTATGGACCTTGCGGCCCGCGCCGCCGAGCAGCCAGCCGTGGACGACGTGTGGCTCGCCCACGACCGGGAGGGCGTCGATGCGGGTCGTCATCCGGCCCAGGACCATCGGTCGGCCGGGCAGGTCCGCCGACCAGCCGCCGGGGCAGTCGAGGGCGGCCCACACCATCGGTAGCGTGCCGTCTGACGGGGTCCACACGCAGGCCACGTACCCCTCCGACACGGGCCCGGCGTAGAGCCCCAGGCCGTCGGTGCGGGCGGTTCCACAAACGAAGCAGGTCGGGAACGGATGTCCCCCGTAGCCGACGAAGCGGCCGGCCGCGGCGGTGGCGTCAGCCAACGACACAGCCGCACGGGGGGTGACAGACAACGTGCCCGGGGCGGCTTCGGCGACCAGTGCGTCGCCGTCGTACAGGGTGGCGCTGCCGGGAGCTTGCGTGACCTGGAGAGGGGTGTCCAGCGGTGGCGGCAGCCGCAGGGTGACCTGGACGGCGGGCGCGTCGACGAACGGGGCGAGCAGACCGCAGCTGACGCCTCCGTTGCCTGAAGCGGGCGGTCCGTTGAAGCGACCGTCGATCGTGAGCAGGGCCATGAGGCCGACCGTACAGGGGCCGGGTCGGACTACGGTTCGTCGGCGGCGTCCAGCTCGCGGGCCAGGTCCTCGCTGGGCGCGGTCCCGCCGAGGTGCGCCGGCTGCCACCAGGCGCCGGCCCCGTCCACCGGGTAGTCAGCCTGTGCGGCGGCGAGCATCGCCTCCATCTGGACCCGCAGCGCCTGCGTGACGAGGGACGGGTCGTCCCGTGGTCCGACGGTCAGCGGCGCGCCGAAGCTGATCGTCACCGGGGTGCGACGACTCCCGCGGAGGGACGTCCTGTGGGTACGCGTCACGATGCGGTGGCTGCCCCAGATGACGCAGGGCACGATCGGTACCCCCGAGCGGGCAGCCATCCGGGCGACGCCGTTCTTGAACGGCAGCAGGGTGAACGACCGCGACACCCGCGTCTCCGGGAAGACCCCGACCATCTCGCCGCGCTGCAGGGCGTCGATCGCGAACCGGTAGGCGCTGGCGCCCGCCGAGCGGTCGACGGGGATGTGTCCCATCGAGCGCATCAGGGGTCCGGCAACGGGGTGCCGGAACGACGCCAAGGTCGCCATGAAGCGAACGTAGCGGTTCTGGTGACTGAAGACGGCCCACTCCGCGAGCACGAAGTCCAGGTAGCTGAAGTGCGTGATCGCCAGCACCACACCACCGCCCGCCGGCAGGTTGGACAGTCCGCGGACGTCCCGTCGTACCGCGATCAGGCGCAGGAAGAAGGAGCCGATCGCGATGATGACGCGGTAGGCGCGGTTCTTCTCGATCCGCCGGGGGCGGGTGTTGCCGGGAGAGCTCACCCGCCCGAGGAGTCGTGCGAGACCACGTGAGGGACCGTCCGGGGCTGGGAGGGGGAGGGGGAGGGCTAGATCGTGAGCGTCGTCGCGCCCGCTGCCGCTTGTGCGAGCAGGTTCGTCGTGTCGCGTCCGACGGATGGGTCGACGCCCAGCCATCGAAGGCTGAGCAGGGCCAGGTCATTCCACAGGCCAGCGCGTCGGATCATAAAGTGTCCCGTCTTGCGCACCCCCACGTAGAGCAGCGACCCGGTGACCAATGACGCCTCGTCCGCCCAGGCGCGGCTCTGTCGCGGGCTCGTCCACCGGTCGACGACGCCGTGGGCGATGAGGACCCCCTTGCCGCCGGCACCCTCGACGGGCTCGTCCGGCAGCCAGGGGCAGAGCCCGACGAAGCCGACCACCGACGGGTCGCCGAGGACGTGTACCGCGGCCCGACCACCCATCGAGTGCCCCAGCAGGACGACGGGCACCGAGCCGTGCCGGCGACGCACCTCGTCCAGGGCCCACTGCGCGTCGTGGACCGGCGAGCGGTCGGTGCCGTTCCACCCGCGGTAGCGGTACAGCACCTTCCAGACGGCCACGCCGTGGCCGGCGCCCTGCTCGTGCAGGTGCGTCGCGAACGGCACCATGCGGCGGCGGCTCAGGTGCGACGGCAGGGACGGGTCGAAGCTGTCCGCCTTGCCACCGTGCAGGACCAGCACGACGCCCCGCGTCTCGCTCTGTGAAGCGAGGACCTCGACCCCTGGGTGCGGCTCGGTGCGGGGGGTGTCGACATCCGTCATGCCGTCAGTGTCCAGCATGCTCAGAGCTTTGCTCGCTGGTAGCGGTCGAGGGTCTCCTGGCGTTCGGTGGCATGGTCGACGATCCGAGCGGGGTAGTCCCGTGGCGGTGGCGACAGCGTCCACGGCTCGTGCACTGCGGGTCCGGCCACGTCCCGGAGCTCCGGCACGAACCGGCGAACGTAGTCGCCGTCGGGGTCGAACTTCAGGGCCTGCAGCACCGGGTTGAACACGCGGAAGTACGGCGACGCGTCGGTGCCCGTGCCGGCCGTCCACTGCCAGCCGTGCTGGTTGCTCGCGAGGTCGCCGTCCACGAGGTGCTTCAGGAAGTGCGCCGCGCCGTGCCGCCACCACACGTGGAGGTCCTTGGTCAGGAAGGACGCCACGATCATCCGCAGCCGGTTGTGCATCCAGCCCTGCTCGAGCAGCTGCCGCATCCCCGCGTCCACGATCGGGAAGCCGGTCCGCCCTTGCTTCCACGCCTCGAAGGACGTACCGGGGTCGTCGTACTCCAGGGAACCGAGCGCGTCCGTCAGGTCCTCGCGGGCCGTGCGTGGATGGTGCCAGAGCACGTCGGCGTAGAAGTCGCGCCAGATCAGCTCCTGGCCGAAGACCCGCGGTCCGTCGCCCTCGCCGAGCTCGGCGTGCAGGGTCCGCGGGTGGAGCAGCCCGTACTTGAGGTAGGTCGACAGCCGGCTCGTCCGGTCCGTCCCGGGCAGGTTGCGGATCGCGTCGTAGTCGGTGAGGTCGCGGTCGCGGAACGCCTGCCACCGGGCCAGCGCCGCGGCCTCGGTCGCCTCCGGGAGCTCGCCGACGTGCGGGTCGTTCGGGATCACCGGCGCGGCCAGCCCGCCGTCGCTCCACGGCACGCTGCGCGGCGTCAGTGCGGGGGTATGGAGGCCGCGCTCCCGCCATGCCTTCAGGAACGGCGTGTAGACCTTGTACGGCGACCCGTCGCCCTTGCGCAGTTGGCCGGGCGTCACGCCGTACGGCGATCCCGTGGCGACCAGCGGTACGTCGCCGAGCGCGACGCGGACCCGCTCGTCACGGGTCCGACCGTACGGGCCGTGGTCGCTGCTGATGTGCACCGACTCTGCGCCGCACTCCTGCGCCAGCCGAGGCAGGGTCGTCTCAGGCCTGCCATGCACGACCCGCAGCGCTCCCTCGGTCCTGTCCTGCAGGTCGCGCAACGCGCGGTAGAGAAAGGCGAGTCGGGCCGGCCCGCTCGGCCCACGAAGCGCATCGTCGAGCACGAAGACCGGAACGACCTCCGCGGCCGCGTCACGCGCGGCGAGCAGGGCGGGGTGATCGGCGATCCGGAGGTCTCGCCGAAACCAGATGAGGGCGGTCGTCACGCGGCCTCACGGTAGGGCGCCCGGGGGTGGTCGGCACCCCGAGCGGGGAGGTCGCTCGTGTCTTCGGCGTAGCAGGCCTACAGCAGCGATGGCAGCCATCGCCCTCAGGTGATCCGAGTCAGGGTGCGCCGGACGTGCGGTCCCAGATGTACGTACGGAGAACAGCCTGCCTCTATGAGGTCGACGACGCATGACGAGGGCATGACCGACCCGATCCTCGGGGGTGGCCCGACGCCCCTGCTGACGGTGCTGGTGCCCACCCGCAACGAAGCCGCGAACGTGGTCCCCCTGCTCGACCGACTCGGTGTCGCCCTGCAGGGCACCGATGCCGAGGTCCTGTTCGTCGACGACAGCGATGACAGCACCCCGGACGAGGTGCTCCGGGCTGCCCTCACATCCCGCCTTCCCGTCCGCCTGCTCCACCGCGAGGGGGAGCAGCGCAGGGGTGGCCTTGGCGGGGCGGTGCACGCCGGCCTGAAAGCCAGCGGCTCGGCGTGGGTCGTCGTGATGGACGGCGACCTCCAGCACCCGCCGGAGACGGTCCCCCAGCTGTTGTCTGCGGGTGCTGGGACCGGTCGGACCGCGGTCGCGGATGTCGTCGTCGCCAGCCGGCACGTGGGCGGTGGCAGCTCGCAGGGGCTGGCCGGGTGGAGCCGGGTCGCGGTCAGCGGCGGTGCAACCACCCTCGCGAAGCTCGCGTTCCCCCGACGCCTGCACGGCACGACCGACCCGATGAGCGGTTTCTTCGCCGTGCGCCGCGAAGCCCTCGACCTCGAGGCCCTTCGCCCAGATGGCTTCAAGATCCTGCTCGAGGTGCTCGTCCGCTCCGGGCGCCTTCGCGTCGCCGAGGTCGGGTTCACCTTCGCCGACCGCGTGCACGGCGACAGCAAGGCGTCGTTCCTGGAGGGGCTGCGCTACCTGCGGGCCCTCATCCGGTTGCGCGCCTCCACCAAGCAGGCCCGTGCGCTCGCCTTCGCCGCCGTCGGGGTTTCCGGCATCGCGGTGAACCTCGGACTGGTGCTGCTGCTCTCCGGAGCGGTAGGGCTGCACTACCTGTGGGCGGCAGCACTCGCCACGCAGGGCTCCTCCACCTGGAACTCGCTGCTCACCGAGCACCTCGTGTTCGCCGACCGGGCCGCGCCCGGCGGCCGCCGCCAGCGCCTGCTCAGGTCCTGGCTGCTCAACAACGCCGCCCTCCTTCTTCGGCTGCCGCTGTTGGCCTTCCTCGTCGACGGAGCCGGCCTGCCCGTGCTCCCCGCGACCTTCCTCACCCTTCTGGCCGCCTTCGCCGGCCGCTACTCCGTGACAGACCGACTCATCTACGCACCTGGGGGAAAGACCGTGACCGCCACGACAACGCACCACACCAACGGCGTCAACGCCAACGCACCGGCAGAGAAAAAGGAGCCGGTCGACGTCATCGTCGACCTCACTGCGCGCCCTCGCAGTCTCCCGACCCAGCGCAAGTACCTGCCCCACCGGTATGACGTTCCCGGGCTCGCCACCATCGGCTCCGAGGTGCCTTTGCGCGAGCTCGAGTGGTTCCGCGCGTCCAGCGTCGGCCGTGACGTCGACATCGTCATCCGGGTCGGCAACGTCGGTGGCAGCCCCCGGCGGCGGGCACGGATGACCCAGCACGTCGGTCCGGCAGGTGTCGACTACGAGGAGCACCTCGGCCGGCTCGGCGCCAACTTCCGGGTCGAGCTCGGCGACCGCGTCGAGGTCACCGCCGGCCCGTTGTTGGCCCGCTCGCCGCACGTGCTCTACACCAACGTCATCGAGGCGCTGCTGCGCTTCCAGGCGGTCAGCCGGGGCCGGATGCTGCTGCACAGTGCCTGCCTTGAGATCGGTGGCCGCGGGCTGCTGCTGTCGGCCCGCACCGACACTGGCAAGACTGGCACCGTGCTGAAGATGCTGCGTGAGCACGGCGCCAGGTTCCTGTCCGACGACATGACCATCCTGGAGACCGACGGCACGGCCCGCTGCTTCCCGAAGCCGCTGACGATCTCCCAGCACACCCTGCATGCCCTGGGGATCACCGACCTCACGAAGGCCGAGTGGGCCAAGCTCAGGGTGCAGAGCCGCCTGCACAGTGCGGAGGGTCGGGCCTTCGGCACCTTCCTCGCCGAGCACAACCTTCCGATCATGGGGACGAACGCACTCACCCAGATCGTCGTGCCTCCGCCGAAGTACGACGTGCGCCGGCTCGTCGAGTGCGAGGTTGTCCGGGAGGTCAGTGTCAGCGACCTGTTCGTCATCGAGCGGGGTGCGCCGGGGCTCCACGACATGAGCGACGCGCAGGTGATGCAGGAGCTGATCGAGAACACCGACGACGCTTACGGCTTCCCGCCGTTCCGCTACTTCGCGCCGGCCCTCGTCTTCGGTCAGGACGACTACCTGACCCTGCGTGCCAAGGAGCAGGCCATCTTGCGGACCGCCCTGCACGGCATCCGTGGTCGCCGGATGGTGAGCGACACCTTCGGCTGGGCCCAGGGGATCTCGTCGCTGCTCGACATCCCCCGGCAGGATCGCCAGCACGCCGACGACGCGACCGTCCAGAAGTTCCCCTCGTTCCTCACCACGGACCGCGAGCATCTCCTGACGGGCACCGTCGACTGACCAGCCGGCTCGTCGCCGCAGCCCTCGCAGTGCCGCTCTTCGCGGCCTGCGGGGGCTCAGGCGTGCGCGCGGTCCCCACCACCCCCTCCCTGGTGGTTCTGACATTGGCGATCGGTCCGCACGGCCTCTCCTCCGGGCCCGCCGCGCCCTCGGTACGACGAGGGGTCGACGTCGTCCTGCGCATCACGTCGTCGCTGCCGGGGGAGCTGACGTTGCTCGTCGGTGGCTACGACGTACGCGGTGAGCTCGACGGGGCGGACGGTCAGTCCCAGGTGAGTTTCACGGCCGACCGGGCGGGCGCTTTCCCCCTGACCGTGGAGGAGACAGGGTCGCGCGTCGCCATCCTGCACGTGCGCTGAGCGTTGCCGGCCGGGTGCCCTCGGTCAGTGGCAGGTGGCGGAGCCCTGGTCGGTGAAGGACTTCCCCTTCTCAGGGACGAACGACCAGTCGTAACCGCCCGGGTGCAGGGTCATCGACAGCACGCCGTAGGCCGTGTCGTCGCGGACCTGCTGGCCGGTGAGGGGCGGCACGGCGAAGCCGTAGTGGTTCTTGCCACCGGTGCCGACGACGAACTCACGGATGCCGAACGGGTCGAGGACGGGCTGCTGGAAGCTCGGCGGGGCAGGCGTTCCAGGCGTCGTTGCCGGGGGCGTCTCGCCGACCGAGGAGCCCAGCAGGTCGAAGCGCTCGTAGTCGTGGTTGTGGCCCGACAGCACGACATCGGCGTGACCGGCGACCAGGTCGTTCCAGAGCGTGGCCATCTGCTGCGCGTCGCCGTGCTGGCCGGAGGAGTACCGCGGCTCGTGCCAGTAGGCCAGGGTGCACGCAGCGGGATGCGCTGCCAGGTCCTTGCGGAGCCAGGTCTCCTGCGGGGAGCCGGCCCCGCAGCCGCCGACGAGGGTGGCCCCGCGGCCGTAGTTGCACTCGCTGTTGAGCGCGATCAGGTGCCAGCCGCCGACCTCGTAGGAGTACCAGCCCTTGTCCTTCGTGCCGGCGGCCTTGCCGAAGTAGTCGAAGTAGCCGGCCGGGTCGTCCCGGCCGCAGGAGGTGCCGTACTCGTGGTTGCCGATGGCCGGCCGGGTCCTGTTCTTGAACCGGCCCCAGGACGCGTCGAAGACGGTCCCGAACGACGCCCGGTCGCCGCACTCGTACTGCACGTCACCCAGCGGGAGGACGACGTCCGGGTTGATCCGGGCTAGCAGGTCCGCCGTTGCCTGCTGCCGACAGTTCGACGGGGTGCCGTCACCCTTGTTGTAGCTGGGATCATCTGGAGTACAGGCGATGTCACCCGCAGCGGCGATGACCGGGTCCGAGGCCAACCGTCGGTGAAGCACGGCCAGGTACGGGTTGGCGTGGCCGGTCGGGTCCCACTCGTGGGCGCTCTCGACGACCGTCCCCTCGCCCCACTCGTTGTAAGTCGTGAGCAGCTGGAAATGGGCTCGCGAGGCAGCCATCGTGGTGACGGCCCGGTCGAAGGCGGCGACGTCGCGCGCCAGCCGCGGGGCGGGGTCACCCTTCTTCCAGAAGCCGGGCGAGACGCTGACGGCGTCGTGCCCCACGGTGACGCTGCGCTCGGCCGGGGAGTACTGGTGCCACGCGTCGGGTTGCGCGTCGCAGCTGGCGTAGCCCGGGAAGATCTTCAGCACCACGTAGAGCCCGAGGTCGCGGACGGCGTCGGCCCATCGGCGCGCCATGGGACAGCCGTCCTGGGGGTCGCCGTAGACGAAGACGACCGTCCTGCCCCCCACCCGCAGGTACGCCGGTGAGGTGGCCGTTCTCGCCAGGGACTGAAGGTCCGACCGGAGCTGGGCGGCGGGCGGGTCGGAGCTGCCCTCCTTCTCGTAGTAGGCGGCGACGGACAACCCGAAGCGCGGCGCCCGCGACAGCAGCATCGGCAGGCGCTGGTCGGTCGGTGTGCCCGGCCCCTGCCAAGAGGACAGCACGGCGCTCATCCCGGCGTACCGCAGGTCGCGGAAGGTGCGGTCGACGGTGACCGGGTCGCCGGAGTCGTAGAGACCGGCGGTCGGGTGGTAGTTGGTGAACGGGTAGGCCCCCTGCTGGCGCCAGGCCTCACGGAACCACGGGTAGTAGAAGGCTGCCCTGACGATCCCGTCGCCCCGTGACGTGATGGGAGCGGCGGTCGGAGGGGGCGGGGTCACGACCACCGTGCCCGGTGCCACGCCTGCGGTGACGAGCAGCTGCGGCGCGTGCTCGCCGGACTCGCGGCTGGCGAAGCGCTCGGCGGTCTTTGCGCTCGAGACCAGGAGCAGGTCCACTCTTCCGTTCCCGCGCACGGCGTGCGACACGTCGACCTGCACCCACGCGTCGGCCCCGTGGGCAGGGACCGTTCCCACCTCTTCGCCGACCTTCGGCTGCTGCGACCAGGTCGTCGCCTCCGACCAGCCGCTGCCCGCGTCGTTCACGATGGTCGCTCCGGACCCCTTGCTGAGCGCCCACAGCCGCAAGACCGCACGGGTGACGCCACCCGTGGTGCCGGCGACGTCGAAGCGGACCAGCGACCGCAGTTGCGGGGCTCCGTCGACGCGGATCGACTTGAGGTCCCCGTTGGCTTCCTGCGGCTTCCCGCTGTCGAGGAAGGTGTCCGCGACCGAGCTGAACTGGCGGGTGACCTGCGGCACCGGCTCGCCGCTGCCGGACAGTACGAAGGCGCCGGCGACCCCGAGCGAGAGGACGCCCGCCAGGGCTCCCTGGAGGGCACGCTGCCGCCGACTCACGGTGGCTCCTCGCCGGGCGCCGGCTGGGCAAGGGTGAGAGTGCGCAGGACGGCGTCGAGCTCAGCGCGGGTGAGCCGCTCGGCGAGCACGAACAGGTGGTGGCACTCAGGCGGCAGGGTCGAGGGGACCTCGACCACCTCGAGGCCAGGTTGCAGCAGGGTCGTCGACAGGCTCACCCGCTTGCCCCCGAGGAGCAGGTCGCGCGCCTTCATGTCGAGGTCCTCCAGGGCGTCGAGAGGGTCGCTGCCGACGGTCACGACGACCCTTCGGGCCGGGGTCACCTGCCATTGCAGCAGGTGCCCGAACACCCCGTTGCCGAGGTTGAGCGTCTTCCGGTCCGAGAACGGCAGGTCCTTCGGAACCCCTGGCACGACGGGGTGCGGGCACAC
This sequence comes from Mycobacteriales bacterium, assembly GCA_038230355.1. GTDB lineage: Bacteria > Actinomycetota > Actinomycetes > Mycobacteriales > SCTD01 > RYN-111. Next base: position 24,301 of record JBBRNK010000013.1, on the reverse strand, counting down.
TCTGATCGTCGTCGCCCTGGTGGCCGCGACCGGCCTGGGCGCGGAGGACCGCTGAGCCGGCCCGCACCCGGTGAGCAGGAGCAGGGGGACCAGCAGCAGGACCTCACGGCGCACTGCGGACCCGGGGGACGCTCTGCTGCGGGTTGCTTCTGCGGGCCTTGACGACGGCGACGACGCTGAGCAGCAGGAGGAGCACCCCGATGACGATGGCCCGCAAAGGCCCACCCGCGCTGCGTCCGGTGGGCGAGGACGAGTCCAGCTCACCCTGTGGGCCCTTGGTACCCATGAGGATGGACAGCGTCTTGAGGGCGGTATGGCCGTACTCGCTGCTTGGCTCGACGTAGGTGCCCTCGGTGAACTCGTTCCAGCTGATCAGGCCCAGGGCGTCCGGGGAGGAGCGCAGCGCGTTGCCCCACTCCTTGCGCAGGGTGTCGCCGTCGTTGCGTAGGACCTGACGGGTCCCGCCGATCAGCCGGGCGTCGAAGCCGGGCGCGGCGGGCGCGATCCAGAGCCCATTCGTTCGGTGCACGGCCTGGCCCATGGCGGCCAGCTTGGCTGCCGACTTGAGGTCCTTGCCAGGGTCGACAGAGGACCAGTAGTAGGCGTTGCCATCGAGCATGGGTCCCAGCTCGTTCCAGCGGTTGGTCAGCCGTTCGCTGGCGAGCAGTTGCAGGTGCGGCCGTACGGCGTCGGCGACCATCCGGATGTCAGCGACGCTGAACCGCCACGTCCCCGCCCAGATCATGAGCGGTCGACCGTACAGGTCGAAGACCGAGTCGTTGCCCCACCGGTTGTTGAAGGTGATGAGGTCGTGCCGGACGCGGTCGGCCGGCAGCGGTTCGCGCTTCACGTCGAGCCCCTGGTAGACGATGCCGAGGGTGAAGTGCTGCTCCCGCGCGACCGAAATGAGCTTGTCGAGGCGGTCGTCGAGGACGGGGGTGTCCTTCCACGACACCAGGAAACCGGTGATGCCGGCCTGCTTCGCCGCGATGATGTGCTTGCGCATCACCGTCGTCTCGTCACTGCTGTAGCGCCCGACCGTCGGGTAGTCGCGCTTGGCCCGGTTCCAGGACGAGGCGTTGAACCAGATGTAGTAGTACGCGAGCACCGGCAGCTGCGGACGCACCACCGGTGAGGCGGAGGCGCCGGCAGTGCTCGGCGTAGGAGTGCTCGGCGTAGAAGTGCTCGGCGTGGGAGTGCTCGGCGTGGGAGTGCTCGGCGTAGGGGCCGCCGCGGCGGGTCCCAGCAGCAGCGTGCTCCCGATGGCCGCCGCGGTGAGCAGGAGACCGAAACGCTTCACGGCCTGTTCCGGATCGGGAAGACCGGTGGGGCCGGCTGCCCTGCGTGCTGGGCTGGTGTGGCGACGGCGGGCCGGCGCAGCGTGGCCACCGCAGTGGCGCCGCGGGCGTCCTCGGTCTCGGTGCTCCCGGCACGGTCGGTGGTCGTGTCAGTGGTCGTGTCGGTGGTCGTGTCGGTGGTCGCGTCAGTGGGCTCGCCGTCGGGCAGGACGATCGTGCGGGTGGGGGTCCGGCCGGGCAGGATCGTGGGGACGTCGACAGTGGCTGGTGTGACTGCGTTCTGCCGGGCCAGCCTGCGCCGATGGAGGCGACGACCGAGCAGGAACAGGCCGAGGATGACGCCTTGGGCCAGGATCGCCAGGGCCGCGATGTCGCCCCAGGTGAAGATCTTGAGGTCGACCTTCTGCGGTCGGGACATCACAACCGGTTGGACCAGCTTCAGTCCAGGCCCGTCAACGCTGAGGTGGTACTGCCCCCGGGGTAGGCCGGGGAGGGCGACCCTGCCGTCGTTGCCGAGACGTTTGGACTCCGTGTGGCCGTTCGGGTACTCAAGGCGCAGAGTGCCGCCGAGGCCGAAGCCGAACAGCGCGTCGCGAGCGTGGATGGTGGCGTCGAAGAACAGCAGCGGCACGTCGACGGTGCGATCGCGGGAGGGGTAGAACTTGGTCTGCGAGCGGTTGACCACGTTGTTGCCCTGCACGTCGACGTCCTGGACCGTGTAGTAGATCGCCTTGCTCACCAGGCCGGTGCTGTCGTGGATGACCCGGGTGGACTGCAGGAAGGTGTTGTCCGCGTTCGCAGGCAGAAGGGTCAAGGCGCCATTACTACTTTTGAGCGCTACCTGGCCGAGGCTGTTGCGGGGCACGACCGCGTCCTGCAGGTTGGAGAACGTCAGCCGGACGGGGCGTGCGGTGGTGAACACCGCCGTCGTCACCTCGACCCGGGTGCTGGTGGTGGCTAGCTTGTTCAGTCCGTACCAGCGGTCAAAGTTGGCCACACCACCATCGGCGAGCGGCACGGCGAGCCTAACCGCGTTGATGCCCGGTACGACGTTGGGCGCGGATCGCGGGACGGTGGCCGTCCCGTCGCTGCCGGTCCGGTAGGTGTGGCCCTGGTAACGGAAGGTGAAGCCCACGACCTTCGGCAGGGTGTCGACCAGAGTGACCGTCGGGGCCGGAGCGCCGAAGGAGCGACTTGCCTCGGCGGGGGTCGTCACTGCCAGGACAGCCAGGACCACGGGCAGGACAAGAAGGGGCCGGCCTGCTGCTCTCCGAAGGCTCACGGCTGTGCTCCGGTCGGAGCCAGCGGGAGACCCTCGGGGCGAGGGGTGTCGTCTGGCAGGAGGACGGTCCGCCGTCGGCTACGGAGTGCGGCAAGCCCCACGACCAGCAGGAAGATGCCGACCGCTGCGGCGTACGAGAGGTAGACGACGGAGCGCCGGGGTGCGACCGCTGCCGGCAGGTGCCGCTGGGTCGGGATCACCACCGCTGCCCGAGGCGCCTTGCTGAAGTCGAAGGCGTCGGTCAGGGGGTAGGCACGGGCATCTCGCGTGGCCAGCGAAGACACCGACCAGTTGCGCTCGATGAAGGCCAGTTGAGAGGTGAAGTCGGTCGTGTTGTGGTCGACGTAGCCCTTCTTGGCGTAGGGGCTGACCAACAGCGCCGGGGCCCGGAAGCCATAGCCGAACGCGTCGATCGCCGGTGGCTTCACGTGGTCGTACCATCCACCCCAGTCGTCGTAGGACCACATGAAGGCTGACGACGACCAGGCGCTGCTGCGTTGCAGCGAGGTGACGAGCGTGCGCACGAAGGCCTCGCCCGCGGCGATGCTGCCTGGCGGGTGCTCGCTGGCTCCCGACGGCACCAGGTAGGACACCGACGGCAGTTTCCCCTTGGCCAGGTCGTCGTAGTACTGCTCGATCGGGACGATGTGCTTGAACAACTCGGGGTCGTCGAGGTAGCGGGCGTAGGCAAGGATCGGCACCCAGACGACCTGCGCTCCACGGTCGCCGCGGGCCCGGTTGCGGTAGGTGATCTGCGGGTCGTAGTTCTGCACGTAGAACTTCCACGAGACCCCCGACGCCTGGAGTCGGTCGAAGATGGTGGGGAGGTTGAAGCCGCTCTTCGGCAGCGTCTCCGGAGCGCCGGCGGGCAGACCGTTCTGGGCAGTCACCCAGAACATGTGGTTGCTGATGCTGCCGCCGTGCGCGGGGGTGAAGTTGCGGTCGAACAACACGTAGCTGTCGGCGACGTTCCAGTACCAGGGGATGTCGCGGTCGTCGTAGTGGCCCATCGCCTGGGTCGGGTCCTTGATGCCCTGGGTGTCGAAGGCGCTCACGAAGCCATTCATATTGCCGCCGTTGAGCTCGGCTTCGTAGACGACCTGGCTGTGCCCGAGGTCCGAGATCGGCTTGCCCCCGAGGTGGTAGGGCCGCACACAGCCACCCCCCGCGGCCGTCGCGCTGCGCGGCATGCAGGTGCCCTCGGGGATCCCGTCGACTCCCGGGTAGGTACCGAAGTAGTTGTCGAAGCTGTGGTTCTCCTGCATCAAGGTCACAAAGTGCTTGATGGGTGTCGTCGTCGCGGTCTGGGAGGCGGCCTTCGGCACCGGCACGCTGCCGGCGGCTTGCGCCGTACCGGAGGAGAGTCCGGTGCTGGCCGGCAGGCAGAGAGCGAGCAACGCCGCGGCGGCGGCCAGGGTACGGCGGGAGCGGGTCATGGGCGCACCTCGTAGATGACGATGACGGGCTTGGCGACGCTGCCGCCGCCCCGGGCGGAGACGTTGACGGCCTGGGTATGGACGGCCCGGCCGTGGTAGCGCTCGACGTAGCGCATCAGCTGCGTCGCGAAGTACGGAGAGCGGCCCGCCGAGTAGGAGTCCCAGATGACGTACTGCAGCTTGTTGGTGCGGATCTGCAGGTCGGCGTTGCCAACCGGCACGTAGGTCGGGTTGCGGTGCAGCGGGTTGGAGCTGACCGACAGCCCGTAGACCTGGCGGTGACCGTAGAAGGCGATGATGTTGGCCATCGAGGGTCCGAGCGCCAGCATCCGCGAGCCCTCGGGCACATTCGTGCCGACCCAGCGGCCCGCCTCGCGGCCGCCCTGCACGCCGCCCGACCCAGCCAGGAAGGTTCCGCTCATCGGTGGCCGGGTCTTGTTCCACGACGGGATGGCCAGTGACAGCAAGGTCGCGGCGACCAGCGCGGCCGCGAGCCAGCGCTGCCGGTGGACAGATAGGCGCAGCCGGAACGGCAGGTCGAGCAGTCCGCGGGCGGCGAGGATCGCAAACGGTGACGCGGTCGGCAGCAGGTACTGGAACCCCTTCACCGACCAGATCTCGAACACTGCAATAGGTACGACAACCCACACCAGCAGCAGCGTGTCGCGCCACGTCCAGGTCCGTCGTACCGCGATCAGGCCGACGATGGCGAGCGCCACCACGGCGAAGCCGAGAGCCGGAGGGACCTGCGTGAAGTAGAACGACGAACCGTGGTTCGGTCGGCGGAAGACCTGCCAGGCGAGGAAGTTCGAGCCGGTCGAGCTCTTACCACTGAAGACCAACGACAGCGGATAGGGGATCGCCACAGCGAGGAAGGCCGCGAAGCTCAGGACCAGGTCCCTGATGCGGACCTTCACCTCCTTGCTCAGGGCGAAGAAGACGTAGATCGCCCCCAGGATGAGGATCCCAGTCTCCTTGCTCAGGAAGGTCAGGCCCATTGCGCCGCCGGCTGCGTACAACCAGGGAGCCCGCCCGGTAAGGCTGAAGCGGGCGAGCAGGTAGAGCGTGACGGTCGCGAAGAACGTCAGCGGACCGTCGAGCAGGACCTGCCGCGAGACAACCACGTCGTACGGCATGACGGCGAGGATGGCGGCAGCCACCAGACCGACGCGCCGACCGTGCAGCAGCGACCCGGTCAGGTAGACCACGACGATGGTTCCAATACCGAACGACGCAGCGAGCAGCCGACCAGTGAGGTCGGAGACGCCGTCGAGGTAGAACAGCGACAGCAGAGTCTGGAAGAGCATGGGGTGCGCGCGGAACACCGGAAAGAACGGGGTCAGGCTGTGGTCCCCGGCGATGCTTGCGGCTTGACCAGCGTAGACAGCCTCGTCGCTGTTGTAGCCGGTGGCGTTAAGGGAGACCAGGCGCAGGAAGGCGCCACTGACCACGATGCAGGCCAGCAGAAAGGGTGTGCCGGTGACCAGGCGCAGCGCTGGTCGGGTCGGCTGGTCGGCGTCGGCCTGGGTCGGCACGCGGTCCCGGACCGGTGCGGCGACGGTGTCGGCGCTCATCGGCCCTCCCTGCTGCCGCCGGCGGCGAGTCGCTTCACGTTGTCTCCCCTTGAGTCGTCTTCGGGTTCGTGCACCATCCACGTCCAGGGTCTGAGGCGGAAGGCCTGGGGACCATCGGGCGGACGTCGTACCGCTCTAGTGCATCTGCATGAGGGCCGGCGGGCCGTGCTGCCGGCCTGGCTCAGACTCGTGCCGCAGCGTTGCGCCGGGCTTTGTGCAGGTCGAGGTCGATGACGACCTGACGCTCGTCGGTGGTCCGGGGGGTTGGTGCCAGTGCCGTGATCAGCTCGCGGGCGAAAGCGGCGGCCTCCATCTGGGAGTGCAGTTCGAGCTTTCGTAGCAGGTGTTGCACATGGGTGCGAACGGTGTGCGGCGACAGTCCGAGATCGCGAGCGATCTCGGAGCGGCCTCGCCCCTGCCCCAGGCCGCTCAGGACCTCGCGCTCGCGCTCGGTGAGCAGTGCGAGGACTTCGTCGGCGTCCCGGGCCCGCTCGCGCAAGCGCTGCAGCTCGGTGAGCACGTCATGGACCAGGTGCCCGGGCAGTCGCATCTCCCCGCTTGCTACCTGCTCGACCGCCGCCGCGACGTCGACCGGCAGGTCGGCGGAGGTGCAGACGCCGGCTGCACCCTGACGCAGGAGGCGGGCGAGCGCCGGCACGTCAGGGTGTTGGACGACCACAATGACCCGCGAGACCGACGGCGCCAGGCGGAGTACCTGCGCGGCGTAGGTCTCGCTGGTGACGACGACGTCCCAACCTCCCGACAGAGCGACCGGCAGGGAGGACAAGTCCTGCAGGACGCGCGCCTCCCCGACAGAGGGTCGGTCCTCGATGACGAGCGAAAGTCCTACGGCGAGCATTCTTCGCTCGTCGACGACCAGGACACGGCTTGCTGACACAGCAGCTCCTTGCGGCAAGGCTCGGCTTTCTTCGATCAAGCCGTCACTGTGCCCGTTGAGCCAGGTTCACGGATGGCTTTGCTGTGCCATGACCACTACGTCAACTGCGTGACCCCGTCATCACCTGGGGAGCCGGCACCGGACCTAGTCCTTTCGGACAGAACATGAACGTCAAACGGTCTGAACGTGTCCGGTTGCTGAATAAGCCCTCGACAGTGGACCGTTTCGGCTGATATCACCTGGTCACGCTTTTCGGGGGGAGGGTGATCGACACCCGGCGTTTCTCTCCATGACAGCTTGGGTGGGGACCCTCATGGCACACAACGCTACTGCGCTTGCTTCGTTCGCTCCGCGAACGGAGGTCGTGCACGATGACCACCTCGTGGTCTCGACCCGTCCGGTACGGGTTATGGTCGCCCTCGAGCAGCCGCTGTTCGCCGAGGTGCTCAGGGTGGCGCTCATCGACCGTGGCGGGTACGACGTCGTCTCGAGTTGCCTGTCACTGCTCGACCTCCGGGCCTGCGCCGAGCGAGGCCAGCCGGACGTCATCCTCATGGATGTCGAGTCCGACCACTGCGACGGGGTCACCGCCCTGCGAGAGCTTCGTGCGGCCCTGCCGGGCACGGCGGTCCTGGTGCTCAGCGGCGCACCTGGACCGGATCTCTTGTCGGAGGTGATGACCGCTGGCGCCGCCGGGTTCCTGAGCCTCGAGGCCGACATGGCCGACGTCATCTCGGCGGTGCGCTCAGCCTCGGAGGGACGGGTCGTCCTGTCCGGTCGGCGGCTCGAGGCCCTGGTCCGGCACCTGGCCCGCCGGGCCGCGCCCACGCCACCGAGCGGACCGGGTGGGCGGCTCACCGAGCGCGAGCACGAGGTCCTGCTGCTGCTCGCCGGCGGTGCCTCCACGCCGGCCATCGCGACGTCGCTCTACATCAGCGCCCACACGGCTCGCACCCACGTGCAGAACGTCCTGGTCAAGCTGGGCGTGCACTCGCGCCTGGAGGCAGCGGCGTACGCAGTTCGGCACGGGCTCGTGCCGTCGGGCTGAGCGCTCCTTCGTTGCCCTGAGTTCAGGCCGTCTGCACTCGGAGCCCTTCTGCCTGCCCTCCGAGGCTGTCTGGGCGGTCGCGTGCCTGCGGGTGCCCCCGGAGAGAATCGAACTCCCGACGCCCTCCTTAGGACGGAGGCGCTCTATCCACTGAGCTACGGAGGCTAGGGGGTCAGGGGAACCCGCGAACGAACTCTCATGACGACCCGTCCGACCAAGCCTACTGGGAGCCCGGTGCCCGGCTGGTCCGCGCGTCGTCCCGGGCATCTTCGTCTCCACCTGACCACCGCAGCGGGCTCAAGTGCCTCGCAAACTGGTCGAAGGAAGGACGTGACAGCCCACCCGTCCAGTGGTCACCGCTGGAAGGCACATCCGTGGCTGGCCGGTGGGCTTCAGGCGCTCATCTTGCTGACCCCGGTCGTGGTGGCCTGTCTGGTCACCGGCGCTGTCGCCACGCGCTGGCGACCAACGGCTCACCGGGTCTGGTGGGTGGTGGCCCTGTGCGTGCTCGGTTGCGCGGTCGGCATGGTGGTCGAGCGCCTCGTCCGTCGGTACACCCCCCTTGCCACGCTGCTGCGCCTGACCATGCTGTTCCCGGACCGTGCCCCCTCGCGGATGAAGGTGGCCCGCTCGGCGGGGGACAGTCGGCGACTGGTGCAGCGGTTGGCCAGCAGCGATCACGACAGCACGGGAACCGTGGCGGAGAAGGTCCTCGCCCTGATCACCGCTCTCGGCAACCATGACCGCAAGACCCGCGGGCACTCCGAGCGGGTACGGCTGTTCGCCGACCTTCTCGGCGACGAACTGAGGTTGCCCGAGCGAGATCGTGACCGGCTGCGCTGGGCGGCGTTGCTGCACGACATCGGCAAGCTCACGATCGCTCCGGCTGTGCTCAACAAGCCAGAGCGGCTCGACGCCGACGAGCTCGATCTGATGAAGCAGCACCCGCTGCTGGGTGCTGAGCTGGCGGCCCCGCTCCTGAGCTGGCTCGGCGAGTGGGGCAACGGCATCGTCGAGCACCACGAGCGTTTCGATGGCGAGGGCTACCCGCGTGGCCTTGGCGGCAGGGAGATCTCGCCCTCCGGACGCATCCTGAACGTGGTCGACTCGTTCGAGACGATGACCGCCGCCCGGGCCTACAAGAAGCCGATGGCCACCCGTGCCGCGCGCGAGGAACTGGCGCGCTGCGCCGGCAGCCAGTTCGACCCCGACTACGTGCGGGCCTTCCTCGCGATCTCCCTTCCCCGGTTGCTGCTCGCCATGGGCCCGGTCTCTGCCCTGGTCCAGCTGCCCTTCCTCCGGTCGATCGCTCAGGCCGGCGCCAAGGCATCGGCGCTCGGAGGGCAAGCGACGGCGGGCCTGGCTGCGGGCGCCGCAGGCGTCGCAGGGGTGGTGGGGGTCGCCACGGTCACCGCGGCCGGCACCCTCGCCCCGCTCGCCGACGCGGCTGACCGGCGGCCCCTCGCGCGCGGTCCGGTGTCGCGCGCCCACCTGCCCACGACGGTTCCTGCGCGTTCCCCCGGACCCGGCGCACGGGTTTCCCTCGTGGCTCCCCGGCCCGCGCCTCGTACGACCGCCGACCCAGCCCCTTCGGTGGCGCCCAAGGCGGACGGCCCGGCACGGCGGCCCCCGGAGAGTCCCAGCGCGATCAACGCCGTTGCCGGGGAGGGCTCGGCGACGGTGTCCTGGACGACGCCCGCGTCGGATGGCGGCAGTTCCTTGACCGGCTTCACCGTCACGCCGTACGTCGGGAGCACGCCGCTGCCTTCGGTCACGGTCGGTCCTGGCGTCACCAACTCCATCGTGCCCGGCCTGGTGAACGGCACGGCGTACTCGTTCACGGTGGTGGCCACAAACGCGGTCGGCAGCTCGCCGGCCGCGACGAGCCCAGAGGTGACCCCGGCCGGGGTGCCGAGGGCGCCCGGCACGCCGGTGGCTGTCGCCGGCGACGCGTCGGCGGCGCTGTCGTGGAGCCGGCCGTCGGACAACGGCCGGCCGCTGACAGGATTCACGATCACCCCGAGGGACGGCACCCGTGCGCTGCCTGCCGTGACGGTGGGCCCGACGACGACCACGGCCACGATCGCCGGGCTGACCAACGGCACGAGCTACACCTTCGACGTGCGGGCGACCAATGGGGCCGGCACCTCCCCGCCGTCCGTCACCAACCCCGTTACGCCCGTCGCGCCGCCGCTCACGGCGACGGCGCCAGACGCACCGAGGTCGCCGACCGTGGTCGCGGGCAGCCGATCAGCGACGGTGTCGTGGACACCACCGTCGTCCGTCGGGGGGAGCCCGGTCACCGGCTACACCGTCGCGCCGTACGACGGGGCGGTTGCCCTTGCCGCGGTGCGGGTCGGACCGGCCGCGACGGTCGCGACGGTCACCGGCCTGGCCAATGGCACCACCTATACCTTCCAGGTCACGGCAACGAACGCGGGCGGCACGTCGGCCGCGGCCGCGACAGGCCCCGTCACCCCCGCCACCACCCCGGACGCACCGACAGCACCCGAGGCCATTGCCGGCGACGGGTCGGCGCACGTCAGCTGGAGCGCCCCAGCTCTCGATGGGGGTAACCCGCTGACCGGCTATGTCGTGACTCCGTACCGCGGCCCCATGGCCTTGGACCCGGTACTGGTGGCCCCGGCTGTGACAACGACCACCATCGGTGGCCTCACCAACGGCGCCGACTACAGCTTCCGGATCGCAGCCGTCAACGCCGTTGGCCCCTCGCCGACGGCCGTGACGCCGACCGTGATCCCAGCCGCTGTACCGCTGGTGCTGCCTCCGACCGCAGTGGTGGCTCGTTCGGACAACGCGAGCGCCACGGTGTCGTGGACGGCCCCGCTGGCACCGCTGGTGGTCGACAGCTACCTCGTCTCGGCCTTTCGGTACGGGGCGCTGGTCGCGACCAGGTCCGTTGCGGCACCGGAGCAGGCCGTGATCGTGACGGGACTGAGCAACGGGACTGCCTACACCTTCACGGTCACCGCGCAGACGCCGCTGGGTGCGAGCGCCGCCTCAGCTCCCAGTGCACCGGTTGTCCCCGCCGCCCCGCGCCGCTCCATGCGCCGGCCGGGCGACCCTCGCAACGTCGTTGCCGTCCCAGCCGTGGGTTCGGTGACGCTCTCCTGGAGCCCAGCGCCAGCGCTGGGCGGCCAGATCACGAGCTACCTGGTCACCGTCTTCGACGCGCAGGACCAGGCCACGGGCGTCACGCGACTGGTCGCTGCCGACGCCACCAGCGTGACACTGAGCGGCCTGCTGCCGGGAGAGCAGTACCGGTTCCTCGTCCAGGCGACCAACGTCGTGGGTTCCTCCAGCGGCGTCAAGACCCCGAAGATCCTGGTGCTCTGAGCCCGAGTGGACGTCGCCCAGAGCCAGTCGCTGCACCGACGAGCCCGCGGCACCAGCTGGTACGCCGATCTTGCCGACCTGGCCGCGTCACTGCGGCAAGCTCGTTCCCTCGATGGCCGGCTGCTTGTCGTCGGCGATCCGGACGACCAGCCATGGCACCTGACCGCCCATCTCGACATGTTCGCGCGTTACCGCTGCCAGCCGGAGCTGGCGGCAACGCTGGCCGGTGAGCGGGACCTGCTTCAGGCCGGAGACGACGACACTGTGTTGTTCGTGTCGCAGCGCACTGCGTCGCCCCTGGTCCTCCAGCAGCTCGACGACGCCCGCGGTCGCGGAAGTGCCGTGCTCGGGCTGTGCACCGACGACGAGGAACTGGCGGGAGTGGCCCAGCACTGCGTCCGTCTCGGGACCGCGCCCTTGCACCTCGACGGGCTGGTGGCGGGGGACTTCGAGGTGGCCACCCACGTGTTCGGCGTGGCAGCTGGTCGGCGGCCACCCCGCCTGTCCTGGCGAGGACGTCGCCGCTAGGTCAGGCAGCCCGGGCTAGTTGTTCTTGTCGATCCCGTCGACGAAGTCGGCAGCCTTCTCGCCGGCTCCGTCGATCACACCGGTGAACCTTCCGCCGGTCGCCTTGTCGGCAAGGTCCTCGACCTTGTTGATGCCGTCCTTCACCTGGTCGGCGTGCTCGCCGGCCAGTTCCTCCGCCTTGCCCATCAGGTCCTTGGCGTTGTCCAGCAAGCCCATGACGTTCCTTCTTCCAGGTGGCCGCTCAGCCTGAGCAGCGGGTGGCCCTCACACTGGAGGGGTGGATGAGGTGGAGCTACCGCGCAAGCGGCGACGTGCGGTGGGCCCACCAGGAGCGGTCCCGGCCGGGAATGAGCCCCGGCCCGAGCGGTTCGAAGAACGGTCGAGCGAGCAGGCAGGTGAGCGGGACGTCGCCGATGATGCCGACACCGCCCGCCTGCTGGCGGACGTTCCGCCCCACCACGGACCGGTGTGACCGATACCGGTGGGAGCGGTCAGGGGCGACTAGGCGGGAGCGGCGTCCAACTGCTCCACGGTGCAGAAGGCGCAGCGGATCGCACCGACCGGGATGCTCGACAGGCACTCCGGGCACTCCTTGGTCACCGAGATCACGTCCGGCTCGGTCTTCATCCGGTCCATGAGGTGCTGTACCGGCTTGACCACCAGGAAGTAGATCACGGCCGCGATGATGACGAAGCTGAGCAGCGCGGTCAGCACCGAGCCGTAGAGCAGTACGTGGCCGGTCTTCATGCCGGTCTTGCTGTCGATGGGGCAGGTGCCCTTGAGGCAGACGACCATCTTGTCGAAGTTCTGGTCACCCGCCAGGCCCACGAGGGGTGTGATGATGCCGGTGACGAACGCCGTCACGATGGCACCGAACGCCGCACCGATGACGACGCCGACAGCCAGGTCGACCACGCTGCCGCGCAGGATGAACTTCTTGAACCCGTCCACGAGATCCTCCAAGCCTGAGGGACTGTGCGCGGCGATCATGGCGCACGAGGTCATCATGCGGAAGCAAACTCGCCAAACTGTCACCCCCGAGGCCCTCGCGCCGGGAAAGGGTCAACGGGCGAGCACCGTGACGGACAGTCGGCTGCGGACGGCCGCTGCGGCGAGCCGCGCCGCGAGGCCAGGGGTGGCGGCCAGCACGACCAACGCTCCCTCCCCGTCGCCCTCACCCGGCGCGGGTACGGCGAGCACGGTCAACCCGGACCCCACCGTGGTCGCCGGTCCGGATGGCCCGGTTGCGTCCGTCGCGGCGGCAAGCACGTCGACCCGGTCGCCGGCGTGCAGCAGCGAAGCGGTCGCCGGGTCGGCAAGACGCACCGGCGTGGCAACCAGGCCGGCCCCTCCGGTCAGCAGGCCGGCGCCGAGCAGGCGGACGTCGGTGAGGGCTTCGCCACGGCGTACCGGACCCGCGACGGCGCGGCCGACGGCACTGCCCACCGCCGTCAGCACCCCGGTGGGCACGGCCGTCGCCGGGAGGATCAGGACCGTGAGATCGCCTGCGGTCAAGGGGGATCCAGGCGCCAGGTCATGCAGGGCGGCGACCACCGAGACGGTCGCGACGGGTGTCGGCGCGAGGGTCGGCAGGGCTGTTGCCACGGCTGCGGCGGCCAGCCCCGCAGCCAGCAGGGCGCGGTGGCGGCGGACGGTCCGGGACAGCTCCCGCAGCGGTTGCCGCAGGTCGTTGCTCACGGCAGGACGAGGTCGTGGGCGATCCCGTCGAGTGCGTCCGGGCACGGGCAGGTCCGCTGGAGGGGGAGGGCCGCCACCACGTCGTACAGCAGGGTGCGAAGGCGCTCGGTGTTGGCGGCGAAGACCCGGAACACCTCCTCCTGGGTGACCGCCTCCCCACCCTCGACCCCGGCATCGAGGTCGGTGACGAGGGCGATCGCGGTGTAGCACAGGGCCAGCTCGCGGGCCAGGATCGCCTCGGGGTGCCCGGTCATGTTGATGACCGACCAGTCCTGCGCGGCGTACCACCGGGACTCGGCGCGGGTGGAGAAGCGGGGTCCCTCGATGACGACCATCGTGCCGCCGTCGGTGACCGGCCACCCGGACCGGGCGGCCTGCCCGACGGCCGCTGCCCGCCCGGTCGGGCAGTACGGGTCGGCGAAGGACACGTGCACGGCGCCGGTCTGGTGGAAGGTCTGCGCCCGCCCGCTCGTGCGGTCGACCAGCTGGTCCGGTACGACGAGCGAGCCCGGGCCGAGCGAGGACCGCAGGCCGCCCACCGCGCAGGGCGCGAGGACCTGCCGCACGCCCAGGGATCGCAGCGCCCACAGGTTCGCGCGGTAGGGGATCTGGTGCGGCGGGTAGCGGTGGTCCTGGCCGTGCCGCGGGACGAACGCCACCCGTCGGCCACCGACGTCGCCGACGACCAGAGGGTCCGACGGGTCACCGTAGGGCGTCGTGACGTGCACCTGTTCGGCATGCTCAAGGAACGCGTAGAGGCCCGAGCCGCCGATGACGCCGATGTCTGCACTGGTCATGCCAGCCAACCTAGAGGGGCGGCCCGCCCGCGGCGCGGCAGCATCCACAGGCCCACGCCCCGTCCACAGGGCACGGTGTGGGTCAGGCGGACGTGGCGGCGGGGGTGCTCTTGCTCGATGACCCGGATGACCCGGATGACCCGGAGGACCCGGAGGACCCGGAGGACCCGGAAGTGGAGGTCGAGGAGGTAGGCGTGTCCGATTTCGCGGGGGTGCTCGACGAGCCGGAGTCGGACTTGGCGTCCGCAGGCTTGTTCTCCGCCGGTTTCTCCGAGGCGGAACTCGAGGGGCGGCTGTCGTTCTTGTAGAAGCCGGAGCCCTTGAAGACGACGCCGACGGCTGAGAAGACCTTGCGCAGGAGCCCACCGCAGGCGGGGCACTCGGTGAGCGAGGCGTCGCTGAACTTCTGGACGGCCTCGAGCTCTTCCCCGCACGCCGTGCACGCGTACTGGTAGGTCGGCACGACGGTTCCTCCTGGCTGGCACTCGTGATGTTCGAGTGCCAATGATGCGGTACGCCGTCCTCCGCGGGCAAATGAGGTGTCGGCGATGGCGGTCCCCGCTCGGACTGCTGGCAGAACGCCGCGCGAGGTGTTCGGCCCCAGGCGGGTCGGCGCGAGGCTGTCGCCGTACACCACCGGGGTCGCACCCAGCCACGTAGCTGGGTTGCGCCCGCGATGCCGCGATGCCGCGGTCCACGGGGCCACCTGTCTTGCCGTTCCTCGGACTCGCAATCCCGCGCGCGCTCAGATCCGGCCAGTACTCCGCAGCATGGCAAGACACGTCACGTGCCAGGCTCGGGGAATGCTTGAACGCTCAACTTACTTGTGCCACAGTGGGACCACGACCAAGGGAGCACACCTCATGGCGATCCACCGCCTCAACCACGCCGTCCTCTACGTGCGCAACGTCGAGCGGACGGTGGCCTTCTACCGCGACGTCCTCGGATTCACGACCAAGATGGCAGTCCCCGGTGCTGCTTTCCTGCAGGCCCCCGGCTCGACCAACGACCACGACCTCGGCCTGTTCGAGGCCGGGATGCAGGCGGAGGACAGCAGGGCCGGCCGCGGTGCGGTCGGGCTCTACCACCTGGCCTGGGAGGTCGAGACGCTCGACGACCTCGAGGAGCACCTCCACAAGCTCACGGCCGCCGGCGCGCTGGTCGGCATGAGCGACCACGGCACGACCAAGTCGCTCTACGCCAAGGACCCCGACGGCATCGAGATGGAGATCGTCTGGCTGATCCCGAGGCACCTGCTGACCGGCGACGAGGCCGACAGTGACCCGCGCCCGAAGCCACTCGACCTGGTCAAGGAGAAGGCGCGGTACGGCGGTCAGACCCGCGGTGGGCTGGGCGTGTCCATCCCGCTGGGCGTGACCGTCTGAGTCGTCCCGCGTAGGTTCGCAGGCATGTCCTGGGACCTGCTCGTCGACCGCGCCGACCTCACCCGCACCGCGATCGTGCAGGTGCCGACCCCACAGATCGGCCCGGGCCAGGCGCTGGTCCGGGTGGACCGGGTCGGCATGACTGCCAACAACGTCACCTACGCGGTGTTCGGCGACGCCATGCACTACTGGGACTTCTTCTCGGCGGAGCCTCCGTGGGGACGGGTGCCGCTGTGGGGCTTCGGTGAGGTCGAGGCGAGCAACGTCGCGGACGTGGCCGTCGGCACACGGGTATACGGCTACTTCCCGACCAGCAGCCACCTGGTCGTCCAGCCCGATCGCGTGAGCCCGCGTGGCTTCCGGGACGCCAGCCCCCACCGCCAGCAGCTGCCCTCGCCGTACAACGGGCTGACGACCACCACTCACGACCCGGCCTATGACGCGACCCGCGAGGACCTGCAGGTGCTCTACCGCCCGCTGTTCATGACGAGCTTCATGCTTGCGGACTTCCTCGGGGACAACGCCTTCTTCGACGCGGGGAGTGTGGTCGTGAGCAGCGCGAGCAGCAAGACCTCCTACGGGACGGCGTTCCTGCTGCAGGGCAAGGTGCGCACGGTCGGCTTGACCAGCCCCGGCAACCTGGCCTTCACACGCGGCCTCGGCTGCTACGACGAGGTCCTCACCTACGACCAAGCCAGCAGCTCTCTGGGCCGGGCGAAGACGGTGTACGTCGACGTCGCCGGGGACCCGGTCCTTCGGCGGACCGTCCACGAGCGCCTCGGCGACGACCTCGTGCACAGCGCCGTCGTAGGGGCCGCCCACCACGACGCAGCCCCGGACGCCGGTGGCCCGCTGCCAGGTGCGCGGCCGACGTTCTTCTTCGCCCCCGACCAGATGCGCAAGCGGTACGAGGACTGGGGCCCGGAGGGTGTCGAAAACGCCCATGCCGCGGCCTGGAAGCGGTTCATACCCCTCGTCGAGGGCTGGGTCGACGTGGTCGTCGGCACCGGGCCCGAGGGGCTCCGGGCCGACTGGCTCGAGACGCTGGCTGGGGCAACCGGCCCGCGCACCGGCCACGTCCTGCAGCTCTCAGCAGCTCCTCCCGTTCCAGGAAGCTAGAGGATCTCTCGCAGACCCCCGGTCCGGACGTCGTAGAGGAAGCCGCCCACCACGAGGTCCGACGGAAGGTACGGAGAGCTGCGCACCCTCTGCACGTCGACGGTGAGGGTCGCGACCTGGTCGTCCATCAACTGGAAGTCCAGGCTGCGCGTGTCGAGCCCGGAGGCATCGAGGATCCCCTCGTGGACCTCCTCGACGGTCGCGGAGGCCATCTGGCACTCGGTGTGCTCGACGACCAGGATGCGCTCGACCCCGAGCAGGTGGACCGCCAGCACCAGGGTTCGCAGGACGTCCTCGGTGACCCTCCCTCCCGCGTTCCGCAAGATCTTGGCGTCGCCCTTGACCAGGCCCAACATCTGGAGCGGGTCGATGCGGGAGTCCATGCAGGTGACCACCGCCAGGCCCTTGCCGGCCCAGCCGGGCAGGCCGTCATCGACGAAGGAGGCGGTGTAGGCCTCGTTGGCGGCGAGCACGTCGTCGAAGGCACTCATCCCGTCATGGTCCCGTGAGGTGAACGAGGCCGAGCAGGGGGGTCACCACGGCCCTCACCGGGACGTCGTGGGGCTCCACCGGCAGGTGGTCGACGAGCTCGCCGTCGTGCACCAGCGCCACCGTCAGCCCGGTCGCCCGAGCCAGTGCCCGGTCGTAGGAGCCGCCGCCCCTGCCGAGCCGGGTGCCGTCCCGGGCGACGAGCAGTGCGGGCACCAGCACCAGGTCGCACCCCGCAATCGCCTCGATGCCGAGCCGTGCCCCGGCCGGCTCGCGCAGGCCGCGCCGACCCAGGGACAGGCGGCCGTCGTACGGGGCCCAGTCGAGGTCGCCGTCCTCGAGCAGAACCGGGAGCAGCCAGCCGGGCCGAGGAGCGACGCCCGGCTCGGCCCCGAACGGCAGGTACGCCGCGACGCGGGTGGCCGAGGCGAGCAGCGACGACAACGCCGCGGTCAGGTCGACGCCCGCGGGCTGGAGCCGCCTTCGGGGGTCAGCCGTTTGGCGCAGTGCGGCTTTGCTCACCATGGTGGGAGAATGTCAGGTCTGACCACGGTCATGGAGCCACGGAAGGGAGAGGTGCGGTGACGCTGCGTTGGCGACTGACGCTGTCCTTCGTGCTGGTCGTCCTCGTTCCGCTGCTCGTCGGGCTCGTCGTGGTGGGACGCGCCCTCCCACAGGCCGTGCAGGCCCAGCAGAAAAGTGGCGTCGTCTCAGCCAGTCGCCTCGTCGGCACTGTCCTGCAGGACTACTGCGACCGGGCGAAGGCCGCCGCCGAGGCCGCTGGGCGGGCAGCCACCACCACCGGCCCCGCGGGCGCGCGGGCGGCTGCGCTGTCACTGGTGAGCCGGGGCCTGGCCGACGGGATCCGCGTCATCGGCCCCACCGGTGCGGTCGTTGCCGGGACCGGCAAGCTCCCCCCGCAACCTGAGGACTGCGGTGGCGACCCGTCCACCGGTGCCGGGGGTCCGTGGCTGTCGGCGGTGGTGCCGCTCACGACTGCCGCGGGCAAGCCGGCCGGCTCGTCGGTGGCGACGTTCGATGTCAGCGGTGCCATGCTGCAGCGGCTCCGGCAGGCCGTCGGTGCTGGTGAGGTGGTCCTCGTCGGCACCACCGGCAAGGTCGTCGCCGCCACGCGCGCGTTCGAGCCCGCTCTGGTCCGCGACTCCTTCAGTGACCCGCCCGGGACCAGGTCCTACGGCTATGTGAGCGCGTTCGTCCCACCGGCCCGCAGCCAGGCCTACGGCGCGGTCGTGCTCCAGCGGTCCGCCGAGGGACCTCCGCTGCTGGTGGACGCGGGCGCCGTGATCGTGCTGTCCGTCCTGCTCGCGGTCGGGATCGCCGTCATCTCCGCGCGCGCCACGACGCAGCCGCTGGGTGAGCTCGGTGACGCGGCGGCCCGGATCGCCAGCGGCGACCTGTCGACCGTCATCGTCGTGAAGTCCCGAGACGAGGTCGGGCGGCTCGCCACCGCTTTCAACACGATGACCGAAGAGCTGCGTAGCTATGTCGGCCAGCTCGAGGCCAGCCGGGATGAGCTGCAGGCAGGGCTGGCGCGGCTCGGCGACACCCTGTCCAGCACGCACGACCTCGACCGGATCCTGCACGTCGTCCTCGAGTCGGCGATGGCCTCGACGAGGGCCGGCGGAGGCATGGTCCTGCTGCTCACCCCCAGCCGCGACGAACTCGTCCTGGCCGTGTCGGCCGGGCTCGACGTTCCCGTCGACCTGCGGCTCGCGGTCGGTGAGGGCGTCTCCGGGCAGGTAGCGCTGTCGGGTGACCCGGTGCGTGGCCGCGTCGGTGACGGTCCCGGCGAGCTGCGCCCTGCGGCCGGCGAGCCCGGGAACCACTCGCTCATTGCGGTGCCGCTGAAGTCCTCGGGCACGGTCATCGGCGTGCTCGACCTCTACGACTCCTCGTTGCCCGAGGGTTTCGACGACAACGACCTCGCGACGATCCGGACCTTCGCGTCGCAGGCGACCGTGGCCGTGGACAACGTGCTCCTGCACGAGGAGGCCCAGCGACTGTCGATCACCGACGGCCTGACGGGGCTGTGGAACTACCGCTACTTCACGATGACGGTCACCAAGGAGATCGAGCGCGCGGCCCGCTTCGGCCGGCCGCTGGCGCTGCTGATGCTCGACCTCGACCACTTCAAGGCCGTCAACGACAGCTTCGGCCACCAGCGGGGCGACGCCGTCCTCGTCGAGCTCGCGGCCCGCATCCGGGGGGAGGTCCGCGACGTCGACACCGTCGCCCGCTACGGCGGTGAGGAGATCGTCGTCGTGCTGCCGGAGACCGACAAGGCGGGCGCTGCCCAGCTCACCGAGCGGATCTGCGAGGCGATCCGGCGCAAGCCCTTCGGGGAGCCCGGCCAGCCACCGGTCCACGTCACCGTCTCCGGCGGGGTGTCTGTCTTCCCGACGCACGGCCTCGTCGCGAGCGCCCTGCTCGCCCGCGCCGACGAGGCCCTCTACGTGGCCAAGCGCTCCGGTCGCGACACCTGGCGCGTGTCGACCGGCAGCCCGGCCGCCGTGCAGCTGCCCGACTGACCCGCTCACCCCACCGGCTGCCTGCGCCCCACTAGGGTGAGCAGCATGCCGATCCGCAAGGCCGTCATCCCCGCGGCCGGTCTGGGCACGCGCTTTCTGCCGGCCACCAAGGCGGTCCCGAAGGAGATGCTGCCCGTCGTCGACACCCCTGCCATCCAGTACGTCGTGGAGGAGGCTGTCCGCGCCGGCCTCACCGACGTGCTGATGATCACCGGCCGCAGCAAGCGGGCACTCGAGGACCACTTCGACCGCAACATCGAGCTCGAGCAGGCACTCGAGGCCAAGGGCGACCTCGCCAAGCTCGCGGCCGTCCAGGCCTCGACGCACCTCGGCGACCTGCATTTCGTCCGGCAGGGCGACCCGAAGGGCCTTGGGCACGCCATCTTGGTGGCGGCGGAGCATGTCGGCGACGAACCGTTCGCGGTGCTGCTCGGCGATGACCTGATCGACCCCCGCGACTCGCTGCTCGAGCAGATGATCGAGGTCCAGCAGCGCGAGGGCGGCAACGTCGTGGCGCTCATGAAGGTCCCCCGGGAGGACATCTCGATGTACGGCTGCGCCGCGGTGTCCGGGGACGGTGACGTCGTGCAGATCACCGGCTTGGTGGAGAAGCCCCCGGTCGAACAGGCGCCGAGCAACCTTGCCGTCATCGGTCGGTACGTGCTGTCTCCGACCGTGTTCGAGGTGCTCCGCCGTACCCCCCCTGGCCGTGGCGGAGAGATTCAGATCACCGACGCCATGCAGCTGATGATCGGGAGGGAGCCGCTGCACGGCGTGGTGTTCCGGGGCCGCCGCTACGACACCGGCGACCGCCTCGACTACCTCAAGACCCTGATGTGCCTCGCGTCGGAACGCGAGGACCTCGGCCCGCCGCTGCTCGCGTGGCTTCGCGCGTGGCTGCCGGAGCAGCCGTGAGGTCTGTCGACGAGCACCTCGCCGATGTCCTGGGGCTGATCGGTCCGCTGCACCCCATCGAGATGGGCCTGCTCGACTCCCACGGCTGCATCCTGGCCGAGGACGTCGCGACGACCTTCCCCCTGCCCGGTTTCGACAACAGCGCGATGGACGGCTACGCCGTCCGTGTCGCCGACCTCGCGACGCTGCCCGCCCTGCTCCCCGTCATGGGGGACGTCGCGGCCGGGCCGGCCTCGGCGCTGCGCGTCCAGCCGGGGCTCTGCGTCCGGATCATGACCGGCGCCGCGCTGCCCCAGGGCGCGGACACCGTCGTGCCGGTCGAGTGGACCGACGGCGGCGTCTCCCGCGTGCGCATCGACCGCGCACCGGACGGGGGGGCCTTCATCCGGCGGGCTGGGGAGGACGTCCGCTCCGGCGAGGTGGTGCTGCGGGTCGGCACCCACCTGGGCTCGGCGCAGATCGGCCTGGCCGCGGCGGTCGGTCGTTCCCGGCTGTTCGTGCGCCCCCGGCCGCGCGTCGTCGTGGTCTCGACCGGTAGCGAGCTCGTCGAGCCCGGCGCACCCCTCGCACCGGGTCAGATCCCCGACAGCAACAGCCTTGCGCTGACGACCGCCTGCCTGGAGGCCGGCGCGATCGCCTACCGCGTCGGCATCGTGCCGGACGACTCGAGCACGCTGCTCGCGACGCTGGAGGACCAGCTCGTCCGAGCCGACGTGCTCGTGACCAGCGGTGGCGTCTCGGTCGGTGCGTACGACGTCGTCAAGGAGGTCCTGTCGCGCCTCGGGACCGTCGGCTTCCACAAGGTCGCGATGCAGCCTGGGATGCCGCAGGGCTTCGGCACGATCGGCCCCGACAGCACGCCCGTCTTCGGGCTGCCCGGCAACCCGGTCAGCGCGATGGTGTCCTTCGAGGCGTTCGTCCGGCCGGCCCTGCGCCGGATGCTCGGCGCCGAGCAGGTCCATCGACCGGTCGTCTCCGCGGTCACCACGGTCGACCTCACCTCGCCGGCGGGCAAGCGGTCCTACCTGCGCGTCGCCCTGTCGGTCCAGGAAGGCCGGTACGTCGTCTCGCCGGTCTCCGGCACCGGCTCGCACCTGGTGGCGGGCCTGGCCCGCGCCAACGCCTTCGCTGTCGTCGCTGAGGACGTCACCCATGTCCCGGCGGGCTCGTCGGTGCAGGCCATGCTGCTCGAGCGCCGGGGCCAATGACGGCCGGGGGAAGCTCGTTCTCGCACGTGGACGAGCACGGCGCGGCCCGGATGGTGGACGTCTCCACCAAGGACGTCTCCGTCCGGACCGCGACGGCCGTCGGGCGGGTCGACCTCTCGGCCGAGTGCGTTGCGCTGCTGCGCGGGCAGGGCGTCCCCAAGGGTGACGTCCTCGCAGTCGCACGGGTCGCGGGGATCATGGGAGCGAAGCGCACCCCGGACCTGGTGCCGCTGTGCCACCCGATCGCGCTGCACGGCGTGACTGTCGACCTCGTCGTCGACGACGCCGGCGTTGCCGTCCGGGCCACCGCGCGCACGGCCGACCGGACCGGTGTCGAGATGGAGGCCCTCACCGCCGTCACCGTCGCCTGCCTCACCGTGGTGGACATGACCAAGGCCGTCGACCCGCGCGGCACCATCGGCGGGATCGCGGTGCTGACCAAGACCGGCGGGAAGACCGGCTCGTGGGAGCGTTGACCGACCTCCCAGCCGGGTCCCGAGCGACGGTGATCACGGTGTCCGACCGTTCCCACGCCGGGGTGCGCCCCGACACGTCCGGGCCGGTGCTCGCGACCCTGCTCGCCGACCTCGGCTTCGCCGTCGCCCCCGTGGTCGTCGTCCCGGACGAGGTGGCGGCCATCGCCGCCGCCGTTCTCGCAGCCGATGCCGACCTGGTGGTGACGACCGGCGGTACCGGGCTGTCGCCGCGCGACGTCACCCCCGAGGCCGTCGGTCCCCTACTCGAGCGCCTCGTGCCAGGGCTTGCCGAGGCGTTGCGGCTCGACAACCGCGAGGCGGTCCCGACGTCGGTCCTGTCCCGCGGGGTGGCGGGCACGATCGGCAGCACCCTCGTGGTGACCCTGCCTGGCTCGACGGGTGGGGTCCGCGACGGGGTCGGCGTCCTCGCTCCGGTTGTCGGTCATGCCCTCGCACAGCTGCGCGGCGGGGACCACTGACGTGGCCGCCCCCGGCTGGCCGCACAGCGCGACCCACGACCGCGTCGGCATCCGGCCGCTCCGGCTGCGCGACAGCGGCGCGTGGAGCGAGTCGCGGATCCGCAACGAGCAGTGGCTCTCGCCCTGGGAGGGGCGCCAGCCGGCCGGGCCCGAGGTGCCCTGGCGCGAGCGGCACAGCACCCAGTCGTACTCCGGGATGCTGCGTGTTCTTCGCCGCGAGGCCAAGGACGGCCGCTGCCTGCCCTTTGCCGTCACCTACGACGACCAGTTCGCGGGACAGGTGACCGTTGCCAGCATCGTGCGTGGCGCCTTCCAGAGCGCGAATGTCGGCTACTGGGTCGACGGGCGGCTCGCCGGTCGGGGCGTGATCCCGACGGCGCTGGCGATGGCGGTCGACCACTGCTTCACCACCGTCGGCCTGCACAGGGTCGAGGCCAACGTCCGCCCCGAGAACGCCCCGTCCCGTCGGGTCGTCGAGAAGCTGGGCTTTCGGCAGGAGGCCCTGCACGAGCGGTTCTTGTTCATCGACAATGCCTGGCGTGACCACTTGGGCTTCGCGGTCACCGTCGACGACGTACCCGAGGGGCTGCTGCGTCGCTGGACTTCGCGTGAGAATGCCTGATTTACAAGGCGACACACCGTGCGACCTCCACGCCGGTAGCGCCTGCGCTGACTAGCGTCAGCAGCCGTGGCCGGCCTCCTAGTTTTCGTCATCGTGGGTGCGTGGCTTGCCGTTCTGGTGCCGATGGCGCTCAAGAGCCACGACTCCAGCACCGCTCTGAAGTCCGCCGACACGTTCAGCGACGCGATGCGGGTGCTGTCGCGCCGCGGCGCCCGCGACGTGCTCGTACCCCGTCGCGGCTACACGTCGATGGTGGTGTCGGCGACCAAGTCGATCCGCGCCGTCACGGTGGCTGCGCCCGTCGAGGTGGACCTGCCGGCGAATTCCCCGAGGACAACCCGTACCCCCGCCGAGCGTCGCCTGCGTTCGCTCCTGGTCCTCGTCGGCGTCGCGTTGGTCACCCTGGGCCTCGGCCTGTACGGCGTCCGGCTCATGCTGCTCGCCCATCTCGGCTGCGACCTGCTCATCGTTCTGTTCGTCGTGCACCTTCGCCGGCAGGCGGTCCTGAAGGTCCAGCGTGATGCCCGGCGGGCCCGTACCGCCTCCGACGTGGGTGTCCCGGCCCGACCCGCACGGCCCGTTCGACAGCTGCCCCGCATCGCCGGCATCCCGGACCGGATGCCCGCGCGCCCCTTCCCGCTCAGCGCCCCGCTCCCGGCACCTGCTGCCCGCTACGAGGACCGCCCGCTGCCCGACACGACCTGGAGCCCAGTCCCCGTCCCCACCCCCATGTACGTCGGGAAGGCCGTCGCCCCGCGCCGCGAGCCGCGGGTGCTCGACCTGACCAAGCCGGGGGCATGGACCGCGACCCTCGAGGGCGACGACGTGGGCATGGAGATCTTTGACGGGACCGAGCTCGACGACATCCTCGATCGTCGCCGGGCCGCTGGCGACTGGTAACCTCCACCTCATTCACCCGCACGTACGACAGCGGGGCTGTGGCGCAGTCCGGTAGCGCACCTCGTTCGCATCGAGGGGGTCAGGGGTTCGAATCCCCTCAGCTCCACCAGTCCGTTCGGATCGACCCGGAGCGCTGGCGCTCCTAGGGTGAGCCGATGAGGCTCGGGATCCACGTCGCCAACTTCACCCTCCCCGGCGGGCCGGAGGCACTCGGCCCGACGTTGGCGGCGACGGCCCGCGCGG
>JBBRNK010000012.1:0-123382 GCA_038230355.1 Mycobacteriales bacterium | reverse complement strand
TGTGGGCGATACAGGACTTGAACCTGTGACCTCTTCCGTGTCAGGGAAGCGCGCTACCAGACTGCGCCAATCGCCCGTGTGTGAAGTTGTGCATATGGGGATGTCAAACCTGTGAGAGGCCGGGGCGGGAATCGAACCCGCGTACAGGGATTTGCAGTCCCTTGCCTAAGCCACTCGGCCACCCGGCCGGGAGGCGCGACCTCAAGAACCAGCCCTGAGGCCTTCGAGCGAACGACGGGATTCGAACCCGCGACCCCAACCTTGGCAAGGTTGTGCTCTACCAACTGAGCCACGTTCGCGTGCATCCGGCTGTCGCGTACGACTGCCTGACAACGAGTGCTCAGACTAGCAGAACCCTCAGATCCCGGGCTCGGTTGTCAGCAGCAGGGCGAGCTCGCCATCGACGTCGACGTACTCGCTTTCACTGCCCGGGGGGACGGCCGTGTAGGTCACGGCGAGGAACTCGACGAGGTCGACAGCGGGCACCTCGAACAGAGCCTTACCGGACGGAGAGCACAGGGAGAGGCAGACGATGCCTTCGCCGGCCGTCATCGTCGGCCACACCCGGACATCGCCCTCACCGGCGGGGGCGGTCACGCCGTCCATGAGCAGCTCTCGGGCAAACGTCCACTCGACGGTGTCGGACGTGGAAGCCCCACCGGTGTGGAAGGCGACGGTCAACGCGTACGGGTCGTAGGCGTCGTAACTCAGGCGGGCGCGCACGGGCAGGGTGGTCGCACCGGGCACGATGAGGGACAGCTGCACCTCGGTGCTCAGGGTGACCGGACGGGGCGTCATGTTTGTCCTCCTTGAGGGATGAAGGACCCCTCACGCTTACAGGATCCCCCCTCGAGGGCTTCGCGAACCCTTCGGCCACGCACACTTCACCCGGACGGCCCAGAGCGGCCGTTCCGGCGTGCGGGAGGAACCTGGCCGGGTATCCTGAGCGCGCCCGTCTTGTCCGGCCAGGCGAGTCGCGGGCGAGTGTCCAATCCGCGCAGCGCTCCGCTGCGAACGCAGTGTGTGAGGACAGCCGTGACCACGCCCAAGGCCCGCCTCGGGCAGCCGCGCCATGCTGTTGACCCCGACGCCAGGGCCACGCCGTACGACGGGCTTGATGACCGTGCCCTGGTTGCCCGCGTCACCGAAGGCGACGGCGGAGCGCTCGAGGCGCTCTACGCCCGCTACGGCCGGGCCTGCTACGGGTTGGCTCGCCGGATCCTCGCCGACGAGCAGTTCGCCCAGGACGTCGTCCAGGAGGTGTTTCTCACCGTCTGGCGGGACGCGCACCGCTTCGACACCACCCGCGGGGGCTTCTCGACCTGGTTGCTGACGATGACGCACCACAAGTCCGTTGACGCGGTCCGCCGCGAGGAGAACCTCCGCAAGCGGCGTACGACGGCGGACATGTTGGAGGAGCGCGAGGTCGACGGGCCCAAGGTGCACGACGAGGTGTGGTCCACGCTGCGCCGCGAGCGTGTCCGGGAGGCCCTGAAGACCCTGCCGGACCCGCAGAAGGAGGCGCTCACACTTGCGTACTTCGGCGGCTACACCCAGCGCGAGATCGCTGGCCTGACCAACACCCCGCTCGGCACCGTGAAGACCCGGATGCTGGCCGGGATGCGCCGCCTCAAGGGCGGACTTGAAGGCCTGCACGACACCGCGCCCGATGATGACCCCACCACCGACGAGCCGAAGGCAGCGTTGTGACCTCCCACGAGCTCTACGAGCAGCTCGCTGTCGGGCATGCCCTGTCTGCACTCGAGCCCGAGGACGAGCTGCTCTTCCTGGCGCACCTTCCCAGTTGCGCGGTCTGTGCCAGGGCCCTCGCAGAGCACTCGGACACGCTTGCGCATCTGGCGTACGGCGTGGCCTCCGAGGCCCCGCCGCTGTCCGTTCTGGAAGGCATCCGGGCTGGGGTGGCTCAGTCCGGACGCTCCGGTAGCTTTCCGGCGCCTGCTCCGGTGTCGCTGGACGAGGTCCGCACTCGGCGGCAAACCCGTACGGTGCGCTGGTCGACCGCCGCCGTCGGTGCGGCCGCGTCCGTGGTGATGGTTGTCGCGCTCGTCCTTGCCAACGAGAACCTCAAGTCCCATGACCGTGACGTGACCAACAACGCCGCGAGGCTTCAGCAGACCGTCGCGAGCCTGCTCCTCGACGGCTCCCGCAAGGTCGACCTGACCGGCGCCTCCGGGCAGAAGGGCGTTGTCGTCGTGAACGGCGACTCCGTCTCGCTCGTCACGCAGGGCCTGCCGGTCAACGACAAGAACAGCATCTACGTCCTGTGGGAGAAGAGCCGGTACGGCGACGTACGGCCCGTTGGCTCCTTCGACGTCCGCAGCGCCGGGCTGACCCTCGTCAACAACCTGCACGTCGCCGACAAGGCTGGGATCAAGAGCTTCATCGTCACGCACGAGGTCGGTCGCACCGCGCCGTCGCTGACGACCCAGCCGGCGGTCGTCGCGGGCGACGCCTGACACTGGCTGCCCTTCCGTACGTTGCTTGGGTCATCATGTTGGGGTGACCCCCTGGAACCTCCGAGACAAGGTCCGCGTGCTCCCCGGAGGAGACCTGCTCGTCCGCCTCATCGTGTTCTTGCTGGGGGCCATTTTCATCATCCTGGGCGCCGCCGCCATCGTGCTGCCCGGCCCGCTGACGATCCCACCGATCCTCGTCGGGCTGGCCATCTGGTCGCTGGAGTTCGCCTTCGCGCAAGCGCTGCTGGAGCGGGCGAAGGGGCCTGCCAAGGCTGCCTGGGCTCAGGCGAGGGCGCACCCTTGGCGGACCGGGATGGTGACCGTCGCAGGTCTCGTGCTCGCCGTGCTGAGTGTGGTTCTTGCGTCGAAGTACGGACTCGTCGGGCAGGCCGTGGACAGCACGAAGCAGCTCCTGGCCTGAGCGGTGGGTGCGCTAGTCTTTGCTGCCCGCCCGTGCGTTCGTCCGCGCACTCGGGCGATTAGCTCAGTTGGTTAGAGCGCTCGCCTCACACGCGAGAGGTCACTGGTTCGAGTCCAGTATCGCCCACTTCTGAGATCCGCTCATACATAGGGAATCTCGTTCCATGTTGCCCCTGACCATGGCGGCGCGCCAGTTGCCGTGCGACAGCTCGTGGCGGTCAGCGAGTCCGCCCGATCAGACGAGCAGCTGTCGGGCGGCCAGGTCGCGGTACAGGGGCGAGGAGGCCACCAGCTCGTCGTGGGTGCCTGTCGCGACGACCGTGCCGTGGTCGAGCACCACGATCTGGTCGGCGTCAACGACGGTCGACAGCCGGTGGGCGATCACCAGGACGGTCGTGCCGGGCCCGATCGCAGCGACCGCGCGGGACAGCGCCTGCTCGTTGCGCGCGTCCAGGGACGACGTCGGCTCGTCGAGCAGCAGGAGCGCGGGCCGGCTCAGCAGGGCGCGGGCGATCGCGAGGCGCTGGCGCTCCCCACCCGACAGCAAGATCCCGTCGTCGCCGACCTGGGCGTCCAGACCCTGGGCGCTCCGTGAGGCCAGCTCCAGCAGGTTGACCTTCTCGAGTGTTGCCAGCAGCTCGCTGTCCTCGGCGGAGGGTCGGCCGAGCAGCAGGTTGTCGCGCAGGGTCCCGGCGAGGACCGGTGCATCCTGCTCGACGTAGGCCATCCGGCGGCGCAGCTGGTCGCGATCGAGGTCGCGTACGTCCTCGTCGCCGACGAGGACCGCGCCCGAGCCGACCTCGTAGAAGCGCTCGATCAGCGCCAGCACCGTCGACTTCCCAGCCCCGGACGGCCCGACCAGCGCCGTACGCCGGCCGGCCGGCGCTGTGAAGGAGGTACCGCGCAGGACGCTTCCCCCTGTGGCGTAGGAAAAGTCAACGTTCTGGAAGCGCACCTCAACCGATGCGCTGACCGGCAGCTCGGCGGTGATGACGTCGGTGGTGCTCTCGGCCGGAAGGTCCAGGACCTCCT
This sequence comes from Mycobacteriales bacterium, assembly GCA_038230355.1. GTDB lineage: Bacteria > Actinomycetota > Actinomycetes > Mycobacteriales > SCTD01 > RYN-111. The sequence continues at coordinate 119,453 of JBBRNK010000012.1, read as the reverse complement.
GGATGCGGGACAGCGCTCCCAGCCCGGTCTGAACCGCGGTGAGCGCCTGGATGCCCTGTGCGAGCGGCTGGACGAGCAGGAACAGCAGCAGCACGAAAGCCACGAGGTCCCCCACGGTGATGGTCCCGCTGGCCACCCGCGCACCCCCGACCCCCAGCACCGACAGGAAGGCGCCCTGTACCGCGACCGCTGCCAGCGGGCCGAGCAGGGCCTGCAGACGGGCGAGCTGCAGCCCCGCTGAGAACGCGTCCCGGGCGAAGACCGTGACGGCCGCACCTTCGCGCTCCTCGGCGCCGGCAGCCCGGATCGTCCGCACACCGGATAATGCCCGCTCGATGCCCGACGTCATGGTGCCGACCGCGGTCTGCGCCGCGAGGGAGGCCGGGCGCACCTGCCGTACGACGACGATCGCCCCCGCGAAGCCGATCGCCACCGCGACCACGGTGATCGCGAGCAGCGGCAGGTCGACGGTGGCCATTGCGACCAGGGCACCGACCGCGATCACGACCCCGGAGACCACGTCGACCAGCCCCGAGGTGACGACGGTGCGCAGCAGCGTCGTGTCGGCGCCGACCCGGGAGATGAGGTCGCCGGTACGACGCCGGTCGAGCTCGGTCACCGGCAGGCGCAGCAGGCGGCGGACCAGCTGCACCCGGGTCGACAGGACGACAGCCTCGCCGGTGCGTTGCAACAGGTAGCTCTGCAGCCCGGACAGGACAGCGGCGAGGACGAGCGCGATCACCAGGACCGTCACGGCGACGGCGCGCGGTCGACCTGTCTGGATGTCATGCACGACCTGACGCACCAGCAGGGGCTGTGCCAGGGCGGCGGCCGCGTTCAGGAGCGCCAGGAGGCCGGCGGCTGCCAACGACCGGCGGTGGGGGCGCAGTAGGTGTCCAAGGCTGCCCAGCCCGGCCCGATCGGAAGGGGCGGGCTCGGTCACCCGACCATGATGGTCGACCGGGCTACCGGCCGCCGGGCTGCGTCACCGCGGAGCGGGCGCTCACCCACGCTGCACGAGGCCGCCGGACGGCTCGTCCTGGTGGGGAACCGTCGTGGAGGGCCGGCACTGTTCCGTGACGACCCGTCAGGCTGCCCCTCGGGAACAACTCGCCTCCGGGAGGTGTCGCACAGGGGGAACGCCGGCCCTGAACCCCCGCACCCCGTGCGGGCCCCTGACCCCTGGAGGAACCTGATGCCCACCCGTATCGCCCGCACCGCCTGGAACGGCACCCTCGAGACCGGCTCCGGCCAGGTCGAGCTGTCGAGCAGCAAAGTCGCGACCTTCGACGTGTCCTTCCCCAAGCGTGCCGCCGACGAGGCCGGCGGCACCACCTCTCCCGAGGAGCTCATCGCGGCGGCCCACTCCTCCTGCTACGCGATGCAGCTGTCCGCGCTGATCGCCGGCGCCGGCGGCACCCCCCAGTCGCTCGAGGTCACCGCCGAGGTGTCGCTCGGTGCGGACCCGGCCGGAGGCTTCCAGCTCACCGGCATCGCGCTGCGTGTCGTGGGTGAGGTCGAGGGCCTCGACGAGGCGGGCTTCGCCAAGGTCGCCGAGGAGGCCAAGGCCACCTGCCCGGTCTCCAAGGCCCTCACCGGTGTCGAGATCACCCTCGCCGCGTCCCTGGCCTGAGGTCGGGAGCACGCCCTCGGCCCGCCACTACGCTCGGAGGGTTCCCACCTCTGGAGGCTCTTCCGTGTCCGACCTGCCTGTCCTCACCCCTACGGTCGCTGCCCGTGCGGAGACAGCAGGGCTGACGGCCCTGGAGGTCCTGACGGCGGCGGGGGTCAAGGACACTGCAGTGGCGCGGGTCGACGGGGTGCTGGTCGACCTCGCGTCGGTGGTGGCGAAGGGCGCGGTCGTCGAGCAGGTGCCGTACGCATCGCCGGACGGGCTTGCCGTGTTGCGGCACTCCGCTGCGCACGTTCTCGCGCAAGCGGTTCAGGAGCTGTTCCCCGGCACCCTGCTCGGCATCGGGCCCCCCATCAAGGACGGCTTCTACTACGACTTCCTGCCCGCCCAGCCCTTCACCCCGGAGGACCTGTCGCTCATCGAGAAGAAGATGAGCGACATCACCCGGCAGCGGCAGCGCTTCAGCCGTCGGGTCGTGTCCGAGGCGGACGCGCGGGCCGAGCTCGCGCACGAGAAGTTCAAGCTCGAGCTGATCGGGCTCAAGGGGTCGGCCCCGGAGGAGTCCGTGGAGGTGGGCGGCACCGAGCTGACGATCTACGACAACCTCGTCGGCGTGGACACGGTCTGGTCCGACCTGTGCCGCGGTCCGCACCTGCCGACCACCCGCGACATCCCCGCCTTCAAGATCATGCGGTCCGCGGCGGCGTACTGGCGTGGGGACCAGGCCAACGAGCAGCTGCAGCGGATCTACGGCACCGCCTGGGCCTCCCGCGACGACCTGAAGGAGCACCTGCGGCTGATCGAGGAAGCCGAGAAGCGCGACCACCGCCGGCTCGGAATCGAGCTGGACCTGTTCAGCTTCCCGGACGAGATCGGCTCCGGGCTGGTCGTGTTCCACCCCAAGGGCGGCGTCATCAAGCGGGAGATGGAGGACTACGTCCGAGGACGCCACCTCGAGGAGGGCTTCGACTACGTCGGGACCCCACACATCGCCAAGGAGGGGCTGTTCCACACCTCCGGACACCTGCCCTACTACGCGGACGGCATGTTCCCGCCGATGGTGATGGAGGGCAGCGACTACTACCTCAAGGCCATGAACTGCCCCATGCACAACCTGATCTACCGGTCTCGCGGCCGGTCCTACCGAGAGCTGCCCCTACGGTACTTCGAGTTCGGGTCGGTCTACCGCAACGAGCCGTCGGGGGTCATCCACGGCCTCACCCGCGTGCGCGGGTTCGCGCAAGACGACTCGCACTCCTACTGCACCAAGGAGCAGGCACCCGAGGAGGTCAAGCACCTGCTGACCTTCATCCTCGGCCTGCTCAAGGACTTCGGTCTCGACGACTTCTATCTCGAGCTGTCGACCCGCGACGACACCAAGCCGGACAAGTTCGTCGGCACCGAGGAGGACTGGGTGACAGCGACCGCCATCCTGGAGCAGTGCGCCCGCGACACGGGGCTCGAGCTCGTGCCGGACCCCGGCGGCGCGGCGTTCTACGGCCCCAAGATCTCCGTGCAGGCGTGCGACGCGATCGGACGTACCTGGCAGATGTCGACGGTGCAGTACGACTTCAACCAGCCCCGTGGGTTCGAGCTCGAGTACCAGGCCGCGGACGGCTCGCGGCAGCAGCCGGTCATGATCCACGCCGCGAAGTTCGGTTCCATCGAGCGCTTCATCGGGGTCCTCACCGAGCACTACGCCGGTGCCTTCCCGGCTTGGCTCTCGCCGGTGCAGGTCACCATGATTCCGGTCCACTCCGACTACGATGGCTACCTGTGGGAAGTCGCCGGCCAGCTCAAGGCGGCCGGGATCCGGGTCGAGGTCGACGACTCCGACGACCGGATGCAGAAGAAGATCCGCAACGCCCAGAAGCAGAAGGTCCCCTTCATGCTCATCGCCGGCGGGGAGGACGTCGAGGCGGGCGCCGTCTCGTTCCGCTTCCGCGACGGCACCCAGGACAACGGCATCCCGGTGGCTGACGCGGTCGCCCGCATCGTGGAGGCGGTGCGTTCGCGTGCCTGACGAACAACGCGGCGCCGGGCTCCGGGACCGCTTCGAACGGCTGTACACCCCGCACCGGATGGCCTACATCAAAGGCGAGGCCACCGGGGACGGGTGCCCGTTCTGCGACATCCCACCGATGAGCGACGAAGACGGCCTGGTCGTCTTCCGCGGCGCCGCCTCCTACGCAGTGCTCAACCTGTTCCCCTATAACTCAGGCCATCTGATGCTCGTGCCGTATCGGCACATCAGCGGCTACGACGAGCTGACGCCGGCTGAGGCGACCGAGATCGCCGCCCTGACGCAGCATGCGATCCGGGCCCTCCGGCACCTGTCGGGGGCGCACGGCTTCAACGTCGGCATGAACCTTGGCACCGTCGCGGGCGCCGGCATCGCGGCGCACCTGCACCAGCACGTCGTACCGCGCTGGGGTGGGGACACGAACTTCATGCCGGTGGTCGGGCACACGAAGGTGCTGCCCCAGCTGCTGCCCGAGACCCGCGACCTGCTCGCCCGTGCCTGGACCGAGGTCTGACCCTGCCCGCTCCTCCGGCGGGTCCTGCGACATCTGCATCAGGTGACTCCGGCGTGTCCGGTGCAGTTGTCGCGCACGGCCGCGTCGGGCGCGTCAGGGTTTGACGTGGGACGGCAGGGGCTCGTGGCGCAGGTAGGTACGCCGAAAGGACCCCGTGCCGTGGGACAGGGACCGGAGCTCGGCGGCGTAGTGCAGCAGCTCGAGGTCGGGGACCTCGGCGCTCACGACGGCCAGGTCGTCGTCGAGCTCGTTGCCTGTGACGCGGGCGCGGCGGCCGGACAGGTCACTCATGACCGTGCCGACATAGCCGGCCGGCAGCCGTACCTCGATCGAGGACACCGGCTCGAGGACCTGGATGCCGGCTGCCGTGCAGGCCTCACGTACGGCGAGAGCGCCCGCCGACTGGAAGGCCGCGTCGGAGGAGTCGACCGAGTGGGCCTTGCCGTCGGTGAGGACCACCCGCAGGTCGACCAGGGGCCGGCCGTCGAGGCCGCGCTCCATCTGCGCCCGCACGCCCTTCTCGACCGAGGGGATGTAGCTCGTCGGCACGGCGCCACCGACCACGCGGGACTCGAAGACCAGGCCCGACCCGGCCGGCAGCGGCTCGACATCGACGTGGACGACGGCGAACTGCCCGTGGCCACCGGACTGCTTGACGTGCCGGCCGGTGACCGAGACCGGGCCGGCGAGGGTCTCGCGCAGTGCGACGAGGACGGGCGGGAGGGTGACCGTGACGCCGTACCGGGTGCGGAGCCGGTCGACGAGGACCTCGGCGTGCCCCTCACCGACCGTCCAGAGCAGTTGCTGGCCGGTCTCGGCCTGCCGTTCGAGACGGACCGTCGGGTCCTCCGCGACGAGGCGCTGCAACGCCGTGCCGAGCTTGTCCTCATCCGCGCGTGACGAGGCCTCGACGGCGATGGTGTGCTGCGGCTCGGGCAGGTCCCAGGCGTGGACGAGCAGCGGGTCCTCGCGGGAGGACAGCGTGTCACCGGTCTCGGCACTGGCCAGCTTGGCGACCGACACGAGGTCACCGGCGGGGCACTCCGTCACCGGACGCATGGCTGAACCCAGGGGAGTGGTGAGCGCGCCGACCCGCTCGTCGGCGTCGTGGTCGGGGTGTCCACGTTCGACGAGCCCATGGCCGCAGACGTGCACCACCGCGTCCGGGCGCAGCGTGCCGGAGAAGACGCGCACGAGGGAGACCCGACCGAGGTACGGGTCGGAGGTGGTCTTCACGACCTCGGCCACCAGCGGTCCGTCCGGATCGCACGAGATGGGCGCGGCAGGGGTGCCGTCGGGGGAGGTCACGACCGGGCAGGGGTGCTCGAGCGGCGATGGCATGGCCTGGGTGAGCAGCTCGAGGATCTCGTCGGTACCCAGTAGTGACAGCGGAGCGGCCGGGATGACCGGGTAGAAGTTGCCGCGGGCGACCGCCAGCTCCAGGTCCGCGATGATGACCTTGTTGTCGATCGGCTCGCCCGCGAGGTAACGGTCGAGCAGGGTCTCGTCCTCGCTCTCGGCGATGACGGCTTCGAGCAGCTCGCCGCGCAGCGACTCGATGAGCGGCAGGTGCTGCGGGTCGGGGTCGCGCTCGACCCGCTCGCCGGACGACCAGTCGTAGACCCGCTGCGAGATGAGCCCGATCACCCCCAGGACCGCCTCGTCGGACGTGTCGTCGTGCATCGGCAGGTAGAGCGGGTGGACGCCCTCGCCGAGGACCCGCTGGCAGATCGCGACGCAGTCGTCGAAGTCGGCTCGTGGCTTGTCGAGCTGGGTGATGACCACTGCCCGCGGCAAGCCGACCAGGGCGCACTCGTGCCAGAGCTGGACGGTGATCGCGTCGATGCCGTCTGCGGCCGAGATCACGAACAACGCCGCGTCCGCGGCGCGCAGGCCCGCGCGCAACTCCCCGACGAAGTCGGCCGTGCCGGGCGTGTCGAGCAGGTTGACCTTCACGCCGGCATGCTCCAGCGGCGCGAGCGACAGGGCGACCGACCGTTGCAGCCGCGTCTCGACCTCCTCGCTGTCGCTCACCGTCGTCCCCTCGGTAACGCTTCCCGCGCGGGGGATCGTCCCGGCTCGCGTCAGGAGTGCCTCGACCAGCGTCGTCTTGCCCGCGCCGGCGTGCCCCACGAGCGCCACGTTGCGGACGAGCTCCGCGGCCCTCGGCTCGGGCGCCGGTCCAGCCTGTCTGCTTGTCTTCGACATTCCCCCAACCTTCCACGTCGTCCCACTCCGCCGTGAGGAGCCTCTCGCCCCGCGCTGCCAGGGACAAGGGCCCAGGGCGGGCATCCGCGCCGGTATCGTTCGCGGGTGACGTCGACGAGCCAGGCTCCGCAGTGATCGGTGCCCAGCTGCGCCCCGTGGTCGGCAAGGTGGCCGATCCCCTGGTCAACCGCCTCCACGCCTGGGGCGTGACCCCCGATGCCGTGACGGCAACCGGCACGGTCGGCGTCGTCGCAGCGGCGCTCGCCTTCTTTCCGGGCGGTCACTTCCTGGTGGGGACACTCGTGATCACGCTGTTCGTGCTCACCGACACCATCGACGGCGCGCTCGCCCGCAAGCGGGGTGTGTTCAGCAGCTTCGGCGCCTGGCTCGACTCCAGCTGCGACCGGGTCGCCGACGGCGCGATCTTCGGAGGTCTCCTGCTCTGGTACGCCGGCACGGGGGACGACGACGTCCTTGTCGCGGTCACCCTGTTCGTGCTGCTGTGCAGTCAGGTCATCTCCTATGAGAAGGCCCGCGCGGAGGGGCTGGGGATGACGTGCAACGTGGGGATCGCGGAGCGCCCCGAGCGACTCATCCTCATCCTGGCTGCCACCGGGCTGGTCGGCCTCGGTGTCCCTGACGGGTTGCTCACCGGGGCGCTGTGGTTGCTCGCGGTGCTCTCGCTGGTGACCGTCGGGCAGCGGCTGCACGAGGTTCGTCGCCAGGCCCATCTCCCGACGCCGTGAACCCGGTCGCGGCCCTGGCCGGTGCTTTGAGCTCCGGCGGCTATGCCGCGGGCTGGGCCCTGGTCAAGGGCATGCCCGAGCCGATGGCCCGTCGCCTGTTCGACGCTGCCGCTGATCTGGCCGTCCTCCGCGGTGGCAGGAGCGTCGACCGCCTGCGCGCCAACCTGGCCCGTACTGCCCCCGGTCAGGACCTGACGCGTGAGGCGATGCGGTCCTACGCCCGGTACTGGTGCGAGGCGTTCCGGCTTCCCACGATCGGGCCCGACCGGATCGTCTCGTCGACCCACACCACCCGCGAACACCTGCTGAGGGACTCGGTCGCCTCGGGCCGCGGCACCATCATGGTGCTGCCGCACAGCGGCAACTGGGACGCTGCCGGGGCCTGGTGCGGCGTCACCGGAGTCCCCTTCGCGACGGTGGCGGAGCGGCTCAAGCCCGAGTCGGTGTACGAGCAGTTCGTGGCCTTCCGGCAGTCCCTGGGGATGGAGGTCCTGCCCCTGACGGGCGGTGACCGACCGGCGTACGAGGTGCTGACGGAGCGGCTGGAGGCGGGTGGGACGATCTGCCTGCTGGCCGACCGCGACCTCACCCCGCGGGGGGTCGACGTGGAGTTCTTCGGGGCCACCGCGCGGATGCCCGCGGGACCCGCACGGCTCGCGCTCGCGACCGGGGCGAACCTCCTGCCGACCACGCTGGCCTTCGAGGGACCGCGCGACTGGGAGATCACCTTCCACCCCTACATCGAGGCCTCCGACCTGCCGGCGATGACGCAGGGGGTGGCGCGGGCCTTCGAGGCGGCGATCACCCGGCACCCCGCCGATTGGCACATGCTGCAGAGGCTCTGGCTCGACGACCTCCATCCGGCCGACCCTCGCCGGAGCGCCGCGTGAGGATCGGGATTGTCTGCCCCTACACGTGGGATATGCCGGGCGGGGTGCAGGCCCACGTGAAGGACCTCGCCGAGAGCCTCATCGGGCTCGACCACGAGGTGTCGGTGCTCACCCCGGTCGACGACCCCGACGCGGACCTGCCGCCGTACGTCGTGCCGGGCGGGCGGGCGGTGCCGGTGCCCTACAACGGGTCAGTGGCGCGGTTGTGCTTCGGGCCGGTGTCCCTGACCAGGACCCGGCGCTGGCTGCGGCGGGGTCGCTTCGACGTGTTGCACCTGCACGAGCCGACCGTGCCGTCCCTGTCGATGATCGCGTGCTTCGCGGCCCGTGGACCGATGGTCGCCACGTTCCACACGGCGACCGCGCGCAGCCGGGCGCTGCAGGTCTTCGGTACCACCCTCCAGCCGGGTTTGGAGAAGATCGCGGGCCGGATCGCCGTGTCTCCCGCCGCCCGTCGGGTCGTCGTGGAGCATCTCGGTCACGACGCCGTCCTCATCCCGAACGGGGTCCGGGTCAGTGCCTTCGAGGGGGCGGAGCCGCTTGCGGACCTGCCGGCGGGGCGTCGGGTCGTGTTCCTCGGCCGGATCGACGAGGACCGCAAGGGGCTGAGCGTCCTGCTCGCCGCCCTGCCGTTCCTACCCGCCGACGTCCAGCTGCTCGTGGCCGGTCCGGGCGACGTAGAGGAGGTCCGCTCGGTGCTCGACCCGGCGACAGCCGGACGGGTCCACCTGCTCGGGCTCGTCAGTGCGGCCGACAAGCCCCGGGTCTATGCCAGCGGTGACGTCTACTGCGCCCCCAACACCCACGGGGAGAGCTTCGGGATCGTGCTCATCGAGGCGATGGCCACCGGTACGCCGGTGGTGGCGAGCGACCTGGAGGCGTTCCGACGGGTCCTCGACGACGGCGCCGCCGGGGTCCTCGTACCCGTCGGCGACCCTGAGGCCCTCGGCGCCGCGCTGACCGCTCTGCTCGACGACCCACCCCGCCGGGCCCGGCTGGCCGCGGCGGGGTCGGTGACCGTCCGGGCCTACGACTGGTCGCACGTCACCCGGCAGATCGTCGAGGTCTACGAAACGGTGGCCGCGTTCGCCCCGGTCGCCGCCGTCGAGCTCGATGACACCGCCGAGGACCCTGACGTGGAGGACTTCGGTCAGGAGGACGACCCCGGCCGGGTCTCGGAAACCCTGCGTCGCTGGTTGGCCGTCGTCCGGGAGCGCGTCGCCCCGTGACGCCGGTCGCCACCTCTCTGTGGCAAATCCACACGGTCCTGGCCGTGTGGATTTGGGTTGGGGGGGCTCTGTGAACGGGGTCGTCTGGACGGTCCTCGCCATCGTGCTGCTCGCGTCCTACGTCACATGGACCGCCGGTCGACTGGACCGGATGCACGCGCGGGTCGACGCCGCCTGGGCCGCGCTGGACGCCCAGCTGGTACGCCGGGCCGCCGCCGCCCGTGCGCTGATGCCGCTGCTCCCGTTCGGACCGGAGGCGCAGGGCCTGGAGGTGGCCGCGTCCGCCGCGCTGGACGCGGGGGAGAGCGGTCGGGACCTCGTCGAGAACGCCCTGTCCCGGGCGCTGCGCGCCGCCGTACCCCTGCTGGCTGAAGGGCCGGAGGTGGAGCGCGCGCAGGCCGAGCTCGAGACCGCCGCGACCCGGGTCGGGCTGGCCCGGTCGTTCCACAACAATGCCGTCAACGACACTCGGGCGCTGCGTCGCCGACGCCTCCCGCGGGCGCTCCGGCTGGCCGGCCGCCGGGCCATGCCGACCTTCTTCGACGTGGACGACACGGCGCTGCGTCCGGCAGCCTGACCCGCTGCGACGGCAAGCGGGTGCGGAGTCGGCGGCTCCCGGCACCGACCGGCGGGTCGCTCTTGTTCGGCTGAGCTTCCCGCGGCGCCGGGCCGGCTCATTTCCACTAGGATACGACCTATGAACACGACTGGAACTCCCCTCGTCAAGCGCGGTATGGCAGAGCAGCTCAAGGGCGGCGTGATCATGGACGTCGTCAACGCAGAGCAGGCTCGGGTCGCCGAGGACGCAGGGGCTGTCGCCGTCATGGCCCTCGAGCGGGTCCCTGCGGACATCCGCCGCGACGGCGGCGTCGCCCGGATGAGCGACCTGGACCTGATCGACGGCATCAAGGCCGAGGTCACCATCCCCGTCATGGCCAAGGCCCGGATCGGTCACTTCGTGGAGGCCCAGGTCCTGCAGGCCATCGGGGTCGACTACGTCGACGAGTCCGAGGTCCTCACCCCGGCCGACTACTCCCACCACATCGACAAGGCCGGCTTCACGGTGCCCTTCGTCTGCGGCGCCAGCAACCTCGGCGAGGCGCTGCGCCGCATCTCCGAGGGCGCGGCGATGATCCGCTCCAAGGGCGAGGCCGGCACGGGCGACGTCTCGCAGGCGACCACCCACATCCGCACGATCCTCAGCGAGATCAAGCGCCTCACCACGATGGACTCCGCCGAGCTCTTCGAGGCCGCCAAGGAGCTGCGCGCCCCGATCGACCTGGTTCGCGAGACGGCTTCGCTCGGCCGGCTGCCCGTCGTGCTGTTCGTCGCCGGTGGGGTCGCCACCCCGGCCGACGCCGCGATGATGATGCAGCTGGGCGCTGACGGCGTCTTCATCGGTTCGGGCATCTTCAAAAGCGGTGACCCGGCCGCCCGGGCACGTGCGTGTGTCGAGGCGACGGCCTACTACCAGGACGCCGAGCGGATCGCCAAGGTCTCCCGCGGGCTCGGCGAGGCGATGGTCGGCATCTCCGTCGACTCCCTCGGCGCAGGTGACCTGCTGGCCCAGCGCGGTTGGTAGCCCGCGTCGGGGTCCTCGCCCTCCAGGGCGACGTCCGCGAGCACGTGGTCGCCCTGCAGGCCGCCGGCGCATCCCCCCGTGAGGTACGTCGGCCCGCCGACCTCGACGGGCTGGACGGGATCGTGCTGCCCGGAGGCGAGTCCACCACGATGGGCAAGCTGCTCCGGATCTTCGACCTGATCGGCCCGCTGCGCGACCTGGTCGCGTCGGGGTTGCCGACGTACGGCACCTGCGCCGGGATGATCCTGCTCGCCTCCGAGGTCGTCGACGGTCGGCACGACCAGGAGCTGATCGGCGGCCTCGACATCACCGTGCGCCGCAACGCCTTCGGCTCGCAGGTCCACTCCTTCGAGGGGGACCTGACGGTCACCGGTGTCGGGGACATCCATGGCGTGTTCATCCGCGCGCCCTGGGTCGAGCGCGCCGGACCCTCCGTGAACGTGCTCGCCTGCGTGGGGGAGCATCCTGTCGCCGTACAGCAGGGGCATCTGCTCGCGACCTCGTTCCACCCGGAGCTGACGGGCAGCCCGGCGATGCACCGCTACTTCGTCGATACAGTCATGGGCGACCGAGGAGGACAGCCGTGAGCGGCCATTCGAAGTGGGCGACGACCAAGCACAAGAAGGCCGTCGTCGACGCCAAGCGCAGCAAGCTGTTCGCGAAGCTGATCAAGACGATCGAGGTGGCGGCGCGGGTCGGCGGCGGGGACCCGTCCGGCAACCCCACGCTCGCCGACGCGATCCAGGGTGCCAAGCGGCTCTCTGTCCCCGCGGACAACATCGAGCGGGCCATCAAGCGTGGCTCCGGCGAGATGGGCGACGCCAACGCGTATGAGGAGATTACCTACGAGGCTTACGGGCCCGGTGGTGTCGCTTTCCTCATCGAGTGTCTTACCGACAACCGCAACCGCGCCAACGCCGAGGTCCGGATCGCGATCACCCGCAACGGGGGCAACCCGGCCGACCCGGGCTCGGTGGCGTACCTGTTCGAGCGCAAGGGCCTCGTACAGGTCGTGAAGACCGACGGGCTGACCGAGGACGACGTGCTGATGGCCGTCCTCGATGCCGGCGCCGAAGACGTGACCGACGCCGAGGAGTTCTTCGAGGTCCAGTGCGCGGCCACCGACACCGCCACGGTGCGCAAGGCCTGCACCGAGGCGGGCCTCACGGTCGACGCGGCCGACATCGCCTGGGTCCCCGGTACGACGATCGAGCTCGAGGACGAGCCGGCCCGCAAGGTGCTGCGCCTCGTGGACGCCCTCGAGGACCTCGACGACGTCCAGAACGTCTACGCCAACTTCGACGTCTCCGACGAGGTCCTCGCCAGCGTCTGATGCGGCCCCGCCCCCGATGATCTACCGCTCCTGATGCGCGGCACGCCGTCGACCGCCACCACGGGCGGTAGATCGTTGTCGGGTGCGGGTGCGGGTGCGGGTGCGCGGCGGGTGCGGTGTCGGGTGCGGGTGCGGGTGCGGGGGTCGTGGTGCGGCGGGGGCGGGCTGGGGCTCGGACGGGCTCGTGCTGGGCGGCGCGCCGAGGCGGGCCTCACGCGGATCGCGTGCCGGAACCTCTAGGCTCCGAACACGTGATCGATGGGTCGAGGGAGGCGCAGCGACGATGCGGGTGCTGGGAGTGGACCCCGGGCTGACCAGGTGCGGCCTGGGCGTCGTCGACGGACGTCCGGGCCGGGCGAGCCTGGTGGCCGTCGGTGTCGTCAAAACTCCCGCGACCGATGAGCTCGGTGCCAGGCTGGTCGCCCTCGAGCGGGCCGTCGAGGCCTGGCTGGACCTGCACCAGCCCGACGCGGTTGCCGTCGAGCGGGTCTTCGCGCAGCACAACGTTCGCACCGTGATGGGCACCGCCCAGGCGGGGGCGGTCGCGATCGTCTGCGCCGCCCGCCGGGGGATCCCGGTGGCGCTGCACACCCCCAGTGAGGTCAAGGCTGCCGTGACCGGCTCGGGCCGGGCCGAGAAGGCCCAGGTGGGCGCCATGGTCGCCCGGATCCTGCGGCTGACCGAGCTGCCCAAGCCCGCCGACGCCGCCGACGCGCTCGCGCTGGCGATCTGTCACAGCTGGCGGGCCCCGATGCTCGCCCGGCTCGCGTGATCGCCAGCCTGACCGGTCGCGTCACGGGTCACACCGCGCAGGGGGTCGTGCTCACCGTGGGGGGCGTGGGCCTCGCGGTCCTCACCACCCCCGGGACGCGGGCCCGCCTGCGGGTGGGGGAGCAGGCGTTCCTCGCCACGACGCTCGTGGTCCGCGAGGACTCACTGACCCTGTTCGGTTTCGAGACCGACGACGAGCGCGAGATCTTCGAGCTGCTCCAGACCTCCAGCGGCGTCGGTCCCAAGGTCGCGCAGGCCGTGCTGACCGTCCACACCCCCGACGCGGTACGACGGGCCCTGGCGACCGAGGACCTCACGGCCCTGTGCCTCGTGCCGGGCATCGGCCGCAAGGGCGCGCAGCGAATGGTCCTGGAACTCAAGGACAAGGTGGCCACGGTGGGCGGCGTGGGTTCGGCTCCCGCCGCGGCGGCCTGGCGGGAGGTGCTCACCGAGGCCCTCGTCGGCCTCGGCTGGACGGGGAGCCAGGCCGACGAGACCGTCGTACGCCTGAGTGCTGCTCACCCGACGGCGACCGAGGCCGACGTGCCACGGTTGCTGCGGGAGGCGCTCGCCCTGCTGGGCAAGGCGCGATGATGGGCCGATGAGCGACGACCTGGCGCGCCGGGAGGCAGCGGAGCTGGCCCGGCGGTCCGCCGACCTGGTGGCCGAGGTGATCGCCCGGCCCGAGGCCGGCGACGAGGAGCGGCTGGTCGAGGCGGCGCTGCGGCCGAAGCGGCTCGAGGAGTTCATCGGGCAGGAACGGGTCCGCGAGCAGCTGTCACTGGTGCTGCAGAGCGCGCAGCGTCGGGGGAGGCCCCCCGACCACGTGCTGCTGTCCGGCGCGCCCGGCCTCGGCAAGACGTCCCTCGCGATGATCATCGCGGCCGAGCTCGGGACGGGGATCCGGATCACCAGCGGTCCCGCCCTCGAGCGGGCCGGTGACCTGGCAGCGCTGGTGTCCTCCCTCGTGGAGGGGGAGGTGCTGTTCATCGACGAGATCCACCGGATCGCGCGGCCGGCCGAGGAGCTGCTGTACGTCGCCATGGAGGACTTCCGGGTCGACGTCATCGTCGGCAAGGGCCCCGGGGCGACCGCGATCCCGCTCGAGGTGGCGCCGTTCACCCTGGTCGGTGCGACGACGCGTTCGGGACTGCTGACCGGTCCGCTGCGTGACCGTTTCGGGTTCACCGCTCACATGGAGCCCTACTCACCGGCCGAGCTCGAGCGGGTCATCACCCGCAGCGCCGGGCTGCTCGAAGTACCGATCGAACCGGCCGGGGCGGCCGAGATCGCCGGCCGGTCCCGAGGGACACCGCGCATCGCCAACCGGCTGCTGCGCCGGGTCCGCGACTTCGCCGAGGTCCGTGCCGACGGGCGCGTCACCGTCGAGGTGGCGCACGCCGCCCTGGCCGTCTACGACGTGGACGAGCTCGGCCTTGATCGGCTCGACCGGGCCGTGCTGGAGGCCCTGTGCGGCCGCTTCAACGGCGGTCCGGTGGGGCTGTCGACGCTGGCCGTGGCCGTCAGCGAGGAGGCCGAGACGGTCGAGGAGGTCTGCGAGCCGTTCCTGGTGCGCTCCGGCCTGATCATCCGGACGCCCCGTGGCCGGGTGGCGACACCGGCGGCCTGGCGACACCTCGGACTGCGGCCACCCGGTCCGGTCGACGTGCTCCCGCTGGACCTGTTCGGCACCGACAGCCACCCTGCCTGAGCGGGGGCGCGGAACGCGAGCGCGGCGCTGCCCGTTGTCCGGGGGCGTCGCTGCGTAGACTTCTGCCGAAGCGCAGCGGGGGTTCTCGGAACTTCTGCCGCCTCTGCACGCGCATTGTGGCCGTCCCAAACGGGGTCGGCCACCCGAGACAGGAGATCGCTCCTCGTGGCACGTCCCGGCCCGACCTCCCGCGGCCAGCTGCACGTCGGCCGGTACTTCGGGGCCCTGCTGCTGCTGTTCGCCGTGCTCTACGCCGGCGTGGCCTTCGGTGGCAGCGGCGGTCACGCGCTCACGCCCAAGCTGGGCCTGGACCTCCAGGGTGGCGCGCAGGTGATCCTCACGCCCAAGACCATCAGTGGCAAGAAGGCCACCGCCAGCCAGCTCGACACGGCCGTGGCCATCCTGCGACAGCGCGTCAACGGCGCCGGCGTCTCCGAGGCCGAGGTCGTCGTGGAGGGCTCGCAGGTCGTCGTTTCCGTCCCTGGCGGCAACAGCAAGGACATCGCCAACGTCACCAAGACCGCCCAGCTGCAGTTCCGCCGGGTGATCCAGGAGCAGGGTGTCGCGCCGCCGATCACGGTCCCGACGCCCACACCCAGCGGCTCGGCACAGCCCAGCGGTACGCCGAACCCGTCGCCCGCCACGGTCGTCGCGACCCCCAAGCCCACTCCCAAGCCCACTCCCAAGCCCACAGCGAGCGTCCTGAAGCGCCCGCTGAGCCACGCGCTGCTGGCAGCCTCCACTCCCACTCCCACGCCCACCCCCAAGCCCAAAGCCAGTGCCGCCCCAAAGGCCACCGCCACCCCCAAGGCAGGCGCAGCCCCCACACCCACGGCGTCGGGCAGCCCGGTTGCCGGTCCACTGGTCCGCAGCGGCGCCGTCTACAGCGCCGCCAGCTATGCGCAGCTCGACTGCAGCGACCGGCGGGCCCGGCAGGGAGGGTCGCCCGACGTGCCGACCCAGGAGATCGTGGCGTGTGACCAGGCCGGGACCACCAAGTACCACTTGGCCGTCGCCAAGGTCGTCGGAAAGGACATCAAGGGCGCCAATGTCGGTACCGGAAGCACCGGCATCGGGGTCCAGGTCAACCTGCAGTTCAAGGGCGCCGGCCAGGACCGGTGGACCAACCTGACCAAGGAGGCGTTCGGCGCCACCGCCCCCACCAACCAGGTGGCGATCGCGCTCGACGGCATCGTCGTGAGCGCCCCGGTCATCCAGAGCGTCATCAACGGCGACGCCCAGATCACCGGCTCCTTCACCCAGAAGGAGGGCCAGGACCTCGCCAACGACCTCAAGTACGGCGCGCTGCCGCTGAGCTTCGAGGCCGGCGACGCGCAGGTCATCTCGGCGACCCTCGGCGACGACCAGCTCAAGAGCGGCCTGCTCGCAGGCGGGATCGGCCTGGTGGCTGTCGTCCTGTACTCGTTGCTCTACTACCGCGCGCTCGGCCTGGTCACGATCGCCTCGCTGCTCACGAGCGGTGGCCTGACGTACGGCTCGATCTGCGTGCTGGGGAAGGAGTTCGGCTTCGCCTTGTCGCTTGCCGGCATCGCCGGCCTGATCGTGTCGGTCGGCATCACGGCCGACTCCTTCGTCGTCTACTTCGAGCGCCTCAAGGACGAGATCAAGGAGGGCCGTACGCCGCGATCCGCGGTCGACCGAGCCTGGGTGCGCGCCCGGCGGACCATCCTGTCCGCCGATACCGTCTCCCTGCTCGCGGCCGTCATCCTCTACTTCGTCTCGGTCGGCGGGGTCCGCGGCTTCGCGTTCACCCTCGGCCTGTCGACGCTGCTCGACGTCGTGGTGGTGTTCTTGTTCACCCGGCCGCTGATCTCGCTGCTGTCCCGTTATCGCTGGTTCTCGCGCAGCCGCCTCACCGGGTTCTTCGGGCCCGAAGGCGGCGAGCCGTCGGCCGGCGGTCCACGCGGGGCGCTGTCCCGCTCGTCCAAGCCCACCGTTCAGGAGGCCTGACATGGGGCTGATCCATCGGCTCTACCACGGCGAGACCACGTTCCCGCTGATCGCGGCGCGCAAGAAGTTCTACGCCGTGAGCCTGCTCCTGGTCGTCGTCGCGCTCGGCAGCATGTTGTTTCGCGGTTTCAACCTGGGCGTGGAGTTCAAGGGAGGTGGGATCTTCCAGCTTCCCGTCGCCTCCGACGTCGACCTCAAGGCCAGCCGCAGCTTCGTCGAGGGTCTGGGCGTCAAGGACCCGATCCTGCAGACGGTCAAGAGCACCGGTGGGGCGACCCAGCTGCGGATCGAGACCAAGCCGCTCAGCGAGGCCCAGAACACAACCATCAACGCCGCGCTGGAAAAGCACTTCAACGTGAAGAACATCAGCTTCCAGAACGTGGGCGCGTCCTGGGGCAAGCAGGTCACCAACAAGGCCCTGCAGGGCCTGATCGTCTTCCTCATCGCGGTCGTCATCTACATCTCGGTCCGCTTCGAGCCCAAGATGGCCGCCGCCGCGATCATCGCGCTGATCCACGACCTGATCCTGGCTGCCGGCGTCTACTCGATCACCGGGTTCGTCGTCACGCCCTCCACCGTCATTGCCCTGCTGACGGTCCTCGGCTACTCCCTCTACGACACGATCGTGGTGTTCGACAAGGTCGAGGAGAACACCCGGGGCTTGGAGAAGCAGAGCAATCAGACGTACGCCGAGGCGGCGGAGCTCGCGGTCAACCAGACGTTCATGCGCTCGATCAACACCTCCCTGATCGCGCTGCTGCCCGTCTCCGGGCTGCTGTTCGTCGGGGCGCTGCTGCTCGGTGCCGGCACGCTGAAGGACCTGGCGCTGGCGCTGTTCGTGGGCCTGGCCTCCGGTGCCTACTCCAGCCTGTTCCTCGCGACCCCGCTGCTGGCCGACCTGAAGGAACGCGAGCCGCGCTTCAAGGTCCTGCACCAGCGGGTCCTCGACCGGCGCGCCACCGGCAAGGCCCCGGTCCGGCTGAGCCAGCGCTCCACCAACGCGGTAGCGGTCGCCGACGCCCCAGATGCCACCACAGGGGAATCAGGGTGGACGGCTGAGACCGTCCAGGCCCCCGCCCGGCCTGCCAAGACCGCCACCAAGCGGCCCCCGCAGAAGAAGAAGGGCGGCCGACCGTCCGGCAAGCGCCGCCGGTGAGCCTCCGCCCGACCGGTACCGGCCCAGCCGTCAGCTCGAAGGACCTGCTCGCCCTCGTCCGGGACGTCCCGGACCACCCCGTACCGGGGATCGTCTTCAAGGACCTGACGCCGGTGTTCGCCGACCCGGCGGCCTTCCGGCGGGCGGTCGACCTCATCGCCCACGAGCGGGCGGGCGTGACGAAGGTCGTCGGCGTCGAGGCCCGCGGCTTCCTGCTCGCGGCTCCCGTGGCCTACCTGCTCGGAGCGGGCGTCGTACCCGTCCGCAAGCCCGGCAAGCTGCCCGGTCCGGTCCACGAGCGCTCCTACGACTTGGAGTACGGCAGCAACTCACTCGAGGTCCTGAGGGACGCCTTCGCCCCCGGTGACCGGGTCCTGGTCGTTGACGACGTTCTGGCCACCGGCGGCACAGCGGCCGCTGCCGTGCACCTGGTCGAGCGCGGCGGCGCCGAGGTCGTAGGCGTGACGGTCCTGCTGGAGCTGACGTTCCTCGACGGTCGCGCCGCGCTGCCAGGCGTCGACGTACGGGCTGTACTCAGGGTCTGAGGGGTGTGAGGGTGAGCAAGCAGTCGGGAGTTCCGTAGACTGGGGCGCCGGACGAAGGGAGGGTGCATGGCCACTGACGTACCTGCTGCTGCACCTGCTCCCGTGCCGTCTGCCGCAGACCTGCCCCGACGGGTCGACCTCGACGACCATGACCGCGGCCCGGACGGGTCAGGCGGCACCGAAAGCGGCGGTACCGGCACGCCCAGTGGGCGCCGGGTCCGGGCCCGCCTGGCCCGGCTGACCGCCCCGTCCAAGCCCGGTGGCACGCCGCCCGTGCTCGAGCCGCTGCTGAGGACCATCCGCACCAGCCATCCCAAGGCCGACACCCGGCTGGTCGTGCGGGCCTACGAGGTCGCCGAGCAGATGCACGGCGACCAGCGCCGCCGCAGCGGTGACCTCTACATCACGCACCCGCTCGCGGTGACGACCATCCTGGCCGAGCTCGGGATGGACACCACGACCCTGGTCGCGGCCCTGTTGCACGACACGGTGGAGGACACGCCTTACACGCTCGAGGACGTCCAGGAGGAGTTCGGCCCGGACGTCATGCACCTCGTCGACGGCGTCACCAAGCTCGACAAGATCAAGTACGGCGAGGCTGCCGAGGCAGAGACGATCCGCAAGATGGTCGTGGCGATGGCCCGTGACCCGCGGGTGCTCGTCATCAAGCTCGCCGACCGGCTGCACAACATGCGCACGCTGCGCTTCCTGAAGCAGGAGAAGCAGGAGCGGATCGCCACCACCACGCTGGAGATCTTCGCCCCGCTGGCGCACCGGCTGGGCATGAACACCATCAAGTGGGAGCTCGAGGACCTCGCCTTCGCGACCCTCTACCCCAAGCGGTACGACGAGATCGTGCGCCTCGTCGCCGACCGGGCACCCTCGCGCGACACCCAGCTCGCCGAGATCGTGGCCAAGGTCAACAGCGACCTGAAGGCCGCGAAGATCAACGCCAGCGTCACCGGGCGACCCAAGCACTACTACTCGATCTACCAGAAGATGATCGTCCGCGGCCGCGACTTCACCGACATCTACGACCTGGTCGGGATCCGTGTCCTGGTCGACAGCGTCCGCGACTGCTACGCCGCGCTGGGCACGATCCACGCCCTCTGGAGCCCCGTCCCCGGGCGCTTCAAGGACTACATCGCGATGCCCAAGTTCAACATGTACCAGTCGCTGCACACCTCGGTCATCGGACCCGAGGGCAAGCCGGTCGAGCTGCAGATCCGCACCGTCGAGATGCACAAGCGCGCGGAGTACGGCATCGCCGCCCACTGGAAGTACAAGGAGGGCGGGGCCGCGCCGGGCATGGCCGCGCCGAAGCAGGGCGACGACATGGCCTGGCTGCGCCAGCTGCTCGACTGGCAGAAGGAATCGGCCGACCCGGGCGACTTCCTGGACTCGCTGCGCTTCGACCTGCACAGCGCCGAGGTTTTCGTCTTCACCCCCAAGGGCGGGGTCGTGTCGCTGCCGTCCGGGTCGACGCCGATCGACTTCGCCTACGGGGTCCACACCGAGGTCGGTCACCGCTGCATCGGTGCCCGCGTCAACGGCCGTCTCGTGCCGCTCGAGTCGACCCTCGACAACGGCGACGTCGTCGAGATCTTCACGTCCAAGACCGAGACGGCGCACCCCTCGCGGGACTGGCTGCAGTTCGTCAAGAGCCCACGCGCCCGCAACAAGATCCGGCAGTGGTACGCCAAGGAGCGCCGCGAGGACGCCGTCGAGAACGGCAAGGACGCGATCGCGAAGGCGATGCGCAAGGCCGGCCTGCCGCTGCAGCGGGTCCTGGGTGGCGACGCGCTGCTCAGCCTGGCCAAGGAGCAGCGCCTCGCGGACGTCACGGCCCTGTACGTGGCGGTCGGCGAAGGCCGGCTGTCGACCCACACGGTCATCCAGAAGATCATGGCCCGGATGGGTGGCGCCGAGGGTGCCGTCGAGGACCTCGCCGAGACCGCCGTACCCACCCGACCTGCCCGGTCCCGGCCAGCCGGTGACCCCGGTGTCGTCGTCAAGGGCGTCGACGACGTGTGGGTCAAGCTCGCCAAGTGCTGCACCCCCGTGCCCGGCGACGACGTCGTCGGCTTTGTCACCCGCGGCCGCGGCGTGTCGGTGCACCGCCGCGACTGCACCAACGCCGGCGACATCCTGGCCGACCCGGCTCGGCTGGTCGAGGTCGAGTGGGCGCCCACCTCCGGCTCGCTGTTCCTCGTCAACGTCCAGGTCGAGGCCCTCGACCGCACCCGGCTGCTGTCGGACGTCACCCGCGTCCTGTCCGACGCACACGTCAACATCTTGTCCGCGACGGTCACGACGACCCGCGACCGGGTGGCGGTCTCGCGCTTCTCCTTCGAGATGGCGGACCCCAAGCACATGGGGCACCTGCTCAACCAGGTCCGCGGGGTCGAGGGCGTGTATGACGCGTACAGAGTCACCAGTTGAACCGCTCGAAGAGACCGGCGGGTGGGTCCCGATGCTGGTCAGACGATCAGTGCGACGCCGAGCCGGCTTGCGGCGCTGGACAGCGCGTTGTCGAACGTCGCGAGTTGAGCGGCGTTCATCTGTGCTGCGTCGAGAACGCAGCAGTCCGGAAGCTTGAGCCCCGTTGTGGCCCTCAGCTCGGCCAGTCTGAGAGCTTCGTCATCATCGTGGGGTGCCAGCGCGATTCCGGCCGACCTCAGGTCGGCCAGCATCTCGGCGCCCTTGCCTACTCTCGCGCCACCCACCAGCACTTCGGCCAGCGTCATCGCATGGACTAACCACAACTTGTCAGCCGTATCGAGGAGAAGCTCGGTTGCGGCGGTGTGGTGGGCGTCGAGGGGCGAGAGATGAGCGACAAGGACACTCGCGTCCAGGACGATCACTGCGGCCAGTCGCGACGGAGCTGGGCGAGGTAGTCGCTGCTGAATGCGTCGGCATACTTTCCGCCACTGGCTTTGATGGCCTGTTGTCGCTTGCTCCTCGCGAGGTCGTCGACTTGGTCCAGGGCAGCGCCCCCGGCGGCCACCAATCGCAGCAGCAGCTTGGACCGAGGTTCGTCAGGCCAACGTTTCGCGGCCTTGTCGATTGCGCGGGCGACCGCAGTCGTTTCCGTCACCTGATAGCGAGGGCGAGCAGTTGGCATGACGTGAGTGTACCACTGAAGAATCAGTGGTACACCGGGCCGGCCAGCATCTGATTGGCGGGTGCGAGTGGACGCGACGCAGGTTAAGTCGACACAGGTGGTAAGGACGCTGGGCGTCAGCCGGTCGAGCAGCAGGGACGCACAGCGCTTGGCTGGACGTGCGCGACGGCTAGCCCCAGCCTTTCAGTAGGGACGTCTGAGGGCGTCTGATGATCGTGAGATCGTTGTCAGGCCTCAGGGCAGCGTGGAGCGCTGGCGTGGGCTCCGGTGTCTCCGTGCTCGTGGTGGGGAAGGTGCTGGGTGGCGGTAGTGCTGGCCGTCAGGCCGGGAGCGGGATCTGTCGCAGGCGGGTGAAGACCTTGGCGAGGGCGAGGGCGAGGGCCCAGAGCCAGTGCTCGGCCAGGCGCAGGAACGGCGGTCCCGCGTCGCAAACCGATGTAGTCCGGGGTTGCGTATAACCTACCGGCAACAGCCGCAGGGCGCGGCTTCAGAGGGGGACGTCAATGGCTGGTACTTTAGAATCCAAGGGCTTTTTTGCAGCCTTGTTCGACTTCGGTTTCACCTCGTTCATCACGTTAAAGTTCATTCGCGTGATTTACACGGTCCTTGTCATCGCCGCCTGCATCGTCGGCCTTGTGGTGTTTGCAGGACTCGCAAACCGCGGTGGCGTAGGTGTTCTTCTCGGGCTTATCTTCGGTCCACTAGTCACGCTTTTGTACCTTGTATTTGCCCGCATCTGGATGGAGACGATTGCGCTGTTCTTTCGTATTGGAGAGAACACGACGGTTATGGCGGCCGCCGCCAGCTCCCAGCTGCCACCGGCACCGCCCGCATCCGGTTACGGGCTCGCGTAGCTCAGCGGCTGATCGTGGTCATGCACCCAGCTGTGACACCGCGAACAGCCTGGCGTGAGCCCATAACGCTTGGCAACCGGGGATGCGGCATCGGTCGACGATGGATGTCGACGGACACGGCGTTTCCCTGTTGGCGGACAACTGATCTCCCTGTCGCTGTTGCGGGTCGAGCCGCACAAACGGCCCACGCGACCTGCTCACCATCCGCCTGCTAGGCCACCCGCCCTGAACTGAACACCGTCAAACCCACCAGCCCAAGAAAATCGAATCCGCCCGCAGAAGTTCAACGCAACGTGACGCCGCTGTCGAACCTTCGCTCACCACATGCGGACCGGTAGACCCGAGCCATGGCCGCTGCGGGCCAGGCCAGCAGGACCCGAGTAACGACGAAGGCCGGTCCTCCCGCGCACGGGGACCGGCTTTTCGTCGTACCGGGGTCAGGAGGCCTTCGCGACCGTGACCTTCGTGAGGCTGATCGCCAGCTTGGGCTTGCCGTCGCCGGGCGAACCTGTGCCAGCGACGCCGCCGGCCGCGACCTTGGTGAGGACGTCGAGGCCCTTGGTGATCGTGCCGAACGGCGTGTAGCTCGCAGGCAGCTTCGTGTCCTTGTACACCAGGAAGTACTGGCTGCCGTTGGTCCCGGGCCCGCCGTTGGCCATCGCGACCGTGCCGGCAGGGTAGGTCGCGCGGGTGAGGTTCTCGTCGGGGAACTGGTAGCCCGGGCCGCCGCTGCCGCTGCCGGTCGGGTCTCCGCACTGCAGCACGAAGATGCCGCTGGTCGTCAGGCGATGGCAGGCGACGCCGTCGAAGTACTTCTGCTGCGCCAGGAAGGCGAAGCTGTTGACGGTGCACGGCGCCTTGCTGGTGAGCAGGGTGACGTCGACCTCCCCGCGCGTGGTGGCCAGGACCGCCTTCTGGCTGCCGGTCGTGAGAACCTTCTGAGTCGGCGGGAGGCCGTCCAACGGCTTGGTCGAGGGGACCTGCGACTTGGTGTAGGTGCACGACCCGGTGCCGCCGAGGTTGCCGAACGTCGACGTGCTGCCGGTCGGCTGCGTCGTCACGGTCTGCTTGTTCTTGCCCCCCCCGCTGGTGGCGAACGTCACGCCCACGATGACCGCGACGACGGCGAGAGCGGAGACGACGATGAGCAGGGACCGGCGCTGCCTGCGCCGATGCGCCTCGTTGGCTGCCCGGCGTGCGGCCTGTCGTTCGGCGCGCATCCGGGCGAGCTCGCGCTCGCGCTTGTTGCTTGCCACGCATGTCCTCCTGGTTGGGTGTACCGGATTCTAGGGAGTCCGGGCCGCGTCTGGGGTGAGGACCTCCGGAGCGACCCGCACGGACGTCACGATGAGGGGCTGCTTGGCGGTCCCGTCGGACGGCGGGTCGGAGCCGGCTGCGACCACCTCGTCGAGCACCGAGCGCCCCGCGGTGATCGTGCCGAGCGGCGTGAACCTCGCAGGCAGAGGGGAGGTCCGCGCCACCAGGAAAAATGCCGAGCCGTTCGTGCCGGGCCCTCGGTTGACCATGGCGACCGTCCCACGCGGGTACGACGCCCCCGTCAGCGCCTCGGACCCGATCGTGTAACCGGGCGTGTCGCTGGACCCGCACTCGAGAAAGTGCAGATCGGTGGCCAGGCGCGTGCACCGGGTTCCGTCGTAGAAGCCCTGGGCCGCGAGGAAGGCGAAGCTCCGCACCGAGCAGGGCGCCCTGGTGGCATCGAGGGACAGCGTGAGCGGCCCGCGGGCGGTGGAGAGGGTGGCGGTGACGGTCCCCGGGGGCAGGACCGCGCTGGGCGGTGGGCCCGGCAGCCCCCTGGTCGCCGTCCCCTGGGGCGGGTAGCTGCAGGTCGTCGGCCGGGGCGAGGCGCGCACGGTCGGGGTGGCCTTCGTCGCGCGGCTTCCGGGCGTCAGCAGCGCCACGGCCGTGGCCACCAGCGCAACCGTCAGGACAGCGGCCAACGCCAGCACCCGCCGTGCTCGCCGGCGGCGGGTCTGCGTTGCCCAACGGAGCCGTTGGGCCTGCCGCTGTGCGCGCAGCCGGGCAAGCTGTAGCTCGCGGCGGTCGGTCACGAAGTCCTCAGGGTGGCGGGGGCGGCTCAGAGCCAGTGCGACAAGCCTAGGGAATTTCGGTCGGGGGCAGGGGGACCGCGCCGGTAAGGTCAACCTCGCGCAACCATCCGTCCCGCGGCAGCTCCGCGAGCCACGTCCCGAAGGAGTGACGAGCGTGTTCGTCCGTGGGTTCCCGGCTCAGGCCTTCGACACCAACTGCTGGGTCGTCGCCCCCGCTGCGGGCGAGCAGTGCGTGGTCATCGACCCGGGCATCGGCGTGGAGGAGCAGCTCGATGCCGTGCTGCGCGAGCACAAGCTCCAGCCGGTCGCGGTCCTGCTGACCCACGGGCACCTCGACCACACCTTCTCCGTCACGCCGGTCTGCGGTGCGCGGGGCATCCCCGCGTGGATCCACCCCGGCGACCGCGAGCTGCTCACGGACCCGATGAAGGGGCTTTCGCACGAGACCCGGACGGCGTTCGGCGGTCGCCTCGAGTGGAGCGAGCCCTCCGACGTCGCCCTGCTCGACCCGTCCGTCCCGCTTGCCCTGGCCGGGTTGGACTTCGCGGTCGACTTCGCCCCCGGCCACACGCCCGGGTCGGTCGTCTTCGAGACCGGCCTCGACGGCGACGACGCGCTGTTCTCCGGCGACGTGCTCTTCGAGGGCTCGATCGGCCGTTGCGACCTGCCCGGCGGGTCCTGGGAGGCGATGCAGGAGTCGCTGAGCCGTGTCATCCTGCCCCGGCGTGACGAGCTCGTCGTCCACACCGGCCACGGCCGCTCCACCACGATCGGCCGCGAGCGGGCCGCCAACCCCTACCTGCGGGATCTCGTCTCGCCACCGCCCTCCCGGGGGCTGTGATGGCCTTCCAGTCCCCAAAGGGCACGTACGACATCCTCCCGGGCAGTCCGTTCCTGGCCGTGAGGGACGGCTTGCTCTCACCGTCGGTCCGGGCCGGTTACGCGTACGTCGAACCGCCCGTCTTTGAAGACACTGAGCTGTTCGCGCGCGGCGTCGGGGCGTCCACCGACGTCGTCACCAAGGAGATGTTCACCTTCCCCGAGCGGGGGTTGACACTCCGGCCTGAGGGCACCGCAGGTGTGGTCCGGGCGGTGGTCGAGCACGGACTTCAGCGCGGTCAGCTGCCCGTCAAGCTGCGCTACGCCGGCCCGATGTTCCGCGCCGAGCGGCCCCAGGCCGGCCGGTTCCGGCAGTTCCAGCAGGTCGGCATCGAGGCCCTCGGCCTGACCGACCCGGCGCTGGACGCGGAGGTCGTTGCCCTCGCGGCCAACGCCTTCACCGAACTGGGGTTGACGGGGGTGCGGCTGCTGCTGACGTCGCTGGGCGACCCGGCCTGCCGACCGGCGTACCGAGAGGAGCTGGGGGTGTTCCTGGCGGCCCTCGACCTGGACGACGTGACCCGCGCGCGGGCTGTGGTCAACCCGCTGCGGGTGCTCGATGACAAGCGGTCCGAAGTACAGGCCCTGCTCGGCGACGCGCCCCTGATGGGTGACCGGCTGTGCGCCGAGTGCAAGGCCCACCACGAGGGCGTCCTGGAGGGCCTGACCGCGCTGGGGGTCGCCTTCGAGCCCGCGCCTCGGTTGGTTCGGGGACTCGACTACTACATGCGCACGACCTTCGAGTTCGTCCACGACGGGCTGGGTGCGCAGTCGGCCGTCGGCGGCGGCGGTCGTTACGACGGGCTGTCCGAGGCGATCGGAGGCCCCCCGCTGCCCGGGATCGGTTGGGCCCTCGGCATCGAGCGGACCATGTTGGCCCTCGAAGCTGAGGGCGTTTCGGTGGAACCTGAGGCGGGGCCGGCGGTGTTCGTGGTGCCGCTGGGCGCGGCCGCGAAGGCCTGGGCCGTCGCTACTGTCGGGGCGCTCCGCACGGCCGGGGTCGCCACCGACTTGGCCTACGGCGACCGGGGGCTCAAGGGTGCGATGAAAGCCGCTGACCGCTCGGGCGCCCGCTGGGCCGTCGTCGTCGGCGACCGGGACCTCGAGGCGGGCGTGGCACAGCTCAAGGACCTCACTAACGGCGAGCAGACCGCCGTACCCCTCTCAGAACTGCTGGAGCAGCTTTCATGATGCGCACGCACGAGGCCGGGACGCTCCGCGAGGAGCACGCCGGCCAGACCGTCACGCTCACCGGCTGGGTCGGCTCGCGCCGCGACCACGGTGGGGTCGCATTCCTGGACCTGCGTGATCGCAGCGGCGTCGTGCAGGTCGTCCTGCACGGGGACGTCGACTTCCGGGTCGAGTCCTGCCTGCTGGTCACCGGGACCGTCCAGCTCCGGCCGGCCGGCAACGCCAACGCCGCCGTCGCGACGGGGGCCGTCGAGGTCGCCGTCACGGCCCTCGAGGTGCTGTCGCCCTCGGCCGCGCTGCCGTTCCAGCTCGACGACGAGGTGGGGGAGGAGGCGCGGCTCAAGCATCGCTACCTCGACCTGCGCCGTCCGAAGCCGGCCTCGATCCTGAGGCTGCGCTCCGATGTCAACCATGCCGCCCGCTCCGTGTTGCACGACCGCGGGTTCCTGGAGATCGAGACGCCGACCCTGACCCGGTCGACCCCTGAGGGGGCCCGCGACTTCCTCGTGCCGGCCCGCCTCAAGCCCGGCTCCTGGTACGCACTGCCGCAGTCGCCGCAGCTGTTCAAGCAGTTGCTCATGGTGGCCGGCGCGGAGAAGTACTTCCAGATCGCCCGCTGCTATCGCGACGAGGACTTCCGCGCCGACCGGCAGCCGGAGTTCACCCAGCTCGACATCGAGATGAGCTTCGTCGACCAGGACGACGTCATCGAGCTCGCGGAGGCGGTCCTGCGGTCGCTGTGGGCCCTGATCGGCTACGCCATCCCGGAGATCCCCCAGATGACCTACGCCGAGGCGATGCGCCGGTTCGGCTCCGACAAGCCCGACCTGCGCTTCGTCCTCGAGCTGGTCGAGATGACGGCCTACTTCGCGCAGACGCCCTTCCGGGTCTTCCAGGCCGAGTACGTCGGTGCGGTCGTCATGACCGGCGGTGCCTCGCAGCCCCGCAAGCAGCTCGACGCCTGGCAGGAGTGGGCCAAGCAGCGCGGTGCCCGCGGGCTGGCCTACGTGCTTTTCCAGCAGGACGGCACGATCACCGGGCCGGTCGCGAAGAACCTCTCGTCTGCCGAGCTGGAGGGGCTCGCCGTTGCCGTCGGCGCCTCCCCGGGTGACTGCGTCTTCTTCGCCGCCGGCTCGACTCGGGAGTCCCGCGCCCTGCTCGGTGCGGCCCGCGGGGAGATCGCCCGCCGCCTCGACCTCGTCGACGAGAGCGCCTGGTCGTTCCTGTGGGTCGTCGACGCGCCCCTGTTCGAGCCCGCCTCGGTCGCCGTCTCCTCGGGGGACGTTGCCGTCGGCGCGGGGGCCTGGACCGCCGTACACCACGCTTTCACCTCGCCCAAGCCCGAGTTCCTCGACACCTTCGACACCGACCAGGCTTCCGCCTTGGCCTATGCCTACGACATCGTCTGCAACGGCAACGAGATCGGCGGCGGCTCCATCCGGATCCACCGTCGCGAGATCCAGGAACGGGTCTTCGCCGTGATGGGGCTGACCGCCGAGGAGGTCCAGGAGAAGTTCGGCTTCCTGCTGGAGGCGTTCTCCTACGGCGCGCCCCCGCACGGCGGTATCGCCCTCGGCTGGGACCGCGTCGTCGCGCTGCTGTCGGGCGCGCCGTCGATCCGCGACGTGATCGCGTTCCCCAAGAGCGGCGGAGGCTACGACCCGCTGACGGCGGCCCCCGCACCCATCACCGCCCAGCAGCGTTCCGAGGCCGGCGTGGATGCCACGCCGGACGAGGACGCCTGAGGGCCCGCGTCCCTGCTCGGCGAGTGCTGAGGCGACCGTAGGAGACGTGACCGTCAATCAACCGAAGCCGATGACCGTCCGGTGTCAGGCTCGAGTGATTAACGCTTCGCGAGCTCCAGCCACGCCAAGTCACCGACGACGCGGGTTTGGCTCGTCATGGAAGTGTTTTCCTTTACCCACGCGGCGATCGCTTCGTCCGCAACTTTGGCGTGCTCTTCGGACTCCCACTGGCTGATCGACACCACTGTGTCGCCATCGAACATGACGCCGTAGGAGATGTATCCCGGCGTGCCGGTCACGATGGGGATGACGCCAGCGCGGGCTTTCGCCTCCAACTCGTCCCGGTCGTCCTGGTGCGTGTACGTAACGACTCGTGCATACATCGCCGAACCCCCTAGACCGACGTCACGGCCGGGCCGGCTGGCCCCCAAGTCGGTACCCGGACGTTATTCCTCGTCGGCTGCTAAGTACAGGGATGAAAGTCGGCGTCCGCACACGGTGCTACGTACCGGTTCCGGGCCAGCAGCTCAGCCGGCACTGGGCTCAAAGTGGCAGCCGCCACGACTGACAAGGTTGTGCCCGATGCGAGCGGCAGGCAAAGAGCGCCGCATTGTCGAGGCTCGCCCCTATCTGCCCATGCTCTGTGGGCTCTGCTGACCTGAGTACAGGCTCGTGAAGGACCCGGCGTGCTGGTTCTGTGCCTTGGCGGTGAAGTCCCGCTTGAGCAGGTCGGGGAACGTCGGGGAGGTCTTCTGCTTGGTCAGGCTGCACGTGCGGTGGATCACCGTGCTAGCAGGCCTTGCCGGCGCATCGAGTCCGCGACGGTGTGCTGTCCGGCCCGCCATCCCATGGTCGTGGTGTCGTCCTGGGCCGGCTCCGGCTCGGTGAGGTTGGCCCGTCCGGTCGTTGGGTCCTTGACCCACGTGGAGAACCCGGACTCGGCGAAATCATCGGCACGGAGCCTGTCGGTCTCGCCCCGCTTGGCACGGCCCTGGTCGACCCCGTTTCCCGAAAGGACCCGGGTTGACCCCCAGGTCACGCACGATGACCTCGATCGGTTTTTCCCTGACGATCCGGACGGCTCCCTCGCGGGATTGTGGGTCGACTTCCTGCACTCGTGTGACATGAGCCCTCCTCACAGTCCATGCCTCCACGGTTCTGGGGGATGCTCACCCCGATCCCTCCTCGGCCGGTAGGTCAGGCGGTCGTAGCCGATACCCCGCCGGCGAGCTCGGTCGTGGTTGCCCCTACTTGGACGTCTCGAACGGCTTCGTGAGGCGCACACTCACCAGCGGGAGCGCACCTGCAGCAGCCCGCTGGTGAACTGGTGGTCGTCGTGCATCTCGAGGTGGTCATAGAGCGCCCGCCCAGCGGTGTTGTCGGCGTACATGCCGAGCTGGACGACGTCGCAGCCGTCAGCGCACAGCAGCCGGATCAGGGCAGCCGTCACGGCTGCGCCCAGCCCCTGACCGCGGGCGTCGGGGTGCACGGCGATCGAGGACAGGTGGCCCACCCCGGTCGCGGCGGAGGTGTCCGCGGCGCAGGCGAGCAGCCCGTCCGGACCGCGGACGCCGAGCCAGCGGACGACCGAGGGGTCGCCGGGCAGGGCTGAGGCCTGCGGTGAGGCAGCCGCGAGCAGCACGGCGACGTCGGCATCCTCGACCGAACGGACGCGGTCCTCACCCGGCTGCAGCGCAGGGGGAGCGCCGAGCCAGCGGTGGTCCCAGTCGGTGCCGTCCAGGGCTACCCAAGCGGGCAGCAGTGCGGCCGTCCCGCGCGGCAGCGTGACCCGGGTTCGGTCGCGCAGCTCGGGCAGGATCTCCTCGATCAGCCGGGCGACGAGGGGTGGCTCGCCCAAGGTCATCAGGTACGGAAGTCGTTCCTCGGCGTCCGTCGCCCGCCACGCCACCGCACCGTGCACGGCCCACCCCGACACGTCTGCGCGGCGTAGGGACCCCCGCGCGTAGGGGTCGTGGTCGGTCGCGAGCAGCACCTCCGCCGCGGAGGTCAGGACGGTCGGGCGCACCCGCTCAGGCTAGCGAAGCAAGGACGCTCAGCCGGTACGACGACGCCGTCCCCACCGGGGCCGTCACCGACGGCAGCGGCGCGTTCGGGGCCGCGCATAGGGTCGAGGGCGTGGAGCCGTCCCTGTTCGACGCCGCTGAGCAGGACGCGGCTGCCCGCGTCGCGCCGCTCGCGGTGAGGATGCGCCCGCGCACGCTCGACGAGGTCGTCGGCCAGCAGCACCTGCTCGGTCAGGGCGCTCCGCTACGGCGGCTGGTGGAGGGCGACGCCCCGCTCAGCGTGATCTTGTGGGGACCGCCCGGGACCGGCAAGACGACCCTTGCCATGACCATCGCCCGCAGCACGCAGCGCCGCTTCCGGGAGCTGTCCGCCGTGACGGCGGGAGTGAAGGACGTCCGGCAGGTCGTCGAGGACGCCAAGCGGGCGCTGGGGGAGACCGGCGCTCAGACCGTGCTGTTCGTCGACGAGGTGCACCGCTTCTCCAAGACCCAGCAGGACGCGCTGCTGCCAAGCGTCGAGAACCGCTGGGTCACCCTGGTGGCGGCCACGACCGAGAACCCGTTCTTCAGCATCATCAGCCCGCTGCTGTCCCGCAGCCTGCTGCTCACCTTGCAGCCGCTGTCCGACGACGACATCCGGACGGTCGTCGAGCGGGCCGTCAGCGACCCGCGCGGGGTCGAGGCGACGGTCGACGACGACGCGATGGAGTTCCTCCTGCGGCTCGCCGGCGGTGACGCCCGTCGGGCGCTGACAGCTCTGGAGGCAGCGGCGTACGACGGGACGGTGACCCTGGAGAAGCTCGAGCAGGCCGTCGACCGCGCTGCCGTCCGCTACGACCGGGACGGCGACCAGCACTACGACGTGATCAGCGGGTTCATCAAGAGCATCCGCGGGTCCGACGTGGACGCCGCGTTGCACTACCTGGCCCGGATGATCGAGGCGGGGGAGGACCCGCGGTTCATTGCCCGCCGACTGGTGGTGCACGCGAGCGAGGACATCGGCATGGCCGACCCCAGCGCACTGCAGGTGGCGGTGGCCGCGGCCAGCGCGCTGGAGCTGATCGGGATGCCGGAGGCGCGGATCAACCTGGCGCAAGCCACGATCCACCTCGCGCTGGCGCCGAAGAGCAACGCGGTGATCATCGCGATCGACGCAGCCATGGGCGATGTGCGGCGCGGCCTGACGGGGACCGTGCCGCCGCACCTGCGCGACGCCCACTACGCGGGAAGTCAGAAGATCGGGCACACCGGTTACCGCTACCCTCACGACGTCCCGGGGAGGGTGGTGGCTCAGCAGTACGCCCCCGACCCGGTCGTCGGGCGGGAGTACTACTCGCCGGGCGACCTCGGGGTCGAGCGCGTCGCCCGAGAGCGGCTCGCGGGCTTGCGCGAGGTCCTGCGCGGGCACCGTGCGGTCGTCGCCGAGGACGTCACGCAGGGTTTCCGGTCGCGCACACCGGTCAGGACAGACCCACCAGCGAAGTCAGAGGAGCACTAAGTGGTCGACATCGGCAATGTCATCGGACTGATCTTCGCGGTCTTCTTCGCGTTGGCCATGCTCGGGCTCACCTACGTGTTCCTGCGGCTCAGCCGCACGATCGACGCGCTCACCAAGACCGTCTCGGAGCTCACGGCCACCACCGTGCCACTGCTCGGGGAGGTCACCGGCACCGTGACCCAGGTCAACTCCGAGCTGGTCCGCGTCGATGCCATCACGGCCAACGTCCAGTCGATCAGCGGCAACGTGAGCGCCCTGACGTCGCTGTTCGCCGCGACGCTGGGCAGCCCGGTCGTGAAGGTCGCAGCCTTCTCCTACGGCGTGCGCAACGCCGCGAGCAAGCGCAGCGCCAAGGACATCGAGAAGCGGGTCAAGGCCGAGATCAAGGCGGAGAACAAGAAGCGATGACGAGACGGCTGTTCTACGTGGCCCTGGGGGCGACCGCGGGTGTGCTCATCGTGCGCCGCCTGACAGCGACCGCCCACAAGCTGACCCCCGCCGGCGTGCAGTCCGGTCTGTCCGGGGCGCTGAACAACCTCAGCGCCGCGATCCGCGACTTCGGCTCCGAGGTTCGTGTGGGCATGGCCGAGCGCGAGGACGAGCTCCGTACGGAACTGGGGCTGGACGGCAGGCACGACGTGGTGGACGGCCGATGAGGTCCGACGAGATCCACAACCGCTTTCTGGGGCACTTCGAGAAGAACGGCCATGCGGTCGTCCCGTCGGCGTCCCTGATCGCCGACGACCCGACCCTGCTGCTCGTCAACGCGGGGATGGTTCCGTTCAAGCCGTACTTCCTCGGTGAGCAGCCGGCGCCGTGGCCGCGGGCGACCAGCGTGCAGAAGTGCGTCCGCACTCTCGACATCGACGAGGTCGGCAAGACCACTCGCCACGGATCGTTCTTCCAGATGGCCGGCAACTTCAGCTTCGGTGACTACTTCAAGGCCGGCGCGATCGAGCTCGCCTGGGACCTGGTGACCAGGAGCCAGGCCGACGGCGGTTACGGCCTGGCGGAGGACCGGCTGTGGGTGACCGTCTTCACCGACGATGACGAGGCCTACGGGCTGTGGCGCGCGATCGGCGTACCCGAGCGGCGGATCCAGCGGCTTGGGCTGTCCGAGAACTACTGGCACATGGGCGTGCCGGGCCCCGGTGGCCCGTGCAGCGAGATCAACTACGACCGCGGCGAAGCCTATGGCGCCGAGGGCGGTCCGGCGGTCAATGGCGAGCGCTACCTAGAGGTGTGGAACCTCGTCTTCATGCAGTACCAGCTTTCCCAGGTGCGCACGAAGGTCGACTTCGACATCGCCGGTCCGCTGCCCAAGCAGAACATCGACACCGGCATGGGCCTGGAGCGGATGGCCACGATCCTGCAGGGCGTCGACAACCTCTACGAGATCGACACCAGCCGGGCGATCCTGGACCGCGCCAGCGAGCTCACCGGTGTGCGGTACGGCGCCGACCACGCCTGCGACGTGCGCCTGCGAGTGATCGCCGACCACACCCGCACGGCCGTGATGATGATGGGCGACGGGATCGTCCCTTCCAACGAGGGCCGCGGCTACGTGCTGCGCCGGATCGTCCGCCGGGCGGTCCGTGCGATGCGACTGCTGGGCGCGCTTGACCCGAGCGTGCAGGAGCTGGTCAAGGTCACGATTGCGGCGATGGGCCCGCAGTACCCCACCCTGGTAGAGGACCGCGGCCGGATCCAGGCTGTTGCGCAGGGGGAGGAGGCCTCCTTCCTCGAGACGATCAGCAAGGGCGCGTCGATCTTCGACACGGCAGTCCCGGAGGCCCGCAAGGCCGGCGGCGTGCTGTCGGGCGGGATCGCGTTCGCCCTGCACGACACGCATGGCTTCCCGATCGACCTGACCCTCGAGATGGCTGCCGAGCAGGGCCTGAGTGTCGACGAGCCGGGCTTCCGTTCGCTCATGGAGGAGCAGCGGCAGCGGGCCAAGCAGGACAGCAGGGCCAAGAAGACCGGCCACGTCGACGTCTCGGCGTACCGCGCCCTGCTCGACGCCGCCGGCTCCACGGACTTCACCGGCTACGTCGAGGTCGTCAGCGAGGCCACGGTCCGCGGGCTGCTGGTCGACGGGATCAGCGCGAGCGCCGCGGGGGAGGGCTCCCACGTCGAGGTCGTGCTCGACCGCACGCCGTTCTACGCCGAGGGCGGCGGGCAGCTCGCCGACCACGGCCGGCTCGTGCTCGCCGACGGGACCGTGCTGGAGGTCCTCGACGTGCAGCGTTCGCTGCCCGAGCTGGTCGTGCACCGGGCGCGGGTCCTGTCCGGTGAGCTGACCGTCGGTGGCGCGGTCCAGGCCGAGGTCGACGTGGAGCGGCGGCGCGCGGTCAGCCGGGCCCACACCGCGACACACTTGGTCCACAAGGCGCTGCGGGACGCCCTCGGCGAGCAGGCTACGCAGGCCGGCTCGCTCAACGCACCCGGCCGCTTCCGTTTCGACTTCTCCTCCCCGGGCGCCGTGCCCGCGTCGGTCCTGGCCGACGTCGAGCAGGAGATCAACGCGATCGCGCTGTCCGACCTCGAGGTGCGTGCCTTCGTGACCACGCAGGAGGAGGCCCGGCGGATCGGGGCGATGGCCCTGTTCGGGGAGAAGTACGGCGACGCGGTGCGGGTCGTCGAGGTGGGTGACTACGCCCGCGAGCTGTGCGGCGGCACGCACGCGGCCCGGTCCGGCCAGCTCGGCATGGTCAAGCTGCTCAGCGAGGCTTCCATCGGGTCCGGCGTCCGCCGCGTCGAGGGGCTCGTCGGGCTGGACGCCTACGCCTACCTGGCGCGTGAGCACGTGTTGCTCGCGCAGCTCGCGGGCGTCTTCAAGGTTCCCGCCGAGGAGCTGCCCGAGCGGGTGCAGTCGGTGGTGGACAAGCTCCGCGAGGTCGAGAAGGAGCTGTCGACCCTGAAGGCGGGCGCCGTCCTGCAGCAGGCGGCAGCCTTCGCGGCCGGCGCCAAGGACGTGTTCGGGATGTCGTTCGTGGGCGTCGAGGCGCCCGCGGGCACGCCCGGTGACCTCGTCCGTGGGCTGGCCCTCGGCATCCGGGGCCGCCTGACCGGTCCCGGTGCGGTGCTCGTCGCCGCCGGTGGGGACCGGGCCACGCTCGTCGCGGCCGTCAACGATGCCGGCCGCGCTCGCGGGCTGTCGGCGAACGACCTGCTGCGCGAGGCGGCTGTGGCCGTTGACGGCAAGGGCGGTGGCAAGGACGACGTCGCGCAGGGCGGTGGCACGAACCCGGCCGGGATCGGGCGGGCCCTTGAGCTCGCCGAGCACGTCGTCGGCCGGGTCGCCACCTCCTCGTGACGGCCAGCTCGTGACGGCCCCGCTGGGCGTCGTTGTGGCCGTCGACGTCGGGACCGTCCGCGTCGGCGTGGCCGCCAGCGACCCGCACCGGATCCTGGCCAGCCCGGTCGAGACGGTCCCGGCTCCCGGCGTCGCTCGGGTGGTCGACATCGTCCTCGAGCGCGAGGCGGTGCTCGTCGTCGTCGGGCTGCCGACCAGCCTGAGCGGTCAGAGCGTGTCCGCCAGCGCCCAGATGGCCCGCGACTGGGCGACCGCGCTGGCCCTCGAGGTCGACGTACCCGTGGAGCTGGTCGACGAGCGGCTGACCACGGTGACCGCGGCCGCCGCGCTGCGGGCGTCGGGCAGGAAGGGCAAGCGGGCCAGGGCGGTGCTCGACCAGGCGGCGGCCGTCGCCCTGCTGCAAGGCTTCCTGGAGCGCCGCCGCTAGCACAGCGCGCCTGGAGCCGATCACCGACGTTAGGATCATGTGCGTGAGCTTGCTCGACCAACAGACCCGACGTCCGTCCAAGAGGCTCCCCAAGCCCGTCGGGCTGCTGATCGTCGGCACCGTCCTGCTCGCCCTGCTGGCTGCCACGGTCGTGGGCGGCAGGGCGCTCTACAGCAGCGCATTCGGCACGCCGGACTACGCGGGCGAGGGCTCGGGCGCCGCGGTCGTGCAGGTCCACGCCGGTGACTCCGCTTCCGCGATCGGCGAGACCCTCGTGGCGAAGGGCGTCGTCAAGAGCGAGAAGGCGTTCACCAGGGCTGCGAAGGGCGACAGCCGCAGCGGCAAGCTCCAGCCGGGCTACTACAGCCTGCGGCTGAAGATGTCCGGGGCGAACGCGCTCGCCCTACTGCTCGACCTGAAGAGCCGCGTGCGAGGTCGAGTGACCCTTCCCGAGGGCATCAGCCTGGCCACGGTCGTCGACCGGCTGGTCAAGTACACCGAGCTGCGCCGGGAGGACGTGCTGGCCGCGCTGGGCAACCCGAACGTCCTAGGGCTGCCCGCCTACGCCCGCAACAGGCCGGAGGGCTTCCTGTTCCCCGCCACCTACGACGTCGAGCCCGGCTCGGCCGCCGTCGACGCGCTGACCCAGATGACCGGCAAGTTCGACGACGAGGCCGCGGCGCTCGACCTCGAGGGAGGTGCCCGCAAGCTGGGCCTCACGCCGTACGACGTCATCAAGATCGCCAGCATCGTCGAGGCGGAGACCCCGCTGGACGCCGACCGGGCCAAGGTCGCCCGGGTCGTGCTCAACCGGCTCGCCAAGGGCATGCCGCTTCAGCTGGACTCGACCGTCAACTACGTCCTGGAGCAGAAGAAGGCGCGGCTGTCGCTGGTCGACATCGACGTCGCGTCGCCCTACAACACCTACCGCAACAAGGGCCTGCCGCCCACGCCGATCGACTCGCCGGGTGAGAAGGCCCTGCAGGCCGCGCTCGCCCCCGCGGCCGGGGACTGGATCTACTTCATCACGATCGACAAGGCCGGCCACTCGCTGTTCACGAGCTCCTACCCGGAGTTCCTCGCCGCCAAGGCCAAGGCACAACGCGACGGCGTCTACTAGGTGCGCGCTGCCGTCCTCGGCTCGCCGATCGCACACTCGTTGTCGCCTGCCCTGCACCGGGCGGCCTACGCCGCGCTGGGGCTGGACTGGACCTATGACGCCATCCGGGTCGAGCCGCCCGCCCTGGCCGACTTCCTCGCCAGGCTCGGCGCGGACTGGGCGGGCCTGTCGCTGACGATGCCGCTCAAGCAGACCGTGCTGCCGCTGCTCACCGTCTCCACGCCGGACGTCGCCCTGACGGGGGCAGCCAACACGGTCGTGCTCCGGGACGGCGCCCGTGAGGGCCACAACACCGACATCGCCGGCCTGCTCCACGCCCTGCGGGAAGCCGGTACGCCGACGGCCACCACCGCCGTCCTCCTGGGGGCCGGCGCCACCGCGGCCAGCGCCCTCGTCGCCCTGTCCCGGCTCGGCGTCACGTCGGTCGCCGTGCAGGCGCGGTCGGCGGAGCGGGCCGCTCCGCTCGCCCTGCTCGGAAAGCGCCTCGGGGTCCGGGTCAGGGTCAGCGGGTTCGCGGCGGCCGACGCCGACGTGGTCGTCAACACCACCCCCTCGGGTGCCGGAGATGACCTGGAGGTCGGGGCGGCTGGGACCTTTCTCGACGTGGTCTACGCCCCCTGGCCCACCGTCCTGGCCCGCCGGTACGCCGCTGCCGGGGCCATCGTCGTGGGGGGCGCCGCCATGCTGCTGCACCAGGCAGCCGCCCAGGTCACGCTCATGACGGGGCGTCCGGCACCGCTCGAGGCGATGCGCGCGGCCCTCCCGCACTGAACCGGGTGTTGTCGGCGACGACCCCCGGCCCCGCGCTCAAGGACCTCCTTGAACGCGCCGAAGCAGGTTCTAGGTCGTGCGCACGGCCGACCGCTGGAAGGGGCGCGCCATGTCAGACCTGCAGGCCGGAAGCCGTTCGGACCGTCTCGACCGGGCCATCCACGGCCTGCTGTCGCAGACCCCGGAGCTCGAGGCGGCTGCGGTCGTCTCCTTCGACGGCCTGCCGATGGCCTCCGCGCTCCCGCCGTCGATGGACGAGGACCGGGTGGCCGCCATGAGCGCCGCCTTGCTCTCGCTCGGTGAGCGCGCGGCGCAGGGCCTCGGCCGGGGCGAGCTGTCCCAGGTCTACATCGAGGGCGACTCGGGCACCGTGTTCCTGGTGTCGTGCGACGACGAGGCGGTCCTGGTCGCCGTCGCCGCCAAGGGCGCCAAGGTCGGCATGATGCTGTACGAGGTGCGCCGCGCCGCCGCGCTTGTTGCCGACGTCCTGCGCACCGAGGACGAGCCGGTCGTCGCACCGGACCTTGGGGCGGACCTCGCGTCGGCCCTGCCGGTCGCGGAGCCGGTCGCGGCCACCGAGCCGCTGCTCACCGCCGTACCCGCGCTGCCGGTCGAGCCGGCCCCTGCCTACTCCGGACCCCCCTACGCCGAGCCTGCGTACGTCGAGGCCGCGCACGCCGAACCTGCCTACATCGAGGCTGCCTACATCGAGCCGGTGGCCTATGCGGCGCAGGCGGAGGCCCCCGCATGGACGTCCTACGCGCCGACCGGCTCTGTCCTGCCGGGCGACAACCCGACCTGGTCCTGACCCACCCACTGACCTGACGGGACAGTCGTGAGACTCGAGGGAACGCTTGACGCGTTCAGCCTCCCTGACATCTTCCAGCTCCTGAGCTACACGAAGAAGACGGGGACGCTGCACCTGCGTCGTGTCACCAGCGGTGACGGTGACGGTCACGGTGACGGTCACGGTGACGGGGACACGATGCACGGCGTCGTTCACCTGCGCGACGGCGCGGTGACCGGTGGCCGCGGCGACGTGCGCTGCCAGGCCCTGGGCCGGCGCCTTGTCGGAGCGGGCCTCGTCGATGACGACACCCTCGCCGACGCCGTCGAGAAGGTGCTCGACACTCCCGGCTCAGGCCTGGCCAAGGCCCTCGCCGACACCGGTCGTCTCGACAGCGAGGTCCTCACCGACTGCGCCATCGAGCAGGCCACCGACGCGGTCTTCGAGCTGCTGCGCTGGCCGGACGGTGACTTCGCCTTCGTCGTGGACGAGGCCGACCCGGACGACCTGGGGGCATCGCTGCCCGTCGAGGACGTCGTGGCCGAGGGTCGTCGCCGGCTCGAGACCTGGGCGACCCTCACCACCAAGGTCCCCACCGGTACGGCGGTCGTGTCCCTTCAGCCGCTGCCCGGCACCGACCCCGTCCTGTCCCGAGAGGAGTGGGCACTGCTCGCCCTCGTCGACGGCGCGCGCACCGTCGCGCAACTCGTGACCCTCACCGGCACCGGTGAGTTCGTCGTGGTCTCCACCCTGGCCGGCCTCTCCGAGCGTGGGCTGGTCGTCGTCGGGGAGCGGCTCGAGGGTCCGAGCGCCCTGGCCCAGCGCCAGGAGCTGCTCGCAGCCCTCGAGGGCGGAGTGGCACCCGTCGTCGACCTGCCCGTCACTGTTGCTGCTCCCGTCTCCGCTCCGCCCGCGCCACGGTCGGTCAAGGCCGCTCCGGAACGCGCGGCGACCCGCCCGGCCGTCATCCCTGAGCGACCCGAGCCCTTCACGCCGACGCGCCAGCCCGACCACGCCGAGGAACCGATGCCGAACTTCGCCCGCCTGGCGGGCTCGTCCGGGGGCACCCGCACCTCGTCGGTCTCCACCAGCGCGTCCACCCCCACCCCGACCGCCGCGGCCGCTAGCGTCGGCGCCGTACAGGGGGCTCATGCCCTCGCGCCGCAGATGCAGGCCGAGACCGCACCGTCGTCGTACATCGATCGTGACCCGTCAGTGAACAAGAGCCTGCTGCTGAGGCTCATCGCCGGTGTGAGGGGGTTGTAGTCATGAGCACCCGTTCGCCAGGGCGTCGCAAGCACGGTGGCACGGCCGTGAAGATCGTTGTCACGGGTCCCTTCTCTGCAGGCAAGACGACCCTGATCCGCACGATCAGCGAGATCACCGTCCTGTCGACCGAGAAGGACATCACCGACCACACCGCGTCCCGCAAGGCCGAGACCACGGTGGCGATGGACTTCGGTCGCATCACCATCGACCGCGACCTGGTGCTGTACCTGTTCGGCACGCCCGGCCAGGACCGCTTCGACTTCATGTGGGAAATCCTCGGCGAGGGGATGCTCGGCTACATCCTGCTCGTGGACAGCTCCCGGCAGGATTCCCTCGACGAGGCCGTCGGCATCCTGGCCGCCTTCCGCAAGATGGCCCGCGTGCCGTTCGTCGTGGCCCTCAACCGGTCTGCCGGCATCGGGCCTGACGACGAGCAGCACGTCCGAGACGTGCTGGCCCTCGACGAGGAGGTGGCGATCGTCCCGTGCGACGCGACCGACCGCGAGTCCGTCAAGGCGGTGCTGCTGTCCCTGCTCTACTCGGTCGTGGACTCGATCGACGCCGCCGAGCCCGCTCGCACCTGATGTGGCCCTTCCGCCGCAAGGTGGGCAAGCACGCACTCGGGGCCGCCGTCACCTCGATCCCCTCCGCCCCCCCCGCAACCCGTCCCCGGTACGACGACCCGGCGCCCGTCGCGGCCATCCCGTTGCCGACTCCCGCCGTGGCACTGACCGCTCCGACCGTACCGAGGGTCGAACTCGGATTTCGGGACGGCTCGACCGCGGCCCTGTTGCCGGGCTCGCCCCAGGCGAAGGCCCTCGAAGACATCGCGGCCGTCCTCACCCGGCGTGACTGACTTTCCCGCCAGGCCGCCGCGTTGAAGCATCGTCTGCATGTATGAGGATGAGCCGACCGAGACCATGCGACCCGTGCCGGCTGCGCGCCGATGGATCGGCCATGACCCTAGGCTGCTGGCCTGGGCCTCGACCAGGCGGACGCGAGCCTGCGAGCCAAGCGCGTCGCGCTCGCTGAACACACCACCGACGACCTCGACCCACTGTGGTGATCAGGGCGTGTCTGATGCCCTAGTCGTTCAATTCTTCGGTGAACCCGTAGATTTGACGTCCGTGGCTTCATCGGAGAACGCCGAGCCGCTGAACCCGGAGCTTGCTGGCCTCGGTCGTGACGCTCTTTGGTCCTACGTGGCTGCTGTCGCCACGATGGTGGCCAGCGTGGTGACGCTGTCCATTGCCGCCCGTACGCTCGGCCTCGTCACCTTGTCAGCCTTCGTGCTGATCGACGCCCTCCTGACGCTGCTGCAGGCGGGGACGTTCGGGGTCACAGTCACAGTCATGCATCGCGCCGTGGCGCAGGACGTGACGTATCGGTCGGCACGCGCCATACGAAGTCTGACCCTGATGGCGGCTTTAGTGATGCTGGCCTTGCCCCTCGGGCTGGCGTACCTGGGGGCTCCGCACCTTGCTGGCGCGAGTGAAAGTCAGCTAAGGGGGCTGGTTCTGGGGTTGGCCCTCGCCGGGGCCTTGACCATCAGCACGTCCGTCGATCAGGGACTTGCTCTCGCCCAAGGCGCATATCGGCAAATGGGCATCCTCGAGGCGGTTGGTGCCGGTTTGTCACTGACCTTGGTCATTCTTGTGCTTCCGCAGTGGGGACTTCCCACTTTGGCGTTCAGTCGACTGGCTGGGGCGGCGGTGAGCAGGGGGGGGTTGTGGGTGCTCAGCATGAGGCACCACGGATGGGCCGCGTGTGGCCTTGATCGGCCGGATCGCGCGGCACTGAACCTTCTGTTGCGCGGCTCGGCACCGTTGCTCTTGGTCACTGTGGGCGTTCAACTCGTGGTGGTGACCGACACGCTGGTGCTCGAGTCCCTGGTCACTGCTGCCGCGGTCACAACATACCGACTGGCCAGTGCCCTCCCTACCCAGATCGCGTCCTGGACGTTCCGAGGCTATGACGTCGTGCTTCCCCGCATGGCTCGAACGGACTCCTTGCAGGTGCGGTTGGCAGGTCTGGACGCCGTCAGTCGCGTCTTCTGCTTCGCGGCTGGGCTCGCCCTAGGGTTCTGCGTCGTCGCTTCGTCGCTGCTTTTTCACGCGCTGGCCGGCCGGCCCTCGAATGAGGGTGCACTGGCGATGGTTGTCTTTGCTGTGCTCTGGTTGATCAACGTCCTTATCCACGGTCCGGTGCTTTTGCTCATCGCGGACGGCCGGCAAGCGCTGCTGAGCAGAATCGTTGGGTTGGAGGTGCTGGGCAACGTGGTCTTGACTGTCGCGTTGGGGTCGCTGTTCGGCTTGCTCGGTGTAGTCCTGGCCAGCCTTGCCGCGGTGGTTGTCAGTAACGTGTTGGTGTTGCCGCGCGCACTTGGGCGGGAGTACGGCTTCAGCCCGCTGCGCTTGCTCCGGCCAGGTGGAAGGGCATCGGCACTGGGATGTGCCTCGGGGTCACTCGCGGGTCTCCCGTTTCTTTTAGTCGGGTCCGAGCCATCTGAAAGGGCAGGCACAGGTGCGGCGATCCTGGCGGGCGTCCTCGCGACCGCAGTCGTCGCTATTGTCCTGTGGCGATCGGCCGGAGATCGCCACACGGTTCTCGGCATCGTCAAGCGCTAGCGAGCCGTGAGGAGCCGTAGGACATGATGAACTGGGCTCTGCGCTACTCGGCGGTCCTGGCGCTTCTGGATGTACCTGTTGGCTCGCGCGTTCTCGACGTGGGGTCGGGTGACCACGGGCTGGTGCGGTACAGCGCGGACTATCGAGTCGTGTGCACCGACCTGTATTCACCTGTCGCTCCTCCCCGATGCGGGTTCGTAGCGGCAGACGCGACCAGGCTTCCGTTCGCGAATGACGCCTTTGAGGTCGTTGTGTGCCTTGATCTTCTGGAACATCTGCCGGGGCCGCTACGACCCGTCGCCATCTCTGAGCTCTGCCGTGTCGCGTCACAGCAAGTCGTCGTGGGCTTTCCCGAGGGGCGTTGGGCGCGTCGTGCGGATTGGGCTATGGAGGGCATTTTCGTCTTGGCGCGTCGGCCGAGCCCTCCCTGGCTGACGGAACACCGTGAGCACACTCCACCTCGCCTGGTAGATGTCCGGACCATGATCCCATCCCGTTGGGCAGTCCGTTCGGTCGTGGGCAACGAGAATGTCATCGTGCACGACGTCGTGCTCGCCGCCGAAGAGTGGCGCAGGGGCGCCCGTCTCCTAGAGCGCTTCGAGGAGCGTCGGGCACATCGTCGAGGGCGATCGTGGACCGACCTGCCGCCCTGCTATCGCAAGGTCCTTGACCTGAGACCCCACGGGAACGAGCTAGTAACGGGAGAAGTGGCTTTCCGGGTTGGCGAGGTAGTTGACCCGCGACTCAGGTAGATGGGCCACCCGACCGCGTCGGCCGAGACGGTACGCCAGTTCCCAGTCTTCTTGCCGTGCTCCACCTGTGTGACGACGTAACCGAGAGAACAGAACCTGGTCAGAACGGCGCAGCACGAGTGCACTGGCATCGATGTGGTTGCGGTGGGTGAGGGCACGGCGGTCGTACGGCTCTGAGCGCTCGAGTAGTACCGCGCCCGACGGGTCCACCACCTTGACCCCGCAGTAGGCCATGGCAGCTCCAGCCGACAATTGTGCGAGGCAGGAGCTGAGGTGGCCTGGCTCCCAGGTGTTGTCGTCGTCGAGAAAGGCGACGTAGGAAGAGGTCGAGGTTCGGATCCCGATATTTCGCACCAGCCCGCAGATGCCGCTGTTCCGACTGAGAGCCAGGGCGTGCACCCGGGGATCACTGAAGGAGGGGACTTGGCCACCACCGTCGTCGACGACAACTACTTCGTGGCCATCGACGTTCTGAGCGAGCGCGCTGGCGACCGCCTTCTCGACCAGCACCGGCCGTTTGAAGGTAGCGATGACGGTAATTATCCGGGCTTCAGCGATGACGCCGAGAGACTTGACCTCCGCATCCTCGAATTCACGCGCACTTCGAAGTTGCTGCCAACGCAACAGTGACTCGGCACGTTCGAGTACGGGCATCATCGGCAGACACTGGAAGGCAAGTTCCTTCGGGCTGGGCATGGCGCTCCTTCTGCCGGGTGTAGGTGCGGCTGTCGGTGGGATGCATCGGTCAGGTTCCCGTGCTGCGACCGACCAGACGCCGTAGGGCCAGACCGGTCCGCACCGCCCGGACGGACGCCGCTCCACCGGCCGGACCAAGGCGACGGCGCAGCGTCCGCTCGAGCGCGCCCGCCCACGCGGCACTGCCGCCGGACGACCCGTGCGGGTGCGGTAGCCGGACATGAGGCACCAGGGTGAACCGGGCGCCGCGGCTCGACGCGGACGTGCCCCACGCGAGGTCCTCGGCGTACACGAGCTCGTCCTCGGGGACGGGCCCGAAGGTCTCGAGCGCGTCGGGCTCGAGCAGCAGGCAGGCCATGCACAACCAGGCCACCAGTCCGCCGCTTCGGGACTGTCGGCGGGTCAGGAAGATGCCCTTCCACTTCGGGAGCAGGTGCGACAGCAGCAGGAAGTAGGCCACAACGCTCCCGAAGCTCACGCCGCCCCCCGCCGCCCCCACCTGAAGGCGCCCCGACGGCTCGACGAGCAACGGCGCGACCCCAGTCGACCCGGTGCGCCGGAGCTCGCCGAGCAGCTCGTCGAGGGCCGGTCGCGTCAGCTTGGCGTCGGGGTTGAGCAGCAGAAGCGGGGTGCGAGGCAGACCGCGCAGGCAGTC
Source organism: Mycobacteriales bacterium (assembly GCA_038230355.1). Taxonomy (GTDB): domain Bacteria; phylum Actinomycetota; class Actinomycetes; order Mycobacteriales; family SCTD01; genus RYN-111. Next base: position 75,337 of record JBBRNK010000012.1, on the reverse strand, counting down.
CCACGCCGCGTTCACCCCGGCCGCGAAGCCGCGGTTGTCGTCCAGGAGGAGGGCCGTCGCCCCATGAGCGGCGCAGAGCTGCCGGATGCGGTCCGGGTCGCTGGCGTTGTCGACCACGATGACGTGTGCGTCGGTGAGCGCCTCGCTCGACAGCCGCTCCTCGATGTCCCGCTCCGAGTGGTAGTTGACCAGGATCACTCGGACCCGCGGGTCGGTGGTCGTGGGCACGTACACAGTGTGGCAGCGTTTCGGGCGTGTCCCGGGGTGCGTTCGTCGACGTGCACCAGATCGGCCAGGGGGAGACGGGCAACGAGACCTGGGCACGCAACCTCGTGGAGGTCCTCGAGGCCGACGCCATGGAGCCGTTGGACTTCGGCGTGACCGGCCCGGGGTTGGTCGACGTCGACCCGGCGCGGGTCCACCTGCTGCCCGGCAGCAGTGCCGCCCGACTGCTCGTGGACCTGCCGCGCGCCCTGCGTCGGCTCCGCTCGTCCGCCGTCCTCACGCAGTACACGCTTCCGGTGTCCCGCACCCCCGGGGTGGTCGTGATCCACGATGTCTCCTTCCTCGCGCCGGAGGCGGGGCAGTGGCTGTCACCGGCGACGAGGCTGCGTTACGCCGCCACGATCGGCGCGTCTGCCCGCAGGGCCCGGGTGGTGGTGGCGCCCACGTCGTACACGCGGGACAGGCTCGTCGAGCACTACCGGCTCGACCCGGCAAAGGTTCTCGTGGCCCCCCTCGCGGTCGACCGTCGGCTCGGGCGCCTCATCAACCAGGCCGAACGTCCTGACGCCTCGCGGCAGAGGGTCGTCTTGTGCGTCGGGACCCTGCTGCCACGCAAGAACCTGCCGATCGTCGCCCGATCCGTTGGCCGGCTCGGGGCGGGCGGGCGGGATGTCCGCCTTCGGCTGGTCGGGCCCGTGCGGTCCGGCGGACAGGCCGACCTCGCCCTCATGCGGCAGGTGCTCGGGGATGCGCTGGAGGTTGTGGGAGTCGTGTCGCAGGAGCAGCTCGTCCAGGAGTACCTGCGGGCCGACGTGCTGGCCTTCCCCTCGCGGTACGAGGGCTTCGGCCTACCGGTGCTGGAGGCGATGGCAGCCGGGACCCCGGTGGTCTGCAGCAGTGCCACCTGCCTGCCGGAGGTGGTCGGGGACGCGGCCGTGCTCGTCGACCCGTTGGACGAGCTGGCCTGGGTGGCGGGGCTCGGTGCCGTCCTCGAGGACCCGCAGCAGCTCGGCGCGCAAGGCCGCGCACGCGCCGCGGCGTTCACCTGGGAGGCGACCGGCGCTGTGGTCCGCGACGCCCTCGACCGAGCCGTCGGCTGACCTCCCCGAACGACCCCCATTGCGCTTGTACGGTTCCGTCGTGTCGTTCCTGCCCCTCCTACGTCGGCGCTACGACCCCCTGCTCGTCGTGGTCGACCTGGCCAGCGCTCTCGCCGTCGCTTACGTGGCGTTCCGGTTGCGCTTCGAGGGCGCGGGACCGGTCCCGGCCCACTACGTCGACAGCTACCGGGTCGCCGGCGTCGGGCTGAGCGTCGTGTGGGTGCTGGCCGGCCGCTCCAGCGGGCTCTACCGCCGGGCAGCCCTGCGGCCGGGTACGACGAACCTCGAGCCCGCGTTCGGCGCCGCCACCCTCGCTGGTGTCCTACTCCTGCTCGCCGACTACGTCGTGTTCAGTGGCGACCTGTCCCGGGCCTGGGTCGGTCTCGTCGTCCTGGGCCTGTTGTTGAGCGGCCTGGGGAGCCGGGGCGTCCTGCGCCGCACCCGGCGAGCACTCGTCCCCCTCGGCGTGGCTCTCGAGCGGTACGCCGTCGTGGGCGAAGGGTTTGAGGCGCGCCGGCTCGTCGGTGACCTCACCCGTGCCCCGGGTGCTCCCTTCCGGGTCGTGGCAAGCCTTCCCGACGACCTGTCACCCGAGGACGTCCTGGCCCAGGTCCTCGCCCTGCGCGTGGACGGGCTCGTCCTGCCGCCGGGCAGTGCGGAGGCCGGCGCCCGCCTGGCAGCGCTGCTATCGGGTACCGGCGTCGACGTCCTCGTCGCCCCGGCCTTTGGCGAACTGGAGCTGAGGGTCGCCAGCCTCGCCATGCTCCACGGGGTGCCCCTGCTGAGGGTGGCGGGCATGGCCCCACGGCGCAAGGCGCAGCGGGTCGGTGCACGGGACAGGACCAGGCATGGCGTAGCGATCCTCGGCACCCGGGGCATCCCGGCCAACTACGGCGGGTTTGAGACGTTCGCGGAGCGGCTCGCGTTGCACCTGGTCGGCCGGGACGTGGCGACGACCGTCTACTGCCGCTCCCACTACGCGACCGCACAGAGTCCCTGGAACGGCGTCACGCTCGTCACCTTGCCGACGATCCGCAGCAAGTACTTCGACACCGTCGTCCACACCGCCCTGTCGGCGATCCACCTGGTGCTGACCCGGGGCCCGCGGGACGTCGTCCTGTGCAACGCCGCCAACGCGCCGGTGCTGCTCCTGCTCCGCCTGACCCGGCGTCGCGTCGTCCTCAACGTCGACGGTCTCGAGTGGCGTCGCAGCAAGTGGGGCGTGGCTGGCCGCTCGTGGTACCGGCTGGGGGAGTGGTTGTCGGTGCGGCTCGCCTCGGTGCTGGTCACCGACGCCTTCGAGGTGCAGACCTACTACCGGGTCCGGCACGACACGGACTCGGTCATGATCCCCTACGGCGCGGACCTGCCCGAGCGTGGCAGCGTCCGGATCCCCGACGAGACCCCCGTCACGGCAGACGGCTACGCGCTGTACGTCAGTCGCTGGGAGCGCGAGAACAACCCGCTGCTGATGGCACGGGCTCACGCCGCCAGCCGGGGAGGCCTCGAGCTCGTCATGCTGGGCGAGGCGACGTACGACGACACGTTGGGAGCGGAGGTCCGGGCGGCGGCCGGCGTGGGGGCGCACCTGCCAGGCCCCCTGTTCGGGTCGGCCTACGTGGGTCTGCAGTGCAACGCGGCCTGCTACGTCCACGCCACCGAGGTCGGAGGCACCCACCCGGCGCTGATCGAGGCCATGGGCGCCGGCAACCTCTGCCTGGTCCTCGACACCCCGGAGAACCGCGAGGTCGTGGGGGAGGCCGGAGTCTTCTTCGCCGACGAGCAGGCGCTGTCCGACCTGCTCGACTGGGCCGGCTCGCTGAGCCCGCAAGAGCGGGACGCCTGGCGGGAGAGGGCCCGAGCCCATGCTGCTTCGCGCTACTCCTGGGACGTGGTCGGCGGCAGCTACCTCGACCTGCTGCGGGGAGAGCCGACGCCCGTCTAGGGCCAACTCACTAGGCCGAACAGGTCAAGGGACTCGGGCATTGATCCGAAGAAGCAGCGTGGTCACGCTCCAAGTCTCCGAGTCCGCGACGACGACCTCCTCGGTCGCCTCGTCGCGCTCCCGGCTGTCCGTCGCCGCGGACGCCGCCGTCCTTGCGACCCTCGGCTGGTGGGGTACGGCGATGACGTGGGGCACCGGAGCCCGCGAGCCGCACCTGCTGAGCGTCGGGATCGTCCTGCTGGCGGTCGCGACCCTGCTGGTCCGGCCGTGGCGGCGACTGCCCGTCCTCGTCTACGCCGGCCTGTCCGCTGTCGGTCTCGCCGCGTACGCCGTGACCCTCACCGCCCCCACCGGCTGGGCCGGCGCCAACGAGGCTGCCTCGTGGACCTTCGCCGGCCAGCTCGCGGCGCTCGTGGCCGCGTGGGCCGTGACGTCGACGCGGCAGTGGGTTGTGCTGGCCGCACTGTGCGGCTCGGCCGTCTCGACCTTCGCCAAGGGCTGGCTGGCCTGGTGGGGCGGGGAGAATGCCGCAGCACCTTTCGTCGGGACCTTCTACTGGCACAACCAGGAGGGCGCCTTCCTGGCGCTGGGAGCTTTACTCGGAGCCACCTTCGTGCTGTCGGGTCGCCCGGGTCTGCGCACCTTCGGCTGGTTCGCGGCACCCCTGTGCGGAGCCGGCGTCGTCTTCACGACGAGTCGTGGCTCGGCCCTGGCCTTGGCGGTCGGCCTGCTGGGCCTGCTGCTGGTGGTGTTGCTGCGCCGGCAGTGGCGAGATGCGCTTCGGCTGGCTCTGCTCGCGGGCGTGGGCACCGCGACGACCTTCGCCCTGTCCGGTCCGCCGTTCTTCCCCCAGCGGCTCAACCCGCTCGCCGGGACGCGGGCCCGTGCGGGAGCGGGGGAGACGCTCAGCGTCAACAGCCAGCACCGCCTGGACGACTGGCGCGCCGCCGGCAATGTCTTTCGGCACTGGCCGCTGTCGGGCTCGGGCTTTCACGGGTTCGCCAGTGCCAGCCAGCGAGTCGCCGCCGACCATCGCGGCAGCCTGACCCCTTTCGCGCACAACGGCTACCTGCAGGTCCTCGCCGAGGGTGGCCTGCTGCTCGCTCTGCCGGTGCTGGGGGTGTTCGCGGCGTTGGTCGTCACGGTTGGCCGACGGCTGCCCACGGCTGTACGCACAGCCCAGTGGCCTGCCGTCGGGGCAGCATGCGGGCTGCTCACCTTGCTGGTGCACAGCGCGATCGACTTTGACTGGTCCTACCCGTCCCTGCTGGCCACGACCGCGCTCACCGGCGGGGTTGCGGTCGCTGCGGTTGGCCCGGTCCAGCCCCATTGCACCCACAACGCCCACAACGCCCACAACGCCCGGACGGTGGTCGCTGTGGTTGCCCTGTCGTTGCTGGCCCTGTCGGCCTTCGCCGCGTGGGACGGAAGTCTGCACCTCAACCTGGAAGTGGCGGCACCTTCGTGAAGCAGCTCGGCGACATCCTGCTCGAAGGCGGCCTCGTCACGCACGAGCAGCTCGGGGGCGCCATCGAGGAACAGCAGAAGCTCGGCCGCAGCCTCGGCCGCGTCCTGGTCGACCTCGGCATCCTCACCGAGTCCCAGCTCGTCGCCGCACTGGCCACCCAGATCGGCATGCAGTTCGTCGACCTGAGCGACTACGCCGTCGACGGTTCCGCCGTCTCGCGCATCTCCGACGCCGTCTGCCGGCGTCACACCGCCCTGCCCATCGGGTACGACGACGGCAAGCTACTGGTGGCCATGGCCGACCCGGCCAATGTCTTCGCCCTCGACGACATCCGGTCCATCAGCGGGATGGAGGTCAAGCCGGTCGTCGCGACCAAGCCGGACGTCCTGGCGGCCATCAACAAGTACCACCGCGGGGACGCGGAGATGGACGACCTCACGATGGCGCTGGACGTCACCAACGAGGAGGACGACCTCAGCAAGATCAAGGAGGTCGTCGAGGACGCCCCCATCGTCAAGTTCGTCAACCTGCTCATCACGCAGGCCATTCAGGACCGGGCCTCCGACATCCACATCGAGCCGGCCGAGCGCGACCTGCGGGTGCGGTTCCGCATCGACGGGGTTCTCCACGAGGTCATGCGGTCCCCGAAGACGATCACCTCAGGCGTGACGTCCCGCCTGAAGATCATGGCGGACATCAACATCGCCGAACGTCGGATCCCGCAGGACGGTCGCCTGTCGGTCAACGCCAACGGCAAGAAGATCGACCTGCGCGTCGCGACCCTGCCGACCGTGTGGGGCGAGAAGATCGTCATGCGGGTCCTGGACAACTCCACGGCCATGCTGAAGCTGTCCGACCTCGGCTTCTCCGACCCCAACTACGAGGTCTTCTCCAAGAGCTTCGTGAAGCCCTACGGGATGATCCTGGTGACCGGCCCGACCGGTTCGGGCAAGTCGACAACGCTGTACGCGACCCTCAACATCGTGAGCAAGCCCGAGGTCAACGTCATCACCGTCGAAGACCCCGTGGAGTATCGCCTCCCGGGCATCAACCAGGTCCAGACCAACGTCAAGGCAGGCCTCACCTTCGCCGCGGCGCTGCGCTCGATCCTGCGGTCGGACCCCGACATCGTGCTGCTCGGGGAGATCCGCGACAAGGAGACGGCGCACATCGCCGTCGAGGCATCCCTGACCGGTCACCTCGTGCTGTCGACACTGCACACCAACGACGCGCCCTCGGCCATCGTCCGGCTCACCGAGATGGGCATCGAGCCGTTCCTCGTGGGCTCGGCCCTGGACTGCGTGCTCGCCCAACGCCTGGCCCGCAAGCTCTGCGCGAAGTGCAAGGAGGCCTACGTCCCTACGCCCGAGGCCCTCATCGCGGGACGCTTTCCCTGGCAGGACGGTATGCCACTGCCCACGATCTACCGCCCGATCGGGTGCAGCGCCTGCTCCAAGACCGGCTACAAGGGGCGGCTCGCCCTGCACGAGGTCATGGCCGTCGACGAGGAGATCGAACGGATGACGGTCGAGCGCGCGTCCTCGATGGTCATCGGCCGGCACGCCGTCGAACAGGGCATGATCACGCTCCGGCACGACGGCATGCTCAAGGTCTTGTCGGGGGTCACCTCGGTCGAGGAGATCTTCCGCGTCGTCGTGTAGTCCAGGTGCACCGGGATGGGCCGATCGGCTCAAGGCAGGCGTCCATCAGGTCGATGCAGGCGTGACCCGAGAACTCGGGCGGATGAGGGAGGGCACGTGGAAACGCAGCAGGGATCGTCGGGAAGTGACGGGTACTTCGGGTCTGTCGCGGGCTCCCCATCGCCGCTGGACCCGAGCTGGACCCCGGCGCCGCAGCTGCACGCTGCCGACGCGCTGGACATGGCCCAGCCCACCATGGCCTTCAGCGCCCTTCCAACTCCGGTGGCACCCGTCGTCCCGGTCGCTCCGGTCAAGGACCTAGCCCCGCTCGCTCCGGTCGAGGACCTGGCCCTACTCGCTCCCCCTGCGGCACCAGCGGCACTCGCAGCATCGATGATGCCGGCACCGATGGCACCGATGGCACCGATGGCACCGATGGCACCGATGGCACCGATGGCACCGATGGCACCGATGGCACCGATGGCACCGATGGCACCGATGGCACCGATGGCACCGATGGCACCGATGGCACCGATGGTCCCCGGACTGATGACGTCCGCACCTGTGATGCCGCCGACCATGTCCGCTCCACTGGCGCCCGCCGCTCCCGCTCCCATGCTCGCTACTCCCACCCTGTCCGCCGTACCGACGCAGCCGTTGGGTGGTCCGGACCTGGCGAAGGCGCCTGCGTCGGCGCAGGCTCCCGAGCCGCTCGCGGTCCGAGTCGGCGCCGAGGACACCTCCGACGACAGCAATTTCCTCACCGAGCTGCTCATCGAGGTGCTGGACCGCAAGTGCTCCGACCTCCACCTCACGGTCGGCGCCCCTCCGACGCTCCGAGAGAATGGCCACCTGGTACCTGTCGAAGGCCGGGCAGTCCTTACGCCCCAGGTGATGACGAAGCTCGTCTACGCCGTCCTGTCACAAAAGCAGCGGGAGAAGTTCGAGGAGAACCTCGAGCTCGACTTCGCCTACAGCGTCCCAGGACGGGCCCGTTTCCGCGTCAACATCTACAAGCAGCGCGATGCGCTCGGCGCGGCCTTCCGCCTGATCCCCTTCGAAATCAGGCCGCTCGAGGAGCTCGGAGTCCCGCCGACCGTTGCCAACTTCGCGATGCTCCCGCGTGGCTTCGTCCTGGTCACCGGCCCCACCGGGTCGGGAAAGTCCACAACGCTCGCCGCCGTGGTCGACCTGGCCAACCGGCAGCGCCAGGACCACATCATGACCGTCGAGGACCCGATCGAGTTCCTGCACCAGCACAAGAGCTGCCTGGTCAACCAGCGCGAGGTGGGCGAGGACACCTGGTCCTTCAAAGCCGCCCTCAAGCACGTCCTGCGTCAGGACCCCGATATCATCCTGGTCGGTGAGATGCGGGACCTCGAGACGATCGAGGTCGCCCTGACCGCCGCCGAGACCGGTCACCTGGTCATGGCAACCCTGCACACGCAGGATGCCGCGCAGACCATCGATCGCGTCATCGACGTCTTCCCGCCGCACCAGCAGCAGCAGGTGCGGGTCCAGCTCGCCGGTGCCCTGCAAGGCGTGGTGTGCCAGCAGCTCGTCCGCACCGCCGATGGCAAGGGCCGGGTCGTCGCGACCGAGGTCCTGGTCGCGACGCCTGCCATCCGCAACCTGATCCGTGAAGGCAAGACGCACCAGATCTACTCGGCGATGCAGGCCGGGGCCAAGCACGGCATGGCGACGATGGACCAGCACCTCGCTGAGCTCGTCAAGAAGGGCAAGATCACCTATGACGCGGCGCTCGAGAAGTGCCACCACGTCGAGGACTTCAACAGGCTCTGCGGCCGGGCATAAGGGGAAACTGACATGGCAGCTCTCACGTACGAGTACAAGGTCCGTGACCGCAGCGGCTCGGTGAAGACCGGGACACTGGAGGCGGACTCCCCATCGCAGGTGGCCACCAAGCTGAAGTCGATGGGCTACGCCCCCATCAGCATCAACCAGGCCAACGCCGGCATGAAGAAGGAGCTCAAGATCCCCGGCTTCGGGGGCGCCAAGAAGGTCAAGCTGAAGGACCTCGCCGTCTTCTCGCGGCAGTTCGCCACGATGGTCAACAGCGGGTTGTCGCTGCTCAGAGCCCTCAACATCCTGACCGAGCAGACCGAGAACCCGGAGCTGGCACGGGTTCTCGGCGAAGTACGCAACGAGATCGAGACGGGAAACAGCCTTTCCGCGGGCATGGCGAAGTTCCCCGACGTCTTCCCGCCGCTCATGGTCAACATGTGCCGCGCGGGTGAGGTCGGTGGCTTCCTCGACTCGGTAATGCTGCAGATCGCGGCCAACTACGAGGCTGAGGTCAAGCTCAAGGGCAAGGTCAAGGCGGCGATGACCTACCCCGTCGTCGTCCTGTGCATCGCCATCGTCGCGGTGATCGGGATGCTGCTGTTCATCGTCCCGACCTTCGCCGGGCTGTTCAAGACCCTCGGCGGGACGCTCCCGCTGCCCACCCGCATCCTGGTGACGCTGTCCGACCTGCTGAAGGTCGGCATCGTGCCTCTGATCATTGTGATCATCGTTGCGTTGCAGGTCTGGAAGCGGGTGAAGCGCACGCCGCAGGTCCGCAACTTCGTGGACCCGCTGAAGCTGAAGCTGCCCGTCTTCGGGCTGCTCTTTCAGAAGATCGCCCTGACCCGCTTCGCCCGCAACCTTGGCACGATGATGCAGTCCGGCGTCCCGATCCTGCAGAGCCTTGACATCGTCGCGGAGACGACCGGCAACGTCGTCCTCGAACGCGCCACCCGCGCTGTCCAGGAGAGCGTCCGGACCGGCGAGTCGCTCTCGCGACCACTGACCGAGCACCCGGTGTTCCCGCCGATGGTCGTGCAGATGATGGCGGTGGGCGAGGACACCGGAGCCCTCGACACGATGCTGCACAAGATCGCGGAGTTCTACGACCAAGAGGTCGAGGCGACGACCGAGTCGTTGACAGCCCTCATCGAGCCGCTAATGATCGCCTTCCTGGGCGGCATCGTCGGGGCGATGATCGTGGCCCTCTACATGCCCATCTTCAAGATCTTCGACCTGATCAAGTAGCGCATCACCCCTTCCCGCAAGAGGCCCCACCCGCTGGTGGGGCCTTCTGCGTGCCGGTGAAGCGTTCCAAGAAATTCCCAGGTGATCCTCAAGCGGCGCCGGTGTCGTTCCGAAGTATCAGTTGTCATCAACATTCGAGCCGCACGGCCAGTAAGGGCACACCCGTCGTGAGGCGGGGTCGCAAAGCCAGGGAGCTCCCGTAGCCAGCCCAGCCGCCTCGGCCGGCACCCTCCTCGGAGGGGCCGCGTGAGGGCCTTTTCGACCACCGCGCGGCTCACCACCCAAAGTCCTGGAGGACACCCCCATGCTCGCTCGCATTCGTAAGGCGCAGGAGAACAACGAGGGCTTCACCCTCATCGAGCTCCTCGTCGTCATCATCATCATCGGCATCCTCGCCGCGATCGCCATCCCGGTGTTCCTCAACCAGCGCCAGAAGGGCTACGACGCCCAGGCCAAGAGCGACCTGCGCAACCTGGCGACGCTGGAGGAGACCTACCTCACGGACAACACTGTCTACACCTCGACGCTCGGTGCCTCGGGCATCAGCGACTTCAAGCCGTCCCCGAACGCCACCACGACCGTCCTCTCGGTCCGGGGCACCGCCAACGCTGACAGCTACTGCCTGAAGTCCGTGTCGAAGTCCGGCACCAGCTGGTACTACGACAGTGCGGTCGGCGGCCTGCTCGCGAAGGGCACGGCCTGCGTCTAATGACGTGAGCACGACCTAGCAAGCTCGCTTTACCCGGGAGGCCCGCGGCAACCGCCGCGGGCCTCCCGGCTGTTGCGTCGCTGGTCGAACGAGTTGCGGCAAGACTCTGCAGCGCGCCACCCGCACCTGCACCAGCATGTGACCCGTCCGTGCCTTCAGTCTAGTTCCGCGCAGGTCGATGAGGTGGTCATCATCTCGCTCATCCCTCCTGGAGCCCAGCATGCGACCCCACGACAAGGACGACGGCTTCACGCTCATCGAGCTGCTCGTCGTCATCATCATCATCGGCATCCTTGCCGCGATCGCCATCCCGGTCTTCCTCAACCAGCGCCAGAAGGGCTATGACGCCGCGGCCAAGAGCGACCTGCGCAACCTGGCCGGCTTCGAGGAGATCTACCTGAGCGACCTGAGCGTCTACGGCACCATCGCGCAGATCCAGGCCGCCGAGCCCCAGCTCAACGTCAGCAATGGCGTGACCCTGACCGTTGTGCGCTACGACACCGTCAACGGCTACTGCCTGACCGCCAAGCATTTCTCGTCACCGAACACGTGGTACTGGGACAGCCGCAGCGGCGGCATGCAGTCGCGCGGTGCGGGCGCGTGTCCCGTGTCGACGACAGGTGCGGCAGGCGACTCCCTCACCGGTTGAGAGTCCATCAGTCGGTCTTTCGGTCGTCCGGCGCTGTAGATGTTCTCCAGCCACTCAAGACGACGTGCACACGGGCCGATCCATCAATGTGACCTCGAACGAGAGCAGGCCGAGCACGATGTCGTTCCTGAACACCCGCCGGGCAGCCGCCGGTGACGAGGGCCTGACCCTGATCGAGATGGTCGTGGCGCTGTTCCTCGTGACGTTGGTGCTGACCAGCTTCGTCGGGGTGACGATCGCCGGAGCCTCCTCGACCCGGGCCGCTGAGCTTCGTTCTCGGGGGACGCAGGTCGGCAACCAGGAAGTCGAGCTGCTCAAGGGCGCCGCCTGGCCCACCCTGGGTCTGTACGACAGCGACACCACCCTAGGTGGAGCGTCAGTATCAGCTACCTGCACCGGCTCCGAAACCGTGGTCTCGCTCGGCTCCGTTGCCCCCAGCCCCCGGGTCGCTCCGGCCCTCCAGCGCATCGTGACCGTCAGCGGTCGGGGCTACACCGTCACTGACTGCGTCTACTGGCGAGACGACCCGGCCGACGGCACGGCGGCGACGGGAACGGAGACCGACAGTGATGGCGGCAAGGATGTCCAGCACGCCGTCATCACGGTCCAGTGGACCCTGCTCGGCAAGGTCCGCACGCTCGTGTTCGACTCGGTCCGGACGCCGACGGCAGTGGAAGTCCCGCCGGTGCCGCACGCAACTGCGACGCTGACCTTAACCGCGGGGTCGCCTTCGCCGAGCTCGCAGCAACTCGCGGCGGACTACTCACTGTCCACCGCCATGACATTGACAGCGACGACCAACATCCCGGCCTCGAGCGTCATCGCCACCTACAACAGTTTCAGCGGTGTCCCCGTCCCGATTACGTTGACCTCCTCGGACGGCGGCCTCACCTGGTCTGCGGTGGTGCCCGCTGGGTCCTCAGGTGGAAAGTTCAGCCCCAACCCAAACACGAAGTTCTCCTTCCTGGCCAGCTCCGGTGCCGGCCAAGCGAACGCCGCCAGCTTCGCGAACTTCAGCGCCCCGCCCACGCCGTTCACTGTCACCGGTGGAGCGACCCCGTCGTCGGTGACCCTCACCTCGGCCGGCTACCTCGGGTCAGCGGTCACGCTCACGGCGACCACGACGGTCGTGGCGACCAGCGTCAGCGCCACCTACCCGCTGGCTTCGGGCACTGGCACGGTGCCCCTCACCACCTCCAATGGCCTCACCTGGTCAGCCACCCTCGCGGCAGGAAGCTCCAGTGGCACCTTCGCCGCCACCAACAACGAGCTGTTCACGTTCACCGGCAACGCGGTCTCGGGAAGCATCACGGGAACAGCCGCGATCACGTTGACCGCCTACGCGGCGCCCAACGTGATCATCACCAGCATCTACGTCGAGGAGTACAAGTCCGCCCTCCTGCCGTACGGCAGGGTCTGCGTGAAGAACAGCACCTCGGCCCCTTTCGCCGCGCAGACCTTGGTTGTCACGGCGACGAACGTCACCGTCGCTGATACCGCCACGGTCACATGGACCTCGGACAACGGCTCGTCGGTGACCTATAAGGTCCCGGCGGTGTTGGTCTCCGGCGTCGTCACGTTCAAGCTGGTCGTCCCCACCTCGGTCAAGTTCACCAGTACGAGCAGCACGTTCAACGTGACCGTGAAGCGCACCTCGACGGACAACGTCCAGGCGACGGGGAGCCAGGCCGTTCCGGTGCTGTCCACCAACGGAAACGGGGGATTCTGCTGATGACTGACCATGAGAACGGTCTCGGCGACCAGCAGGACGAGGGTTTCACCCTCGTCGAACTGCTCATGGTCATCTTGCTGCTGGGCATCGTCGGGTCCATCACGGCGGCCGGCATCGCCACGGCCCTCAAGACCACCCGGCAGGACAGCACCCGGTCCACCAGTACGTCGTTGCTCGACACGCAGCTCCAGCGCTTCACCCGCGACGTGCGGGTCGCGGACCCGGCGCGGCTGGTCGGCGGGAACGACCTGGTGCTGGACGTGTACCGCAGTGGCGGCTGCAGCAGGGTCGAGTGGCGGGTCAGTGGCACCACGTTGCAGCAGCGCACGCTGATCTACAGCACGGCGTCGGCCTGCAACGCCTACCCGGCCAACAGTGCAGCCAGCAGCGACTCGGGCTACCTCACCCGGATCAGCAACGTCACCTCGGCAACGCCCTTCAGCTACCTCGACGCGGCCGGGGTCGCTCTCACGACCCCGACGACGACCACCGTCAAACAGGTCGTCATCACGATCACCCAGTCCCAACCCGAGAACCGCGCCGCCATCACGATGTCCGCCGCCGCCCTCCTGAGGAATGCCACATGATGCCCATGCTGTCGAGCAGACTGCGCGCCCACCGCAACGACGAGGGCTCGCTGATGCTCGTCTTCCTCGTGATCCTCGTTGTCAGCGCGATGGCCTCGGTGGTCCTCGTCACGGCCGTGTCCGGCAACAAGGTCAGCCGCCACGCCGAGGCCTACAACGAGGTCCTGCCCCGCGCCGACGTGGGGGTGCAGAAGGCGCTGTTCGCCTTGATCAACGGCGGAGCCACGGGGCTGCCGACCAACAGCGCCAGCCCCGCGCCTCTGTCGGGTGGAACCAGCACAGGAAGCTGGTACGTCACGCATCCCGCAGCCCTTGAGTACGACGTCGTCTCCACCAGCACCCAGAACGGCGTGTCCCGGACCGTGACGGCCAAGCTCATCGACCAGCCGCGCTTCCCTCTCGCCGCCTTCGCCGACGCAACCATCACCTTCCGGGGCAACAACGCAGCCGACAGCTACGACCACCGCAGCCTGCAGACCAACACCGGTAACGGCGACGCCGGCTCGAACGGCAGCATCGTCTTCAACGGCAACGCCTCTGCCGATGGCGTCACCCTCTACGACTACCTGACCAACGCGAGCGGCACGCGCTGCAGCGGAACACCCTGTGCGAACCTGACGACAGTCGGGCCGAAGCTCGACATCTCCTCCTCCGGCGCAACGGCCTTCATCTCCAATGCCGTCGCCGCCTGCCAGAGCGCTGGACCGTTGACCGCGTGGGTCGCCTCGCAGAACGGCGGGGTCCTCACGCCCGGTACGCACTGCTACAGCTCCATGGCCTTCGACATCGACACCACCAACCTGGGTACAGACCTCAGCCCCACGATCATCTATGTCACGGGCAGCGTCTCGGTCGAGAAAATGACCAACGTCAACATCCCGGCCTCTCCTGCCGTCCCTGACCCCCAGGCGCTGCAGATCTACGCTCTCGGCAGCAGCGTGGCGATCGGCAACCACAGTGCCGTCGGCGCGGCGATCTGGGCGCCACATGCCGCCTGCGGCGGCAACCCGAGCAACGCCCAGGCCAACGTCTGGGGATCGCTCGTGTGCTCCGACATCAGCAACCAGGGCGGCTGGTCGTTCCACTACGACGACGCCTTGACGGGCATCGGCACCGGACAGTGGACCCAGAACCACTATGCAGAGCCAGGTAGGTAGCTCGGCGCGGGTGAATCAGGCCGAGCAGCGGATCCTGACCCACTAGCCTGCCCCGGTGGATGCCCTGCTCGCTGTACTCGCGGCCGTTTTCGGCTTGGCCATCGGCTCGTTCCTCAACGTCGTCATCTGGCGGGTCCCGAGGGGCGAGTCGGTCGTCTCGCCGCCGAGCGCCTGCCCGCGCTGCCACACCCAGATCCTGAACCGGGACAACGTCCCCGTTGTCGGGTGGCTGCTCCTGCGCGGGAAGTGCCGGACCTGCTCGGAGCCGATCAGCGCCCGCTACCCCGTCGTCGAGCTCGGCTGCGCCGGGCTGTTCGTCCTGATGGCGCTGTTCTTCGGTGCGGACCCGGTGCTCCCGGCCTACCTCTACCTTGCCGCCGTGGGGCTGGCACTGGTGCTCATCGACATCGACGTCAAGCGTCTTCCGGATGCCCTCACCCTGCCGTCGTACCCCGTGGCGGCGGTGCTGCTGGCGGTGGGGGCGGTGTTCGGGGACGGCTACGACAACCTGCTGCGCGCCGGCCTCGCCGCGCTGGCCGTCTTCGCCGTCTACTTCCTGCTGTGGTTCGCCTATCCGGCAGGTATGGGGTTCGGCGACGTGAAGCTCTCCGGCGTGCTGGGGGCCTACCTCGGATGGCAGTCCTGGTCCGCGGTCGTCGTGGGCGTGTTCGGTGGGTTCTTCCTCGGTGGGCTATGGGGGATCGGCGTGATCGCCTTCGCCAAGGGCGGCCGCAAGACCAAGGTTCCGTTCGGCCCGTTCATGCTCCTGGGAGCCCTTGTCGGCATCCTCGTCGGGACCGACCTCATCGACGCATACCTGTCCGCCACAGTCGGGTGAGTGCCATTCCGCCGTACGGCGGAGCGGGTTGGGGCCAATCACTCAAGGCAGACCCGGTTGCGTCCGAGATTTCTGTTGACACCGGTCGGAGAGCTGATCGGTCCTCGCGGCCACAAGGTCGCACTTCGAGGGGACAACAGTGGCAAGCAGAGTCGTGGGTCTCGACATCGGTACCTCAGGTGTTCGTGCCGCTGAGCTGACGCTCGGCAAGGGTGGCGCGACACTCGAAAGGTTCGGCCAGGTGGCCCTGCCCCCCGGCGCCGTTCGCGACGGCGAGGTGATCGACAGCGACGCTGTCGCCGCCGCCGTCCGGCAGCTCTGGGCGCAGGCCAAGTTCAGCACCAAGAAGGTCGTCGTCGGGGTCGCGAACCAGAAGGTCGTCGTCCGTCAGGTCGACCTGCCGTGGCTGCCCACCGCCGAGCTCCGCAAGGCGCTGGCCTTCCAGGTGCAGGACTTCGTCCCGATGCCGGTCGAGGAAGCGATCCTGGACTTCCACCCGCTGGAGGAGTTCACGAACGAGTCGGGCGGGCGGATGCTGCGCGTGCTGCTCGTCGCCGCCTCGCGGGACATGGTCGGCACGGCGCTCGAGGCCGTCGAGAAGGCCGGCCTGGTGCCACAGATGGTCGACCTCACATCGTTCGCCGTGCTCCGGTCCCTGGTGAGCATGGACCAGACCGGACTGGACTCGCTGCAGGCCGAGGCGCTCGTCGACGTCGGAGCCAACATCACCAACATCGTGGTTCACCAGGGCGGCGTACCGCGCTTCGTGCGCATCCTGCTGATGGGGGGCGGCGACATCACCGACGCCGTCGCCGAGCGCCTGGGCATCCCGCAGGACCAGGCCGAGTCCGTCAAGCAGGAGTCCGGGATGGCACTGATCTCCGGCCAGGCCGAGTCGCACCCCGCCGGGCGCGCCATCGAGGCCACCGGCAGCGCCTTCATCGAGGAGGTGCGGGGCTCCCTGGACTACTTCATGGCCCAGCCCGGCGCCTCTCGCATTGGCCGCGTCGTGCTGTCCGGTGGCGGCTCCCGCCTCACCGGGCTCGCCGAGCGGCTCTCCACCGCCACCCGCCTGCCCGTGCAGGCAGCCCGTCCCATGTCCATGCTCAAACTCGGAAAGACCGGCCTCACGGACGACCAGCTCGCGTACGTCGAGCCGATGGTCACCGTCCCGGTCGGCCTCGCAATGGGAGTGTCGTCGTGACCGTCCTCAGCACGGAGTCCCGCCTCGTCGCAGGGGTGACCGCCACCCTGCCCCGCGTCAACCTCCTGCCTCCGGAGATCGCCGAGCGGGCCACCGTCCGCAAGGTCAAGGTCGGCCTGGGCTGCGCGGTCGTCGCGACGCTCGGCGTCGTCGGCCTCGTCTACATGATGGCGGCCAGCAGCGCCTCGTCGGCCCAGACCAGCCTCGACGCTGCCAAGACCCAGGGCGTCTCGCTGCAGGCCGAGAACGCGAAGTACCGCTACGTCACCGACACGCAGGCGGCGGCCACGGCCGCACAGGCCCAGCTCACCACCGCCATGGGGGAGGAGGTCCAGTACTCGCAGCTGCTCAACGACCTCAGCCTGTCGGTGCCGACGACCGTCTGGCTCAAGAACATCAGCTACGTCCAGGTCCCGGCAGGCTTGCCGACCGCCGCCGGGGTGGGCGCCACCGCCAACAGTGTCGGCGCCTTCACCGTCACCGGCGTCGGCTTCTCCCACGACGACCTGGCCGTGTGGCTCGAGTCCGTCGCCGGCCTCAAGACCTACAGCAACCCTTACTTCGCGAACTCGACCGAGGGCCTCATCGGCACTCGCAAGACCGTGAACTTCTCCTCCACCGCCAACCTCACGCCCGCTGCGTTCTCGGGTCGTTACTCGAAGCCGCAGGGAGGCTGAGATGGACAAGCTCAAGCAGTACATCGCGCTGACGCTCGTGGGCATGCTGGCTGTGCTCGCCGGGGGGTGGTTCCTGCTCGTGTCACCGAAGCGCTCCGAGGCGGCTGACCTGCGGTCCACCGCAGCGGGGACCGAGTCGTCCAACCAGGCCCTCCGGGTCAGCCTCGCCCAGCTCAAGGCCGCCAACAAGGACGTGCCGAAGGAGCAGGCCAAGATTGCCGCGGTCGCGGCAAAGATCCCCGACAACCCCGCCCTTCCGGCGTTGGTACGTGCGCTGTCGGCGGCCGCTGACGACGCCGGTGTCGAGCTCGTCTCGATCGCGCCGGGTCAGCCCACCGTCGTCGCCGCAGCCGCTCCCGCCGTCGCCAAGCCCGTTGCCTCCGCGGCCACCGACGAGGCGTCCACGGCCAGCAAGGGCGCCGTCCCCAAGGGTGTCGTCCGGGCCGGTGCCACCCCCGGTGCGGCAGCCGGCACGGCCGGCTCACTGCAGTCCATCCTGCTGAACCTGAACGTCGTCGGCGGCTACTTCCAGGTCGAGCAGTTCCTGGACCGGGTGGAGAACCTGACGCGGGCC
The DNA here is from genome assembly GCA_038230355.1 of Mycobacteriales bacterium. GTDB lineage: Bacteria > Actinomycetota > Actinomycetes > Mycobacteriales > SCTD01 > RYN-111. The sequence continues at coordinate 57,778 of JBBRNK010000012.1, read as the reverse complement.
TTCAAGGTCAACGGGTTCACGCTGTCGCCCGGCGCCAACCCGGTCAAGCCGGCAGCCTCGCAGGCCTCCGTCGAAAACGGCAGCAGCCTGACCGCTGTCATCACCGGCCAGGTGTTCCTGGCCCTTGGTCGCCCCACGCTGGGCACGTCCCCCACGACTGCGAAGTAGGTCCCCGATGAGCGACAACATGAGCGCGTACGACGCGGCCGACGAGGCCGGTTCGGGCAACAGGAGGGTCCTGTTCGTGGCCGGCGGGGCTGCCGCCGCGGTGGCCCTCGCGGCGGGCGGGTACTTCCTGGTCGGCGGTGGCGGCGGGTCGTCGGCGGCACCGGCTCCCATCCGCAGAGGGATCGTCAAGCAGGACACGACGACCTCCGCGAAGGGGACCGGCGTCCAGGCCGTAGCCCTCAAGCCGGCCACCAGCCTGCCGCCGGTCTCGGCTGCCCGGCTGGGCCGAGACCCCTTCAAGGCGCTGTACATCCTGCCCGTGACCGCTCCCGTCGCCGCGCCGGCTGCCACGACCCCGATCGTGACGATCCCGGTCGGGACCACGCCGGTCGGGACCACGCCGGTCGGGACCACGCCGGTCGGCACCACGCCGACGACGGCCCCCGCCACCCAGGCACCGGCCACGACGCCCACCACGCCGCCCAAGCCGGTCGCCTCGACGTACGCGCTGAAGCTGACCCGGGTCTACGGGACGGGCGTCGACACCACCGCGTCCTTCGCCGTGGGAAGCAAGACCCAGCTGGCCAAGGTCGGCAGCGTCTTCGGTCGCACGCAGGAGCTGAAGCTCCTGTCGCTGCAGCAGAACGACAAGGGCGTGTGGGTGGCGGTCGTGCAGGTCGGCGACAGCGACCCGTTCGACGTGGCCATCGGGCAGACGCTGTACGTGATGTGACGGCCCCGCATGGGAGACTGTGACCATGCTTCGTTGGCTCACCGCCGGGGAGTCCCACGGCCCCGCCCTCGTGGCGGTGCTCGAGGGGCTCCCTGCCGGCGTTTCCGTGACCTCTGACGACCTTGCCCACGACCTGGCCCGGCGCCGCCTCGGCTACGGCAGGGGCGCCCGGATGGCCTTCGAGAAGGATGCCGTCAGCTTCCAGGGCGGTGTGCGTCACGGGGTGACGCAGGGTGGCCCCATCGCGCTGACCATCGGCAACACCGAGTGGCCCAAGTGGGAGACCGTCATGGCCCCCGACCCGGTCGCGCAGGAGCTGCTGGACGCCCGCGCCCGCAACGCCCCCCTGACCCGGCCGCGACCTGGTCACGCCGACCTGGTCGGGATGCAGAAGTACGGCTTCGACGACGCCCGCCCCGTCCTCGAGCGCGCCAGCGCGCGGGAGACCGCGGCCCGGGTCGCGCTCGGCACGGTGGCCCGGCAGTTCCTCCGGCAGGCCTACGGGGTCGAGGTCCTGAGCCACGTCGTCAGCATCGGCGGCGCCGAGGTCTCCGCAGGCGCGGCCCTGCCGACGCCGGCCGACCTCGACCGCATCGATGCCAGCCCCGTCCGGGTCTTCGACGCGGACGCCGAGGCGCGCCTGGTCGCCGAGGTCGACGCCGCACACAAGGAGGGCGACACCCTCGGGGGCATTGTCGAGGTGCTCGTCTACGGCCTCCCCCCGGGCCTGGGCAGCCACGTGCACTGGGACCGGCGGATCGACGCGAAACTCGCGGCTGCGCTCATGGGCATCCAGGCCATCAAGGGCGTCGAGGTCGGTGACGGGTTCGCCGCGGCGCGCAAGCGGGGCAGCCAGGTCATGGACGAGATCGTCCGCGGGGAGCAGGGGCTGACCCGCACCAGCGGCAACCTCGGCGGCACCGAAGGTGGCATGACCAGCGGGGAGGTGCTGCGGGTGCGGGCGGCCATGAAGCCGATCAGCACGATCCCGCGCGCCCTGCGGACCATCGACACGGCCACCGGCGAACAGGCCGAGGCGCACCACCAGCGCAGCGACGTCTGCGCCGTACCTGCCGCGGGGGTCGTCGCGGAGGCGATGGTCGCGCTGGTGATCGCGGACGCGGCACTGGAGAAGTTCGGCGGGGACTCCGTCGAGGAGACGCGGCGCAACTGCGACGGCTACCTCAAGGGCCTCACGATCCGATGACGGTCGTGCTCGTGGGTCCTCCCGGAGCCGGGAAGACCACGGTCGGCAGGCTGCTCGCGCTGCGCCTGGGTCAGCCGTTCCGCGACACCGACGACGACATCGTCGCGGTCGCCGGCAAGAGCATTGCGGAGATCTTCTTCGACGAGGGGGAGGACGCCTTCCGCGCTCTGGAGCGCACGGCGGTGGCGGCGGCGATCGCCCAGCACGAGGGCGTCCTCAGCCTGGGTGGGGGAGCGGTCCTCAGCGCCGACTCGAGGCGGCTCCTTGCGCGGGTACGGGTCGTCTTCCTCAACGTCGGCCTGTCCGACGCTGCCCGGAGGGTGGGGCTCAACCGGGACCGGCCGGTGCTCGCGCTCAACCCCCGGGCGTCGCTGCACGCGTTGATGGATGCCCGCCTCCCGCTCTACCGCCAAGTGGCCGACCTCGAGGTCGGCACCGACGGCAAAACCCCCGAGCAAGTCACCGACGAGGTTGTCGGCCAGCTCCACGACCTGTCCTGAGGGCTATGCATCCATCCCAGGCCTCAAGGACCCCAGGGGTCCCTGCCGACACATGGGCATAACGGGGGGCGTCACGAACGCGTGCGCGCCCCGGACCCGACGCGACAGGTGTCGGGTACGGACCCTTCAGGAGCACGAGTGACCCGCTCAGCCCGCCGGTGCACCGCCTTCGCCACCCTCGCGACCCTCACCACAGTCCTGCTGCCGCTCACGGCCCTGCCCAGCCTGGCCGCCACCGAGCCGGTCGCCGCGCCGCTCGCCGCGCCCCTCAGCCTGAGCCCGGACGACAGCGCCGCGGCCTATCCGCACACCGCACTTCAGACCGTCCGGCTGAACTGGGCGCCCGTCGCCGGCGCCACCGGCTACCGCGTGCAGGTCGGCCGGGACGCGACCTGGTCGGACGACCCGGTGCTCACCCAGGACGTGGTCACCTCTGAGTTCAGCCTCCCCGTCGCGCTCCCCTACGCTTCCTACGTCTGGCGGGTCGCGGCGCTCCAGGGCTCGACTGTCGGGCACTGGACGTCGGAGAGCGGCCTGCCCCAGGCGGATGCGGAGTTCACCCGTGGCTGGCGCACGGCGCCGGCAACGGTCACCCCGTCGGGTGCCGTCGGCGGTCGCCCCGAGTTCTCCTGGACGCCGGTCGCGAACGCGTCCGCCTACGAGGTGCAGGTGAGCGGCAAGGAGTTCGCCGACGGTGGTCAGGGCCAGCCGGTCGGGCCGGTCGACACCTGCTACACCGTCCGCAGCCGGGTCACCTTCTTTACCGAGCAGACCCAGCACGGAGAGGACAACGCCGGTCCCTGCACCTCCACCCTGCTCGGGTCCGGCGCACCGCTGCACTGGCGGGTGCGCGCGCTTGACCGCTTCGTCGACGCCGCCATCGATGGCGCGACCACCCCGGCCACTGCGGCCGGGATCTCCGACCTCCCACCGTCGGGCGCCCCGGACGCGAACGTCCCGGCCAACTGCCCGGGCGACACCGGCGGTGGCTGCGCGCCGACGCACCCGGTGGCCGCCGGTAGCTGGAGCCCCGTCGTCGACTTCACCTCTACCGGCGTCGCACCCGTCGGCACCTACGACCCGACCTTCCTGGTCGCCACCGCCTCGGTGGCAAGCGACCCCGACAACCTGTGCACTCTCGACACCGTCCCGACCGCACCTGCCGAGCACGCCACCTGCGTAGATTTCCCGACGCTGCGTTGGACGGCCGCTGCGGGCGCCGCCCGCTACCGCGTCACGGTCGCCCTCGACGACGCCTTCACCAACATCCAGCGGATCGTCGACACCGCCGGCCTGTCCTGGACCCCGACCGACGCCTGGGCCGACAGCAGCGCCTCCGGCAGCTACTTCTACGCCGTCCAGGCATGTGACGCGAACGGCTGTGGCGACAAGACCGCCACGCCATCGTCGTTCCGCAAGGCGACCCCGCGTCCGGTCCTGGGCACGAAGCCCGGTGCGACGGGCGAGTTCACCCTGACCTGGCAGTCCTACGCCGCGGCCCTCGCGGCGAACACCGGTCAGGCAGCGTCACTGGATGCCTACGCCTACCACCTGCAGGTCGCGACCGCCGACCACCCGTCGTTCGACGTGGTTGTCGATGACGCCATCGTCGACCAGGCGTCGTACATGTCGGCGACGAAGCGCTACGGCGACGGCAGCTTCGTCTGGCGCGTGCAGCCGTTCGACCCCTCGGCCCACAAGCTGCCGTGGTCGCTGAGCCAGGCCTTCACCCGTGACTCCACGCCGCCCCGTCTCCTGGCGGTCACCCCGAGCAGCAGGGTCGCGGTGAACCAGCCGCTGAAGCTGGCCTTCTCCGAGCCGGTCACCGGCCTGTCCTCGAGCTCGGTCACCCTGAGCCCCGCGGCCCCCGCGACCCTGACCGTCACGGGCACTAGCACTGCGACGCTCACCCCGACCAAGCCCCTGGCTCCCGGGGCGACCTACACCGTCGTCGTCACCAGCTCGGTGAAGGACCTGGCCGGCAACGCCGCGATCGCCTCGGGTCCGTTCCTGACCGTCAACCCGCTCGTGGACGACGCCAGCCCGGCGCTGACCTACAGCACTGGCTGGACGGTGTTCTCGTCCTCCAACGCGGTCGGTGGTCGCTACCACGGAGCCACCCCGACGACGGCGTTCCACCCCTCCGCTGCCCTGGCCTTCCGCGGCACCGGCGTCGCCCTCACGGCGTGCCTCGGCCCGGCCAACGGCTACGTGGACGTCCTCGTGGACAACGTCCGCAAGGCCCGCGTCAGCACCTACCGCTCCTTCAGCGGCTGTGGCGTCAGGGTCGCGGCCGTGACGGGCCTGGTCCGTGGCCTGCACACCGTCAAGGTCGTCGGGCTCGGCGTTCACAGCAGCGCCAGCAGAGGCAACGCGATCGGCGTCGACGCCCTGACCGTCACGCCGTAGCCGCCCTCACACCCGTGTCAACGGGTGACCTGACCGTCGAGCTCGTGGCGTCGCGAGGACCTCTCCGGGGAGGAGGGATGCCAACCAGCATCCCTTCGCCCCGGGGAGGTTCCTCGTCGTGCGGGAGGGGTGGAGGCGGACCTCGCTGGTCGCTGGCTAATGTTCCCAGGTGCCCACCCGGATCAGAGTTGCCACCTCCTCGCCGTACGACGTGGTCGTGGGCCACGGGCTCCTGGGCGAGCTGCCAGGACTGGTCGCCAAGGCCCATCGGGTCGCCGTGATCCACCCCGAGGCCCTGCGCACCACCGGTGAGGCGATCGCCGAGGACCTACGGGGCAACGGCTTCGAGGCGCACAGCGTCGAGGTTCCCGACGGGGAGCAGAGCAAGGACCTCAAGGTCGCGGCCTACCTGTGGGACGTGCTGGGCAAGGCCGGCTTCACCCGTTCCGACGCCGTCGTCGCCGTCGGGGGAGGCGCCACCACGGACCTGGCCGGCTTCGTCGCCGCGACCTGGCTGCGCGGCGTGGACGTCGTGCACGTCCCGACGACCCTGCTCGGCATGGTCGACGCCGCCGTGGGCGGCAAGACCGCCATCAACGTCAGCGCCGGCAAGAACCTGGTGGGCGCCTTCCACGAGCCGATCGGCGTCCTGTGCGATCTGACCGCCCTGGAGACCCTGCCCAGGCATGACTACGTGAGCGGCCTGGCGGAGGTGCTCAAGGTGGGTTTCACCCACGACCCGACGATCCTGGACCTCGTCGAGCAGGACCCCGTGGACGCGACCACCCCGGCAGGGCGGCACACGCGGGAGCTCATCGAGCGGGCCATCGCCGTCAAGGCCGCCGTGGTCGCCGACGACTTGACCGAGCAGGGCGGCCGAGAAGCCCTCAACTACGGGCACACCCTGGCCCACGCGATAGAGAAGGTCGAGGAGTACCGCTGGCGGCACGGGGCGGCGGTCAGCGTCGGGCTGGTCTTCGTCGCCGAACTCGCCCGCCTTGCCGGTCGCCTCGACGACGCGACCGCGCAGCGGCACCGCACGGTCCTGGACAGCGTCGGACTGCCCACGTCGTACGACGGGGACTGGAACCGGCTGCTCGCCGCCATGCGGATCGACAAGAAGTCCCGCGGTGACCGGCTGCGGTTCGTCGTGCTCGACGCCCTCGGGAGGCCGCGGATCCTCGACGACCCGGACCCGACCCACCTGGTTGCGGCGTGGGAAGAGGTCCGACGCGACAAGTCTGGGACCATCGACCTATGAAAGCCGACCTGTGAAAGCCGACCTGTGAAAGCCTCTCCTGTCGAAGCCGACTTTGTGAAGGCCGGCGCCCCGTGAAGATCCTCGTCCTCAACGGCCCCAACCTCGGCCGGCTGGGTACCCGGCAGACCGACGTCTACGGGGTCACCACCTACGCCGAGCTGGTGCAGCTGTGCCACGCCGTCGCCCCCGACGTTGACGTCCGGCAGACGGACGACGAGGCGACGATGATCGGCTGGCTGCATGAGTCGGCCGACACGGGAACGCCGGTCGTCCTCAACCCCGGAGCCTGGGGCCACTACTCCTACGCGCTGCGGGATGCGGCGACGCTCGCGCCGGTGCTGATCGAGGTCCACCTCTCGCAGACCGCCGCGCGTGAGGACTTCCGGCACACGAGCGTCATCAGCGCCATCGCCACGGCGACGATCACCGGAATGGGTGTCGACGGCTACCGCGCCGCTCTGCGGCACCTGTTGGGGACGTCGGCGTGATGATCGCGCTCCGGCTCTCCGAGGAGGAGGTGCAGGCGTTGCAGCGGACCGCCGACCGGGAGGGCCGCAGCCCGGAGGACGTGGCCCGTACCGCTGTCCTGGAGTACACCTCAGGCTGGCGCCGCGAGCGGGTCCGGCTACTGGAGGCCATCCTCGAGGAGGACTCTGCACTCCTTCGTCGACTGGGCAGCGCGTGACCCGCTACCTCGAGGTGGAGGACCTGATGCACGTGCTCGACTGGGTAGGGGGGCCGGTCGCGGTAGTCCGTGACGGGGGGCTTCTCGTGAGCGCTCTGGTGCGCCCGCGGGCGCAGCTCGACGGTGTCGACGTCTACTCGTCGCTGGGTCTGAAGGCCGCCGCGCTGCTCACCTCCCTGGCCATGACGCAGCCGCTGGTGAACAACAACCTGCGGGCGGCGTGGGTCGCGACGAGGTTGTTCTGCGCAGCCAACGGCGCGCCCCTGCTGGCGGTGGAGGACGAGGTCGTCGAGATGCTCCGGGAGCTCGTGCACGGCCAGCTCGGGCTCGAGCCGCTGGCCGACCGCCTCGGTGGCTGGATGACGCCCGGCCTGATCTGAAACCACGGCTCGCGACGTCGATCCCCTACGCCGTCAACGACGGGGCTCCGAGGGCTCCCGACAGCCTGGTCATCGCGGTAGCGCCGGGGCGTCGCGACGTACCCGAGGTGGCGGCCGTGCTGTCCGTGGGGGTCAGACCGGACCCCACTAGACTCCGGTCCCATGGCATCCACGAACGACCTCAAGAACGGCATGGTGCTCCAGCTCGACAACGGGCTCTGGGGTGTCGTCGAGTTCCAGCACGTCAAGCCGGGCAAGGGCGGCGCTTTCGTGCGGACCACCCTGAAGAACGTCGTCACGGGCAAGGTCGTCGACAAGACCTTCAACGCCGGCCTCAAGGTGGACATCGCCCAGGTGGACAAGCGGGACATGACCTTCCTCTACAAGGAGGGGACCGACTTCGTCTTCATGGACAAGGACACCTTCGACCAGCTCTACGTCCCGGCGCTGACCGTCGGCGGCAACGCCGACTACATGCTGGAGAACACCGACGCGGTCGTCGCGATCCACGAGGGCGCGGCGCTCTACATCGAGCTGCCTGCCTCCGTCGAGCTGCTCGTACAGCACACCGACCCGGGCCTGCAGGGTGACCGGTCGACCGGTGGCACCAAGCCGGCAACCCTCGAGACCGGTGCCGAGATCCAGGTCCCCCTGTTCCTCACCACGGGCGAGAAGATCAAGGTGGACACCCGCGACGGTCGCTACCTCGGTCGGATCAACGACAAGAACTAGCTGATGGGTGCGCGGAGCAAGGCCCGCAAGCGCGCCGTGGACGTCCTGTACGAGGCAGACCAGCGTCGGGCCGACCCGGTCGAGACGCTCAAGGTCCGGCTGGCACAGTCCGACCCGCCCGTCCCGGAATACGCCGTCACCCTCGTCGAGGGCGTGGCGACCCACCGGGCCCGGATCGACGAGCTCCTCGAGACCTATGCCCAGGAGTGGACGATCGACCGGTTCCCGGCGGTCGACCTGGCCGTCCTGCGGATCGGGGTGTTCGAGCTTCTGTGGGCCGACGACGTCCCCGATGCCGTCGCGGTGAGCGAGGCCGTCGAGCTGGTCGCCTCGTTGTCGACCGACGAGAGCCCGGCCTTCGTCAACGGTCTGCTCGGTCGCCTTCTCCAGCTCAAGCCCGTCCTGGGTGCTTGACGGGCGCGCACCCCTCGCCCCCCCTTGGGCGCAAATCCCCCCGGCCCTGACCGTGTGGATTTGCGCCAAAGGGGGGGTGGTTCGGCGGCTAGACCTCGAGGGCGCGGCGGGCCTCGGCGTTGAGGACGCCCCAGCCGATCAGCTGCTCGGTGAGCGAGCTGGGGGAGGCGTCGTAGATCACGGCAAGCGACCGCAGGTCCTCCTGGCGGATCGACAGGATCCGACCGTTGTAGTCCCCGCGCTGGCTCTGGATCGTCGCGGCGTACCGGGCCAGTGGGGCGGACTGCTGCGCGGGCACGGTCGAGAGCTGCTCGAGGTCGATGACCAAGCGTGGCGTCGGCTCGGAGACGGCGGCGAGGGCGTGGCCCTCGGGGAGCAGCTCGGCGACGGGCACGCTGTAGAAGTCGGCCAGCTCGGATAGCCGCTGGACGGTCACCGCACGGTCGCCACGCTCGTAGGAACCGACCACCACCGCCTTCCAGCGGCCGTGACTTTTCTCTTCGACACCGTGCAGGGACAGCCCCTGCTGCGTGCGGATCGCACGCAGCCGCGCGCCGAGAGCCTTCGCGTAGTCACTCATAGGAGGCCTTCCGATCGACGACACCGGGGCTGGGTGGTCCCGGATGCGGCGTCGGTCTCACCTCTGGCTCGACCGGGGGGTTCGCCCTTCGGGTGAAGGGCGGGGTGACCGTACTGCCCCCGGGGTCATCGCCTCGCCATTTCAGTTACTGGGAGTGACGATATCTGCGCGGAGCGCAGGGGGTCAAGCGACACGCGGATCGGGTTTTTCGGCTGCTACCGTCGACCGACATCTCCACCGAGCCCGTCCCGTGAGGCGGGGAAGGAGGTTCAGTCGGTGACGGCTGCATCTGAAAGCCCGATGAACGAAGAACGACCGATACACGGTGACCCGAGTGTCGCCCGCCCGGTCCTGGACGGTCCTGGCCTGAGCCGCGTGGTGGACCGGATGGCCCACGAGCTGCTCGAGAAGACCGGCGGCGGTGCCGATCTGGTCCTGCTCGGCATCCCCACCCGCGGCACGACGCTGGCCCGACGGCTGGCCGCCCGGATCGTGGCCTTCGAGGGGCTGACCGTGCCGACCGGGTCCCTCGACGTGACGCTGTACCGCGACGACCTGCGCCTCAAGAGCCCGCGGGCCCTCGAGGCGACCGATGTCCCCAGCGGCGGTGTCGACGGCAGGCTGGTCGTGCTGGTCGATGACGTGCTGTTCAGCGGCCGGACCGTCCGCGCAGCCCTCGACGCCCTCGCCGACCTCGGCCGCCCACGGGCGGTCCAGCTGGCCGTCCTGGTCGACCGGGGCCACCGCGAGCTGCCGATCCGCGCCGACTACGTCGGCAAGAACATCCCCACCTCGCTGCGGGAGACGATCCACGTGCAGCTCACCGAGCACGACGGCACCGACGCGGTGTTGCTCGGACCCGCACGGATGTCCGCGTGAAGCGCCACCTGCTGTCGGCCGCCGACCTCAGCCTCGACGACGCGCTGCTGATCCTCGACACCGCCGAGGAGCTGGCCCAGGTCAGCGAGCGCACCGTCAAGAAGCTCCCGACGCTGCGTGGCCGCACCGTCGTCAACCTGTTCTTCGAGGACTCGACCCGGACGAAGACGTCCTTCGAGCTGGCCGCCAAGCGACTGTCGGCGGACGTCATCAACTTCGCCGCCAAGGGCTCCAGCGTGTCCAAGGGCGAGACCCTCAAGGACACCGCGCTCACCCTGGAGGCCATGGGCACCGACGCGGTCGTGATCCGGCACAGCTGGTCGGGCGCGCCGGTCAACTTGGCCAGGATCATCCGCGGGTCGGTCGTCAACGCCGGTGACGGCACCCACGAGCACCCCACCCAGGCCCTGCTCGACGCGTTCACGATGCGCCGTCGGCTCGGTCGGCTCGAGGGCCTCAAGGTCACCATCGTCGGTGACATCCTGCACAGCCGGGTGGCGCGCTCCAACGTCCTTCTGCTGCGCACCCTGGGCGCCGACGTCACCCTGGTCGCACCACCGACGCTGCTGCCGACCGGGGTGGACGCCTGGCCCGCAGAGGTCTCCTACGACCTCGACGCGGTGCTGCCCAAGAGCGACGTGGTCATGATGCTGAGGGTCCAGCGCGAGCGGATGGGCGCCGCCTACTTCCCCAGCGTCCGCGAGTACTCGCGCCGCTACGGCCTCGACGTCGACCGTGCCGCGCAGCTGCAGGACCACGCGATCGTCATGCACCCCGGCCCGATGGTCCGCGGCATGGAGATCGCCTCGGAGGTCGCCGACGGCCTGCGCTCCACCATCCAGGAGCAGGTGGCCAACGGGGTCAGCGTCCGGATGGCTGTCCTCTACCTGCTGCTCGGCGGTTCCGAGCCGGCGATCGGGAGTGTCGAATGACCAGCTGGGTCCTCAAGGACGTCCTGCTGTACGGCGAGGGCTCGCCCGTGGACGTCCTGCTCTCAGGTGGCGTCATTGCCGGGATCGGCCAGGGCCTTTCCGGGGACGAGGTCCTCGACGGGTCCGGCTGCGTGTTGCTGCCGGGGCTGGTCGACCTGCACGCCCACCTGCGTGAGCCGGGCCGCGAGGACGCCGAGACGGTCGAGACCGGGACCCGGGCCGCGGCCGTCGGGGGCTTCACCGCCGTACACGCGATGGCCAACACCGATCCGGTGGCCGACACCGCCGGTGTGGTGGAGCAGGTCTGGCGGCTCGGGCAGGCCGCCGGGCACTGCGACGTCATCCCGGTCGGGGCCGTCACGGTCGGCCTCAAGGGCGAGCAGATGGCCGAGCTCGGCACGATGGCCGACTCCGCCGCCCGCGTCCGAGTCTTCTCCGACGACGGCAAGTGCGTCAGCGACGCATCCCTCATGCGGCGGGCCATCGAGTACGTCAAGGCCTTCGACGGCGTCATCGCCCAGCACGCCCAGGAACCGCGGCTCACCGATGGCGCCCAGATGAACGAGGGCGTCAACTCCTCGCTGCTCGGTTTGGCCGGCTGGCCCGCCGTCGCTGAGGAGGCAATCATCGCCCGCGACTGCCTGCTGGCCGCCCATGTCGGTGGACGCCTGCACGTCTGCCACGTCTCGACCGCCGGCAGTGTCGAGCTGATCCGGTGGGCCAAGGGCAAGGGCTGGGACGTCACCGCCGAGGTCACCCCCCACCACCTGCTGCTGACCGACGACTGCGCGCACACCTACGACGCGACCTACAAGGTCAACCCGCCGCTGCGCACGCAGGTCGACGTCGACGCCCTGCGGGCCGGTCTCGAGGACGGCACGATCGACTGCGTCGCGACCGACCACGCCCCTCATGCCCTGGAGGATAAGGAAACCGAGTGGGGGGCGGCCGCCATGGGCATGACCGGCCTCGAGACCGCTCTGTCGGTCGTCGCCCAGACGATGGTCGAGACCGGCCGACTCACCTGGCGCCAGGTGGCCACCAGGATGAGCGAGACCCCTGCCCGCATCGGGCGCCTCGAGGGCCACGGCCGGCCCCTCGTGGTGGGTGAGCCGGCCAACGTCACGCTGGTCGACCCGGGCGCTGACTGGGTCGTTGACCGCGCCTCCATGGTCTCGCGAAGCCGCAACACCCCTTTCGCCGAGCACGCGTTCGCCGCGAAGGTGCGCGCCACCTTCCTGCGCGGAACCCCGACGGCCCTCCTGGGGAAGCCCGCGTGAGCTCCCGGGTCCTGCTCACCGGCGGCACCGTGCTGTTCGCGGTGATCGTCTACGCGCTGATGCTCAAGGGCTGGCGTACCCGTCAAAACCGTCAGCAGGACCTGCCCGAGCCTCCGGTCGCCGTCGGGGGGGCCCTGGCCCTTGCCGCCCCCGTCCCCGGCCTGTTCGTCGGGACGACCAGCGCAGCCGACTGGCTCGACCGGATCGCCGTACACCGGCTGTCGGACCGCGCAACGGCCGACCTGGTCGTGGCGCAGGACGGCGTGCACCTCGTGCGCGAGGGCCTGCCCGAGCTGTTCATCCCGCTGCCCTCGTTGGAGTCCGTGAGCATCGAGCAGTCCCTCGCCGGGAAGATCGTCAGCGACGGGATGCTCGTGCTCACCTGGCACCTGGGCGCCCGGACCCTCGCCACCGCCTTCCGGGCCACCGAGCACGCCGCCCACGCCCGCCTGCGGGACACCCTCACCGCGATGCTCCCGCCCTCGACCGTGGAGGCACCATGACCGCAGTCCAGCCCGCCCTGCTTGTCCTGGAGGACGGCCGCACCTTCCGCGGGGACGCTTACGGCGCGGTCGGTGAGACCTTTGGCGAGGCCGTCTTCAACACCGGCATGACCGGTTACCAAGAGACGCTCACCGACCCGTCCTACCATCGGCAGGTCGTCGTGATGACCGCTCCGCAGATCGGCAACACCGGTGTCAACGACGAGGACGGCGAGTCCTCCCGGATCTGGGTCAGCGGCTACGTCGTGCGCGAGCCTTCGCGGGTCCGGTCGAGCTGGCGGTCCACCCGCACGCTCGATGAGGAGCTCGTCGAGCAGGACGTCGTCGGCATCAGCGGCATCGACACCCGCGCCCTGACCCGGCACCTTCGTGACCGTGGGGCGATGCGGGTCGGGATCTTCTCCGGCGAGCTGCCGGACGACGCCCTCGCCCGCGTCCTCGCCAGCCCACAGATGATGGGCGCCGACCTGTGCGGTGACGTCTCGACCACGCAGGCCTACGTCGTGCCTGCGGTAGGGGAGTGCCGCTTCACCGTCGCGGCGGTGGACCTGGGCATCAAGGCCAGCACGCCGCGCATGATGGCCGAGCGCGGGATCGAGGTGCACGTCCTGCCGGCCAGCTCGAGCGTTGCCGACATCGAGGCCGTCGAGCCCGATGGCGTCTTCTTCAGCAACGGCCCCGGCGACCCGTCGACCTACGACGTGACGGTGCTGCAAGCCCTGCTGACCAAGGGAACCCCCTACTTCGGGATCTGCTTCGGCAACCAGCTGTTCGGCCGCGCCCTTGGCTTCGGGACCTACAAGCTCAGCTACGGCCACCGGGGAATCAACCAGCCGGTGATGGACCGCACGACCGGCAAGGTCGAGGTGACGGCCCACAACCACGGCTTCGCCGTCGACGCCCCACGGGAAGGGGCCACGCAGACGCCCTACGGGGAGGCGACCGTGAGCCACGTGTGCCTCAACGACGACGTCGTCGAGGGCCTCGAGCTGCACCGCGACGGCGCGCTGCGGGCCTTCTCGGTGCAGTACCACCCTGAGGCCGCAGCCGGACCGCACGATGCCTCCTACCTGTTCGATCGTTTCTGCAGCCTGATGGAGTCCACCCATGCCTAAGAGGGAGGACCTACAGCACATCCTGGTGATCGGCTCCGGGCCGATCCTGATCGGACAGGCCGCCGAGTTCGACTACTCCGGCACGCAGGCCTGCCGGGTGCTGCGGGCCGAGGGGATGCGCGTCACCCTGATCAACTCCAACCCGGCCACCATCATGACCGACCCGGAGTTCGCCGACGCCACCTACATCGAGCCGATCACGCCCGAGTTCGTCGCCATGGTCATCGCCAAGGAGCGCCCCGACGCGCTGCTGGCGACGCTGGGGGGCCAGACGGCGCTCAACGCGGCGCTCGCCCTCCACCAGGCCGGGGTCCTGGAGCAGTTCGGCGTCGAGCTGATCGGCGCCGACGTCGAGGCGATCCGCAAGGGTGAGGACCGCCAGCTGTTCAAGGATGTCGTCGCGTCGATCGGCGCCGAGAGCGCCCGCTCTGCCGTGTGCCACTCCCTCGACGAGCTGCGGGCTGCCGTTGACGACCTGGGCTATCCAGTGGTCGTCCGGCCGTCCTTCACGATGGGCGGTGCCGGGGGAGGGATAGCCTGGGACGAAAGCGATCTGATACGGATCGGTGGCTCTGGGCTGCACGCGACCGCGAAGGCCGAGGGCATCGTGCCCAGCGTCCTGCTCGAGGAGTCGATCCTCGGCTGGAAGGAGTACGAGCTGGAGCTGATGCGCGACAGGAACGACAACGTCGTCGTCATCTGCGCCATCGAGAACCTCGACCCGCTGGGCGTGCACACCGGCGACTCGATCACCGTCGCGCCGGCGATGACGCTGACCGACCGCGAGTACCAGAAGCTGCGGGACATCTCGATCGACGTCATCCGCGCAGTCGGCGTCGACACCGGTGGCTGCAACATCCAGTTCGCCGTCAACCCCGCTGACGGCCGGGTCATCGTCATCGAGATGAACCCCCGGGTCAGCCGGTCCAGCGCACTGGCGTCGAAGGCCACCGGCTTCCCGATCGCGAAGATCGCGGCGAAGCTGGCGATCGGCTACACCCTGGACGAGATCCCCAACGACATCACCACCCGGGACAACGGGCAGAGCACGCCGTCGGCCTTCGAGCCCTCCCTCGACTACGTCGTCGTGAAGATCCCCCGCTTCGCCTTCGAGAAGTTCCCCGGCACCGACCCGGAGCTGACCACCACGATGAAGAGCGTCGGCGAGGCGATGAGCATCGGCCGGTCGTTCGTCGAAGCGTTGCAGAAGGCCATGCGCTCGCTCGAGCAGAGCCCCAGCGGTTTCTGGAGCCAGCCCGACCCGGAAACCACCAAGGCTGAGCTGCTCGCTGCGATCCGCACGCCGACCGACGGGCGGCTGCACCAGGTGGAGCTGGCGCTCCGCCTCGGAGCCACCGTCGAGGAGGTCTTCGCCGCGACCAAGATCGACCCGTGGTTTCTTGACCAGCTGCTCCAGCTCGTCGAGCTGCGGCATCGGCTCGAGAACGAGGAGCTCGCAGAACCTCTGCTGCGCAAGGCAAAGCGTCTTGGCACCAGTGACCGTCAGATCGCGGCTGTCACCGGCCGCGCTGAGCGCGAGGTGCGCGACCTGCGGCACTCCCTCGGCCTTCGCCCGGTCTACAAGACGGTCGACACCTGCGCGGCCGAGTTCGCGGCCGAGACGCCCTACCACTACTCGTCCTACGACGAGGAGACCGAGGTGCAGCCGTCGTCGAAGAAGAAGGTCATCATCCTCGGCAGCGGTCCCAACCGGATCGGTCAGGGCATCGAGTTCGACTACGCCTGCGTGCACGCGTCCTTCGCCCTTCACGACGCGGGTTTCGAGACCGTGATGGTCAACTGCAACCCTGAGACGGTCAGTACCGACTACGACACCTCCGACCGGCTCTACTTCGAGCCGCTCACCGTGGAGGACGTGCTCGAGGTCGTCCATGCCGAGCGCGAGAGCGCGCGCCTGGGCGGCGGCGAGCTCGTCGGCGTCGTCGTGCAGCTCGGTGGTCAGACGCCGTTGCGGCTCGCTCAGGAGCTCAAGGACTGCGGCGTCCCCATCGTCGGCACGAGTCCCGAGGCGATCCACCTCGCGGAGGACCGGGACGCCTTTGCCACGGTGATGACCGAGGGTGGCCTGCCCTCGCCCAAGAGCGGCATGGCCACCTCCTACGAGGACGCCGCCGCGATCGCCACCGACGTCGGCTATCCGGTGCTGGTTCGGCCGTCGTACGTGCTGGGCGGGCGCGGCATGGAGATCGTCTACAGCGACGAGATGCTCCGCGACTACATGGACCGCAGCACCATCGTCGGACCTGACACCCCGGTGCTCGTCGACCGCTTCCTCGAGGACGCGATCGAGATCGATGTCGACGCCCTGTACGACGGGACCGAGCTCTACATCGGCGGCGTCATGGAACACATCGAGGAAGCCGGCATCCACTCCGGTGACTCGGCCTGCGCCCTCCCGCCGATCACCCTCGGTCGGGCCGACCTCGAGAGGATCCGGCACAGCACGGAGGTCATCGCCCGCGGCATCGGGGTGCGCGGACTGCTGAACGTGCAGTACGCCCTGAAGGACGACGTCCTGTTCGTCCTCGAGGCCAACCCCCGGGCCTCGCGCACGGTGCCGTTCGTCAGCAAGGCCACAGCCGTACAGCTCGCCAAGGCCTGCGCGCGGGTGATGCTGGACGCCACCATCGTGGAGCTCCGCGAGGAGGGCCTGTTGCCCGCCGTCGGCGACGGGGGAACCCTCCCGCTCGACGCCCCGATCTCGGTCAAGGAGGCGGTCCTGCCGTTCGGTCGCTTCCGCGGCCAGGACACGATCCTCGGACCGGAGATGAAGTCGACCGGCGAGGTGATGGGCATCGATGCCGTCTTCGGTACGGCCTACGCCAAGTCACAGTCCGCGGCGTACGGCGACCTTCCCACCAAGGGTCGCGTCTTCGTCAGCGTCGCCAACCGCGACAAGCGGGCGATGATCTTCCCGGTGAAGCGGCTGGCCGACCTGGGCTTCGAGATCGTCGCCACCGAGGGCACCTCGGAGGTGCTGCGGCGCAACGGCGTCAAAGCCACCGTCGTGGGCAAGCACTCCCACGGCTTGGGGGATGACGTCGTCCCGATGGTCCTGGCCGGTGAGATCGACCTGATCTTCAACACGCCGTTCGGGGTCGGAGCAAGGCTCGACGGCTACGAGATCCGTACCGCCGCGGTCATCCGCGGTATCCCGTGCATCACCACGATCCAGGGGGCCGCTGCCGCCGTACAGGGCATCGAAGCCCTCGTGCGGGGCGACATCGGGGTGACCTCCCTGCAGGAGCACCACGCGGCTCTGCGAGCCTCGGGTTCCGGGAGCAGAGCCAGTACGGCGTTCCCGACAGCGGCGAGGGAGGTCTGATGCCGGTCCAGGTGCAGGGCGAGGTGCTGTCCATGCGCAAGGTGGGTGCCTACATCGCCATGACGGTGGTCGCGCCCGGCATGGCGGAGTTGACCAGGCCGGGGCACTTCGTCGCCGTGCAGGTAGGCGGCCCCGAGTCGAGCATGCTGCTCAGGCGGGCCTTTGCGATCTACGAGGTCAAGTCGCGCGGGGTCTACGGCGGGACGGTGGAGTTCATCTTCTCCGTCCACGGCAAGGGGACCGCATGGCTCGCCGCCCGGCGAGCGCAGGACAAGCTCGACCTGGTGGGGCCGCTCGGCCAGCCCTTCAAGCTGCCGACGCACCCGGCGACCGCGACGCTGGTCGGCGGCGGCTACGGCAGCGCACCGCTCCTGTCACTGGCAGCCTCGCTGCGCGAGCGGGGCTGCCGCGTCGACTTCGTGCTCGGTGCCGCGAGCGCCGACCGGCTGTTCGGTCAGCTCGACGCGAAGCGGATCGCGACCAGCATCGAGGTCACCACCGACGACGGCTCGATGGGCCGACGAGGACGGGTCAGCGACGTGCTGCCTCAGCTGCTCGACAGGACGGGCTCGGAGGTGGTCTACGCCTGCGGTCCCATGGCGATGCTCAAGGCGGTCTCCGAGATCTGCGGCGAGCGCCAGATCCCCTGCCAGGTCGCGGTCGAGGAGGCGATGGCCTGTGGGATAGGGGTCTGCATGACCTGCGTGCTGCCGGTCATCGGCGACGACGGCCAGACCCGGATGCTGCGGTCGTGCGTCGAGGGACCGGTGTTCCTCGGCGACCGGGTCCGGTGGGACGACGTCGGCACGCTGCCCCCTGATGTCGTCGGCTCCCTCAACGCCGTCGGAGGGTCCCACCGATGAGCGAGCTCACCCTGCGGCCGGCCCACCAGGCCACGTCCGTGCCCACGCTCGACATGTCGACCCGGCTCGGGTCTGTGACGTTTCCCAACCCCGTCTTCACCGCCTCCGGCTGCGCCGCGGCCGGTCAGGAGCTCGACCAGTTCTTCGACATCAGCGAGCTCGGCGGGATCGTCACCAAGTCGATCATGCTGGCGCCGCGCTCGGGCAGGGCCACCCCTCGCATGGCCGAGACGCCGAGCGGGATGCTCAACAGCATCGGCCTCCAAGGGCCGGGGATCGACGCCTTCCTCGACAAGGACCTGGCCTGGCTCGCCTCCCGGGGCGCCCGGGCGGTCGTCTCCATCGCCGGCGGCAGCGTCGAGGACTACGCGAAGCTGACGGCCAAGCTTCGCGGCCGCCCCGGCCTCGCCATGATCGAGGTCAACATCAGCTGTCCCAACGTCGAGGACCGCGGGCAGGTCTTTGCCTGCGACCCGACGGCGTCCGCGGCTGTCATCTCGGCCGTGAAGCGGGCCGCCCCTACGGGGGTCCCGGTCTTCGCCAAGCTCAGTCCCGACGTCACTGACATCGCGAGCATCGCGAGGGCGTGCGTCGACGCGGGCGCCGACGGGCTCTCCGTCATCAACACCCTGCTGGGCATGGTGATCGACACCGACACGATGCGGCCGGCCCTGGGTGGCGTCACCGGAGGGCTGTCCGGCCCCGCGATCCGGCCGGTCGCGGTGCGCTGTGTGTGGCAGATCCGGCAGGCCCTGCCCGACATCTCGATCCTGGGCATGGGTGGCATCCGGACCGGTCTGGACGCGCTCGAGTTCGTCCTCGCCGGGGCCAACGCCGTCAGCGTCGGCACCACCGTCTTCGGTGACCCGACGGCTCCCGTCCGAGTGCTCGACGAGCTCGCGCGGGCGCTTGCCTCCCGTGGCTTCGAGCGCTTCGAGGACGCCATCGGGCTGGCGCACCAGCCCCCGGTGCTCTACGTCCCGGAGGACCCCGACCCGGTCGGCGACGGACACGAGGTCGTCTCCCACCCGCCCGTCGCCTTGGACACCGACTCATGACCACGGTGCTGCGGGCACCCATCGCGGTGGCGCTGGACGCTCCCGACGTCGAGACGGCCGCGCGGTGGGCACAGGCCGTCACGCCGCATGTCGCGGTCGTCAAGGTGGGGCTCGAGCTGTTCTGCCGGGTTGGTCCGTCCGTCGTGGACACGGTGCGGGGCGGGAGCGGGGTCGACGTGTTCCTTGACCTGAAGCTCCACGACATCCCCAACACGGTCGCGGGAGCAGCGCGCAGTGTCGCGCGCCTGAACCCCCGGTACCTCACCGTGCACGCCAGCGGTGGGGCGGACATGGTCAGGGCCGCCGTCGAGGCCGCCCCGGACGTCACGATCGCGGCGGTGACCGTCCTCACGAGCATCTCAGCCGGCGTGCTGACCTCGGTCGGGATGTCCGGTCCGCCCCTTGACGCCGTACGCCGCCTGGCCGCCCTTGCCGTCGGTGCCGGTGCCGGCGCCCTCGTGTGCAGCCCCATGGAGGTAGCCGCCGTCCGCTCCGAAGTCGGACCCGGCGTCGTCCTCATCACCCCCGGGGTGCGTCCGCTGGGAGCCGACGTGCAGGACCAGGCCCGCGTCGCCACCCCCGCCCAGGCCCTCGCCGACGGCGCCGACCTGCTCGTGATCGGTCGTCCCATCACAGGGGCCGCCGACCCGGCCGCCGCCGCCGCCGAGATCGCCTCCTCCCTGCGCTGACGCCCGGTGGGCGGGGCCCGCATTGCCCCGGGGCACGTCGACTCGCTACGGTCGCGCGTCCTCCCGCTCCGAACCCATCCCCCCGAGATGCCCAAGAGGTGAGAACCGCGTGGCTCTGCCCGTCCTGACCCCCGAGCAGCGAGCCGCTGCCCTGGAGAAGGCGGCTGCGGCCCGCAAGGCACGGGCGGCGCTCAAGGTCCGCCTCAAGTCCAGCGGCACCAGCCTGGCCGAGGTCCTCGACAGCGGTGACATCGATGAGGCCGTCGGCAAGATGAAGGTCGTCGCGGTGCTCGAGGCGATGCCGGGGGTGGGGAAGGTGCGCGCGCAGAAGCTGATGGAGACCCTCGAGATCTCCCCGGCCCGGCGGGTCCGTGGCCTCGGGGCCAAGCAGCGCGAGGCGCTGCTCAAAGCCTTCGCGTCCGGGTGAGCGGCCGGCTGACCGTCCTGAGCGGTCCGTCCGGGGTGGGCAAGGGCAGCGTCATCGCCGCGGTCCGACGCCGCTACCCGCAGGTTTGGCTGTCGGTCAGCGTCACGACCCGCGCCCCACGCCCGGGGGAGACCGACGGCGTCGAGTACCACTTCGTGGACCAGAGCCGGTACGACGAGCTGGTGGCCGCCGGCGAGCTGCTCGAGCACGCCACGTACGCCGGCCACTCCTACGGCACGCCGCTGCGACCGGTGCTCGACAAGATCGCCGCGGGCGTCCCGGCGCTGCTCGAGATCGAGCTGCAGGGTGCCCGTCAGGTGAAGGCCGCGATGCCTGAGGCGCACCTGGTGTTCCTGTCGCCGCCGACCTTCGAGGAGCTGGCCCGTCGGCTCATCGACCGCGGCACGGAGCAGGAGGCACGGGTGCGGGCCCGGCTCGACCTGGCCCGGATCGAGCTGGCGGCCGAGGACGAGTTCGAGGCCGTGATCATCAACGAGGACGTCGAGCAGGCAGCCGACGCGCTGGTAGCCTTGCTCGGAGTCCAGGGCTGACCCTGGCAGTTTCCCGAGGAGTCTGAGTGTCCGGCACTGTCGCGAACCCGATCGGCATCACCAACCCGCCCATCGACGAGCTCCTGGACGCCACCGACTCCAAGTACAGCCTCGTCATCTACGCCGCCAAGCGCGCGCGCCAGATCAACGCCTACTACAGCCAGCTCGGCGAAGGTCTGCTGGAGTACGTCGGTCCGCTCGTCGAGACCGGCGTGCAGGAGAAGCCGCTGTCGATCGCGCTTCGGGAGATCAACGCCGGCCTGCTCCATCACGAGCACATGGTGGACGCCGCGGACGTCCCCGCTGCCGGCTAGGTCTGATCCCTTGCCCACGGCAGGGCCCAAGGTCGTCCTCGGCGTCGCCGGGGGGATCGCGGCGTACAAGGCCGTCGAGCTGCTCCGGCAGCTGACCGAGACCGGTCACGACGTCCGGGTGGTGCCGACCGAGAGCGCACTGGAGTTCGTCGGCGCGCCGACCTGGGCGGCCCTGTCGGGCAGGCCGGTCAGCACCAGCACCTGGGACGCCGTGCACGACGTCCCCCATGTCCGGATAGGGCAGGACGCGGAGCTCGTCGTCGTCGCGCCCGCGACGGCCAACCTGCTCGCCAAGGCAGCGCACGGGTTGGCTGACGACCTGCTGACGAACACCCTGCTGACCGCCCGCTGCCCCGTCGTGATGGCGCCGGCGATGCATACCGAGATGTGGGAGCACCCCGCCACGGTCGCCAACGTGGCCCTGCTTCGGTCCCGGGGGGTGCTGGTCGTCGAACCCGCAGTGGGTCGCCTCACCGGCGCTGACAGCGGCAAGGGCCGGCTCCCCGACCCCGAGGAGCTCGCGCTGCTGTGCCGGCGCATCCTCGCCCGGGGCGACCTTGGCCTCGACCTTCGCGGGCGCCGGGTCGTCGTCAGCAGCGGAGGCACTCGCGAGCACCTGGACCCCGTGCGTTTCCTCGGCAACCGCAGCAGCGGTCGGCAAGGGCACGCCCTCGCCCGGGCGGCAGTGGCCCGCGGCGCCGAGGTCGTCCTGGTGAGCACGAGCAGCCTGCCCGACCCCGCGGGGGTCAAGGTCGTGGTCGTGACCAGTGCAGTGGAGCTGCAGGATGCGGTGCTGGCCGAGTCGGTCGGTGCCGACGCGGTCGTGATGGCAGCGGCCGTTGCCGACTACCGGCCGGCCGAGCGGCTCGACGTCAAGCGCAAGAAGACCGGGACGCTCACGCTCGAGCTGGTCCAGAACCCTGACGTAGTGCGGGCCCTCGTCGAGGGCCGCGCTCCCGGTCAGGTCGTCGTGGGCTTCGCGGCGGAGACCGGCGACGCCGACGGCTCGGTCCTCGAGCACGGCCGGGCCAAGCTGGCCCGCAAGGGCTGCGACCTGCTGGTTGTCAACGAGGTCGGCGGTGACGGACACCCCACCGGCTTCGAGGGCAACGACAACGCCGCGACGGTCCTGGGCGCGGACGGGTCCGTGACCGACGTACCGATCGGGAGCAAGGACGCGCTGGCCGACGTCGTGTGGGACCTGGTCGCCGCGCGGTTCTGACCTGCGGTCCGCAAGCACTAGACTCTTCCGGTAGTCATCCCCCCGCACCCTCTGGAGCACGTGTGTCACGTCGTCTTTTCACCTCCGAGTCGGTCACCGAGGGCCACCCCGACAAGATCGCCGACGCGATCAGCGACGCGATCCTGGACGCGCTGCTCGCGCAGGACCCGAGGTCCCGCGTCGCCGTCGAGACGATGATCACGACCGGTCAGGTGCACATCGCCGGCGAGGTCACGACCTCCGGCTACGCCAACATCGCCGACATCGTCCGCAAGACGATCCTCGACATCGGCTACGACAGCTCCAAGAAGGGCTTCGACGGCGAGTCCTGCGGCGTCAGCGTCTCTCTCGGGGCGCAGTCGGTGGACATCGCGCAGGGCGTCGACGACGCCTACGAGTCCCGCGTCGAGGGTGACGAGGACATCCTCGACAAGCAGGGCGCCGGCGACCAGGGCCTGAT
This sequence comes from Mycobacteriales bacterium, assembly GCA_038230355.1. Classification (GTDB taxonomy): domain Bacteria; phylum Actinomycetota; class Actinomycetes; order Mycobacteriales; family SCTD01; genus RYN-111. Next base: position 35,070 of record JBBRNK010000012.1, on the reverse strand, counting down.
GTTCGGCTTCGCCTGTGACGAGACGCCCGAGCTGATGCCGCTCCCGATCGCGCTCGCGCACCGGCTCGCCAAGCGCCTCACCCAGGTCCGCAAGGACGGCGTCATTCCCTACCTGCGTCCCGACGGCAAGACTCAGGTCACGATCGAGTACCTCGACGGCAAGCCCGTCCGCCTCGACACGGTCGTCGTCTCCTCGCAGCACGCCGACGACATCGACATGGTCAACCTGCTCACCCCAGACATCGCCGAGCACGTCGTCGCGCCCGAGCTCGAGGGCCTCGGCATCGACACCGAGGGCTACCGGCTGCTGGTCAACCCGACGGGCAAGTTCGTCATCGGCGGCCCCATGGGCGACGCGGGCCTAACCGGTCGCAAGATCATCGTCGACACGTACGGCGGCTACGCCCGCCACGGTGGCGGCGCCTTCTCCGGCAAGGACCCGTCGAAGGTCGACCGCTCCGCTGCCTATGCGATGCGCTGGGTCGCCAAGAACGTCGTCGCCGCCGGCCTCGCCACCGCCTGCGAGGTCCAGGTCGCCTACGCGATCGGCAAGGCCGAGCCGGTGGGGCTGTTCGTCGACACCTTCGGAACCGGCGTGGTCGACGACAGCGTCCTGCAGGCCGCGATCACCGAGACGTTCGACCTGCGGCCCGCGGCGATCATCCGCGACCTCGACCTGCTGCGCCCGATCTACGCCCAGACCGCCGCCTACGGCCACTTCGGCCGGGAGCTGCCCGACTTCACTTGGGAGACCACGGACCGCGCCGAGCTGCTGAAGAAGGCCGCCGGCGTCTGACAGGCGCTCTTTGGCGCTCTTTCGCTCTTTGGCGCAAATCCACACGCTCCTGACCGTGTGGATTTGCGCTGAGGGGGTGGTGACGGGGAGCGGCGTCGGTGGGGTGACCTAGCCTTCGCGCGGTGGAGGACCCGGAGCAGCTCGACCTCGGTGTGACGCCAAGCCGTCGTTCCTCCCCGGCCGTGCCGAAGCCCCGGGAGCTCACCGAGGACCGGCCGGTCGCCAGGGTCGCGGTCGACACCGGGGTGGCGCACCTCGACCGTCCCTTCGACTACGCCGTCCCGACCGCGATGGCCGCTGCCGAGGCGGGCTGCCGGGTCCGGGTGCGCTTCTCGGGCCGGTTGGTCGACGGGATCGTCCTGGAGCGGACAGCGGCGACCGAGCACGACGGCACCCTGGCGCCGCTGCAGTCGCTGGTCAGCCCCGAGCAGGTCCTCAGCCCTGAGGTCGCTGGCCTGGCGCGGGCCGTCGCCGACCGCTGCGCCGGCAGCCTGTACGACGTGCTCCGGCTCGCGCTGCCCCCGCGGCACGCGAGTGTGGAGGCCGAACCGCCGGGTGAGGGGGCCACGACGCCGCCGGTGCCGGAACCGGGGAGCTGGAGCCGCTACCCGGCCGGGCCTGCGTTCCTCCAGAGCCTGGCGACGGGAGCTCCGCGGGCGGTGTGGAGCGCGTTGCCCGGGCCGACGTGGCCGGCCGAGGTCGCCATCGCGGTCCAGGCGTGCGTGGCCGCCGGTCGGGGCGCGCTCGTCGTGGTGCCAGACGCGCGGGACGTGGCCCGGCTCAGTGCCGCGCTCAGTGCCGAACCCCACGAGGTGGCTCATGTGGCACTGCAGGCCGACCTGGGCCCGGCCGAGCGGTACCGCCGATGGCTCGCGGTGCGCAGGGGGTTGGTCCGGGCCGTCGTCGGCACCCGGGCGGCAGCCTTCGCGCCGGTCGCCGACCTCGGACTGGTCGTGCTGTGGGACGACGGCGACGACCTGCTGGCGGAGCCTCGCTCGCCGTACGCGCACGCGCGCGACGTCCTCGTCCTGCGGGCTCATCGCGCCGGGGCCGGAGCGCTGCTGGGGGGCCTGGCGCGGACGGCCGAGGGCCAGCAGCTGATCGACAGCGGCTGGGCCCGGCCGCTCGAGCCGACCCGGGCCGCGGTCCGGGAGACCGCACCGAAGGTGGACGGGACCTCGGAGGACGACCTGGCGCGGGACCCGCAGGCACAGGCGGCCCGCATCCCCGGGTTGGCCTTCACCGCGGCCCGGCAGTCCCTCGACGCCGGTGCTCCCGTGCTGGTCCAGGTCCCGCGCCGCGGCTACGTCCCGTCCCTGGCCTGCCAGCGGGACCGCACCCCGGCCCGGTGCGGCGCCTGCTCCGGCCCGCTGCACGCGACCTCGGGACACGCCATCGCCGCCTGCCGGTGGTGCGGGCGGCTCGCCGGTGACTGGCGCTGCCCGGTGTGCGAGGGACGGCAGCTGCGGGCGTCGGTCGTCGGGGCGAGGCGGACCGCGGAGGAGCTGGGCCGGGCCTTCCCTGGGGTCCCGATCCGGACGAGCGGTCGCGACGAGGTGCTGGCCGGCGTACCCGCCGCGGCTGCCCTCGTCGTTGCCACCCCGGGTGCGGAGCCGGTGGCGGCGGGGGGCTACGGCGCGGTGCTGCTGCTCGACGCCTGGGCGATGCTCAGCCGGGCCGACCTCCGGGCGGGGGAGGAGGCGCTGCGCCGGTGGTTTGCCGCTGCCGCGCTCGCGAGGCCGGCGACCGAGGGCGGTCGGGTCGTCGTGGTGGCCGACCGTGGACTGCCGGGGGTGCAGGCGCTGGTGCGCTGGGACCCGGCAGGCGCCGCGGCACGCGAGCTGCGGGACCGGACCGCGCTGGGCTTCCCGCCGACGACCCGGATGGCATCGGTGAGCGGGTCCGCGGCGGCGGTCGCCGACCTCCTGAGCGGTGTCAACGTGGGTGAGGTGCTCGGTCCGGTCCCTGACGGCGAGGGCGAGCGGGCGTTCCTGCGGGTTCCGCGGTCGCAGGGCGCTGCCCTCGCGCTGGCCCTCAAGGCGGCCGCGGGGGTGCGCAGCGCCCGCAAGGCCGAGCCGGTCCGGGTCGAGATGGATCCGCTGTCCCTGCTGTGAGTGGACCTGACCTGACGTGCCGCTCACGTACGCTTGGCAGGTGGCACTTCGACCGATCCGGCTCATGGGTGACCCCGTCCTGCGCACCCCCTGCCAGGTCGTGACGACCTTCGACAAGGAGTTGCGCACCCTCGTCAAGGACCTGACCGAGACGATGCAGGAGGCGCCCGGAGTGGGGCTCGCCGCCCCACAGATCGGTGTCGGCCTGCGGGTCTTCACCTATGACGTCGACGACGTCCTGGGCCACCTGGTCAACCCGGTGCTGCACTTCCCCCATGACGAGACCATGGACGGCGAGGAGGGCTGCCTGTCGCTGCCCGGCCTGTCGTTCGACTGTGTACGGATGGCGGAGGTCGTCGCGCACGGCCAGAACATGTACGGCGACCCCGTCACCGTCCAGGGCCGTGACCTGCTGGCGCGGTGCGTGCAGCACGAGACCGACCACCTCGACGGTGTGTTGTTCGTCGACAAGCTCGACCCGGAGACCAAGAAGCTCGCCATGGAGGCGGTCCGGAATGCCGAGTGGGCGGGGGCGGCCGCTCCCGTGGTGAAGGCCAGCCCGCACCCGCTGTTCGGTCGCGCGCTGTGAGATCGGCCGGCGGGGTGCGCGCTTGAGGCTGGCCTTTGCCGGGACCCCCGAGGTCGCTGTTCCGAGCCTGACAGCGCTGCTGGCCAGCCGGCACGAGGTCGTGGCCGTGATCACCCGCCCGGACGCGCCGGCCGGCCGCGGCAGGGCCTTGCGTCCGACCCCGGTGCGTGACGCGGCGCAGGCGGCTGGCCTCGAGGTCCTCACCCCCGCCCACCCGAGGGACGCCGACTTCCAGTCCCGGCTGCGGGAGCTCGACGTGGACGTCGCCCCGGTGGTCGCTTACGGCGCGCTCGTGCCCCGTTCGGCGCTCGACCTTCCGCGGGTGGGCTGGGTCAACCTGCACTTCTCCCTGCTGCCCGCATGGCGCGGCGCCGCTCCGGTGCAGCACGCCGTCCTGGCCGGGGACGAGGTGACCGGCGCGACGACCTTCCTGCTCGAGCAGGGCCTCGACACCGGCCCGTTCTTCGGGATGCTCACCGAGCAGGTGCGCCCTACCGACACCTCCGGTGACCTGCTGGGCCGCCTCGCCGTGGCCGGCGCCGGACTGCTGGTGGCCACGCTCGACGGGATCGAGGACGGTGGCGTCCATGCCGTGCCGCAGCCCGCGGAAGGCATCTCGCTCGCTCCGAAGATCGGCGTCGAGGACGCCCGGGTCGACTGGTCCGCGCCTGCCTTGCGGGTCGACCGACTGGTGCGCGCCTGCACCCCGGCGCCCGGCGCGTGGACGACGCTGCGCGACCGTCGGGTCAAGCTGGGTCCCGTCACGGTGGTCGACGCGGCCCTCCCGGCCGGCACTCTGGACGGCGACCTGGTCGGTACGGCGACCGTTGCCGTCCGGCTCGGTACCGTCCGCCCCGAGGGCAAGGGCGAGATGCTCGCGACGGACTGGCTGCGCGGCCTGCGGCCGGAGCCCGGCGAGCGCTTCCTGTGACCGGAACCGGTGCCGAGGACAGGGGTGGACCGGCCGGCCGCAAGGCCCCGCGGCGCAACGGACCCCCGCGCCCCACCCGGCCGCAGCTGCACAAGCCGGCCCACGACCCGGTGCGGCTGACCGCCTATGACCTGCTCAAGGCGGTCCGGGTCGACGGTGCCTATGCCAACCTCGCGCTGCCCAAGCTGCTGGCCGAGCGGGGCCTGAGCGGACGGGACGCGGCCTTGGCCACCGAGCTCGGCTACGGCACCCTGCGGGCCCAGGGCCAGCTCGACACCGTGTTGCAGGCCTGCGTCGACCGACCGCTGGCGCAGGTCGACCCGCCGGTGTTGGACGTGCTGCGGCTGGGGGCCTACCAGCTCCTGCGGACCCGGATCCCGGCGCACGCGGCCGTCTCGGCCACCGTCGATGTCGCCCGGACCGTCCTGAGCGCGGGGCCTGCCAGCTTCACCAACGCGGTGCTGCGCAAGGTCGCTGCGCACGACCTGACGGCCTGGCTGGAGCAGCTCCGACCGGCCGATGCGGTCGACGCCGTCGCCCTCGGCACCGCCCACCCGCGATGGGTTGCCCAGGCCTTCCGGGACGCCCTGCGTGGTGACCTCGACGAGGCCCGTGCGGCGCTGCTGGCCGACGACGCGCGTCCGCAGGTGCACCTGGTGGCCCGGTCGATGGACCGGGACGAGCTCGCGCGGGTCTCCGGCGGGACGGCGGGACCGTGGTCGGCGAGGGCGGTCCGGCTCGAGTCCGGCGGGAGCCCGGGGGAGCTGGCGGCCGTGCGCGACGGGCGGGCCGCCGTCCAAGACGAAGGCAGCCAGCTGATGGCGCTCGCCCTCGCGCAGGCGCCCCTGCGGGGGCCGGACCTGACCTGGGTCGACCTGTGCGCAGGTCCCGGCGGCAAGGCGGCCCTGCTCGACGGGCTGGCCGCAAAGCGCGGGGCGCGGCTGCTCGCGATCGAGTTGCAGCCGCACCGGGCCCGCCTCGTCCGCAGCTCCGGCGTGCGGGAGGTCGTCGTCGCTGACGGCCGCACCCCGCCGCTGGCCGACGGCACGGTGGACCGGGTCCTGCTCGACGCCCCGTGCTCGGGCCTGGGCGCACTGCGCCGCCGACCGGAGGCCCGCTGGCGACGCCAGCCCTCGGACCTGCCCGGCCTGACGACGCTGCAGGGCGAGTTGCTCGACGCTGCCGCCCGGCTGCTGCGACCCGGTGGGGTCCTGGCCTACGTGACCTGCTCGCCGCACCTGGCCGAGACCGCCGTCCCCGTCCTCGACGTCCTGCGTCACCACCCTGAGCTCCTGCAGGAAGACGCGCGGCCGCTGCTGCCCGGCGTACCCGACCTGGGGTCAGGGCCGGCGGTCCAACTGTGGCCGCACCGGCACGGCACCGACGCGATGTTCCTGGCCCTGTTCCGCCGTCGCTCCTGACCGATCTCACTAGGCTGCCGTGGCATGGAGCGTCCGCTGGTCTTCCCGAGCCTGCTGGCCGCCGACTTTGCGCGGCTGGCCGACGAGGCCGGTCGGGTGGAGGGTGCCGCGGACTGGCTGCACTTCGACGTCATGGACTATGCCTTCGTGCCCAACCTCACGATGGGCATGCCGGTCCTCGAGTCGTTGCTGAAGGCCACGACCATCCCGATCGACTGCCACCTCATGATCGAGGACCCGGACCGCTGGGCGCCGTCCTACGCCGAGGCCGGGGCGGGCAGCGTCACCTTCCACGCGGAGGCGTCCAGGGCGCCGCTGCGGACCGCGCGGACGATCCGGGCGGCCGGTGCGAGATCGGGCCTGGCCCTCAACCCCGCGACCCCCATCGAGCCGTACGTCGACCTGCTGCCCGCCTTTGACCTGGTGCTGGTCATGACCATCGAACCCGGCTTCGGGGGCCAGACGTTCATGGACGAGACCCTCCCGAAGATCCGCCGGGTGCGGCAGGCGATCGGTGACCGCCCCATCTGGCTGCAGGTCGATGGGGGCGTCACCGAGGACACGGTCGTCCGAGCCGCGCAGGCAGGGGCGGACGTGTTCGTGGCGGGCAGCAGCGTGTTCGGCGCCGCTGATCCCGCCGTCGCCATCGAGGCGTTGCGAGCGGCTGCCAGCTCGGCCGGCTCGGCGGGGCCCGCTGCGCAGGCGCGGGGCTGAAAGCCATGGGAGGGCGGCTGCTGCTGGCGGCGGGTGACCGCGCACTGGCGCGCTTCCTCGCCGCCGAGCTCACCCGGGAGGGGCACGAGGTCGTCCTCGTCCGGCATGCCGGGGAGGTGCTGTCGGAGGCTGCCGGGCAACGTCCGGACCTGGTGTTGCTGGCCCTGGACGGCAAGGCCGCCCTGGCCGCGCTGCGGACCCTGCGGTCGGAACCGACGACCACGGCGGTGCCGGTCATCGTCCTCGCTGGCGCGGCCGACCCGGTGCAGAGGTCGCTCGGGCTGGCGGCCGGTGCCGACGACGTGCTGGAGGTGCCGTACGACATCGCCGAGCTGGTAGCCCGGGTGACGGGCACGCTGCAGCGCACGGCGGATGTGCGCGCGCTGTCCCCCCTCACCGGACTTCCCGGCAACCACCAGATCGAGGTCGAGATCGCCGTCCGGGCCGCGTCGGGGGACCCGTACGCGGTGTGCCACGTCGACCTCGACGAGTTCAAGGGGTTCAACGACGCGTACGGCTTCCAGCGTGGCGACGAACTGCTGCTGCTGCTGGCCGGCTGCCTTCAGCGGGCCACCCGGACGGCAGGCGAGCCGGTGCCGTTCGTCGGTCACATCGGTGGGGACGACTTCGTGGTCGTGTGCAGCCCGGAGCAGTCAGAGGCCGTGTGCGGTGACGCCGTCGCGCAGTTCGACGCCGCTTCCCTCAGCCGCTATGACCCGGCCGACGTGGCCCGTGGGTGGCTCGAAGTCGTCGACCGGCGGGGCCAGCCGCACCGGCAGGCTCTGGTCAGCGTGTCGGTGGGCATCGCCGCGCACCGCGGTGGTGACCGTGACTTCCGCGCCGTCGTTGCGGCGGCGACCGAGATGAAGTCGGTCGCCAAGGCCACCCCTGGCTCCCTGGTCGCCGTCGACCGCCGGGGCTGACCGGGCGCCGTGCGAGACTGGTTCACGCGCGCCGCGGGCGCACGGGAGCGGGAGCAGTGGAAAGCCGGCGGGACCTCGCGCACGACCTCGACCCTTCGCTGGTGCAGCAGGCCATGCGCCGGGCGGTCGACCTTTCGCGCACCGTGCTCGGGACCACCAGCCCCAACCCGCCGGTCGGCGCGGTCCTGCTCGACGAGGGTGGCCAGGTCGTGGGTGAGGGTGCGACCAGCCCCCCCGGGGGCCCCCATGCGGAGGTCGTCGCCCTCTCGGGCGCACGCGGCCGTGGCCGGACGGCAGTGGTGACCCTCGAGCCGTGCAACCACACCGGCCGCACCGGACCGTGCACGCAGGCCCTGGTCGCCGGTGGGGTCACGCACGTGGTCGTGGCCTGCACGGAGCCGACGAGCGGGGCCGGCGGCGGAGTGCTGGCCCTGCGGGCGGCCGGCCTGGCTGTCACGGAGCACGTCCTGGAGGACGAGGTCGCAGGCGGCCCGCTCGAGGCCTGGCTGCACCGGCAGCGCACCGGCCGGCCCTTCGTCACCTGGAAGTACGCCGCGACCCTCGACGGCCGCTCGGCGGCCGCCGACGGCACCAGCCGTTGGATCACGGGACCCGAGGCGCGCGCCGACGTGCACCGCCTGCGGGCCGAGTGCGACGCGGTCGTGGTGGGCAGCGGCACGGTGCTGGCCGACGACCCGCTGCTGACGACCCGACCCGACCCGGGGCACCAGCCGCTGCGCGTCGTCCTGGACCGGCGCGGGCGTACCCCGCTGGACGCGAAGGTCCGTGACGACAGCGCACCGACGGTTGTCGTCAGCGAACCCGACCTCGGCCGGGTCCTGCAGGACCTGGCCGCGCGGGGAGTGGTGAGCGTCCTGCTGGAGGGCGGACCCTCGCTGGCCGGGGCCTTCCTGCGGGCCGGCCTCGTCGACCGGGTAGTGGCCTATGTCGCACCCGCGTTGCTCGGCGCCGGGCTGCCGGTCCTGCAAGATTCCGGGATCATGACCATCGACGATGCTCTGCGGTTGCAGATCACCGACGTCACACGTCTGGGCGCTGATGTGCGCCTGAGCATGAGGAGGACCTGACAGTGTTCACCGGCATCGTCGAGGAGCTCGGCGAGGTGACCGCGTGGGAGCAGCTCCCGGACGCGGCACGGATCACCGTCCAGGGCCCACTCGTCACCAGCGACACCAAGCACGGCGACTCGATCGCGGTCAACGGCGTCTGTCTCACGGTCGTCACCCACGAGGGCGGGGCGTTCACGGCCGACGTCATGCAGGAGAGTCTCAACCGCTCCTCGCTCGGGGCCCTGACCGTCGGCAGCCGGGTCAACCTCGAACGGGCGATGCGCCTGCAGGACCGGCTGGGGGGCCACCTGGTCCAGGGTCATGTCGACGGCACCGGGGAGATCGTCAGCAAGGACCCGAGCCCGCACTGGACCGTCGTCCGCGTCACGCTCCCCGCCGAGCTCGACCGCTACGTCGTCGAGAAGGGCTCCATCACGGTCGACGGCATCAGCCTCACCGTCTCGGCCACCGAGACGGGATGGTTCGAGGTCAGCCTGATCCCGACGACCCTGGAGCTCACCAACCTCGGCCGCAAGGGCCCGGGCGAACCGGTCAACCTGGAGGTCGACATCACCGCCAAGTACGTCGAGAAGCTGCTCGGAGCCCGCGCATGACCCTCGCTCCGGCCGCCGAGGAGGCCTTGGACACCATCGAGCGCGCGATTGCCGACATCGCGGCGGGCAAGGCGGTCGTGGTCGTCGACGACAAGGACCGGGAGAACGAGGGCGACGTCATCTTCGCCGCCCAGCTGGCGAGCCCCGAGCTGGTCGCTTTCACGATGACGCACTGCAGGGGCCTGCTCTGCGTGCCGCTTGAGGAGGCCGCCCTCGACCACCTGCAGCTGGGGCAGATGGCCCCGCACAACACCGAGCGGATGCAGACGGCCTTCACGGTGAGCGTCGACGCTCGGGAGGGCGTGACCACCGGCATCAGCGCTGCCGACCGGGCCCGCACGATCTCGCTGCTCGCCGACCCCGACAGCTCGCCCTTCGACCTGGTGCGCCCAGGTCACGTCTTCCCGTTGCGTGCCAAGTCCGGTGGTGTGCTGCGCCGTCCGGGCCACACGGAGGCGGCCGTCGACCTGGCCCGGCTCGCCGGGCTGCGGCCGGCGGGGGTGATCTGCGAGATCGTGCAGGAGGACGGCACGATGGCGCGTCTTCCCGAGTTGAAGGTCTTCGCCAAGGAGCACGGCCTGGCGCTCATCTCGATCGCCGACCTGATCGCGTGGAGGCGTCGTACCGAGAAGCAGGTACGTCGGGTGGCGGAGGCCAAGATCCCGACGGCCCACGGGGAGTTCGTGGCTGTCGGGTATGAGTCGGTGCTCGACGGCACCGACCACGTCGCGCTGGTGATGGGCGACCTCGGCGACGGTCAGGACGTGCTCGTGCGGGTGCACTCGGAGTGCCTCACCGGTGACGTGTTCGGTAGCCGCCGCTGCGACTGCGGACCGCAGCTGGACGCCGCCCTGGCGACCGTGGCCCGAGAGGGCCGGGGCGTCGTGCTCTACGTCCGAGGCCACGAGGGACGGGGCATCGGGCTGATGCACAAGCTGCAGGCCTACCAGCTCCAGGACGGCGGCTCGGACACGGTCGACGCCAACCTCGAGCTCGGGCTCCCGGCCGACGCCCGCGACTACGGCACAGGGGCGCAGATCCTGGTCGACCTGGGGATCCGCACCATGCGGCTGCTGACCAACAACCCTGCCAAGCGGGTCGGCCTGGAGGGCTACGGTCTGGAGATCGTCGGCCGGGTGGCGCTGCCTGCCCACCCGACCAAGGAGAACCTGCGCTACCTCAAGACCAAGCGGGACCGGATGGGTCACGACCTGCCCGGCCTGGCCGCGTTCGAGGACGAGGCGACCGACGGCAGCACCGATGACGTGCTGTTGGCCCCGTGAGCGGCCAGGGGCGGGCCGGAGCCGGCCCGTTCGACGCCCACAACCTCACGTTGGCCATCGTCGCCACCCGCTGGCACGAGGCGATCACCGAGGCGCTGCTCGCCAGCGCCCTTCGGACCGCCTCCGAGTGCCAGGTCGAGGACCCGACGGTCCTTCGCGTTGCCGGCGCGCTCGAGCTCCCTGTCGTCGTGCAGTGCCTTGCCTCCAGCCACGACGCGGTCGTCGCCCTGGGTGTCGTCATCAGGGGTGGCACTCCACACTTCGACTACGTCTGCGACGCTTTCACCTACGGCCTGACACGGATCTCGCTCGACAGTCACACCCCCGTCGGCAACGGTGTCCTGACCGTGGACACCGAAGCGCAGGCCCTCGACCGAGCGGGCCTGGCCGGCTCGACCGAGGACAAGGGCCGCGAGGCCGTCCTCGCCGCCCTCGACACCGCCCGGGTGCTCCGCTCGCTTCGCACCGGCAACTGACAGCCCAACAGAAACGGCCCCACATGCTCGCCGTCGTCCTGCCCAAGGGCAGCCTGGAGAAGCAGGTCCTTGACCTGTTCGACTCCGCAGACCTTTCCGTCGTACGCGGGTCGGACCGCGACTACCACGCCCGCGTGGACGACCCCCGCATCGACAAGGTGCGCTTCCTGCGGCCGCAGGAGATCCCGACCTACGTCGAGCAGGGCATCTTCGACCTGGGCATCAGCGGCCGTGACTGGATCACCGAGACCGGCGCCGATGTCGTCAGCCTCGGCGAGATCGGTGGGGGACGGGCCGGTGAGGCCGTCGTCTCCGTCGTGCTGGCCGTCCCGAGGGAGTCGCCGTGGAACTGCGCGGCCGACCTGCCCGACGGGGTACGCATCTCCACCGAGATGCCCGAGACGACTCGTCGGTTCCTCGATGAGCGAGGTGTGAAGGCCAAGGTCTTCACCAGCCACGGCGCCACCGAGGCCAAGATCCCCGACATCGTCGACGCGATCGTGGACCTCACCGAGACCGGATCGTCCCTGCGCAAGGCGGGCCTGAAGATCATCGAGACGCTGCTCACCAGCCGCACCGAGCTGATCGCGAACCGGGCGTCCTACGAGGACCCTCCGAAGCGGGCCGCGATGGACGACATCGTGGTGCTCATCCAGGGCGCGCTCCGGGCGCGCGGGCACGTCCTGCTCAAGCTCAACGTCCCGTCGACGCACCTGAGCAAGGTCATCGAGGCGCTGCCGTCGATGGCCTCGCCGACCGTGATGGCGCTCGCCGACGGCACGATGCACGCGCTCGAGACGGTTGTTCCGAAGAAGGGCGTGAACACCCTCATCCCCGCGCTGAAGGCAGCCGGGGCCCGCGACATCCTCGAACTGCCCATCTCCAAGATCGTGGAGTGAACCGCGCGGCCCTGCCCCTGCTCGCCGCTGTCCTGTCCGGGGCGCTCGTCGCCGTCCAGCAACGGCTCAACGGCGACCTCGGCACGGCGCTGCACGACCCGCTGTTGGCTGCCGTCGTCTCATTCGGCGGTGGGCTGGCCCTGATGGCTGTGCTGATGGTTCGCCAGGCCCCGCGCGCACACCTCGAGGGGTTGCGGACCGCTCCCTGGTGGTGCCGGCTAGGCGGTCTCGCAGGCGCGACCCTGGTGGCTGTCGGAGCAGCCGCAGCCCCCCGCCTCGGGGTCGCGTTGCTCACCGTCGGTCTCGTCGCCGGTACGACGGTCGCGGCCCTCGCCGTCGACCGGTGGGGGCTGGGCCCAGGGGCCCCCAGACCGCTGACCTCCCCCCGGGTCCTGGGTGCCGGCCTGTGCCTGGTGGCCATCGCGATCGGCGCCTCCGACGGCCTTCGCGCCGCCAGCCCGCTGCTGCTCGCCCTGGTCGTGGTCGCCGGTGGGCTGATCTCCGGCCAGCAGGCCCTGAACGGCCGGGTGCGGCTGGCCACCAGCCCCACCGTCGCGACGTCGGTGAACTTCGTGGTCGGCACCACAGGGCTGCTTCTCGCGCTGGGGGTTCAGGGGCTGGTGAGCGGGATCCGGGCCGACGCCTGGCCCACCGACTGGTGGCTGTACCTCGGGGGTCCCCTCGGCTGCGCCTTCATCGCGGTCGCGTCCGTCACGGTGAGCACCCTCGGGGTCTTGCGCCTGGGTCTGGCGGTGACCGCCGGGCAGATCCTTGGAGGGATCGCCCTGGACGCGCGCCGCGGCGTCTCGGCCGCGACCTTCGCGGCGGCGACCCTCACGCTGATGGCTGTCGCGGTGAGCGGACGGGGCGCCCGGTGACCTGGCGCCTGGTGAAGTTGCTCGTCGGGTTGGTGCTGTTCGGCATCGGCATCTGGCTGGGCCTGCAGGCCGACCTCGGCGTCGGGCCCTGGGACGTGCTGGCCGGCGGGCTCGCCCAGCACCTGGGCCGACCGTTCGGGCAGACCTCCATCGGGGTCTCCGTCCTCGTCCTCGGTCTCGCGCTTGCCTGCCGGGTCCGGCCCGGCATCGGGACTGTCCTCAACGTGCTGGTCATCGGGCTCGTCATCGACGCGCTGCTGGGCACGACGGCCCTCGACGACCTCGGCAACCGGGCGCTGGCCCTGCGGCTGACGGTCACCGTCGCCGGGATCTCGTGCGTCGCCGTCGGTTCCGCGCTGTACCTCGGCGCGCACCTCGGGCCCGGCCCCCGCGACGGGTTGATGGTGGCCATGGTCCAGCGGACCGGCTGGCCGGTCGGGCGCTGCCGGGCCCTGCTCGAGTTGTCCGTGCTGGTTGTCGGCGTCACCCTCGGGGGTCCGGTCGGGGTAGGGACCATCGCGTTCGCCCTCGGCATCGGACCCGCCGTGCAGGTCGCCTTCACCGTGCTGCGGCAGACGCCGGCGCGGGCGGTGCCGGTATGACGGTAGAGATCCGCCCACGACGGCTCACCCTGGTCTGCCGGGTGACGGCGGCCGTCGTGGTGGTGGTGTTCGCCGTACTCGCTCTGCTGCTGACCAGGGGCACGTCCGAGGGGCAGGTGTTCTCCGTGGGGGACCAGGTGTCCTTCTTCGGGATCGGGGTGCTGATCGCCGTCGCGGTGCTCGGGTTCACCCGGGCCCGGGTGCGCGCAGACCGGTCGGGGATCTGGGTCCGCAACGTCCTGGGGGAGCGGTACTTCCCGTGGGGGGTTGTTGTGTCCGTCGACCTGCCCCCGAGCGCCTCCTGGGCCCAGCTCGAGCTGCACGACGACGAGACGGTCGCGCTGCTCGCCGTCCAGTCGACCGACGGCGACGCCGCGATCGAGCACGTGCTGGCCCTGCGGGCCCTGCTTCGCGCCTCCGGCTGAGCCGTCGAGCAGTTCCCCATCGCTCGCCTGCGCGGCTAGCGTCGTCGCCGTGACCGACCACGCAGAGCCCGACACGGGTCTGGCCGACGAGCGGCTGGCCGAGGCCCTCCGCGCGCCGGGGGACCGGGCCGAGCTCCTGGCAGCCCTCGTGGACGCGCGGGTCTTTGCCGCCATCACTGCGACCTCGACCGCCGAGCACGTCGAGGCAGGCACCGGCTTGCGCGCCGAGTCGAGCGCGGAGCTGGCTGTCGTGCTGCTGGAGGCGCCGGACGGCAGCCGCGCCCTGCCCGTGTTCGGCGACCTGGAGGCCCTGCGGCGGTGGCGGCTCGATGCCCGGCCGGTGCCGCTGACCGGCGCGCAGGCCTGCGCGGCCGCACGCGACGAGGGCGCCACTACCGTCCTGCTCGATCCCGGCGGAGCCGCGGTCGCCGTGACCGAGCTCGAGACGCTTGCCGGCGGTCGGGTCCCGGTCCCCGGCAGCGGACTGTCGGCCCGCCGTGGGGACACCGTCCTGGTTGCATTGGACGCTCCGGCACCCGAGGTGCTCGTCGCGGATCTGAGGCGGGCCCTGGCTCCCGAGGCGCTGCTCGCGGCCCGGCTGCTACAGGGTCCGGCCGGCCTGGTGCTCGGGATCGCCGCCGTGACGCCCCTCACACCGGGCGCGCTGGCCGGGCTCGCCCAGCGCCTGGTCGCCCGGCTCGGACCGGCCCTCCCCGCGACCGGGCTCGACCTGGCCCAGGTAGGACCCGAAGGGCCCGGGCAGGACGTGCTGGACCGATCCGGCCCGACGACAGCCACGACGACCACCCCGACCACACCGACCACCCCGACCACGCCGACCACGAGCTCGCCGACCACGACCTCCCGGCGTCGATGGCGGCGGGGTCGCTGAACTGCGGTGGCCTCAGACCGGCCCGGTGAGCCTTTCCCCCGGACCCTCGCCCGGCTCGTCCGGGAAGGTAGATGCCTCCCGGAACGCCCGCTGCAGCGCCTGCAGCCCGTCCCGCAGGGAAGCCGCGTGGATGCCCAGGTCGGGGCGGGCCGCGGTGACCAGGCCGGCCAGGGCGGTGATTAGCTTGCGGGCCTCGTCCAGGTCGAGCGTCGCGGTCCCCTGATCGGTGAGGCCGCACTTGACGGCTGCCGCGCTCATCAGGTGGACGGCCACGGCGGAGATGACCTCGGCCGCGGGGACGTCGGCCAGATCGCGGGCGGCCGGCCCGGAGGCGGCGCGCGAAGCGGACGAATCGTCAGCGGACATGCTGCTACCCTCTCAGACGCGACCCGGCCGCCCGTCGTCACCTCGAGACAGGCAGCCGAGCAAGCGGAGGCCCCACCTCCCACCTGCGCCGCCGCAAGGCAGCCAGGTCCGGTCGGCCTGATGGGTCCTCCCGTCGGTGTCGTGGCTGTCACCTCCCTACCGGGAGCGGATGGCCGATGTGGGCCCTGCGCTGCGCGCGGGGCCCTTTTGCATGAAGGGTCCCGGCACACACTCGACTCTGGAGGCAGCATCAGCGCTGAACCACGCATCAACGACCGGATCCGCGTCCCCGAGGTGCGTCTGGTCGGCCCCAACGGCGAGCAGGTCGGCATCGTCAAGATCGACATTGCCCTGCAGATGGCCCAGGAGAGCGACCTCGACCTCGTCGAGGTCGCCCCGATGGCGCGCCCACCGGTGGCCAAGCTCATGGACTACGGCAAGTTCAAGTACGAAACGGCGCAGAAGGCGCGTGAGAGCCGCAAGAACCAGGTGCTCACCGTCATCAAGGAAATGAAGCTCCGTCCCAAGATCGACCCGCACGACTACGAGACCAAGAAGGGCCACGTCGTCCGCTTCCTGAAGGCGGGCGACAAGGTGAAGATCACGATCATGTTCCGCGGTCGTGAGCAGAGCCGGCCCGAGCTCGGTTTCCGGCTCCTACAGCGCCTGGGGGAGGACGTCAGCGAGCTCGGCTTCGTGGAGTCCAGCCCCAAGCAGGACGGCCGCAACATGATCATGGTTCTCGCGCCCCACAAGAACGCCGCTGACCTGAAGAAGATCGCTGCGGACCAGAAGAACGCCGCAGCCAGCGTGGGCAAGCCCGGCGCCCCCAGCGAGACCCCCAGCGACACCCCCAGCGACACCCCCAGCGAGACCCACAGCGACACGACCAGCGCGACAACCGACGGCACCCCGTCGGGCACGGACCCCGAGCTCTCCTAAGAAGACAGGACGACGGCAGACATGCCCAAGCAGAAGACGCACAGCGGCGCGAAGAAGCGCATCAAGGTCACCGGCAGTGGCAAGCTGCTGCGCGAGCAGGCCGGTAAGCGCCACCTGCTCGAGCGCAAGTCCAGCAAGCTCACCCGCCGCCTGACCGGCACGGTCGAGGTCGCCAAGTCCGACACCGGAAAGATGAAGAAGCTCCTCGGTCTCTAAGACCACCTCCCACCCCAGTGAGACCCTAGAGACACGAAGGAAGTACTGAGATGGCACGCGTCAAGAGGGCAGTCAACGCCCAGAAGAAGCGCCGTGAGGTCCTCGAGAAGGCCAGCGGCTACCGGGGTCAGCGCAGTCGGCTGTACCGCAAGGCCAAGGAGCAACTGCTCCACAGCGCCACCTACGAGTACCGCGACCGCAAGAAGCGCAAGGGCGACTTCCGGCAGCTGTGGATCACCCGCATCAACGCCGCCGCCCGCGAGAACGGCATGACCTACAACCGGCTCATGCAGGGCCTGAAGCTGGCCGGGGTCGAGGTCGACCGCAAGAACCTCGCCGAGCTCGCCGTCAGCGACATGCCGGCCTTCGCCGCGCTCGTGGCGGTCGCCAAGGCGGCCCTCCCGGCGGACGTCAACCAGCCCGCCTGAGGCTGACGCCATCCCCGTTCTGACGTCGGTCCGCAACGAGCGGGTCCAGGCGGTACGACGACTGCACCGTCGCTCGGCCCGTGTGGCCGAGCGACGGTTCGTTGTGGAGGGGCCGCAGGCGGTGCGGGAGGCGCTTTCGTCGCTGCTCGAGCTGTACACGACCGACCCGGCTGACGCGCTCGCCGTCGCCGCCGCTGCCCTCGGGGTCGAGGTCGTCGAGGTCAGTGCGCAGGTTCTCGCGGTCCTCGGACAGACCGTCAACCCGCAAGGCCTGGTTGGAGTCGCCCCGTTGCTGGAGGGGGTACTGCCGGCAGCGCCGCGGTTGGTCGCCGTCCTGCACGAGGTGAACGACCCGGGCAACGCCGGCACCGTCATCCGCACCGCGGACGCGGCAGGGGCCGATGCCGTCCTGCTCACCGGCCCGAGCGTCGACCCGCACAACGGCAAGTGCGTCAGGGCCACCGCCGGCAGCCTCTGGCACCTGCCCGTCGTCACCGGCACCTCGTTGGAGGACGGGCTCGTGGAACTTCGACGTACCGGGCTGCAGGTCTTCGCGACGAGCGGTGCGGGTGAGGCCGACCTGTTCGACCTGCCCGGGCAGGAGCTGGCCCGCCCGACGGCGTGGCTGTTCGGGACCGAGGCCCACGGCTTGCCGGAGGCGGCCCTGGCCGACGCCGACAGGCGGGTGCGCATCCCCCTGCCGGGACGCGCGGAGTCCCTCAACCTCGCGACGGCCGCCGCGGTCTGTCTCTACGCGTCGGCTCGTGCGCAGCGCCGCTAGGGTCGGTCCTACAGTGGTACGAAAGGGGTGAAGTGTCAGCGGACAAGGGCGCGTACGACGACCTGCCTGACGGCGTGGTCGTGGTCGATGCTGCCGGGACCGTGACGCAGGTCAACCCTGCGGCGACCCGGATCCTCGAGACCACGGCCGACGCGGTCATCGGGAGGCCGCTGCCGGACGTGCTCGCGCTGGTCGACGCGCAGAGCCGGGACTGGTGGTCCTGCAGTCAGCCCTTCGACGGGCTCAACACCCGCACCCGGCAGCCGGAGGTGAGCCTCCAGGTCAGCAACGGACCCTTGAAGGGCCGCGAGCTGCTGGTCACCGCGGCCTACATCCGGGACGACCAGCGCCGGCTTCAGCGGATGGTCCTCGTCCTACGCGACAACCGGTCCCGGGAGCGCATCGACCGCAGCCGCGCCGACCTCGTCAGCACCGTCGCGCACGAGCTCCGCAGCCCGCTCACGAGCGTCAAGGGCTTCACGGCCACACTGCTCGCCAAGTGGGACCGCTTCAACGACGAGCAGAAGCAGCTGATGCTGCAGACCGTCAACGCCGACGCGGACCGGGTGACCCGGTTGCTCACCGAGCTGCTCGACGTGAGCCGCATCGACGCGGGCCGGTTGGAGATGCGACGCCAGGTCGTCGACCTCGGCAAGGCCGTCCGCAAGGCTGTCGCGGGGTGCGTCGTGGCCGGCGAGGCCGAGGACCGCTTCGTCGTCCACATCGCCGAGGGCCTGCCCGAGATGTGGGCCGACCCCGACAAGGTCGACCAGATCGTCGGCAACCTGGTCGAGAACGCCCTGCGGCACGGGGCCGGCACCGTGACGATCACCGTCGAGCCCTGCGGGGCGGGGGCCGAGGTGGCCGTCGAGGACGAGGGCGACGGGATCGCGCCGGAGACGGCCGCTCGCGTGTTCACCCGCTTCTGGCGCGGCAACCGCGGCCGGGGAACCGGCCTGGGCCTGTACATCGTCAAGGGACTCGTCGAGGCCCATGGGGGCAGCGTCGAGGTGGGCAGCGCCGGGGGTGGCGGCGCACGCTTTCGATTCCTGCTGCCCGCCGGGGTCGCGCCGTACGACGTGTGACGGACCTGGTGGGCGCCCCTGGCAGACTCTTCCCGCCGTCACCCCCCGAACTGGAGCACCGTGTCCGCGCCCGACTACGACCCCAAGCAGGTCAGCCTGCTCGACGCCGCGCAGCTCGCGGTCGCCCGTGAGGCCGGGTTGGTGGCCTTTGCCGCCGCGACCAGCCTCGACCTGCTGGCTGTGGCCAAGACCGCCCACCTCGGTGGCGGCGCCCACGTCTCGCTGGCCAACCGCGAGATCGGCGTCCTGCCACCCGCGGCCAAGGGTGACGCCGGCAAGCGCGTCAACGAGGTCCGCCGGGCCCTCGACCGCGCGTTCGAGGAGCGCAAGGCCGTCCTCGAAGGCGAGCGCGACGCCCGGGTCCTGGTCGAGGAGCGGGTCGACGTCTCGTTGCTCCCGGGCACGGTCCTGCAGGGTGCCCGACACCCGCTGACGACGATCCAGGAGCGCATCGCCGACGTGTTCGTCGCGATGGGCTGGGAGGTCGCCGAGGGCCCCGAGGTCGAACACGAGTGGTTCAACTTCGACGCCCTCAACATGCCCGCCGACCACCCGGCCCGCGAGATGCAGGACACCCTGTGGCTGGCCCCGGAAGGCTCCCAGGTGGTGCTGCGCACGCAGACCTCGCCGGTCCAGATCCGCTCCCTGCTGGCCCGCGGGCTCCCCTGCTACGTCGTCGCGCCCGGTCGGGTCTTCCGCAACGACGCCCTCGACGCGACGCACTCGCCGGTGTTCGGTCAGGTCGAGGGGCTCTGCGTCGACGAGGGCATCACGATGGCCCACCTGCGTGGCACGCTCGAGGCCTACGCTGCCGCGATGTTCGGCACCCACCTGGCCAGCCGCCTCCGGCCGTCGTACTTCCCCTTCACCGAGCCCAGCGCGGAGCTCGACATCACCTGCTTCTCCTGCCTGGGCGTGGGGGAGTGCCGGGTCTGTGCGAGCGAGGGCTGGATCGAGGTCGGCGGCTGCGGCATGGTCAACCCGGCGGTCCTCATCGCCTGCGGCGTCGACCCGGACCGGTACAGCGGGTTCGCCTTCGGGATGGGCCTGGACCGGACCCTGATGTTCCGCCATGGCATCACCGACATCCGCGACCTCTACGAGGGCGACCAGCGCTTCACCCGGGCCTTCGGAACGGAGGCCTGAGATGCGCGTCCCCCTGTCGTGGCTGCGCACCTTCGTGCCCGACCTGACCGCGCCGTCGTCCGAGGTCGCCGCCGCACTGATCCGTGCGGGCCTGGAAGTCGAGCAGGTCCTGCGGTACGGCGACGACGTCACCAAGGTCGTCGTCGGACGGGTGCTCGACGTGGAGGTGCTGGAGGGCTTCAAGAAGCCGATCCGCTTCTGCCACGTCGACGTCGGCACCCGCGTCCACGAGGTCGTGTGCGGTGCGATCAACGTCGCGCCCGGTGACCTCGTCCCCTTCGCCCTGCCCGGTGCGTCCCTGCCCGGCGGCTTCGCGATCGCCACCCGGCAGACCTATGGCCGCACCAGCGACGGAATGATCTGCAGCGAGGCCGAGCTGGGCATGGCCGAGTCCTCCCCGGGGATCCTCGTCCTGCCGGAGGGCAGCTCGCTGGGAGTCGACGTCGTCGAGCTGCTGGGGCTGCGCGACGAGGTCCTCGACATCGCTGTCACACCCGACCGCGGCTACACGCTGTCGGTGCGCGGGGTCGCCCGCGAGGCCGCCACTGCCTTCGGGGTGGGCTTCGACGACCCGGGGCTGCGCCCGGCCGCTGGTGCCGGAGGTGGCCACTGCGTCGTCCTGCCGGATCCGAGCTGTGACCGTTACGTGGCCTGCACCCTCACCGACTTCGACCCCTCGGCGCCTTCGCCGGCGTGGCTCCGACGGCGGCTCGTGCTCGCCGGGATGCGGCCGATCTCCCTCGCCGTCGACGTCACCAACCATGTGATGCTCGAGCTGGGCCAGCCGCTGCATGCCTTCGACCTGGGAGCCCTGCGCGGCCAGATCGTGGTCCGCAGGGCCGTTGCGGGCGAGCGTCTGACGACGCTGGACGGTCAGGACCGGGCGCTGCATCCCGGCGACCTGCTGATCACCGACGACAGCGGCCCGATCGCGCTGGCGGGCGTGATGGGGGGCGCCGCTACCGAGATCTCCGAAGGCACCACGTCCATCCTGCTCGAGTCAGCGCACTTCGAGGCGTCGTCGGTGACCCGCACCGCCCGTCGGCACCGGCTGCCGAGCGAGGCCAGCAAGCGGTTCGAGCGGGGGGTCGATGCCGACCTGGCGCCAGCGGCTGCGGCCGCGGCCGTCGCACTGCTCGTCGAGTACGGCGGCGCCGCGCTCGGTCCTGTCACCGACGTGGACCAGCGCGCCCCCAGGGGTCAGCTGCGACTGCCGGTCGGCAAGCCCGGTCAGGTCGCGGGTCGCACCTACGACCCCGCCGTCGTGAGGAAGCGACTGCTCGATGTCGGCTGCACGGTCTCCGGCGACGGTGACCTGCTGGTCGCCTCCGGCGACGGTGACCTGCTGGTCGCCTCCGGCGACGGTGACCTGCTGGTCGCCTCCGGCGACGGTGACCTGCTCGTCACGCCGCCTGGCTGGCGGCCCGACCTCACCGGCGCCGCCGAGCTCGTCGAGGAGGTCATCCGCCTCGAGGGCTACGACACCGTCCCGGTTGCCCTGCCATCAGCTCCCGCCGGCCGGGGCCTCACCGAGTCCCAGCGCCGACGGCGGACCGCGTCGCGGTCGCTGGCCGCCTCCGGACTGGTCGAGGTCGTGACCCCGCCGTTCGTCGCGCAGTCGCAGCTCGAGACGCTCGGCTACTCCCACCTCGGGGCCCCCCGACTGCTCAACCCGCTGTCTGAGACCGAAGCGCTGCTACGACCCTCCCTGATCCCCGGGCTGCTCTCTGCTCTGCTCCACAACGTCGGTCGTGGGCTGTCGGACGTGGCGCTGTTCGAGACCGGCTCGGTCTTTCGCGGCACCGGCACACCGGTCCCCGAGGTGCCCAAGACCAGCCAGCGGCCCACTGACGAGCAGCTGGAAAGCCTCGATGCTGCCCTGCCCACGCAGCCGCGGCACGTCGGTATGGCCCTTGCCGGACGCCGGGCCGGACGTCCGGTCGAGGTGGGCGACGCGGTCGAGGTCTGCCTCGCGCTCGCCGCCTCCCTGGGGCTGGTGCTGACCGTGGCCCGCGCCCAAGACGCTCCGCTGCACCCGGGCCGGGCTGCCGTTCTGCTGCTCGACGGCACCCCGGTCGGAACGGCCGGGGAGCTGCACCCGCGGGTCGTCGCTGCCCTCGGGCTGCCGGCTCGCACCCTTGTGGCCGAGGTCGACCTCGACGTGCTCGTGGGTGCGGCCACGGCCCATGGGCCGGTCGCGGCACCCCTCGTCTCGTCGTACCCGCCCTCGTCGGTGGATGTGGCCCTGGTCGTGGACGAGGCGGTCCTGGCCGCTGACGTCGAGCGCTCGCTCAGGGCCGGGGCGGGGGAGCTGCTCGAGGCACTGGCGCTGTTCGACGTCTTCACCGGTCCGCAGGTCGGACCGGGCCGACGGTCGCTTGCCTATGCCCTGCGCTTCCGTTCGCTGGACCGGACCCTCACCGACGCGGAGGTGCTGGCCGCCCGGGATGCAGCCGTGTCTCGCGCCGGAGCCGAGCACGGCGCGGTCCTGCGCGGAGCCTGATCACCGAGTATCTCTGTGTATATCCATGCAATACCATGTATGATTGCTGCATGGGAATGACGGCGGCAGTGGCGGGAGCCAGCGGATACGCCGGCGGTGAGCTGCTGCGCCTGCTGCTCGGCCACCCCGACCTCGAGCTCGGTCCCCTCTGCGCCGGGAGCTCGGCCGGAGCACCCGTCACCGACCTGCACCCGCATCTGCCCCAGCTGTCCGGCCGGGTCTTCGACCCCACCTCGGCCGAGGTGCTGGCCGAGGCCGACGTCGTCTTCCTGGCCCTGCCCCACGGCCGGTCGGGCGCCCTGGCAGCTCAGCTGCCTGCAGGCAGCAGGGTGGTCGACCTCGGCGCAGACCACCGGCTCGCCGACCCCCAGGCATGGGAGCACTGGTACGGCGGAACCCACCCCGGCACCTGGACGTATGGCCTGCCGGAGCTCCCCGGCCAGCGCGAGCGCATCGCAGCCAGCACCCGGGTCGCGAGCACCGGTTGCTACGCCGCCGCTACGATCCTTGCCCTCGCGCCCCTCATCGCCGCGGGGCTCGCCGACCCGAACGACGTCGTCGTCGTCGCCAGCAGCGGGACCAGCGGCGCGGGCCGTAACGCGAAGGCCAGCCTGCTCGGCACCGAGGTGATGGGCGACCTGTCGCCGTACAAGGTGGGGAGCCACCAGCACGTTCCGGAGATCAAGCAGGCCAGTGGCGCGTGCTCCCTCAGCTTCACGCCCGTGCTCGCACCCATGCCGCGAGGCATCCTCGCAACCGTCACCGCCCGCCCGCTCACCGACGCAGACCCCCGAATGGTGCTGCGGCAGGCCTACGCTCACGAGCCGTTCGTGCACGTCCTGCCAGAAGGGCGTTGGCCACACACCGCCGCGACCGTTGGCTCCAACAGCTGCCACCTGCAGGCGACGGTGGACGTCGACTCAGGACGGGTCATCGTCGTCAGCGCCCTCGACAACCTCGGCAAGGGGGCAGCTTCCCAGGCTCTCCAGAACGCCAACCTCCTGCTCGGGCTGTCCGAGACGGCTGGGCTGAGCATCAACGGGACGGCCCCGTGAGCACGACCTACCCGAAGGGATTCCGCGCCTCCGGGGTCACGGCGGGACTCAAGGCCAGCGGTCGGCCGGACGTGGCGCTGGTGGTCAACGACGGGCCGCTCGACGCGGTCGCCGGGGTCTTCACCAGCAACCGCATCAAGGCCGCTCCCGTCCTGTGGAGCCAGCAGGTGGTGCGCGGGGGACGCCTGCAGGCGGTCGTGCTGAACTCCGGCGGTGCCAACGCCTGCACCGGTCCCCCCGGTTTCCAGGACACCCACGCGACCGCGGAGGCGACCGCGGAGGCGCTCGGGACCGGCGCCGCAGCCGTGGCGGTCTGCTCGACCGGCCTGATCGGGGTCCGGCTTCCGATGGACCTGCTCTTGCCCGCCGTGACGCAGGCCGCCGCTGAGCTGTCGTCAGACGGCGGATCGCATGCCGCAGAGGCGATCTGCACCACGGACACCGTCCGCAAGACAGCCCTCTACGACGGACCCGGGTTCGCCGTCGGAGGGATGGCCAAGGGTGCCGCCATGCTTGCACCCTCCCTCGCGACCATGCTCGTCGTCCTGACCACTGACGCGGTGGCCGACAGCGCGACGCTCGACACGGTGCTGCGCGCTGCGACCCGCACCACCTTCGACCGGGTCGACTCGGACGGCTGCATGTCGACCAACGACACCGTGCTGCTGCTGGCCAGCGGGGCCTCGGGCACGACGGCAGCGCCCGGGGACCTGCAGGCCGCCGTGACGGCGGTCTGCGCCGACCTGGCCCGGCAGCTCGTCGCGGACGCCGAGGGCGCGTCGAAGGAGGTCGCCGTCGAGGTGGTCAACGCGGCGTCGGAGGCGGACGGCCTCGAGGTCGCGCGGGCCGTCGCCCGCAACAACCTGCTCAAGTGCGCCCTGCACGGCAACGACCCCAACTGGGGGAGGGTGCTCGCGGCCGTCGGCACCACCGCCGCCGCCTTCGAGCCCGAGACCCTCGATGTCACCATCAACGGCGTGATGGTCTGCCGCGCAGGGGGAGTGGGTGACGACCGCGAGCTGGTCGACCTGTCCGGCCGCGCCTGCCGCATCGTCATCGACCTGCACGCGGGCACCGATGTGGTCACCGTCTGGACGACCGACCTCACCGCCGCGTACGTCCACGAGAACTCCGCCTACAGCACATGAAGCGGGCCACAGCATGACCGAGGCCAGGCGACAGGCGATGCTCGCCAAGGCGGGGACACTCGTGGAGGCCCTGCCCTGGCTCAAGACCTTCAGCGGCAAGACGGTCGTCGTGAAGTACGGCGGCAACGCCATGACCCGGCCGGAGCTGCAGGCTGCCTTCGCCGAGGACGTCGTCTTCCTGCGCTACTGCGGGGTCAGGGTCATCGTCGTGCACGGTGGTGGCCCCCAGATCACCGCTCACCTCGACCGACTCGGCGTCGCGAGCGAGTTCCGCGGCGGTTTCCGCGTCACCTCCCAGGACACGATGCAGGTCGTCCGGATGGTCCTCGTCGGCCAGGTCAACAGTGACGTCGTCGCCCTCGTCAACGCCCACGGCCCCTTCGCCGTCGGGCTCTCCGGTGAGGACGCGCAGTTGTTCACCGCCGAGCGGCGCGACGCGCTCGTCGACGGCGAGCCGACCGACATCGGCTTCGTCGGCGATGTCGTCGAGGTGCGGCCGGGAATCCTGACGGCCCTGCTCGACGAGGGCAAGGTACCGGTGGTCGCGACCGTCGCCCGCGGCGTCGACGGGGCGCTCTACAACGTCAACGCCGACACCGCGGCTTCCGCGCTGGCCGTCGCCGTCGGGGCCGAGAAGCTCGTCGTCCTCACCGATGTGGAGGGCCTCTACGCAGACTGGCCCAACAGCGACGACGTCATCAGCGAGATCAAGGCCGACGAGCTCGCGACGCTGCTGCCGTCGCTGGCCAGCGGCATGATCCCCAAGATGGAGGCCTGCTTGCGGGCGGTCCAGGGCGGGGTCCCCCGCGCCCACGTCCTCGACGGCCGGGTTCCGCATACGGTCCTGCTTGAGCTGTTCACCGATGAAGGGGTGGGCACGATGGTGGTGCCCTCATGACCCGGACACAGGACTGGCAGGACCGCTGGGACGCGGCCCTCATGGCCAACTACGGCACGCCCCAGGTGGTCCTCGCGCGGGGCGAGGGCGCCACCGTCTGGGACGTCGACGGCAAGCGCTACACCGACCTGTTCGCGGGCCTCGCCGTCAACGTCCTGGGCCATGCCCACCCTGCCGTGCGGGAGGCGGTCAACCGCCAGCTGGGCACGCTCGGCCACGTCAGCAACCTGTCCGCCAGCGAGCCGGTCGTCCTGCTCGCTGAACGGCTCAAGGCCCTCACCGGCATGGACCGCATCCTTTTCACCAACTCAGGAGCGGAGGCCAACGAGGCCGGCCTCAAGCTTGCCCGGCGGCGGCGGCCGGGCGGCGGCTGGGTGGCCTGCGAGGGCGCCTTCCACGGCCGGACGATGGGCGCGCTGGCCGTCACCGGCCAGCGGGCGAAGCGCACCCCGTTCGAGCCGCTGCCCGGCCCGGTCACCTTTGTCCCGTACGGCGACATCGACGCGCTGGCAGCAGCCGTCGGCCCGACGACCGCGTCGATCGTGCTCGAGCCCGTCCTCGGGGAGGCCGGGGTCGTCGTACCCCCGGCAGGCTTCCTGGTCGCGGCCCGGCGGCTGGCGGACGAGAGTGGCGCGCTGCTGCACCTCGACGAGGTCCAGGGCGGAATCGGCCGGGCCGGGGCCTGGATGTCCCACACCGTCCTGGAGCCGGGCCTCGAGGCTGACGTCGTGACCTTCGCCAAGGGCCTGGGCGGTGGGCTGCCGATCGGCGCCGTCGCCGCCCGCGGGGAGGCGTCGACCGTGCTCGTCAGGGGTGACCACGGCACGACCTTCGGGGGGAACCCGGTTGTTTGCGCCGCCGCCCTGGCGGTGCTGGACGTGATCGAGACCGATGGGCTTCTGGAGCACGCCACGGTGTTGGGGGAGCGGCTGCGCAAGGGGATCGAGGCGCTTGGTCACCCGCTCGTCAGCCACGTGCGCGGCGTCGGACTCTGGCTCGGCATCGTCCTCACCGAGCCGCGGGCAGCCGAGGTGGAGCTGGCCGCTCGGGAGGCCGGGTTCCTCATCAACGCCGCGGGACCGGACGCGGTACGCCTGGCCCCGCCGCTCGTGGTGACCGCCGCCGAGCTCGACGCCTTCGTCGCGTCGCTGCCATCGCTTCTCGACGCAGCTAGGGTCCGGTCATGACAGTTCCAACGATGACACGTGCGCCCATGACAGTCCCGCTCATGCCTGCCCCGGGGTCCCGGTTCGGAGGTCGTCGGTGAGCGCGACGCGTGTCCTTGTCGTCGAAGATGACCCCAGTGTCCGGGGGTTGCTGCACACCCTGTTGTCGGCGGAGGGGTACGACGTCGTCACCGCGTCCGACGGCCTCGCCGGCCTCGTCAAGGCAGCGGCCACCAAGCCGGCGCTGATGCTGCTCGACCTGATGATGCCCGACCTCGGTGGCGTCCGGGTGCTCGAGGAGGTCCGCGACGACCCCGAGCTGTCCGACACTCCCGTGATCGTGGTGACGGGGAAGGTCGACGCCGTGCCGGGCATGCGCGACCTGCTCGGCGATTCCAGCGTCTTCGTGAAGCCCTTCGCGGTCGCCGAGCTGTTGGCACGGGTCGCTGAGGTCACCGGCGGACCAGAAGCAGGCCAGTGATGCTGCGTCACTTCCTGGCTGATGACGACCTCAGCCCCGCGGAGCAGCTCGAGGTCCTGACCCTGGCTGCCGCGCTGAAGAAAGACCGCTACACGGGACCGAAGCCCCTGGAGGGCAAGGCCGTCGCGGTCGTGTTCGAGAAGCCCTCGACCCGGACGCGGCTCAGCTTCGAGATCGGCATCGCCGAGCTCGGTGCGCACCCGGTGATCCTGGACGCCCAGACGACCCAGCTCGGTCGGGGCGAGACGATCGAGGATACGGCGCGCGTGCTGTCGCGCTACGTGAGCGCGATCGTGATCCGGACCTTCGGGGACGACCGGATCGCGGCCCTCGCCGAGGCCAGCAGTGTGCCCGTCGTCAACGCCCTCACCGACGGCTACCACCCCTGCCAGGTGCTGGCCGACCTGCAGACCGTCCGGGAGCGCAAGGGCTCGACCGAGGGCCTGGTGCTTACCTACCTTGGCGACGGCGCCAACAACATGGCCAACTCCTACCTTGTCGGCGGAGCGACCGCGGGTATGGAGGTCCGGATCGGCGCCCCGGCCGGCTATCAGCCCGACCCGGCCGTCGTCGAGCGGGCTCGCGCCTTCGGTACGACGGTCGTGGTCACCGAAGACGCTGAGGCCGCCGCCGCGGGAGCCGACGTGCTGTGCACCGACGTGTGGGTGTCGATGGGGATGACCGGTGCCGAACAGCGCCTGTCGGACCTGCGCGGCTACGCCCTCGACGAGGGAGCCATCCGCGTCGCCAAACCAGACGCTATGGTCCTGCACTGCCTGCCTGCGCACAGGGGTGAGGAGATCGCCGCCGCCGTCATCGACGGTCCGCAGTCCGCGGTGTGGGACGAGGCCGAGAACCGGTTGCACGCTCAGAAAGCGCTGCTGACCTGGCTGCTGGCCCAGGGCTGAGCGGTGGCGTCCCCCCGTCGGCTGCAGGCCGTGCAGCAGGTCCCCCTGACGAAGGCGGCCCGCCACGCCGCCATCGTCGACCTGCTCGAGGCCCAGCCGGTCGCGAGCCAGACCGAGCTCGGTCGGCTGCTCGCTGCCAAGGGCGTGCAGGTGACCCAGGCGACGGTCAGCCGTGACCTGGAGGAGCTGGGTGCCGTCAAGGTCCGCAGCGCCGGCGGCATCGCCTACGCCGTACCGCCGGAAGGCCAACCGCGCACGGGCACGACCCAGGCGGTCGACGCCCGCCTGGGTCGGCTGCTCGAGGAGCTCTGTGTCAGCGCCGAGGCCACCGGCTCCTTCGTGGTGCTCCGCACGCCACCCGGAGGTGCCCACCTGCTCGCGGCGGCGCTCGACCGGGCCGGCGTTCCCGAGGTCGCCGGGACCGTCGCTGGTGACGACACGGTCCTGCTCATCACCCGCACCCCGGCAACCCCCCACGCCACCGGCCTGGCCGGCCACCTTCTGCGGCTGGCCGAAGGCCGACCTCTCCAGCCCTGACCCTCCAACCCACGTCCCCCACTCCAGGAGCACTGCTGTGTCTGACCGCGTCGTCCTCGCCTACAGCGGAGGCCTCGACACGTCCGTGGCCATCGGCTGGATCGCCCGTGAGACCGGCAAGGAGGTCGTCGCGGTGGCGGCCGACGTCGGTCAGGGTGGTGAGGACCTCGAGGTGATTCGCCAGCGCGCGCTCGACTGCGGCGCCGTCGAGGCCGTCGTCGCCGACTGCCGCGACGAGTACGCCGACGAGTACTGCCTTCCCGCGCTGCAGACCAACGCGCTCTACATGGGGCGCTACCCGCTCGTGTCGGCGCTCTCCCGGCCGCTGATCGTCAAGCACCTCGTCGCCGCGGCCAAGTACCACGGCGCCGACACCGTGGCGCACGGCTGCACCGGCAAGGGCAACGACCAGGTCCGCTTCGAGGTCGGCATCGGGGCCCTGGCGCCGGACCTGACCTGCATCGCCCCGGTCCGTGACAGCGGCATGACCCGGGACAAGGCGATCGCCTTCGCCGAAGAGCGCGGGCTCGCGATCGACGTCACCAAGAAGTCGCCGTACTCCGTGGACCAGAACGTCTGGGGTCGCGCGGTCGAGACCGGCTTCCTTGAGGACCCGTGGAACGCCCCGATCGAGGACATCTACAGCTACACCCAGGCTCCTGGCACCAGTCCGGGTCCGGACGAGGTCGTGCTCACCTTCAAAGACGGCGTACCCACCTCGATCGACGGTCGCCCCGTCACGGTGCTGCAGGCGATCGAGGAGCTCAACAGGCGGGCCGGCGCCCAGGGCGTCGGGCGGCTCGACATGATCGAGGATCGCCTCGTCGGCATCAAGAGCCGTGAGGTCTACGAGGCTCCCGGTGCGCTGGTGCTCATCGACGCGCACACCGAGCTCGAGGACCTCACGATGGAGCGCGACCTGCGTCGCTTCAAGCGCGGAGTCGAGCAGCGCTGGACCGAGCTCGTGTACGACGGGCTCTGGTTCTCGCCCCTCAAGCGCGCCCTGGACGCCTTCGTGCGGGACAGCCAGCAGCACGTGTCCGGCGAGATCCGGCTGACGCTGCACGCGGGTACCTGCACGGTCACCGGCCGCCGCAGCGAGGCGTCCCTCTACGACTTCGACCTCGCGACCTACGACGAGGGCGACACCTTCGACCAGTCCCTCGCGAAGGGGTTCGTCGAGCTGTGGGGCCTGCCCAGCAAGATTGCCGCCAGGCGCGACCTGCGGTTCGGCGCGTGACCGGAGAGCTGCCCCCGGAACCGACGGCGTCCCCCGACCGGATGTCGTTATGGGGTGGCCGCTTCGAGGGCGGCCCAGCCGAGGCTCTCGCCCGGCTGTCGGTGAGCGTCCACTTCGACTGGCGGCTGGCGCCGTACGACCTGCTGGCCTCCAAGGCTCATGCCCGGGTCCTGCACCGCGCGGGACTGCTCGACGACGTCGAACTGCCGGCGATGCTGGGCGCACTCGACGAGCTCGCCGAACAGACGCGGGACGGCCGCTTCACCCCGCGGGTCGAGGACGAGGACGTGCACACGGCGCTCGAAAGGGGGCTCATCGAGAAGCTCGGCACGCTCGGCGGGAAGCTCCGAGCCGGGCGCTCCCGCAACGACCAGGTCGCGACCGACCTACGGCTCTACCTGCGCGACCAGGCTCGGCTCGTCGTGGGCCAGCTGTCGGCCCTGGAGCAGGCCCTGATCGGCCAGGCCACCCAGCACCTGGACACGCCCGCGCCCGGGATGACGCACCTGCAGCACGCCCAGCCGGTGCTGTTCGCCCACCAGCTGCTGGCGCACGTGCAGGCCTTTGCCCGCGACGTGCACCGGCTCCGTGACTGGGACGTGCGGACCTCGGTCTCGCCGCTGGGTTCCGGTGCCCTGGCCGGGTCGTCGCTGCCGGTCGACCCGGTCAGCACGGCCGCCGAGCTGGGCTTCGCGTCGGCCGCCCCCAACTCGATGGATGCCGTATCCGATCGCGACTTCGTCGCCGAGTTCCTTTTCTGCGCGGCCCTTCTGGGGGTGCACCTTTCCCGGCTGGGCGAGGAGGTCGTGCTCTGGAACACCACCGAGTTCGGTTGGGTGACCCTCGACGACGCGTTCTCGACCGGCAGCTCGATCATGCCGCAGAAGAAGAACCCCGACATCGCAGAGCTGGCCCGCGGCAAGGCCGGTCGGCTGATCGGGCACGTCACCGGCCAGCTCGCCATGCTCAAGGGCCTGCCGCTGACCTACGACCGGGACATGCAGGAGTCCCAGGAACCGTCGTTCGACGCCGTCGAGACGCTGCTCCTCGTGCTCCCGGCGATGGCCGGGATGATCGCCACGATGACCGTGCACGCCGACGTACTCGAGGCCGCGGCACCGCTCGGCTTCGCCCTGGCCACCGACGTCGCGGAGCTGTTGGTGCGCAAGGGGGTGCCGTTCCGTGAGGCCCACGAGGCGGTCGGCCGGCTGGTCGTCTTCTGTACCGCCCATGGCCGCGAGCTCGACGAGGTCGACGACGCCGAGCTCGCCGCGGTCTCGCCGTACCTGACCCCCGACGTCCGCAGCGTCCTGGACGTCCGCGGTGCCATCGCCAGCAGGCGCGGTCACGGCGGTACGGCGCCGGAGCGCGTCGCCGAGCAGCTGCAGGTCCTTCGCGGGGAGGTCGAGGCCCACCGGGACTGGGCGCGCACGTCCCCGCGGTGACGGGCCACCGGATCGACCGTCCGGCTCCGTTCGACCTCGGCCGCCCGGTTCTCGAGGCGGCGGCCATGCTGCTGGGAGCCT
The DNA here is from genome assembly GCA_038230355.1 of Mycobacteriales bacterium. Taxonomy (GTDB): domain Bacteria; phylum Actinomycetota; class Actinomycetes; order Mycobacteriales; family SCTD01; genus RYN-111. The sequence goes on along the minus strand of JBBRNK010000012.1, from coordinate 4,017 downwards.
TCTTCGAAGCTGGTGGTGTGCGGCTGCGCCTCACCGAGGTCGAGGCCTACGCCGGTGTCGGTGAAGACCCTGGTTCGCACGCCCATCGCGGCCGGACCCCTCGGACCGAGATCATGTTCGGCCCGCCAGGCCACCTGTACGTCTACTTCACCTACGGCATGCACTGGTGCGCCAACGTCGTGACCGGGCCGCAGGGTCGGGCCTCGGCGGTCCTGCTTCGAGCCGGCGAGGTCGTCTCAGGCCAGGAGGCCGCGCGCGCCCGCCGGCCGGGCGCTCCTGACCGGGACCTCTGCCGGGGACCGGCCCGGCTCGCGAAGGCGCTCGGGCTCGACGGCAGCGTCCTCGGAGTCGACCTGCTCGACCCCGGGTCGCCGGTGCGGTTGCTGCCCGGCAGCCACGACCGGCTACGCCTGCGCACCGGTCCGCGGGTGGGCGTCGCCGGTGAAGGCGCCCTCCGTCCCTGGCGGCTCTGGCTTGAGGACGAGCCGACGGTGTCGCCGTACCGGGCTGCCGTCCGCAGGACCAGGCCCTGACCGGGGGACCAGGTCGTGACGGCCAGGTTGTGGCAAGGTGCGTCCGTGAGGCTCACCGGGCGCGTCGGCGTCGTCACCGGCGCGGGGCGCGGCCTCGGACGCGACCTGGCCACGGGACTGGCCGCGGAGGGCATGGACCTGTTGCTGCTGGCGCGGACCGGCTCGCAGGTCCGGACGCTCGCGGAGGACCTGCACCAGCGTTTCGGCGTCAAGGCCTTCCCGGCTGCGGTCGACATCGCCGACGCCGCAGCGGTCGACCGGGTCGTGATGCACGCCGAGCAGCACCTTGGCACCGTGGACCTGCTCGTCAACAACGCCGCACGCATCGAGGAGCGGGAGCGTCCGTTCTGGGAAGCTGACGTCGAGCAGATGTGGGGTGTCGTCGAGACCAACCTGCGGGGTCCGATGATCGTGACCCGGGCCCTGCTTCCCTCGATGGTCCAGCGTGGCCACGGGCGGGTCGTGACCATTGCCAGCCGAGCCTGCGCGGCGACCGCCTCCGGGACCTACACCGGCTACGCCGTCTCCAAGCGCGCCCTGTCGGTGTTCACGGCCTCACTGGCGGGACCGCTCACCGGCACGGGCGTGGTCGTGGTCGACGTGCTGCCGGGGCTGGTCCGCACCGACCTCACCCTCGGCATGCCCGTCTGGGCGCTGAACCCCGACACCGTCTGGGACGACCCTGCCGTCACGACCACCGTCGTCGTCGACGTCGCCCTGGGCCGGTACGACGCCCGGCACGGCACCGTGCTCGACGCCCCGGCCCTTGCCGCGAGTGGGCCGCCGGCCTGACAGCGCCACCGCCGAGGGAAGGTTGGCGGTCGGGCACTCGTGCGCCCTGCGTGCGTTGCGTGCGCCGCGTGCCCTGCGGCAAGGCAGGTGCGTCGTACGGCACCATGCCCAAGGTGATGACCACCCCTGATCCCCACGCCGCCGCCGCCGAGGCGGTCCGGCCCACCATCGCCCCCGTCGAGGACATCCTCGCCGACCTCGAGTGGCGCGGGTTGTTGGCCCTCACCACCGACCGCGAGGCGCTTGCCAAGGACCTGTCCGCGGGGGTGGTGACCCTGTACTGCGGGTTCGACCCCACCGCCGACTCCCTGCACGTCGGCAACCTGGTGCCGTTGTTCGCCCTGCGACGGTTCCAGCTCGGCGGTCACCGCCCGATCGCCCTCGCCGGTGGGGCGACGGGCTTCATCGGGGACCCCGGCGGCCGCACGACCGAGCGTCAGCTCATGGATGCCGACACCATCGCCGGCCGGGTGACCCGCCTGCGAGCGCAGATGCAGCGCTTCCTCGACTTCTCCGCCGGGCCGACTGCGGCGCTGCTCGTGGACAACCTGGAGTGGACCGCACCCCTGACGGTCATCGACTTCCTGCGCGATGTCGGCAAGCACTTCCCGGTCAACCAGATGCTCGCCCGCGATTCGGTGAGCGCACGGTTGGAGAGCGGTGGCCTGTCCTTCACCGAGTTCAGCTACCAGCTGCTCCAGTCCCTGGACTTCCTGGAGCTGCACCGTCGCTTCGGGTGCACCTTGCAGGTCGGTGCCACCGACCAGTGGGGCAACATCACGGCCGGCCTGGACTACCTGCGCCGCGTCGACCAGGCGTCCGGTCACGCCCTCACGTTCCCGCTGATCACCGATGCGCAGGGCCAGAAGCTGGGCAAGAGCACGGGTGGCGGAAGCATGTGGGTGGACGCTGACCTGACCTCGCCGTACGCGCTCTACCAGTTCGCCCTCAACGTTGATGACCGCGACGTGGGGACCTACCTGCGCCTGCTGACATTCGTGGGGAGGGCCGACGTCGAAGCCCTCGACGCCGTCACCCTGGAGCGACCGCAGGCACGGGCCGCCCAGCGCCGCCTGGCAGAGGAGCTCGTGGCGCTGGTCCACACCCCCGACGAGGTACGACGAGTCCAAGCCGCCTCCGCGGCGCTTTTCGGCACCGGCTCGCTGGCCGACCTCGACAGCGCCACATTGGCTGCCGCGCTTGCCGAGACACCCTCGGTGACGCTGCCGACGGCGGGGGAGTGCCCGCCTGTCGTCGACCTGCTCGCGCAGGGCCTCGGCGTGTCGAAGTCCGACGCCAGGAGGGCGGTTCGCGAAGGGGGCGCCTACCTCAACAACATGAAGGTGACGTCTGACAGCGCCGTCCCGGACGAGCTGGACTGGCTGCACGGACGCTTCCTGGTGCTCCGCCGAGGCAAACGCACGGTGATGGTCGTGCAACGCGACGCCACATGAAGGTCACGACAAGGTCACGGCGGGAAGGTCAGCGGTTGCACGAGGCTCGGCTCCGGAGGCGCGCTGAGCGTGAGACCAGCAGATCATCCGTCAAATTTGACGCAGTCGCCCCTTACTCGTAACTTCGTGGTCGCCCCCGGAGCACCGGACGCCAGCGGAACGAGTCGCCGGAGCACGGTTCGCGGGCCACTCCAGTAAGGCCGGTGCAGTCATGCCAGGCCCGCTGCGGTGCTGGAGCTCTGCGGTGAACCACACGGTTTGACAGCAGAGCGACGGACAACATAGATTAGACGAGTTGCCCCGCGAACGGTCGAAAGGCCCGGACCGGTGAGCACCCGATTCTTGAGAACTCAACAGCGTGCCGAAAGTCAGTGCCAAGAAATATCCCCGAGCCGTGGGGAGTGCAGCGTTCCCTTCCGGGGCCGCTGTCCGCACGGTGAAGGATTCCTTTGGTGAATTGATGAAACGGACAAGCAATTGTCAGTTGACTCTTGACACCAGGAACAAACAGCTGACCACTCGCCAAGGGTGGCAGCGACTCTCTGGGATGGTCCCGGTCCTTGTGACCGCGACCTCCACTTCAACATTAACGGAGAGTTTGATCCTGGCTCAGGACGAACGCTGGCGGCGTGCTTAACACATGCAAGTCGAGCGACGCAATCCCTTCGGGGAGAAGACGGAGCGGCGAACGGGTGAGTAACACGTGGGCAACCTGCCCCTAGCTCTGGGACAACTCCTCGAAAGAGGGGCTAATACCGGATACGACCTCGGAGGGCATTCTCGGAGGTGGAAAGTTTTTCGGCTAGGGATGGGCCCGCGGCCTATCAGCTTGTTGGTGGGGTAACGGCCCACCAAGGCGACGACGGGTAGCCGGCCTGAGAGGGCGACCGGCCACACTGGGACTGAGACACGGCCCAGACTCCTACGGGAGGCAGCAGTGGGGAATATTGCGCAATGGGCGGAAGCCTGACGCAGCGACGCCGCGTGGGGGATGACGGCCTTCGGGTTGTAAACCTCTTTCGACCTTGACGAAGGCCTTCGGGTTGACGGTAGGGGTAGAAGAAGCACCGGCCAACTACGTGCCAGCAGCCGCGGTAATACGTAGGGTGCGAGCGTTGTCCGGAATTATTGGGCGTAAAGAGCTCGTAGGCGGTTTGTCGCGTCGGCTGTGAAAACTCGGGGCTCTACCCCGAGCCTGCAGTCGATACGGGCAGACTAGAGTGCTGTAGGGGAGACTG
>JBBRNK010000011.1:0-123587 GCA_038230355.1 Mycobacteriales bacterium | reverse complement strand
TCCACCAGTCCGTTCGGATCGACCCGGAGCGCTGGCGCTCCTAGGGTGAGCCGATGAGGCTCGGGATCCACGTCGCCAACTTCACCCTCCCCGGCGGGCCGGAGGCACTCGGCCCGACGTTGGCGGCGACGGCCCGCGCGGCCGACGAGGGTGGCGTCACGACGCTGACGCTGATGGACCACTGGTTCCAGATGGAGGGGTTCGCGACCTCGCAGGACCCGATGCTGGAGGGCTACACGTCACTCGGTTTCGTCGCGGCGCAGACGCAATGGGTGACCCTGGGACTGCTCGTCACCGGTGTGACCTACCGCTATCCCGGACTGCTGGCCAAGACGGTCACGACCCTCGACGTGCTGTCCGGCGGCCGGGCCCTGCTCGGGATCGGCGCGGCGTGGTACGAGCGGGAACACCTCGGCCTCGGGGTGCCGTTCCCGCCCGTGGCGGAGCGCTTCGAGCGCCTCGAGGAGGCGCTGCAGGTCTGCAAGCAGATGTGGAGCAGCGAGGAGGGACCGTACGACGGCAAGCACTACCAGCTGGCCGAGACGATCTGCTCACCCCCGCCGATCCAGCTGGGTGGACCGCGGATCCTGATCGGAGGGAGCGGGGAGCGCAAGACGCTCCGCCTCGTGGCGCGGTTCGCCGACGCCTGCAACCTGTTCGCGCCCGACCGGGAGACGGTCGCCCACAAGCTCGACGTACTCGCCCGGCACTGCGCTGATGTGGGGCGCGACCCGGCGACGGTGGAGAAGACGATGATCGGGCAGTGGGACCCGTTCGACCCGGGGTTCCTGCCCGCGATGCAGGCGTACGCCGCGCTCGGGGTCGAGCAGGTCGCGTTGACGCCCATGAGCGAGGACCCGGCCGGCTGGGTGACGCAGGTCTGCGAGCAGGTCCTGCCGCGGCTGGCCGAGCTCTAGATCCAGCTCGTGAACCACATCTTGGAGTACCAGTCGGCGTAGGAGATCGTGACCGCCGCGAGCACCGGGTAGAGGTAGGCGAAGTTCAGCACCACCAGAGAGGTGTAGACGCCCACACCCGCTGCCGCGACACTGCGACGCACCGTGTCGGCCGGGCCGAGCAGCCAGCCTGCCAACAGGGCCAGTCCCAGGCAGAGGAACGGCACCGACGGCAACGCGTAGAACAAGAACATCGTGCGGCTCTTGAGGTCGCTCGGCACCCAGGCCAGGATCGACACGGCCATCATCAGCAACAGGGACGCGCCGCGCCAGTCTCGCTTGCTGACCCACCTGGCAGCGAGCCCGATCGTCACCGGGATCATCGTCCACCACAGCGCCGGCGTGCCGATCGCGAGGACCTCCCGCGAGCACGACTTTGCGGTGCAGCCGTAGGTCCCCGAGGTGAGCCCCGGCGGGTAGTAGTAGTTGACCGGTCGACCCAGGAACGGCCACGACAGCGGATGCGACTGATAAGGGTGCTTGGCTTCCAGGTGGTTGTGGAAGTTGTAGATCTCCCAGTGATAGTGCCACCACGAACGCATCGCCTCGGGCATGAAGAACCAGCTGGTGCTCTTGCCGTGCGCCCACATCCGGTCGTAGCCCTCGGTGGACAGGAACCAGCCGGTCCACGAGGCGACGTAGACCGCGACCGGCACCACGACGAGGGCGCCCAGGAACAACCCCGTCGTACGGCGGAGCGTCACCCGCCAGGGGGCCCGGATCCCCGCCGCCCGTCGCGCACCGACCTCCCACGCCACCGCCAGGACCAGCATCACCGCGACCGGGAACGCGGCGCTCCACTTCGTGGCGAGCGCCGCCCCGAAGCACAGCCCGGCCGTGAGCTGCCAGGGGCGCCAGCCCAGCCGCCCGCCCCGGCTGAGCTGCTCGTCATCGGCCCACGCGAGCCGCTCGCGGATCCGATCACGGTCGACGACGAGCGCCCCGAAGGCCGCCACGATCCAGAAGCACAAGAAGATGTCGACCATCGCGACGCGGCTCTGCACGAACGACAGGCCGTCCAGGGCCAGCAAGAGACCAGCCAGCCCTCCCAACAGGTCCGAACCGGTCATCCGCCGGCCGATCCGCACGACCAGCAGCACCGTCAGCGTCCCGAACACCGCCGCGGAAAAGCGCCAGCCGAGCGTGTTGAAGCCGAACAGCCACTCGCCGACACCGATCAGCCACTTGCCCAGCGGCGGGTGCACCACGAAGGCGCCGGTGCTCTCGGGGGTGCAGAACGCCTTGCCTGCCACCGAGGCGTGTTCGACGCCGTACCGGAGGAGGTTCTTCGCGTCGCAGGCGTAGTAGACCTCGTCGAAGATGTCACCGGGACCCTGGACGACGCCCTTGTCACTGAGGGTCGACGTGGGCTGGTCGAGCCTGATGAAGCGCAGCAGTCCCGCGACCAGCGTGACCAGCAGGGTGACCCCCCAGCCGCCCGGGCTGACGAGGGGGAGCAGCCGCTCCCGCCACGGCGCCGTAGGGTCGGCGGTGCTGGGGGCCACGAGGGTCGCCGTCATGGGTGCGAGCCTACGGACCGCCGTCTGCGGAAGGATGTGCTCGTGCCCCTCCTGCTCGCTGGTGTCCCGATCGGCCAGCCCGGCGATGCCAGCCCCCGCCTGCGCGAGGCCCTCGCCACCGCTGCTGTCATCGCCGCCGAGGACACCCGTCGGCTCACCCGGCTGTGCCACGACGTCGGCGTCACCTACACCGGACGGCTCGTCAGCTACTTCGACGGCAACGAGAGCGAGCGCACGCCCTTGCTGATCGCCGCTCTCCGGGCCGGCGACACGGTCCTGCTGGTCACCGACGCCGGGATGCCCTCGGTCTCCGACCCCGGTTACCGGCTCGTCGCCGCAGCTGCTCTCGAGGACCTACCGGTCTCCTGCCTGCCTGGGCCGTCCGCCGTCACGACCGCGCTGGCCGTCAGCGGCCTGCCGTCGGACCGCTTCTGCTTCGAGGGCTTCTTGCCCCGCAAGGGCGGTGAGCGACGTGCCCGGCTTGCCGAGCTGGCTGCCGAGCGTCGTACCGCTGTCTACTTCGAAGCCCCGCACCGTCTGGGCGCGTGCCTCGCGGACATGGCCGCCGTCTTCGGCCGTGCCCGCCGGGCCGTTGTCTGTCGAGAGCTCACCAAGACCCATGAGGAGGTACGCCGGGGCTCGTTGGTCGACCTCGCGGACCGCTTCTCCGGGGAGGTCCGCGGCGAGGTCACGGTTGTCGTCGAGGGGGCCCCGGCGCCGGTCGTGGACGCGTCACCCGTCGAGCTGGCCCGGCTCGTCGCCGTCCGCGAGGGCACCGGCGAGCCGCGCAAGGAGGCGATCGCGGGCGTCGCCCAGGAGCTCGGCGTACCACGACGCGAGGTCTATTCCGCGGTTCTCGCCGCGAAGGCCGTAGGGGAGCCGTAACCTCCGGCGCATGTCGAAGCTGCTGCAGGAGTTCAAGGCCTTCGCCCTCGGGGGCTCGCTCGTCGACCTCGCGATCGGCATCGCGATCGGGGTGGCGTTCGCCGGTGTCGTCCAGTCCCTGGTCGACGACCTCATCACCCCCATCCCGGCCGCCATCCTGGGAAAGAGCTCGTTCGGTGACCTGCACTTCACGGTCAACCACGCGCAGTTCAAGTACGGCGACTTCCTGGTCACCTTCGTGGGCTTCCTCCTGCTCGCGCTGGCGATCTTGTTCATCGTCAAGGGCATCAAGCGGCTCACCGGCGTCGAGGCTGCCGGCGCACAGGGCAACCGCGAGTGCGACCACTGCCGCAGCTTCATCCCGGTCGACGCGTCGGTCTGCATGTTCTGCACCCGCGACGTCATCCCCGTCGTCCTCGGCTGACCCCCTCTGGCCGGCCGGGCGGTTCGAGCGCACGCCGACGCCCGCCAGGTGAGGCCGAACACCTCGCGATGCGCTTGGCCGCAGTCTGGCGAGACATGTGGTCAGGCGAGCCTTCGCGGGGGTCAGTCGTAGGTGCGGACGGCTCGGACGTTGAGGACGACCATCACGGCACCCAGACCGAGGACGACGGCGAAGCCGCGCAACACCACGACGGCGTCCGCGCCCAGGATCAGCGACCGCAGCCCCTCCATGATGTAGGTCACCGGGTTGAAGGTCGCGGCGATCTCCATCGGCCGGGTGAGCAGCGAGCGGGGGACGAAGTTGGGCGTCAGGAAGAGCAACGGGAAGAAGACGAGGCTGCCGGAGTTGGTGGCGGCGGCGCTGCGGGTCTTCAGCGCGATCAGCTGCATGAAGCCGGCGTAGGTCACGGCCCAGGTGGCAGCCAGGACGAGCAGCAGCAGAAAGCCGAAGAAGCCGGAGGCGATCCGGATCCCGAAGGGCAAGGAGATCAGAACGAGTACGGCGGTCAGGAGGACGCTCTTGAGGGCCTCGGCGAACAGCCGGCCGACGACGAGGGAGGTCCGGCCGATCGGGGCTGCCCTGAGCTTGTCGAAGTAGCCGCCCTCGATGTCCTCGACGAGGTAGAGCGCGGCCGTGCCGAACGAGGCGGCCAGCAGCAGCGAGCTCGGCAGCTGGAAGGCGGCGTAGCTCTGGCCCTTCAGGAAGCCGGTCGAGGCGGCGGGGAAGATCTTGCCGGCCTGGCCGACGTTGACGACCAGGAAGAACAGCGGAATGAGCAACGTGGGCGCCAGGGACTCCGGTGTGCGGATGGTCTCCCGGAGCGCACGGCGACCGAGCAGCAGGGCTTGGTTCATGCGTGCACCTGCTCGACGTCGCCCGCCGCGCGGACACGGGTCCTCCCGGTCGCCTCGAGGAACACCTCGTCGAGCGTCGGATCGTGGTCGAGGCCGCGCCGCTGCCGGAGCGAGGCCTTCAGCGAGCCGGGCGTTCCTTCGAGCACGATGCTGCCTCCGTCGATGATGGCGAGGCGGTCACAGAGCTGGTCGGCCTCTTCGAGGTACTGCGTGGTCAAGAAGACCGTGGTGCCCTCGGCGTTGATCCGGCGGACCTCGTCCCAGACCGTCAGCCGGCTGGCCGGGTCCAGGCCGGTCGTCGGCTCGTCGAGGAACAGCACGTCGGGCTGGTGGACCAGGGCGGAGGCCAGGTCGAGGCGGCGCTTCATCCCACCGGAGTAGCCCTTGATCCTCCGGTCGGCGGCGTCCACCAGGTCGACGAGTTCGAGCAGGGATTGGGCTCGGTCGCGGGCAGCCGCCGGTGCCAGACCGAACAGCTGGGCCTGCAGCGTCACCAGCTCGCGGCCGGTCTGCCGGGGGTCCAGACCTGCCTCCTGGAGGGCGACGCCGATCTTGCGGCGGACCGCGTCGGGGTCGGAGGCGACATCGAGCCCGGCGACCCTGGCTGCACCGGAGCTGATCGACAGCAGTGTCGTGAGCATCCGGACGGTGGTGGACTTGCCTGCCCCGTTGGGACCGAGGAAGCCGAACACCTCTCCCTGCTCCACGGCAAGGTCGACCCCCCGCACGGCCTCGATGTCGCCGCCCTTGCTCCGGAAGGTCTTGACCAGACCAACGGCCTCGATCGCCAGCGTCACGTCGTACTCCTCTGCTTCTGTGTCTGGACATCCTGACGGTCGGCAGCGACAGAAGTCATCGGACCGGCCGGAGGCATCTCACTAGGCTCACGGTCATGTCCCGCAGCATCCTGACCGCGGTCGCCTGGCCCTACGCCAACGGCCCTCGCCACATCGGCCACGTCGCCGGCTTCGGCGTCCCGTCCGACATCTTCAGCCGCTACCAGCGGATGACGGGCAACCGGGTCCTGATGGTCAGCGGGACCGACGAGCACGGCACCCCGATCCAGGTGCAGGCCGACCGGGAGGGCGTGACCGCGCGGGAGCTCGCCGACCGCTACAACCGGGTCATCGCCGAGGATCTGCAAGGGCTCGGGCTGTCCTATGACCTGTTCACGCGCACGACGACGCGCAACCACTACGCCGTCGTCCAACAGCTGTTCACCGCCCTGCACGACAACGGCTACGTCGTCGAGCGCTCCCAGCTGTCGGCGATCGACCCCAAGACCGGCCGCGGACTGCCAGACCGTTACCTAGAGGGAACCTGCCCGATCTGCGGCTACGAGGGCGCCCGCGGGGACCAGTGTGACAACTGCGGCAACCAGCTGGACCCGCAGGACCTCGTCAACCCGCGGAGCAAGATCGACGGTGCGACGCCGACGTTCGTGGAGAGCGCGCAGTTCTTCCTGGAGCTGCCGGCCTTCGCCGAGGCCCTGAAAGGCTGGTTGGGGGAGCGGACCGACTGGCGGCCGAACGTCCTTAAGTACAGCGAGAACCTCATCGGGGAGCTGCGGCCGAGGGCGATCAGCCGCGACCTCGACTGGGGCGTGCCGATCCCGTTGCCGGGATGGGTCGATCGCGAGGACAAGCGCCTCTACGTGTGGTTCGACGCGGTCATCGGCTACCTGAGCGCCTCGATCGAGTGGAGCCGTCGTACCGGGGGGGCGTGGGAGGACTTCTGGCACGCCGGCGCCGCCGAGTCCTTCTATTTCATGGGCAAGGACAACGTCGTCTTCCACTCCGTGATCTGGCCCGCGATCCTGCTCGGTGCCTCGGGTAGGCCGGCCGGAACCCCTGGTGCGTATGGGGTCTTGGACCTCCCGTCGGAGGTCGTGTCGGCCGAGTTCCTCACCATGGAGGGCAAGAAGTTCAGCTCCTCGCGCTCGGTCGTCATCTACGTCCGGGACGTCCTGGAGCGGTACGGCCCCGACGCGATCCGCTACTACCTGGCGGTCGCGGGACCCGAGAGCGCCGACACCGACTTCACGTGGGAGCAATTCGTCACCCGCAACAACACCGAGCTCGTCGCAGGCTGGGGCAACCTCGTCAACCGGGTGATGTCGCTCGTCAACAAGAACCTCGGCGCGATCCCCGAGGCCGGTGACCTGACGGCCGACGACCTCGCCGCGCTGACCGCCTCGAAGGCCGGCTTCGACAGCGTGGGGCACCTGCTCGGACGCAACCAGGTGAAGGCCGCGCTCAACGAGGCGATGCGGATCGTCGGCGAGGCCAACGGCTACCTGTCGGCGCAGGAGCCGTGGAAGCTCAAGGACGACCCGGTACGTCGCTCGTGCGTGCTGCACGTCGCCCTCCAGCTGATCGACGACGCGAAGACCCTGCTGACGCCGTTCCTGCCGCACAGCTCGCAGAAGGTGTTCGAGATGCTCGGCGGGACGGGGGCCTGGAGCGGGATGCCCGAGCTGCGCGAGGTCGACGACCTCGACGGCGGGCCGTCGTACCCGGTTCTGATGGGGGACTACGCGAATGCGCAGGCGGTGTGGGAGTCGCGGCCGATCACGCCGGGCGCCCAGATCGGGCCGCCGGTCCCGCTGTTCACCAAGCTCGACCCGTCGGTGATCGAGCAGGAGCTGGCCCGCCTCGACCCCGGGGACAACCCGTGACCCCCTCCGTGCGACCTCGCCCCCACGCTGAGGCGAGGGGGGAGCTGTTATGACGCAGCGGGGGTCGCGGAGCCAGCAGGAGGCCCCTCCTGCGCCCGAGCCGTTGACCGTCGCGGTGGCCGACAGCCACTGCCACCTCGACATCATGGGTGGCGACGTGGCCGAGCAGCTCAGGGCCGCGGCCGCCGTCGGGATCGACACCGTGGTCCAGATCGGGGTCGACGTCGAGTCCAGCCGACTGTCGGCACAGCTGGCCCTCGAGTTCGCGGACGTGCACGCGGCGGTCGCCCTGCACCCGAACGAGGCCGGCCGAGGGCAGGCAACGGCGCAGGCGCTGGAGCAGATCGCCATCCTCGCCAGGTTGCCGCAGGTGAGGGCCATCGGCGAGACCGGCCTGGACCACTTCCGGACCGAGGGGACTGACGGGCAGCGGCTGCAGGAGGAGTCCTTCCGGGCGCACCTGCAGATCGCAAAGGACACCGGCAAGGCGGTCGTCATCCACGACCGGGACGCGCACGACGACGTCCTACGGGTCCTACGGGAGGAAGGCGCCCCCGAGACGGTGGTGTTCCACTGCTACTCGGGCGACGCCGCGATGGCCCGGGTCTGTGCGGACGCCGGCTACTACCTGAGCTTCGCCGGACCGGTCACGTTCAAGCCCAACGACGAGCTCCGGGCCGCGGCGGTGGTGTGTCCGCAGGACCGGCTGCTGGTCGAGACCGACGCCCCGTTCCTGACGCCCATGCCGTACCGCGGACGGCCCAATGCGCCGTACCTCGTGCCCTTGACGGTGCGGGCGATCGCGGCGGCGCGGGGACAGGACGTGGACGAGGTCTGCCACGCCCTCGCGGCCAACACCAGGCGGGCCTTCGCCCTCTGAGGAGAGGTCGGAGGGCCGATGAGAGGTGACTCACACCCTCGCGACGCTCAGGCCTCTGACCTGCGGGTTTGGGTTGCCTGAGTTGTCCACACGGGGTGGTTTCGTCCACAGGTAGGCATCCGAACATTTGGCTTGTCGCACCAAGCCCGTTACGTTTCTGAGACATCCGCCGGGGTCGGGGAAGTCCACGGCGGTGCAGGACAGGGAGCCTCGATGCTCCCTGCGCTGTGCCGCCTGCCCGTGCCCGGGACGTTCGAGGTTCGGAGTTTCGTGAGCGTCAGCTCTGTCGCCATGCGCCCAGTGGCCCTAGGTCTCACCCTGCTTGCCGTCACCGGTGGTCACGCCGCCTACGAGGCGTCCGCCAAGACGATCACCGTCTCGGTCGACGGCAGGCCCCAGCAGGTCCGTGCCCACGTGGGCACCGTCGGCGACGTCCTCGCCGCGGCGCACCTGACCGTCGGGCAGCACGACCTGCTGGCCCCCCAGAAGGCCTCGACGGTCAAGGACGGCGGCACGATCGTGCTGCGCCGAGGCCGCGAGATGGACCTCACCGTCGACGGCAAGGTCCGCAACGTCTGGGTGACCGCCATGTCGGTGAACGAGGCGCTCGACCAGATCGGGCTGCGCGCTCCCGGTGCGATCTTGTCGGCGGACCGCTCCCGTGCCATCCCCCTCAAGGGCTTCTCGCTCGACATCCGGACCCGCAAGACGGTCCAGGTCCTCGACGCCGGGCGGGTCCGCAAGGTCGGTACCAACGCGCTGGTCCTCAGTGAGCTCCTGAGGCAGTCTCACATCGTCGTCCGCAAGCAGGACCGGCTCTCCCTGCCCGTGACGACAGCTGTCCGCAACGGACTGGTCGTCCGGATCACTCGGGTCGACGGCGGCCACGCCGGCGAAGAGACTCCCGTCGCGTTCGCGGTCCTCCATCGAGCTGACGCCACGATGTACAAGGGCACCAGCCGCGTGGTCCGCCAGGGCCAGGTGGGGGTGCTCCACCGCAACTTCTCGCTGACCTTCGTCAACGGGGTGCTCCACAGGCGGGTCCTCACGAGCGCCAGGATCACCGAGCGGCCGATCGCCGAGGTCATCGACGACGGCACCTTGTCCCGTCCCGTCCCACCGCCCGTCGTCACGCAACGCACGGTCTCCGTCGCGGGGGGACTGAACTGGGGTGCGCTGGCCGGGTGCGAGTCCGGTGGCAACCCGCGGGCGGTCTCGCCCGGTGGCGACTACCGCGGTCTCTACCAGTTCAGCCTCAGCACCTGGTCCGGCGTCGGTGGCAGCGGTGACCCGATCGACGCGTCCGCCAGCGAGCAGACCTACCGCGCGCAGGTCCTTTACGGCCGCGCCGGCCGCAGCTCCTGGCCCGTGTGCGGTCGGTACCTCTGACCGACCGCCTGCTGACTGCTCCTGACATACGTCGGCTGGCAGCTCACCTGGACCTTCGCCCGACCAAGGCGCTCGGACAGAACTTCGTCATCGACCCCAACACCGTCCGGCGCCTGGTGCGCATGGCGGGCGTCGGGGTCGACGACGTGGTCGTGGAGGTCGGTCCCGGCCTCGGCTCGCTCACCCTGGGGCTGCTCGAGCAGGCGAAAAGGGTGGTCGCTGTCGAGATCGACCCCCGGCTCGCCGCGCTGCTCCCCGACACCGTCCGCGAGCGGTCGCCCCAGCGCAGTGACCGTCTGGAAGTCGTGCTGCAGGACGCGCTGACCCTCGAGGGCGTGCCCGGTCCGCCACCGACGGCGTTCGTCGCGAACCTGCCGTACAACGTCGCCGTACCCGTGCTGCTGCGGCTGCTGGAGAAGCTGCCGTCGCTGCAGAAGGGGCTCGTGATGGTGCAGGCCGAGGTCGCCGACCGGCTGGCGGCCGGCCCCGGCTCGAAGACCTACGGCATCCCCTCTGTCAAGGCCGCGTGGTACGCCGAGGTCTCCAAGGCCGGGGCGATCGGACGCAACGTCTTCTGGCCCGCTCCCAACGTCGACAGCGGCCTGGTGGCCTTCCTCCGCCGCGAGCCGCCGGGCGCGGACCGGGTCGCGACGTTCGCCGCCATCGACGCGGCTTTCGCCCAGCGCCGCAAGACGCTCCGGGCCGCCCTGGCCGGCTGGGCCGGGTCGCCGGCCGTGGCCGAGGCGCGGCTGCGGGCCGCGGGCATCGACCCCTCCGCGCGCGGCGAGACCCTCACGGTCGAGGACTTCGCCCGCCTCGCCTCCACGTAGGCTGGCCCGGTGGTGCGTACAGCGGTCGAGTCGGTGACCGTCCGCGCCCCCGCCAAGGTCAACCTGCACCTGTCCGTCGGGCCACTGCGCGAGGACGGCTTCCACGACCTGACGACCGTCTTCCTGGCCCTGTCCCTGTACGACGAGCTCACGCTGACCGCCGCCGCCGGCCTAACGGTGACGGTGGAGGGCGAGGGGGCCTCCGACGTACCCTTGGACCACAGCAACCTGGCCGCTCGAGCTGTGCTGGCGCTGGCCGCGCGCAGCGGCCGCGCCCCCGACGTCGACGTGCGGATCCGCAAGGGGATCCCGGTCGCCGGTGGCTGCGCAGGCGGCTCGGCCGATGCCGCGGCCGCGCTGGTGGCCTGCGACGCCCTGTGGGGGCTCAGGATGTCGCGTGAGGAGCTTGCCGAGGTCGGAGCGGAGCTCGGCAGCGACGTTCCGTTCTCGCTGCACGGCGGCACCGCCCTCGGGACCGGGCGGGGGGAGCGGCTCACCGCCGTCCTCGGCGCCGGCACCTACTCCTGGGTCCTGGCGCTGGCTCAGGGAGGCCTGTCGACCCCGGCGGTGTACGCGGAGCTCGACCGGCAACGCGAGCACGGCCCCCCGTCGGTGGTCGGTGACCCCGCCGAGGTGCTCGCCGCGCTGCGACAAGGGTCCGCCGACGCCCTCGGCCGTGCTCTGTCGAACGACCTCCAGGCGCCGGCGCTGGCCCTCAAGCCGGACCTGGGTCGGTTGCTCACCTGCGGAGCGGACCTCGGCGCCCTCGGCGGCGTCGTGTCCGGGTCCGGTCCGACCGTCGCGTTCCTCGCCCGCGACACCGCCCATGCCACCGGGCTCGCCGCCGCCCTCGCGGGCCACGGCGTCTGCCGCACCGCGCTCGTCGCCGACAGTCCCGTGCCCGGCGCCCGCCTCCACAGGACGGACTGACCCATCGCCACCAACCTGATCAACCTCGAAGAGGTGACCGTCGCCCACGGCACCAAGCTGCTGCTCGACCAGGTCTCGCTCGGTGTGTCCGACAACGACCGGATCGGGGTCGTCGGTCGCAACGGCGGCGGCAAGACGACCCTGCTGAAGACGCTCGTCAAGACCGAGGAGCCGCACTCCGGTCGGGTCACGCACGCCGGTGGGCTGCGCATCGGCGTCCTCACCCAGGACGTCCGGATCGACGTGCTGCTCACCGCGCACCAGGCCATCCTCGGCGACACCGCCGAGCACACCTGGGCCGGTGACGCGAAGGTCCGTGCCGTCCTCGATGGCCTCGGCCTGCACGAGGTCGGCCTCGACGCGGTCGTCGGGAGCATGTCCGGTGGCGAGCGCCGCCGGGTCGCCCTCGCCGCCCTGCTCATCGGCGAGTGGGACCTGATCGTGCTCGACGAGCCGACCAACCACCTCGACGTCGAGGGCGTGTCCTGGCTCGCGGCGTTCCTGAAGAAGCGCCGAGGGGCGCACCTGGTCGTCACCCACGACCGGTGGTTCCTGGACGAGGTCAACGAGACGACCTGGGAGGTCCACGACGGTGTGGTCGACTCCTACGACGGTGGGTACTCCTCCTACGTGCTGGCCCGGGCGGAGCGGGACCGGATGGCGGGCACCGCGGAGCAAAAACGCCTGCAGCTGGCCAAGAAGGAGCTCGCCTGGCTGCGCCGGGGCCCGCCCGCCCGGACCAGCAAACCGAAGTTCCGGATCGACGCGGCCAACGCGCTGATCGCCGACGAGCCCCCGCCCCGGGACGAGATCGCCCTGCAGCGGTTCGCGACCGCCCGGCTCGGAAAGCAGGTCTACGACGTCGAGGACGTGTCGCTGTCCTTCGGCGACCGCGTGCTGTTCGACCACATCACCTGGCGGGTCGGTCCGGGCGACCGGATCGGGATCGTGGGTGTCAACGGCGCGGGCAAGTCGACCCTGCTCAAGATGCTGATGGACCAGGTGCACCCGGCATCCGGCACGGTCAAGGTCGGCCAGACCGTCAAGGTCGCCTACCTGTCGCAGGAGGTCGCCGAGCTCGACCCGATGCTGCGCGTCCTCGAAGCCGTCGAGCAGGTCGCCAAGCAGGTCGACCTCGGCGGCAAGCCCGTCGGGGCGTCGTCGCTCTGCGACCGGTTCGGCTTCACCGGCAACGCCCAGTGGACCCGGGTCGGTGACCTGTCGGGAGGCGAGCGCCGCCGGCTGCAGCTGCTACGCCTGCTCATGGGTGAGCCCAACGTGCTGCTGCTGGACGAGCCGACGAACGACCTGGACATCGACACCCTCAACGCTCTCGAGGACGTCCTCGACGGCTGGCCCGGAACACTCCTGGTCGTCAGCCACGACCGGTACTTCCTCGAGCGGACGACGACGGTCACCTCGTCCCTGATGGGCGACGGCACCATCAAGGCCCTGCCCGGTGGCGTGGACGAGTACCTCGAGAAGCGCGTACGCCGTACCCCGTCGCCGTCGGCGGCGACGGCCGCGGGGCAGGCGTCGGCGGACAAGCCCAAGGGTGACTCGCGGGCGGCCCGCAAGGAGCTGCAGAAGCTCGAGCGTCAGCTGGTCAACCTCGACAAGCGTGAGGCCGAGCTGCACGCCGCGATGGCCGCCCAGGCCTCCGACCATGACGCGATCGCGGCTCTCAACAAGGAGCTGCACGACGTACGGGGTCAGAAAGAGACCGTCGAGGTCGCCTGGCTGGAGCTGTCCGAGCAGGTGTGAGCAGGTATGAGGCTGCTGATCACCGGGACGAGGGCAAAGACGCCCAGACGAAGTTGTAGATCACCTGCCGGCTGCTGCTGAGCCCCACCGGATCCCCGGAGATGCTGGCTTGCTTCGCGTCGAACACCTCGTGTGTCCGGTTGTCGCACAACACCCCGTGCTGAGGTTTGTCGTTGAGGGTGACGGTGAGGACACCTCCGCCGTAACAACGGACAAAGGCTCGCTTCCCTGAACTTGTGGGGCCCGCGGAGTACTGGGCGATGGTGAAGGTTCCGTCCGCGCCGCGGTCGACCTCGCCGGTACCACCCTGCTCGAGCTGGAAGCCGGGGGGCAGGTCGGGTACGGCCGGGTTGACCAGGTCGGCGTGCCTGCTGCCGAAGCCGAAGTCCACCGGGGCACCAAGAACGTGCCTGCTGTCGTTGAGGCGCACGGTGACCGGGCCGGTGAGCCCGCCTACGTCACCGTGGAACACGCCGTTCGGCGACGTCATCGAGCCGTGGGTGGCGCCCGATGGGGCGTACGGCACGGGGGCACTCGTCCAGTCCAGCAGCCGTGTCGCGGGATCGGTGAGGGCGAACAGCGAACTGTCGACCACCTCCGCGTCGGGAAGGGACGACAGGTAGAGGCCGATGATCCCCTTGACCTTTCCTGCCGGAACCTCCAGGACGTCCCAACCGCCCGGGCGTCCCGCGTCTTTGGCGCTGTATCCGTTCCGGTCGAGCTGCTGGACCACCCCGCGCGCCACCACGACGGTGGTGGGGGTAGACCAGATCGCGAGGTAGGTGTCCTCGAAGGCGACGTGGGTGATGACGTCCCGATACAGCCAGTGCACCTGGCTCGTGTCGCCGTGCTGGAAGTCGGCCCAGAAGGCGAGGGCGCCGGTACCGATGCTCGTGTGCGTCGGGTTGCTGCGGTCCGGCCAGGTCGACACCGGACGCCCGGAGTAGGCCGTGTGACTGACGTCGGGTGCTGGGCGGAGCACGACGACGCTCACCGGGGCCGCGACAGCCAGCACTGCGGCCACCGTGACAGCGGTCCGGAAACGTCGGATCCGGCCGGCCTTGCGGGTCACGGCGGTGAGCCGGTTCGGGGGTTGTACGGGCTGGGTCGCGGTCAGGCTGGTCAGGTCGTCGTGGAGAGTGCTCATCGGTCACCTTCGGGGCGGATCGTGGGGTTGTTGCGGAGGGTGGCCAGGGCCTTGGAGGTCTGGCTCTTGACCGTCCCGACGCTGCAGCCCAGGGCGGCCGCGACGGCTTCCACGGTCAGGTCCTCGTGGAACCGCAGGACGATCACCGCGCGCTGGCGTGGTGGCAGGGCCCCCAGGGCCCGGGCGAGGGAGAGCCGGTCGTCGACCTGCGAGGTGGCGTCGGCCAGGGAGCGGTCCGGCAGAACCTCGGTCGGCGCCTCGCCGTGCCACTTGCGCCGCCACCAGCTCGCGGAGGTGTTGGCCATCACCTTCCGGACGTAGCCCTCCGGGTCGTGCTGCCTGATCCGTCCCCAGGCCAGGTAGGACTTCGCCAGCGCGGTCTGCAGCAGGTCCTCAGCGAGCGCCCAGTCCCCGGTCAGCAGGTACGCGGTGCGCTGGAGCGCCGGTCCCCGGCCGCTCACGAAGGCGGCGAACTCGGCGGCTGGTGCTGCCCGCTGCGCTTCGCTCAACAGTGTCACGCCCCTCAGACCGGCCGGACCCCGCAAAGGGTTGCCTCAGCGCTGGGCAGCCTGCCGCCGTGCCGGCCATCCGCACGCGTGGGTGCCTGTCGTCGTCGGTCACGCGGTGAAGGCTAGGCCTGCGACTAGCCCTAGGCGGCGCGCCGGGCGGCGAGGCGCTCCGGCTTGGGCCAGCGGACGTCGTGGGCCCAGCCGGCCTTCTCGAACAGCGCGATCAAGCGGGCGCTGCTGTCGACCTGGCCTTTGTCGACCCCGTGCCGGGCGCAGGTCGGGTCGGCGTGGTGCAGGTTGTGCCAGCTCTCCCCGCCGGAGATGGCCGCGAGCCACCAGACGTTGACGGCCCGGTCCTTGGTGCGGAACGGCCTGGTGCCCCAGGTGTGGCAGATCGAGTTGACCGACCACGTGATGTGGTGCAGCAGCCCGACCCGGATGATCGAGGCCCAGAAGAACGCGGTCAGGGCACCGGTCCAGCTCCACGTGATGAGGCCACCGAGCACGGGCGGGGCGAGCAGGCTCAGCGCGACATGGGCCGGGAACAGCTTGGTGACGCGGCGCAGGTCCTTGTCGGCGAGCAGGTCCGGGATGAAGCGCTTCTGGTCGGTCTGCTCCACATCGAACAGCCAGCCGATGTGTGCGTGCCACAGCCCCTTCGTGAGCGCCGTGAAGCCGGTGCCGTACCGCCACGGGGAGTGCGGGTCACCGTCCTCGTCGCTATAGGCGTGGTGCCGCCGGTGGTCGGCGACCCAGCGGGTCACCGGCCCTTGGATCGCCATCTGACCGGCCACCGCGAGCGCGATCCGCAGCGCCCGCTTGGCCTTGAACGACCCGTGCGTGAAATAGCGGTGGAAACCGACGGTGATGCCATGGAGCGTGATCACGTAGAACGTGGCGCTCAGTGCGATGTCGAGCCAGCTCAGGCCGGTGCCCCACAGCACGAAGCCAGCCGCGAGCACCCCCAGCACAGGCACGACGATGAAGACGCCGAGGGCGAACTGCTCCCACTTGGCTTTGGTCTCGGTCGTCGGCAGCTGCTGGAGCGGACGGGACTGGTCACCGTCGTACTCGATGGTCGTGACGGGCGCGTCGAGCATCTCGGTCATGACAGTCCTCAGCAGGCAGACAAAGGTTCCCCCTGAACGTAACTGACGGGCTCGTCGCCCGACAGTCGTGCACGTGGACCGGCAGGCATGGCATCCTGACCGGGCCGTCGGCTGTGGGGTAACGGCAACCTGCTGGCTTTTGGTGCCATGCGATCCTGGTTCGAATCCAGGCAGCCGAGCACGAGTAGTCTGAGCCTCGCCGAATCCAACCGGTCTTGCCCCGCTCCACCGCCCGCCCGCGACCTTGCTGGGAGCTGCTTCGTGTCGTCCCGAGTGGCCGCCGTGATCGTCCTGGCCGCCGGTGAGGGCACCCGGATGAAGAGTGCGACCGCCAAGGTCCTGCACCCCCTCGGTGGCCGGACGATGCTGGGGCACGTCCTCGCCTCGGCGGAGGCGCTCGACCCCGAGCATCTGTTGGTCGTCGTCGGCCACGCGCGCGAGGAGGTCACCGCAGCGCTCACCGGAAAGGCGCGGGCCGTCGTGCAGGAGACGCAGGACGGCACCGGTCACGCCGTACGCGTTGCTCTGGAGAGCATTGGGCCCCTGGAGGGGGTCGTGGTGGTCATCCCGGGCGACGCCCCGCTGCTCACCGCAGCGACCCTCCAGGGCCTGGTCGACGCGCACATCGCCGCGTCGGCCGCGACGACGCTGCTGACGGCGCGCGTCGAGGACCCGACCGGCTACGGGCGGGTGGTCCGCGACGGACTCGGGGTCGCGAAGGTCGTCGAGCACAAGGACGCCGACGCCGCGACGCTGCTCATCGACGAGGTCGCGACCAGTGTCTACGCCTTCGCCGCCCAGCCGCTGCGCGCGGCCCTCGGTGGGCTGACGACCGCGAACGCCCAAGGCGAGCTCTACCTGACGGACGTCGTGGCGCTGCACCGGGACGCGGGCCTGGTTGTCGCTGCGGAGGTCGCCGCCGACGCCGACGAGGCCCGCGGCGTCAACGACCGCGTTCAGCTCGCGGAGCTCGCCCGCCTCCTGCGTGACCGCCTCGTCGCCCACCATCAGCGCGCCGGCGTCGCGTTCCTCGACCCGCAGACCGCCTGGGTCGACGCCGGTGTCGTCCTCGAGCCCGACGTCACGATCGCGCAGAACACCCAGCTGCATGGCCTCACGGTGGTGCGACGCGGAGCGGTGGTCGGCCCGGACACGACCCTCACCGACTGCGAGGTCGGCGAGGACGCGACGGTGCTGCGCAGCCACTGCACCGAGGCCCGGGTCGGGGCCCGGGCTGCCGTCGGGCCGTTCACCTACCTGCGGCCGGGGACGGTGCTGGGCGCCGACGCCAAGGCTGGCGCCTACGTCGAGGTCAAGAACGCAGAGGTCGGCGACGGGTCGAAGGTCCCGCACCTGTCCTACGTCGGAGACGCCACCATCGGGGCCCGGAGCAACATCGGGGCCGGCACGATCACGGTCAACTACGACGGTCGTGACAAGCACCGCACCATGGTCGGCGACGACGTGCGCGTAGGCAGCAACAACTGCCTAGTCGCCCCCGTCACGGTCGGGGACGGCGCCTATACGGCGGCCGGCTCGGCCATCACCTCAGATGTCCCGGCCGGCGCGCTTGCCGTGGCCCGGGGAAGGCAACGCAACATCGAGGGCTGGGTTGCCCGCAAGCGACCCGCCGCGGGGGAGAAGTAGGAATCGCATGGCCAGCCTTGAGATCGACAGTCGCAAGAACCTGATGCTGTTCACCGGTCGGGCCGCGCCCGAGCTGGCGGCAGAGGTGGGCAAGGAGCTGGGCGTCGACCCGGTCCCGACCGCGGCGTACGACTTCGCCAACGGCGAGATCTTCGTGCGTTTCGAGGAGTCCGTCCGTGGCTGCGACGCGTTCGTGATGCAGAGCCACGCCTCCCCCATCAACACCTGGGTGATGGAGCAACTGCTGATGGTCGACGCGCTCAAGCGCGCGTCAGCCAAGCGCATCACCGTTGTCATGCCCTTCTACCCCTACGCCCGTCAGGACAAGAAGCACCGCGGCCGCGAGCCGATCAGCGCGCGCCTGATCGCGGACCTGTTCAAGACGGCCGGCGCCGACCGCCTGATGAGCGTCGACCTGCACACCGCCCAGATCCAGGGTTTCTTCGACGGCCCCGTCGACCACCTGTTCGCGCTCCCCCTACTGGCCGACTACGTCGCCGAGAAGTACGACGCGTCCAACATGGTCATCGTCTCGCCCGACTCCGGCAGGGTCCGCGTCGCCGAGCGGTGGACCGACCGGATGGGCGGCTGTCCGCTGGCCTTCATCCACAAGACCCGGGACCCGATGGTGGCGAATCAGGTCGTCGCGAACCGCGTCGTCGGTGACGTCGCCGGCCGCGTCTGTGTCCTCGTCGACGACATGATCGACACCGGTGGGACCATCACCAAGGCCGCCGACGTGCTCTTCGACGCTGGCGCGCTCGACGTCATCATCACGGCCACCCACGGCGTGCTCAGCGGCCCCGCGATCGACCGGCTGAAGAACTCGCGGGTGACCGAGACGATCATCACCAACACGCTGCCGATCGCCGAGGAGTCCCGGTTCGACAAGCTGACCGTGCTGTCGATCGCGCCCCTCATCGGCCGCGCGATCAGCGAGGTCTTCGAGGACGGTTCGGTCACGAGCCTGTTCGACGGTGCTGCCTGACCCGGCCCCCTGAGGGCCGTGTCAGAGTCCGCTAGAGTTGGTCGTGCGCGCCGTCGTGCGCCCGACCGCTTGCACGTGTTCACGGCACACCCGCACCGTTCTACCTTCAGCGCCCACGGCGCAGTACCGCTCTTCGAGGAGTTCCCCCGTGTCCGAGGTCCGTATCGCCGCCGAGTCGCGCACCGAGTTCGGCAAGGGCCCTGCTCGCCGTACCCGCGCCGCAGGCAAGGTCCCTGCCGTCCTCTACGGCCACGGGGACGCCCCGCGCCACTACTCGCTGCCCGGCCGCGAGCTGACGCTTGCCCTCAAGCACGACGCCAACGCGCTGCTGACCCTGGAGACCGCCGACGGCGAGCAGCTCGCCCTGGCCAAGGTCATCGTCCGCGACCCGATCAAGCGCACCTTGGAACACGTCGACCTCGTCGCCGTCCGCAAGGGTGAGCTGGTCACCATCGAGTTGCCGATCGTCCTGGTCGGCAAGGCCGGCCCGGACACGCTGGTCGACCAGCAGACCATGACCCTCACCGTCGAGGCCGACGCGACCCAGTTGCCCGACCACGTCGAGGTCAGCATCGAGGGCAAGCGCGCGGGCAAGCACCTGTCCGCCAAGGACGTAAAGCTCCCCAGGGGCACCACGCTGGCGCAGGACCCGGAGCACGTGATCGTGCAGTTCCTCGGTGTCATCTCCGAGGAGCAGCTCGAGGCCGAGCTCGACGCTGCCGCCGCCGAGCTGGCTCCTGAGCCGACCGAGGAGGAGCTTGCCGCCGAGGCCGCTGCCGCTTCGGAGGGCTCCGAGACGACCGCTGAGGGTGACACGCCCGCCGAGGCGTAACAGCTTCTTTTCCGGGAGAGCCCTGCCATGGCCGACGACCTGTTCCTGGTCGTCGGCCTCGGCAATCCCGGACCCTCCTACGCGGGCAACCGGCACAACGCCGGCTTCATGGTCGCCGACCTGCTCGCCGAGCGAATGTCGGGCCGCTTCAAGGCGCACAAGGGCCGCGCCGACGTGGTCGAGGGCCGCCTTGCCGGCGAGCGCGTGATTCTCGCCAAGCCGAAGTCGTTCATGAACCTGTCCGGCGGTCCCGTGGCAAGCCTGCGCGACTTCTTCAAGGTGCCTGTCGACCGGATCGTCGTCATTCATGACGAGCTCGACATCCCTTGGGCGGCGCTACGACTCAAGCGTGGAGGTGGCGACAACGGCCACAACGGCCTGCGGTCGCTGACGCAGTCGCTGGGTTCGAGGGAGTACCTCCGTGTCCGCTTCGGAGTCGGCCGCCCCCCCGGTCGGCAGGACCCAGCCGACTTCGTGCTGAAGGACTTCTCGACCGTGGAGCGCAAGGAGCTCCCCTTCCACGTCGACCGTGCCGCCGACGCCGTGGAGGCTCTGCTCACCGGTACCCTCGAAGCCGCCCAGAACACCTTCCACGTCGACACCGCCTGACCGCCGCGGCCCCCGGAGCCGCCAAGAGCGCAAATCCACACGGCCCCCACCGTGTGGATTTGCCACAGAGGGTGACGCGTCCCGATGTCAGACGGCGGCGGCGGTGATGGCGGTAGGGGTAGCGGGAGTCGGGGCGAAGGCGCCGTACCGGGTGGTGAGGGATGCGAGGGAGGTGGCCAGCAGGTCCTGGGCGTCCACGCCGAGGTGGTCCGCGACGGTGTCGCGGAAGCCGGGCGACCAACGCATCTCCAGGAGGCGGATCGGTACGGTGGCCTCGAGCTGGCAGAGCAGCCCCACCATGCCGAGGGCGACGCGGTGCACCATCAGGTACTCCGGCGCCATCGTCAGGTGCCGCGCGGCACTGTGCGTCGAGGACCGCGGGTTGGCGAGCTTGACGGCCTCGGTACGCAGCCACGAGCGGGTGAACGTGAACTCCTCCAGCCGGAACGGCTCGCTCATCCCCGCGCAATAGTCGGCGATGTCGGCGACGCTCACGGGAGCGTCGGATGTAAGCATCCCCAGCGAGATCATGCTGGCGTGCAGCTCCGCGTGCTGCCCCGTCAGGACCAGCGCGGCGTTGCGGCCCAGGGCCGGCGGGATCCCGTCGGGGAGCCGCTTCACCGCGCCGAAGTCGAGGACACCGACCCGGCCGTCGGGCAGCAGCATGAAGTTGCCGGGATGGGGATCGGCGTGCAGGAGGCCGGTGAGCTCGGGCCCGGCGTAGATGGCGTGCACGAGGGCAGCGCCGATCTGGTCGCGCCGTTCGGGCGACAGGGTGTCGTCGTGGATCCGGGTCGAGAGCGGTTCGCCCACCAGCCAGTCGGTGACGAGGACCCGCGTCGTGGCATGCCGCACCGCCGGTACGACGACCAGCGGGTCGTCGACGAAAGCGGCCGCGAAGGCGCTCTGGTTGGCGGCCTCGAGGGTGTAGTCGAGCTCCTCCGTCAGGCGGGCGGACAGCTCGTCGACCAGGCCGGTCGCGTCGGCGAGGGTGCCGAGGACGCTCAGCAGCCGGGCGACGCGGCGCAGCTGGCGCAGGTCCGAGAGCAGGGCCTTGGCGACGCCCGGGTACTGCACCTTGACGGCGACCTGCACCGGGTCGGCGCCGAGCGGGTGCCACGTGCCGCGGTGGACCTGGCCGATGCTCGCGGCACCGGCCGGCTTGGGCTCCAGGGTCAGGGAGGCACGCCACTCGGGCCCGAGCTCCTCGGTGAGGACCCGCTCGACGACCGAGAACGGCAGCGGTGGGGCGGCGTGCTGCATCGCGTTGAGGGTCGCCCGGTAGGGCCCGGCGAGCTCCTCGGGCATGACGGCCTCGAACACGCTCATGGCCTGGCCGAGCTTGAGGGCGCCACCCTTGAGCTCGCCCAGCGTCTTGCACAGCTGCTCGAGGGTGCGCCGCTGGATCTCGTTGGCGACAGCCTCGGCAGGTGCGCCGCCGACCTTCTTGGCCGCGCCGAGGGCGGTCCGGCCGGCGTACATGGTGGGCAGGGCAGCGAGGCGTGCGCCGCGGACGAACGTCGACGTGCGCAGGCCGGCCACGATGCTCCAGGGGTCAGGGGGTCGGATGAGGGGCTGCACAGTGCTTCGGCGGGCGCGGCCCCGGAGTGGAGTCTCAGTCCGGGGGTGGCCCCGCGAGCCGGCGTCCGATGGCAGCCTCGAGCTCGACGTTGAAACGGCTGAGCAACCGCACCAGCTCCGCCCGGTCGTGCCCGGACCACTGCACCAGGACCTCGGCGAGGACCTCGGTGCGGCCTCGGCGGGTCCGCTCGAAGGCGTCCCGGCCGGCGTCGGTGGCGCGCACTAGGGCGGCTCGGGCATCGGCGGGGTCGACGGAGCGGGTGACGAAACCGACATCCTGCAAGGCCCGTACCTGTCGGCTGACGACCGACAGGTCGACCTCCAGCAGGGCGGACAGGGCAGTGGGGCGAAGCGGCCCCTCGTCGACGATGCGCGCCAGCGCCATGTAGGCGGGCCGGTCGAGCAGCGTGTACCCCGACGTCCCGTGCAGTCGCACGGGCTTGCTCAGACGTCGCGCCAGCAGGTTCAGCTGCTGCTCGAGCTCGGGAATCGGCACCCCCTGAGCGTACGGCGGGTCGGTTCGAGGTCGTACCGTCCTTCCATGATCCCCTCCCACATGATCTCGACGACGTTCGACCTGCCCGGCTACCAGATCGAGGCCTGTCAGGGCGAGGTGATGGGGTTGACCGTCCGCTCGCGCAACGCGTTCTCGGTGTTCGGTTCCGGTTTCCGGTCGGTGTTCGGCGGCGAGCTGAAGGGCCAGACGAAGGCGCTCTACGAGAGCCGCCGGCAGGTCATGGACCGGCTCGTCACCGAGGCCGAGCTGCGGGGTGCCAACGCGATCGTCGGGATGCGCTTCGACACCAGCGAGATCGGCAACGGCTGGACCGAGATCTGCGCCTACGGGACCGCCATGCGGGTCACCCCGGCCATCGCGCCGTGAGCCGGCGCCCGACGTAGGCTGGCCGAGGGCGAGAGCCCCCCACCCCCCGGCTGCTGCCGAGCGGGGACTGCTTGCGTGTGCCCTGGAGTCCGTCTTGTCCGTCACCGGACCGTCCCTGACCGGACTGCTCGACCTCGTCCTCGACGACCCCTCTCTCAGCAAGGCCCTCGAGACCGTCCGCGGCAGCCTTGACCTGACCGCACCCCACGGCCTGCGGCCGTTCGTGGTGGCGGCCGTCGCCCGGCAGGGGCGGACCGTGCTGGCCGTTACCGCGACCGGACGGGAGGCCGAGGAGCTCGAGGCGGCTCTCGGCAGCCTGCACGACCCGCACCGGGTGGCGCTGTTCCCGAGCTGGGAGACCCTTCCGCACGAGCGGCTCAGCCCCCGGGCCGACACCGTGGGCCGCCGCCTGGCCGTTCTTCGCCGGCTGGCGCACCCGAGCGCCGACGACCCCGCGACCGGTCCCCTGGACATCGTGGTCGCCCCCGTGCGCAGCCTGCTCCAACCCCAGGTCAAGGGGTTGGGTGACCTCGAGCCGGTCCAGCTGGTGAAGGGTCAGGACGCGCCGCTGGAGGAGGTCGTGCGCCGGCTCGTCGACATCTGCTACGCCCGGGTCGAGCTGGTCGAGAAGCGCGGGGAGTTCGCCGTCCGGGGAGGGATCCTCGACGTCTTCCCGCCCACCGAGGAGCACCCGCTCCGGGTGGAGTTCTGGGGTGACGAGGTGGAGGAAGTCCGCTCCTTCAAGGTCGCCGACCAGCGGTCGCTTCACGAGGTGCCGCACGGCCTGTGGGCCCCGCCGTGCCGCGAGCTGCTGCTGACCGAGGACGTCCGCGTGAGGGCCGCCAAGCTCGCCGAGACGCACCCCGAGCTGGCCGAGATCTGCATCAAGATCGCCGACGGGCACCCGGTCGAGGGGATGGAGGCGCTGGCGCCGGTCCTGGTCGACGACCTGCGGCTGCTCGTCGACGAGCTGCCCCGCGGCACCGTCGTCCTGGTCTGCGACCCCGAGCGGGTTCGCACGAGGGCGCACGACCTGGTGGCGACCAGCCAGGAATTCCTGGAGGCGTCGTGGGCGACCGCGGCGACGGGAGGGCAGGCCCCCGTCGACCTGGGGGCTGCGGCGTACAAGAGCTTGCTCGAGGTCAAGGAGCACGCCCGGCAGCACGGGCACCCGTGGTGGACGGTCACGCCCTTCACCAGCGACGCCGAGCTCGAGGACGACACGGTCGTCCTCGCCGCCCGCGCCCCGCAGGCCTATCGAGGCGAGACCGACCGGGCCCTCGAGGACGTCCGGGCGTGGGTCGCCGACGGCTATCAGGTGGTCTTGACCACCGAGGGCCACGGGCCCGCCAACCGGCTGGTCGAGGTGCTCAAGGGCGCTGACCTGCCGGCCCGCCTCGAGGAGCGGCCGACCCGGCAGTCCGGGGTGGTGCTCGTCTCCACCGGCTGCCTGGACACCGGCTTCGTGAGCGACTTGCTCAAGATCGTCGTGCTGACCGAGGGCGACCTGACCGGCAACCGCGGCGCGGGCGCCAAGGACATCTCCAAGCGGATGCCGAGCCGTCGCAAGAACGCCGTCGATCCCTTGCAGCTCAGGCAGGGTGACCCGGTCGTGCACGAACAGCATGGTGTCGGGCGGTACGTCGAGATGGTGCAGCGCACGGTCGCCGGTGCGACCCGCGAGTACCTGATCCTGGAGTTTGCCAAGGGCGACAAGCTCTACGTCCCGACCGACCAGCTCGAGCTGGTGACCCGCTACGTCGGTGGCGAGGCGCCCTCGCTCGACCGGCTCGGCGGGTCCGACTGGGCCAAGCGCAAGGGCCGCGCCAAGAAGGCGGTTCGCGAGATCGCGGCCGGCTTGATCCAGCTGTACGCCGCCAGGACGTCGGCGCCGGGCCACGCCTTCGCGGCTGACACGCCCTGGCAGCGCGAGCTCGAGGACGCTTTTCCCTACGTCGAGACGCCCGACCAGCTCGAGGCCATCAACGAGGTCAAGGCCGATATGGAGAAGCCGGTACCGATGGACCGCGTCATCTGCGGCGACGTGGGCTACGGCAAGACCGAGATCGCAGTCAGGGCGGCCTTCAAGGCGGTCCAGGACGGCAAGCAGGTCGCGATCCTCGTGCCGACGACTCTGCTTGTGCAGCAGCACTTCAACACCTTCAGGGACCGCTTCGCGCAGTTCCCCGTCACGGTCCGTGCGACGTCCCGGTTCAACTCCGAGAAGGAGCAGAAGGACGTCCTGTCGGGCATCGTCGACGGCACCGTCGACGTGGTCATCGGGACGCACCGGCTGCTCAGCAAGGGCGTGCAGTTCAAGGACCTCGGCTTGGTCATCGTCGATGAGGAGCAGCGCTTCGGGGTCGAGCACAAGGAGCACCTGAAGGCCATGCGTACGGCCGTGGACGTGCTCACGATGTCCGCCACGCCGATCCCCAGGACCCTCGAGATGAGCCTCACCGGCATCCGTGAGATGTCCACGATCCTCACGCCCCCCGAGGAGCGGCACCCGGTGCTGACCTTCGTCGGGCCCTATGACGAGAAGCAGATCGGCGCGGCGATCCGGCGCGAGCTGATGCGCGAGGGCCAGGTCTTCTTCCTGCACAACCGCGTGGAGTCCATCGACCGGGCAGCCAAGCGGCTGCGTGAGCTCGTGCCCGAGGCCCGGGTCGCGGTCGGCCACGGTCAGATGAGCGAGGACGCTCTGGAGCAGGTCATGCTCGGCTTCTGGGAGAAGTCGTTCGACGTTCTGGTCTGCACGACGATCGTCGAGTCGGGTCTCGACATCCCCAACGCCAACACCCTCATCGTCGAGCGGGCTGACGCCTTCGGCCTGAGCCAGCTGCACCAGATCCGCGGCCGGGTCGGCCGCGGCCGCGAACGGGCCTACGCCTACTTCACCTACCCGCCGGAGAAGCCGCTCACCGAGACGGCGTACGACCGGCTCGCGACGATCGCGCAGAACACCGAGGTCGGCGCGGGCATGGCCGTGGCCATGAAGGACCTCGAGATCCGGGGTGCCGGAAACTTGCTCGGCGGCGAGCAGAGCGGCCACATCGCGAGCGTCGGCTTCGACCTGTACATGCGCCTGGTGGGTGAGGCGGTCGGTGACTTCAAGCGGATGGGCGTCATGCCCGGCGAGGACGACTCGCCGGACGCTGTCGACACCAAGGTCGACCTGCCCGTCGACGCCCACCTCCCGCACGACTACGTGCCCGGTGAGCGGCTTCGTCTGCAGGCCTACCGGCAGATCGCCGCGGCCCTCGACGACGCCGCCTTGCAGGCCGTCCGCGAGGAGCTCGAGGACCGGTACGGCGCCCTCCCGCCCCCCGTGGAGAACCTGCTGGCCGTGGCGGCCTTCCGCAACGCCGCCAGAGCGCATGGCCTGACCGAGGTCACCCTGCAGGGCAACCAGGTCAGGTTCGTCCCGCTGAAGCTGCGCGAGTCGCAGGTCCTGCGGCTGACCCGGCTCTACCCGAAGTCGGTGGTGAAGCAGACCGTCGACACGGTGCTCGTCCCCAAGCCGATGACCAAGCAGTTCGGCGGCCAGCCGCTGCGCGACCTCGAGCTGCTCGGCTGGGCCCGGGGCCTGCTCGATGCGGTCCTCGAGGCGCCCGCAACGGCGCATCTGGCACGCTAGAGACCGTCGTACCGCAGAAGGAGACCCCTGCTCGTGACCCGCACCCCCCGCCTGCTCGCCACCGCGACCGGTGTCACCCTCGCCGCCCTTGTCCTCGCTGGCTGTGGGGACGGCACCGTGCGCACCGGTGCGGCAGCCACGCTCGGCGGCCAGCGCATCACGACGTCGGCCCTGGATGACGTGGTGGCCCGTAGCCTCGAGAGCCCGGCAGCCAAGCAGACCGTGGGCTCTGACCGGGGGTCGTTCGAGCGCACCGTCCTGGGTCGCATGATCGCCCACCTGGTCGTGGCGAAGGCGGCGGAACAGGAGCACGTCAGCGTCGACGGCGCCACCGTCGACGCCGTGCAGGACGAGCTCACCAAGCAGCTGCAGGGCCAGGGCACGACCCTCACCGACGCCGCGACCAAGGCTGGGATCGCCCCCCCGGACCTGCGCCAGACCCTCACCGACGTCGCCCTGCGCAACGCCCTGTCGGACGCCCTGACCGCCGACCTGCCCGTCCCCGACAAGACCCTGCAGGAGGCGTACCAGCAGAACATCGCGCAGTTCGACCAGGTGCACTCCGCACACATCCTGGTTGCGACCGAGGCGCTCGCGAAGCAGCTCCTCTCGCAGGTGAAGGCGGACCCGACCCGCTTTGCTGCGCTGGCCGCCAAGTACTCCACGGACACCTCGTCGAAGGACAAGGGGGGGGACCTTGGGTTCCAGGGCAAGGGTGCCTTGGAGAAGCCTTTCGAGACGGCGATCTTCACCAACAGGCCGGGCAGCTTCGTTCTCGCGAAGACCCGCTTCGGCTTCCACGTCATCGAGGTCATCGAGCGCAAGACGACCACCCTCGACCAGGCCCGACCCACCCTGCGACGCAACGTCCTCGGCCAGCAGCGGCAAGTGGCGCTCGCCGGCGAGCTGACCAAGGTCGCCAAGGCGCTGCACATCGAGGTGAACCCGCGCTTCGGCCGTTGGGACGCGTCCAACCAGGAAGTCGTTGCGTTGCCCGTGTGCGCCGGCTCCGCGATCAGCTCGCCGAGCGCGCGGCCGGGCGACGCCGCGCCGGCGGCGAGCCCGTCGGCCGCGTCGGTCTGCCCCTAGCCCGTGCAGCAGGTGACGGTCGTCCGCTGCTCGGCGCGGCTGCCCGCCGACCAGCTGACCTGGCAGGCCTGGCAGGCCCTGCACTGCGGGCCCGTCGTCGTCGACGACCCCGGTCAGCCGCACCTCACAGCCGCGGGGATCGCTTACGCGGTGCGCCTCGCGGGCGGTGACGACGTCTGGCTGACCTCCCGCGCCGACGCGGAGCGGG
Source organism: Mycobacteriales bacterium (assembly GCA_038230355.1). GTDB lineage: Bacteria > Actinomycetota > Actinomycetes > Mycobacteriales > SCTD01 > RYN-111. Next base: position 96,215 of record JBBRNK010000011.1, on the reverse strand, counting down.
AGCTCCTCAGCCGGGGCGTGGCCCACCGGACCATCGTCGGCTCCGTGGACCCGCCGGGTGCAGCCCTGCTCGACGTGGTCGCGGTGATGGACCGGCTGCGCTCCCCGGGCGGCTGCCCGTGGGATGCGCGGCAGACGCACGCCTCGCTCATGCCCTACCTGCTCGAGGAGGCCTACGAGACCTACGAGGCCCTCGAGAACGCCGACCTCGTCCACCTTCGGGAGGAGCTCGGCGACCTGCTGCTCCAGGTCGCCTTCCACGCCCGCATCGCCGACGACTTCGACATCGACGACGTCTCCCGTGACCTCGTCGACAAGCTGGTACGCCGCCACCCGCACGTCTTCGCCGGTGGTCCCGCAGACGACCTCGAGGGCTCGTGGGAGGCGTTGAAGGCTGCCGAGAAGGGGCGGGTCTCGGTCACCGAAGGGATCCCGCTGGGCCAGCCGGCGCTGATGCTCGCGGCAAAGCTGCAGCGCCGTGCCACCAAGCTGGGCGTGCCCTTCCTGCCCTTCCCCGGCCTCGGTGGAAAGCTTTGGGAGCTCGTGAACCGTTGTGCTATCGGCGATCTCGACCCGGAAGTGGAGTTACGGACGGTTGCGCGGGCCTTCCGGGACCGGCTCGCGGCCCTGGAGGCGACGGGGGACCTTCCGTCCTCCGTTGACGAGTGGAGTCGACGATGGAGCTGATCGGGACGGTCGCCCGGCTGCAGGTGCAACGGTCGCGACTGAAGCCCGGCCCGGCCGGCGCCCGGGTCTACGACCCCACCCCCCTGCTCGAGGTGGACGCCCTCGAGGTCGGTCCACGGGGGTGCGTCGGGCGGCTCGGGGAGGCGACGTTCGTCGACGTTCACCACGCCGACCACCCCGACACCCGCAACGTCAAGCTCGCCAACAGCCTCTCGCTGCTATCCGGCGCTGCCTACCCTCGCCTGCAGTCGCTCTACGGCGAGCACCTACGGGTCGGCGCCGCGGGCGAGTCCGTGCTGGTCGACGTGGCGGGTCCCTGGCCCGACGGGGACCTGCTGCTCGAGACCGATGGCCAGCCACTGCTGCTGGCTCATGTGCAGCCGGCGCCGCCCTGCGTGGAGTTCTCCCGGTTCTGCCTCGGCCTTCCCGTGGGCGTCATGGACGGCGTCGAGCAGGCCCTGACGGAGCTGGGCGGGGGCGCCAGGGGGTTCTACGCCCAGCCGCAGGGCCTCGGCGTCGTCACGGTCGGCGCCCGGCTGTGGCGGGCCTGAACGCACCTCTCGGTAGGCTCGCCGGGCAAGCTTTCGTTCAGGAACGCACCCGCACGCAGAGCAAGGGAGATCCACCGTGGCGTCCATCGAAGCCGTCGGAGCCCGCGAGATCCTCGACTCGCGCGGCAACCCCACCGTCGAGGTCGAGGTGGCCCTCGACGACGGCACCTTGGCACGGGCGGCGGTCCCGAGCGGTGCGAGCACCGGTGCCTACGAGGCGGTGGAGCTGCGGGACGGTGGCTCCCGCTACGGCGGCAAGGGTGTCTCCAAGGCGGTCGTCGCCGTCCTCGACGAGATCGGCCAGGAGCTGCTCGGGATGCAGGCCAGCGAGCAGCGGCTCGTCGACCAAGCCCTGATCGACCTCGACGGCACGCCCGATAAGAGCCGCTTCGGTGCCAACGCGATCCTCGGCGTCTCCCTTGCGGTCGCGCGCGCCGCGGCCGACAGCCACGGCCTGCCGCTGTTCCGCTATGTCGGGGGTCCCAACGCGCACCTGCTGCCGGTGCCGATGATGAACATCCTCAACGGGGGCGCACACGCCGACACCAACGTCGACATCCAGGAGTTCATGATCGCCCCGATCGGAGCATCGACGTTCTCCGAGGCGCTGCGGCAGGGCGTCGAGGTCTACCACGCCCTCAAGAGCGTCCTGAAACAGCGCGGACTCGTGACGTCGGTCGGCGACGAGGGTGGCTTCGCCCCCAACCTCGACAGCAACCGGGCCGCCCTCGACCTGATCGTCGAGGCCATCGGTACCACCGGCCTGACCGTCGGCCGCGACATCGCGCTGGCGCTCGACGTCGCCGCGAGCGAGTTCCACGACGACGGCGGCTACGTCTTCGAGGGCGTGAAGAAGACCGCCGAGCAGCTCAGCGACTACTACGCCGACCTCGTCGACAGCTACCCGATCGTGAGCATTGAGGACCCGCTCGACGAGAGCGACTGGGACGGCTGGAAGCACCTCACCGATCTGGTCGGAGGCAAGGTCCAGATCGTCGGCGACGACCTGTTCGTCACCAACCCGGTCCGCCTGCAGCGGGGCATCTCCAGCGGCACCGCCAACGCACTGCTCGTGAAGGTCAACCAGATCGGCACCCTGACGGAGACCCTCGACGCGGTCTCCTTGGCGCACCGCAGCGGCTACCGCTGCATGATGAGCCACCGCTCGGGTGAGACCGAGGACACCACGATCGCCGACCTCGCCGTGGCTACCGACTGCGGGCAGATCAAGACCGGCGCGCCGGCCCGATCGGAGCGGGTGGCGAAGTACAACCAGCTGCTGCGCATCGAGGAGGAGCTCGACGACGCGGCACGCTACGCGGGTGCGGCCGCGTTCCCGCGCTTCACCGCCTCCTCGGGCTAGCGTTCCCTGGTGCCCTCAGCGCGTCGTCCCTCGTCCAGCCGCGCCAGGCGGCCGGTGACGGTTGTCCGGCGTACGGCGGTACCGGGAGCCTCCAAGGATGCCGCTGCTGGCGCGGATGCCGCCGCCCGCGCCGGTCTCACGACCCGGGCCGCGGTCCTGGGCCTGGTCCTGTGCGCGCTCCTGGTGAGCGCTGCCCTTCCGATGCGGGAGTACCTCGCCCAGCGCGGACAGATCGCCGCGACCCGCAGCGCACAGGCAGAGCAGCGGGCCAGGGTGGCCGCGCTGCAGCACCAGCTCGACCAGCTCAAGGACCCGGCCTACGTAAAGGCACAGGCCCGCGCCCGGCTGCACTTCGTGCTCCCCGGAGAGACCGCCTACGTCGTCCTCGCGCCGTCGCTCCCGCCGCGTCCTGCTGGCAAGGCCGCCCTCGCGGAGGCGACGGCTACCGGCTCCGGCGCGCCCTGGTACTCCCAGGTGTGGGGCAGCGTGAAGGCTGCCGACCGGCCCATTCCGGTGGCCAAGCCGTGAGCGAGCTCGACCCCCGGGACCGACGGGCAGTGGCACTGCAGCTGTCCCGCGAACCACGAGCCATCCGGTCCGTCGCGCACCGATGCGGGTGCGGCCTGCCCGATGTCGTGGAGACCAGCCCGCGACTTGAGGACGGCACGCCCTTCCCCACGCTCTATTACCTCACCTGCCCGCGGGCGGCCTCGCTGATCGGCACCTTGGAGTCCAGCGGCCTGATGAAGCAGATGACCGACCGGCTCGCCGAAGACCCTGCCCTGCAAGAGAAGTACGACGAAGCCTCCCGTGACTACCTCTCCCGGCGGGACGCCCACGGGGTCCTCGACAACGTCCCCGCCCAGGGCGGGATGCCGACCAGAGTGAAATGCCTGCACGTGCTCGTCGGCCACTCGCTGGCCGTCGGGGAGGGGATCAACCCGTTCGGGGATGAGGCCCTCGCGCTGCTCGAGGACTGGTCGCGCAAAGGTCCCTGTGTCGACCCGGATGACTCCGAGGCGCAGCCGCGCAAGAAGACCCGTTCGTGAGGTGCGCGCCGTGACCAGGGTCGCGGCCGTCGACTGCGGCACCAACTCGATCCGGTTGCTCGTCGCCGACCTGGACGGCCGGACCAAGGTCGACGTGCACCGCGAGATGCGGGTCGTGCGACTCGGGGAGGGCGTCGACCGCACCGGCACACTGTCGCCCCAAGCCCTCGAGCGCACCCGGGTCGCGCTGGTCGACTACGCCGCAACCTGCGCCGAGCTCGGCGTGGAGCGGACCCGCATGGTCGCCACCTCCGCGACGCGGGATGCCAGCAACCGCAGGGCCTTCGTCGACCTGGTGACCGGTGTGCTGGGCGTCGAGCCCGAGGTCGTGAGCGGCGCCGAGGAGGCTGCCCTGTCCTTTCGGGGCGCCACGGCGGCCCTCGACCCGGGCGACGGCCCGTTCCTCGTCATGGACATCGGTGGCGGCTCGACCGAGTTTGTCCTGGGCACCTCCGAGGTGGACGCCGCGCTGTCGGTCGACGTGGGCTGCGTGCGGCTCACCGAGCGTCATCTGCGAGACGACCCGCCCATCGCCGAGCAGGTTGCCGCGGCCCGCGCGGACGTCGACGAGGCCCTCACGCGGGTCCTGTCGGTGGTCCCCACCGACCAGGCCCGCACCGCCCTCGGCCTCGCTGGTTCGGTCACGACGGTCGCGGCGCTCGCCCTGGGACTCTCGTCGTACCAGGCGGAGGCGATCCACCTGTCGCGGATCTCGGCAGAGCAGGTACGCCGGGTCACCGAGGAGCTGTTGGCGATGACCCGGGCGGAGCGGGCCGCCCTGCCCGTGATGCACCCTGGTCGGGTCGACGTCATCGGTGGGGGAGCCCTCGTCCTCCAGAGGTGCGTCGAGCGGCTCGGGTTGGCAGAGGTACTCGTGAGTGAGAGCGACATCCTGGACGGGATCGCCTCGTCGATGAGCGGGTAGGGCATGCGAGCCAGGCACGACTGCGTCTGGGGCCGTACCGCCTGACTAGGCTGCACGGGTGGTGATCAGACCCGGCACAGGCTTTCCGACCGACCGGGCCAGTGCGACGACCCCGGTCGCGCACAGCGCCGAGGACGTAGTCAGGCTGGCGGGGAGCGCTCCCACCCTCGGCCACCTCGACGGGCGGGCCTCGGTCTGCCGGGCCTGCCCCCGGCTGGTCGCGTGGCGGGAGCAGGTGGCGCAGGACAAGCGAGCGTCGTACGCGCAGGAGACGTACTGGGGCCGGCCGGTCACCGGGTGGGGGGTCGCCAGGCCGAAGGTGCTGGTGATGGGCCTGGCACCGGCCGCACACGGCGGCAACCGGACGGGCCGCATCTTCACCGGTGACCGCAGCGGCGACTGGCTGTTCGCCGCCCTGCACCGTGCCGGGCTCGCGACCCAGGCGAGCTCGGTCGACGCCCGCGACGGCCAGGAGCTGATCGAGACCCGGATCACCTTGCCGGTGCGGTGCGCGCCGCCGGCCAACAAGCCGACCTTGGAGGAGCGCGACGCCTGCGCGCCCTGGCTCGACCGCGAGCTGTCGTGGGTACTGCCCTCTGTGCGGGCCGTGGTGACCCTGGGAGCCTTCGGGTGGGCGTCGACGTTCGCAGCGCTACGTTCGGCTGGCAGGGACCTGCCAGGCCGGCTGCCCCGGTTCGCGCACGGCGCCGAGGTCGAGCTCGACGGACTCTCCGTCCTCGGCTGCTTCCACGTCTCGCAGCAGAACACCTTCACCGGCAAGCTCACAGAGCCGATGCTGGACGCCGTCTTCGCCCGTGCGAAGGTCCTCGCCGACCTCTGAGCAGACCCCGCGCCGGCCGCTAAGGCCCGCTGGCGCGCTTGGCGCAACGAGACTGCGGCGTCCGAACCTGGTGCTACAGCTCCGGACGCCACCCGTCTACGCCTGGTTTCGGCTCGTCTGTGATGGATCTGTAGGGCCAAACGGGTGAACATGATGGTGCTGGTGGGACGTATGTCCGGATTAGCCGTAATCAGACACTAGCGCTTTCCCGAACTTGTCCCTTAGGTTCAACCGCATTAGCCCAGACGGTCGAGTCGGGACTAGGCCACATGCGGGGGTGAAGGTCATGCGCGGCGTCATCTGGGGTTAGAAATGCTCGGCGACACTGTCGTCGGCCCAACTCTTCAGGGGTTGGGACTGGGTGGTGCTACACCCGGTCCCAACCCCTGAATCATGTGCGGCGTCGATCGGGCGCAGGCAGGCGACGAAGACGTCGGCACGGCTCACAGGACCGGGCTCTGCTCCCGCCGGCGTAGCCACTGGGCCATGGCGAGGCCGGCCATCGGGCGGGCGTGCAGGTAGCCCTGCGCCTCGTCGACGCCGAGTTGCGCGAGCAGTGCGTGCTGATCCTCCTGCTCGACGCCTTCGGCCACCACCCGAAGGCCGAGGGTGTGCGCGATGTCGACCACGGCCCGGACCACCGCCCGGTCGCCGGCGTCATGGACGATGCCGTCCACGAAGCCCTTGTCGATCTTGACCTCGTCGACGGGCAGACCCTTGAGGTAGGTGAGCGAGGAGTAGCCGGTCCCGAAGTCGTCGACCGACAGCTTCACCCCCAGGGCTCGAAGCTCAGACATCCTGACGATGGCGAGCTCGGGGTCGTCGACGACGATCCCCTCGGTCAGCTCGAGGGTGAGCAGGTCGGGCGCGATGTCGATCGAGGTGAGGATGGCCGCCACCTCGGTCACGAAGGCAGGGTCGAGCAGCGTGTGCGCGCTGACGTTGACCGCGACACCGACGTGTCCGGCGCGGCGCTGCCAGCCCTTGCAGGCGGTAAGGGACTGCCGAAGCACGGTGCTGGTGAGCGGCCCCATCAGGCCAGCAGCCTCAGCCAGGGGGATGAACTCAGCCGGCGAGATGGCGCCCAGGGCGGGGTGCGTCCACCGGGCCAGCGCCTCGACCCCGCTGACGGAGCCGTCGTTGGCCCCGACCTTCGGCTGGTAGGCGACACCGATGGCGCCGGAGGACAGTGCTTCGCGCAAGGCCATCACGACGGCCAGGCGACGCTGCCCCTCGACCTCGTAGGCAGGTTCCCAGACGACGGGGCCACCGTGGGAGTAGCGGGCGCTGTACATCGCGGTTTCGGCGCGTCGGATGAGGGTCGCCGCGTCGTCGCCGTGGTCGGGACCACGGACGCAGCCGACCGAAAGCCGGATGTGCGTGCCGACCGGACCGAGCTGCGCGCCGCCCTCGATCTGCGTGCGCAGCCCGAGGCCGAACATCGACGGGTCGTTGCCGAGGCTGTCAGCTGCGGCAGCGACGATGAAGCGCCCGCCACCTATCCGGCCGACCAGCGCGTCGGGGTAGGCAAGGCACAGTCGACGGGTCACCTCGATCAGCAGCTCGTCGCCGACCTCGTGGCCGAGGGTGTCGTTGACCTCGCGGAAGGAGTCGACGGCGATAGCACCAATCAGGAGGCCCTCCCGGCGCCGCCGGAGAAGGGCATCGAGCTGCCGGCTGGACTCGTTGAGGTTGGGCAGCTGGGTCAACGGATCGGTGGTCGCCGCCCTGGCTAGGTCCCGCTGCAGGCTGCCGCGCTCGATGGCGCCACCGAGCTCGGCCGCGACCGCCTCCAGCAGACGGAGGTCGCGCAGCTCAAAGACCCGGATCGTCCCCAGACGCTGGCGGACCGTCAGGACCCCGACAAGGTCGTGCATCCCGGCCAGCGGGGCCGACATGTGGTCCTCGAGGCTCACCCCGGTCGCCGGCTGAGGCCGGGCGGCCGAGGCATCTTTCACCTCGACCCGGTGCAACGTGCCTGACGGGTCACCGGTGACGACGTGGCGCTCATGCCTGCCGGGCCGCTGCAGCGTGAGCTCCAGCTCTTCGGCGAGCAGAAGCAGCCGGACGCGGTCGAGAACGGGGATGCTGTTCTCGTCCTCGAGGTCGATCGCGCCCAGCGCCTGGACGAACTGGTGCAGCTCGGCCGCTTGCTGCTGCTGCGCGGCCAGCCGCCGATTGGCGCGATAGGCCAGGATCAGGCCGGCGATGGTGGCGGTGATCACGACGCTCGTCCAGAGGTCGGTCAGCATTGCCGCGACCGCGATGACCCCCAGTGCCCCGAAGACCGCTGACGCGGATAGGCAGCTCACCAAGTTGCTGATGAACGTGCGCCGATCCTGGCCGGACCCGACCAGCCCTAGGACCAGCGCAGTCGTCAGCGAGCTGATCACGTCGGTGACGGCGAAGGCGAGCAGGAGCGCGGCCCAGACCCGGGGGCCCGGCGTCAGCGATGGCAGCACGAGCGAGGCGATGGTCGACGCAACCGCCACCTCGAGTGCGCCGCTCGCCACGTTGTAGAACGCCTTCATCGGCGGTTGCCGCCGCAGCACGCAGTTCACGAGGCCGGCTGCGCTGCGGGCTGCCAGATGCAGCCAGGGCGCCACGAAGACGAGGCCGATCGCCAGTGGAACCTGGGAAAGCGTCACCGAGAAGGCCTCCGAGCGGAACTCGAAGTCGAGGGTGAGCTTGAGCGTGGCGACGTAGGCAGGGATGAGCGTCCACCAGGGGATGGTGTGCGCCACCGGCTGAAGCGGCCAGTGCTCTGAGCTGACGTCGAGCAGGGCCAGCGCGAGCCCGAGCAGGGCGCAGGAGAGCGAGTGCACGGCTACCCGCCGTACGCCGTTTGGCCCCCCCGGAGTGCTCATCGAGTCTCGTATCGGTTGAGTTCGGTCTTTTCTTGAGCGTGCGCCTCACGGTCGAGCAGCCGGCTCCGGGTGGCGACGCCGAGCGCGAGCAAGGCGACTGCGGCGACGAACGCGATGGCGGTCCGGGCATCGACCAGCGCGGCGAGCCCCCCTGCGGCGAGCAGCACCACGCCCTGGACGGCGTTGAGGCCGGTGACGGCCACGCCGAACGCACGGGAGCGGAACTCGCGAGGCGTCGCCTGGACGTAGGCAGCAGCTGCGATCTGGTTGAGGGCCCCCCCCGCGCCGGCCAGGAACCACAGCCCCGCGACCACTGCCAGGTGATCGGTCAGCGGGCTGCCGAGCAACGGCAGGCAGCACAGCAGTGCGAGCGGCGTCATCAGGGCTTGGCGGCGCGCCTCGGCGATGTGGAGCACAGCCGCGCTACCGACGAGGTAACCGGCGGGCACTGCCGCGGTGAGAACGCCCGCGGCGAGAGCCCCCCCGCCGAGCCCATGCGCGACCGGAACGGCCAGTCCCTCCGGAGCGATGATCGCACCGGCGCTGAGCACGCCGTAGCCGAGGAACCGCCTGAGGCTCGGGTCGAGCAGCACCAGGTGGAAGCCTTCCCGGGCGTCCCGACGCAGGCTGCCGCGGTGTGCCACCGGCTGGGCGGCCGCCCGGCGCCGGACGAAGCACAGAACGATTCCGGCGGACACGAGGAAGGTGCCGGCGTCCAGGGCCAACGCTCCACGGGCCGACAGCGCCGCCAGCGTCGCTCCTCCGAGCACGAAGCCAAGGACGTGACCGGCTTGGATGACCCAGGACATGACGCCGTTGCCGAGGACGTAGTCCGGCCCCTCGAGCAGGTCGGGCAGCAGGCCGGTACGCGCACTCTCGAAGGGCGTCGCCAGCGCCCCCACGGCCACGATTGCCAGGAAGAAGGTCCAGAGCGGCAGACCGTCGAGGCACAGCGCCAGAACGATGGGTGCCCGAATGAGGTCAGCCACCACCATCACGGTCGTGCGGGGGTACCGGTCGCCCAACGTGCCGAGGAACGGCCCGCCCAACAGGTACACCAGGTAGGAGGCTGCGTAGGTCGCCGAAGCCGCGAAGGCCGACCCCGTCCGCTCGAAGACCAGGAACGCGATGGCGAGACGGACCAGCTGGTCCCCCATGACGCTCAGGACCTGAGCGAACAGCAGCGCGCTGAACTCGCGGTTGCCCAACACGGAGCGGTACGTGCCAACCGCTGCAACAGCCACGGGGCCATTGTTGCCGACATCGCCTCCGGACAGGGCCAGACATGGCCACGGACGTCCAGTTCTCACTTCCTGGTGACCTTCCTGACAGCTTCGCGGGCGCAGTATCGTGTGGACGGCAACGCCCCCGTAGTCCAACTGGGAGAGACCGCGGTCTTAAAAACCTCGTCAGTGTGGGTTCGAGTCCCACCGGGGGCACGAACAGACGAGCCCGGCTTCGGGCACAGATCGACGTACCGGCTCGTTGAGCAGGAACAGACCAACTTAAGGAGCACGCCCCGCATGGCAGGACTGCAGTCCAACAACCCGGTCTTCGGCAACGCTCCGACGCTGAAGCAGGGCCAGACTTTCGGCGCCCCGGGCTACCCGACACCAGGGCAGGTCGAGGACGTCTACCGCACACCGCAGCGCCTCACGATGGACGACGTCGTCGTCAAGACCGGCATCCTGCTCGGCCTGGTCGTCGTCACCGGTGCCGTCGCCTGGATCGCCGACGCGCCACGGGGCCTCGTGTTCGGTGCCGGCCTCGTCGGCTTCGCCCTTGCCTTGATCAACATCTTCAAGCGTCAGGTCAGCCCGCCCCTGGTGCTGGCCTATGCCGCGTGCGAAGGCGTGTTGGTCGGCGGGATCAGCAAGCTCTACAACGACGTGTACGGCGGGATCGCCATCCAGGCCGCCGTCGGGACGGCAGCCATCTTCGGGGCCGTGCTGTTCGCCTTCGCCAGCGGACGGCTGCGCGCGACGCCGCGGTTCACCAAGATCGTGACCGGCGCCTTCGTCGGACTGTTCGCCCTGTTGATCGTCAACCTGATCGCGTCCTGGATCGGTGGCGGCAACGGCATCGGCCTGCGTGACGGTGGCGGACTGGCGATTTTGTTCAGCATCGCCTTCATCGTGGTGGGGTCCCTGACCTTCGTGCTCGACTTCGACCAGGCGCAGCGGATGGTCGAGGCTGGCGTCGACGAGCGCGAGTCGTGGCGGGTTGCCTTCGGGCTCGTCGTGGGGCTGGTCTGGCTCTACCTCGAGGTGCTCCGACTGCTCAGCTACCTCCGCCGCTGAGGGCGCGCACGGGCGGCCTCCTCGCAGTTGGGCTCGCGGGCGGTCTGTTCTCCGGCTGTACCTCCGGAACGGCAGCGGGCCCGGCCAGCCCTTCCGCCAGCCCCGTCGCGCCCGCGTCCCCGACGCCCACCCCAACGGTGGCGCCAGGGACCTACGCGCTGGAGGACCTGGGCGCCTTCTCCAGCCCGGTCTGGGTCGGACCCGCCCCGGGTGACAACACCCACCTCTACTTGGTGGAAAAGACCGGTCAGGTGCTCCAGCTCGACGCCCATGGCGTGCCGCAGCTCGTCGTCCTCGACCTGCGGGGACAGGTCAGCAAGGGCAACGAGCAGGGGCTGCTGTCGGTCGCGTTCGACCCGCACTGGGTCACCAACCACCGGATGTACGCCAACTTCACCGACCTCGCCGGCAGCACCAAGGTCGTCGCCTACACCGTCGCCAACGGGACCGCGGGCGCCGGCCAGGAGCTGCTGAGCGTCCAGCAGCCGTTCCCTAACCACAACGGCGGGCTGCTGCTGTTCGACCGGACCGGCATGCTGCTCGTGGGCCTCGGCGACGGCGGCAGCGCCGGCGACCCCGGCAACCGCGCGCAGGATCTCTCGACCGACCTGGGAAAGATCTTGCGGATCGACCCGCGAACGGGTGCCGGCGCCCGGGGCAACCCCTACCCGGAGAATCCGCGAGTCTGGGCACTGGGCCTGCGCAACCCCTGGCGGTTCTCCTTCGACACCGGGGGCGACCTCTACGTCGCCGACGTGGGGCAGAACCGGATGGAGGAGCTGGACGTCGTACCCCCTGCTTTGCAGTCCGGGGCCAACTACGGCTGGTCGGTGTACGAGGGCACGGCGGTGTTCAAGAAGGACGGGCGACTCACCCTGGGTGGGCCGCTGATCGCGCCGGCGCTCACCTACCTGCACTCCGACGGCGGCTGCTCGATCACCGGCGGTGCGGTGTACCACGGGGCGGGGCTGCCCGAGCTCGACGGGGCTTACCTGTTCGGCGACTACTGCGCGGGCAAGGTCATGATGACGCGCCGGACACCCGAGGGCATGACGCCGGCGCAGCCGCTCCACGTGAAGGTCGAGGGGCTGCAAGCCTTCGGCACCGACAACAGAGGTGAGCTGCTCGTGCTGTCGGCAGACCACCTCTACCGCCTGGTGGCCGGGTCCTGAGCGAGGCTGAGGGCGCACAGCGCCTGCTCGCGAAGGAGGTCGACTCGTTGGTCGCGCGGCTCCGCCGGTGGACGCCGTCCCGCTGGGAGGTCGCCGCCGGTTCGTGGGGGACCCGGGCCGACCTCGGCCGACACCTCGCTCAGGCCCTGGCCGACGTCGCCGCCGACCTCGAGGGAACCGGCGCGCGAACCCTCCCGGTCCTGCACCCGGACCTGCTCGTCGCCGACCAGCTCGCCGTCACCGGCGACGACCTCGTCCGCCTGGCGCCGTCCGCCCAGGTCTGCCACGACGCCGTCGACCACGTTCTCGCGCACCGCTTCGACCTGCTCGGCGAGCAACCCCCGGCCACCCTTGGCGGCCCGACCGCACTCACCCGTGGTCGCGCCCACTGCCACCCTGCGTCCTAGCCCCTGAGCGTGGGTCCCGTTGACTTCCAAGGACCCAACGCAAGGTCTGAGCCTCGCTCCTTCGTCGCTCAGCTCAGGCGCTCGGCTACGAATGCTCGCGCCATGAGCCTCGCTCCTTCGTCGCTCAGCTCAGGCGCTCGGCTACGAATGCTCGCGCCATGAGCCTCGCTCCTTCGTCGCTCAGCTCAGGCGCTCGATGACCATGGCCATGCCCATGCCCCCACCCACGCACATCGACTCGACGCCGAATGTCTTGTCATAGGTCTGCAGGTTGTTCAGGAGCGTGCCCGTGATGCGGGCGCCGGTCATGCCGAACGGGTGGCCGACCGCGATGGCGCCACCGGAGACGTTCAGCTTGTCGAGGTCGATGCCGACCTCCCGCTGCGAGGACAGGACCTGCGCCGCGAAGGCCTCGTTGATCTCGTACAGGTCGATGTCGCCGACGCCCTTGCCGGCGCGCGAGAGGGCCAGCTTGATCGCCTCGGCCGGGCCGTGGCCCATGACCTCCGGCGACAGGCCGGTGACGGCAGTCGAGACGATCCGCGCGAGCGGCGTCAGGCCAAGCGCCTCGGCCTTCTCGGCGCTCATGATGACGACGGCGGCGGCGCCGTCGTTGAGGGGGCAGGCGTTACCGGCCGTGACGCGCCCGTCCGGACGACCGGAGACCGTCTTCAAGCCCGACATGCCCTCGACCGTGACACCGGCGCGGGGGCAGTCGTCGGCCGAGACGACGGTGCCGTCCTCCAGCGTGTACGGCGAGATCTCCCGCTCCCAGAAGCCGTTGGCGATGGCCTTCTCCGCCAGGTTCTGCGATCGGGCGGCGAACTCGTCCATGTCGGCCCGGGAGATGTTCTTCCAGACCGCGACGTTCTCGGCGGTCTGGAGCATCGCGATGTAGACGTCGGGCAGCAGCCCGGCCACCCGTGGGTCGGTCCAGTCACTCGCGCCGTTCTCGATGGTGGCGGCGGTGCGGGCCATCGCGTCGGCGAAGACCGGGTTGGTGGCGGTGCCGACGTCGGCCATGCCGGACCCGAACCGGGACACGGCCTCGACGCCCGCGGAGATGAAGGCCGAGCCCTCGCCGCTGCGGATGGCGTGGAAGGCCATCCGGGTGGTCTGCAGGGACGAGGAGCAGTAGCGGTTGACGGTCGTGCCGGGCAGCGAGTCGTAGCCGAGCTTGACCGCGACGGCGCGGCCGATGTTGAAGCCGGCCTCACCCGCAGGCTGGCCGCAGCCCATCATCAGGTCGTCGATGTCACCGACCTGCAGGGCAGGAACCTTGTCGAGCGCGGTCTGTACGGCGAACGCTGCCAGGTCGTCCGGACGAGCGCTCACGAGCGAGCCCTTGAAGGCCCTCCCGATGGGCGTGCGGGCGGTAGCGACGATCACGGCCTCAGACATGCGGGCTCCTGGTTCCTGTGGTGTCCAAACAGAACGGGATTCGGTACAACGTTAACGGCTTTGCCTACCGGCGGGTAGGGCGCCCTCCGGGGAGCCGGGCTCGTCCGGGTGCGTGCCCCGCTCTCGTGAGGCGACCTCGGGTCCCTCGGCACGGGCGTCCGGCTCGCCGCGGCCGACGAGCGGCAGCCGGCGGACCAGGCGGGCCAGCCGTCCGGGCCCGATGGCGGCGACGCCCTCGGTGCCTTCGATGGTCTCGACCGCGACCCCCGGCTCGCGGGAGGCGACCGACGCGGCGATCCGGATGTCCTGAACACTGCTGCTCACGGGGATGCTCACCGCGATGTCCACACCCATCGCCTCCAGCAGGCTGGGCAGCAGCGCGTCCGCCACCCGCCGGTAGCCCTCCGGGGATGGATGGAACCGGTCGGCGCTCCACAGATGCTCGTAGGCGTGGAAATCCTCCGCCAAGAGGCTCCCCAGGCTGACGGCGATGCCGTCGTTCTCGACGACCGCGACGGCCTGGGCGGTGGCCAGGCGGCGGCTCCAGAAGGCGGCGACCGAGCGCAGCGGTTCGAGCAGCGGTTTGACCGTGCCGAGGTCGGGACACGTACCGACCACGACGACCGCACCGGACGCCCGGAGCATCTGGACCGCTCGGCCCAGCTCGCGGGCGGCGTCGCCAGGGAGCACCCGGTGGGTGACGTCATTGGCACCGACCATGATGACGGCGAGGTCGACCCTGGTCTGCAGAGATCGGGCCACCTGCACGTCGAGGTTGGCCGAACGGCCCCCGACGACTCCGACCACCTCGAGCCGCACCCGTCGGCGCAGGTCACGGGCGATGCCGCCCGCAAGCAGCGCTCCCGGCGTCTCGGACGGGAGGTCACAGCCTAGCCCGGTGGCGCTCGAGTCGCCGATCATCACCAGCCGCAAGGACGGTCCGAGGTAGCGGCCGTAGACCCCGGTCGGGTCCGGTGGGACCGCCGTGGGCTCGCCGATGGTGCGGCGCGCGACACTCGCTTCAGCCCTGATCACGCCGTACCCGAGGGCGCCCAGCGCACCGATCGCACCGCTGCCGTAGGCGCTGCGGATACCGACCCACGCAGCACGCCGTCCGGGTTTTTGGAGCCTCACGCTGTCCTCCTTCCCTCAGGGTGGACACTAGCCCGATGCAGGTTGCGAACTCACTGATCGATCTTGTGGGCAACACCCCACTGGTCCGCCTGAACCGGGTCACCGAAGGGATCGCTGCCACCGTCCTGGCCAAGGTCGAGTACTTCAACCCCGGCGGGTCGGTGAAGGATCGGATCGCCCTGCGCATGATCACCGACGCCGAGGCCTCCGGTGCGCTTCAGCCCGGTGGCACGATCGTCGAGCCCACCAGCGGCAACACCGGCGTCGGGCTCGCGATCGTGGCCCAGACCCGCGGTTACTCGTGCGTCTTCGTCTGCCCCGACAAGGTTGCCCGCGACAAGATCGACGTTCTCCGTGCGTACGGCGCCCGCGTCGAGGTCTGCCCGACCGCGGTCGACCCGGATGACCCGCGCTCCTACTACTCCGTGTCGGACCGGCTGGCGAAGCAGATCCCCGGCGCCTGGAAGCCCGACCAGTACTCCAACCCGGCCAACCCCCGCTCGCACTACGAGACGACCGGGCCCGAGCTCTGGAGCCAGACCGACGGCACGATCACGCACTTCGTGGCCGGGATGGGCACCGGTGGCACGATCGGCGGCACCGGGCGTTACCTCAAGGAGGTCTCGGGCGGCGCGGTGCGGATCATCGGCGCCGACCCGGTTGGCTCGGTCTACTCCGGGGGCTCCGGTCGGCCGTACCTGGTCGAAGGCGTCGGTGAGGACTTCTGGCCGATCACCTACGACGTGACCATTCCCGACGAGGTCCTCGCCGTCACCGACCGCGACTCGTTCGCCATGACCCGCCGGCTCGCCCGCGAGGAGGGTCTGCTGGTCGGCGGGTCCTGCGGCATGGCGGTCGTCGCCGCGCTCGACGTCGCCCGCGCCGCGGGGCCGGACGACGTGGTCGTGGTGCTGCTCCCCGACTCCGGCAAGGGCTACCTGTCGAAGATCTTCAACGACGACTGGATGGCCGACTACGGCTTCCTGAGCGTCGACGACGGTGGCCAGACCGTCGGCGACGTCATGCACCGCAAGGTCGGTACGGCGGGCTCGGTCCCCGAGTTCGTGCACACCCATCCGAACGAGACGGTCCGCGAGGCCATCGACATCCTGCGCGAGTACGGCGTCTCCCAGATGCCTGTCGTCCGGGCCGAGCCGCCGGTCATGACGGCCGAGATCGTCGGTGCCGTACACGACCGCGACCTGCTCGACGCGCTGTTCAACGGCCGGGCCGAGCTCGCCGACCCGCTGTCGCAGCACATGGGGCCACCGCTGCCCATGGTTGGCGCGGGCGAGCCGGTCCAGGCCGCGATGGTCGCGCTCGAGAAGGCCGACGCGGCCGTCGTCATCGCCGACGGTCGCCCGACCGGGGTCGTCACCCGCCAGGACGTGCTCGCTTTCCTCTCCCACGCCTGAGCCTGCTGTCCTGCCCGCTCCGGGATCCGGACGTAGCCTGATCGCCATGAGCGACTGGACCCCCGACCGGCACGGCTTCGAGACCCTCGCGATCCACGCCGGCCAGGACCCCGACCCCACGACAGGCGCCGTGGTCGTGCCGATCTACCAGACAAGCACCTACGTGCAGTCCGAGGTCGGTCAGCACCAGGGCTATGAGTACAGCCGCTCGGGCAACCCCACTCGGACCGCGCTCGAGACCTGCCTGGCAGCCCTCGAGGGCGGCGCGACCGGGCTCGCCTTCGCCAGCGGCCTGGCCGCTGAGGACACCTTGCTGCGGACCGTCCTGAAGCCCGGCGACCACGTGCTCGTGCCGGACGACGCCTACGGAGGGACGTACCGGCTGTTCGCGAAGGTCGCCAGCAGGTGGGGGGTCGAGCACACCCCTGTCGCGCTTGGCGACCTGTCCGCCGTACAGGCCGCGCTGCGGCCCGAGACCAGGCTGATCTGGTGCGAGACGCCGACCAACCCGCTGCTGGGGATCGCCGACATCGCCGGGCTCGCGACGGTTGCGCAGGGCGCCGGCGCGTTGCTGGTCGTGGACAACACGTTCGCGTCGCCGTACCTGCAGCAGCCGCTCGCGCTCGGCGCGGACGTGGTCGTGCACAGCACGACGAAGTACCTCGGTGGGCACAGCGACGTCGTCGGAGGCGGGCTGGTCGCGAAGGACGCCGCCCTCGGCGAGGAGCTCCGCTACCACCAGAACGCCATGGGCTCGGTGCCGGGGGCGTTCGACTCCTGGCTGGTGCTGCGCGGCATCAAGACGCTCGGCGTCCGGATGGACCGGCATTGTGAGAACGCCGGCCGCGTCGTGGAGCTGCTCAACCGCAGCAGTGCCGTCAGTCAGGTGCTGTACCCGGGGCTGCCCGAACACGTTGGGCACGACATCGCCAGCAAGCAGATGAAGGCGTACGGCGGGATGGTCTCGTTCCGGCTGGCCGGTGGGGAGGCGAAGGCGCTGGAGGTCTGCCGGCGGACCGAGGTCTTCACCCTCGGCGAGTCCCTCGGCGGCGTCGAGTCCCTGATCGAGCACCCTGGCCGGATGACCCACGCGAGCGTTGCCGGTTCGCAGCTCGAGGTGCCAGCTGACCTGGTCCGGCTGAGCGTCGGGATCGAGAGCGCCGACGACCTGCTCGCCGACCTCGAACGGGCCCTCGCATAAGGCCACCCGAGTGACAGCTCTCAGCCGGCCCCCTGTCCCCTAGGGGACGGTGGTCCACATGACGACGTGCGGGCCGATCTCAGGGTCGACCCACGGCTCGCCGCGGGTGACGAAGCCCGCCTTCTCGTAGAACCGTTGCGCCGGCGTCCGGGCGTTGCACCACACGACAACGTCACCCGGCACCGGGGAGGTGGAGCGGCAGTGCGCGAGCAGGCCTTCGAGGACGAGCGTCCCGACGCCCTGGCCGCGATGGCTGGTGGCGGTAGCCATGCCGCGGATCCGCCAGCCGGTCACTGCCGGCTCCCACGGAGCCGGGTCTGGTCTGACGTTGCCGCACCCGACGAGGGCGAGGCCGTCGTACACGCCCAGGTGGACGGCGTGGTGATCGTCGGGAAAGACGGCGGCGGGGCTGCCGGCGCGCAGGATGTCACGGCGCAGCGGCTTGGTGTCGATGGCGCTGACCTCGCGGACGACGAGCCTCACTGGCCGGGCTTGTAGACCATCAGGACGACGATAGCGATCCAGCACAGGGCGCTCAGGCCGCCGGCTGCGCCGAGCCGCGCGGCGAAGCGCTCGGCGGGGCGTCCCTCGGCCACCTCCGCGGCAGCACCCCGAAGCGCCGGAGCGGTGACGCCCAGGGTGATGAGCGTCGCGACCAGCCACAACGCGTACGACGCGGACACCCAGCCCGCTCCGCGTGGGATCTGGGTCGGGTCGCGGCCCAGCATCGCCGTGCCCAGGCCGACGACGAGCAGGCTGCCTGCCGTGTAGACGCGGGTGGACCGCAGGGCCCGAATCAGGCCGGGTCCGTCGTTGTCGCGCGCGAGGCGGCCGGCGGTCGACGTGACCATGCCCAGCGAGCCGATGATGACGAGCACTCCGACGAGATGGAGGGCCAGCAGCAGGGCGTACGAGCCGGAGTAGCGCACGCGGCTGACGTTAGCCCACACCTTCCCGGGCCTCACGAGGGAAATGCCGCGAGGCCGAGAGGACTATCGACCCCGGCGACCGCGACGGGCGCGAAGGTAGTCGCTGACGACGTACTCGCCGAGCAGGTCGGGATCCGCGGCGAACACCCGGCCGCCATTGCGCTGCGCGAGGTGCTCGACGAAGGACACCAGCCGCGGCTCGTCGTCGAGCATGAACACGTTGATCGTGGCCCCCCGCTTCGTGATCCGCTCGACCTCGGCCATGGTCAGCTCGAGGGTCTCGGGCATCGGCGGCCAGCAGAAGTCGGCGTACCCGTCGCGGGTCAGGTGGGCGGTCGGCTCGCCGTCGGTGACGACCAGCACGACCGGCTCGGCCTGCGGGTGCTTGCCGAGGAACCGGCCCGCCAGCATGAGGGCGTGCTGGAGGTTGGTCCCCTGTACCCGCTGGGGATCGAGGCCCGCGAGCTGTTCGGCCTTGAGGACCTGGGCGTAGTCGCTGAAGCCGATGATCTCGATCGCGTCCTGTGGGAACTGCGTCGTGACGAGGGAGTGCAGGGCGAGCGACGTCTGCTTCGCCGCGGCCCACGTCCCGCGCAGCTCCATCGAGAAGCTGAGGTCGACGAGCAGCGCGACAGCGGCGGTGGTCCGCCGTTCGGTCTCGACCACCTCGAAGTCCTCGACCCGCAGCGTCACGCCGGTGCCCGACGCCCCACGCAGGACGGCGTTGCGGACGGTCCGCACCACGTCGAGGGGCTGTTCGTCGCCGAACTCCCACTGTCGTGACGACCCGGTCAGATCCCCTGCGGCGCCGGCGTCGCGGACGTCGTGCCCACCGCGGCCCTTGGCGTCCAGCTGGTGGAAGACCTTGCGCAGGGCGGTCGCGCCGAGCCGGCGGACGGCCCGCGGCGACAGCTCGAGGCGCCCGTTCGCATCGCGCACGAGGTAGCCCTGCAGCTGCAGCTCCCGCTCGATGCGCTGCAGTGCGCGGATGTCGTCCACGGCTCCCCGACCGAGGGCCCGCTGCACGGCGGCCTCGTCGATGTCGTCGAGCGAGGCACCGGGATAGTCCTGGCTGAGCGCGGACTCGAGGTCGTCGAGGTCGGCGAGCTCCTCGAGGGCTGTTGTCGCGTCCCCCATTCCCATGCCCTGCTCACCCGACATCCGCTCCCTGCCGCCCCAGGGCAGGTCGGGGCGGGCGTTGCGCAGGGAGTCCCCGAGCTGCGACATCTGGGACTGCATGTCGAGGTCCATGGCGCCCTGCATGAGCTCCCCGAGCTCCTGGCGCTGCTGCGGGGTGAGCGAGTCCATCAGCCGCTGCTGCGCCGCCGCGCGACGGGCCAGGTCGTCGACGAGCTCCTCGAGAGTGCCTGGCTGCGAGGGGAAGAACTCCCCGTGCTTGGCCATGAACTGCTCGAAGTCATCCTGCGTGTGCTCGCCACGGGCGTCGGCGTCGAGCATCTGGTTGAGGTCGGAGAGCATGTCCTTGACGCGCTGCATGTCCTCGGGGCCGGCGTTCTCCAGGGCGTCCTTCATCCCCTTGAACTGGCTGTCGAGGACCTCCCGACGCAGCAGGTCCTCGATCTGCTCGTACGCCGCCCGCGCCTCCGGACTGCGCCACTCATAAGGCTTGAGCTGCTGGACCGCCCTGGCCGTGTCGGTCGGCAGCGTGTCGAGCTCCATCTCGGCCATCCGGGCAGTGTCCGACGGGTCGGGGAACAGTGCCGCCTTCTCGAGGTCCACGGCCTCGGCGAGCAGCTCCTTGACCTGCTGCAGCGTCCCGTCGAGCTGGCCCCTGTTGCGCGCTTCCCGCTGCTGCTTCGCAACTTTGCGGCGGACGTCGTCGAGTCCGCGCAGACCGTCGGTGCCGCGTCTCATCAGCTCGCGCAGCGCCTGCCGGGGGGACTGTCCGTTGAGCACCCGCTCGCCGATCTCGTCCACGGCCTGCGCCACGTCGAACGGCGGCTCGAGCGGGTCGCGGCCGCCGTCCCACGCGCCGTACCGGAAGGCGGCGGAGCTCATCGCAGGGGGCTCATCTGATCAGGCCTCGTCCTTGCCGTGATGCTCGGCGAGGTAGGCGTCATAGGCCAGCCGGCGGCGCAGGGAGAGCGCGTCGCGGACCGGCTTCATCAACGGCCGGACCACGAGCAGGTAGATCAAGGCCAGCGCGATGAGCAACCAGGCGTCGGAGATGTCGAGCCACGCGATCGTGTAGGACACCACGAGGAACAACAGCAGGGACACCACGCCCACGAGCAGCACGCGCCGGCGAAGGGCGTAGGTGTCGGGTACGCCCAGTGGGAGCGGGTCGCGCGTCATCGGCCGTAGACCGTGCGATGGCCGACGGAGTCCTTGGCCAGCCGGCGATTGAGGTGCAGGCCCTCCAGGGCGAACTCCAGCGCGGACGCGGCCAGCCCCGGCGACTCCTGCTCGATGCCGAGCCGCTCGAGCAGCTGCGCCAGCCCGGGCACGCTGCCGAGGTCGGCGAGCAGCTGCGCGGCGGGCACGAGGTCACCGGTCTCGAGGATCCCGCCGTCATCGAAGCGGCTCTGCACCCCGGACAGGTCCAGCCCGGCGAGCTGCGCCCGGAACGTGTCGGCGGTCGCCTTGCGCAGCAGGTGTGCGAGGACCTCGAGCTCGCGGCCCTCCTCGGCCGCCTCGAACTCCACTTTCCCCCGGGAGGCGGGTACGACGGACGGCAGGTCGCAGACCCGGGCGACCGCCTCAGGCTCACCGTTGACCGCGGCCCGCCGGACGGCGGAGGCCGCGATCGTCTCGGCGGCCGCGACCGCGAACCGGGCGCTGACCCCGGAGCGCTGGTCGACCTGCGGTGCCTCGCGGACCAGCCGGGTCCAGCGGGCGACGACCTCGAGCAGGTGGGCGGGGACGGTGACCGGCGTACCGGGCCAGGTCAGCTGCGCCTCCTGCCGGATCAGGTCGAGCTCGTGTACCAGGTCGATGGGGTAGTGGGTGCGGACCTCCGCGCCGAAACGGTCCTTGAGCGGGGTGATGATCCGACCGCGGTTGGTGTAGTCCTCGGGGTTGGCGGACGCGATCAGCAGCAGGTCCAGCGGCAGCCGCAGCGTGTAG
Source organism: Mycobacteriales bacterium (assembly GCA_038230355.1). Taxonomy (GTDB): domain Bacteria; phylum Actinomycetota; class Actinomycetes; order Mycobacteriales; family SCTD01; genus RYN-111. The sequence goes on along the minus strand of JBBRNK010000011.1, from coordinate 74,887 downwards.
CCACGGACCTGGATGTCGCGCTCCTCCAGCACGTTGAGCAGCGCGACCTGGATCCGCTCGGCCAGGTCGGGGAGCTCGTTGACGCTGAAGATCCCGCGATTGGTCCGGGGGACCAGGCCGTAGTGGACCGTCTCGGGATCTCCCAGGGTGCGCCCCTGCGCCACCTTGATCGGGTCGACGTCACCGATCAGGTCGCCGACGGAGGTGTCAGGAGTGGCAAGCTTCTCGCCGTACCGGGTGGAGCGGTGCTTCCAGGCGACCGGCGTCCTGTCGCCCTCGGCGGCCACCAGGTCCTGGCAGCGGACGCAGACCGGCGTGTAGGGGTGGTCGTTGATCTCGCAGCCCGCGACGACCGGCGTCCACTCGTCCAACAGACCGACCATGGTGCGGATCAGGCGGGTCTTGCCCTGGCCGCGCTCGCCGAGCAGGACCAGGTCGTGCCCGGCCAGCAGCGCCCTCTCGACCTCCGGCAGCACGGTCTCGTCGTAGCCGAGGATGCCGGGGAAGGTCGGCTCGCCGGCCGCGAGGCGCAGCAGCAGGTTGTCGCGCACCTCCGCCTTGACGGTGCGTTGCTGATGGCCGCTGTCACGCAGCTGGGCCAGGGTCGTGAGGTCGGGTGCATCCACCCCACAGACGCTACGTCGGCACCGCCGATCCCGCACCAGGCCGGCTCGGGGCGGGCATAGGTTGGTCGTGTGGGCCGCTTCGGGGATGGCGTGGGCGTGTCGGCAGACCTGGTTCAGGCAGCCGAGCAGGCGGTCGCGGCCGCCCTCGCGCCGCTGGCCGGCCGCAGGCCTGACCTGGCCGTCGTGTTCGTGTCCGGCGGCACCCCCGAGCAGGCCGCCGAGGCGGGGGAGCGGGCCTGTGCGCTGACCGGGGCGACCGCCACGCTGGGGTGCCGTGCGGCCGGCGTCATCGGTGGCGGGCAAGGGATCGAGGGCCACTCGGCGGTCAGCGCCTGGGTCGGCGTGCTGCCCGGTGCGGTGCTGCGTACCTTCCACCTCGAGGTCATGCCCTCCGGTGAGGGGGCGGCGGTCATCGGGCTGCCCGAGCGAGGGGCCGGCGCGGACGAGGTCGCGCTGCTGCTCGCGGACACCTTCAGCTTCCCGCTCGACGGCTTCGTGTCCCGGGCCGCCACCTCGCTGGCTGGGCTCGCCTTCGTCGGCGGGGTCGCCCACGCACCTGCGGGTTCCGGCTCGGCCCGGCTGTGGGTCGACGGCCGGGTCGTCGACCGCGGTGCCGTCGGCGTACTGCTGGAGGGCACGTCCGCGCGACCCCTGGTCTCCCAGGGCTGCCGACCGGTCGGTCCTGCGTTGACGGTGACCGCAGCTTCGGGAAACCTGCTCTCCGGGCTGGCCGGCGTTCCCGCCCTGGACAAGCTGCGGGAGGTCGTCGCCGGACTGCCACCTCCCGAGCAGGCGCTCGCCAGCCGTGGACTGCACCTCGGCATCGCCGCCGACGAGTACGCCGAGGACCACGAGTTCCTCATCCGCTCCCTGCTCGGCTCGGAGGGCACCTCCCTGGTCGTCGGTGACCTCCTCTCGGTCGGGCAGACCGTCCGTCTGCAGGTCCGAGACGCGGATGCGGCCGACGCCGACCTGCGCTCCGCCCTCGCCCGCTGCCCGGGCCAACCGGGCTCCGGTGCGTTGCTGTTCTCCTGCAACGGCAGGGGTTCTCACCTGTTCGGTCCCTCGTACGGCGGCGCAGCACATGACGGTGACCTCGTCCGTCAGGGGCTGGCAGCCGACGCCGTCGCCGGCTTCTTCGCGGACGGTGAGATCGGTCCGGTAGCGGGGCGGTCGCACCTGCACGGCTTCACCGCGTCGGTACTCGTCTTCCCGTGACGGTGCTCGCGGTCGACATCGGCGGGACGAAGCTCGCCGCCTCCAGGTGGGACGGAGGCCTCGGCCGGGTGTACCGCGTCGCGACGGGAGACGACCCGTGGGGAGCTCTGTGCCGCTTGCTCGACCCGTTGGCGGTCGGGGTCGAGGCCTTGGGCGTCGGGTGCGGTGGACCGATGGCCTGGCCAGTCGGTGAGGTGTCACCGCTCAACATCCCCGCCTGGCGTGGCTTCGCGCTGCGGTCCGCCCTCGCCGACCGCTACGGCATGCCCGTGCGCCTGCACAACGACGCGGTCTGTGCTGCCGCCGGTGAGCACTGGCAGGGCGGCTGGCACACCGACGACCTGCTGGGCGTCGTCGTGTCCACCGGTGTCGGCGGCGGGATCGTCAGCGGTGGACGGCTCCTCGACGGTGCCGCCGGCAACGCCGGGCACCTCGGCCACATCGTCGTCGACCCGTCCGGGCCGCAGTGCGGCTGCGGTGGTCGGGGTTGCGTCGAGGCGATCGCGCGCGGCCCGGCCCTCGTCGCCTGGGCCGCCGGGCATGGATCCCTGGCGACGAGCGGCATCGAGCTCGCCGCCCTCGCCGCGACCGGAGATGCCCTGGCCCTCGAGGCGTTCGCCCGCGCGGGCCACGCCCTCGGCGTCGGCATCGCCGCAGCGGCAAGCATCCTCGACACCCGGGTCGTCACCGTCGGCGGTGGCATCTCGCAGGTGCCGTCACTGTGGCCCGCGCTCCGGTCCTCGGTGGCGCAGTACGGGCGGTTGTCGTTCCTGGTCGGCCTGCGCGTCGAGCCAGCTGCGCTCGGCCAGACAGCCGGCCTCGTCGGGGCGGCCGCCCTGGTGGTCGAAGGTGACCGGTACTGGTCCGCCGGCTGAGCCCGAGTGGGACGATGACCGGCGTGACCGCCCTGGAGATCCCGCTCGTCGGCCTCGCGGACGTGCAGGCCGCTCGCACCCTGCTCAACGGGATCTCCCGGACGACCCCGCTCGAGGGGAGCCGGGCGCTGTCGGAACGGGTGGGCGGGCCGGTCTGGCTCAAGTGCGAGAACCTCCAGCGCACCGGGTCGTTCAAGATTCGCGGCGCCTACGTGCGGATCGCGCGACTGACCGAACGGGAGCGTTCCAGGGGGGTCGTGGCGGCCAGCGCCGGAAACCACGCTCAGGGCGTCGCTCTCGCCGCGTCCCTGCTCGGCTGCTCGGCGACGGTGTTCATGCCGCAGGCGGCGCCCCTCCCCAAGGTCGCTGCCACCATGGCGTACGGCGCCTCGGTCCGCCTCGAGGGCGCCACCGTCGACGAGGCGCTGACGGCAGCACGTCGCTTCTCGGCCGAGACCGGAGCAGTCCTGATCCACCCGTTCGACCACGCCGACGTGATCGCCGGTCAGGGCACTGTGGGGCTCGAGATCCTCGAGCAGTGCCCTGATGTGAAGACCATCGTGGTCTGCACCGGAGGTGGTGGCCTGGTGTCGGGCATCGCCGTCGCCGTGCGTGGCCTGCGGTCCGATGTCGACGTCGTCGCCGCTCAGGCTCGGGGCGCTGCGGCCTTCCCGCCCTCCCTGGCGGCCGGGGTCCCGACAGCCCTCGCGAGCATGGCGACCATCGCCGACGGGATTGCCGTCGGGTGTCCCGGTGAGATCACCTTCCGGCACGTCCGCGACCTCGTCGACCGGGTCGTGACCGTCGACGACGACGCCCTCTCGCGGGCCCTGCTGCTGTCGTTGGAGCGGGCCAAGCTCGTCGTCGAACCGGCCGGCGCCGCCGGCCTCGCCGCTGTCATGGAGGACCCCACCGACTTCACGCCTCCGGTCGTGGTGGTCCTGTCCGGCGGCAACATCGACCCGCTCCTGTTGTCGAAGGTGATCCGACACGGCCTGATCGCCGCGGGGCGGTTCCTGTCACTGCGGGTCCGGATCCCCGACCGTCCTGGCGAGCTGGCCCGGCTGCTCGCTGTTCTCGCCGGTTCCGGTGCCAACGTCCTCGACGTGGAGCACCAGCGGACCGGCCGGACCCTGCACCTGGACGAGGTCGAGGTGCTGCTGCAGGTCGAGACCCGCGGCGTCGAACACTCCGACGCGCTGGTCGCCGCGCTCATCGAGGCGTCGTACAGCGTCTCGCCGGGCTGAGACCTCCGCGAGAGGAAGCCGGGCAGGCTCAGGCCTGGTAGGGCGCGATCGTCATGATGACGACCTTCAGGGCGCGCGGGCCGAAGGTGACCTCGTCGCCCGCCTTGCGACCGGCGAGGGCCTGGCCGATCGGCGACTCGGGGGAGTAGACGTCGAGGGCGCCGATCTTCCCCCCTTCGTCGGTCGCGTTCTCGCGGTTGGCGTAGAGGAAGCTTTCCAGGTCGTTGTCGCCATAGTCGACCGAGACCAGGCAGCCCTCCTCGACGACGTCTCCGCTAGGGACGTCACCGACGCGCACGTCGCGCAGGAGAGCGGTGAGTTGCTTGATGCGGGCCTCGAGCTTGCCCTGCTCCTCCTTGGCGGCGTGGTACCCGCCATTCTCCTTCAGGTCACCCTCGTCGCGGGCAGCCTCGATCTTCTTCACGATGTCGGCGCGCACCGGACCGGTCATGTCCGCGAGGCTCGCCGTGAGGCGGGCGTGGGCCTCGGGAGTCAGCCAGGTCGTCGCGGTGCGGCTCTCGGTGGTCACGGCGCGTCATCTCCTCGGCGGTTGCGGATCTGACAATGCTACGGCCCTGGCGTCCCGGAGGCGGCTGCCGCGGAGCAGGAGATCACGTCGACGGTCGCGGCGCGGGCGGAGGTGGGGAACCGCTCGGTCACCCGTACGGGGTCCCGGTCGGCCGGTCCGACGGTGACGTCGCGCGCACCGACGGTCGTGTTGCTGCGGTCCCGGGCGACGACAGCGCACCGGACGGTGTCGTTGAGCGGCTTGTGCACTTCGAAGGTGATCTCGACCGTGGCGTCGTTGACGACCTGGTAGCCGAGCAGCCCGAAGCCGGTCCGGCCGGTGGAGAAGCGGGAGTAGCCGAACCACGCGAAGGCCAACAGGACGAGGGCTCCGACGACCGCCCCCGCGTAGACGGCGCTGCGAGGCAGGACGCGGGGTTCGTCGTACCGGCCCGGAGGGCGGCGCGGGGGGCGGGGCTGGGTGCTCATCGGTGACCTCATCGGTGACAATAATGCCGTGACAGCAAACGAGACGGAGCAGCTGAGGCTGGTGTGCGTGCACGCGCACCCGGACGACGAGTCGAGCAAGGGTGCCGCGACGATGGTGAAGTACGTCCGCGAGGGCGTCGACGTCCTCGTCGTGACGCTCACCGACGGTTCCCGCGGGTCGGTGCTCAACCCGGCGATGGACACCCCCGAGGTGCTCGCGAACATTACCGAGATCCGCGCCGCCGAGATGGACAAGGCGCGGGAGATCCTCGGGGTCCGACAGGTGTTCATGGGCTGGGTCGACAGCGGGCTGCCCGAGGGTGACCCGTTGCCGCCGCTGCCGGGGGGTTGCTTCGCGCTGGGTGACCTCGAGGAGCAGACCGCCGCGCTCGTCGAGGTGTTCCGCAAGGAGCGGCCGCACGTCGTCACGACCTACGACGAGAACGGCGGCTACCCGCACCCGGACCACATCCGCTGCCACGAGGTCACGATGGCGGCCTTCGAGGCGGCCGGTGACCCCTCCCGCTTCCCGGAGGCAGGCCAGCCCTGGCAGCCGCTGAAGCTCTACTACAACCACACGTTCCACAAGGACCGGCTGGTCGCGCTGCACACGATGATGACAGCACGGGGCATCGACAGCCCGTATGGCGAGTGGCTGGAGAGCTGGGTCGACAAGCCCGAGGACGAGGGCCGCCTCACGACCAGCGTCGAGTGCGCGGAGTTCTTCGCGACGCGCGACCAGGCTCTGATCGCCCACGCCACGCAGGTCGACCCGACCGGACGCTGGTTCGCCTGCCCGATCGAGCTGCAGCAGCACGCCTGGCCGACCGAGGACTTCCAGCTTGCCCGCACGCACGTGAGCTCTGAGCTGCCCGAGACCGACCTGTTCGCGGGTGTGCGGTGACCCTCGCGTCGGGTGGGACCGGCTCGGCCGGGCCACTCGGGCTGCTGATCGTTCTGCTGCTGGGGGTGGCGACGGTGCTCCTCATCCGCAACATGAACGCCAGGCTCAAGCGCCTCCCGCCGAGCTTCGACCCGCCCGACCCGCCGGACGCACCGACGGACGGCGACGCTCCGGACCCTCGCTGAGGATCCGCGACAGTCAGTCGTCGGGCCGGCCTCGGCGGCCCCGCTTGAGCTCCGAGCGCTGACGCTTGACCTGAAGCCGCCGTTCCTTGCTCCCCCGGGTGGGTCGAGTCGGCCGGCGAGGGGCTGGTGGGGTCGCCACGGCCTGCCGCAGGAGTTGGGCGAGGCGCTCCGCGGCGGCGTCCCGGTTCTGCAGCTGACTGCGGTGCTCACTGGCCGCGACGGTCAGTACGCCGTCGTTGAGCCGGCTGCCCAAGCGCTCGAGGGCGCGCGCGAGCAGGTGAGGAGGCAGCACCCGGGTGAGGTCGACGCTCAGCTCAGCCCGGCTGTCACTGGTGTTGACGTGCTGCCCGCCCGGTCCGGACGAGCGGGAGAAGCGCCAGCTCAGCTCCGCCTCGGACACGATGAGGCCGGGCATGATCTGGAGAGGTCCGGGCATGTCCACAAGCCTGTCATCCCGGGTACTCCGGTTTCGACATGATTTCCTTGGGCAAACAGACGTCGGCGTGCCAGAGGGCCGCCATCTCTCCAGGTGCAGGGGGACAGGTGCGGTGGACCATCGGCGCCAACCGTCTCGAGGCGCGGGACGTGCGGCACCTCGCCGTGCGTTGGCTCACCGACGAGGGGGTCCGCAGCGCGGACGACGCCGCTCTGGTGATCTCCGAGCTGCTCGCCAATGCGGTCCGAGCGGCCCATGGCGCGGTCAGCCTGGAGCTGTCGATCTTCGAAGGGCAGGTCCAGATCGCCGTGACCGACGACGGTCCCGGCCTGCTCGCCCTCCCGGGTGCGACCTTGCCTTCGCCGCGCGCCGAGGGCAGCCGTGGGCTTTTCCTGGTGCGCCAGCTCAGCTCGGACGTGGAGTTTGCTGCTGAACGGCAAGGGTTCACGATCCGCTGCTGGGTGCCGATCCACGGTGATCTCGTCTCCTGAGGGGCGAGGGTGGCATAGACGGTCAGCGCGACGGCGACGGCGTGTCTGCGCACGGACACGCCAGCGGGCCACCGGGACGAGTCCGATCTGAGGCATTCGCCCGGTCAGGGGCGTCAGCAAACCGTAACGAATACTCACGGTCGGGGGACTGTGCCACGTGCTGACCTGCCAGGCGGTGGTGGAGATCGTCACCGACTACCTCGAGGATGCGTTGTCGCCATGCGACCGGAAGTCCTTCGAGGCGCACGTCGCAGGGTGCGAGGAGTGCAGGGTCTACGTCGACCAGATGCGGCGTACGGTCCATGCCCTGCGCACTGTCGGGCCGGACCTTCCCGTCCCACCCTGCGACGAACTCGTCGAAGCGTTCCGGGACTACCGCGGAGGCGGCGGCCACCTGTCCGCCGGTTCAGGCGGGGGGTGAGGTGGAGAAGTCGCGGAACGCGACCACGAGGTCGGTCTTCGCCTGCGCGCTCAGGGTGTGGAGCGGGACGCGGCCGAGCAGCCGGATGGTCGCGCGCATCTGGGCGAGGTACTCCTCGCAGCCGTCACACAGCCGCAGGTGCGCCTCGACGGCGCTTGCCATGGCAGGCTCGAGCATGCCCTCGAGGTAGTCGGTGACGATCTCGACCAGGTCGCGGCAGGCCAGGTCGATCTCCTGCTCGCGCGGCTTCCCGGTCTCGCCCATTCCCTGCCCTCGCCGCTTCCATCGCTTCACCCGTCGGTCCCGCAGTAATAGTCTTCCAGAGCCGCACGCATCCTGGCTCTGGCTCGATGCAGCAGGACCCGCTGGTTGGCTGCGGTGATGCCCAGCGTGTCGCAGACTTCCTCTGAAGTTAGCCCGTGGACGTCACGCAGGCTCACCACGGTCCGTTGCCGATCCGGCAGCAACAGCAATGCCTCAGCCACCAGCCCGCGGACCTCCCCCGACAGCACCGACACCTCGGGCGACGGCTCCCAGCTGCGCGGCGCGCCCTCGGCGGTCCACTGACCGGAGCCCTGCTCGTCCTTGCTCCGGAACCGGTCCGGGTCGACCGTCGGCCCCTCGCCCTCGTCGCCACCCAGGGACGACATCGGCACCGTGCGTGACTCCCGCACACCGCGGGTCTTGGCCTGGTTGGACAAGATCCGGAACACCCACGTCCGCAAGGACGAACGGCTCTCGAACCGGTGCAGCCCGGCCAGGACCGCCAACCAGGTCTCCTGGACGATCTCCTCCGCCGAGGCCTCGGTCGAGACGAAGGACCGGGCCACCCGGAGCATCATCGGCGACCAGCCGTCGACCACCTCGGAGAACGCCGACTCGTCACCGGCCCGCAACCGGCCGATCAGGTGCGCGTCGGCAGGAGCTGCCTGCACCTCGCCAGCATCGGCGGCATCGCCGGGATCGACGACGTCATCGACGAGACCGGCGGAGGCCCCGGGGGGCTGCGCCGGTTGGTCCGTCATCGTGATGGCCTCCCGGGTCCGAAGGATGTGCCGACTATAGGTCCGTCTCGGCATCTCGCAACGCGTTACAGGACCGTGCGGCATAGCTGAGACCCGACATCGAGGTGGGGGCCTCCCCAGGTCGGGGTTCAAGGTGGGGTCGAGGCCGGGGCGGCGAGGCGGGCGCTGATCCGGTCGGCAACGCGTAGGGCGTTGGCGATGATGGTCAGGGTCGGGTTCACGGCGGTGCTCGAGACGAAGAAACTCGAGTCGGCGATGTAGAGGTTGTCGAGGTCGTGCATCTTGCACTCGACGTCGAGGGCCGAGGTCGCCGGGTCGGTCCCGAAGCGGACCGTGCCGTTCTGGTGCGCCACGCCGTTGATCCCCAGCCGGCCGCCGCGGTAGGAGTAGTTCTCGAGTACCTGCTCGCTGCACTGGATCGCGTCCAGCAGGCCCTCGAACGCGACCCGGAGCCGCTGGTGGGCCTCCAGGTTCGTCGGGGTGTACGCGAGGCAGATCTCGCCGTCTGCGTCGAGGGTGACGCGGTTGTCGGGCAGAGGGAGATCCTCGGTGGTGAGCCAGAAGTCGATCGCATGCTTGGCCAGGTTGGTGGGGTCCTGGGCCTCTGGGGCGTCGAAGCCGATGAGGACCTTGTCGCTCTTGCCGAGCATCTGCATGGCCCCCAACGGATAGGGCCAGGTGCCGTCGCCGAAGTAGAAGTCGTTGATGCCCAATGTCTTCTGGAACTTCGTCGGGTTGGCGATCTTGGAGAAGGCGATGAGGGAGGAGTTGTTGTGCAGCATCAGGTGCCGTCCGACGACGCCTGAGCTGTTTCCCAGGCCGTCGGGGTGCTGCTCGTTGGCGGAGCGCAGCAGCAGGGCGGCGGTGTTGATCGCGCCGGCGGCCACGACGACGACGTCGGCGGAGTAGGTCTGCTGCTCGCCGTCGTGCTCGACGACGACGCGCGTGACAGTTCGTCCGGAGGCGTCGGTTTCGAGCCGGGTGACGAGTGCGTTGGTGAGCAGGGTGATGTTGTCGTGCAGGAGGGCGGGTTGTACGGCGATGATGTGGGCGTCGGCCTTGCCGTTGACCAGGCAGGGGTAGCCGTCGCAGGTGGCGCAGCGGACGCACGCCGACAGCTCGGGTGCCTGCTCGTCGAGCAGGATGCCGTTAGGCAGCGGAAAGGGCTGCAAACCGGCCGCGCGCAGGTCGTCGGCTAGTTGTGCGATGCGGGGTTCGTCGCTGATCGCGGGAAAGGGGTAGGGAACATCGCAGGGCGGCTCTCCTGGGTCGGACCCCCGCAGGCCGTGCACCTGGTAGAGTTTCTCTGCTCGGGTGTAGTAGGGCTCGAGGTCGGCGTAGGAGATCGGCCAGGCCGGTGAGATGCCGTCGACATGCTCGACAGCGTCGAAGTCGCGCTCGCGGAAGCGGAACAGGATCGCGCCGTAGAACTTGGTGTTGCCACCGACGTAGTAGTGCTGCTTCGGAGTGAACATCTTGCCGGTGCCGAGGTCCTTCCACTGGCCGGCGTTGGCGTAGCGATGGTCGAGCCAGACCGCCTGGGAGTCCCAGTTCTCGGCCTCCCGGGGCAGGTAGTCGCCGCGTTCGAGGAGCAAGACCCGCTTGCCGGTCGGCGCGAGCGCGTGGGTGACGGTGCCGCCTCCGGCGCCGGACCCGATGACGATGACGTCGTAGTGCTCTGACATGACGGGGGTTCTCCTTCTACAAGATGGCGAGGGGAGCGACCCAGGCGCCGGTCGCGCCGCGAAGCTTGGCGTGCGAGATGACGAGCAGGAACTCGGTGACGCCACGCTCGGCGATCTCGGCCAGGCGCAGGTTCTCCACCACGACGACGCCGTGCTGGACGTTGAGGGTCTGCGGGACCACGAAGGGCCGCTCGGGGTCCTCCGGTGGGTACGCACCGTAGGACCAGGTGTCGCAGCCGGTGAGGGCGACGTGCTGCGCGGCGAGCCAACCGCCGAGGGCGACGCCCGGACCGGGCTCACCGGCTGAGTAGGCCGTGTTGTCGACGCCCCACAGCTGGCCCCAGCCGGTGTGGAAGAACACCGCATCCCCGGGCCGTACCGACAACCCGGCCCTTGCCAGGGCCGTCTCGGCGTCGGCGACGGTGATGACCTCGCCGGCCGAAAGCCGGTCGACACCGCGTAGCCCGGCGATGTCGAGCAGCAGCCCCCGGGTCACGACCTGCGGCAAGGTGTCGATGCCGAGCTTGTTGGTGCCGTAGTCCTCGACGATGTCGGCCAGGCGGTAGCCGTTGTAGGTGCGGTCCCCGACCTGCAGGTGGTTCAGGCCGTCCATGTGCGTGCCCATCTGCTGGGTCGCGGTGATCTGCTCCACGACCCAGTTGACCTCGTTCTTGCCCAGGCCGCCCCTGCCAGCACCGGGCTGGCGGCGGTTGATCTGGTGGTAGTTGGTCGTCAGGTACTGCCGGAACGTCCGGCCGGGGAAGGCCGGGACGTCCTGGTGGAGCACGTGCGCGAGGTCAAGAATGACGCCGTGGCGGACCAGGCCGATGGCTTCGAGCACCTTGGCGGCGTTGATCTGGTTGAGCGCACCGGCTTCGTCCGCCTCGCCGTACTGCGAGGGGAACCAGCCGTCGATGCCGGTGTGTGGCATTACTCGGAGGACCAGGTCGACTCGAACGACGGGTACAGGGTGAGTCCACCATCGACGAACAGCGTCTGGCCGGTGATGTAGAGCGACTCGTCGGAGCACAGGAACGCCGCTGCCGCAGCCATCTCCTCGGCCTCACCGGCGCGTCGCATCGGGATGTGGCTCTCGACCATGGCCCTCTTGACCGGATCATCGATCCACGACCGGTTGATCGGGGTGACGGTGGCGCCCGGGCCGATCGCGTTGACCCGGATACCGCGGGCGGCGTACTCCAGCGCCAGGGTGTGCGTCAGGTTCTGCATCCCGCCCTTCGACATCGAGTAGCTCACGAACCGCGGCTTGGGGATGACCTGGTGCACGCTGGAGACGTTGACGATCGATCCCGTGCTGCCGGTCTCGACCCAGTGCGTGAGCGCCTGCTGCGCGCACAGGAAAGCACCGCGCAGGTTGACCGCCAGCACCTTGTCGAAGTCGGCAATAGGCAACTCATGGGACTCGCCGGCGATCTGGATGCCGGCGTTGTTGATGAGGTAGTCCAAGCGGCCGTAGTGGCCGATGACCTCGGCGAACATCGCCACCACCTCGGCCTCGTCGGACACGTCGGCCGCGACCAGGATCGGGTGGGTTCCCGCAGAGGCCATCTGCGTCATGCAGACATCGACGCCCTGCTCGATCGTCTCCTTCGTCGCCTCTGCCCCGTCAGGGCGACCGACGTAGTTGATCGCGACATCGACACCTTCCTCGCCCAGGCGGATCGCGATTGCCTGCCCGATGCCAGAGCTGCCGCCGGTGACGACGGCGACCTTTCCCGTCAAACCTTTCATCGGACCTGTCTCCTCGAGTCGTCGGTGTCAGTCCTCAGTGCAACCGCGATGTCAGGCATGGTCTTGCGAACGGCTCAGGCGTTTCAGTGGACCAGCCGACGCGCCCGGAGCACCTCGGCCACGGACCAGGCCTGGAACGGGCAGCCCGTGCCGCCGTGCGGTGCGTCCCCCTCAACGGTTTCAGACACCGAACCGAGGCCCCACTCGCCAAGGTGCTGCTCCAGCCCCTCGAACAGCCCAGTCAGGTCCTGCCCGGCGCGAACGGCTGCCTCGGCGTACGGGCCGATCAGCCAGGGCCAGACCGTCCCCTGGTGGTAGGCGCTGTCGCGGCTCGTGGAGTCCCCGCGGTGCCGGCCGCGGTAGTCCGGCGAGCCCGGCGCCAGGCTGCGCAGGCCCAGTGGCGTGAGCAGCTCGCTGGAGATCGACGGCAGTTGGTCGCCGGGCACGAGCGGCGAGTCGGGCAGCGACAGCGCGAGCAGCTGATTGGGGCGAAGCGACGCGTCGTCACCGTGGGGCCCGTCGACGACGTCGTACAGCCAGCCGTGGGGGGAGGGGAAGCGGGCCGCGAACGAGTTTCGTGCCGTGTGCTCGAGCACCGCCAGGTCGCCCACCTCACTGTCGATCTTGACGCCGAAGGACTGCAGGGCGGCCAGGCCACGGATCCACAGGGCGTTGAGCTCCACCGCCTTGCCGATGCGGGGCGTGATGCCGACACCGCCGACGCGGGCGTCCATCCAGGTCAGCGCCACACCGTCCTGCCCCTGGGTGAGCAACCCGTCGGAGGGATCGATCCGGATGCCGTAGCGGGTACCGCGAACGTGCGCCTCCACCACCCGCGCCAGCGGATCGGCGAGCAGCAGACCAAGGTCGCGGTCACCCGTCACCTCGAGGTGACGGGCCACGGCGTGCAGGAACCACAGCGTTCCGTCGGCGGTGTTGTACTCCGTGGCGCCCGTGTCCGCGGTGTTCGCGAGCATGCCCTCGGACAGGGTGGCGCCGTAGCGCTCCAGCAGCCGGCGACCCTCCGCCGCCCTCCCCGTCTGGAGAAACAGCCCCTCGTACGACGTCATGGTGTCCCTGGCCCAGGCCCCGAACCACGGGTAACCGGCGACCACGTCTGGTCCGCTGGGCGTCGTCACGACGAAGCTGTCAGCCGCGAGCAGGAGCGTCGCGTCGGTCTCGTCGCGGGCCTTGCCGAGGGCGATCGTGCTCCGGCTGCGCCTTCTGGCCTCCGCAACCACCGCGGACGCAGGCGGCGGCTCGACCCCGAGGTCGCCAGCCCAGGCCGACACCTCCAGGATCTGGCCGGGCGCCAGGTTGGCAGTGAAGCGGCCCGCCGACCAGAGGTCTTCGTCGGCGGCCAGGCCACGCTCAGCCTCTGCCCGGGCGTGGACTCCGAGATACCACTCGCCTCCCGGCTCCCAGCCGGGACCGCGCAGTCGGAAGGCGTCCTCGATGACCGCACCGCCCGAGACCTGCTGGCAGACCAGGGCTCCAGACCCGTGCCGCTCGCCGTGGACATCACGCCAGGTGGTCAGCGCCTCGACCTCGAGCCGCACCGGGCCGCCCCCGACAAGGGTGTGCACGACGGCCACCGACGGTGCCCCGTACCGCAGGGCCAGGGTTCGTTCGAGCACCACGTCACCGACCCGCCAGCGCCAGCGCGGCAGGCCGTCGACGAGGGCGAAGGACTCCAGCAGGGTGTGACCGGTCGGGGCCACGTGGCCGCCGACCCACTCGTGGACACCGAGCGGCATGCGCGCCCCGGACGGGAGGACCAGGACGGCGTCGAGAGCGGCGAGGCCGAGCTGGCGGCCGAGGGGCGGGTCCGTGGCGACAACGAGCAGTCCGTGGTAGCGGCGGGTCCGCAGACCCGACACGGTGCCCATCGCAAAGCCACCGAGGCCGTCGGGGACCAGCCACTCGCGCTGGTCCCCCTCCTCGAGCGAACCGCACGTCTGGGGGCCGAAGGACAGGCGCCGGGCGGAGGTCATGGTGACTGTGTCTGCTGGTCGAACCCGGCGTTACGCAGGCCGCAGGAACCCTCAGATGAGGTCCGTGTCCTGTTCGACACACAGCAGGACCGGTCCGGCCGCCGCAAACATGTCAGTGAACGCGTCGTCAAGCTGGTCCCGGTGATCGACGCGAATCCCGGTGGCGCCGCAGAGGTCGGCATGGGAAGCCCAGTCGGGGTTGGTCAGCGAGGTGTGCCAGACCGGGTAGTCGCCGGCCACCTGTTCCTTCGTGATCTTGCCCAGCGCGTTGTTGTTCAGCAGCAGATGCTTGATCGGCATGCCGTACTTCACGGCCGTGGTGAGCTCCATGGCGTACTGACCGAATCCTCCATCGCCGGTCACCGCCACCACGGCGCGCGACGGGTCGGCTGCCCAGGCCCCCATGGCGGCGGGGTAACCGAACCCGATCGACCCCAGATACCCCGACATCAGGACCGGTTGCCCCTTGGACTCCAGGTAGCGACCCAGTGAGTAGGCATGGTTGCCGACATCGACGGCCACCACCGCGTCGGCCGGCAAGTGCTCCGACAGAGCAGCGAAGACTGCTGCCGCCGAGACCCCTCGCCCGCGGTCGTCGGTGGAGCGACGTTGCTTCTCGTCCCGCCAGAGCGCCCACCGTGTGGCGATGTCCGCCCTCTGGTCCAGGGCCGCTGCCACATCGGTTGCCGCGTCGAGCGCTTCCAGTGCCAGCGCCGCGTCAGCGAGGATCGGCACTGTCACGGCATGGAAGCGACCGATGGCCGCCGGCTCGTCGTCGATCTGGATGATCGGCTTGTACGCCGCGATCCCGGTGTGGTTCGAGAAGGACGCGCCCACCACGACCAACAGGTCAGACTCGTTCATCAGCCAACTCGCCACCGGGGTGCCACTACGGCCCAAGACCCCGGCTCCGAGTGGATGGGTGTCCGGAACCAGACCCTTGGCCTTGAACGTGGTCAGCACGGGCGCCCCGAGGCGCCCCGCGAGCGCGAGCAGCTGCGACCGGCCGGTTCTGGCACCCTGGCCCACCACGAACACGGGGCGCCGCGCCGAGCGCAACAGGGCTGCGGCGCCGCAGATCGCGTCGGAGTCGGGACCGATCCGACGCGTGGTGAACCGGCCGGTCGCGGTCGCCGCCGGGGCGAGCGACGGCTGGTCCTGCACCTCGTCAGGCAGGACCAAGTGGGCCACACCTCGGTTGTCGATGGCGTGCTTCACAGCCAAAGCGGCCAGCTCGGCAGGGTCGCTGCCGGCGTACACCGTCGTTGTTGTCACTGCAACGTCGTGGAACACCGCAGACAGGTCGAGGTCCTGGAAGGCCCCACGGCCCCGCACGCTGGACGGCACCTGGCCGGAGATCGCGACCACCGGTGACTGGTCGAGCTTGGCGTCGTACAGCCCGGTCAGGAGGTTGGTGGAGCCAGGTCCGGCGATGGCAAAGCACGCGGCTGGTCGGCCGGTGAGCTTCCCGTAGGCGCTGGCCGCGAACGACGCAGCTCCCTCGTGCCGGATGCCGATGAAGCGCAGCTGACCTCGGGTCTCTGCTCGGCGCAGGGCGTCCCCTCGTCAGGGACATCGCTGGGTGAGAGGCGATGCCAGTCGGACTCGTTCATGGCTGGCGACCCACCCTTCGGTCTCGGTGTGAGGCGGACAGGCTCACGCGGGTTCGGCGAGGAGCAGGGCGAAATCTTCGCCGGGATCGGTCCACCAACGGGTCACGCTCAAACCCGCCGCCGCCAGCTCGGAAGTCATCCCTTCGCGGCGGAACTTGGCGGAGATCTCCGTGCGCAGGTGCTCACCCTCGTCGAACGCGACGTCCAGTTGCAGGTCCGTGACCTGAACGTGCTGACTGCGCCGCGATCGTAGGCGCATCTCGATCCACTCCTGGTCGGCGTCCCAGACCACGACGTGCTCGAAGGCGTCGGGATCGAAGTCGGCTGACAGCTCGCGGTTGATGACCGACAGCACGTTCTTGTTGAACTCGGCCGTCACGCCCAGGGCGTCGTCGTAGGCCGCCACCAGCCGTGCCTGCGGCTTCACCAGGTCCGCACCCATCAGGAAGGCGTCGCCGGGGCCAAGACAACCGCGCAGGGCCGCAAAGAAGTCGGTGCGCTGCACCCGGTCGAGATTGCCGATCGTCGAGCCAAGGAAGGCCAGCAGGCGACGAGGGCCGGTGGGGAGCAGGCCGAGGTGGTGCTCGAAATCGCCGACGACCGGCTCCACCTCGAGATTCGGGAACGCGGCCGCGATGGTCCTGCTCGCCCCGCGCAGCACCGCTGGGTCGACGTCGAAGGGCACGAACCGCCGGAAGGTTGCGTTTGCAGAAAGTGCCTGCAGCAGCACCCGGGTCTTCTCGGAAGTGCCGCTGCCGATCTCGATGAGGGTCTGTGCCTCGGTGAGGGCGGCGATCTCCTGCGCCCGGCGCCCCAGGATCTGAGCCTCCCGGCGCGTGGGGTAGTACTCCTCGAGGCGAGTGATCCGATCGAAGAGCTCACTGCCCCGAGCGTCGTAGAAGTACTTGGGCGGCAACACCTTGGGACGGGAGAGCAGGCCGACCCTCACGTCCTCGGCCATCTGCTGCTTGAGCGCGCCAGGTCCCAGATGCACGGCAAAGTCGGCGACGGACATCAGTCCTCCAGTTCGGTGACGGTCAGCCCGGCCGGGTCGACCCGCAACACATGTCGATCGGGGCCCTCGACCGACCCCCCGCCTGGTCTACGCAACGTCCCACGCCAAGCGCAGGCCGCAAAAGATCTGGCGACGGATGGGCAGGTCCCAGTTGCGGAAGGACGGCCGGATCGAGGAGCCGCCCACTGCCCACGAGCCGCCGCGAAGCACGCGGAAGTCGGCGCCGAAGAACGGGACGCTGTACTCGCTGTAGCTCATGGCGGTGAACCCCGGCCACGGCTCCAACCGGGACGAGGTCCACTCCCAGACGTCACCGATGAGCTGCTCCACTCCGTACGCGGAGGCACCCGCCGGATAGGCCCCCACCGAGGCGGGTCGCAGGCCCTCACCGCCCAGGTTGGCAACCTGCGGGTCCGGGTCCGTGTCGCCCCAGGGCCAGCGGCGCCGGGACTGGGTGGCGGGATCCCACGTGCAGGCCTTCTCCCACTCCGTCTCGGTCGGCAGACGCGCACCGGCCCAGGTGGCGTAGGCCTCCGCCTCGAAGTAGCAGATGTGCTGGACGGGTTCGTCCCCGGGGATGTCCTCGACGACACCGAACCGCCGTCGGGATCTGTCGGCGTTCCAATGCAAGGGTCGGCGAAGGTCGGCCTCGACGCGGTGCGCCCACCCGTCGGCCGACCAGCATTGCGGCTCGTCGTACCCGTCGGCGTCGATGAACTGCTGCCACTCGGCGTTGGTCACCGGCACTCTGGCGATCGTGAACGCGGGCAGGTCGACCGTGTGGGCGGGCCGTTCGTTGTCGAGCGACCACGGTTGGTCGACGCCGTCGACTCCCAGGGTGAACGGGCCGGCGGGGATCACGATGCCGTCGTGAGGAACGGGACGGCCCGACGGCAGTGGTCCGCCGGTCCCCAGGAGCGGAGGCCCGACGCGCAGCTGATGCGTAGCCAGCATGGTTTCCACGTGTTGCTGCTCGTGTTGTTCGACCATGACGTGGTCGAACAACCGCTCCTCGTCCACTGTTGCCAAGCGGTCGAGGACCCGCCCGCGTACCTCGGCGATGAACCTCCGAGCCTCGCGGGGCGCGAGCAGCGGCAGCGTCGCACGCGTGGCTCGCGGGTGCTCGAAGGCGTCGTACAGCCGGTCGACCGCGGAGGGCAGTTGTCCTTGGCGGGAGGTGTCGCCGTTGCGGAGCAGCCAGAGGTCTTCCTGTTGGCCGATGTGGGCGAGGTCCCAGACCAGCGGGCTCATCAGAGGGCTGTGCTGCTTGGTGAGCTCTCGATCCTCGAGATCGGTGAGCAGCTGAGTCCGTTGGCGCGCCGCCTCGAGGCCGCGCGCAGCCAACTCACGCATCGGCTTCCACCGCCAAGACGCGCGTCGGGCCGTGGTTGTCGATGCTGGCGCGCAGCTCGCTGCAGGGTGTGCGACCCGACCGGATCAGCTCGGCGAAGGACTCGACGTCGGAACGCAGGGCCAAGGGCGCGTGTCGGGCCGCGATCTCGACACATCCCATGAGGGCGGTCCGCAGCGTCGCGTCTGCCGGACCATGCTGGGAGGCGGACTGCCACAGGTGGGCGACAGGGGCACACGACTGTGCTGCCGCATCGGCGGCCACCGGGTCGTCGATCAGAGTCACCGCGATCGCCACAACCGCGGGCCACCAGCGATCCGGCAACGCGTCGAGGCAGCGGATCTCGATGTACCCCCGCGGACGAATCGGCGGAAACAGCGTTGTCAGGTGGTAGTCGATGTCGGCTCCGGTGGCGGGGCGACCGAGCCGCGCCGGGTCCCGCAGCCACTGCGCCAACGTGACGCGACGCACGACCGGAACCAGACCCCCCCGGTCACCGATCAGCATGACCGGCGCGGCCAGCGCGTAGTCGGCCCAGGAGGCGGCCGGATCTCCCGGGCCGACAGGATCGGTACGGGCGGGGTCCATGCCGTGCCAGGTCTGCTGACGCATCGAGTGCCACCCTGACGTCAGACCGGCAAGGTAGGGCGAGGTGGATGACGCAGCGATCAGGACCGGGAGAAGTGCCCGGATGTGCGCCAGCCGGTCGGCCCAACCGCGCTCGGGGCCAGCGTCCAGGTTGATCTGCAGCGCGGCCGTTGCCGTCATCATTGCCCGGCCGGGCCCTGGATAGCCAAGGGCCTCGTAGTGCCGTTCCATCGCCGAGTAGCGCTGGTGGGGGTTGATCCGCTCCACGGGGCGGGCGGGATCGGCCCCCAGCGGGGCGCCTGCTAGTCCTGCGTCCGACAGCGAACGACGCAGGGCGTCACGGTCAAGGCGCAGGGCCACCGCGGCCGCGACGACGTCGTCGTGCGGTGGGGTCGACAGCTCGAGCTGCCCCCCCGGTTCGCAGGTCACGGTGCTCCCGCCAGGCATGGGGGGAAGCCCGCTGAGCAGTCCTTGGACCGCATCCCAGCTGGGACGCCGCCGCGGCTCCGCGCGGTCTACGAGGTGGAACTCCAACTCGAGTCCCACTCGGCCCACGGTGCTCGTCGCCAAAGCCGCGCCGGCAATGAGCTCCCGGGCCGAACCCACAGGGTCCCGTGGGTCAAGTGCACTCTCAGCACCGGCGTCCAACGGCCGGCTGCGGTTGCCGACTTCTGCGATGACCATCGCCCCTCCAGGTCCGGACCAGTCGAGGACTCGACTGCGGGTCGGTGCGGGGGCGACCTAGACCGGTCGTCCGCCTACAAAGGTGGTGCCTCAAAGGCTCGTGCATTGGATCAACTTCCCGAGTTCCCCTAGGAGCGGTACTCCGGGTTCTCCCAGTCGAACCGGCTACCGGCGTTCCACTCCGCGCGCTGGTTGCCGTAACCCGGTACCCCACCGGCATCCTTCAGCATCTTCGCCAGGTGCATCAAGTTCCACGTCATGAACGTGGTGTTCCGGTTGGTGAAGTCATTCTCGGGTCCACCACTGCCCGGATCGAGGTACGAGGGCCCGGGGCCAGCTTCACCGATCCAACCAGCGTCAGCGTTGGGTGGAATGGTGTAACCGATGTGCTGTAACGAGTACAACACATTCTGAGCACAGTGCTTGATCCCGTCCTCGTTGCCGGTGATCAGGCAACCGGCCACGCGACCGTAGAACAGATACTGACCCTTGTCGTTCAGCATCCCGCTCAGGGCATACAACCGCTCGATGATGAGCTTGGTCTGGCTGGAGTTGTCACCCAACCAGATCGGACCGGCGACAACGAGGATGTCCGCCGCCAGCAGACGCGGGTAGATCTGCGGCCACTCGTCGCTGGCCCACCCGTGCTCGGTCATGTCGGGGTACACCCCGGTCGCCAGGTCGTGGTCGATAGCCCGGATGACCTCCACGTCGACCCCATGCTTGCGCATGATCGCCGCGCTCGCTTCCACCAGTCCCTGGGTGTGACTCGGCTCAGGTGACCTCTTCAACGTGCAGTTGACGAACATCGCACGAAGGCCGGTGAAGTCAGGACTACCCGTCATGGACGTCCTGTCTTCCGCCTGGTCGGCGCGTTACACGCGAGCTGGTCGGGATAACGGGTCCTGCAGAGCCGTTCTGGCCGTGACGTCGCGCCGTAACGTTGCCGCGTCGGGCACGACATGGTGTGCATGGCCAACCGACCCAAGCCCGCCGCTGCGTCCGCCTCCGCCACGCAGGGCGGCGCGGAGCAGGCCCGCCTGGCTGCCGCCGACGCCGGCACGGAGCGCTGGCGGGCCTGGGGGCCGTACGTGTCCGAGCGAGCCTGGGGGACCGTGCGTGAGGACTACAGCGAGCACGGGGAGGCTTGGGACTACTTCCCGCACGACCACGCGCGCTCGCGGACCTACCGATGGAGCGAGGACGGGCTCGCAGCCGTGTGCGACCAGCAACAGACGTTCGTGCTCGGGCTGGCGCTGTGGAACGGACGCGACCCGATCGTCAAGGAGCGCATCTTCGGCCTGACCGGTCCTGAGGGGAACCACGGAGAGGACGCCAAGGAGTACTGGTGGTACCTCGACTCCACACCGACCCACTCGTGGATGAGCTGGCGCTACCACTACCCGCAGGCCGAGTTTCCGTACGGCGACCTGGTCGCCGAGAACGGTCGGCGCGGGCAGGACGTCGGAGAGTACGAGCTGGTCGACACCGGGATCTTCGACGAGGACCGCTACTGGTCAGTGGGTGTCGACTACGCCAAGGCAGGTCCGGACGACCTGCTGATGTGCATCACCCTTGCCAACCGTGGTCCAGAGCCAGCGACCCTGCACGTGCTGCCGCAGCTGTGGTTCCGCAACACCTGGGCATGGGGTGACGAGGGCGAGAGCATGCCGTCGATCCGCGCCGAGGGTGACGGGCTGGTCGCCACGCACGACCGACTCGGCACGCTGTCGCTTGTCGGCGACGGGTCCGCGACGCCGCTGTTCTGCGACAACGAGACCAACACGCAGCGGTTGTACGGCGTCGCCGGCAGGTCGGCCTTCCCCAAGGACGGCATCAACGACCACGTCGTCTCCGGTGCCCCGACGGTCAACCCCGACCAGGTCGGGACCAAGGCCGCGCTGCACTATGTCGTAGAGGTGCCGGCCGGTGAGTCCCGGGAGATCCGCGTGCGGCTGACCGCCGGCGACGCGCCGTCGCAGGACCTCACCCGCGGGTTCTCCCGCATTGTCAAGGCCCGAAAGTCCGAAGCGGACGCTTTCTTTGCCGCTCTGACGCCGGCCGAGCGGTCGGCCGATGAGGCGTCGGTGCTCCGGCAGGCACTGGCTGGGCTGATGTGGGGCAAGCAGTTCTTCCACTACGACGTCGAGCGCTGGCTCGACGGTGACCCGGCCGGGCCGCAGCCGCCCGAGGGTCGCCACCACGGCCGCAACGCCGAGTGGGTGCACCTCAACAACGCGGACGTCATCTCAATGCCCGACCCGTGGGAGTACCCCTGGTACGCCGCGTGGGACCTGGCGTTCCACTGCGTACCGATCGCGCACGTCGATCCGGCCTTCGCCAAGAGCCAGCTCATCTTGATGCTGCGCGAGTGGTACATGCATCCCAACGGCCAGATCCCCGCGTACGAGTGGGCTTTCGGGGACGTCAACCCACCGGTGCACGCCTGGGCTGCCTTGCGCGTGTTCGAGATCGACGGCGCCGCGTCGGGAACGTACGACTACGAGTTCCTCAGCCGGGTCTTCACCAAGCTGCTGCTGAACTTCACCTGGTGGGTGAACCGCAAGGATGCGGCCGGCAACAACGTGTTCGAAGGTGGCTTTCTCGGCCTCGACAACATCGGCCCGATCGACCGCTCGGCGATGCTGCCGGTCGCCGCGCGGCTGGAGCAGAGCGACGGCACAGCGTGGATGGCGATGTACAGCCTGAACCTGCTGGAGATCGCGCTTGTGCTCGCCGAGCACGACCCGAGCTATGAGGACATGGCGACCAAGTTCTTCGAGCACTTCGCCTACATCGCAGACGCGATGCGCGTGCAGGGACTGTGGGACGAACAGGACGGCTTCTTCTACGACGTCCTCAGCTTCGCCGACGGACGGCGTGAGCCGATGCGGGTCCGGTCGATGGTCGGGTTGCTGCCGCTGTGCGCCACGACGACGCTGGGTCAGGCCACCCTCGAACGGCTGCCCGACTTTGCCGGCCGGTTCGCCTGGTTCCTCGAGAACAAGCCGCGATACCGGGGCGTTGTCGGTGGGACGCACGTACGCGACGGCGCCGAGGGGCGGCTGCTGTCGGTCGTCGACGCCGAGCGGCTCGTGCGGATCCTGTCGACGATGCTGTCCGAGGACGAGTTCCTCTCACCGCACGGGTTGCGCGCGCTGTCGCGAAGGCACAGGGACGAGCCGTTCTCGATCTCGCTGGGTGGGGAGTCGTTCTCGGTCGACTACGAGCCGGGGGAGTCCACGACCGGGTTGTTCGGTGGCAACTCCAACTGGCGGGGGCCGGTCTGGTTCCCGGTCAACTTTCTGGTGGTCGAGGCGATCGGGCGGTTTGCCCGCTTCTACGGCGACGACCTGCTGGTAGAGCTCCCCGCCGGCTCGGGGGTGACGATGAACCTGGGCCGGGTTGCCGAGGACCTCTCACGAAGGCTGGTCAGTATCTTCCTCGATGATGGTGCCGGCCGACGGCCCGTCTTTGGTGACGTGGAGCTGTTCCAGACTCATGCCGACTGGCACGGGTACGTCCCGTTCTACGAGTACTTCCACGGCGACACCGGCCGCGGGGTCGGTGCGTCGCACCAGACCGGCTGGACCGGGCTGGTCGCCGACCTCATCCTGCGCGGCTCGACGGGGGCTCACGGTCAGCAGCCGGTGGGGCGACAGCCACGCCGGTGAGTGGTCGGGTCTTTTGCGACTCACGATGTGCGGCCGTCCTGGTGACGTACTCCTCGACGACCTGCCTGACCTGGGCACGGCCGCGGTGCAGCAGGGCGCGCTGCTCGACCGCCAGGAGCGTGAGGTACTCGCACACCTCGTCGGCGGTGCAGCCCTGCTCGTCGCGCAAACTGACGACGACGCGCTGTGCCTGCGGCAGGGCCTCTAACGCCGCCGTGACCATGGCGGCCTCGCCGTCGATGTCGGTTGGCCAGGTCGGTGGGACGGTGCCCCAATGGCCGGCCCACTGCTCGCCGTCCGGCCGGAATCTGGAAGGGTCGACCGTGGGCCCGGACACGTTGACCGGCTCGAACGACGGGTGGGGCGAGTCGGGTCCGGCGGCCGCTGCGCTGGCCTTGTCCACGACCAGGCGCAAGGCGGTGCTCCGCAGGTCCGGGTCGCCGCTGAGGAGGGTTCCGCGCCAGACGTCCCTCACGATGGCGTCCGCGTCGGCGGCGTCGCGGCTGAACGCGAAGGCGATCTGCAGCAGCGCGGGCGACAGGCATTCGATGGCGTCGAGGAACGCCTGCTCGTCCACTGGATGGTCGCTCACGCACAGAGGGTAGCCATCGGACGGTACGGCCGGACGAACAGCAGGCGAACAGCAGGCCCTCGTCGTGGGCACCCACCATCGGGCTGGCCGGGGCGGGGATGCTGTAACGCCCAACCCTGCCGCAGGACTGTGCTCCCAAGAGGCAGCCATCAGCCGCCGGGGCGACGGGCCGCAGGCTCGACCCGGCCCTGGCTGCGCCACTGACCTGTGGAGGAGCCCGACGTGCACGCAGCCACCAGACGCACCTTGCATGCGATCGCCGAGACGATCCTCGCCGGGCCGCAGCACCGCCTGACCGGAACCATTCGGCTGTACGCCGCGCCCGGCGGCTTCCGATCAGGCCCGCTCGGGGCGCCCGACCACTTCCTGGCCGTACGTGGCACCGACCTGGTCGTGAGCGACGCGACGGGCGAGCGGGTCATCGCGCTGGAGGGCTCCTTGGGCAACCTCGCCGAGCAGGCGGGCGTCGCGTTCGGTGCGCCGCTCGGCGTCTACCCGCCGGCAGCCAACCCGGCCGATCCGACCGACCGGGTCCTGGTCGACCCGGACGTCGCGACCTCGATCGCCCGGGCCTTTGCAATGGCGGACGAGGCCTGCCGTCAGTTCACCGGCAGGCACGCGCCCGACGGTGCCGCGACACCTGTCCTGTGGCCGGAGCACTTCGACATCGGTGTCACCGTCGACGACGTCAACTACGGCGTGTCGGCCGGGGACGATCTCATCCCTGAGCCCTACGCGTACGTCGGTCCGCACCAGGCCCGCCGGGGCGCGTTCTGGGACCAGCCGTTCGGAGCGACGCGCCTCGTCCAGGACCTGGGTGACGTGCCGGACCTGCTGGCTTTCTACGAGCAGGGTCGTGCGCACGCCGCGCAGGACCCGGCGATCTGAAGCGGGGGGAGACCCATGAACCCCGATCTGGTCCCTGGCGGCGTGCTGCCCGACCTCGAATTGCTCGATCACAGCGGTATCACGCGCACGCTCACCGAGCTGGCAGAGGGCGACCCGCTGGTCGTGAACTTCTTCCGCGGCTGGTGGTGCCCCAAGGAGCAGACCGCATTGCGGGCTCTCGTCCGGCTGCAGGAGCAGGCCGAGGTCGCGTACACCAGGTTCGTGTCGATCAGCATCGACGAGCCAGTCGCCTTGTCGGCGTTCCGGGCCGGCCTGGGTGCGCGTTGGACCTTCCTGTCCGACAGCGAGCGCCGATACCAGGCCCAGCTGGGGCTGCTGGAGACGACGGACACGCTCTACCGGCCGTACGTCCCGACGACCTTCACGCTGTTCCCCGACCTGCGGATCCATCGCGTCTACAACGGCTACTGGTACTGGGGTCGGCCGTCGAACGACGAATTGCACCGGGACCTTCGCGAGATCTCCCGGGAGCTCCGCCCCGACTGGGAGGTGGGATGAGCCGCGGGGGCTGGTGCTGGTTCGCGGTCGTGCAGCCGGGCGAGACGGCCGCGGCCGGGCCGGCGCTGGCCACCGCGACAGCGACCGCCACCGCGACGACGGTGGACGGCGCGACGTTCGGCGTGCTCGCCGCCTGGCCGTCCGGTCGTAAGCCGGTCCCGGACGCCGTACGGATGGACGCACGCGCCGTCGACCCCGCCGGCGAGGCGGCCTGGGTGTCGCTGGTCACGATCGCCCCCGACCGCGCGCCCCTGTTCGACGACCCTGCCGTGTCCGGGGCGCTGCGAGCCGTGCTGTCCGGCCGACGGTACGACGCGGTCACCACGTTCGTCCGTGACTCCTCCCACTTCGCCGGTTCGATGTGCGTCAGTCGCCACGACCTGAGCCACCTCGAGGACGACCCGTTCGCCCGGATCCGGCGGGCTGTGCTGCTCCGGGTCGAGTCGGGCCTGCTCGCCGAGGTCGTGCCACCACCGGGTCCGGTGACCCAGAGGTACAGCGGCCTGCCCTGGCCGGCGGCCGGTTTCTGACCAGCCACCAGCCACCTGCCCACCGTCCACCCGAGGAGTCAACGCAGATGAGCGAGCCCGATGTGGCGCAGTTCGACGTCATCGTGATCGGGGCCGGGCCGACCGGGGAGACTGCAGCCGGTCGGGTGGCCGACGGTGGCTTGTCGGTCGCCATCGTTGAGCGCGAGCTCATCGGCGGCGAGTGCTCCTACTGGGGCTGCATCCCGAGCAAGACCCTGCTGCGCCCCGGTGACGTGCTCGCCGCGGCCCGGAAGGTGCCGGGCGCGGCCGAGGCGGTCACGGGCTCGCTCGACGCGGCCGCGGCGTTCGGGCAGCGCGACTACATGACCAGCGACTGGGACGACTCCGGTCAGGTCCCGTGGCTGGACAGCAAGAACATCGCGCTGGTACGAGGTACCGGGCGGCTCGCCGGTGAGCGCACCGTCGACGTCACGCTGGCTGATGGATCCCTGTGCACGCTCACCGCGCGCAAGGCGGTCGTGGTCGCGACCGGCTCGTCCGCGCTGATCCCGCCCATCCCTGGCCTCGCCGAGGCGCACGGCTGGGACAACCGAGGGGTGACGTCGGCGAAGGAGGTACCGCGCCGGCTGCTGGTCCTGGGTGGTGGCGCGATCGGGGCCGAGATGGCTCAGGGCTTCCGCCGGCTCGGCTGCGCCGAGGTCACTGTCGTCGAGGGGGCTGAGCGGCTGCTCTCGCGTGAGGAGCCGTTCGCCGGTGACGAGGTGCGGGCCGCGTTCGAGGCCGAGGGCATCACGGTCATCACCAGCGTCGCCATGACCGAGGTCGCCCGCGAGGGCGTTGGCGGCCCGGTGACCGCGACCCTCGTCGACGGCCGGACGCTGGTCGCCGACGAGATCCTCGTGGCCGTTGGCCGGCGGCCTGCGACCGGCGACCTCGGCCTTGACACCGTGGGCCTGTTGCCGGGGCGGCCGGTAGACGTCGACGACACCTTGCGGTCCGTCGGCGCCCACAGCTCGTGGCTCTACGCCATCGGCGACTGCAACGGCCGGGCGCTGCTCACCCACGTCGGCAAGTACCAGGCCCGGATCGTGGGTGACGTCATCCTCGGCAAGGACGTCCGCGACGAGGTCAGCCGCGACATCGTTCCGCGCATCACCTTCACCGACCCCCAGGTCTGTGCCGTCGGGCTGACCGAGGTTCAGGCTCGCGAGCGCGGCTTCGACGTCAAGACCGTCTCGACCGAGACGGGCGGGGTCGCCGGTGCCTACACACTCGGCAACGGGGTGAGGGGCACCAGCTTCCTGGTCGTCGACCAGGCGACCGGGCTCATCCTCGGCGCCACCTTCACCGGCCCCGGCATCGCGGAGCTGTTGCACTCGGCGACCGTGGCCATCGCGGGTCGGGTCCCGGTGCAGCGGCTCTGGCACGCCGTACCGTCCTTCCCGACGCTCAGCGAGGTCTGGCTGCGGCTGCTGGAGGCCTACGGGCTGTGACCTTTGACCTGTGATGCCTTCGTACGCACGAAAAGGAAGAGCCCCACGCCATGCCTGACGTCCGCTTCGAGAACCTGCTGATCATCTGCCTGATGGCGGTGATCGCGCCGCTGGTGATCGGGTTCGCCCCGAGGCTCAAGATCCCGGCCGTGGTGCTCGAGATCGTGGCCGGTGTCATCGTCGGACCGTCGGTCCTTGGCATCGTGCACGTCGACCTTCCCGTCCAGATCCTGGCGCTCATCGGCCTGGCGTTCCTGCTGTTCCTGTCGGGGCTCGAGATCGACCTGCACCAACTCGGCGGCGTCACCCTGCGCAAGTCCATCCTGGGCTACCTGACCACCCTCGTCCTCGGTGTCGGCTTCGGGTTCGCCTTCTCGTCGGCTGGTGTCGTCAGGTCGCCGCTGCTGTTCGCGATCACCTTGTCGGCAACCTCGTTGGGGCTGGTCGTCCCCGTCCTGAAGGACGCGCAGCATCTCGACAGCCCGGTCGGTCGCACCGCAGTTTCGGTGGCCACGGTCGCCGACTTCGTCGCCATCGTGCTGCTGTCGTTGCTGTTCTCGAGCTCGGGGGGCAGCCCCGGCACCAAGGTGGTGCTCCTCGTGGCCTTCGCCCTCCTGGTCGCTGTCACCGCTGTCGTGATCGGCCGCGCCGGCCGGTCGATGTCCCTCGGCGGCGTCCTGAACCGGTTGCAGGACACGACCGCCCAGATCCGCGTCCGGCTGGCTGTCGTGCTTCTGATCGCCTTCGTGGCGCTGGCCGAGCGCTTCGGGCTCGAGAGCATCCTGGGGGCCTTCATGGCCGGCGCGATCGTGTCGCTGCTGGACCGCGACTCAACGTCCCATCCCAACTTCCGGCTCAAGCTCGAGGCGATCGGGTTTGGCTTTATCGTCCCGGTGTTCTTCGTCTCCAGCGGGGTGCGTCTGGACCTGAGCGGCTTGTTCGACCAGCCGTCGGCGCTCCTGCGCGTGCCGCTGTTCCTGCTGGCGCTGCTGGTCGTCCGCGGCCTGCCGGCGCTGTGGTTCGCCTCCGTCCTGGGACGTCGGTACACCGTCGCGGTGGCCCTACTTCAGGCAACGTCGCTGCCGTTCATCGTCACCGCCAGCCAGATCGGCGTCCTGACCGGGCGCATCTCCTCGATCACGGCGACGGCGCTGGTCTGTGCCGGCCTCCTGTCGGTGATGGTGTTCCCCTCGGTCGCGCTGGGACTGCTCAACTCCGTGCAGGTCGAGGACCCAGAACCGGTGGGCGCCTGACCCGCGGTTGCGGGGATGCAGTGTTGCGCCCTCCGTTGAAGGTGACCGGGTGGGGCAGGTGATGTCCTAGCGTGGAGTCGGTGACGAACCGCCTGGCTAGCGAGACGAGTCCGTATCTGCAGCAGCACAAGGAGAATCCGGTCGACTGGTGGCCGTGGGGACCTGAGGCCTTCGCCGAGGCCGAGCGCTTGCACCGGCCCATCCTGCTGTCCATCGGCTACGCCGCCTGCCACTGGTGCCACGTGATGGCACACGAGTCGTTCGAGGACGAGACGACTGCCGACTTCATGAACAGCCACTTCGTCAACGTGAAGGTCGACCGCGAAGAGCGCCCCGATGTCGACGCGGTCTACATGGAGGCGGTGCAGGCCATGACCGGGCATGGTGGCTGGCCGATGACGTCGTTCCTGACCGCGAAGGGCGAGCCGTTCTTCTGCGGGACCTACTGGCCGCGCGAGGCCCGGCAGGGGATGCCGAGCTTCGCTGAGGTGCTGCAGTCCGTCTCGCAGACCTGGCAGACCCGCCGCGCGGATGTCGAGGCTGCCGGCGCCGAGGTCGTCGAGCGCCTTGCCCGGACGGCAGCCCCGGACGGTGCGGCGGTCACGGAAGCTCTGCTGGACAAGGCGGCGGCAGCCCTCATCCCGTCGTACGACGGGGTGCACGGTGGGTTCGGCAGTGCGCCGAAGTTCCCGCCGTCGATGGTGCTGGAGTTCCTCCTCCGTCGGCACGCCCGGACCGGCGAGGGGCTCGAGAAGGTCGACCACACCTGCCAGGCGATGGCCCGCGGCGGCATGTACGACCAGCTCGGTGGTGGGTTCGCGCGCTACTCCGTGGACGCCCAATGGGTTGTGCCGCACTTCGAGAAGATGCTCTACGACAACGCCCTGCTGCTGCGGGTCTACCTGCACTGGTGGCGCGCGTCGGGGTCGGCCTTCGCCGAGCGGGTGGTCCGCGAGACCGCCGAGTTCCTGCTGCGCGACCTCCTCACCGCCGAGGGCGGCTTCGCCTCGGCACTTGACGCCGACACCGCCGGCGTCGAGGGGCTCACCTACGGGTGGACACCGGCGCAGCTCGTCGAGGAGTTAGGGGACTCCGACGGCGCCTGGGCCGCGGAGCAGTTCGAGGTGACCCGAACGGGGACCTTCGACCGGGGCTCCTCGACCCTGCAGCGGCTGGTCGAGCCGCAGGACGTCGACCGTTACGAGAGTGTTCGGTCCCGCCTTTTCAAGGCACGTCTGCTCAGGTCGCAGCCAGGACGTGACGACAAGGTCGTCGCTGCCTGGAACGGCCTCGCCGTCGCCGCCCTTGCCGAGGCAGCGGTGATGCTCGAGGAGCCGCGGTACCTCGACGCGGCGCGGCGCTGTGCGGATGTGGTCCGCTCGCTGCACTGGGTGGACGGGCGGCTGCGGCGGGTGTCCCGCGACGGTGTGGTCGGTCGGCACCTCGGCGTGCTCGAGGACTACGCGGACGTCGCCGAGGGGCTGCTGGCGTTGTACTCCGCGACCGGCGACCTCGACCAGCTGCGCGGCGCGCACGCCCTCCTAGAAGTCGTCCTCACGCAGTTTCGTGACGACCGCGGCGGCCTGTGGGACACCGCCGACGACGCCGAGCAGCTGGTACGACGCCCCCAGGACCTCACGGACAACGCCACTCCGTCGGGGGCGGCAGCGGCGGCCGGAGCACTGCTTACGTACGCCGCTCTCACCGGGTCGCAGCGGCACCGTGTCGCCGCCGAGGAAGTGCTCACGACGTTGACGCCCCTTTTCGCCCGGCACGCGCGGTTTGCCGGCTGGGCCTGCGCGGTGGGGGAGGCGCTGCTCTCCGGACCCGCCGAGGTGGTGGTGCTCAACCGTCCCGACCTGCTGCGGCTGGCTCGGCTCGCCACGTCACCCGGTGCGGTCGTGGCCGTCAACGGTCCGCTGGCCGAAGGGCGCGTGCCCGGTGCGGCGTACGTCTGCCGGCAGTCCGTCTGCGAGCTGCCGACCACGGAGGCAGCTCGACTACGGGAGCAGCTCGGCGTGGTTGTCGGCTAGGCGGGAATGAAGTGTTGCTTCCGTTGTTGTGTAATCATGTAATCGCAACAACACACGAGAGGGGATGTCTGATGAGACACCCACATGAGAAGTACGGGCGACAGACGCCCGGAGGTCCCGAAGGACGAGGACGCGGCCGAGGCCCAGGAGGCCCAGGAGGCCCTGGCGGTCCGGGAGGCCCTGGCGGTCCGCGCGGACAGCGCGGGCAACGAGGGCCGCAGGAGCACGACGTACCTGCGGCTGAGGGTGTGGACGGCTGGTTCGCCGGTCGCCTTCCCGACGCGTGGGGAACGCCCGAGATCGCGGTCGACCGCGACGAGATCACCGTCCTGGTGACCGTCGAGTCGCCTGCTGTTGAGGGGAGCGAGGCCGACGTCGCGGCGGCCGAGGCCGGGCGGATCACCCGCTGGCGCGAGGACACCCGCGACGAGCGGGTCGCGATCGCCCGGGAGGCGGAGCACCGATACGGCCGCAAGGTCGCCTGGGGAGCCGCCGCCGGGTCGAGCACCCAGTTGTTCACGCATCTGAGCGTCCCGGTCATGACGCGGTTGCGTCAGCCGGAGCGACAGGTCCTCGACACCCTGGTCAGCAGCGGCGTGGCCCGCTCACGGGCTGAGGCCCTGGCGTGGTGCGTGAAGCTCGTCGGCGAGCACGCCGACAGCTGGCTCGGTGAGCTGCGCGAGGCGATGGAAGCGGTCCAGAAGGTCCGCGAGCAGGGCCCCAGCCTGTAGCTCAACCGACGCCCGAACCGCTCTTTGGCGCAAATCCACCCGGCCCTGGCCGTGTGGATTTGCGCCAAAGGTGCGCCAGGGGCGTACGAGCTGGATCAGGTGGGAGCGTTGTAGACCGCCAGGGAGATCGCGACGTAGTGCGCGGCGAACGCGGCGAGCGTGAAGGCGTGAAACACCTCGTGGAAGCCGAACCACTGCGGGGACGGGTCGGGGGAGCGGCGGGCGTAGACGACGGCGCCGACCGAGTACAGCAGACCGCCGATGAGGAGAAGGACGAGTACGGCGACCCCGCCGGCCGTCAGGACCTGCGGGATGATCGCGACCGCGACCCAGCCGAGCACGAGGTAGAACACCACGAAGACCCAGCGCGGGGCGTGCCGCACCGCGTTTCGGGCGATGATCCCGCCGAGGGCGCCGCCCCACACGAGGCCGAAAATCAACCAGCGGACCCACCCGTCAAGCAGCACCAGGCAGAACGGCGTGTAAGTGCCCGCGATGAGGACGAAGATCATCGAATGATCCAGTCGGGACAGGATCGACTGAGCCCGGGGGGACCACGTGCCGCGGTGGTAGGCGGCCGACGTACCGAACAGCAGGACGACTGCTGCCGCGTAGACCGAGACGGAGACGGTGGCCATCGCCCCGTGCGTCAGGCAGACGATCACGGTCCCGGTGACCAGCGAGACGGCGAAGGCCGCCTCGTGGAGCACGCCGCGCAGGCGCGGCTTCAGGGCGTCCTCGACCCGATGGACGGTTGAGGCAAGAGAGTCCAGTTTGGTGTCCGTCACGTGGCCTCCCGGTTACGTCTGGGTGCGTCATCTCACAGCAGCACCCACTGTTGGCAGTCAGGGTCCCGGGGCACACTTTGCCCCACCCCCGCAGTCACGCGTGCGTCGTGGCAGCACCTCGATGGAGAGGATCTCATGACCACCGCCGCCTCAACGATTCCGGGTCTGGACCAGGCACCCACCAGGAACGCCAAGTTGGTCGCCTGGGTGCACGAGATCGCCGCGCTCACCACTCCCGACCGGGTGGAGTGGGCCGACGGCTCGCAGGTGGAGTGGGACCGGCTCACGCAGCTGCTGGTCGACAACGGGACGTTCACCCGGCTCGACGAGGCCAAGCGGCCCAACAGCTTCTACGCGAAGTCCGACCCGACCGACGTCGCCCGGGTCGAGGACCGGACCTTCATCTGCTCGCAGGACGAGGCCGATGCCGGCCCCACCAACAACTGGATGGCCCCGGCCGAGATGCGGGCCACCCTCAACCCGCTGTTTGCCGGCTGTATGAAAGGCCGCACGATGTACGTCGTGCCCTTCAGCATGGGCCCCCTCGGCTCGGCCATCAGCCAGCTCGGCATCGAGATCACCGATAGCCCGTACGTCGTGGTCAGCATGCGCATCATGACCCGCATGGGGCAGCCCGCGCTCGACGCGATCGGTGAGGACGGCTTCTTCGTCCCGGCCGTCCACACCGTCGGCGCCCCGCTCGACGCCGGTCAGGCTGATGTGGCCTGGCCGTGCAGCGACACCAAGTACATCGTCCACTACCCCGAGACCCGCGAGATCTGGTCCTACGGCTCGGGGTACGGCGGCAACGCCCTCCTGGGCAAGAAGTGCTTCGCGCTGCGCATCGCGTCGGTCATGGCGCGCGACGAGGGCTGGATGGCCGAGCACATGCTCATCTTGAAGCTCACGCCCCCGAGCGGCGACGCGAAGTACGTCGCGGCAGCCTTCCCCAGCGCCTGCGGCAAGACCAACCTCGCCATGCTCCAGCCGACCATCCCCGGCTACACCGTCGAGACCGTCGGGGACGACATCTGCTGGATGCGCTTCGGCGAGGACGGCCGGCTCCACGCCATCAACCCCGAGGCCGGCTTCTTCGGCGTGGCCCCCGGCACCGGTGAGGACACCAACGCCAACGCCGTCAAGACCTTCTTCGGCAACAGCATCTTCACCAACGTTGCCCTGACCGACGACGGTGACGTCTGGTGGGAGGGCCTGACCGAGCGGGCGCCCGCGCACCTGACCGACTGGAAGGGCAACGACTGGACCCCGTCCAGTGAGACCCCGGCCGCCCACCCCAACGCCCGCTTCACCACCCCGGCAGGCCAGTGCCCGACCATCGCCGACAACTGGGAGGACCCGAAGGGCGTCCCGATCTCGGCCATCTTGTTCGGTGGACGGCGGGCGACCGCCGTACCGCTGGTCACGGAGTCCTTCGACTGGCAGCACGGCGTCTTCCTCGGCTCGACCGTGTCGTCCGAGACGACAGCCGCTGCCGCGGGGGCCATCGGCCAGCTGCGCCGCGACCCCTTCGCCATGCTGCCGTTCTGCGGCTACAACATGGGCGACTACATGCAGCACTGGCTCGACATCGGCCAGGCGACTTCGGCGGACAAGCTGCCGAAGATCTACTACGTCAACTGGTTCCGCAAGAACGAGCAGGGCAAGTGGCTGTGGCCCGGCTTCGGCGAGAACGCCCGCGTCCTGAAGTGGATCGTGGACCGCGCCGAGGGCAACGCCCAGGGCGTCGAGACCCCGATCGGGATCCTGCCCGCCGCGGGCGAGCTCGACCTCGACGGCCTCGACCTCCCGGCCGAGGACCTTGCGCTGCTTCTGTCGGTCGACCCGGAGATCTGGAAACAGGAGGCCGGCATGATCCCCGAGTACTTCGCGCAGTTCGGCCACCACCTGCCGAAGGCCCTCGCCGAGGAGCACGCCAAGCTCGTGGACCGCCTCCACAGCTGAGCCCCGGTACGACGAAACGGCTGTCCGACGAGAGCCCGCCCCCCCGCGGGAGGCGGGCTCTCCGCTGTCCGGTGCCACCTCCGCGATGGTCGTGCTTGCTGCTCTCCGCGGCGGGGGCAAGGATGATCGCGTGGCGATGCTGGCGTGCGCGGACGGCACGATCTTGACGGTCCTGCCCGTTCCCATGCTCGACCGGGACGGCGTGCCGTACGAGGTGACCCTCCGGCTGCTCCGGGACGGGGAGCCGTTCGGTGCGGTCGGTGAGCGGTGCGGCTACTTCCTGGCCTCGACGGCCGCCCGGCTGCGAGCGGCGCGGGCAGCCGGAGCGCAGTTCCCCATCTCGTCGGTGGAGGGCGGGCTACGAGCCTGGGCCGTCGACCGTGGAGAGGACGGCGACCTCGCCTGGAGCCAGGTCGTGCGCTACCTGCCGCGGGACCGGGAGCTGTTCTGCTTCCGCTCGCGCGACCCCGACGACCTGTCGACGACCGGTGAGCTGCGGACCACCCTGGACGTCGAGCGGACCTGGACCGACCACGGCTGGGTGCTGCGCAGACGGGCCGTCGTGGAGGCGTGGGGTGAGGAGGGGCAGGGTGTGCGGGCCGTGGTCGACAGCGACCAGCTGCTCAGCTTCCTGCAGGTCCTCGTGCAGGACTTCGCCGCCGTCGGCGCGTCGTACGAAGCCGGCGAGGACGCGCGGGGACTGCGCCGCCCCGTCGGCTGAGGATTGGCGGGTTGAGGCCAGCACCCCGGCTGCCGATACGAAGGTCGTGACGTGTGTGAGCTGCGGGGCCCAGGCACGCCCTGACGCGACCTGGTGCAGCCAGTGTCACGCGAGCTTCGCGGTCACGCCCGCGGAGGCGGCCGTCGTACCGGGGCGGCTCGCACCGCGGGTGGACCCGCCGCGACCGGACCAGGTGTGGAGCCGCTGGCACAAGAGCGACACGTCGTTCGGGCCGGTGGGAAGGGTCGCCTGGACGGTCGGGATGACGTTGTTCGCGCTGGTGTTCCTGTGGAGCGGAAACATCTTCGCGGTCGTCGCGTGGTGCGGGATCGCGATGCCGCTGGTGCTGCGCAGCGTGTGGATTCGAGCGCGCGTCTCATAAGGCGTTACGCTCGCGTGGGTCCGGCGGTGAGGAGCCTTTCGTGGGTCTGCGAGACCTGGTGTACGGCGTCTACGAGCGTCGGCTGTCCGCCTCGCTGCATCGCAGCGCCGCGTCCGTGCCGCGCCACGTCGGGGTCATCCTCGACGGGAACCGACGCTGGGCCAAGTCCGTCGGAGCCTCCTCCAAG
This sequence comes from Mycobacteriales bacterium, assembly GCA_038230355.1. Lineage (GTDB taxonomy): Bacteria > Actinomycetota > Actinomycetes > Mycobacteriales > SCTD01 > RYN-111. The sequence continues at coordinate 40,067 of JBBRNK010000011.1, read as the reverse complement.
GAGGGCCACCAGCGGGGCGCGGACAAGATCGTCGACCTGCTCGCGTGGTGCGACGAGGCGGGTGTCGAGGTGGTCACCCTGTGGCTGCTCAGCACCGACAACCTGTCCCGTCCCGAGGCGGAGCTGACGCCGCTGCTTCGGATCATCGAGGGCGTCGTGACCGACCTGGCCAGCCCTGACAACCGGTGGACCCTCAACGTTGTCGGGGCACTCGACCTGCTCCCGGCCGAGACGGCCCGGGTCCTCAAGGAGGCCGCCGAGAGCACCGGCGGTCGCCCGGGGGTACTCGTCAACGTCGCCATCTGCTACGGAGGACGGCGGGAGATCGCCGACGCGGTCCGCTCGATGCTGCAGGCCCACGCTGCCGCCGGGACGTCCCTCGAGGAGGTCGCGGAGCTGCTCGACGTCGAGCACATCGCAGAGCACCTCTACACCCGGGGCCAGCCCGACCCCGACCTGGTGATCCGGACGAGCGGCGAGCAGCGGCTCGGCGGCTTCCTGCTCTGGCAGAGCGCCCACAGCGAGTTCTACTTCTGCGATGCCCACTGGCCGGACTTTCGGCGCGTCGACTTCCTGCGCGCGCTACGGGCCTACTCTGCGCGCCAGCGCCGGTACGGCGCCTGATGCCGGTCGACCCACAGGTCCGGGCCCTGCTCGCGCTGGTGCCCCCCGGTGCTGCCCGGGACACCTCGGTCGAGGACCACAGGCGGGGCTACGCCGACGTCGTCCGGCAACGCCGCGGATACGGCTGGGTCCCGGAGTCGGTGGGGAGCTCCACGGCCTTCGACGTCGAGGGCGTTCCCTGCGTGCTGCACCGGCCTGAGGGGGTCGAGCAGCCAGCCGTCCTCGTCTACCTGCACGGGGGCGGCTGGGTCGTCGGCGGCCTCGACTCGCACGAGGGCATCGTTCGCTCCCTGTGCCATCGGGCCGGCATCGCGGTCCTCGCGGTCGACTACCGGCTCGCCCCCGAGCACCCGTTCCCGGTGCCTCTCGAGGACGCCCTGGCAGCGACCCGATGGGCCGGCGAGCAGGACTTCGAGTCGGTGTCGGTGGGCGGCGACAGCGCCGGCGCCAACCTGGCCGCGGCCGTGGCGCTCGTCTTCCGGGCGGAGGGCCGTCCCCTTGCCTGCCAGCTGCTCGTCTACCCCTGCCTGGACGCGTCGGCGACGAGCCCGTCCTACCAGCTGTCCGGGTTCGGGCTCGAGGGCGATGACATGCGCTGGTACTGGGAGCAGTACGCCGGTACGCACCCCCGCGACGAGCCGCTGCTGTCACCGGCTGCCGCGACCGACCTGGCCGGGCTCGCTGCGGCCGTGATCGCCACGGCCGAGTACGACGTCCTGCGCGACGAGGGCAACGCCTACGCCGAGCGCCTGCGTGCCAGTGGGGTGCAGGTGTGGTCCAGGCAGTACGCCGCAATGGTGCACGGCTTCTTCGGGCAGGGCGGCACGGTCGCCGCGGCCGACGTCGCCTTCGGCGAGATCGCCTCCGCTGTCAGGGATCTCCTGGTCCCGCCCTCGCCAGATGTTCAGCCGCTTCACCCCTGACCACCTGCGTGTCGCGCGTCCCACGGGGTCCGGCGCGGCTTACCGTTTGGACCAGCGGAGGGGCAACCCGTCCCGCCGCACGGGAGGTCCAGTTTGCGCGCAGCAGCGTGTGAGAAGGGCCGCGACCTGGCCCCCTGGGCATGGTCCCGGTCCCGCTTCGACTGCTGGAGGCCTGCGTGAAGACCTTCGTCCTTGACACCTCAGTGCTGCTGTCCGACCCCGGCGCGATGGGGCGGTTCGCCGAGCACGAGGTGGTCCTGCCACTGGTGGTGATCTGCGAGCTCGAGGGCAAGCGGGACCACCCTGAGCTGGGGTGGTTCGCCCGGCAGGCCCTGCGCGTCCTGGACGACCTGCGGATCGAGCACGGGCGGCTTGACCAGCCGATCCCGGTCGCCGACGGTTCGCTTCGCGTCGAGCTGAACCACTCCTCTGTCGACGGACTGCCCGCCGGCTTCCGGGTCGGTGACAACGACAGCCGCATCCTGGCCGTGGCCGCCAACCTGGCGTCCGAGGGAAACGACGTCGTTCTGGTCAGCAAGGACCTGCCCCTGCGCGTGAAGGCCGCGGCCATCGGGATTCCCGCCCAGGAGTACCGCGCCGAGCTCGCCGTCTCGTCGGGCTGGACCGGCATGGACGAGATCTCGGTCGAGGCCGCCGACCTCGACAGCCTCTACGAGACGGGCAGGCTCGACCTGCCGGAGGCCCGTGAGCTGCCGACCCACACCGGGCTGGTGCTGCTGTCCGACCGTGGCTCCGGCCTGGGTCGGGTCGCCCCTGACAAGTCGGTGCGCCTCGTGCGCGGCGACCGTGACGCGTTCGGCGTGCACGGCCGGTCCGCCGAGCAGCGGGTCGCGATCGAGCTGCTGCTCGACCCGGAGATCGGCATCGTGTCGCTGGGAGGGCGAGCCGGGACGGGGAAGTCTGCGCTCGCCCTCTGCGCGGGTCTCGAGTCGGTCCTGGAGCGTCGGGCCCAGAAGAAGGTCGTCGTCTTCCGGCCCCTGTACGCCGTCGGTGGCCAGGACCTCGGCTATCTGCCCGGCGACGCCTCCGAGAAGATGGGTCCTTGGGCCCAGGCCGTCTTCGACACCCTCGGTGCGCTGGTCGCCCCCGAGGTGGTCGAGGAGGTGATGGCGCGCGGGCTGCTCGAGGTGCTGCCCCTCACCCACATCCGCGGCCGGTCGCTTCATGACACTTTCGTCATCGTCGACGAGGCGCAGTCCCTCGAGCGCGGCGTGCTGCTGACGGTCCTCTCGCGGCTCGGGCAGGGCTCCCGGGTCGTGCTGACCCACGACGTCGCCCAGCGTGACAACCTGCGGGTCGGTCGGCACGACGGTGTCGCTGCCGTCATCGAGACCCTCAAGGGGCACCCGCTGTTCGCACACATGACCCTGACCCGGTCCGAGCGGTCGCCGATCGCCGCGCTGGTCACCGAGATGCTCGAGGACCTGCCGCTCTAGCTTTGCGGGACCTTGGGAGGTTCGTCCGTCAAGGCCAGCGTCGGGAGGTGGTGTCCTGGGACGGGTAGTTCCTTCGGGCCAGTTGCAGAAAGTGATCGGCTCGTGACGGTGCGAAAAGTACAGCGGGGGCATTTCACCGCAAATGCCGCATGACGACCGCTCAGCAAGGTTCGTTATCCCTCGTTGTCCCTGAGTGGGACGTCCGGACCACCAACTCTGCGTGACGACACGTACGCGTCGGGACTAGGACGTCGTGATCATCACGGGTCAGGTGCCCACCCCGGAACCGAAGGACGGTGGTCTCCACCTCGCGCGACCGCTCGGGGACTTGGGGGATATCGCAGATATGGCACGTCGTCGTTGGTCGGGGTTCGGGCAGGTCAGCAGGCCGTCATGGGCGGTGACGGCGGTGGTGGCAGTGCTCGCCTCCCTGTCGGTGGTGGGGCCGGTGAGCAGCGCACAGGCCGGCACACTGACCGGCAGCTCCTTCGAGGTCGACACCGACGCCAACCTGGTCGTCAACGGTGCCTCGACGATCGACTGGCTGTCGGTCAGCGCGTTCCGGGCCGGAGCCCTTGTCCGGCACGACCTGGTCTCTGGCGGCTCGGACGACTCCTTCAAGGGCACCAAGGAGGACTCCGCCGTGCCGACGGTGGACGCGGGCTCCATCCCTCCGAACAAGAGCGACCTGAAGGACTTCGGGCTCTACGTCGAGAAGAACGGCAGTGACGTCTTCCTCAACGTGTTCTGGACCCGGGTGCAGGACCCGAGTGGCACGACCAACATGGACTTCGAGTTCAACCAGTCCGCGCTCACCAAGAACGACCCATCCGCCTCGGCGCAGGTGGTCCCGGTGCGGACGACCGGTGACCTGCTGCTCACTTACGACCTCACCAACGGCGGAACGGTCGCCACCGTCAGCAAGCGCTTCTGGTCGGGCAGCTCGTGGGGGGCCGCGATCGCCCTCGGTGCCAGCGATGCGATCGCCAGCATCAACACCACGGCCATCCCGGCAGCCAGCAGTGGTGGCCTGGGGTCGCTCAGCCCGCGGACCTTCGGGGAGGCCTCGGTCAACCTCGGGGCGCTGCTGCCCGCGGAGCAGGGCTGCACGACCTTCGGCTCGGCCTACCTCAAGAGCCGCTCGTCAGCGGCGTTCGACTCCGAGCTCAAGGACTTCATCGCGCCGCAGAGCGTCGCGATCAGCAACTGTGGCAGCGTCACGATCCACAAGAGCGACGCCAACGGTCCGCTGTCCGGGGCAGGGTTCACGGCGTACAAGGACGTCGCTCCGGTCGGTGGCGCCCGCGGTGCCGGTGACACGGTCGTCGCGGGCACCTGCACCACCGACGCCGCCGGTGACTGCACCGTCAGCGACCTCAAGAAGGGTGACTACTGGGTCGTCGAGACGACCATTCCGGCCGGTCACGACGCCGCCGCCGACCAGCATGTCAGCATCACCGCAGGCGACCAGGTCGTCCCGCTGAGCTTCGTCGACCCGATCCAGACCGGCACCATCACGGTCATCAAGGAGGCGGTCCCGGAGGACGCGCAGGACTTCGCCTTCGCCCTCGACACGACCACCTTCGCTCTCGACGACGACAGCGACCCGACCCTGCCCTCGACGCGGTCGTTCACCGTCCCGGTCGGCATGCACACCGTCTCCGAGCCGGACGAGCCGAGCGGGTGGGTGCTCACGGGCCTGACCTGCACGGGTACGACGACGGTCAGGAAGCCGACCGCCACGATCACGCTGGCCAAGGACCAGCACGTGACGTGCACCTTCACCAACAGCTTCACCAAGCGCAACGTGGCCTTGACGACGCAGGCGGCCGCCGGAGCAGGCGGCAGCTGGACCGACACCGCGTCCCTCACAGGTGACGGCACGCACCCCGTCACCGGGACCGTCGCGTTCTTCGCCTGCGCCGCCGCGAGCATCCCCACGGCGTGCACGACCGGCGGCACCCAGGTCGGGACGTCGGCGACGGTCACCCACGGTTCCGGAACGGCGTACACGGCGGTGACGACGACGTCGTACACGCCACAGTCCGCGGGCTGGACCTGCCTGCGAGCGGAGTTCGACACCAGCAGCGCTTTCTACGCCGACGCGACCCACACCAACACCACGACGGAGTGCTTCCTCAAGCAGGCCAAGGACCTGACGGTCAGCAAGACCGCCACGGCGGCCTACGGCCGGCTCTACCACTGGACGATCGACAAGTCCGTCGACCACACGCGGGTCACCACCCCGCAGGGCGGCTCGGCGACGTCGGCCTACGCCGTGACCCTCGGCAACACCTACGTCGACAGCGCCTGGACGGTCACCGGTGCCATCACGGTGACCAACCCCAACCCCGTGCCCTTCACCGGGGTCGCGGTTACGGACGCGATCGACAACGGTGCCGGCGCCTGCGCCGTCACCGACGGGAGTGCGGCCACCGTCCCGGCCGGGGGCGCCCTGGTGGTCGGCTACTCCTGCACCTACGGCGCTGAGCCGAGCCCGAGCGCCGGCACCAACACCGCGACCGCCACCTGGAACAAGGCCACGTTCTTCACCCCTGCCGGTACGGCGAGTGGCACCGCCACCGTCGACTTCTCGAAGGTCATGCCCAGCGTCACCGACGAGACCGTCATCGTGACCGACTCGGTGAACGGCGTGCTCGGCACCCTCGACGCCCGCACCGCGGCGAACCCGACCGTCTTCCGCTACACGGTCGACCGCTCCGGCCAGGTTGGCACCTGCACGACCTACCCGAACACCGCGACCTTCGTCGCGGGTGACACCGAGACCACCGCGTCAGCGTCGGCGAGCGTCGTCGTCTGCGTCGGCGCCGACCTGGGGGTCGCAACCACCGCCGTGGGCACGCGCTCCCGCGACGACCTGTGGACCCTCACGAAGGACGCCGACCGGACCAAGGTCTCGATCGCGGCAGGGGGGACGGCCACCGTCAACTACTCGGTGACCGTCTCGCCGAGCGGCGTCATCGACAGCAGCTACGCCCTCAGCGGCCTGGTGACCGTCACCAACCCGAACGACTGGGAGCCTGTGACCGCTGACGTCACCACCGCCACAACGGTGGGTGGAGGCGCGGTCTGCACGGTCACCGGCGGCACGGCTGTCGTCGTACCGGCCGCTGGGCAGATCTCCCTGCCTTATTCCTGCATCTTCAGCGCAACCCCGTCCGGCGGGACCGTCACCGGCACCGCGACCTGGATCGCGGCCTCGACCCCGTCGACCTCGGCCTCCGACTCGGCCGCGGCCGCCTTCGCCGTGACGGGGGAGACGCACACCTCCGTCACCGTCGTCGATGACAGGACGGACCCGGCCAACCCGGTCACGCTCGGCACCTGGAAGCACGCCGACGGACCGCACACTTTCACCTACTCGCTCACCAAGAGCGGGGTCGCTGGGGAGTGCACCGACTACACCAACACCGCGAGCCTGCTCGAGACCGGCCAGTCGGCAGCGAAGACCGTGACCGTCTGCGTCGGGCTCGACCTGACGGTGACGAAGACGGCGCTTGCCACCGATCATCGCACCTTCCTGTGGAACCTCGCCAAGGACGCCGACCAGACCCGCCTCACGATCGCCGACGGCGGCACCGCCAGCTTCAGCTATCAGGTGACGGCCACCCCGGCGGGTACGACGGACGACGGCTGGTCGGTCACCGGTCAGATCACGGTGACCAACCCGAACCACTGGCAGGCCATCACGGCTGACATCACCGATGTCGTCGACTCCGGAGGCGGTGCGCAGTGCACCGTCGGAGGCGGCTCCGGCGTCAGCGTCGCCGCGCTCGCGACCGTGGTCCTGGACTACGCCTGCACCTTCGCAAGCAAGCCCGCGGACGGCGTCAACACGGCGACCGCGACCTGGGACGAAGACAGCGCCGCCACCCCGCACGGCACTGCGACCGGAACCGCGGACGTCGTCTTCGTCCCCAGTAGCAAGACGGACGAGACCATCACGGTCGTCGACGACAAGACCGACCCGGCCCACCCGGTAACCCTCGGTACCGCGACCTACGGCGACGGGGCGAAGACCTTCACCTACACCGTCGACCAGACCGGCACGTTGGGGCAGTGCACGGACTACACCAACACCGCGGTCATCAGCGAGACCGAGCAGTCCGCCTCGAAGGTCGTGACGGTCTGCGTCGGCGCTCCGCTGACGGCCACGGTCACGGCCGGGGGGAGCTTCGCGCGCGACGACCTCTGGACGCTCGACAAGACCGTCGACCAGACGTCCGTGACCCTCGAGAACGGCGCCGTCGCGACCTTCCGCTACACGGTCACGGCAGCCCCGGCCGGTGTGAGCGACAGCGGCTACGCCCTGAGCGGGACGGTCACGCTGACCAACCCGAATGCCTGGGAGCCCGTGGTCGCGGACGTCGCCCTGACGACTGACCTCGGGGGTGGTGCGGTCTGCACCGCCGGTGGTGGAACCGGCGCGTCGGTCCCGGCGGGCTCGCAGGTCCTGCTGCCGTTCAGCTGCACCTTCACCGGCGCTCCGGCTACGACGGGCACGGTGACGGTCACGGTGACCTGGGACGCGACCCTCGCCTCCACAGCCCTCGGTACGACGACCGTCACCGCTCCGGCGGTGCTCGCCGTCGCCAGTGAGGGCCACCGGAGCATCACGGTCGTGGACGACAAGACCGACCCGGCCCACCCGGTAACCCTCGGTAGCGCGGACCACGCCGACGGGACTGCGACCTTCAGCTACAGCCTCACCAAGGTGGCGGCCAACTCGAGCTGCGCGACCTACACCAACATCGCGACGATCGTCGAGACCGAACAGTCCGACAGCCAGGCGGTCAAGGTGTGCGGGACCTTCACCGGCGGTGGCGGCGGCAACCCCGTCCTTTCGCCGCCCGTGACGGTGAGCAGCGGCGGCGGGCTGCCCATCACCGGTGACCTGTCCGGGCTGCTCGGCCGCTGGGCCCTGGCCCTGCTGCTGTCCGGAGGGTTGCTGCTCGCGCTCGGCCGACGCCGCCTGTCCTAGCCGGGACCCGGTCCTCGAGTCATCGTCAGCACGTCGAGCGCGGCTTCCAGTTGCTCCTGGGTGAGCAGGCCGCGCTCGACGTAACCCCGCTCATCGACGACCTCACGGATCGTCTTCCCCTGCGCCACAGCTGCTTTCGCGACCACGGCCGCCTCCTCGTAGCCCAGGTACCGGTTCAGAGCCGTCACGATGCTCGGCGAGCTCTCGGCGTACCGGCGCATGCGCGGAAGGTCTGCCTCCAGGCCGTCGACGCAGCGGTCGGCAAGCAGTCGCGTCACGTTCGACAACAGCCGAAGGGACTCCAGCAGGTTGCGCCCGATCACCGGCAGCATGACGTTGAGCTCGAGCGTGCCCGCCGCCCCGGCAAAGGCGACGGCCGCGTCGTTGCCGATGACCTGTGCGGCGACCTGGCACACCGCCTCCGGCACCACCGGGTTGACCTTGCCCGGCATGATGCTTGAGCCCGGTTGCAGGTCGGGCAGGTGGATCTCGGCGAGTCCGGTGAGCGGTCCGCTGCTGAGCCACCTGAGGTCGTTGCACGTCTTCGTCAGGCCCACGGCGATCGTCCGCAACACCCCGCTCAGCTCGACGAGGGAGTCGCGGGAGCCCTGGGCCTCGAAGTGGTTGCGGGCTTCGGTCAGGGGGAGTCCGGTGCGCTGGCGCAGGTCCGCGATCACCTGCTGCGCGAAGCCGGCCGGAGCGTTGAGGCCGGTACCGACAGCCGTGCCGCCGAGCGGCAGTTCGGCCACGCGGGGAAGGACGCCGGCGAGTCTGTCCACGCCGTACCTGCACTGGGCGGCGTAACCGCCGAGCTCCTGACCGAGCGTCACCGGAGTCGCGTCCATCAGGTGGGTGCGGCCGGCCTTGACGGCATCGACGTACAGCAGTGCCTTGCGCTCGAAAGACTCGGCGAGGTGGGTCAGGGCGGGCTGCAGGTCCTCCACGACGGCGCGGGCGGCCGCCAGGTGGAGCGCCGAGGGGAAGACGTCGTTGCTGCTCTGGCTCGCGTTGACGTGGTCGTTGGGGTGGCTGTCGCTGAGGGTCGCCAGGACCTCGTTCAGGTTCATGTTGGTGCTGGTGCCGCTGCCGGTCTGGAAGACGTCGACCGGAAACTGATCGGCGTGCTCCCCGGCCTCGACCGCCGCCGCCGCCACCGAGATCGCGTGTGCCTGCTCGGGTGTCAGAACCCCGAGGACGGCATTGGCGCGGGCCGCCGCGCCCTTGACCGCTGCCAGGGCGCGGATGAGCGACGGCTCGACGTGCAGCCCGCTGACGGGGAAGTTCTGCACGGCGCGCTGGGTCTGGGCGCGCCACAGCGCCTCCGCCGGGACTTCGATCTCGCCCATGCTGTCGTGCTCGGTGCGCGTGTCGCCCATGACGTCATCCTGCCCTGGCACGTCGACGGCACGCCGCGCGGCCGTTCGCGTCACGCGGACCAGTGAACCTGGACCGGCAAGACGGTCTGCGGGGTGGGTGCGGCGGAGCGCCGGTCCGGCCGATGACCTCGCTACGACCACCTCTAGGAGCCCTGGCGATGACCCTCCCGCAACACGGATCCGCCCTCACTGCACAGCGGTACAACGCGAGCTCGCCCCTAGATGGCGCCCGGAGCACTGCCGGCTCCGACTTCGCCCGGCTGCTGCTGCTCGCCCAGCGCCGGTTCAGCGTCCTGGTGTCGCAGGTGGCCGAGGGGCAATCCGAAGCCACAGTCCGGACCCTCGTCCTGGCCGAGGCGGCCCGCACGGTGAACGGCGACATCCTGCTGCTCGACGCGCTCAACGCGTCCCCCGTCATCGCCGCGTTCGGCGAACAGGACTGGGCCCCCGAGGTGGTGGCTCGGCTGTCTGAGTGCACCCGCCCCGCGACCGTCCTCAACGACCACCTGGTGGTGCTCCAGGTTCCCGGCACCAACGAGCACCTCGCCGTGCGCAGCCGCTCCCCGTTCAGCAACCTCGATCTGTTCCTGCTCGAGCCCTTGCTCGACGTCCTGGCCCTGCTTCGGTACGCAGAGACGTTCCGGGCGCTCGACGTCTTCTCCCGGAGCTGCTGATGTCCCGCATCACGTTCACGCCGCTCGCCTCCTGGCTCGGCTTCTGCGCCGACTGCCCTGAGGAGCGACCTCTCCTGCTGACCGTCCGTGGCTCTCGAGGCCTGCGGTCATGGTGGGACGGCAGCGGTCCCGAGGACCAGTCGCTTGCCTACACCTGCCTGGTCTGTGGCCGGGTCGAGCACGTCCCGCCCACCGAGGCCGAGGACCTCGCGTACGACCTGACCCTCGCGCGTTGGCCCGACTACGAGCTGTTCGCGGCCGCCGACCCGGAGGTCGAGGTCGAGGTCTCCGACCGGCTCGCGGCCGCCTTGGAGCTCTCGCACCTCGCCTACGCCGAGCGCCTCATGGTGCCCGAAGCCGAGGTCGGTCCGCCGGTGCGGCTCACCCTGGAGGAGGTCGCCCTCGCCAAGCAGGTGCTGGCCACCGCACAGGCCCAGGCGGCGCTCGACGCGGCCGCGACCGTCGTACCGGGCGCGCCGGAGCTGCCGGTTGCTTCCGAGATGCCGGTCGTCGCTGACCCACTCGGGGGAGACCTGCTGTTCGAACCGGATCTGAACGAGGCGCTGCCCGCCGAGCCGCTGCCCGCCGAGGCGTTGCCCGCCGAGCCGCTGCCCGCGTCCGAGCTGGCCGCCGCGACGTCCGAGGAGCCGGTGCCGACCGCCCGCGTGCCCGCTCAGCGTTCGAACGTGACCGTCGTGACGGTGCTCGCGGCACCGCCTTCGGCGACCGCCCTCCCCCAGCTCAAGGTCGCCTAGGAAGGCCCGGTGGTGATGGCGACGGGCATCGGTCCGGCGTCCGCCTTGGCGGGGGAGGTGAAGAAGTCGTTCCCCTTGTCGTCGACGACGACGAACGCGGGGAAGTCCTCGACCTCGATCCTCCAGACCGCCTCCATCCCCAGCTCGGGGTACTCCAGCACCTCGACCTTCTTGATGCAGTCCTGCGCGAGTCGTGCGGCGGCACCACCGATCGACCCCAGGTAGAAGCCGCCGTACTTGTGGCAGGCATCGGTGACCAGCTTGGAGCGGTTTCCCTTGGCCAGCATCACGAGGGAGCCGCCCGCGGCCTGGAACCGGTCGACGTAGGAGTCCATCCGGCCTGCGGTCGTCGGACCGAAGGACCCCGACGCCATGCCCGGCGGCGTCTTCGCAGGGCCCGCGTAGTAGACGGCCATGTCCTTCAGGTACGCCGGCATCGGCTGGCCCGCTTCGAGCAGCTCCGCGATCTTGGCGTGGGCGATGTCGCGCGCGACGACGAGCGGGCCGGTGAGGGACAGGCGAGTCTTGACCGGCAGCGTCGACAGCACCGACCGGATCTCCGTCATCGGCCGTGACAGGTCGATCCGGACGACGTCGCCGGCGATCTCCTCGACCTCCGGCAGGTAGTGAGCCGGTTCCGTCTCGAGCTGCTCCAGCCACACGCCCTGGGCGTCGATGCGACCGCGAGCCTGTCGGTCGGCGGAGCACGATACGGCGATCGCGACGGGGCACGAGGCGCCGTGCCGGGGGAGGCGTACGACCCGAACATCGTGGCAGAAGTACTTCCCGCCGAACTGGGCCCCGATGCCGAGGCGTGCGGTGAGCTCGTGCACCCTGAGCTCGAGGTCGAGGTCTCGGAACCCATGCCCGGTAGGCGATCCGGAGCTGGGGAGGTTGTCGAGGTACTTGGCGGAGGCGTACTTCGCGGTCTTGAGGGCGAACTCGGCGGACGTGCCGCCGATGACGATCGCCAAGTGGTACGGCGGGCAGGCCGCCGTACCGAGCGAGCGGATCTTCTCCTCGAGGAACCGCATCATGGACGCCTCGTTGAGGACCGCCTTGGTCTCCTGGTAGAGGTAGCTCTTGTTGGCCGAGCCGCCGCCCTTGGCCATGAACAGGAACTCGTAGGAGTCATACGCGCTGGCGTAGAGCTCGATCTGCGCCGGCAGGTTGTTGCCGGTGTTCTTCTCCTCCCACATGGTGAGCGGGGCGAGCTGGGAGTAGCGCAGGTTGAGGGTCGTGTAGGCGTCGTAGATCCCGCGCGACAGGTGCTCCTCGTCGTGGCCGTCGGTGAGCACGGACATGCCGCGCTTGCCCATGACGATGGCGGTCCCGGTGTCCTGGCACATCGGGAGGACACCGCCCGCGGCGATGTTGGCGTTCTTGAGCAGGTCGAGGGCGACGAAACGGTCGTTGGGGCTGGACTCCGGGTCGTCGAGGATCCGCCGCAGCTGGGTCAGGTGCGCGGGCCGGAGCAGGTGCGCAATGTCGCGCATCGCAGTGCTCGCCAGCACGGACAGGGCGTTGCCGGAGACCTGCAGGAACTCGCGGCCGGCGCCGGAGACGACCGAGATGCCCTCGGTGGTGAGCAGCCGGTACGGCGTCTCGTCCGGGCCGGTCGGGAGAAGGTCGGTGTAGGCGAACTCAGGCATACCCCGGAGTCTAGGTTTGGGGGCGTGGAGCTCCGGAGTGCGGTCAGCAACAGTGCCGTCCGCGTGCGCGCGGGGGCGTGGTCGGCCGCTCAGTGTGGACTGGCGGCGGCCGGTGCATGGGCCTTCTCGACGCGGGTCCTGGGTCACCAGCGGCCGTTCTTCGCCTCGGTCGCCGCGGTGGTGTCCCTCGGCCTCACCGCCGGCGGACGCCTTCGCCGTACGGCGGAGCTGTCGGCCGGCGTCGCCCTCGGGGTGGGCGTCGGGGATGCGTGGGTGGGTGCCTTCGGTCAGGGGATCTGGCAGATCGGGGCCGTCGTCTTCCTGGCCTTGATGGCCGCGGTGGCGATCAACGGCGGTGGACTCGCGGTCACCCAGGCGGCGATTCAAGCCGTGTTCGTCGTGGCGCTGCCGCGGACTCCGAACGGCGGCCTGCACCGCTGGCAGGATGCCCTCGTCGGCGGCGCGCTCGCGTTGCTTGTGGCGGCGCTGCTCCCGTCGGACCCGTGGAAGGCCGTCCACCGGCTGCGCTGCTCCTACCTCAGGGAGCTTTCCGAGGTGGTCGGCGAAACGGCGCTGGCGATCAGAACCGGCTCCAGCTCGCAAGCCGTGGAGGCCCTAGGTCGAGGTCGGATGCTCGAACCGGTCCTGGCAAGGTGGAGGGGAGCACTGTCGACCGGTCGTGAGACCTCCCGGATCACCCCTTTCCGGGAAACCCGCCGCGAGGAGTGGGAGGCGCTCTCGCGGCTGCTCGTCGGCGTCGACCGTGGCACCGGCAACGTCCGCGTACTCATCCGCCGGGTGGTGGTGGCACTCGACACCGGCGACCACCTCCCGTCGGCCCTGCCCGACCTGCTCGAGGACTTCCGCGACGCCCTCGACCTGGCCGCATCCGGGGGTGATGGCATCTCGTCCCTGGTGTCCCTCGCAGCGCAGCTCGACCCGGTCACGCTCGGTGCGCGGACGCTCTCGGCGCAGGTGGTGGTCGCGCAGATGCGGGTGGCGGTCGTGGACCTGCTTGACGGTCTCGGGCATCAGAGCCCGCGCGACACCCTTCCGACGCTGACGCCATGAGGTGGGTCCTGCTGCTGCGCGGCATCAACGTCGGAGGCAACAACACGGTCCCGATGAAGGACTTGAAGACGCTGCTGGAAGACCTCGGCCACACCGAGGTGAAGACCTACCTCAACAGTGGCAACGCGACGTTCGAGAGCTCCCGACGTTCGGCCGCTGTGCTCGCAGGCGACGTCGAGGAGGGCCTGGTCGAACGGCTCGGCCTGGCGATCCGGGCATGCGTCCGTACCGGCGCGCAGATCGCGCAGGCCCTGGATGAGCTTCCCGACCTACCGGGCTATGTCGTCGTCGGAGTGCTGTTCGACCGTCCGCGGCCCGCAGCCCTGCTCGAGTTCCTGGACATGTCGTGGCCGGACGTGACGACCGCCGGCAACGACCAGGTGCTGTACCTCGGCTATCGCGACGGGCTGCACAACTCCAAACTCACCAACGCCCGCATCGAGAAGCTCCTCGGGGTCGGCTGCACGGCCAGAACCCCTGCCACGCTGAGGAAGCTGCTCGCCTAGCCCGAGTTACGCCCACTGGTGCAATCCACACGGCCCTGGCCGTGTGGATTTGCGCCAGAGAGGGTGGACGGTCATCTCCACGCCGCGAGACGTCAGTCGTCGTCGTCGGCGTGCGACTTCCTGAGGACCAGGGCGGCCACGGCACGCCCGATGCGGCTGCCCGCGTCGGTGGAGAAGCGCCAGTGGATCCCGCCCCACACCCGGGCGTTGGCGACCTCGTAGATGAGCGCACGCACCGACGTGAAGCGGTGGGCAGTGCCCGTGGTGGTGCTGTCAAGGGTGAGGTCCAGCCGGTGCCCAGGGGCCAGGGCAGCGACCACGGTTGCGAAGGCAGTCGTGCCGCAGCTGTGCGCGCTCGGGTACTCGGGGTGGTTGGGGGTCGGGAGCAGCGGCACCCAAGAGGCGTCAGCGGGCGTTGCTGGATTGTTGTCGGTCGCGCCGAGGGGGATGGCGCTGAAGGGCCGCCAGAACGAGTAGTGGTACTTGGCGTCCCAGCACGCGATCAACGCGTCGGCGGCAGCCGTGTCGGCAAGGGCGAACAGCCGCGCGGTACGTCGGGCGCCCATCCCGGAGCTCTGCGTGTAGGTCCGCAGCGCTCGCTGGTTCTGCACGTACGGCGGATCTGCCCAGAAGCGGGCGACCTCGGTCTGCGCGGCCGTGCGGGTCGTCGAGGTTGCGGAGCCGAGCAGGCGCGTCTCGTTGTAGTCACGCGCCCAGGTCGCACTGTCCAGGGCTGGCGGACCGGCCGGGCGCAGCTGAGCGGCGGAGCTCAACACGAATGGCCGGACACTGCCCAGCCACGACACTGCACCCGCGAGGTTTGGTGGCGTGGGCCTCCACACCCCGGGCCCCTGAGCCGGGACAGGTAGGACTGTTCCTCCGCGTCCATCGCCGGCGCGCTCCTGAAGCGCTGCCTCGGCGGCGGCGTGCCCGAGGGCGAGGCCAGTCGCCAGGGCCCGGCCCTCCGGTGCGCCGACGAGGGCGGTGGCGAGTTCTTGGTCGAGACGCGCCGCCTGCGCGGGGAACTCCGCGATCAGGACCGTGTGCGCCGCGCTCCCGACGGCGGCGACCAACGACGGGTGGTGGGCGTGTGACTCGGTGGCGAGGACTGCGTCGTACACGGCGCGCTGGACAGCCGCGAGGTGCAGCGGCTGCTCGGGGATCGGGGTCGTGGCCGTGACGAGCGTGGTCACGGCGACCGCATTCCAGTGGCGGACCGCGGCGGCACCGGCCGAACGATCCTCGACCGCGACTGCTGACGGGACCTGGGTCGCGGTGGTGAGCGTGGAGGCGAGAAGGGTGGTGGCGACGACGTACCCTGCCCTGACTCGGATGGGTTTCATGAGAACTTCCCTCGAGGTCGGTGCCTCCGACCTCGGGCGCATCGAACGACGCGGGGATGGTGGTGGCTAGTCCGAGAACTGGACCCACCTGATGTGCCTTCCGGGGGTACCCAGAAGCAGGTGGAGGGTGGAAAGTGACGGGCATGCATGGCTACGGCCAGTACTGCCCGATCGCGCTCGCCGCGGAGATCTTCGCCGAGCGCTGGACGCCGATCGTCATCCGGAACCTGCACCTGGGTTGTCGGCACTTCGGCGAGATCCTCGACGGCGCTCCGGGGATGCCGCGCAGCGTGCTCTCGCGCCGGCTGCACACCCTCCAGCAGGAGGGCGTCGTCGAGCTGACGCGGGAGGGCCACGCGACGTCGTACGAGCTGACGGCGATGGGGCAGGAGCTGGCGGAGGTCTGCCTGATTCTCGGAGCGTGGGGCGCCAGGTGGCGGGAGGTGCAGGCGGGAGACCAGAACCCCTACCTGGCGCTGTGGACGATCGCCCGTCTCATCGAGCCGGGTTCGCTACCGAGGCCTCGGGTGGTCGTCCGCTTCGAGGTTTCCGATGCACGGACGTACGACCGCTTCTGGCTCGTCGCCGACCGGACCGGCTGCGAGGTCTGCGTCGAGCCGCACGGGCTCATCGAGGACGGCATCGTGACCACCCGAACTGAGGCGCTGATCCGCTGGTATGCAGGAACGCTCACCATCGGCGACGCGCAGTTCGACGGGAGCATGACCGTCAGCGCGCCGCCGTGGCTCGAGCGCGAGCTGGCCCGTTGGGGGCGCCTCAACCCCTACGCCGGAATCGCTCAGGCGCGATGGGACCCGGACGGACTGGAACCGGGGGCGGGGCTGGCCGTCGCCGTCGCGTCGGCACAGAGAGCCGCTGCCGGGCGGGCATAGCTGGTCGCCTCAGTCGGCGGTAGGAAAGGCCCCGCCGGCGCGGCCGTTGCGGTCTGCGAGCAGGCCCGCCACGGTGGAGATGGCGATCTCGGCCGGGGTGTGCGAGCCGATGTCGAGGCCGATCGGCCGATGCACCCGGGCGATGTCATGCTCGGGCACCCCTCGGGTGCGGAGCGCCTCGACGTGCGGCGCCGTGTGCCGCAGGCTCCCCATCACCCCCACCCACCGGGTCGGTACGGCGAGCACGTCGACCAGCACGTCCCCGAGCTCCGGCCGTCCGTGGTCGCAGACGACCACGTCCGATCCGGCGTCAAGGGGAGGTAGTCCGTCGCCTGTCGCCGGGTCAGTGATAGTGACGGGCCAGCCCAGCCGATCGGCCAGCACCTCGATCTCGCGGGCCACGGGGGAGTCGAAGACGAGGACCAGCTGGCGGGTGTCCGCGGGCAGGGTCACGTCGCCGTGAGCGGCGTCGCAGGCGGCATCGGTGGCGTCGTGGACGTGGGGCATGGGTGGAGCCTCCTACAGGTCGACGTCGACGACCACCGGTGCGTGGTCGCTGGATCCCTTGCCTTTTCGAGCCTCGCGGTCGACGTAGGCATCTCGCACCACGACAGCTGGGGTGGCGAGGACGTAGTCGATGCGCATCCCGAGGTCCTTGTGGAACATGCCCGCGCGGTAGTCCCAGTACGTGAACGGGCGGTCACCCTTGCCCGGCCGAGGGATGACGTCGACCAGCCCCCAGGCGACCAGGGCGTCGACGGCAGCCCGCTCCGCGGGCGTGACGTGGGTGGAGTCGGTGAAGGCACCGATGTCCCAGACGTCGTCGTCGGTCCGGGCGACGTTGAGGTCACCCATGACCACGAGCGGCTGAGCCGGGTCGAACGCGCTCAGGCGTTCGCGCAGGGAGGCGAACCACGCCAGCTTGTAGGTGTAGTGCGGGTCGTCGAGGCTCCGTCCGTTGGGTACGTAGATGCTCGTCGCGTGCAGGGGACCGCACTGGGCGCTGACCAGGCGTGGCTCGGGGTGCCCCTCGAGCGATGTCGAGACGTCGTCGAGCCCCACCCGGGACAGGATGGCGACGCCGTTCCATCGCCCGTCGCCTGCGTGCGCGACGTCGTATCCCAAAGCGGTCACGTCGGTCGTGGGGAAGGTCGCCGTCTTGGTCTCCTGCACGGCGACGACGTCAGGCGAGGCCGAATCCAACCACTCCAGGAAGCGGGGCAGCCGGGCGCCGATGGAGTTGACGTTCCAGGTTGCGATCCGCATCAGCGGCCGGCGTGCTCGAAGTCGATCGAGGAGTAGGCCGAGAGTTTCGACAGCCGGTGCTCGGAGATGACCCGCCTGATGGTGCCGGACTTGGAGCGCATGACGAGGGACTCCGTCGACGCACCGCCACCGCGGTAACGCACGCCGCGGACGAGCTCCCCGTCGGTGATGCCGGTCGCGACGAAGAAGACGTTGTCGCTGCGCACCAGGTCATCGGTGGACAGCACCTGGTCCAGGTCGAGGCCGGCGGCGGCGGCGTTGACGAACTCGCTCTTTTTCTGCGGCCACAGCTTCGCCTGGATCACGCCACCGAGGCACTTCACGGCGCAGGCCGTGATGATGCCCTCGGGCGTGCCGCCGATTCCGAGCAGCAGGTCGATGCCGGTCCCTTCGGTGCAGGCCATCACCGCGCCGGCGACGTCGCCGTCGGAGATGAACGTGATGCGAGCACCGGCGTCGCGCACGGCGCGCACCAGGTCTTCATGGCGGGGCCGGTCGAGGATGCAGACCGTCACGTCCTCGACCGCGGCGCCCTTGGCCTTGGCGACCGCCTTGATGTTGTGGGCGACCGGCGCCGTGATGTCGACCGAGTCGGCGGCGTCCGGACCGGTGACGAGCTTCTCCATGTAGAAGACCGCAGACGGGTCGTACATCGTGCCGCGCTCGGCGACCGCCATGACGGCGATCGCGTTCGGCATGCCCTTGGCCATCAGGGTGGTGCCGTCGATCGGGTCGACGGCGACGTCGCAGTCGGGGCCCTCACCGCTACCGACCTCCTCGCCGTTGTAGAGCATCGGCGCGTGGTCCTTCTCGCCCTCGCCGATGACGACGACGCCTTTCATGCTGACCGTGTGGATCAGCTGGCGCATCGCGTCGACGGCCGCGCCGTCGCCGCCGTTCTTGTCGCCGCGACCGACCCACCGGCCGGCGGCCATGGCGGCGGCCTCCGTGACGCGGACCAGCTCGAGGGAGATGTTCCTGTCGGGCGCCTCACGCGCCACCGACAGGGCCTGAGGAACGTCGGGACTCATCGGCTGGTTCATCACCCGAGCCTAGTCACGTCGCATCGGTCACAACGCGACAAGGCGGACCTCGGTGGCCTTCACGGCGGCCCACACCAGTCCGCCGTCGGCGAGCCCGAGCTCGGTCGCAGCCCCTACGGTCACCTCGGCGGTCACCGGCGGATCACTCTGTACGACGACCCGCACGCGTCCGCCCAGGGAGCGGAGCTCCCCGACCTGACCGGCCAGCACGTTGCGGGCCGAACCGCTCGGGCGCATCCGATGCAGGGTGACCGCTGCGGGCTCGCACAGGGCCAGCGCCGGCGTCCCCGCCGGCAGGGTCTCGGCGGCCGCGATGTGCCCGGGCACGTGCCCAGCAAGGTCCCCAGTCGACCCGAGAGATGCAGTCCGCAGGCCGGTCTCGTCCGCGATGCCGCGCCAGGCGTTCTGGCCGAGCAGGCCGGCCACCCAGGCACTGCGTGGCCGGACCGCGACCTCTGCCGGCGAGGCGTGCTGCATGACGACCCCGTCCTCCAGGACGAGCACGCTGTCGGCCAGGGCCACCACGTCGACCGGGTCGTGGGTGACGACCAGCACGGAGGCGCGGCCGCCTGCGAGGGTGCTGCGCAGCAGCCGGCGTACGTCGTCCCTGGTGGCCGTGTCGAGGGCGGCGAGCGGCTCGTCGAGCAGCACGAGCGCGGGGTTGGCCACCAGGGCCCGCGCCAGGGCGACCCGGGCGACCTGGCCGCCGGACAGCGCACCGGGGCGGGAGTCGCCGAGATGGCCGATGCCCAGGCGGCTCAACCACTCGTCAGCCGCCTTCCGCGCGGCCCGCCGCGACAGGCCTCGTGCCCGCAGCGCGAAGGCGGCGTTGTCGCGGGCCGACAGGTGCGCGAACAGCGACGGGGCCTGCGGCACCCAGCCGACACCGCGTTCGTGCAGTGGCAGTGCGCTCACGTCCCGGCCGGCCAGCTCCACGGTCCCGGTGGAGGGCAGCAGGCCGGCGAGCGCACGGAGCAGGGAGGTCTTGCCGGCTCCGTTGGGGCCGACGACGGCGACGACCTGCCCGGGCTCGGCGACCAGGTCGGCACGGACCAGGGTCGAGCTGATGGAGGCTTTCATCGCAGCCGTGGGCGCAGGCTCAGCACGAGGATGACGCTGACTGCCAGCAGGACCGCCGACAGCGCGTAGGCCGCCGGGGGGTCGTCCTGGAGCAGGGCGTAGACGCTCAGCGGCACGGTCTGGGTGCGTCCGGGCAGGCTTCCCGCAAAGGTGATGGTCGCCCCGAACTCCCCGAGCGCCCGGGCCCCGGACAGGACGGCGCCGGCCGCCACCGACGGTGCGATCGTCGGCAGCGTGACCGTGAAGAAGACCCGGCTGGGTCGCGCGCCCAAGGTCCCCGCGACCTCCTCGGAGGCCAGCGACAGGGCCGCCAGGGCTCCTTCGACCGTGAGCACCAGGAAGGGCAGGGCGACGAAGGACTCCGCGAGCACCACCCCCCACAAGGTGAAGGCGGGAACGGCGCCGGCCTCGACGAGCAGCGGTCCGAGGACTCCGCGCCGACCGAATGCGAGCAGCAGGGCGACCCCCCCGACGACGGGAGGCAGGACGAGCGGAACGGTGACCAGGCCCCGAAGGACCCGCCGACCGGGCAGGCGGGTGCGCGCCAGCACCCAGGCCAGGGGCACCCCGAGCAGCAGCGACAGGGCTGTGGCTGCGACGGCGCAGCGCAGCGACAGCCACAGCGCCTGCTGCACGTCGGCGCGGACGAGCAGGTCCGACAGACGGCCCCACGGGGTGCGCGTGAGCAGAGCCGCGAGCGGGATGAGCAGCAGCGCGGCGCCGGCGACGGCGGGGAGGACCAGCAGCAGCGGTGGCCGCGCCGCAGCTCCCTGGGGCGCCTTCACCAGGGCATCATGTGAAGCCGTAGGACATCAGGACCTTCTGACCTTCGGCGCTCTGCACGTAGCCGATGAAGGCGTCGGCGTCATCGGGGGCGCTGATGCCCCTCACGGCGCCGATGGCCAGCGAGGTCGTCGTACCCGGAAGGGCGACGCCGCCGACGTCCGAGCCGACAAGATCTGTGACATAGGCGATTCCGGCGTCGGCCTCACCGAGCCGGACCTTGGTGACAACACCTGTGACTGCGTCCTCGAGCGACACCGGGGTGACCGTGACGTGCGCCGCCTTGAGGGCCTTGGCGGCGGCCTTGCCCACAGGAACCGTCGGGCCGGCGAGCACGACCTTCAGCCCCGGCTTCGCGAGCCCCGCGAGGGAGGTGATCTTCAGCGGGTTGCCCTTGGCCGTGACGATCGCGAGCTGGTTATGGGCGAAGACGACAGGCTCGGCGGACAGCTTGTCCTTGACCTGGCCGATCGAGGCGAGGTCGGCGGTGGCGAGTACCGACGCCGGAGCGCCCTGCTTGATCTGCGCCACCAGCGTCGGCGAGCCGGCGAAGGAGAAGCTCACGCGCAGCCCTGGGTGGCTGGTCTCGAAGGAGATGCCTTCTGCGGTGAACGCCTTCGTCAGCGACGCGGCGGCGAAGACGGTGATCGTCCGCTTCGTCGGGACGGTGGGGCTCGTGGAGGAGCCAGACCCGCACCCTGCGAGCACGGTGGCCAGGGTGAGGGCGAGTAGGGACGAGCGACGGTTCATGAGAGCTCCACGACGACGTGGGTGGACTTGACGGACGCGCGGGCGGGGACCCCTGGGGCCAGCCCGAGGTCGTCGACGGACTCGGTGGTCATGAGTGAGACCAGCCGGTGGCGACCGGACTGCACCTCGACCTGGGAGACCACGTCACCGCGCAGGACCCGCGTGACGATGCCGTCGAAGGCGTTACGGGCGCTCGTCGCCTCCGGTCCGCCCGGGTCGCCGGCCAGGGCGACGGCGAAGGCTGCGAGGACGGAGCCCTCGACGACGCGTCGTCCGTCGTCGTCTTCGGTGGTCGCCAGCCGCCCGGCATCGGCCCAGCGACGCAACGTGTCGTTGCTGACCCCCAAGAGCTGTGCGGCTGCTGAGAGTCGGAACAGGTGCATGTGCGGCAGCATAGACCCTCGTGAACCGCAGATGCGGCTCAATGAGGGAAGGGTGGGCTGCCGGCGTACCGGGTCTGAGAGGGTGATGGAATGAAGCGCGTGGACCTCGACCCGGCCGAGCTCGGTGCCGGGATCTACCCCTGGCTGACCAGCGTGGTCGTACCGCGCCCGATCGCCTGGGTCTCGACGCGCTCCACGTCCGGGGTGGACAACCTCGCGCCGCACTCGTTCTTCACGATCGCGGGCATCGACCCACCCGTGATCAGCTTCACCTCCGTGGGAAGCAAGGACTCGCTGCGCAACATCCTCGACACCGGTGAGTTCGTCGTCAGCGTGTGCACCGAGGACCTCCGCGACCAGGTCAACCTCACCGGGACCGACTTCCCTGACACGGTCAGCGAGTACGACGAGGTCGGGTTGACCCGGGAGCCGTCGCTGCGGGTCGCGCCGTCGCGCGTCGCCGAGTCACCGGTCGCGATGGAGTGCCGGCTCGTCGACACGAAGTCGTTCGGCGACTGCACCGTGGTCTTCGGGCAGGTCGTGCACCTCGTCGTGTCCGAAGCCGTCCTGCGCGACGGCCGACCGGAGATCTCGCTCCTGCGGCCCGTGGCCCGACTCGGCGCCAACGAGTGGTCCGACATCGGCGACGTGACGAGCCATCGCCGGATCCCGTTCAGCGAGCGCTCGGCATGAGCGGCCCGGCCGTGTCGAGCAGGGCCGCCACGACCCGGTCGGCGCTGCTCGCCGCGGCCCGTGAGGTCTTCGCGCAGTCGGGTTTCGCGGAGGCTTCCATCGCGGAGGTGGTCGGCAGGGCGGGTGCGTCCGTCGGCAGTCTCTACCACCACTTTGGCGGCAAGTCCGAGCTCTACCTCGCGCTGTTCGACGACTACCAGGGCGGGCAGGAGGCCCGGTCCGCCCAGGCCGTACGAGCTGCCCGGGCCGCGGGAGAGCGCGACCCCCTCGCGCTGTTCCTTGTCGGCGGCGAGTCCTACCTCCAGGGCTGCTGGGCCGAGCGGGACCTGGCCCGGATGTTCCTGGCCGGCGGCGGACCCCCGGGGTTCGAGCTGCTCGGTCGGCGCCGCTACCGCGAGTGGACCCGGCGCAACGCGACCCTGCTGGGCGCCGACACCGAGGACCCGTGGAACGAGGCCCTGGTCCTCGTCCTGACCACCATCATCAGCGAGGCGGGCCACGAGGTGGCGGTCGCCGAGGACGAGGAGTCCTCCCGCCTGCTCGCTTCCCACGTGCTCGAGCTCATCGCCAGGATTGGACGCCCATGACCACCACCGCCCCGCTTCACGACGACCTGCTCAGCCGACGCAGCGACTATCCCGTCCTTGCCCGCAAGACCTACCTGGCCAGCCACACGCTCGGAGCCATGCACGCCGGTACGCCGGGACGGCTGGCGAGCTTCGCCGAGCTGTGGGCGACCGACGGGGTCGTGGCTTGGGAGCAGTGGGAGCCGGAGGTCCGGCGGGTCGGTGACCTCGTCGGCTCCCTGATCGGCGCCCCAGCCGGGACGACCGTCATGCGGCAGAACGTCGCGGACCTGCTGGGTGATGTCATCAGCTGCGTCGACTGGCGTGGCCCGCGCAACCGGGTCGTGACGTCGTCCCTGGAGTGGCCGGGCTCGCTCAACACCTGGTCGCAGATCGAGCGACTCGGTGGCGAGGCCGTCGTCGTACCGGGGGCGGGCATCGAGCTGGACCTCGACGCGATGCTGGCCGCCATCGACGAACGCACCCAGTTCGTGGAGTGCTCGCACGTGCTGTTCCGCACCTCCACCCTCAACGACGTGCAGCCGCTCATCGACCGTGCCCACGAGGTCGGCGCGCTGGCCGTCATCGACGGTTACCAGGCCGCCGGGACCGTCCCGGTCGACGTGGTCGCGCTCGGGGCCGACGTCTACCTGGGCGGGTCGGTGAAGTACCTGTCCGGTGGCCCCGGCAACGGCTGGATGTATGTCCGCCCTGGTCTGGAGCTGGAGCCCGTGACGACCGGCTGGTTCGGTCAGGCGCGGCCGTTCGACTTCGACCCGGACAACCACTTCGCCGACGGGGTCGCCCGCTTCGCCGGCGGGACGCCCGGCGTACCCGCGCACTACGCCGCCGCGCCCGCCTATGAGGCGCTGGCTTCGATCGGCATGCAGCGCATCCGCGAGCGCTCGGTGTCGATGACCCAGCCGTTGCTGGAGTCCGCTCTGGAACGCGGCTTCACGGTCCGCTCGCCGCTCGACCCCGCACGGCGCGGCGGTCACGTCACCATCGACCCGGGCCGCGGGCCGGGCGACAGCCAGCGGATCCACGATGCCCTGCACGCCCAGGGTTTCGTGGTCGACCACCGCCCAGGAGTCGGCATCCGGGTGTCGCTGCACTTCTACAACAGCCTCGACGAGGGCTTCGCCTGCCTCGACGCCATGCAGGCCGCCGCGCAATGACCCACACTGGTGGGGTGTCCGTCGTCGAAGCCCCGCCGGTCCCCACCGGGAAGAAGAAGCGCGGCCGTGAGAGCGCCCTCGACATGGTGCGCTCGCTGGCCGTCGTCTTCCTGCTGGTAATCCCGCTGTGGTTCTTCGGGCAGGCCTCGCCCGGCGACAGCAAGCGGATCCGGCCGACCGACCCGACCTCCGCACTGTCCGACTTCGCCACCGACACCCACGGTCCGGTCCCCACCACCCCGGCGGGCTGGGTCGTCAACGTCCGGGCCTACGAGGGCGGCGTCGTTCGGGTGGGCTACGTCGTCGGCGATCATTACCTCGAGTTCTCCGGAGCCCGCGGTACGACGTTCCTCGACGTCGCCACCGGCAAGGCCAGGCAGATCGGGACCGTCAACGTCGGGGCCGTCCCGTGGCGAGACTTCGTCTCCGCCGACGGGCACGAGTCGCTGGTGCGCACCGTCGGTGACGTGACCGTCCTCGTCGGCGGTGTGCGGGCGCAGGCCTCGCAGGACGAGCTCGAGCAGCTCGCGGCAACCGTCCGCTGACCTCCTGACCAGATTCAGGACTGGCGGTCGGCGAGGGCGGCGTCAAGGCGCTCCTTTGCCCCGTCGAGCCAGCCCTGGCACACCTTCGCGAGCGTCTCGCCTCTCTCCCAGAGCGCGAGTGACTCCTCGAGGGTCACGCCCCCGGCCTCGAGCTTGCGGACCACCTCGGTCAGCTCGTCCCGGGCGGCCTCGTACGACGGGGACGACGGGCTGGCAGGATCATTCACGTGGCCACCCTACGGCGCGCGACGCCCGCCGACGCCGAGGACCTCACCCGCCTGCGCGGCTACATGCACCAGGCCATGGGTGACCTGCTCGACGACGCTTGGTACGCCGTCTGCGTGGCCGCGTTCACGCGTCGGCTGACGACTCCGGACTTCGTCGCGTTCGTCGTGGTCGAGGACAGCGTCGTCGTGAGTGGGGGTGCGGGGTGGGTCGAGGAGCACCTGCCCTCGCCGTACCAGGTGGACGCCCGACGCGGGCACATCGCGTCGATGAGCACCGACCCGGCGTCGCGGCGGCGGGGCTACGGTCGGCTGGTGTTCGTGGCGCTGATGGCGTGGTTTGCCGATCAGGGTGTCGTGCGGGTCGACCTTCGGGCGACCCCGGACGGGCAGCCGCTGTACGCGTCCTTCGGTTTCCGGGTTCTCGGTGGCGCGACGATGGCCTGGACCGCACCCGGCAACCGTCCGGGCATGACCGCCTGACGGTTGCGAGCGCTGGCGCTGGGCAGAGGTTGGCCATGAGAATCGGCTCGCTCGTCCTTGTCGTCTGGCTCGTCATCGGGATCTTCGCGTGCGCCCAGCGCGACTATTTCAAGAGCGGAGCCGACAGCTGCGCGAAGGCCGGCACGATCGCCGTGACCATCATCGCGGGCCCCTTGAACTACCTGGGCGCCAACCCCAAGATCAAGAACTGCAACGTGCCGCACCCCAGCAAGTAGCGCTCAGCCCACCTGCACTCGGAGCTCGCCCTTGGCGAGCCTGACCGTCAGGACCGCACCGAGCAGCGCATCCTCCGCGTCCCTGACAACAGTTCCGTCGGGGGTCTGCACGACGGCGTAGCCTCGGTCGAGTGTCGCCTGCGGGCTGAGCGCCACGACCCTCGCCAGCGTGTGTGTCAGGTTCTCCTGGGCCCGGTCGAGCAGCGACGTGATCGCCCGAGATCCCCTCTCCTGTAGGTCTTCTACGTCACGTCTGCGTTCGGAGACCAGCGTCATGGGCTCTGCCAGGACTGGCCGCGAGAGGGCCTGCTGCAGTCGGTGATGCTCGCGGTCCACCGTCCCAAGGAGGACCCGCCGGGCTCGGTCCCGGAGCATCGAGACCCGTTGCGACTCCTCGCGCACATCGGGTACGACGCGCTTGCCGGCGTCGGTCGGGGTGGAGCAGCGGACGTCGGCGACCAGGTCGAGCAGCGGGCTGTCGGGCTCATGGCCGATGGCGCTGACGACCGGGGTCCGGCAGCTGGAGACGGCTCGGAGCAGGGCCTCGTCGCTGAACGGCAGCAGGTCCTCGACACTGCCGCCGCCACGCGCGATGACAATCACGTCGACCTTGCCGTCGAGGTCCCTGACGGCCCCGACGCACTGCTCGACGGCCAGGTAGCCCTGGACCGCGACGTTGCGGAGCTCGAACCGCACCGCGGGCCAGCGCCGCCTGGCGTTCTCCAGCACGTCCCGCTCGGCGGCCGATGCCCGCCCCGTGATCAGGCCGACGACACCGGGCAGGAACGGGAGCGGTCGCTTGCGGCCCTGGTCGAACAGCCCCTCCTGTGCCAGGAGCACCTTGAGCCGCTCGATCCGGGCCAGCAGCTCGCCGACCCCGACCGCCCGGATCTCGGTTGCCGACAGGCTCAGGGTTCCGCGCCCGAGGTAGAAGTCGGGCTTGGCGTGGATCACCACCCGAGCGCCCTCTTCGACGTTGACCTGCTCCGCGACCGACCGGGCGCAGGTGACGCTGAGCGAGACGTCGGCGACAGGGTCGCGCAGGGTTAGGAACGCCGTCGCGCCCCGGCCACCGATCTGGGTGACCTGGCCTTCGACCCAGACCCGTCCCAGCCGGCTGACCCACTCACCGATCAACCGGGCGACGGTGCGGACCGGCAAGGGCGCCTCGGGCGTGCTCGGTTGGGCCATCAGGGCACCGTAGCGAAGGCTCAGACAGTGGGCGTCGCGGTCTGCGCGACAGCCCGCTCGGGAACAGTCCTCTCGGCAACGGCCCCCTCGGGAGCGTCCTTCTTGGTGGCTTTCTTGGTGGCCTTCTCCGTGGCCTTTTCATGGGCCTTCTTGTCGGCGGACGCCTTCTTTGCCAGGGCCTTGTTCCCCGGAGTCTTCTGTGTCGGAGCCTTCTTTGCCTGAGCGTTCTTTGTCGGAGCGTTCTTTGCCGGAGCGTTCTTTGTCGGAGCGTTCTTTGCCGCGGCCGGGCTCTCGACGGCTGGGCTCTCGACGGCGGGGGCAGACGCGGGGGCGGAAGGTGTCTGTGTGGCCGGCGTCTGCCCGGGGCCGGCTGCGGCTTCGGTGGCGAGCTTTGCGATCCGGTTGTCGAGCAGCGTCACGACGGGCAGTCGGTGCGCGTGCGCCTTCTCGTAGTCGCGGACGCGCACCAGGTCCGTCACCGACAGGGCCCTGAGTCGGCCGCGCAAGGCGCCGAGGGTCATGTGGTCGTAGTCGGCCAGCGGCAGCTCGTCGTGCGACGTCACGGGAGCAGCGTCGGGGCTGGCGGCGACGGCGGCGGTCACTGCCTCGACGACCTCGACGACGTCCGGGGTGGCAGCCGTCTCGACGGGGACCGGCGTGGCGGGGACCGGCGTGGCGGGGGCGGCCGTGGCGGGGACCGGCGTGGCGGGGACGGCCGTGACGGGGACGGCCGTGACGGGAACCGGCGTGGCGGGGACGGCCGTGACGGGGACGGCCGTGGCCTTGACGGGAGGGGTGCGGGTGGCCGCGCGGTCCAGCAGTTCGGTCACCTTGGCGACGGTGTCCTCGGCGGCGTCGTACGTAGCCGCGAACGGGGTCTTCACGATCAGGTCTTCGATCCGGTTTTCGAACTCGTCGACGGAGGTGCCGCGCAGCCGGCCCACCAGGCGCTCGCCGCGCTGGGCGAGCTCGTCGTACTCGCGGCGCCACGTCTCGAGCGCGGTCAGGGCGCCGCTGACGGCGAGGACCGGGATCTGGACGGCCTTGCCCGGGAGCTTTCGCGCGTTGTCGAGAACGGCAGGGACGATGCCCAGCGCGGCGGCGACAGGCGTGGGAAGGGTCGTGGGCACGGCGTGGTCCTCCAGAAAAGGGGTGCGGGTGGCGTGGGGAAGGTCTCCCCGCGGACAGGCCTGCCACACACCCGCCCACGTACGATGTCAAGCATGGACCCCGCCACCGAGACCACCGCCAAGCGGGTGCTCGTCGCGAAGCCCCGCGGCTACTGCGCCGGCGTCGACCGTGCGGTCATCACGGTCGAGAAAGCCCTCGAGCTGTACGGCGCGCCCGTCTACGTCCGCAAACAGATCGTCCACAACCTGCACGTGGTCAAGGCGCTCGAGGGCAAGGGTGCCGTGTTCGTCGAGGAGACCGACGAGGTGCCCGAGGGCGCCATCGTCGTGTTCAGCGCACACGGCGTCGCGCCCGTCGTCCACGAGGAGGCGGCCGCCCGGTCGCTGAAGACGATCGACGCGACCTGTCCGCTGGTCACCAAGGTGCACCTCGAGGCGCGCCGGTTCGCCGCCGACGACTACGACATCGTGCTGATCGGGCACGAGGGGCACGAGGAGGTCGTCGGGACGACCGGCCAGGCGCCCGACAACATCCACCTCGTCGACGGGGTGGAGGAAGCCGCGACGGTCGCCGTCCGCGACCCGTCCAAGGTCGCCTACCTGTCCCAGACGACCCTGTCGGTCGATGAGACCAACGTGACGGTCGATGCTCTACGTACGCGCTTCCCGTTGCTGGCGGGACCGCCGTCGGCCGACATCTGCTATGCGACGCAGAACCGCCAGGTGGCGGTGAAGCAGATCTCCGAGGGGGCCGGAGTCGTGCTGGTCGTGGGCTCCCGCAACTCCTCCAACTCGGTCCGACTGGTCGAGGTGGCGCTCGGCGCCGGCGCCGCTTCGGCGTACCTGGTCGACGACGCAAGCGAGATCGACGAGGCCTGGCTCGAAGGCGTGACGACGGTGGGGCTCACCAGCGGCGCGTCCGTGCCGGAGGACCTCGTCGACGGCGTCCTTTCCTGGCTGGCCGACCGTGGCTACGCCGACGTCGAGGAGGTCACGGCAGCGAACGAAAGCCTGCTGTTCGCCTTGCCGCCCGAGCTGCGCCGCGACCTCAAGGCCGCCGGCCGCACCTGATCTCCCGCCACCGCTGTCGTGCTGCAGGTCAGGCGGCGCGACGCAGGGCGCGAGCAACGGCGACGAGCAGGGCCGCGCCGGTGGCGGCGTACAGCGTGGGTGCTCCCAGGATGAGGGCGCTGACGAGCTCGAGGCCCTGGCGTTTCACGAAGGAGCCGGCGACCTGGGTGTGACCGAGGCCTGCGCCGATGAGGGCCAGCACGCAGTAGGTCAGCGGGGGCATCACGACGGTTGCCTTGATGTCCTCGCGGTGCACCAGCAGGGCCGCGAGCGCGCTGCCGAGGACGAACAGCACCGCGAAGGTGCCGCGCAGACCCCGACCGGTGTTGACGTCGATCGTTGCCCCGACGAAGCCGAGGACCAGCGCGATCGTCACGGCTCCGGTGGCAGTCAGGCCGCGCCGGTCGGCGACGTGCGCGCCCGCCGGAAGGTGCAGGTGGTGGTCGCCTCTGTCGTCGCCGCCGTGGTCCCCGCTGGGCAGCTCCCCGGACGGGCGTGGCTTCGAAGGCCGGGGGTCGACGACGCCGTCGGACCTCGTGTACGTCGCCCGTCGGTCCTGGGTCAGCCGGTCCTGGGTCCTTCCGTTCGGGGATGGGTGACCCTGAACTGCGCGTTGGCCGACGGGTTCCCGGCCTTGTGGCTCGTCCCGTCCGGAAGGGGAAGTCCGGCTGCTCACCCAGGGAACGCTACAACCGCCTCGCCTTCCGCGTCGCGCATCCCGGGCCGGTCGGGGCGTCGTGATCACCCTTTCGGCCCAGCCCCCTCGGTGCGGTCGGGCTCAGCCCGTCTCGGGCAGCGCGACCAGGTGTGGCGCGGACACCGGCCGCGGCACGTCCTCCACCGGTGCAGGGGTGGCGAGGTCGCCGTCGAGACCGAGCTCGGCCATCCGGCGGGCACTGGGCAGCACGGTCCGCTCGAGCGACCCGACGGTCTTGTTGAAATCGGCGACAGCGGTCCCCAGGGAGCGGCCGAGCTTGTCGACGTGGCCGCCGAAGGTCGACAGCCGGGCGTAGAGCTCCTTGCCGGCGGCGAAGACCTCCTGCGCGTTGTCGGTGAGCTGGCTCTGCTGCCAGGAGTAGGCGACCGCGCGGAGAAGGGACAGCAGCGTGGTCGGGGTGGCCAGATGCACCCGGCGGGCCATGGCGTGCTCGAGCAAGGTGGGGTCGGCTTCAAGGGCGGGCGCGAGGAAGGCCTCCCCGGGCACGAACAGGACGACGAACTCCGGGGTCTGCCCGAGCTGCTGCCAGTAGGCCTTGTCGGCCAGGCTGTCCACGTGCTGGCGCAGGTGCCTGGCGTGGGCAACCATCCGCTGCTCCCGGACCAGCGCGTCGTCGGACTCCCACGCTTCGAGGTACGCCGCCAGCGTCACCTTCGCGTCGATGACGACGCAGCCTCCGCCGGCGAGGCGCACGACGAGGTCGGGACGCAGCACCCCGTCGGGGGTGGCGACGGACACCTGTTCGTCGAAGTCGCAGCGGTCGAGCATCCCGGCGTGCTCGACGACGCGCCGCAGCTGCAGCTCGCCCCAGCGACCGCGTGCCTGCGGGCGGCGCAGGGCGTCCACCAGCGAGCGGGTCTCACGGCCGAGCCGCTCCGAACCCGCGGCGACGGTGGTGACCTGCTCGCGCAGCTCTGCCGAGGCGCGGGCCCGCTCGACCTCCAGGGACTGCAGCTGACCTTCGACCCGCGTGAGCTGCTGGTGCAGGGGGTCGACCAGCGACGCGACCGACTGCTGGCCGCGCAGCACGTCGCCGTCGTGCCGCGCCTGCGCCAGCTGGGCCACGGAGAGCTCAGCCCGAAGCCCCGTCGTACGCGAGAAGGCCACGGCATAGCCGAGCGCCAAGCCGATGAGCAGGGAGAGCAGGAGGTCCATGGGCGGAGCGTGTCAGGCAGGTCCGACAAACCCGTAGCCTTGCCCGGGTGAGTCTCTCCCTCGGCATCGTCGGCCTGCCCAACGTCGGCAAGAGCACCCTGTTCAACGCGCTGACCAAGAACAACGTGCTGGCGGCCAACTACCCCTTCGCCACGATCGAGCCCAACGTGGGGGTCGTCGGCGTGCCCGACTCTCGCTTGAAGGTCCTCGCCGACATCTTCGGCAGTGAGAAGATCCTGCCCGCAACGGTCGACTTCGTCGACATCGCCGGGATCGTCAAAGGCGCGTCCGAGGGTGAGGGTCTGGGCAACAAGTTCCTCGCGAACATCCGCGACGCCGATGCGATCTGCCAGGTTATCCGGGTCTTCGCCGACGACAACGTGGTGCACGTCGACGGCAAGGTGTCGCCGGCCGACGACATCGAGACCATCAACACCGAGCTGATCCTGGCCGACCTTCAGACCATCGAGAAGGCCATCCCCCGCCTGGAGAAGGAGATCCGGCTCAAGAAGGAGCAGATCCCCGTCCTCGAAGAGGTACGACGGGCTTTCGAGGTCCTGAACGCCGGCCGGACCGTCTTCGCCGCAGGCCTCGACCGGACCCTGCTGCGCGAGCTGCACCTGCTGACCGCCAAGCCGTTCCTGTACGTCTTCAACCTCGACGAGGCAGGCCTGTCCGACGCCGCCCTTCGCGCTTCCCTGTCCGAGCTCGTCGCCCCTGCCGAGGCCGTGTTCCTCGATGCGCAGGTCGAGAGCGAGCTCGTCGAGATGTCCGAGCAGGACGCCCTCGAGATGCTCCAGTCCATGGGGCAGGACGAATCGGGGATGCACCAGCTCGCCCGCATCGGCTTCGCCACCCTCGGCCTGCAGACCTACCTGACGGCCGGGCCGAAGGAGTCACGGGCCTGGACCATCAAGAAGGGTGCCACTGCCCCCCAGGCCGCCGGTGTCATTCACACCGACTTCGAGCGCGGCTTCATCAAGGCCGAGGTGATCGGCTTCCAGGACCTCGTCGATGCGGGCTCGGTCGCCGCCGCCCGCTCCGCTGGCAAGGCCCGGGTCGAAGGAAAGGAGTACGTCATGAAGGACGGCGACGTGGTGGAGTTCCGCTTCAACGTTTAGGAACGGACCTATAACCGCAGGTCAGAGGCCTGGTGCAGGGTCCTGGGCCGTCGCTGGGCCGTCACAGAAACAGCCGTAGCGGCCGCGAACAGCCCACCGGCCGCCTGCCGGGTCCGATCCTCGGCGGTCGGCCACAGGTGTGCGTAGGTGTTCAAGGTCGTCGTGGCCTTGGCGTGGCCGAGCGCGCGTTGAACGGTGACGACGTCGCAGCCGGCGGCGATCAGGCCCGAAGCGTAGAAGTGCCTGAGGTCATGAAGAGTCAGGCCGGTGATGCCGGCGCGGGTGCAGGCCTTGCGCCACTGGTGGCCGACGGTGTTCTGGTGCGGCGGCAGACCGGGCGAGGCTTCGAACAGCCAGCGGCTCGGGTCGTCACCAGCTCGGTGCTCGGCAATGTGGGACGACAGCAGAGCCAGCAGGCCGTCCGCCAAGTACACAGTCCGCTCACTGCCGTACTTCGGAAGCCGCACCTCGACCTGGCCGGCGCCCGCTCGCTGGACCTGCCTGCGCACGTCGAGGCTGCGTCGGAGGAAGTCGAAGTCGGCGACCTGCAGACCGGCGGCCTCACCAAGCCGGAGGCCGGCAAAGGCACCCAAGGCGACGAAGGCTCGGAAGGCAGGGTCAGCCGAGGTCATGATCGCGCCCACCTGCTCCGCCGTCGGGAGAACCATCGCCGCTTCACGCCGACGATCACGCGGTAGGGCGACGCCATCACTGGGATCCACCGCGATGACCCGGTCACGGACGGCGCCACCAAGGACGGCGCGGACGTTGTTCACGCGCGTCTTGATCGTCCCGGGAGCGAGTCCGGCAGAGTCCATGCGCTTGACCCATCCCTCGACATGGGAGCGCCTCAGCTTGGACAGCGGAAGTGTGCCGAACTGGGTGCTGCGCAGCGACAGGCCCATGGACGTGCGCGTGTTCGTTTCCCACAGCTGACGCTGCGACCACTCGGCATAGAACGCGTCGAGGGTGACGCGGCCGGCACCCGGGTCGAGGTAGGCGCCGCGCAGCTTGTCGGTCTCGACGGTCGCGAGGAAGCGCTCCGCGTCGGCCTTGCGGCGAACGTCTTTGATCGCTCGCGGTCGAGTGGGTCGAGGTAGCGCGCTCGCCAGCGGTCGCCCTCACCATAGCGGGCAGTCCTCACCCGCTCGCCGTGAACGAGCTTCTCCCAGCGGTCTTCGATGTGCGCCACGGCGACTCCCTTCAGCGGTGAGCGGCAAGGGGTGAGGCGGACGGATCACCCTGCTGTACATGGAATGTAGGACTCAGATCCGTCATCAGCGAGGGGAAGCGTGCGCGGTTGTGGGTTCCTGGCGGCCGCCGGCGATGAAGGCGTCGAGGTCGTCGCTGTCGATCCGTAGGTGCTTGGGGCCGAGCTTGATGAACGGGATACGTTCCTCGGACCGGAGGCGCCAGACGAACCGGACGCTGGTGCCGAGCCGGTCGGCGGCTTGTTGGACGGTGAGCAGCACGGTGACCTCCTGGGTCTGTGGTGAGCCGGCGGCTGCCGGTGGTCTCTCTTGTATGTAGGTACGCCGGGGGCACAACATGTGACTTTCCCCGCGCCGAATCCGTGGGCGGACTGTCGCGGACGTCCACGGGACGGGCGGCTGACGCGCCCCCGGCGTGTCGCTGTGGCCGCTTGGCTGGGAGTCATCGGCTGAGCCCGCCGGAGTTGCGAGTTGCTGGTTGCCGGTAGGGCTCCTGGTCCAGTTCGGGGAGGCGGGGTTGGGCGGCGCGAGCCGCGTCGGCGCGGGTGCGGGCGGCGGCGGCGTCGGCAGGCCGCGGGTCGGCGAGGTCCCGGGCTGGGCGCAGGCCAGCCATCACGGTGGCCAGGGTGGGGCGTTGCCGGGTCTGCTCGTCGGTCTGTCGTTGCTGGGTGTGGGTGTCGACGACAGTGCTGGCATCGCGGATCTGCTGCTCGAGCTGGCTGAGCGCGGGCAGGGTGTCGCGCAGCTGTTCGGTGGTGTCGGCGAGGGCGGTTGTCAGCTCGTGGCGTCGCCGCCTGGCCCAGCGCGAGGTGCTCGCGAGATCACGGTCGTGGTCGCGGATCGAGGTTCTGAGCTGGTCTTGCCGGTCGAGCAGGACGAGGCGCTGGTCCTGGCGCTGCTCGAGGACCTCGACCGCCTGCTGGTGCTGGGGTGGCACAGGGCAGGGAGTGATGCGCTGTCGTTGGGCTTCTCGGGCAGCCTGCTCGTTGGCCCGGCGGGCTTGGTCGGCGGCGACCTGGCGCGCACCGCGAGGGCGGTGTGGGCGGCGTCCTGGGCGCCGGACTGCCGCAGGGCCTGGACCAGCACGCCGCCGGCTTCGTTCTCAGCCCGGCGGCGGGCCTCCACGACGCGCCAGTCGTGGCCGGAGTCTTGCCCGCCCGCAGCAAGGTCCTGCTCGAAGGGCAGCGCCCCTTGCCCGCTGGGTTGGAGCCTGTCTTGCCCGCGCGCTGCGGAGTCTTGCCCGCGAGCGTGGCGAGACCCTTGCCCGCGTCCCTGCCGGTGTCCTTGCCCGGGTCCGTGGTCGTGTTCGGGGTCGGTGGTGGGGTTGGTGGTGATATAGGCGTGGTTGCCGTGCCGGCCGCGGGTCATCGCGACGTACAGGTGCTCTCGGTCCAGGCCCGGACGGACGAGGACAATGCCGATGTCGGCGGTGGCGCCTTGCTCTGAGTCGATGGTGGAGGCCCAGCCGTACTCGCAGTGCTGCTCGAGGTAGTCGAGGGGGAGGGTGAGGCGGCCGCGGCCGGTCAGGTCTTCCACGACTAGGCCACCGTCGGGTCCGGGTCCGAGGACCCGGTACCGGTCGCCGTTGCGGACATGCCCACTGCCGCCAGCGCCGCCAGTGCCGCCGTTGCCGCCAGTGCGGCCGGTGCCGTTGAGGGTGAGGCTGCGATCGTTGCGGCGGGTCCGGAGCAGGTCCCCGGCTTGCCAGTCCCGCTCACCGGCGCGGGTGACCGGGCCGGTGATGTCGCCGGCGGTTTGGGCGGCTGCGCGGGCGAGGGTGTTGAGGGCGTCGAGGTCCAGGCGGGTCCGGGCCAGCATCAGCGCGTCCTGCCCCTGCTGCCGGGCCTGGATCCAGTGGGTGAACACGCCCGCGAAGGCGGTGTCGCTGTCCGGGCAGGGGTGTAGCCGGCCTTCGGCGAGGTACTGGGTCAGGATCTGGGGGTTGCCGGCACGCAGGTGCAGGCTGGCGTGGCGTTCCCAATCATTGGTGAACCGGTGGATCTGCTCGAGTTCGACGGCGTGCCCGGCGTGGGCGAGGGCGGCGAGCATCCCTCCGGGGCCGTTGATGACCCCGATCTGGCCGGGGTCCCCGACCAGCACGACCTTCGCCGCGGCTTTGGCAGCGAGGGCGGTGAGCCGGTCCAGGTCCAGCGTGGAGGCCATCGAGGCTTCGTCGATGATCAGGACGGTCCGGTCATCCAGCGCGGTCCAGGCCCGCTCGGCCGGGGGGAGACGGTTGAGTCGGTCGTGGTTGTGCAGCCACTTCGCGAGGGTGTCGGCGCGGCCCCCGGTCGCGCTGGCGAGCTCGGCGGCGGCCCGGGCGGACGGGGCGAGCCCGACGACGCGGTAGCCGGCGACCTGCCAGGCGCGGCCGGCAGCCCCGAGGGTGCTGGTCTTGCCCGCTCCGGCGGGGGCGGTCAGGACGGTCAGGAAGTCCCCACCCGCGGTGAGGTGCTGCAGCGCCCGGAGCTGCCCCGGATCCAGCCGGCCAGCACCCACCCCAGCACCCACCCCAGCAGCCCCCGCAGCCTCGGCGGCCGAGGCGGTGGCGATCAGGGTGTCGCGCACGTGGGTGGGGTCGGCGTAGCCGTAGCCGCGCTGGCGGCCGCGGCGGGCCAGGCTCAGGATCCGGCTCTCGGCCTGCAGGACCTCCACCGTCGCGTACCGCGGGTCCGACGCGCGGGGCGTCAGGCCGCGCGGCGGCTGCCCGACGGCGACGGCTTCGGACAATGCCAGGGCCTGGTCGGTGAGGACTTCCACCTGCGCGACGACCTGCGCCGCGGTCAGGCCCGTGGCTGGCAGGTGGGCGGCGACCTGACCGGCGAGCTCGTTGCGACTGAACACCGCCGCCCGCCGCCCCGCGGCCTGCAGCGCCGCGAACGCGAGCCCGTGGTCTTCGCTGGGGTCTTGCCCGGAGCGTGCGGGCAAGACTCCCGCAAGCGCGTGGGCAAGGGTCGGTGCCTGCCGTGGGGAGGGCACTTCAGGTCCGGCCACTCGGACGCCGGCGGCCTTGATGAGCCGGTCGGGGGTCCAGCCGATCCCGGCCGCCTCTGCGGTCCACGTCTGCTGGAGGGTGCTGATCTCGGGGTGGGTCTTGCCCGGTCGGGTCTTCAGGACGGCGATCTTGGTGACCCGGATCCGCTCGGCTTCCGTGAGAGTCCGACCCAGGAGTTTCTCGTATTCTGCGATTTTCGGGGCGGCTTCCGCCTCAATAGCTGCGGTCCTCTTGCTCCACAATTTCAAAAGCGCCTTCGGGACCCCGACAATGTCGGCTTGGCCGTCCGGACTGACCGGCCCGAAAGTAACTCCTAAACGCTTTTACATTTCATTCCGCAACGCATTCTGGTAGATCATGCCGGCGGTCTTCTGGTGATCGAAGACCTCCTTGCCATCGAGGGTCCGCCAGATGCCGTCGACGCAGCGAGCCTTGTTCACCACCAGCGCGTGCGTGTGCAGCTGCGGATCGGCCGCCCGGCTCGTTCGGTGGTCGAACAGCGCCGCCGACAACCCAGCCGTGCCGATCTGTTCCACACCGTTGGTGCCCCGTCGGGACCAGCCCGCGTGCTTCTCGAGGTAGGCCATCCCGGCCTTGACCGCCTCCTGGTGCGCGGCCATGGTCGCGGCGGCAATGTCGCCGTTTCCCAACGCCCACAGGGCACTGACGCTCTTGGGCGCACTGAAGGCTAGGTCAAAGCCGGTGACGGCGTCCTTACGCCAGGCCCGCCCGAGTCGCTCCCCGCTGGTCGGGTTCAGGCCGCGGGCGAACAACGCCTCCAACTGCTGCTCCGTCACCCGATCCCCGGCCACCAGGCCGAGCTCGGGCAGACCCCGACCAGTCCAGCGGCCCGGCGCCTCACCAACCCCGAGGTAGTACTCCGTCGCCTGGCAGGCCACCGACTCGGTGTAGTACCGCCACGAGGCGGTCCCGATCTTCTTCGAACTCAACACCGCCCTCGCGCCCCTCTCGCCTGTCCCAGGAACGCAGCCAGCGTACATTCGAAGAATGCATAAGTCTGCTGCTATGAGATCGATTGTTTGGGAGCCTGGCAGGGCTATCGTGAATGACGGAGAATGCGGGTGTAATACGGTCAGGAAAGGCAATCCACGGTGAATGAAGACGACAGGAAGATTCTTCGGCCGAGTCGGCGTTCCTGCGGCGTGTCTGGCGCGAGCTGGGCGTCGGGACTGCCTCACCTGGAGGCGCCGGGTGACGCACGCCCTGCTCGCGTGAGCGACGAGTGGGCTGCGTTGCGGAAGAGAACGTGAGCTCAGCGAGCTCCTCGCGCCTTGCCCAGACAGGCACGACTGCCGCCCTCGAGTGCGCCGCCGACCGTCCCGGGCGCAAGGGACTGCAACCAGGTTGCAGCCTTGGATGCCAACGGGCTTGCCAAGGCCAGTTGGTCGAGCCCGGGCCAACCCGACGCTGCCGGCGTCGCCATCCTCGGCAGCGCGGACGAGTATCACGGCCGGCCGAGGCTCGAGGTTCGGCCTCCCACACGAGGGCACCCTGCCGAGTCGATGCGGCTTGACGGCAAAGCAGCATTGTCGCATCGTTGGGGGATGACGAAGCCGACTCGCTACCACGAGTTCCTCACCCTCCAGAGCCGAGGAGTGCTCGCGCTCCCGCCCGAGCTGCGCAAGCGCTACCAACTCGATCGACCTGGTGCCCAGGTGGAGGTCACCGAACGCGAAGACGGAGTGCTCGAGCTTCGTCCGCAGGTGGCGGTGCCGGCAAGTCAGACCTGGTTCTGGACGCAGGAGTGGCAAGAACGCGAGCGAGCCGCCGACGCGGACCTGGCTGCCGGTCGCGTGATCGTCACCGACGACGCCGAGTCGTTCCTGGCCGAACTCGACACGTGAAGTACCGCCGTACCGACGAGTTCAAGCGGGACTACAAGAAACTCAAGCCGGAGCATCAGAACGCGTTCCGCGACGTCGTGCTCGAGAAGTTCGCTCCCGCGTGCGACGCCTGGGCCACAGCCGCCGAGAAGCACATCCCGTACGTCTGGCCGGCCTCGCTCCGCGTTTCTGAACTCAAGAACACAGCACGGATCATGGAAATGACCTGGAGCTTCGCGTCACCAGACGGTCGAGCGACATTCCAGTTCGAGCACCACGATGAGGAATGGTTCTGCCTGTGGCGCCGGATAGGCGATCACGGCGTCTACGTGTCCCCCTGAAGATCCTGAGGCCGGGCACGAGGTAACGGGTTGTCATCCACACCGACGGGCTTGCCAGACTGACATGAGTAAGCGGCACTTCCTTGTGGCTGCGAAGGCCACCGCGCGTCTGCCGGGAGAATCCACCGAGCCTGGCGGAACTGCTAGAAGCAGAAGGTGCCCGTGAAGAATCGCTCACTATTCAGATAGGACGCTCCAAGTTGGTAGAGCGGAAGCGCTGCGACGAGCGTGCCTGCCAAGAGCATCCGCCCGCGAGGCTTGAAGCATGCAGCCGCGCCGTAGGTGAGAACAACGACGACAAGCGGGCCAAGTCGGAACTCGTTTCGGGCCGCGCCGCGCACCACCTGCCGACAGCCTGGGAGGTGGCCGAATGCCCAGAACACTGTGAAGACGTAGACAGCGGCTATTCCCACAAGCGTGGCGGTGGTCAAGCCGAACCACTGGCGACCTGACCAGCGGACCGACACGCCGTTGTGCGGCGGCAGTGGGTCTTCGTGAGCATTCACCCGCCGATAGTGACACGACGGGAAACGGTACGAGCGGCGCCTATGGACACCAGAGAGTAGTGCCGGTTCTTTGCTCACCGGCACTCGACGAGAGTAGTGCCCGATCTTCGTCGAGATCTTCGCGACCGCTGGAAGGTAGCACCTACCCACCTTCTGCGAGTGCCAACTGGACCCGCTTCGCAAGCGCCTTCCAACCCCAGACCTGAGTGACGGTGCCGACGCCCGAACCCCAGTAGACGGACGTGAGGCCGTCCACTGGAGTGGTCTCTGGCTGCGTACCGAGCACGACCGCGTGGCCCTCGGTGAAGACCTCCACCCTGACCATCCCCTGTGCGAGGACACGTCTGCCTTGCAGGTCGTCAGCGTCGGGAACCCGGTCTCCCTGCCAGTCGAGGACACCCGCGACGAAGGTCGTCCGCGCCCCGGTCCCGGACCGCTTCAAGTCGCGTACTTGAAGGGCACCGAAGGAGCCGTCCGGAACGTGTCAAGCGGCTTGAGACAGTTGGTGGCTAGGCGCTCTGGATGAGGGCCTCCCTGCTGGGCTGGTTGATCCAGGCGGCGTCGGGGAGCTTCGGGGGCTTGGGGCGGCGGTGCCGGAACCGGCTGGGGTTGGCCTGGTAGGCCGCGTGCAGGGTCGCCTGACGTTGCTGGCGGACCTGGTTGGCGGTGTCGAAGTGGACCGAGGCTGGGGTGTGTAGGCCGATCCCCGAATGCCGGTGCTCGTGGTTGTAGTAGCTGAAGAACGCCTCGCAGAACGCGCGGGCGTCGGCGAGGGACCCGAAGTTGCCGGGGAACGCTGGGGCGTACTTCAAGGTTTTGAAAGCCGCTTCGCTGTAGGGGTTGTCGTTGCTCACATGCGGGCGGCTGTGGCTGCGCGCGACGCCCAGGTCCACGAGGAGCTGGGCGACGGGCTTGCTGGTCATGGAGGTGCCCCGGTCGGCGTGCAAACTGCCTGGTGCGCCGTGGAGCTGGGCGGCGGCGTGGATGAGGTCCTTCGCGATCTCGCTGTCTTCGCGGGCGGCGACGGTCCAGCCAACGACGTAGCGGCTGTAGATATCCAGGATCACGTAGAGGTCGTAGTAGACGCCGCGTTCGGGGCCGCGGAGTTTGGTGATATCCCAGGACCAGACATCACCCGTGTCGCTTGCCAGCGTGAAGGGACCACCGTCTTGTCACGACCTAGGGACCACCTCGGTGTGGTGGTGATGCTCATGTCTTCTCCTTGGTTGGTCAACTAGGACGCGCTGTTGGCGGCGTGTTGGGGGCGTTGTTGGCGGC
>JBBRNK010000010.1:0-132137 GCA_038230355.1 Mycobacteriales bacterium | reverse complement strand
AGTCGTCGACGTTGCGCGTGTACAGGGTGGCGCCGTGTACGTGTGCGGTTGCCGCAATGAGTAGGTCCATCGTGCGGGCTCGAGGCTGACGGCCCGAGGCGGCGATGTGGGCGGCGAACTGGCCGTAGCTGTCGGCAACGGCATCATCGACGGGAAGTGGATCGAACCGCCTCTGCAGTCGACTGACTCGTGTGAGTCGGAGGCCTCGGATCGCTGCCGAAGCTGCGACGAGCACACCGAAGTGAAGCTCCGCCATGCTGACAACACTGATGGCCAACTGTCCCGGCAGGGGACTGACGTCTTCCGCAATCAGAACGCTGGTATCCAGTAGCCCACGCTCCATCAGCTACGCGTCCCAGGGATCGCGTAGCGAACTGTCGAGCCGGTCCCGGTCGGCTTGCCACTCCGGATCGCCGGGGCTGTTGAACACGTCTGCAACGCTTTCCCAGGAGACCCAACTCGCGACATCCACGGGGCCGAGCGAGGCGGCAGGACGCCCGGAAACAGTGATCGTCATACGTTCTCCCGCCTGCGCGCGACGCACCAGCTCGCTGGCGTTCTGGCGTAGTTCCCGCAGGCCCATCTCACTCATGGGCGAACAGTAGCACAGATGCTACTTCGGGGGGGAGGTTGGAGCCGTACCGGGGATAGGGCTGGCTCCTCCACCGTGGAACATCACCTATCCGCTGGTCGGACCTGCCTTCTGCCGACGGTTCGTCAGCTCGCCTGCCCTCCACAACGGTCATCACAATGCGCCCTGCTCCGTGTCCCTGTGGATGGGGGGTTCCCGCGGGAACGCGTCGTCCACAGGCAGCCAGCTCGTCACAGCAACCACAACAGCACCGCTCCGGCCGCAAGCATCGCCTCTCCGCGCTGCAGTCGCAGGCGGCCTTCGCTCACCAACCCCACCTGCGCACTCAGCGACGAGTGACCTCGAGGGTGAAGCCGGCTTTGCGGAGACGGTCGGCAAGCGTCGTACCCATGGCTGTTGCCGGTGTGAGGACCCCGCCGCCGGAGGCGAGCACGTCGGAGGCCAGGCACAGAGCGCTCTCGGCGAGCATCACGGCAGTGGCGGCGTAGCCGGGGTCCCCCTTGGCGGAGACGACCGCCCGGTAGCGAGCACCGGTGGAGGTGACGGTGTCGACGTCCATCCGGAACCAGCCGTTCGTGCGGACCTTCTCAGAAGGCCCCTTACCCGGCTTGGGCAGGACGGCGTCGAGCACGAGGCGTGAGGGACCGAAGCCCATGGCGGGCTCGGTGACCCGCAACGATGCCGCCGCCGCGGTCGCCAGGAGCCGGCCGGGCAGCCCCCCACCGAAGGCCATCCGCTCGGTGTAGCGCAGGCCGGAACTCCAGCCGGCGAGGGCGTTGGACCGGCGTACGACCCGGGTGTTGTACGGCGCCATGACGAACGGTCCGGTCCAGGTGCCATCATGCTGGCTGACCGAGAAGCCATCCGGCCGCTCGGGCGGCGCGCCGGGGCTGAGCGACTGGGTGTCGGCGATCAGCGCGGCGAGGGACGGGTCTGCCTTGATGGCGTCGACCTGGGTGCGCAGCGAGTCGACGGTGCCGCCGCTGACGCCGCCCTTGAGCGAGGCGACCAGGACCGTCTGGCCGAGCTCGCCCTCACCGTCGGCACGGACCTGCTCGGCGAGCAGCAGAACCGCGAGGTCGGACGGGATGCTGTCAAAGCCGCACGACGGGACGATCCGGGCACCGGAGGCGACGGCCACGTCATGGAAGCGGTCGATCGCCTCCCGGTGGAACAGCACCTCGCCGGTCAGGTCGGCGTAGTGCGTCCCGGCCTTCGCGCAGGCCTCCAGCAGCGGCATGCCGTACTTCGCGTAGGGGCCGACGGTCGTGGCCACGGCCTTCGCCGAGGCCGCGAGGGCCTCGACGCTGGCGGCGTCGGAGGAGTCCGCGACGATCAGCGGCCAGTCCGCGGCGGCGGGGCCGAGCTCTCGTCGTACCGCTTCGAGCTTGTCCTTCGAGCGACCTGCCAGGCCGACCTGATGGCCCTGCCCGGCCAGGTATGCGGCGGTGAGCTTCCCGACGAACCCGGTGGCCCCGAAGAGCACCACGTCCGTCATGCCACGCGGACCAGGTCCTCGGAGGTGGCGGTCTTGGGGGAGAGCCGCGGCGCCAGGGCGGCGAACAGCCGCTGGTAACCGGAGCCGGTAAGCCGCTGGAGGACGTCGAGGACCTTCGCGTCGCCGCCGACCAGGACGCGCGGCCGGCCCCGGCGGGCCCCGCGCAGGATCACCTGGGCTGCCTTGTCCGACGACGTCCGGGCCAGCTTGGTGTCGAACAGCTCGGCCAGGGCCGCGACGTCCCGCCCGCCGACCGCGGTCGAATTGTTGACGATGTTGGTCTTGATCCCGCCCGGGTGCACGCAGGTCACCGTGACGGGGTGTCCGTTGATCAGCATCTCCTGCCGTAGGGCCTCGGTGAACCCGCGGACAGCGAACTTGGCAGCGTTGTAGGCGCTCTGACCGGGCATCGCGACGAGCCCGAACAGGCTGGAGGTGTTGACCAGGCGGCCGTCACCGGAAGCGATCAGGTGCGGCAGGAAGGCCATGGTGCCGTTGACGACGCCCCAGAAGTCGACATTCATGATGCTCTCGACGTCGCTGTGGCACATGTCCTCGACGTCACCCGTCAGCGCGATGCCGGCGTTGTTGACCACCAGGTTGACGGTGCCGTACTCGGCCACGACCGCGGCAGCGTAGGCCGTCATGGCGCCGCGGTCGGCAACGTCGAGGCGCTGCTCGTGGACGGCGACTCCCTTCGCCCGGGCGCGCGCCACCGTCTCGGCCAGCCCCGCGGTGTCGACGTCGCTGAGCGCCAGCCGGGCACCCTCGTCGGCCAGCTGAAGGGCCAGGCTGCGACCCATGCCGGAGGCGGCGCCGGTGACGACCGCGACCTTGCCGGCGAAGGTAGTGCTCTTGCTGCCGGTCCTGGTACGCACGGGCGGGTCCCTTGTTCGTCGGAGCCTCGACCGTAGGACCAGACCATGACAACGGTCAAGAGAACATCCACCGATGGCGAGGTAGGATCCGGCCGGCCCGAGGCGAGCCGGCTGTCGGGATCGAACCGACGACCTACGCTTTACAAGAGCGTTGCGCTACCGCTGCGCCAAGCCGGCGTGACCTCCAGAGCCTACGGGCTGAGCGCTCGTCGGGGCCGCAGCGGGTGCGTCGCGCTCGGACCGGAGCGGGTCCGCCTGACACACGACAGCGGCCCCCTCCCTGGCAGGGGAGGGGGCCGCTTGTACGTCCGCTGGGGCACCCGAGGGGGGCCGCATCACGTCCGGTGGTTCGGGTGGTGCACGCTCTCTGCCGGCCCGTCAGGACCTCATCAAGACCGGTCGAGCTACAGGCCTGCGGGCCAGACGATGGTCTGTCCCGGCACGATCAGGTTCGGGTCGGACCCGACCAGACTGCGGTTGCTCAGGTACAGCTTCTGCACGAAGACCGAGAGGTTGGTGTTCGACGTCGACCGGCCGGTGGCCGACAACGCATTCTCGGTGAAGCCCCAGAGCGTGTCTCCGCGCGCGACTTTGAAGGTGTAGTCCTTCGCGGCGACAGTGCCTACCTGCTGCGGCTTGCTCACCGGCGGCGTGACCACCGGAGGGGTAGCCACCGGGCCCACGACCGCCGGAGCGGAGGCCGTGGGAGCAGGGGTCGTTGCAATCGTCGCAGCCGGCTTGGTGGCGGCGACGGGCCCGACCGTTGTCGGCGTGACGGTGGCCTTCGGAGTCGGACGTGGCACCACCGGTCCAAGAACCGGGTTGGCAGGCGCCGTCGCCGGTACTTTCGGGCCGATCGCGTTGGTCGTGCTCTTCTTGGTGTCCCGGCCGAACAGCACCCAGGCGCCACCGGCGATGGCGAGCACGAGCACGCCACCGCCAAGAGCAGTCAAGGCGTTTCGACCGCGCCCGACAGGCGGTGGCGCCTGGCTGGGCGGTTTCCCGCGGGGTTGATCTGGCATCTCAGACCCTTCTGTCTGACCGTGAGCAACCAGTGAACCGCACCTGTGAGCGCTGCGCAGTCACCCACGCGTACGGCTCACCGGGCCGTGGTCCACGCCACGTGGGGCAGGTGAGCGCTAATCTTGGGTGTAGGTACGTAGGTGGGGGGTGCGGCGCTCTTCGTTGTGAGCGACGCACTCCACGTTGCCCCTGTCGGATCCAGCATGAGCTGTCGGGCAGAAATTCACCCCAGATCGCCGGCGGCCTGCCCAACCCCCCCTGGGTGGGCCGTCGGCCCCTAGAAGCCTCTACAGCCGGCGTCGGCGCCGGGCGACCTCGGCGAGCGTGACGGCTGCGGCGATGCCGGCGTTGAGCGACTCGGTGAGCTCGGACATCGGAATGCTCACGGTCAGGTCGCAGGTCTGCTCGACGAGGCGGCCGAGCCCGTCGCCCTCGGAGCCGACGACCACGACCAGCGGGCTGGTGGCAACATCGAGGTCGTCGATGGAGACCGTCCCCGAGGCGGCCAGGCCCACCGTGAACAACCCCGCCTCCTTGTACGCCGTGAGGGTGCGCGCCAGGTTGGTGCACCGGGCGACCGGCATCCGGGCCGCGGCGCCGGCGCTCGTGCGCCAGGCAGCGGCCGTCATCCCGGCGCTGCGTCGTTCGGGAACCAGGACGCCCTGGGCACCGAAGGCCGCCGCCGAACGGACGACCGCCCCGAGGTTGCGGGGGTCGGTCACCCCGTCGAGGGCCACGAGCAACGGCTGGGCCGAGGCGAGCGCTTTGGCCAGCAGGTCGTCGGGGTGCAGGTAGGCGTACGGCGGCACCTGCAGCGCGATGCCCTGGTGGACGATGCCGCCCGTCATCTTGTCCATCTGGGCG
Organism: Mycobacteriales bacterium; assembly: GCA_038230355.1. Taxonomy (GTDB): domain Bacteria; phylum Actinomycetota; class Actinomycetes; order Mycobacteriales; family SCTD01; genus RYN-111. Next base: position 127,282 of record JBBRNK010000010.1, on the reverse strand, counting down.
CGCGACATCTCCAGGATGGGGATGCCGGCCTTGCCGGCGACCGAGATCGCCTCTGTCATCCGTTCGTCCTGGTCGTTGCCGAGCGCGACGTAGAGCGCGGTGGCGGGCACCTTCGCGCGCAGCGACTCCACGACGGGGTTGCGGCCGCTGACGGTCTCGGGGGCGTCCGGGCTGGCCTTGCGGGCAATCCCTGAAGCCTTGGGCAGGCCACGGCTCGGCGGCGCGCCCGGGCTGCGAGGTGCAGTGCTGCGGCCCCGACCGGCCGGCGCCCCCGACTCTGCGCGCTTGACAGCGGCGGCAGCAGCGCGGGCTTTCGGGTGGCCCTTGCGCAGCTCGGCCTTGGGAGTCGGCTTCTTGCCTTCGAGCTGCTGCTTGCCTTGGCCTCCGGAGCCGATGGCCGCTCCCTTGCGGTGGGAGCCTGGCTTGGCTCCGCGGCCGCCCTGCCCACCTTTGGCGACGGTCGGCTTGCCTCGTCCAGTTCCGGTCATGGTGTCTCGATCTCTGGTACGGGTTCGGTCCTCATGACAGCCGCCAGCGGACGCCGTCGGCCGTGTCCTCCAGGACGACGCCCGAGCAGGCCAGCCGGTCGCGCAACGCGTCCGCCTGGGCCCAGTCCTTGCGTTCACGTGCCTGGGCGCGCGCCTCGACGGCAAGCTGGACCAGCGCGTCGACGACGGCCGTCAGCTCCCCCGACCCGGCCGTCGGCCAGTCGGTGAGCGGGTCCAGGCACAGGACGCCCAGCATCCGGCGTACGACGGACAGGGTTGCGGCCAGCGCCGGGAGCTCGCGGGCTGCGAGCACGGCGTTGCCTGCGCGGACGCCGCCGTGCAGCACCGCGAGGGCCTGCGGGACACCCAGGTCGTCGTCGAGGGCGGCGGCGAAGTCAGCCCAGGAGACCACGCTCAGCGCGGGGTCGACGGGCGCGTCCCCGACGACGTCGGTGGCGTTGCGGACGAACGTCTCGATCCGCGCGTAAGCGGCCATGGCCTCCGCGACGACCTGGTCGGACCACTCGATGGTGGAGCGGTAGTGGGCGGCGCCCAGGGCATAGCGCAGCACCGCGGGCGGGACGGCCTCGAGGGCATCGGCGACGGTGACGCTGTTGCCGAGGCTCTTGCTCATCTTCTCACCGCCCTTGGCGGTCACCAGCCCGTGGTGCAGCCAGTGCTGCGCGAACGGGTGGCCGGCCGCGGTGGACTGGGCCGCTTCGTTCTCGTGGTGCGGGAAGACCAGGTCGAGCCCGCCGGCATGCAGGTCGAAGGTGGCGCCGAGATACTCGACCGCCATCGCCGAGCACTCGATGTGCCAGCCGGGCCGGCCCGGGCCCCACGGAGAGGGCCAGCTCGGCTCGCCCTTCTTGGCTGCCTTCCACAGGGCGAAGTCGAGCGGGTCGCGCTTGGTACCGGTGTGTCCGTGCGCGACGGCCTTGTCGCTCTGCCGCAGCTGGTCGGGCTTCTGTCCCGAGATCTCTCCGTACGACGGGACCGCCTTGACGGCCAGGTAGACGTCGCCACCGCTCTCGTAGGCGGTGCCGCCCTCAACGAGGTCGGCGATGAAGGAGACGATCTGCGGGAGGTGGCCGGTGACCCGGGGCTCGACCGTCGGCGGCAGCACCTGCACCGCGTCGTAGGCCTGCGTGAAAGCACGCGCCATGCGGGTCGACAGCGCCCACCAGGGCTCGTCGTCGTGCGCGGCATCGTGGATGATCTTGTCGTCGACGTCCGTAACGTTGCGGACGAAGGTGACGTCCTCGCCGCGCTCGAGCAGCCAGCGCCGGAGGATGTCGAGGGCGACAGCGCTGCGCAGGTGTCCGACGTGCGGCTGGGCCTGGACGGTCGGGCCGCAGACGTAGATCCCGACGTGCCCCTCGCGCTGAAGGGCGAGTGGCTTGACCGTGCGGGACCTCGTGTCGTAGAGGCGAAGGGCGGGTGTCACCGCTTCAGACTACGGGGCGCGGGCCACCAGTGCCGTGGCCACGGCCGCCCGACCCTCGCCCCGACCGGTCAGGCCGAGGCCGTCCGTCGTGGTGGCGCTGACGCTCACCGGGGCACCGAGGGCGGCGCTCAGGGCCGTCTCCGCCTCAGCCCGACGGGGGCCTATCCGGGGCCGGTTGCCGATGACCTGCACGGCCACGTTGCCGATCACCCAACTGTCCGCGGCGAGCATCCGCGCGATCTCCCTCAGCAGGGTCGCACCCGAGGCGCCTGCCCACTCGGGTCGGTCGGTGCCGAAGACGGCGCCGAGGTCCCCGAGCCCGGCAGCGGACAGCAGGGCGTCACCAGCCGCGTGGGCCGCGACGTCACCGTCGGAGTGGCCGGCGCAGCCGTCCTCGCCGGCCCACAGCAGTCCGGCAACCCAGCAGGGCCGACCGGTCTCGATCGGGTGCACATCTGTGCCCACGCCCACCCGGGGCAGCGCCGGCTCACCCATGCCCCCTCCCACGGGCGAGCACGGCCTCGGCCACGGCCAGGTCGAACGACGTGGTCACCTTAAAGGCCTCCGGGGCGCCGGGCACGGTCTCGACGGTCACGCCAGCGGCCTCGGCCATCCCGGCGTCGTCGGTGTGGCTGGTCCCCTGGGTGGCCGGTGACGCGTGCACGGCTTCGAGCACGTCCCGGGCGAACCCTTGCGGGGTCTGCACAGCCCGCAGGTCGGCTCGCGGCACGGTGGCGACCACCGTGCCGGCTGCGTTGACCCGCTTGACGGTGTCAGCCACCGCCACGACAGGTACGACGGCGCGGGCTCCCGCCCGCAGGGCGGCGACGACGCTCTCGACGACACTGACCGGGACGAGGGCCCGCGCCGCATCGTGCACGAGCACGAGGTCGACGTCGGCAGGCAGGACCGCGAGCCCCGCAGCGACGGAGTCCGGACGCTGCGCGCCTCCGGCGACGACCCTGACGTCGTACACCTCGAGCAGGGTGACCACGGTGGCGACGTCCGCGAAGGGGGCCGCCACCACGATCGGCCCCACCGACGGGCACTCCCGCAGCCGCCTCACGGCGTGGACGAGCAGCGGCTCGCCGGCCAGCTCGCGGAGCGCCTTGGGAGCACCGGGCCCGAGCCGGATGCCCGCTCCGGCGGCCGGAAGGACCACCCCAACCGTCACGGGTGCGGCGGGACAGGCGCGGGTGTGGGCCCGGGGGTGCGCCTGCGCTGGGGCCGGTGCCCACCCGAGGGTGCCCCGGTCAAGCGTCCGAACACCAGCCGGCCGTTCGCGGTGGTCACCACGCTGGTGACGACGACGGTCTCCTCGGAGCCGATGTGGTCGCGGGCCTGCTCCACCACCACCATCGACCCGTCGTCGAGGTAGCCGATCGCCTGCCCGGCCTCCTTGCCCGGCTTGAGCAGCAGCACGGCCACGTCCTCCCCCGCCGTGACCGGCGGGCGCAGCGCGAGCGCGAGCGCGTGCAGGTTGAGCACCTGCACGCCGGCCAGCCCGGCGGCCTTGGCCAGGTTCGTGTCGAGCGTCAGCAGTGCCAGCCCGCGGTCCAGGCAGATTCGGACCAGCTTCGCGTCGACCTCAGGAACGGCGGGTACGTCGGCCTCGAGGACCTCCAGGTCCACCCCAGACTCACGCTTGAGGGCCTCGAGCACCTCGAGTCCCCGTCTGCCCTTCGCCCTGCGGATGTCGTCGCCGGCATCCGCGAAGCCCTGCAGCTCACCCAGGACGGGGGTCGCAAGAAGCAGCCGACCGTGCAGGAAGCCCGCACGCACCACGTCCAGGACCCGGCCGTCGATGGCGACGGAGGTGTCGATGAGCTTGGGCAGCGACGAGGGGGCCGCGGCGCGCGGCGCGAGGCCCGCTCGGTCACCGAACAGCGCGAGCACGCCCTCGCGCTTGCTCGCACCGAGCAGGAAGCCGACGTAGCCCAGGGTCACGCAGACGAACGCGAACAGGGGGAAGGCAAGGTAGGCCTGCCTCAGCAGGAAGACCGGCCAGGCGATACCCGCACCGAGCAGGACACCGCCGACGACCCCGAGCGCCCCTGCCAGCAGCTCTTCCACGGAGGTGTCCTCCAGGCGGCTGCGCGCCCGCTCAGCGCTGCTGGCCGTGGTCCGGCCGAGCACGCCACCCAGCACGTAGCCCAGGCCGGAGCCGAGCACCAGGCCCACAGCCGTTCCGTTGAGCGCGCCCAGCACCTTCGTGTCGGAGCCGACGCCGTTGCCGACCTCGTAACCCGCCCCGGCGAAGAACACGACGGCCAGGAACCGCAGGCCCTCGAGCACGATCGAGGGAGGTCCTTTGCGCCGCGGGCCTGCTACCGACCCACTCCTGGCCTTACCCCGGACAGCACCGCGCCGGGGCGCGTTCACACGCAGCCCCGGCGAGCGCCGGTGTCGGTCATGCCAGGAGGCCTAGGCGGCCTAGGAGGCCAGGACCTCGTCGAGGATCGCCTCGGCCTTGTCCTCGTTCGTCCCCTCAGCGAGCGCGAGCTCGCTGACCAGGATCTGGCGGGCCTTGCTGAGCATCCGCTTCTCGCCCGCCGACAAGCCACGCTCCTTGTCACGACGCCAGAGGTCGCGGACGACCTCGCCGACCTTGTTGATGTCGCCCGAGGCCAGCTTCTCGAGGTTCGCCTTGTAACGACGCGACCAGTTGGTCGGCTCCTCGACCGCTGGGGCCCTGAGGACCTCGAAAACCTTGTCGAGACCGGCCTGGCCGACCACGTCCCGGACGCCCACGATCTCCGCGTTGTCCGCTGGAACCCGGACCGTCAGGTCACCCTGAGCGACCTTGAGGACCAGGTAGATCCGGTCCTCGCCCTTGATGGTGCGCGTCTCGATGGCCTCGATGAGCGCTGCGCCGTGGTGCGGGTAGACGACTGTCTCGCCAACCTTGAACGTCACGTGGTGGTCCTCTCGCCGACCTCCAGGCTACCACGTCCAGACGCCCAACCGAAGGGTCGTCCGGCAGCAAAGCCGCAGGTCAGAAGGCATGTCCTCCCGTCCACAGCCCCCAGCCGGGTCTTGACAAAGTACCCACGGCAGTGCATCGCAGAGGCGGGAGTCGCCCTCGCGGGGGCACCTGACCAACGCTCCCGTCGGCCATCAGGGGTGCGGCAGAGTGAGGGCGTGCCCGCTATCACCCTCTTGGTCGCCCGGCTCGTGCGGGCCAGCCACCCGGAACCGACCGTAGCCGTCACCGCCCTCGCGGCCGCCCTGGCCGCGTCTGTCGGAGCGAGCCCCACCCGCGTCGGCGCGGCCTTCCTGAGCGGTCAGCTGTCGGTCGGGTGGAGCAACGACTGGCTCGACGCCCGCCGCGACGTCGCCGTAGGTCGTACCGACAAGCCCGTCGTACAGGGGCTGGGGGTGGGGGTGGTGCGCACGGCGGCGCTGCTGGCCGCCGCGGCCTGCGTCCCGCTGAGCCTGCTCCTGGGTACCGAAGCCGGGCTTGCGCACCTGGTGGCGGTGGCCCTGGCCTGGCTGTACAACGCCCGGCTGAAAGCGACGGTCGGGTCCTTCCTGCCGTACGCGGTGAGCTTTGGGCTGGTGCCGTCGATCGTCACCCTGAGCCTGCCTGGTCACCCCTGGGCGCCCTGGTGGGCCACCGGCGCCGGGGCACTGCTCGGTGTCGGGGCGCACGGCGCCAACGTGCTGCCCGACCTCGAGGACGACCTCGAGACCGGCGTGCAGGGCCTGCCACACCGGCTCGGGCGCCCCCTGACGACCGGGCTCAGCGGCCTGGCGCTGGTGGCCGCGACGGTCCTGCTCGCCGTCGGCCCCGGTACGACGGCGCTGGGCGCCCTCGCCGTCGCCACCTCCGTGGTCGTGTTCGGCGTCGGGCTCGCCCTGGGCCGCCGTCACGGCAGCCGCGCACCCTTCCTCTCCGTGATCGTCGTCGCCGGCGTCGACGTGGGACTGCTCCTGCTCCGCGGCGCGAGCCTGGCCTGACGTGAGCGAGAATGACCTTGTGCGTGCCGTCCGTCTGCTGCTGTCCCTCACCCTGGTGGCCGGGTGCGGTGCGGCGTCGGTGGACAAGCTGGCGGTGAGCGCCTCGCCCGGGTACCACGGGGTCGAGCCGCAACCGGCTCCGGCGCGACCGCAGTACGTGCTGACCGACACCTCAGGCCGCAGCTACGACTTCCGGGCACAGACCAAGGGTCGGCCGACGTACGTGTACTTCGGCTACACGCACTGCCCGGACCTGTGCCCCACCGCCATGGCCGACCTCGCGGCCGCCTTGCGCAAGGCCGGCCCCGCCCTGCGCGCCCAGGCTCGGGTGGTCTTCGTCACGACCGACCCCAAGCGCGACACGGCCCCCGTCCTGCGTCGCTGGCTCGACCAGTTCTCCACCGACTTCATCGGCCTGCTCGGCTCACCGGCCGCCCTCGATGCCGCGCAGAAGGTCACCGGGATCGAGCCGGCGTACCCGGACGGCGTGACACCGACCCTGGCCGGCCACCCCGACCAGCACGTCAGCGAGAAGGGGACCGCGCCGCACAAGCACTTCGGGCCGCTTGGCTACGCTGTGGCGCACTCCGCGGTGATCTTCGCCTACGACTCCTCCGACCGCCTGCCGGTGGTCTATCCCGGCGGCGTGACGCCGTCGGACATCGCCCTGGACCTGCCCGTCCTCGCTCGCCCGTCGACCAGATGACTCCTGAGGAGCCCTCGTGCCCCGCCCCCTGACCCTCGCCGCCCTTGCGCTCAGCGCCGGCCTGGCCTGCTCCGCGTGCGGCACCGGCCTGCACGCGCAGACCTACCAGGAGGTCGGCCGGCAAGACGGCGCCAACACTGACGTCGCCTCCTTGGCCGTCCGCAACCTGGCCGTGACCGGCCCCGACAGCGGCTCGACCATCCCCGTCGACGGCACGGCGAGCCTCACCGGCCTGTTCGCCAACAGCGGGGAGACCTCCGACGCCCTCGTCAGCGCCTCGAGCGATGTGGCCGCGACCGTCTCCTTCACCGAATCGGGCAAGCCCGTCACGAGCATCGAGGTGCCTGCCCGTGGGGCGTCCACGGCCACCTGGGCCATCTCGCTGACCGGACTGACGAAGCCGCTCGCTGCCGGCAGCTACATCAGCGTCACCCTCACCTTCGCCAAGGCCCCCCGTACGACGGTCAGGGTGCCCGTGCGGGCCGGCAACAACGGCCTGGCCGAGCGGTCGCCGGCCCAGGACCCGTACAAGCAAGGCTGACGCCGCTGTCCACAGGTTGCGCGTGCCGCCCGTCCCCTGTCGCAAGGCGCCGCTAGCGTCGCGGGCATGCGAGCACCGGCACTGACCTCGAGCAGGCGCACCACGAGCAGCGCCCGGTGACAAGGCCGGCGAAGGAGCGCGCGTCGCACCGCTGCGCCGAGTGCGGGACGACCGTCTCCAAGTGGGTCGGGCGCTGCCCGGAGTGCCAGGCCTGGGGCAGCATCACCGAGGCCTCACAGACCCGGCGACCGGGACTGCGGGTCACACCCGGAGCCGTCAGCACCCCCGCGATGCGCATCAGCGACGTGTCGGCCGAGGACGCCCGCTCGAAACCCACCGGGGTCGCCGAGCTCGACCGGGTTCTCGGTGGCGGTCTTGTCCCCGGGTCGGTCGTGCTGCTGGCCGGAGAGCCTGGCGTGGGGAAGTCGACCCTGCTGCTCGAGACCGCCTCCAAGGCTGCCAGCGAGCGGTCGCCGACGCTCTACGTCACCGGTGAGGAGTCCGCGGCTCAGGTCCGACTCAGGGCTGGCCGCACCGGTGCGCTCAACGAGCACCTATGGGTCGCCGCCGAAACCGACCTGGCCGCCGTCATGAGCCACCTCGACACGGTCCAGCCGGGCCTGCTCATCGTCGACAGCGTCCAGACCATCGGCTCGCTCGACGTCGAGGGCAGTCCGGGCGGGGTCACCCAGATCCGGGCCGTCGCCGCCGCTCTGATCGGCGTCGCCAAGGAGCGTGGGATCGCCACCGTGCTGGTCGGTCACGTCACGAAGGACGGCAGCATCGCCGGTCCGCGACTGCTCGAGCACCTCGTCGACGTGGTGCTGCACTTCGAGGGCGACCGGCACTCGTCGCTACGGTTGGTGCGAGCGGTCAAGAACCGCTTCGGGGCGGCCGACGAGATCGGCTGCTTCCAGATGACCGAGACGGGCATCGAGGGCCTCGCCGACCCCTCGGGACTGTTCCTGTCCCGTTCCGACCATCCCGTCCCCGGCACCTGCGTCACCGTGACCGTCGAAGGCCGCCGACCGCTGCTGGCCGAGGTCCAGGCGCTCGTCAGCGAGTGCTCCCGAGACAACAGTCCCAAGCGGGCCGTGTCCGGTCTCGACCCTGGTCGGGTCACGATGGTCCTGGCCGTCACCGAGAAGCGCGCGGGCACCCCGGAGCTGGCCAAGAAAGACGTCCACACCGCCACGGTCGGCGGCATGCGGGTCACCGACCCCGGCGCCGACCTGGCCCTGGTCCTGGCCGTGCGCAGCGCCTGCCGCGAGGCCCCCGTCCCGGGCGGACTCGTCGCGATCGGCGAGGTCGGGTTGTCCGGCGAGGTCCGGCCCGTCCAGGGCATCGGGCGTCGGCTGGCAGAGGCCGCGCGGCTCGGCTTCACCGCCGCCATCGTCCCGACCGGCAGCGGCCAGCCCGCCGACGGCATGCAGGTCCTCGAGGTCGTCGACGTCGACACCGCGCTGCGCGCGGTCAACGCCCTGGCCGGCCGCGCCCGACGTACCGTGCCCCGCCCGTAGACTCGCGCTCGACCCACCTGGGAGGGAGCGCGCGCGTGGCCAGCACTCACTCGACCGACGACCTGCTGCGCACGACGCTCACCCAGGTCGCGCCGGGCACCGCACTGCGCGACGGGCTCGAGCGGATTCTGCGTGGCAACACCGGAGCCCTCATCGTCCTGGGCTTCGACAAGCTCGTCGCGTCGATCTGCGGAGGAGGCTTCGACCTCGACGTGGACTTCTCCGCGACCCGACTGCGCGAGCTGTCCAAGATGGACGGCGCGGTCGTCGTCACCGGCGACCTGTCCAAGATCATCAAGGCCAGCGTCCAACTCGTCCCCGACGCCAACATCGAGACCGCGGAGACCGGCACCCGGCACCGCACCGCCGAACGGGTCGCGAAGCAGACCGGCTACCCCGTCATCAGCGTCAGCCAGTCCATGAAGATCATCGCCCTGTACGTCGACGGTCGCCGCTACGTCCTCGATGACAGCGCCGCCATCCTGAGCCGCGCCAACCAGGCCCTCGCCACCCTCGAGCGGTACAAGCTGCGCCTCGACGAGGTCGCGGGCACCCTGTCCGCCCTCGAGATCGAGGACCTCGTCACGGTCCGCGACGCGATGGCGGTCTGCCAGCGCCTGGAGATGGTCCGCCGGATCGCGACCGAGATCGAGGGCTACGTCGTGGAGCTCGGCTCCGACGGACGGCTGCTCAGCCTGCAGCTCGACGAGCTGATAGCGGGTGTCGAGAGCGAACGCGAGCTGATCGTGCGCGACTATCTGCAGCCCGGCACCGGCAAGAAGGCCAAGCGGGTCGAGGACATCCTCCCGGAGCTGGACGCCCTGACCGGCACGGACATGCTCGACCCGACGGTCATCGCGCGGGCGCTCGGACACCAGGCCGGGGCGGAGCAGCTCGAGGTGGCCGTGAGCCCACGCGGCTACCGGCTGCTGGCCAAGGTCCCCCGCCTGCCCAACCAGATCGTCGACCGCCTGATCGAGCACTTCGGAGGCCTCCAGAAGCTGCTCGCCGCCGGCATCGACGACCTCCAAGCCGTCGAAGGGGTCGGGGAGGCCCGTGCCCGCTCGGTGCGTGAGGGTCTGTCGCGCCTGGCCGAGTCGAGCATCCTGGAACGCTACGTCTGACGCCGCCTCCGTCGAAACGGAGCGGACGTCAGGAGGAGGGCTGAGCCTGCGCCGCGCGCGCTTTCGCCAGCCGGCGCTTGAAGACCGTCAGGATGACCGAGTCGAGCAGGGACAGCCCGGCCAGGAGGTAGAGCACCGCGCTGGAGGTTGCGATCGCCACGACCAGCAGCACGATCGCCACGACGAACATCGCATCGGACGCCCGCTTGAGGCTCTTGCCTGATCCCGCCTTCACGGCGCCACCTTACGGGCCGCCTCCACCATGCGCGGCAGGTCGACCAGGAAGACCGGACCGCGGGCGCCTCGAAGGACCTCCACGACGTACGACGGGAGCTCGTCGGTGGCCGAACCGGAGGCGGTGAGATCACTCTCGGCGATCACCGCCTGTACTCGGTCGACCGCGACGCCGACCAGATGGTGGGGACCGTCGCTCTCGACCACCAGGACGTCGCCGCGACTGTCGGCGGTGGCACCGAGGCGCAGGTCGAGCACGGGCAGCGCCGTCCCGCGCAGGTCAAGGACGCCCGCCAAGGGCGGCGTCATCCCGGGCAGGTCGGCCAGGCCCTCGAGGCGCACGACCTCCCGTACCGACGACAGCGGGGTCGCGTAGTCACGCTCCCCCAGGACGAAGGTCACCAGGCCGCTCATCGCACTCCCCCTGCCTGCACGCCCTCGTCGGCCTGCTCCGACAGCCGTCCCTCGAGCTGACGGCACAGCTGCGCCAACTCCCGCACGCTACGTCCCCCGAGCTCGGCAGCCATCTCATCCCCCGGTTGAAGCCCCAAGGTGTCGGCCGCCGCCAGGTACTCGCGGGCGGCGGCCTCGCCGTGGCCGAGCCGGTCCAGGACTCCCGCCAGCAGGAAGTGCGCGAACCCCTGCTCCGGCCCGAGATAGACCGCCTTGCGCAGGTTCACCAGCGCGTCCGCGTCGCGGCCCGCGTCGACCAGGGCAAGCCCACGCAGGTAGAACGCCTCCGCCCGCAACGGCTCCAGGACGGCGGCGTCGGCTGCGAGCTGTGCGGCGTCGTCGTACAGGCCCTGGGACAAGGCTTGTCTGGCGCGCACGAGCAGCCCACCCGGGCTTACCAACGGCGCAGGCTCGACCGCGAAGACCGGCGACTGCGAACGGGAGGACTCGGGCCTGGCGGCGTCCGCCCGGCGCGGACCCACGCGACGCTCCACCACCGGTGGCCCTTCCTCGAGCGTGCGCCGGTCGGGGAGCACGGCCGGTCGCTGGGGCGCGGCGGTCACGTCCAGCCGCCGGTACACGAAGGCCGCCGACTCACCGGTCCCGAGCGAGACGAGCCGGAAGTCCTCGCTGACCTGCCAGAGCGTCTCCGAGTGGCCCAGGAACAGGTAGCCACCGTCTCTGAGGCACCGGTGCAACCGCCCCATCAGGGCCCGGGTCGTCTCGCGCCCGAAGTAGATCGTCACGTTACGGCACAGGACGAGGTCAACCCGTTCGGATGCCTCGAACGGAACCGCCTGGGTGACCAGGTTGTGGTGCCGGAACTCCACCAGGTCGCGCACCTCCGGCCGGACCTCGTACGTGCCGTTCGGACCAGGTGCGAAGTGCCGCGCGAGCTGCTCGGGAGCGGCCAGGGCGACGGCACGGGCGCCGTACCGGCCGGTGCGAGCGGCGGCGAGGGCCCTGCTCGACAGATCAGTTGCCAGGACCTTGACGTCCCATCCCGCACCTGCCGGCAGCAGCTCGCGGAGCATCATCGCCATGCTGTACGGCTCCTCGCCGGTCGAGCAGCCGGCGCTCCAGATCCGCAGGTGCCGACCGTGAGCATCGGCGTGTCGCAGCAGGTCGGGCAGGACGTGGGCCCGTAGCGCCCGGACCTGGGGCGGGTTGCGGAAGAAATGCGTCTCCTGGATGGTCACCTCGTCCAGCAGCCGTTGCCGCTCGTCCGCGTCCACCAGCAGGAGCAGGTACGCCGCGACGTCCCGTGCCCCGGACTCGCGCATCCGCTCCGCGACCGAGTACGACATCGACTCCTTGCGGGAGTCGTCGAAGACCAGCCCCGCTGCCGCCGCCAACAGGGTGCGGAGCGCGTCGAACTGCTCGTGGGTCAGGGTCACCGTCACGGTGCCCGCCCCACCAGGCTGAGAAGCGTCGGGGCCATCTGGCCGATGGGCAACTGCCGCTCGACGGCGTCGAGGGCGATGGCCGCCTGGGGCATGCCGTAGACCGTGCTGCTCGCCTCGTCCTGGCCGAGGGTCGCCGCACCACGGTCGCGCATGGCCTTCAGGCCGGCTGCGCCGTCGCGGCCCATCCCCGTGAGCAGGACCCCGATCGCGTCCGGACCCAGGACGTCAGCGACGCTGCGGAAGCACTGGTCGATTCCGGGCACGTGGAACTGACCGGCCTCGGGCGGCGGGCACAGGACCCGGAGCCGATCGTCGAGGACGAGCAGGTTGCTGCCGCTGGGAGCGATCGTGACCGTCCCCGGCAGCAGGCGCCTTCCACCGCCCCCTACGCGCACGGACAGGGGAACCAGCTGGTCGAGCCAGGACACCAGCCCCGGGATGAAACCCTCGGCCATGTGCTGCACGACCAAGACCGCCTGCGTGAGGTCAGCCGGGAGCCCCTTCAGGAGCGTGTGCAGGGCCTGTGGCCCGCCCGTGGACGCGCCGATGACGATGAGCGAGACACCCTGCTGAGCCTCCGCGGACTCCGGCCCCCACTCCGGATCCGGGTGCGGCCCCGCAAGGGCCTGCGTGCGGAGCTTGCCCCGCGGGTGGGTGATGACCCGGATCCGGGCCGCAACCTTGAGCCGACGGCGGAGCTGGTGGGCGTAGTCGTCAAGGCTGCCGACGTCCTCCGGACCCGGCTTGGCGAGGACGTCGACAGCGCCCGCCGCCAGGGCCTCCAGAGCATTGGCGCTCTCCACCCCGGCGACGTGCGCGCTGTAGACGAGGATCGGCGTCGGACTGGCCGCCATGATCCGCTCGATCGCCTCGATGCCGCTCATCACCGGCAGCTCGAGGTCCATCAGGACGGCCGCCGGGCGCAGCCGGGCGACCAGGGCGACCGCCTCCTTGCCGTTGCGGGCCTCGCCGATGACCGTGAGGTCCGGGTCGGCTTCGACCGCAGCCCGGACGAAGCGGCGCTGGACAGGGGAGTCGTCGACCACGACGACCGTGGTGGCGCTGGTGAGGGCAGGGGTGACGGGAACGGTCACGGAGTCCAGGCCCGGAGCAGGGACAGGAGCTCGACCACCGGGCCCCCGGGAAGCTGGTGCTCGACCTCCCTGGCCACCCGTGACAGTTCGGCCTCCCCCACCACCCATGCACCGCTGGCCAGCGTGTGGGCGTCCCTGCGGGCGAGCTCGAGATCGGCCTGACCCGGACTGCACAACGCCTCCAGGTGCGGCAGCCGGCCGGCGATCTCCTCGGCGAACACGTCTCTGAGGGACGCGCGCGCGCCGCCCACGCATGCGGTGTCCACTCCCACGACTGCGCTCCTGACCCTGGACGTCTCGGCGAAGTGTCGTCCCGTTGGGGGGAACCCTTGAGCGCCGAGGGCGACCTGGCCGGGGGTACGGGCTCAGGCGTGGATGCCGAAGACGGCCCCATCACGTCGCAAGGTCCCCACCCGCGCCACCACCCTGTACGTCCCAGCCGTCGCCGCCTCCTTGCTACCCCCGCAGCCGGGAGCCGAGCGCACACCGGGCCAGGTCTTCACGACCGACCCGCTCTGCCCCGGACCGAGGGTCACGACGCCCGCGGCCTTTCCGAGGCTGCAGTCGTCACTGGACCAGAAGCGGTCCTGACCGCTGTACACCAGCAGCTCCACCGCCCCGCTGCCGAGGTCACGTCGGCAGGACCCGGCCGAGCTGTTGCGGGCCGTCAAGGTGATTTTCGGCCGAGCTCCCAACCCGTACATCGGTGCGTCGGTCGTCGCCGTGAGCGTCACCGCGCTGTCCGCGCAGACAGGGGCGTCCCCGGCCGGCCGGGCCGTCGCGCCCGCACCCACCGTCGGCTGCGCCCTGGGCCCGGCGGACGGCTTGGTCGTGGGCTTGGGGGGCGTCGGCCTGCTGGTCGCGGTGGGCGTGGGACGCGACGTCTGCTTCAACGACACCTTGCTCGAACCCGGAGCACAGGACCTCGCGGCCACGAGCAGCACGAACAGTCCGCCGAGCAACAGCAGGCGCCGGCGCCAGTACGTCGACGCCGACAGTGGACCGACCGGGTGCAGTGCCATCACCGCGGACCCTAGACCGCGCACCTGCGACCATCGTGGAGCCATGCCCAACCTCACCTCCGGCGACGAGCCCAACCTCACCTCCGGCGACGAGCCCAACCTCACCTCCGGCGACGCCTGGCTCCCGGACCTCGTGGGCTGGTACGCCGGGGCCGCCCGCCGGCTGCCGTGGCGCACGCCAGGAACCTCGCCGTACGCGGTGCTGGTCAGCGAGGTGATGCTCCAGCAGACCCCGGTCGCCCGGGTCATCCCCGCGTACGACGCCTGGCTGGCTCGCTGGCCCACCGCGGCAGACCTGGCCGCGGCGGCGAGCGGTGACGCCGTCCGGATGTGGGGACGGCTGGGCTACCCGCGCAGGGCGTTACGGCTGCACGCGGCGGCGACCGAGGTGGTCGAGCGGTTCGGCGGCGAGCTGCCGACGACCGTACCGGCGCTGCTGAGCTTGCCGGGCGTCGGCGACTACACCGCGAGGGCCGTGGCTGCGTTCGCCCTGCGGCAGCGCCACGCGGTCATCGACACGAACGTACGGCGGGTCGTCGCCCGGGTCGTCGAAGGGGTCGCCGACGCCGCTGTCACCAAGCGTGACCTGGCTCTGGTCGAAGCCCTGCTCCCTCATGCCGACGAGGACGCAGCCGTCGCCTCCATCGCCCTCATGGAGCTCGGCGCACTCGTCTGCACCGCTCGGGCTCCGCACTGCCGATCGTGCCCTGTCGCGGACAGCTGCCGCTGGCTGGCGCTCGGCGCACCCGCCCTCGACACCCCTGTGAAGCGCCCCCAGGGCTACGCCGGCACCGACCGGCAGGTCCGCGGCCGGCTGCTCACCGTCCTGCGCGACAGCCACGAGCCGGTCGAGGCAGACCTGCTCGCCCAGGTCTGGGAGGAGCCGATCCAGCGGGCCAGGGCGCTCGACAGCCTCGTCCGCGACGGCCTGGTCGACCCGCTGCCCGACGGGCGCTACGCGCTGCCGAACTGATCCAGCAGGCTCCGCACCACGTCGACCAGGTCGACCAGGTCGTCCTTGCGGAGGTAGCCGTCGATCGACGGCTCCGCCGCTGCGACGGAGGCAAGGTCCAGGGCCGTACACAGCAGCACCAGCACGCTCGGCGCGACGACCTTGATCGTGGCGGCGGCCTGCAGTCCCGTCAGGGCGCCTGCGAGCTGGTTGTCCAGCAGCACGAGGTCGGGTCCGAGGCGGCGTACCAGCTCGATGCCTTCTTCCGCGGTGACCGCGCTACCGACCAGCTCGAGGTCGGGCTCAGTCGACAGCAGGATCTCGATGACGTTGCGCACGGTGGCCTCGTCCTCCACCAGGACGAGGCGGCGGGGTGCGGTCACTGCGACACCTCCGGCAGGACAGGGGCCGCCGGGTGCGAAGGCGGCAGCTCGCTGGGGAAGGTCACCCAGAAGGTCGCGCCATCGCCCGGCTGCGAGCTGACCCCGAGCGTGCCACCGTGGGCGATGACGAGGCGCTTGACGATCGACAGGCCGAGCCCGAAGCCGGGCACCTGTCGGGCCCGTGAGGAGTCGGTGCGGGACCAGCGCTCGAACAGGGCGGCCTGCTCGCTGTAGGCGATCCCCGGTCCCTCGTCCCGCACATCCAGCCGTACCTGATCCCCCTCCCGCCGGACGACCACCACGACCGGGCAGTGGACGGGTGCGTGCTTGAGGGCGTTGCCGACGAGGTTGTCGAGGACCTCGCGCACCATCTCCGGGTCGCCCGCAACGTGCGTCGGAGCGCTCGGGTCGATCTCGACCTGCACGGCGTCCCCACCCGTGGCGGCCTCGGCGTCGCGACGGACCGACCCGAGCATGGCCTGCAGGTCGACCAGGGCCCAGCGCGGGCGCACTCCCACGAGCTCCTGCCGCTCGTCGACGAGCAGCCGGTCGGTGAACGACTCGATCCGGTCGAAGGCTCCCGTCAGCCCGGCGAGTGCGGTCGCCACCTGCTCGGGGCTCAAGCGGTCGAGCTTGCGCGAAAGGAGCAGGGCATAGCCCTTGCCGGCGCCGAGCGGCGTGCGGATGTCGTGCCGCGCAGTGTCGACCACCTCCTGACGCAGCAGCTCCTCCTCCCGCGTCCGCTCGGCCTGCTGTGCCCACCGGACCGCCACCGCGGTGTGCGCTGCCAGGTCCTGCAGCAGCTGCTCGTCGACCTCGTCGAAGGCCCTGCCCCCTGGGCTGTTGGCGACGGCCAGCTCCCCGATGACCTCCTCCCCCGCCAGGATCGGTACGGCGAGCAGGGGACCGATCGGTGGGTGCACCCCGGGCAGGCCTACCCCGGCCGGGTGACCACGGATGTCGTCCAGCCGGGCCGGCCCGCGCGAGGTGACCGGAACCGACAGCAGACCCACCACCCGTGGCATCCGGGTCGGGAACAGGTGCCGTGGAGCGTCGTACACGAAGTGGCTGGTCTCGGTGAGCGAGCCCTCCCGCAACAGCAACAACGCGCTGTAGGAAGCCCCGAGCAGCAGCTTGGCCTCGGTCACGACGAGCTGGATGACGGCAGGCACGGTCGGCTGCTGAGCCATGATCTGCCGGCTGACCGACGCGACCCGGCGCAGGCCCTCGGCATTGCGGACGGTCTTGGTGACGTCGCGGATGATGAGTGCCTCGAAGGGAGGCACGACCCGGCGCAGGACGTCGGCCACCCCGTGAGGCGGGATCACGATCCGGTGGACCCCGGTCTCGGGGACTTGGGCGCTGAGGGCGGGAAGGTCCACGACGTCCGCGATCTGCTGCCCAGTTACGCCGAAGAACACCTCCGCCGGCTCGTTGTTCGCCACCACGCGTCCCTCGTGCAGGACGACGATCGCATCGGGTGTGGCCCGGAAGAGCATGGCGAGCGGGCCGGCCATGACCGGTCCGTCAGGACCGAGCTCGGCCGACGTCTGCTCCATGCGCGGGACGCTACCGACTTCCGAAGCGGTCGTGGGTGAAGGGGCGGATGTTGTACCCGTCCGCCGGTGTCGTGCTGCGGGCACACCACAGGCCGGCTGCCCTGACGGGCGAGCCGGCCTGTGGTTAAGGTGCGGGTCCTATTCGGTCTCGGCGGTCTCGGCGGCCTTGGCTGCCTTGGCCAGGTCCACCGGAGGCACGTCGGGCACGAGCATCATCGCCTTGACCTCGCCGCGAAAGGTGAACTTCTGCTCGTCACCCTCACCCTCGGTGTCGACAACGACGATCTCGCCGGCCTTGAGGGTGCCGAACAGGATCTGCTCGGACAGGTTGTCCTCGATCTCCCGCTGGATCGTGCGGCGGAGCGGGCGGGCTCCCAGCACCGGGTCGTAACCACGGGTCGCAAGGAGCAGCTTGGCGGTTGTGGTGACCTCCAGGCCCATGTCCTTGTTGCGGAGTTGCGTGTCGACCCGGGCCAGCATCAGGTCGACGATCGTGATGATCTCGTCCTGGCTGAGCTGGTGGAAGACGACGATGTCGTCGATGCGGTTGAGGAACTCGGGCCGGAAGTGCTGCTTGAGCTCCTCCTGCACCTTGGTCTTCATCCGCTCGTAGGCACCGATCTTGTCGTTGTCCTTCTGGAACCCGAGGTTGAAGCCCTTGCCGATGTCCCGGGTGCCGAGGTTGGACGTCATGATCAGGACGGTGTTCTTGAAGTCGACGACGCGCCCCTGGGAATCGGTCAGGCGACCGTCTTCCAAGATCTGCAGCAGCGTGTTGAAAACATCCGGGTGCGCCTTTTCGACCTCGTCGAAAAGCACCACCGAGAACGGCTTGCGGCGCACCTTCTCGGTGAGCTGACCACCTTCGTCATAACCGACGTAACCGGGGGGTGAGCCAACGAGGCGGGACACCGTGTGCTTCTCCATGAACTCGCTCATGTCGAGCGTGATAAGGCTGTCCTCGTCGCCGAACAGGAACTCGGCGAGGGTCTTCGCGAGCTCGGTCTTCCCGACGCCGGAGGGTCCCGCGAAGATGAACGAACCACCGGGACGCTTGGGGTCCTTCAGGCCGGCCCGGGTACGACGGATCGCCTGGGAGACGGCCTTGATGGCCTGCTCCTGGCCGATGACGCGCTTGTGGAGCTCGTCCTCCATGCGCAGCAGGCGGGCGGTCTCCTCCTCGGTCAACTTGAAGACCGGGATGCCGGTCCAGATCGCGAGGACCTCGGCGATCTGCTCGTCGTCGACCTCGGCCACGACGTCCATGTCGCCGGCCTTCCACTCCTTCTCGCGGGTGGCCTTCTCCGCCAGCAGCGTCTTCTCCTTGTCGCGGAGGGACGCCGCCTTCTCGAAGTCCTGCGCGTCGATC
Source organism: Mycobacteriales bacterium (assembly GCA_038230355.1). Lineage (GTDB taxonomy): Bacteria > Actinomycetota > Actinomycetes > Mycobacteriales > SCTD01 > RYN-111. The sequence continues at coordinate 109,024 of JBBRNK010000010.1, read as the reverse complement.
GCGGACTCCTTGTCGCGACGTACGCCGGCGATCTTCTCGTCGAACTCGCGCAGGTCCGGCGGCGCGGTCATCCGGCGGATGCGCATCCGCGCGCCCGCCTCGTCGATGAGGTCGATCGCCTTGTCGGGCAGGAAGCGGTCGCTGATGTAACGGTCGGCCAGGGTGGCCGCAGCCACCAGGGCCGCATCCGTGATCGAGATGCGGTGGTGCGCCTCGTAGCGGTCGCGCAGGCCCTTCAAGATCTCGATCGTGTGGGCCAGGGTGGGCTCCGGCACCTGGATCGGCTGGAACCGGCGCTCGAGCGCGGCATCCTTCTCGAGGTGCTTGCGGTACTCATCGAGGGTGGTCGCCCCGATGGTCTGCAGCTCGCCGCGGGCCAGCATCGGCTTCAGGATGCTGGCGGCGTCGATCGCACCCTCGGCCGCACCCGCACCGACGAGGGTGTGCAGCTCGTCGATGAACAAGATGATGTCGCCGCGGGTGCGGATCTCCTTGAGCACCTTCTTCAGGCGCTCCTCGAAGTCACCGCGATACCGCGAGCCGGCCACCAGCGCGCCGAGGTCGAGCGTGTAGAGCTGCTTGTCCTTGAGCGTCTCGGGCACCTCGCCCTTCACGATCGCCTGCGCGAGGCCCTCCACGACGGCGGTCTTGCCGACGCCAGGCTCGCCGATCAGGACGGGGTTGTTCTTGGTCCGGCGGGACAGCACCTGCATGACCCGCTCGACCTCCTTCTCGCGCCCGATCACCGGGTCGAGCTTGGACTCGCGGGCGGCCTGTGTGAGGTTGCGTCCGAACTGGTCGAGGACCAGCGACGTGCTCGGTGTGCCCTCGGCGGGGCCTCCACCGGAAGCCTGCGGCTCCTTGCCCTGGTAGCCACTCAACAGCTGGATGACCTGCTGACGGACCCGGTTGAGGTCGGCTCCGAGCTTCACGAGGACCTGAGCTGCGACGCCCTCGCCCTCGCGGATCAGACCGAGCAGGATGTGCTCGGTCCCGATGTAGTTGTGGCCGAGCTGCAGCGCCTCGCGCAAGCTCAGCTCGAGGACCTTCTTGGCCCGGGGCGTGAAGGGGATGTGGCCCGACGGGGCCTGCTGGCCCTGACCGATGATCTCCTCGACCTGGCTGCGGACCCCCTCGAGCGAGATCCCGAGCGACTCGAGCGCCTTCGCGGCGACGCCTTCGCCCTCATGGATCAGACCCAGCAGGATGTGCTCGGTCCCGATGTAGTTGTGGTTGAGCATCCGGGCCTCTTCTTGGGCCAGGACGACAACACGGCGGGCTCGGTCGGTGAACCTCTCGAACATCTTTTGCTCCTCACGGGGCGGGTGCTCCCACAAGCACGTGTGGCGTGCCCGTCTCCAACCCGCACACTAACGCCGGATCCGCGAAAGCGAGACTCGACCGTCAAGGTCTGTCCCCACGTCATCCGGCTCACCGAACAACCTCGCGCCGGGCCGGGCCGTTCCCGGGTGCGGGTTCGCTGGCAGCGAACACGCCCCCCGGACGTCTGGACGGTCCGAGACGCCCCCGCGGACGGCTCGGGGGCGGCCGGTGAACGGCTAGTGGGCAGCCTCGTAGGCGGCCACGAGCGACGCCGACAGGCGCCCTCGTTCGCTCACCTGGTGCCCGGTGGCTCGGGCCCACTCGCGGATCTCGGTGACGTTCTGGTTGCCGCCGGACCTGGCAGCGGGGCGGCCCTTGCGCGCGGTGGCCACGGGCGTCCGACCGGCGCGACGGGCCGCGCCGACGTAGGCCGCGAAGGCGTCCCGGAGCTCGGTCGCGTGCGGGTCACAGACGTCGATCTCGTAGGACGAGCCATCCAGGCCGAACGTGATTGTCTCGCTGCCTTCGACTTCCCCGTCGTGCAGGTCGCACACGAGCAGTACCTGAACTTTTTGCGCCATGATGTGTTCTCCCTGAAGCTGCGACCGAAATACCTTCTCGGTCACCGGAAAGGAAAGCGGAAAACCGGCGGAAAATCAAAGGAGTGGCGTGCCGATTCTCGGGTCCGGTCCTTTCGTCGTATTCAGCACGACCGGCGGGCGCTGTCGAGGGAAAGGTTTTTGGCGAGCGAGCTGAAACCCAGCGGACGGGTGACGGGGCAGAACTGGGCGGGCGCGAGGTTGTACTCCACGTGCAGTACCGGCTTGCCCGCCGCGACGAACGCCGTGAGCATCTGGCACTCGTCGTACTGGGCGCACTGCTCGTTGACCGCGAGGTCGAAGACCGGCTCCAGGTCCGGCACCTGCGCCAGATCGTTCTTCAGAGCGGCCGCCAGCCCGCGGGCATGGGCGAGGGTCGCGAGGGCCCGGTCGAAGCGCAGCTGCTCCGCCGCGGTCAGGGGAAAGCCGGTCGGGTTGGCGTAGCCGTCGACGTTGTCGAACTCCACCCCGTCGAACCCCTTCGCCCGGCACAGGTCGGTGCGACGGGCCAGCACTGGGATCAGGTCGTCCCGACGGATGTCGAGCCAGCGCTCGTCCGCAAAGCCCGCGAGCGGCTTTCCCAGGCCGGCCGGCGCGAAGGTCGAGCTGTCGGGACGGCCCGGCTCCCAGCTGCCCGCGTCGAGGTAGCAAATGACCCGGTGCCCAGCGGCGTGCAGCTCCCGCACCTGGGCTGCGGTGGTGGTGAACAGGTCCACGTCGTAGACCTGCGCGTCGACCGTCAGGTCGAGCGGACCGGACAGCTGCCACTGCCAGCTCACGCCGGTCTTCGGCCGCCACCACCCCGCGGCCGCTTGCGGGCTCGGTACGACGGGAGCGTGCGTAGTCGCGGCCGGTGCCGGGGCCGCCGTGGACGTAGGGCCGGCGCTCGGCGTACCCGTGGTGCACGAAGACAGGAACAACGCCAGCAGAGCCAGGCGCCTCATGCGGAGGGGCGGACCAGGGGAAACAGGATCGTCTCGCGGATCGGCTGGCCGGTGAGCATCATGACGAGCCGGTCCATGCCCATGCCCTGCCCGCCCATCGGCGGAGCGCCGTGCTCGAGAGCGCGCAGGAAGTCCTCGTCGAGCTGCATCGCCTCCGGGTCGCCCCCCGCCGCCTTCAGGGACTGAGCCGTCAGGCGCCGCCGCTGCTCGACCGGGTCGACCAGCTCGGAGTAACCGGTGGCCAGCTCGGTACCTCCGATGACGAGGTCCCAGGCCTCCGCGAGCCTCGGGTCGACCCGGTGGTCGCGGGCGAGCGGCCGGGCCTCGACCGGGTAGTCCCGGACGAAGGTCGGCTGGATCAGCGTGTGCTCGACGAGCTTCTCGAACAGCTCGAGAGCGACCTCCCCGGCGGACCAGTCCGGCTGCAGCACCACCTCGTGGGTGGCCGCCAGTGCGCGGAGCTCCTCCAGCGAGGTGTCCGTGGTGACCGCCTGACCGACCGCCTCGCTGACGAGCTCGAAAAGGGTCGCGTTGCGCCAGGGCTGCTCGAGGTCGACCCGCCCGTCGTACACGACGGTCCGTCCAATCGCGCGGGCGCACGCCACGACCAGCTCGCGGGTCAGGTCGGCGACGGTGTCGTAGTCGCCGTAGGCCTCGTAGAACTCGAGCATCGTGAACTCCGGCGAGTGCGTGGAGTCCATGCCCTCGTTGCGGAAGTTCTTGCCGATCTCGAAGACCTTGTCGATGCCTCCGACGACGGCCCGCTTGAGGTAGAGCTCCAGCGCGATCCGCAGCGTCACGTCGAGGTCGAGCGCGTTGACGTGCGTGCCGAACGGCTTGGCCGCCGCGCCCCCGTGCATGACCTGCAACGTCGGGGTCTCGACCTCGATGAATCCTTTGCTGTTGAGGGTTTCTCGCACCAACCGGATCACCGTCGCGCGTTCGCGCACCATCTGCCGGCTGCTCGGGTTGACGGCCAGGTCGACGTAGCGCTGACGGACCCGCGCCTCCGGGTCGACCAGCCCCCTGTGCTTGTCGGGCAGTGGCCGCAGCGCCTTGCTGGTGAGCTGCCAGTCGGTTGCGAGGACGCTCAGCTCCCCACGCCGGCTGCTGATGACCTCGCCGGTGATCCCGACGTGGTCGCCGAGGTCGACGTCGGACTTCCAGGCCGCCAGCCGCTCCTGCCCCACGCCGTCCAGGCTGACCATCACCTGGATCTGCGCCTCGCCCTCGGACACCGTCGCGAAGCAGAGCTTGCCCCCGGTGCGGCTCAGGAGCACCCGGCCGGCGATGCCGACGACCTCACCGCTCGCCGTGTCCGTCGGGAGCCCGTCGTGCGTGTGACGCACCTGCGCGATGGTGGTCGTCCTCGGATACCCCAGCGCGTACGGCGGGGTGCCGGCCGCCACGAGCCGGTCGTACTTCTCGCGGCGGACCCGTACCTGCTCGGGGAGGTCGGCGTCGGCGGAGCTCTCGCCGGCTGTGTCGGCAGGGTCGGCGATCGGGCCGACAATCGGGCCGGCGATGGGGCTGGCATGACTGGTCACGGGCCGAGCCTATCGAGGGCGAGCCAGGGCTTTCGTCGGCTCACCCCTCTCGGACCGCTCGCCAACCCTGCCCTGGCCAAGCCCGCTGGGTCCTTCCGAGACAGGCGGGAGCGTGGCCGATGCGGTCCAGCGGTCCCCCGACCCCGACGGTCGACGTCGGGGTCAGGGTGGGCGGACGACCACGCCTTTCCGAGCCGGCGACTAAACCCGACTAACCCGACTCAACCGGCTCAAGGGTCCTGGCGGTGCCACCGACCGACACCCCCTCGGCAGCGTGTCCGCCGCACGCGCACCGTTCACAGGACTAAGGTCGTTTCGTGACGTACGTCACCATTCTGGCCGTGGAAGGATCAGATATGAACGTCCCAAGGCATGCGCGCGACGCGAAACGCGTGAAGTTCGTGGTTGCGTCGGTGGTAGCCGGAGGACTGCTGGTGTCGCTTTCGGGCAGCGCCCAGGCCGCTTCGGCCCCCGTGAAGCTCGGCACCGCCGATAGTTTCGTGGTCCTGGCCGGCTCGGGGGTCACCAACACCGGCCCGACCACGCTCCACGGCGATCTCGGGACGTTCCCGACTACGACGATCACTGGTGGTAGTTCCCTGACCGTGACCGGAACCAACCATCAAGGTGACGCCGTGACCAAGCGCGCCAAGTCTGACCTGGTCACCGCCTACAACACCGCCGCGGGTGAGGGACCCACCTCGCCCATCGCAGGGGACCTCACGGGGAAGACTCTGAAGCGTGGCGTCTACAACTCCGCTTCCTCGATCGGCCTGACTGGCGCACTGACCCTCGACGGCGGTGGCGACTCCGGCGCGGTCTTCGTGTTCCAGGCTGGGTCGACGCTCACGACGGGGTCGGGTAGCCAGGTCAATCTGATCAACGGCGCTAGGTCGTGCAACGTCTTCTGGCAGCTCGGCAGCTCGGCGACGCTTGGGACCGCCTCCAGGTTTGTGGGGACCATCATGGCCAAGACGAGCATCACCGCCACGACGGGCGCAAGGGTGGTCGGACGTCTGCTGGCCAGCAACGGCGCCGTGACACTGGACACGAACGTCATCACCAGGCCAACGGCGTGCGCGGCGACCGCGAGGCAGGTCACGAGGGTCCCCGCCGGTGCGGTACGCGCTGGTGACGGCAGCACCAGCGGGAGGGACGGCTCGCTCCGCCTGTGGGCCAGTCTGCTGGCTGTCGCCGGGGTCGGTGGCGCGGGCGTCGTTACTGCGCGTCGACGTCGTCGTCAGCGCGGCTGAGGACCCCAGCCGAGTGCCGTACCGGGTCGAATGCAGTCGCTAGGCCTGACTCGCTCGAGGGTGATGGTGGCGGGACAGCTCGTCGCCATCACCCTCGGGATGGTCGGCTGCTCCGGCGGACCTGGTGTCGCGCTGCGTCCCCCGGAGTCAGCGCCGAGCCGGGTTGCACCGTCGGTCTTGGCGCCCAGCCGGGTGGCGCCGTCGCCAGGGCCGCTCGGTCACAAGGCTGCCTCTCTCGCGAGGTCTTCTCCGGTCCGGCTTCAGATCGCCGCAATTGGCGTGGACACTGCATTGATGGACCTCGGGTTGCGGAGCGACGGGTCGATGGAGGTGCCGCCGGGTGGCTTCCCTGCCGGTTGGTACACCGGTGCGCCGACACCGGGTGAGCTGGGTCCGGCGATCATCGCGGGTCATATCGATATGAATGGGCCGGGGGTTTTCTACCGGCTGCACATCATGAAGCCTGGGAACCTGGTCACAGTCACGCGGGCGGACCGCACCAAGGCAGTGTTCCGTGTCACTGAGGTTCGGCAGTTCCCCAAGGCCCACTTCCCCACCGACCTGGTCTACGGCAACATCGACCACGCAGGACTGCGGCTCATCACCTGCGGTGGGACCTTTGACAGCCACTCAGGCCACTACGAAGACAACATCGTCGTCTTTGCCGACCTGGTTGGCAGCCCACCTACATAGTCGGCTGGTGAAGGCGGACGTCACCGACGGGGGAAGCCCTATACGTCGCCGGGACAAGGTCAGAACGGGACTTAGAGGTTCTTCTCAAAAACCAGGCGCAGACCGATCAGCGTCAGGTCGGGTTCGTGCTCGTCGATGGACTCGCAGATCCCCGTCATGAGGTGCGAGAGCCCGCCGGTGGCGATGACGACGGCATCGGAGCCGAGCTCCTTGGAGATCCGCGCGACCATGCCGTCGACCTGCGAGGCGAAGCCATAGACCAGACCGCTCTGCAGCGCCTCGACGGTGCTCTTGCCGATGACGAACTGCGGTTCGGTCAGCTCGACCTTGAACAGCCGGGCCGCCCGCGAAGCGAGGGCGTCGACGGAGATCTCCACGCCCGGGGCGAGGGCGCCGCCGAGGAACTCGCCATTGATGGAGACGACGTCGAAGTTCGTCGAGGTGCCGAAGTCGACCACGATGGCGGGGCCGCCGTACAGGGTGTGGGCAGCGAGGGTGTTGACGACGCGGTCGGGGCCCACCTCGTTGGGGTTCTTCACCAGCAGGGGTACGCCGGTCTTGACTCCTGGCCCGACCACGACAGTCGTGATGTTGCCGAAGTACCGCTCGAACATCTGCCGCAGCTGGTCGAGGACCTGGGGGACGGTCGAGCAGACCGCCACGCCATCAGGCTGCGGGTGGCCGTGGAGCAGACCTCGGAACAGCAGTGCCAGCTCGTCCGCAGTGACCCGGGCGTCGGTGCGCAGCCGATAGCTGGCGAACAGGTGCTCACCGTCGAACAGGCCGAGGACGATGTTGGTGTTGCCGACGTCGACGGTGAGCAGCACCTCAGACCGCCAGATGCAGGTCGAGGCCAAGGTCCAGGACAGGGGCGGAGTGCGTCAGTGCTCCGATCGACAGGTAGTCCACGCCGGTGTCGGCGACGGCCCGGGCGCGATCGAGAGTCAGGCCACCGGAGGCCTCGGTGCGGACACCGGCCAGTTTGCACAGGGCGACGGAGGCAACCAGGTCGGCGAGGGACATGTTGTCCAGCAGGACGAGGTCCGCACCGGCGGCGACGACCTCCGCCACCTGCGCGACGGTGTCGCACTCGACCTCGACGTCGAGGTCCGGCCAGAGCTGGCGGACAGCCCGGAAGGCGGGCGCAACGCCACCGGCGGCGACGACGTGGTTGTCCTTGACGAGGGCGGCGTCGGACAGCGACATCCGATGGTTGACGCCACCGCCGATGACGACTGCGGCCTTTTCGAGGGCCCGCAGACCGGGGGTGGTCTTGCGGGTGTCGCGGATCCGCGCGCCCGTGCCGGCGACGGCCGCGACCCACGCAGCCGTCGCGGTGGCGACGCCCGACAGGTGGCACAGCAGGTTGAGGGCGGACCGCTCACCGGTGAGCAGGGTGCGGACCGGTCCGGTCATCTGCAGGACGGTCTGCCCCGCGGCGGCGGGTCCGTCGACACCGACGACATCCCACGTGACGGGCCCGACGACCTCGATGCAGGCCATCGCCACGCCGAGGCCGGCGACGACACCGGGGGCGCGAGGGACGAAGGCCGCCGTACCCATGAGGGTCTCGGGGACGGTGGCGGTGCTCGTGACGTCGACCCCACCGGCGAGGTCCTCAGCGACGGTACGACGGGCGAGGTCCTCCACCGCGTCGACGTCGAGGTCCCCGAGGGCCTTGCGGGTGGCGTCCGAGAGGGTCACGCGTCAGTCCCCGACGGGTTCGTAGCTGGTGCCGTCGAGCGTGGTGACGAGATGGCCGCGCCAGGCCTCGGAGGGGAGCGGGAAGTCCTCCCGCCAGTGCGCTCCCCGGGTCTCCTCGCGACGGGTGGCGGCCGCCACGAGGGCGCTCGCGACGGCGTGCAGGCCGGTCGCCTCCCAGGCCGCGGGAGAGGGGGCAACGGAGGGTCGGTCCTCAAGGACGAGCAGCGCCTTTGCCGTTACAGCAAGGGAATCGGCGGACCGCAGGACGCCGGCGCCCTCGGTCATGGTGCGGGTCAGCTCGCCGCGGGTCGCCGGGTCGAGCAGCACCGTGTCGCGGCCCTGGCGGACGACCTCGCCCTGCTCGGGCAGGCCGCGCAGAAGGTCCTCGCCGATCCGGCCGGCGAACACCAGGCCTTCGAGAAGGGAGTTGGACGCCAGGCGGTTCGCCCCGTGCACCCCTGTGCAGGCCACCTCCCCACAGGCGTAGAGACCCGGGACGGAGGTGTGACCGTTGAGGTCGGTACGGACCCCACCGCTCGCGTAGTGGGCCGCGGGCGCGACCGGGATGAGGTCGACGAGGGGGTCGATGCCGGCCTCCCGGCAGCGGGCGACGATCGTCGGGAATCGGGTCTCGACGCCCTCAACGCCACGGGCGTCGAGGAACACGTGGTCGGTGCCGAGGACCTGCATCCGGCGGGTGATGGCCTTGGCCACGACGTCCCGCGGGGCGAGGTCGGCGAGCGGGTGGTCCTCGACCGTGATGACCCGCTGGCCGGTTGCGTCGACGAGGAAGGCACCCTCGCCGCGGACGGCCTCGCTGATCAGCGGCTGCTGGCCGGTGGCTCCCGGGCCGAGCCAGAGGGCGGTCGGGTGGAACTGCACGAACTCGAGGTCGGTGACCTCCGCCCCGGCCCGCAGCGCCAGGGCCACGCCGTCGCCGGTGGAGACGCTCGGGTTGGTGGTGGAGGAGAAGACCTGCCCCATGCCGCCGGTCGCGAGCACGACCGCGCGGGCGAGCACGGCGCCGACGCCGTCCTGGGTGCCCTCCCCCAGGACGTGCAGGGTCAGTCCCGCCGTACGGCCGTCTGCCGTGCGCAGCAGGTCCAGGACCAGTGCGTGCTCGATAACCTGGATCTTCGGGTGGGCGAGGACAGCGGCGACCAGGGCGCGGGAGACCTCGGCACCGGTGGCGTCACCGCCCGCGTGGACGATCCGGTCGCGGTGGTGGCCGCCCTCGCGGGTCAGCTGCAGCGCGCCGGACGGGTCGAGGTCGAAGGCTGCACCGAGCGCGATCAGCTCGCGCAGCCGGGCGGGACCCTCCTCGCAGAGGACCCGCACGGCGTCGACGTCGCAGACCCCCACACCGGCCTCGAGGGTGTCGAGCAGATGCTCCTGCGGGGAGTCGTCAGCGCCGAGCGCGGCGGCGACTCCGCCCTGGGCCCAGCGGGTCGAGCCGTCGTCAACGTGCACCTTGGTGACGACCATGACCCGGCCGGCCCGGGTGGCGTGCAGGGCGGTCATCAGCCCCGCGACACCTGACCCGACGACGACGACGTCGGTCTCGACCGTCCAGCCCGGGTCAGGCGCCAGCAACCGGGTCGCCCTCATCATCACGCCAGCGCCGGGTCGTCGTGGCAACAGCTGGAGTGCTCCTGGCGCCGGTCGTCCCGGTCGGGCAGGTCGACGTGGGTCACGGCGGCACGGTGGATCCTGCTGGTCAGCATGGTGCGAGGCATCTAGCGGCCCTTCAGGGGAAGGTTGTCGATCAGGCGGGTGGTGCCCACCTTCGCGGCGATGACCAGGAGGTCCCCGTCAGGTTGGACCTCGAACGTCGTGGCGTCCACGCGCTCGAGGTAGTCCAGAGCCGCGTCGGTGCCGACGAACAGGGCGCGCCCGGCCTCCGGGTCGCGCAGCTGGAGGGCCTGCGACAGCAGCAGAGCGGTACGCCGGTCCTGCGCGGTCAGGTAGCGGTTGCGGCTGGACACGGCGAGGCCGTCAGGCTCGCGCACCGTCGGCACGGCCACCAGACTGACGGGGACGTCGAGGTCGTCGACCATCTGCCGGATCGCGGCGAGCTGCTGCGCGTCCTTCTGACCGAACAGCGCGACATCAGGCTGCGTGAGGTGGAGCAGCTTCAGGACGACGGTGAGGACGCCGTCGAAGTGACCCGGACGCGAGGCGCCCTCGAAGACGGTGCCCAGGTTGCCGGCACAGACCCGGACCCGTGCCTCGCGTGGGTAGACCACGTCAGAGGTTGGCGTGAAGACCACGTCCGCGCCCTCGGCCTCGCACAAGGCAAGGTCTGACGCGAGGGTGCGGGGGTAGCAGTCGAGGTCCTCACCTGCGCCGAACTGCAGCGGGTTGACGAAGATCGTGACGATGACGCTGTCAGCGACCTGCCGGGCCTGACGGACCAGCTCGGCATGACCGTCGTGCAGGGCGCCCATCGTCATGACCACCGCGATGCGTCCGCGCAACTGCTTGCGGGCCACCTGTAGCTGCTCACGGGTGGACGCGACGACCATCCGTGACTGCCAACGGCGGTCGTCGCGGGTCATGCGTGCACTCCCGAGCCGAGCACGCCGAGCAGACCCTCTGCCTGGTCTGCCCGCAGCCGACCTGACGCGAGGGCCCGGTCGGCGGTGAGACGGGCCAGCGCGAGGTAGGCAGGCCGGACGTCGTCGGGCAGGACCCGCAGGTGGGCGGCGACGGTGCCTGCGTCGCCCCGGCTGACAGGTCCCGTCAGGGCAGTGTCACCGGACCGCAGTGCCCCGTCGAGGGCTGCGCCCAGCAGGGGGCCGAGGACGGCGCCGGGGTCCTCGGCTCCGGCCTGGCGGAGCAGGTCGGCGGCGCTGGCGACCAGCGTGACGAGGTGGTTGGCCCCGTGTGCGAGGGCCGCGTGCCACAGGGGGCGCAGCTGCTCGGTGACCCACACCGGCTCACCGCCCATCTCCACGACGAGAGCTTCTGCGATGGGGCGCAGCACCTCGGGGGCCGTGATGCCGAAGCTGGTGCCGGTCAGGCGGGCCACGTCGACCTCGTTGCCCGCGAAGGGAAGCACCGGGTGCAGCGCGAGCGGCAAGGTCCCGCGGGCGGGCTCGAGGACCGCGAGGCCGTGTCGGCCGCTGGGGTGGGCGACCAGCTGGCCGGTCTGGAAGGCCCCGACGTCGGCCAGGCCCTGCACGAGGTCGGGCAACGCATCGTCCGGGACGGCCAGCAGCACGAGCGTGGCAGCGTGCACGACCTCCTCGGGGGCCACGACCGGCACGCCGGGCAGCAGGGCCGCGGCACGGGCCCTGGATGCCTCGCTCACGGCGCTGACGGCCACGACGTCGTGGCCGGCGCGGAGCAGCGCCGCACCGAGCACGGCACCGACTCGTCCGGTGCCGACGACTCCTACCCGCAGGCGGGCAGCATCAGGTCGCGGGTGCGCGCTCATCAAGATCCGTTCCAGTCCATCAGAGGGGTACCGGACGTTTTAACAGAAGCGTAACGCTGTGGAACCCACGCGCAATGGGGTGTGGTGCGGGTCACGGACCCAGCCGGTAACCGCTCAGCCGCGGATGTCGGGCCCCGGGGCGCTGCGCGGGTCTCGTCCGGCCACTCCACCGGCCGGCAGGACGGTCTGGGTGCAGCGGCTGCTCGCGAGCAGCCGGCCGTCGGCGTCATACAGCTCTGCCGAGCAGAACACCAGCCTGCTGGTACGGGTGGTCACCAGACCCTTGGCAGTCAGCGGACCGGGTCGCGTGGCCCGGTAGAACTCGACCCTCAGGTCGGCGGTCAGGAACACCTCGTCCTCGGTGAGCACGGACCAGGCTGCACCGCCCATCGCGGAGTCGAGGATCGTGGTGACCATGCCGCCGTGGATGACCTGCCCTGACGCCGTGGGGAAGCCGTACTCCGGGGTCGCTTCCCAGGTGAGCAACGAGCGCCCGTCGGCGCGCTCGAGGACAGCCATGCCGAGGGTCTGACCGATGTGCACTGGTTGCGTCACGCCCGAGATGCTGCCACGCCTTCCGTGGCGGGACGCCTGGCAGGCCGCGCTCTACGGCCCCGACGGCTTCTTCGTCCGCAACAACCCCGCCGACCACTTCCGCACCAATGTCGCCGTCCCGCTGTTCGCCCAGGCCGTACGCCGGCTGGCTGACCTCGTCGACGAGGCACTGGGCTACCCCGACCCGTTCGACGTCGTCGACGTGGGCGCCGGCCGTGGAGAGCTGCTGCTTGCGCTCGGCGACGTCCCCGCCCGGTGGCGCCTCACCGGTGTGGACGTCGCCGCGGCGGACGTGCCGTTCCGGTGGGTCCACGAGATCCCCGACGTGACAGGCCTTCTGGTTGCCAACGAGTGGCTGGACAGTGTGCCGGTCGACGTGCTGGAGGACGGCCGGCTCGTGCACGTCGCACCGGACGGGACCGAGGCCGACGGACAACGGGTCGAGGACCCGTGGGCCGCCCGGTGGTGGCCCGAGGGGGGGCGCGTGGAGGTAGGCCGACCCCGCGACGAGGCCTGGGCGTACGCCGTCTCGAGGGTCGCCCGGGGCGTGGCGGTGGCGATCGACTACGGCCACACGAGGGGGGACCGGCGGTCGACGCTGACCGGCTACCGGGACGGCGGCCAGGTACGCCCCGTCCCCGACTCGACCTGCGACCTGACCGCCCACGTCGCCCTCGACGCCTGCGCGGCCGCGACCGGAGCCCGCCTGCTCACGCAGCGCCAAGCCCTGTCGGCGCTGGGGATCAGTGCCGCGTTGCCCGCGGCCGCGCACCCGTCGTACGCGTTGGCGCTGCAGCAGTGCTCGCAGGCTAGGGAGCTGCTCGACCCGAACGGGTTGGGCAGGTATGGCTGGCTGATGCAGACAGTCGGCGTCCACGCTGCTTGGATGCGCGGGTGAGCACCGAGCCTGTGACGGTCGCAGGGGTCGGCGCCGCGGCGGGACCCTCGGACATCACCCTGCAGCTCGGCGCCCACCACCCCTCCACCCACGGGTCGCTCCGGCTCCGTCTGGAGCTGGACGGCACGACCGTCGTGGCTGCCGAGCCGGTTGTCGGTGCCCTGCACCGCGGGGCGGAGAAGCTGTTCGAGGTGCGCGACTACCGGCAGGTGCTGGTGCTGGCCAACCGGCACGACTGGCTGGCCGCGTTCAACAACGAGGTCGGCGTCGCCCTGGCCGTCGAGCAGATGCTCGGCATGGAGGTGCCACCCCGGGCGACCTGGTTGCGCACCCTGCTGGCCGAGGTGAACCGGGTCCTGTCGCACCTGATGTTCCTGGGCTACCTCGACCCGACCTTCGTGGCCCTGCGTGAGGTGCTGCAAGCGGTCCTCGAGGAGGCCACCGGCGGTCGCATCCACGTCGTCTACACCCGGGTCGGCGGCCTTCGCGAGGACGTCCCCGAGGGCTGGCCGGGCCGCTGCCGCGCTGCCGTCGCCACCGTCCGCGCCGGCCTGCCCTCACCCTCCATGGGCGCCCTTTCTGGCCTCGGGGTCCTGTCCGTTCCCGACGCCCTGTCGTACGGCGTCTCGGGTCCCGTCGCGCGGGCCTGCGGCCTCGACCTGGACCTGCGCCGCGACGACCCCTACCTCGCCTACGGGTCCCTCGACGTGCCCGTTGTGCTCGGCGCCGACGGCGATGCAGCGGCCCGCTTCGGCTGCCTGCTCGACCAGGTGGCCGTCTCGCTCGACCTCGTCGACAGCTGCCTGTCGAGGTTGCCCTCCGGCCCGGTTGACGTGAAGCTGCCCAAGACGGTCCGGGCCCCACAGGGGGCGACGTACTCCTGGACCGAGGCCCCGTCGGGGGTGGCCGGCTACTACCTGGTGTCCCGCGGCGCGTCGACGCCGTGGCGGTTGGCGATGCGGACCGCGTCGTTCAACAACGTGTCGGCACTGCCCAAGGTGCTTCCCGGCCTTCAGGTGCAGGACCTGCCCGCCGTACTCGCCTCGTTCTTTTTCGTCGTCGGAGACATCGACAAGTAGCCGGCACCTAGCCCTGCAGGTAGGACGTGAACTTCGCGCGAAGCAGGGGTTCCTCGTCGCCGAGGTCCTTGCCCATCAGTTCGCGGACGATCTCGACGGCGTCGCTGATGGAGCCGGTGAGCCCACCACCGGAACCGTCCTCGGTGGCGAACGACGCCGAGCTGCGCAGGTGCTTCACGACATCCCAGAAGAAGCCGAGGTCATGGGCGGCGCGGGCCTTGTCGAAAGCCTGCTGCCGGAGGTCGTCGGTGCTGAGGGAGTCGAGGTCGCTGGTCATGCGCGCAACCTAGTCCGGTCGGGGAGCTCGGGGGTCCGGCAGGCCCGTTCGAGCAGCAGCGCGGCAGCGGTCAGCAGCACGCAGGCCCCCACGGACAGGGCCGCGACCAAGGCGTTGGAGGCGGCGATCCGCAACCCAGAGTGCTGAAGGAACCAGACCAACAGACCGGTGTAGAGGCCGGCCAGCAGGGCGCCCGCAGCCGAGGAGGCCTTGGCCAGCACCAGCGCCCTGGCCACCTGCAAGGGGTGCATCGCTCGGCCACGGGAGCGCCCGGACACGTTGTCGCGGACCACCCGGGACAGCCCGGCTTCGAACAGGGCGATGAGGAAGGCAGTGACCGGCGCCAGGTAGGGCAGCGACAGCAGGTCACCGGTGCGCAGGTTGATCGTGAACCACCCGAGCACCGCTGTGAGCACGGCGAGCCCGAGCAGTGCGGGGATCCGAGTGGCGTTCACAGCTGCTCCCCCGCGAGCCGTACCGAGCGGCGGTCGACGGGTACGGCGGCAACGGGACCCACCCCGGGAAGGACCGCACCCGGGTCGACGTCGAGCCAGGGCACCAGGACGAAGGCCCGCTCGGCCGCCCGGGGATGCGGGAGCTCCAGCGCGGGGTCGCTGCCGTCAGCCCACACCACGTCGACGTCGAGCGTTCGCGGACCCCACCGGACCGGGCGCTCCCGACCGGCGGCGGACTCAGCCAGCACCGCCCGGCGCCAGGCCTCGTCGGCATCCCACGCGCACAGGGCCACCACGTTGAGGTAGTCGTCCTGCTCGACCCCGCCCCACGGCGCGGTCTCCCACACCCGCGACACCGCGACCGGCTCGAGGAGCGAAAGGCCCAGGCGCAGGAAGCCCAGCCGGTCCCCCAGGTTGGAGCCCAGCGACAGCACCGAGCTCATGTCGTCGTCCCTGCGCGGAGGTCACTCGGCGCCGGGGTCACGGTCGCTCCACCGTCACCGACACGTCCGCGAACGGGAACGGGATCGGCGCCGCCGGCTTGTGCACCGTGACCCGCGCCGACATCACCCGGGTGTCGTCGAGGCACACGGCTGCGAGCCGGCTGGCGAGGGTCTCGATCAGGTCCATCGGCTCGCCCTCGACGACGGCCACCAGGCGGGCGGCCAGCGCGCCGTAGTCCACCGTGGCAGCAAGGTCGTCCGAGGCGGCGGCCTGGCGGGTGTCCACGGTCAGCACGGCGTCGATCAAGAAGTCCTGCCCCTGCTCCTTTTCGGCGGCGAGCACGCCGTGGAAGCCGCGGACCCGCAGGCCGGTCAACGTGATCAGGTCACTCACTCCAACAGCCTCCCCAGGACGGGCGACCCGTGATGCACCCGCAGGCGCCAGCCCTCGGGACGGCGCACGAACACGTTGGTCGCCACGACAGCTGCGTTGGCTCCGACGTCGGCGGAGGTCAGCACGTTCTCGGTGCAGGTGACGATCGCGACGCCATCTTGCAGGTCGACCTGCAGGTCGGTGAGCAAGAACTGGATGTAGTCGGTGCCGGCCATCACGGCCGACCAGGAGCGCAGCACCGCAGCCCGGCCGCGCAGCATCGGCCAGCCGGGGTGGACGCAGACCAGCCGGTCGGGCTCCACGACGTCCCAGACCGACTCCATCAGGTCGACGTCGCCGGCCTCGAACGCGGCGTAGAGCGCCGCGTTGGCCGCTTCTACGGCCAGCAGATCAGGCATGGGCAGTGTCCCGGAGGCGGGCGAGGACCCGCAGCGCGTCGCAGGTACCCACGACGTCGTGCACCCGCACCCCCCAGACCCCCTGCTGCGCGGCCAGCAGGCTCAGGGCGGTGGTCGCGGCGTCCCGCCCTCGCGGCGGACGGCCATCAAGGAGCGCCCCGAGGAACGCCTTGCGCGAGGACCCCAGCAGCAGCGGGCCGAGCGCCTGCAACCGGGGGAGCGCCCGCAGCAACGCCCAGTTGTGCTCGGCGGTCTTGGCGAAGCCGATCCCCGGGTCCACGACGACCGAGGTGATACCGGCTGCCGCGCAGGCGGCGAGCCGACCCGCCAGCTCGCCGCAGACCTCGCCCACGACGTCGTCGTACACGGCTCGCGACTGCATGTCGGTGCTGTGACCACGCCAGTGCATCACCACGTACGGCGCCTCGGTGGAGGCCACCGCGTCGAGCATCTGCGGGTCGGCGAGACCACCGCTCACGTCGTTGACCAGCACGGCGCCGGCGCGTACCGCCGCGACGGCCACCTCTGACCTCATCGTGTCGACCGAGCATCGGACGCCCACAGCGGTCAGAGCCTGGATGACAGGGACGACCCGGGCCGCCTCGACGCTCTGGCAGGCCCGGACGGCCCCCGGGCGGGTCGACTCGCCACCGACGTCGACCAGGTCGGCGCCGAGGTCAGCGAGCTGCTGCCCGTAGGCGATGGCGGTCTCGACGGTGGCGTGGTCGCCACCGTCGCTGAAGCTGTCAGGCGTGACGTTGAGGACCCCCAGGACCAGGGTCCGCGGCAGGACCGGGAGCAGCGTCAGCTGGCCGGGTCGGTGCCGGCCGCCCGGCGCCGGGAGGTGCGGGGCTGACGGACCTTGGGCTCCTCGGACACCGCCTCGCGGCTGACCGTGGCGGCCCGCGCGCGGGTCGGCTTGCGGGTGCTGACGGGCCGCGGCTTGCGACCGCGCGCGAGCCCGTCGAGGTCCGCCGGACCCATCACGGCCAACTCGGCCGGGGTGAGGACGGGCGGGATGGTGGACAGCGGGCGGCGACCGTTGCCGGTCGGGTGCTCACGTGCGGGACGCTTGGCGACGGCGGCGAAGATCTCCGCCACCTCCTCCTTGTTGAGCGTCTCCTTGTCGAGCAGCCGCAGCACCATGTCGTCCAGGACGTCGCGATACTCCACCAAGATCTCCCACGCCTCGTGGTGGGCGTTCTCGACCAGGCTGCGCACCTCGGCGTCGACCTGAGCGGCGACCTCCTCGGAGTAGTCGCGCCCGTGGCCCATGTCGCGACCCATGAAGACCTCGCCGGACTCCTGGCCGAACTTGACCGCTCCGAGGCGCTCGCTCATCCCGTACTGCGTCACCATGGCCCGCGCCGTGGCGGTGGCCTTCTCGATGTCGTTGCTGGCGCCGGTCGTGGGGTCGTGGAAGACCAGCTCCTCGGCAGCGCGGCCACCCATCGCGTAGGCGAGCATGTCGAGCAGCTCGGCGCGGGACTGGGAGTACTTGTCCTCCGTCGGAAGGACCATCGTGTAGCCGAGGGCCCGGCCGCGCGGCAGGATCGTGATCTTGTGCACCGGGTCGGTGTTCGGGAGCGCGTGGGCGACAAGGGCGTGGCCGGCCTCGTGGTAGGCCGTGACCTTCTTCTCCTTGTCGTTCATCAGCCGGGTCTTGCGCTGCGGCCCGGCCATGACGCGGTCGATCGACTCCTCGAGGGTGGTCAGGCTGATCTGCTTGCCGCCGGTACGGGCGGTCAGCAGGGCCGCCTCGTTGACGACGTTGGCGAGGTCGGCGCCGGTGAAACCGGGGGTGCGGCGGGCGATCACCTGGAGGTCCACGCCCGGCTCGAACGGCTTGCCCTTGGCGTGCACCTCGAGGATCTGGCGACGGCCCTGCATGTCGGGGCGGTCGACGGCGATCTGGCGGTCGAAGCGGCCGGGGCGCA
This sequence comes from Mycobacteriales bacterium, assembly GCA_038230355.1. Classification (GTDB taxonomy): domain Bacteria; phylum Actinomycetota; class Actinomycetes; order Mycobacteriales; family SCTD01; genus RYN-111. Next base: position 91,086 of record JBBRNK010000010.1, on the reverse strand, counting down.
GCAGCGCCGGGTCAAGGATGTCGGGTCGGTTGGTGGCAGCGATCATGATGACCCCACCCCGTACGTCGAAGCCGTCCATCTCGACCAGCATCTGGTTGAGGGTCTGCTCGCGCTCGTCGTGGCCGCCGCCCATCCCCGCCCCACGGTGCCGGCCGACAGCGTCGATCTCGTCGATGAAGATGATCGACGGAGCGTTGGCCTTGGCCTGCTCGAACAGGTCACGGACGCGGGAGGCGCCGACGCCGACGAACATCTCGACGAAGTCCGAACCGGAGATCGAGTAGAACGGCACGCCCGCCTCACCGGCGACCGCGCGGGCCAGCAGCGTCTTTCCGGTGCCGGGGGGGCCGTACAACAGCACGCCCTTGGGGATCTTGGCGCCCATCGCCTGGAACTTCGCGGGAGTCTCGAGGAACTCCTTGATCTCCTGGAGCTCCTCGATCGCCTCGTCGGCCCCGGCGACGTCCGAGAACGTCGTCTTCGGGGTGTCCTTGCTCACGAGCTTGGCCTTGGACTTGCCGAACTGCATGACCCGGGAGCCGCCACCTTGCATCTGGTTCATGAAGAAGAACAGCAGACCCAAGATGATCAGGAACGGCAGGAACGACAGGAGCAGGCTCACGAAGACGTTGTCGTGGCTGACCGTCACGTCGTACTTGAGGTTCTTGTCCTTGAACGCGGCGGCGAAGTCGCGGCCCTGGTCGACGAGGAACGACGCCTGCAGCTTCTTCCCGCTGGTGAGCTCCACCCGAACCTGCTGCTCCTTGTCGAGCAGCTTGTTGGACTTGGCCGAGCTGATGACGTCGCCGTTCTGGATCGCGGTGAGCACGGTGGCGGTGTCGGAGCTCTTGTAGCCGCCGGTCCCGCGCAGGCCACTGCTGACGGCGATCACGACGATCAGGGCGAGCACGATGTACAGGGCAGGCCCGCGGGCGTAGCGCTTGAGGTTCATGAACGCGGGGCGAGATGCCCCGTCCCTCCTGACGGCGAAATGACAAGGACGTCGAGATGTTCGTCGAGATGTTGAAGGTACACCGGTGAGGCGTGCCTACACAGGGCACAACGGTGCCCTGGCCTGGGGCGTTCCGCCACCCGACGTGAGCCACGCGACAGGGCCCACGGGAGGTCAGCCGGTGTAGACCTCGGGTCGGAGCCGACCCACGAACGGCAGCTCGCGGTAGCGCTCGGCGTAGTCGAGGCCGTAGCCGACCACGAACACGCTCGGGATGTTGAAGCCGACGTACTTCACGGGTACGTCGACCTTGGCTGCCTCGGGCTTGCGGAGCAGGGCACACACCTCGACGCTGGCCGGCCCGCGTGAGCGCATGTTGCGCAGCAGCCAGTTGAGGGTCAGACCGGAGTCGATGATGTCCTCGACCACCAGGACGTGCTTGCCCTCGATCTCGCGGTCGAGGTCCTTCAGGATGCGGACCACACCGCTGCTGGAGGTGCTCGAGCCGTATGACGAGACGGCCATGAACTCCATGCTCACCGGCGTCTCGAGCGCGCGGGCGAGGTCCGCCATGACCATCACGGCCCCTTTGAGGACCCCGACGAGCAGGATCTCCTTGCCGATGTAGTCGGCGTCGACCTGACGGGCCAGCTCCGCGACCTTGGTCTGGATCTGCTCCTCCGTGATCAGCACCTGGTCGACCTCGGGAGGTACGGCGCGGCTCACGTCCGGAAGGCTAGCCGCCCCCCCTCGCGGGCGACGCGACCTCCCCCGGGCAGCGCCACCGGGCCTTGCCCTCGCCAGTCCTCGACGAGCGCCTTGACGGCGTCGACGTGGGCCGAAGTGAGGGCCTGGCCGCTCTGCTGCTCGGCCCAGGCCTTCAGCGCCCGGCTCCGCAGCGCGGGGGCCATCGCACGCAGGTCGGCCACCTCGTCGGTCGGGGTGGTCAGCGCGTCGAGCGCGTCGGCGTCCTCACGGAGCAGCCGCGCCGAGCGGGCCAGCCCGTCGGTGAGGTCGAGGCCGTCGGCCCGGAACGCGCCCAGCAGCCGGCGTACCCGCACCCTGGTGTAGGCGTCGTCGTCGTTGTGGGGGTCCTCCCACGGGGTCAGGCCCGCCTCGGCACACGCCTGTCGCGTCGTCGCCCGACCCAGGTCCAGGAAGGGCCTGCGGTACCGACCGCGGACCCCGGCCATCCCGCTGGCGGCCCGGGTACCGGATCCCCTGACCAGCCCGAGCAGGACCGTCTCCGCCTGGTCGTCTCGGGTGTGGCCGAGCAGGACGGTCCCGTCGAGGGCGCCGAGCAGGGCGTAGCGGGCGGCCCGCGCCTCCCCCTCGGGCCCCTTCCCCCCTCCCCCCCTCTGGCCCAAATCCACACGGTCAGGGTCGTGTGGATTTGCGCCAGAGGGGGGGAGGTGTGTGACGGTCACGACGCGAGAGGTGAGGCCGAGGTCGGCGCACTGAGCGGCCGCCCGCGCGGCCACGTCAGCGGAGCCGTCCTGCAGGCGGTGGTCGACGACCACGGCAGCCGAGCCGGGGCGTTCGAAGGCCAGCGCGCACGCCAAGGCGAGCGAGTCGGCCCCACCGCTGACGGCGGCGGTCACCGGACCGGTGAGGCCGACCAGGCACCGGCGTACGGCGAGACGGGTGGCCGCGACCGCGGGCGGCGGGCCGGTCATACCGCGCTCACGCGAGGGCGGCGGTCCCGTGGATCCGCGCGACCCAGTCCTGGGGGGCGAGGATCTCGGCCCGCGTCGGCAGCGTCCCGGGCGACTCCCAGACCCGGTTGAAGCCGGTCATCCCGACTGCGGCGACGGCATCCCGGACGAAGGCGGAGCCCTCGGCGTACTGCCTGGCCTTGAGGTCGAGACCGAGCAGCCGGCGGAGCAACCGCTCGAGCGGGTTGCCGCGCGCCCGACGACGCTGCTCGAACCGGTCCCGGATGTCCTGCACAGTGGGTACGACGGAAGGGCCGACCCCGTCCATGACGTGCTCCGCGTGCCCCTCCAGCAGGCTCATGAAGCCCGTCACCCGGTCCATCACCAGCTTCTGCTCGGGGGTCTGGAGCAGCTCCACCAGCGAGCCACCGCGAGGGGCGGACGCGAGGGACCTGAGGCGTTTCAGCAGCGCGTCCGGGTCATCGAGGGCAGAGGCCTTGATCAGCGCGAGGATCTCGGAACGGACGTGGTCGTGCAGCCAGGTGACGGCCGTGAACTGGGTGCGGTGGGTGACCTCGTGCAGCGCCACCCAGAGCCGGAAGTCGTGCGGGTCGACGCCCAGCTTTCGCTCGGTCTCGATGATGTTGGGCGCGACGAGCAGCAGCCGACCGGCCTGGCCCTCGGGCTGGAACGCCTCGTACTGACCGAGGACCTTGCTCGACAGCCACGAGAGCATCGTGCCCATCTGCACGGCGGAGACCTTCGCGGTGACGCCGATGGCGAGTCTGTTCTGCTTCGCCAGCAGGGCCTGCGAGAGCGGCTCGAGGACGACGTTGAACCCCTCGGCGTTGGCCCGGGCCCAGCCGGCTCGGTCGACGACGGTCGCGGGCCCGACGACGCCATGCAGACCGGTCACGTCTCGGACGTGCTGCTCGGCCTGGTCGGTCAGGTCATGCAGCATGTGGACGGCGTCGGCCGCCTCGGTGAGGCTGAGCTTCGGCCCGGCCGGTGCCAAGCGGGCGGCGACCGTGGCGGCAAGGTCGGTGTCGACGACTCCCATACGCCTCACCGTACGTGTGGTCAGGCGCAGCCGCAGGCGGCGAGCGCGGCCGCGAGCCGGTCCAGGGCCGCCTGCGCCTCCAACGTGCCGGTGACAGGTACGCCGTCGGCCGTCAGGTCGAAGGCCAGCAGGTGACCGGACCGGGTCCGCACCAGTCCGGCCAGAGCGCTGACCCCGTTCAGGGTCCCGGTCTTGGCCCGCACCAGTCCGGCGGCCGACGATGTCGGAGCGGAGCGGTACCGCTTGGCGAGGGTCCCGTCGAAACCGGCCACCGGCAGACCGCTGAGCACCGGCGCGAAGCGGGGGTCGCGACCGACGGTGGCCAGCAGCCGGGTCAGCGCTGCGGGCGCGACCCGGTCCAGCGGCGACAGCCCGCTGGCGTCCCGAAGGTCCACGGTCAGGCCGCCGAGCAACGGGGTCAGGGCGGTCCGCGTCGCCGCCGCCGCACCCACGAACGACGCCGGCTGCCTGCTCGCCAGCGCCACCTGCCGGCTCAGCGCCTCGGCAAGGTCGTTGTCGCTTCGAGTCAGCATCGACTCGACCAGCTCGCTGACCGTCGGCGAGTCGACGTGTGCCAGCACCACGGCCCCGGCGGGGGCGACACCGCGGAGGACGGGCTTCACCCGCAGGAGAGCGGCGAGCTGCCGACCGGCCTCCAGAGCCGGGTCGACGACCCGCGGATGGTTCTTGCTCAGCGACTGACGGCCCTCGTCGACGGCCAGCGCACTGACCGGTGCGACATCCCCCGAGCTGACGTAGCTGGGCTTCCAGCCCGGTCCGAGCCGCGGACCGGTGAACAACCCGTCGTCGACCACCACCCGGCGGACGTCGGATGTCCGGAGCTGGGCCGCGAGGTCGGCCAGCCGGGCGGGCGTGGGGAAGCCGGGAGCGGCGTTGGCGCCGGCCAACGTCGGGTCACCGGCACCGATGAGGACCACGTCGCCGGGGGCGCCCTGTACGACCCGTGTGGTGATCCGCTGGTCCGGTGGCAGGACGCTCAGCACGGCGACCGCCGTCGCGATCTTGGCGGTGGACGCCGGCGTGACCGGCCCGGTTGCCCCACGCTGCAGGAGCGGTGCGCCCGTCGTGGCGTCGACCACCGAGGCGCCGATACGGGTCCCCAGTGCCGGGTCCCTCAGCGCGTCCGCGAGGGCGCGCCGCACCCCCGCCGCGGTCGGTGGAACCGCGCCCCTGCCGCTGGTCAGCAGCGGCGCGCGGATCGGGTCAGGGCTCGCCGACGGTCTCGCCGGCCTCTGTACGACGCCCTGCGGGTCATGGGCGGTCAGCGCGTACCCGCCGACCGCCCCACCGACCACGACGAGCGCGAGCCCCGCGACCCACGATGTGCGCACCGACGGGCCTCCTCGAACATCAACTTTGGCTCTCACCCTAGGCCGACGCTCCTGCACCGGCCCCCTTCACGGCGCCGGGCCCGCCGTGCGGGACACTGGGCGTCAGTCATCAAGGTGTACGTGAGGAGCGACAGCGTGGAGTTCGACGTCACCATCGAGATCCCCAAGGGTCAACGCAACAAGTACGAGGTGGACCACGCGACCGGCCGGATCCGTCTCGACCGGATGCTGTTCACCTCGACGCGGTACCCGAGCGACTACGGCTTCGTCGAGGACACCCTGGGCGGCGACGGCGACCCGCTGGACGCGCTGGTCCTGCTCGACGAACCGACCTTCCCCGGCTGCCTCATCCGGTGCCGGACGATCGGCATGTTCCAGATGACCGACGAGGCCGGCCCGGACGAGAAGCTGCTGTGCGTCCCGGTCGCCGACCCCCGCCAGAGCCACCTTCAGGACATCTTCCACGTGCCGGAGTTCGACCGGCTCGAGATCCAGCACTTCTTCGAGGTCTACAAGGACCTCGAGCCCGGCAAGTCCGTCGAGGGCGCCGCCTGGGTCGGTCGCACGGAGGCCGAGGCAGAGGTCGTCAACTCCCAGAAGCGCTTCCTTGACAACCCGCACGCCGTCGACCACGTCGGCGACCCCGACCACAAGTAGCCACCTGTCGGAGCGGGTCAGACGACCTTGGCGCCGTACATGGTGCCGAGAGGTTCGGCGAGCAGCTCGAGCCGGGCACCGTCTGGGTCACGGAAGTAGAGCGACGTCCCGCTCTCCTCGAGGACCTCGACGCCCGCCTCGCGCAGGCGGGAGTGCGCGGCCTCCCAGTTCTCGCGGGTGATGCTGATCGCGACGTGGTGCAGGCCGCCGAGGACCTCCGAGTAGGGGCCGAGGTCCAGGCCCGGGAAGTCGAAGAAGGCCAGCGCGTTGCCGTTGCCGATGTCGAAGAAGAAGTGCGTGGAGCCGGGGTAGTCACGGTTCTCCATGACCTCGGTCAGGGGAAAGCCGAGGACGCCCTGGTAGAACGCGATCGTCCGCTCCACGTCGCTCGACAGCAGCGCCATGTGGTGCAGCCCGCGGGCGGTCGACGGCGGGTGGTCCGGGTTCAGGTGCTTGCCGGCGAGGGCCTTGCGGGCCGTGGCGTCCATGACGCCACGATACGAAAGACCCCGTTCCCAGGAGAACGGGGTCCCCGTACTCGACGTTTCCTGGTACGGCTCAGGGACTAGGCAGCGCGCATCTGGCGGGCCGGGGCCACCTCCACGGGGGCGTCACCGCTGCGGTGGCTGACGGCCAGGACCAGCGAGCGCACGAACTCGCCGCCGCCGACGAGGGCGAGACCGGTCATGACGGGATGCATCCAGCTCTCCCGGAAGTCCTGACCGAACGAGGTGAAGACCGAGTAGTCCAGAGCCCAGGCGAAGCCGCAGGCCAGGGCCACGGCAATCGTCCGGGACAGGGCTGCGGGGGCCTTCACGGGCAGCAGCTCGTCGATGACCTGCATGACCACGGTGAGGCCGAGAGCAAGTCCGAGGAAGACGACGAAGGCGTACATGGTCAACAGCTCCTGTGAGGATTCGGCGGTGCGATCTGCCCCGCTCACACCGTTGGACTGCGTCGGATCCCTTTGGTTACAGGGCTCTCATAGCCCAGAGCGATCGACCAGAAGTCCTCGGCCTGCCGGGGGGACGTGACGTCGGTGCAGATGTCTTTGAGGACGTCCCCATCTCACCGGGGGCGATGCGGCATCGTCCAGGGCGTGCAGGTCGACGCAGCCCTGGTCCGCGCGGTGCAGCGCGGTGAGAAGGCCGCGATGGACGACCTCATCCGCGGCACCTACACCGACGTCTACGCCCTGTGCAGAAGACTTCTGGGCGACCCGGCCGATGCCGCCGACGCGACCCAGGAGGTGTACGTCCGGGTCGTCCGGTCCGTCCTCGGGTTCCGCGGTGAGGCGGCGTTCGGTACCTGGCTGCACCGGGTCACCGTGAACGTCTGCATGACCGCGCTCCGCAAGCGGGGCGACGCCCGGGCACGCGGCCAGAGCGCCGGGCTCATCGACGCCGTCTTCGACGACCTCGAGTCCGGCGAGCCCTCGACCGAGGACAGGGTGGCCACCGCCGACCTGACCCGCCGGACCGCGACAGCCCTGGCCGAGCTGTCGGAGGAGGCCCGCGAGGTAGTCGTACTCCGGGATGTACAAGGCTTGTCCACGAAAGAGACCGCTGAGCTGCTGGGCGTCAGCGAAGGTGCGGTGAAGGTCCGGCTGCACCGGGCCCACGCGAGGTTGAGAGAGCTGGTTGGATGAGCAAGCGGGTGTGCCAGGAGGTCCAGGCCCAGCTGCCGGCCTACGTCGACCGGACGCTGCCGGTGTTCCGGCGCAAGCTGGTCGGCTTGCACCTGCGCCGGTGCGCCGGCTGCCAGGCGGAGTTCTCGCTTCAGCGGGAGCTGCAGGAAGGGCTCGCTTCCCTTGCAGCGCAGGGCGAGACGCCGCCGGAGGGGCTGCTCGAGTCGCTCTTGGAGAAGGCGTCCTCCCCCCGGGCAGCAGCCCCCCTGCGCGGAGCAGTGAGCGGCGCCAAGCCTGTCCTGTCGGTAGCCCTGCTGTTCGCCGGCGCCGTCGCCAGCGCCGGGGCCGGGTACGCGTCGTGGATCTCGGCCCGGAGCGTCCGGCGGTACCTGCGCCGGTGACCTGGACCCCCGTCGTGTCCCGACCGGTGCGGGTGCCTTGACGGCGCACGGCAGGCCTGGGCGGCAAGGGGGGTCTGGCGTTGACCCCCGATCTGACGGGCGGCAAGAGTGGTCACATGCCTGGACAAGTGCGGCCGGTCACCGACGAGCGCGACAGCCTGCTCGCCTACCTCCACCAGATGCGCCAGGTGCTGCGGCTCACCGCGTACGGCCTCACCGACGAGCAAGTGCGACAGGCGCCCTGTCGCGGCACGTTGAGCGTCGGCGGCCTCATCAAGCACGTGGCCTTCGTCGAAGGCACCTGGATGGACACCGTCGAGCAGGTTCGCGGCAGCGGCATCGACGACTACCTGCACGCGTTCACGCTGCGTCCGGACCAGACGCTCGCCGCGGTGCTCGACGGGTACGAGGAGGCCGCCGCCCGTACCGACGCGGTGGTCGCTGCGAGAGGTCTCGACGACCCGGTGCCGGTGCCCAAGGGGGTTCCGTGGTTCCCCCAGGACATCGACGCCTGGTCGGTGCGCTGGGTACTGCTGCACCTGATCCAGGAGACCGCCCGGCACGCCGGGCACGCCGACATAGTCCGCGAGGAGGTCGACGGCGCGACGGCCTTCCCCCTGATGGCTGCCGCCGAGGGCTGGCCGGCGACACCGTGGATGCAGCCCTGGCGGCCCTCCTGAGCGCTGCCGTCAGCGGAGGTCTTCGACGTCACGGCACACGGCGCGGCTCAGCCGACGCGAGCTGAGGGTCACCCCCGGCGGGACGCGACCAGGGCGGCTGGATGTTCGCGTTCAGGTGGAACACGTTCTCCGGGTCGTACTCCGCCTTGATCTGCTGCAGCCTGGCGTACTTCTCCGGCCCGTACGCCGCCTGCACCCGGTCCGCGTCGTACTCCGCCATGAAGTTCACATAGCCACCTTCACCGACCACGTGCGGCAGGAGCTCGTCCCAGAACACCCGGACCCAGGCCCGGTCCACGGCGAGGACTGCCGGGTCTGGGGACGCGGCATCGAGGTTCACCACGTAGCGGATCCGCCTGCTGCCACCGAAGGCCACCGCGTCCTCGGCGACGCGGCCGTAGGCGCCTCCCAGGCAGAACAGCGGCATCAACGACAGAGGGGAGCTCTTCTTCGGCCGCTTCGGAGGGCAAGATCGGTGCCCTACAGGTCGGCGGAGGCGACCAGCGGCTCGAGGACAGCGTCGGGGAAGTCCCGCTGGGTGCGCCCGAGGCGCCAGACGTCAGCGAACAGCGCCAGCCACTCTCCGTCGGTATCGCGCAGCAGGCACTCCACGCCGCTCTGGGCGTCGAGCTGCTGGACCCACTCGCGGGTGGTCCGGCGGGCCAGGGAGTACGGCAGCCGGTCAAGGGTGATCTCGGCGCCCATCTCGCCCTTCATCCGGTGCGTCGCGACCTCGAACTGCATCGGGCCGACAGCCGCGAGGACCGGTGCCTGGTCGCCACGTCGGTCGGAGCGCAGGACCTGCACGACGCCCTCCTGCTCCAGCTGCTCGATGCCTCGCCGGAACTGCTTGTAGCGCCCACTGTCGGTCGACCGGGCCACCGCGAAGTGCTCGGGGGCGAAGGAGGGGATCGGCGGGAACGTCACCGGAGCCTCGACGTAGAGGGAGTCCCCGACCCGGAGCATCGAGGCGTTCACGAGGCCGACGACATCACCGGGGTAGGCGACGTCGACGGTCTGCCGGTCCTGGCCGAACACCTGCTGGGCGTACTTGGTGGCGAAGGGCTTCTTGGACGCCGCGTGGGTCACGACCGACCCGCGCTCGAAGACCCCCGAGCAGACCCGGATGTAGGCGAGCCGGTCGCGGTGCGCGCTGTCCATGCCGGCCTGGATCTTGAAGACGAACCCGCTGAACGGCGCGTCCACCTCACGGCGCCCACCGGCGGCGTCCTCCCGGGCGCCCGGGGCGGGAGCGAGCTCGAGCAGCGTGTCGAGCAGCTGCGAGACCCCGAAGTTCAGGACCGCTGAGCCGAACAGGACGGGGGTGGCCCGGTGCTCGAGGTAGGCCTCGAGGTCGAGGTCGGCACCGTCCGCCGACAGCAACTCGGACTCCTCCACGGCCGTGAGCCACGCGTCGCCGTGCGCTGCCAGCGCCTCGTCCGGGTTGAGGACCTGCTGGCGGGCGAGGGTGGCCCCACCGGCGGTGCGGGTGAACTGGATCATCGAGCCGGTACGCCGCTCCAACACCCCCCGGAAGTCGCCGGCGATCCCGACCGGCCACGTCAGGGGGGTGGGCTTCAGGCCGGTCTTGGCGTAGACCTCGTCCATCAGCTGGAGGGCCTCGTGGCCGGGCCGGTCCCACTTGTTGATGACGGTCAGCACCGGGATGCGGCGGTGCCGGCAGACCTCGAACAGCTTCAGGGTCTGCGGCTCCATCCCCTTGGCGGCGTCGACCAGCATCACGGCGCTGTCGACGGCAGCGAGCACCCGGTAGGTGTCCTCGGAGAAGTCGGCGTGACCGGGGGTGTCGACGAGGTTCACCACCGAGTCGCCGTACGCGAACTGCAGGGCGGCTGAGGAGATCGAGATCCCACGGGCCTTCTCGATGTCCATCCAGTCCGAGACGGTGCTCTTGCGTCCCGCCTTGCCGTGGATGTGACCGGCCTCGTTGATGACCCTGGCGTGCAGGGCCAGGGCCTCCGTCAGCGTCGACTTGCCCGCGTCGGGGTGGCTGATGACCGCGAAGGTGCGCCGACGGGCCGCCTCGGTGACGGCGGGACTGTCAGGCACGGGGGCTCCTCGGGCGGCGGGCGGAAGCCTCCAGGCTAGTCGCGCCGACCCCTCGCGACCGGAGCGAGAGCCGGCCGCCCCGCGCTGTCAGTCACGGGAGACGCGGTGCTGCAGGTCGGCGGCGTCGTCCTCGGTGGAGTCCTCGGCGTCATACCAGACGTCATCGGCGCCGACACCGCTGCGCATCGTGTCCAAGCCGGGACCGCCGTCGAGGGTGTCGCTGTCGTCGCCTCCGGCGAGCAGGTCGTCGCCCGCACCTCCGGCGAGAGTGTCGCTGCCGGCACCGCCGTACAGGCTGTCGTTACCGGGGCCACCGAGCTCGATGTCGTTGCCGGTCCCACCGACGAGCTGGTCGGCGCCCGCACCCCCGTCGAGGAGGTCGTTGCCGGCGCCGCCATCGAGGACGTCGTTGCCGCCGCCACCGCGCAGGACGTCGTTGCCGCCGCCGCCCCAGACGCGGTCGAGACCGGGACCACCGTCGACGGTGTCCTTGCCGGCCGAACCGCACACCAGGTCGTTGCCGAGGCCGGTGAGGACGACATGGCCGGGGGCTTTGACGAGGACGACGTCGCGGTGGGTCGTCCCGCGGACGGTCTGCGGGCTGGCCGTGGTGACGGTGATCGTCACGGGCAGGCCACCGCAGGTCGGGACGGCGGCCGAGGCGCTGGGAGCTGCCAGGCCGCCACCCACGACGCAGAAAGGCAGGAACAGCAGGACGGTGGTGACGCGCTTCATGACGGCTCCAGGGACTGGATGAGTTGTTGCCGTCGTGATCGACCTTGCTCCGACCGTGCTTGCAACCCGTTCAGGTATCAGGGCGGTTGCCGCAACGGCTGTTCGGGGATCTGACGGCGCGGACGGCGTGGGAGTTGCGTGCGGCGCATGCGGCGTGAGACCGCGGCACGAAACCCAGGACATGGCTTGAGGGCCACATAAAGGCGTCGGGACAGATAGCCTGCGGAGGGGAGGACCAGATGCCGACGTACGACGGGCTGACGTCCCAGCACGTGCTTGACGCCACACAGGCGGGCGTGGTCGTGCTCGACGACCAAGGCAGGGTGCTGTCGGCCAACCCGGCCGCCTCGCAGGCACTCGGCTGGGCAACGGGCTCTCCCCCGGCAGACCTAGGGTCCGGCGTGGCGATCGGCCGACCAGGGTGGCTCGCGCCGACGGGCTGGTCGCCAGACGTCTGGATGTCGCCGAATGGCGCCAAGTGTCCCGTGTCCTACCTCGCCCGGGCACTGCCCACGCAGAGCGGTCAGGGCTGGGTGGTGACCTTCGTGCCCGCCAGCCACCTGCTGACGAGCGGTGAGGCCGAGCGAGCCACCCAGGACAAGAACGCGTTCATCAGCGCGCTGAGCCACGAGCTCCGCACCCCGCTCAACGCCTTACTGGGCTTCGCGCAGCTGCTCGAGATGGACGACCTCAACGAGGACCAGGCCGAGTCGGTCGAGCAGATCCTCACCGGCGGCCGGCACCTGCTCTCGCTCATCACGGCCACGCTGGACATCACCCGGACGGAGTCCGGTCAGGTCCCCCTGGAGCTCGAGCCCACCCGTGTCGGCCTGCTCTGCCACGAGGTCGTCGCCCTCATGTCGATCGAGGCGGCACACCGGGGCTCGCACATCGAGGTCGTCTCACCCGAACAGACCGTCTCCGCCCTGGTGGACCGCGGTCGCCTCCGCCAGGTGCTGTTCAACCTGATCAGCAACGCACTGAAGTATGGCGGTCCCGACGGCGTCGTGAACGTGGAGGTCGTGACGCAGGGACCGTGGTGCCAGATCCGCGTGTCCGACACCGGGCCGGGCATCTCGGCTGCCGACGCCGAACGGATCTTCCTGCCGTTCCAGCGACTGGCCGGGACCAGCTCGGAGGTCGGCACCGGACTCGGTCTGCCGCTGACCCGCACGCTGGTCGAGTCGATGGGAGGCACCCTCGAGCTCGAGCCGTCTCCCGGCTCCGGCTCCTGCTTCCGCGTCCGGCTGCCGGCCGCGGGCCACGCCGACCGCGTGGCCCCCAAGATGTGGAAGGTCGACGAGGCAGTGCGCGGCCGGGTGCTCTACGTCGAGGACAACGAGGGCAATGCGCGCCTGGTCGAGCGACTCGTAGCCCGCCGGCCGGAGGTGACCCTCGACCTGGTCGCCAGTCTCGCCGAGGCCCGGGCCAAGCTCGCCACCACGACCTACGAGGCGGTGCTGCTCGACCTCGTGCTGCCCGACGGTCGCGGGGAGGAGCTGCTTGCCGGCGAGCTCGAAGACCACCCAGCCACCTCGGTCGTGGTCATGAGCGGCGACCAGCCCGATCCGGCTCTCCGCGCCCGTCTTGCCGCCCGCGGGCACAGCTTCCTCATCAAGCCGCTCGAGATCGGACGCTTCCTGCAGGTGCTCGACGAGGCCGTCAGCCGACCGGCTCGTCGAGGGCTTCCGTGATGACGGCCAGCAGCTCGCTCACCTCGAAGGGCTTCGACAGGTAGTCGTGGGCACCGAGCCCCCGGAGCCTCGCCTCCTGGCCGGCCGTCGCGTCCGCCGAGATGACGATCACCGGTAGGTCTCGCGTTGCCGGGTCGGCCTTGAGCAGGGTGAGCAGCTCCGAGCCGTGCATGTCGGGCAGGTTGAGGTCGAGCAGCACCAGGGCAGGCTGATGGTCGCGGATGAGCTCGAGGCCGACGGACCCTTGGATGGCGGGCATCAGCGTGACGTGCGGCCAGCGGCTGAGGATCCGGCTCATCAGGTGGACGTTGCTCACGTTGTCCTCGACGTAGACGATCACGACCGGCGGGGCGGCAGGGTCAGCGTCCCCCGAACGGCCCTCCGCTTTCGCGGACCTGAGCTCGGCCCGCGGCAGCCGCAACGTGAAACGCGACCCCCGACCGATCGGTTCGACGTGATCGAGAGTGCCGTTCATGGCCGTGACCAGCCCGTGGGAGAGGGTGAGACCGACCCCGCCCCGGGGCATCGACGGGTGTCGTTCGAAGGCGGTGAACAGCGTGGCGCGCTGCTCCTGCGGCACCCCTGGCCCGTCATCGTCGACGTGGAGCAACCAGGCGTCCGGTCGCTCCTCGACCGACAGGGTGGCCGACCCTCCAGGGTCGAAGCGGACGGCGTTGTCCAGGAGGTTGACCAGGACCTGCTGCAGTCGCTGGCGGTCCGCCAGCACCACCGCCCCGCCAGCACCCGCGATGGACAGGGAAACTGCCCGCGACGCCGCGAGCGGAGCGATCACGGCACGCACGGCATCGAGGGCTTCCTGCAGCAGGACCGGCTCCAAGGACAGGGACAGCTCGCCGGACTCGATGCGGGCAAGGTCGAGCAGCTCGTCGACCAGCCCGAGCAGCTGACGGCCGGCGCGCACGACATGGTCCGCGCTCTGCCGGTCCTCGCGGGACGGGAGGTCGGCCAGCTGCAGGAGCTGACCGAAACCGAGGATCGCGTTCAGCGGTGTCCGCAGCTCGTGGCTCATCCGCGACATGAACTCGTCCTTGGCCCGGTTGGCGTCGCGCGCCAGGTCACGGTCGGCAGCGAGGGCCTGCTCCGCGGCAGTGCGGGTGGTCAGGTCGACAGCGACCGTGCCCAGGTAGACGTGGTCCGCGACCTGGACGGGGAACTTCAGCGTCAGGTAGGTACGCAGGCCGGCCGGGGTGTCGAGCAGCAGGTCGACAATGACCGGCTCGCCCGTCGCGACGACCCTTTCGTCAGCGTCGTCGACAACCTGCACCTGCGCGATGTCGTAGTCGCGGGTCCGGGTACCCGGCACCTCGTCACTGGAGGAGCTCAACAGCTCAGCTGCCAGGTCGTTGACGGCCAGGAAGCGACCGGACTCGTCCTTGAGGGTCATCGCGACCGGCGCCTGCTGGATCGTCGCCGTCAACAGGTCCGCGCCGGTCAGGCTCTGCCGGGCGACCGCCACCTCGTCCGTCCAGCCACCCTCCTCACGTGTCCGGATGACGACTGTCCACCCGAGGTCCTGCTCGAGCGAGGACCAGTCCTGGAGCGCGAGGCCGGCGGCGGCCAGGACCTCCAGCCCGACCGGGTTGACCTGCTGCACGATGCCCGTCGGGCCGACCCTGGCTGCGGGCACGGGTACGGCATACCAGGGCCAGGGGCCGCAACCGGTCACCGGACCCGGGCCCGTCACAGGGATCCTTCGTCGAGCAGACCGAGGAAGGCGTCCACCACGTCCGGGTCGAAGTGCCTTCCCCTGCCGCGCACGATCTCCTCCCGCGCCTCCTGCTCCGGCCAGGCATGCTTGTAGGGCCGGGCGTGCGTCAGCGCGTCGAACACGTCCGCGACGGCAACGATCCGTCCCGACAGCGGGATCTGCTTGGCGACCATCCCCAGGTACCCCCGCCCGTCCCAGCGCTCATGGTGGGTGCGAGCGACCTCCTCCGCAAGGCGCATCAACGAGGATCGGCCGCCCTGGAGCAGCCTCGACCCGATCTCGGTGTGCCGCTTCACGACCTCGAACTCCTCGGGCGTGAGGCGCGCGGGCTTGAGCAGCACGGCGTCGGGCACCCCGATCTTGCCCAGGTCGTGCAGAGGGGCGACCTGACCGAGCATCTCGACCCATCCCGGGTCCTGGTCCAGGACCTTGGCCACCGACCGTGCGTGCTCCCCGACCCGGAGCGTGTGCTCGTGGGTGGCGTCGTCGCGGAACTCCGCGGCCTGTGCCAACCGCTCGAGGACCTCGTTGCGGGCCTGTTCCAGGTCAGCGGTCCTGGCCCGAACCCTTTGCTCGAGGTCGGCGTTGGCGTGCTCGAGCTGCCGCCGGGCGGAGCGCTCGCTGAGCAGGTTGCGCACCCTGAGCAGCACCTCCTGCTGGTCGAACGGCTTGGTCACGAAGTCCACGGCGCCAAGGTCCAGGGCCTCCCTTCGCAGGGCACGGTCGGTGTCCGCGGTGAGGCACACCGTCGCCACGTCGTCCCCACGTTCGGCGAGCACGCGCAGGACGTCGAGTCCCGACAGCGGCATGTGCATGTCGAGCAGCAGCACGTCCGACGCAGACGTGACCAGGTGGGCGAGGGCCTCCTGGGCATCGACGAAGACGACGACGTCGACGTAACCGGCGCCCAGCAGCATCCGACGGAGCAGGACCACATTGGCCGGGTCGTCGTCGAGGACCACGACGCGAGCTCCCTGCTGCCCCTGAGCTGCTCTCACCATCTCCCCCGCTGGCCACCTCGGACGGCGGACGCTACACGATCACCCGTACCGGGATGCCCGACATGCCGGACAGGTCAGGGGCGCCCACAGCCCTGTCCGGGAGGCAAGATCGTGACCTCGGCATGGACCCCTCCGGACGCCACGAGGAGCAGGTCCGCAAGCTTCCGGCAGATCCGCCGGCTGACCGAGATTGCGTCCTCTGGTGCGACCTCGGGACACACGATGGCGAACGTCGCAGCCACGACAGGGTCGACCTGGTCGGCAACTGACGCGGCGCTGGGCCAGCATCAGCCGGGCCGTCTGGGTGTCGTGCTGGCGCCGTTCGATGCCGGTTGCGGTCATGATCGTCGGCTCTCCGTCTGCTGCGGCGACAGCCGTCGTCCGCCGCTCACCACAGCCTCGGACCGACCTGACCGGAGCGACAGCCTCGCCGGCGGGGTCTTACCCCTCCGGCGGGAGGGTGTTCCCGTTGCGCCAGATGGCCGAGGGCAGGTCCACCACGACCGTCAGACCACCACCGGGGGTCGGCTCCAGCGCCAGCCCGCCACCGCGTGCGCGGACGACCCCGGAGACGACGTACAGGCCGATGCCCAGGCCACCGACCTCTCGGGTGGCGCTGCCATCACCCTGGACGAACGGCTCGAGCAGCTGGGCGACGTCGAGGCTCGCCGGCAGTCCGGGGCCGTGGTCGAGCACGGTCAGCCGCACCCGGCCGGACACCTGCTCGACCCGCACCGTCACGTCGGAGCCGGCAGCGAAGCGCGTGGCGTTGTCGAGCAGCTGTTCCAGCACCAGGCCGAGCTCCCGCTCTCCCAGTCCCACCCCGACGGGGTGGTCAGGGGCCCGTACGACGGCGCGTGGGTGCGCTGCCACGACCTGGCGGGCGACCGCCCCGCTGTCGCTGACGAGCGGCTCCAGGACCGCGTCGTAGGTCCCGTCGATGACAGCCCGAGCGGCCAACAGCCGCTCCACCACGACGAGCAGCCGCTGACCTTGCTCCGCGATGACGGCCGCGCACTGCTGGACCTGCTCGGGCGCGACATCGGCCCGGCGCGTCAGGTAGGCCGCCCAGCCCAGGATCGGCGTGAGGGGGGTCTTCAGCTCGTGACTGCAGTTGTGCAGCATCTGTTCCCGCACGAGGTTGACGCGGTTGACCTCGACCAGCGCCGACTGCAGCTGTGCAGTGCGCTGCTCGACCGCCAGCTCCAGGTCCTTGCGGTGCTCGCGGGCGTGCCGCTCCAGCTCGTGTCGGCGCAGCGCGTTGAGCACGCTGATCCGCAGCTCGCTGGCCCGGTAGGGCTTGAGGACGTACCCGTAGGCACCGAAGGCGAGAGCCCGTTCGAAGGCCTCGTTGCTGTCGAGGCCGGAGACCATCACGACCGCCGGGCCGTCCTCGGCCTGGACGTCCTGCGCCAGGTCCAGGCCGTCGCCGTCGCCGCCGAGGCGGATGTCGAGGAGCAGCAGGTCGAAGGGCCGGGCCGCAACCTGCTCGGCGAAGGCGGCCGTGGAGCCGGCCACGGCCACGTCCTCGACGCCCATCGAGGCGAGTATCCGTACCGCGAGGCCGGCTCCCTGGACGTCGTCGTCGACAACGAGAACCGAGCTCACACCGGCGCCTGCACGAGGAGCCCGGCCACCGCGTCGAGCAGCGCCCGTCCGGTAAAGGGCTTGCGCAGCAACGGGATCCCGTCGACGGGCTGCTCGTCGTAGCCACTGACGAGCAGTACGGGAAGCCCCGGCAGGTCCGCACACAACTCGGCGACCAGCTCGTCGCCCCGCAGGTCCGGGAGCACCAGGTCGGTGACCACGACGGCGGTCGTCGCGTCGACCGCCACCCTGGCCTGCGCCGCGTTCCGGCAACCGACGACCTCATACCCGGCCTGCAGCAGCACCCGGTGAGCCAGGCGGAGCACCGCCGGGTCGTCCTCGACAAGGACCACCCGACCGGTGCCACGTGGCCCGGGGGTCCGGGGTGCCTCGAACTCGCGCCGGGTCGGGGAGCTCGCGCTCAGAGGCAGCAGGATCGTGACGCAGGTGCCCTGGTCCGGTGAGCTGTCCAACTGCAGCGAGCCGCCGGCCTGCTCCACGACGGAGGCCACCGTGGCCAGGCCCAGACCGGTCCCGGCGGTTCGGGCCTTGGTGCTGAAGAAAGGCTCGACGGCCCGGCTGAGCGCGGACTCGTCCATGCCGGCGCCGTCGTCCTGCACCTGCAGCTGCACCCAGGTCTGGCCATGGACGGCGACCGTGGCGGCAGACACCACGACGCTGCCTTCTCGGGTCAGGGCGTCGCGCGCATTCACCACGAGGTTGGTCACGACCTGCTCGAGGCGGCTGCGCTCGAGGTCGACCACGGTGCTGCCCTCGTCCGCGAGCTCCATCCGCAGGGTCACGCCCTCGCCGACCAGGCGTCCGAGCATCCGCTCGACCTGGGCCAACTCGGTGGCGACGTCGACGGTCTCGCCGTCGAGGTCGTCACGACGGACGAACAGCAACAGCCGTCGGGTCAGGTCCGCGGCGCGGGAGGCCGCCTGCGACACCTCACGAATGTCGTCGAGGACCGGACCGGGCTCGACGGCCTCCTCGATGAAGTGGGCGTAGTTGACGATGACCGACAGGATGTTGTTGAAGTCATGGGCGATGCCCCCGACCAGGCGCCCCACCAGCTCCAGCTTCTGCCCGTGCAGCAGGTCCTCGGCCGACCGTCGCAGCTCCTCGACCGCCACCGCAAGCTCCTGGTCACGTCTGCCCTGCTCCGACAGCGCGCGAGCCAACGCGAGCTCCGCGCCACGCTGGCGCTGCAGCAACCGGGTGCGCTCCAGCAGCAGGACCCGCATCAGGTCGCGGACGTGCTGCTCCGGCACCTGCGCCGCCAGGTCACTAGCCGCCAGTGACGACGTGGTCAGGGCTTCGTCGAGAGACGCAAGGGCCTCGATGTCCCGTTCGACGACCACCCGGCTCAGCCAGGGCAACGTAGGATCCTCTCGCTGCGTCACGGCGCGACCGTAACAGCGCGGGCGGGGCTTACGAGCCCGGAAGCGCCATTTCGGCGCGTGGCTCCCCTGTGGGGGAGCGGTGGCAACCGGCCTCAACACGGGCCCCGCGGGCGACCTCCCCCACCTCGTGCACCCAGCGGAGCACGCTCACGACCGCATAAGGTCGCAGCCCTGCCCCAGGAGAAGACATGAGGATCATCGTCGTCGACGACCAGGAGGTCGTCGCGGCCGGCATCACGCGGCTCCTGGAGGCAGGCGGTCATGAGACCGCGTACCGCACCGACGTCGACGGAGCGATCGCCCTGCTCGATGCCAGCCCCGACGTCGACCTGGTGTTGCTCGACGTGCATCTCGGTGGCGGGGCGCACGCCGTCGAGCTGGTGCCTTCACTGGTGTCGCGCACGCCGCCGGTCCGGGTCCTTCTCCTCACCGGCGACGAGGACCCGGGGCTCGTCCCCGCGGCCCTGCGGGTGGGAGCGCTCGGCGTCGTCCGCAAGACCGCAAAGCCGTCGGACCTGCTGAACTCGGTCGAGGTTGCCGCCGCCGGCGGGGCCGTGCTGTCGACGCGTGACCTCGGCAGTGTGCTCGGCAAGCACCCGCGTCAGGGTCTGCTCACCAGCCGCGAGCACGAGATCTTGTCCCTCATGGACGGCGGTCTCAGCACGACCGCCATGGCCCGGCGACTGGTGCTGAGCGAGCACACTGTCCGCGGCCACGTTCAGAACGTGCTGCGCAAGCTCGGAGCCGACTCGCGGGTGTCAGCCCTTGCCTCGGCACGGCGCAAGGGGCTCATCGGCTCGGGTACGTGAGGCACCGCCGCGGCGCCAACCAACCGTCGTCCAGGCCGCTTCCCGCGCGCCGCTCGGCCTCGCGCCCGGACGGACACGCGCCCGCATAGGCCATTCTCCCAGCAGATCCTCGGCAAGTTACGCCGAATGGCGAGTCAGGGCCCAGCGTCCCCAGTCGATCTGTAAAGCAGACCACCCGTCGGGGGTGGCGGAGCTGGGAGGGAAAACATATGGACGTTCTACGTCGAATCAGTAGCGGAGCGGTCGTTGCTGCCACCGTCGGATTGCTGGTCACCGTGGTCGGTGCCGGCGTTAAGTTCGGCTGAGGAGCAGACGATGACGAAGCAGATGCAGAGCATGGTGCTGCGGGCGGCCTCCTCGGCAACGCTGATGACCGTGGTGATCACGGTCGTCGGGGCGGGACGCAAGTTCACCTGACCAGCGCGTGATCGAGCACGTCGGGACGGACCGGATCCCTGGTACGCCAGAGGTCCGGCCCGTCCTGCTCAGTAGCACCTGACGAGGAGGGGGCAGCGTGGACGGCAAAGACAGCCGACGGCTGCTGTTGTTCATGTGGGGCGTGACCATCCTGGCCGCCCCCCTCGTCGCCTTGACCGCGTGGCAGGCGCTACGCGCAGCCAGTGACCTCAACGGGCACCTCGTGCTCGTCATCGTGCTGTTCAGCGGGGTGCTCGTCGCAGGGGAGATGTGGCCGATCCCGGTCACCCGCGGCGAGGAGGGAGGTGACGAGATCACCGTCTCGAGCACGTTCGGCTTCGCGCTGCTGCTCGTGGCCCCCGTGTTCTGGCCGATCCTCGCGCAGACGTTGGCACTGGTCATCGACTGGAAGGTTCGGGGCCGTCTGTGGCACCGCCTGCCGTTCAACGTCGGCCAGTACGCGCTGGCCTTCATCGCGGCGCGTGCGATGTACGCCCTGGTCGCCGGGCTGCCCTTCGCTGTCACGATGCAAGGACCGCCCGACCTGTTGGCTGCGATTGCCGGAGGCGGGGTCTTCCTGCTGGTCAACAACGGCCTGGTCGCGGTTGCCGTGGCCTCGCGGCTCGGCGTGGCCGTGTGGGGTGTCCTGGCCGAGGACGTCACCTGGCAGCTGATGACCTCGGCGCCCCTGCTCGGACTCGCGCCGCTCGCTGCGCAGGCCGCGTTCTGGACGCCCGCGTCGGTGCTGCTGCTGCTCATCCCGATCGTGGCCCTGCATCGCAGTGGCCATACCGCAATGGCCCGCGAGCAGGAGGCCCTGCGCGACCCGCTCACCGGCCTGGCCAACCGCACCCTGCTGGCGTCCGCCACCGACCGCGCGCTGCAGGCCGCGACGGGCATGACCGCAATGCTCCTCATCGACCTCGACCACTTCAAAGACGTCAACGACACCCTCGGGCACGCGGTCGGTGACGAGCTGCTCACGGCCGTAGCCGACCGGCTGCGCGAAGAGGTCGCCAGCAGTGACCTGGTCGCGCGACTCGGCGGAGACGAGTTCGTCGTCCTCGTCCGGCGCTGTGACGACTCTGACGCGGCGGTCGACCTCGCCGAGCGCCTCGGCGCCGCCATCAGCCGGCCGTACCGGGTCCAGGGCGTCGTCCTCACGGTCGGTTGCTCGGTGGGCATCGGCCTGTCGCCCGACCACGTCGACACTGTAGAGGGGCTGCTGCGTTGCGCCGACGTCGCGTTGTACGCCGCGAAGACGACCCGGGGGACGTACGCGCTCTACGACCGGCACAGCGACCAGCACTCCGCGGCCCTGCTGGGCCTGCAAGCGGACCTGCGCGCCGCGCTCGAGGACCCAGACGACCAGCAGATCCACGTCGTCTACCAGCCCCAGCTCGACATGCACTCCGGCCAGGTCAGCGCCGTCGAGTGTCTGGTGCGCTGGTCGCACCCGGAGCTCGGACACCTGCTGCCCGACAACTTCATCCCGATGGCCGAGAGCACGTCCCTGATCGACCTGCTGATGCGCCGCGTTCTCGCCCTCTCCCTCGCACAGATTGCTGCCTGGGACCGCGACGGCTTGGAGCTGACGCTCGCGGTGAACCTGTCGGCCCGCCAGCTCAGCGACCTGACCCTCCCCGACGTGGTCGCGGGCGCGCTGGAGCAGCATGGCCTGGCCGCCAACCGACTGCTGCTCGAGGTCACCGAGAGCCGACTGATGAGCGACCCCGAGCGCAGCGTCCAGATCCTTGGCCGGCTGCAGGCACTCGGCGTCGGCCTGTCGATCGACGACTTCGGGACCGGTTACTCCTCTCTGGCCTACCTGCAGCGACTCGCCGTCGACGAGATCAAGATCGACAAGAGCTTCACCCTCGGCCTGCACGAGCCCGGCAACGCGGCGATCATCCGCAGCACCATCGAGCTGGGCCACAACCTCGGACTGCGCGTCGTGGCCGAGGGCGTCGAGGACCAGACCAGCGCGACCATGCTCGCCGAGATGGGCTGCGACATGTTGCAGGGCTACTACATCGGCCGGCCCACGAGTCCCGCCGACCTGCCTGCGCTGCTGTCGAGGCCCCGCAGAACACTCCATCACGCGATGCCGCCGACCAGGCTCCTCGGCCTGGTGAACGAGCACGCCCCGCTTGTCCCGGTGCTGCTCGCGCAGGGTCCCCTGACCCGAGCCCGGTAACCACGGATGTTCATGCCCTTCGCGTTCGTGCTGCTGTTGCTGTCGGTGCCCCTCGCCGGTGGCCGCCTGGCACCGCTCAGTGATCTGCGCCTGCGCCTGGGCGGCCTGGTCGTGCTGTCCCTCGCGCTGCAGGTACTGATGACCTCGGTGTTGCTGGGCGCGCCGCGCGCTCTTCTCATCGGGCTGCATCTGACGTCGTACGTCACCATCGCGGTCGCCCTATGGGCCAACCGGCGGGTCCCCGGTCTGTTGATCATCGCCGGCGGCGGCGCCACCAACGCCGCGGTGATCGCGCTCAACGGCGGCACGCTCCCGGCCTCGGCCCGTGCGCTGAGGGAGGCCGGCTACACCGTGGATCCGGCGCAGTTCGCGAACAGCGGCGTGCTCGTCCACCCGATACTGCCCTGGCTGGGTGACATCGCCGCCACACCCGCCTGGCTGCCTTTCCGCAACGTCATCAGCAT
Organism: Mycobacteriales bacterium; assembly: GCA_038230355.1. Taxonomy (GTDB): domain Bacteria; phylum Actinomycetota; class Actinomycetes; order Mycobacteriales; family SCTD01; genus RYN-111. The sequence goes on along the minus strand of JBBRNK010000010.1, from coordinate 68,593 downwards.
CGGCGACATGGTCATCCTCGTCGGGGCGGCCGTGCTCCTGCACACCACCTGCCGCTACCGGGCCCGCCATGCCCTCCGTTCCCGCGGCTCAGTTCGAGGACGGCCGCAACCTCCCCTCGTCGTCCCACGGCAAGCCACCAGGTCGCCGGCACTGCGCGCGGATGCGCTCAGCCTGGCAGGCCGCTGACCTGCTGACCTGCTGACCTGCTGACGCGGCGGGCACCTCCCACCACAACACGCCCCGGGCCGAAGCAAGTGGCTCAGGGCGGCAGCGGGGTGACACCATGGTGGCCACCCGAAGGAGGTGCCGTGGAGACGAGCCGTCTGAGGGACATGCTGGGCGCCGCCGTAAGCGGTGCGTCAACCCCGCTGGAGGCCGCCGACCGGCTGTGTGTCGCCTGCGTCGATCTCCTCGACGTCGACGGCGCCTCGATCTCGCTCATCGAGGCAGGTACCACCCAGGGGACCTTCGGGTCGAGCGGCACGCTGAGCCGCCTTCTCGACGACCTGCAGTTCACCTACGGTCAGGGGCCGTGCCTGGATGCGGTGGCCCAGCGCCGGCCGGTCGTCGCCGACGACCTGGACGCCCCGCAGGAAGGTCGCTGGCCCGCGCTGACGCAGGCACTGCTCCAGAACGGCATCCGGGCGGTCTACGCCCTGCCGGTAGCCGTGGCCAGCATCCCGATCGGGGCGCTCGACCTGTTCCGACGCCGCAGCGGGCGGCTCGAGGGTGCCGCGATGACCGGTGGGCTGTGGGCTGCCGGCCTGGCTGCCCTGCCGCTGCTGGACCTGATGACCGCCGACGTCGACTGGGACCACGCAGCCTCGGGAGGCGACGGCTGGGAGCAACTCGCCTCACTGGAGCGGGTCGAGGTCTACCAAGCGACAGGCATGATCGTCGGCGCGTTGGGGGTGACGCCCGCGGATGCCGTCGTACGGCTCAGGGCCCACGCGGTCTCGCAGGGCCTCACCGCGAGCGAGGTGGCCTACCAGATCCTGGACAGGCGGCTGGTCGTCTCGGCAGACGACTGGTATCGCGCCGACGGCAACGGTAGGGAGGCGACGTGACGGCCCGGGAGGACGACATCGTCGCCGCGTTCGTGTCGATGGCGGGCAGCCTGGTCGAGGGCCACGACATCACCGACCTGCTGGACCGGCTGGCCGAGGACTGCGCCCGACTCCTGGACGTCACCGCGGTCGGGTTGCTGCTGGCCGACCGGCGCGGGGCCCTGCACGTCGTCGCCACGTCCACGGGCCGGGTCGCGGACCTGGAGGCGTTCCAGGCCCAGCGGGGCCAGGGGCCCTGCCATGACTGCTACCTGGACGGCCGGCCCGTGAACGTCCCTGACCTCGCCGTCGAGGCGCAGCGGTGGCCGGAGTTCGCGGCCCTCGCCGCCGCCGCCGGGGTGGCCAGCGTCCACGCCGTACCCATGCGCCTGCGGGAGGACGTCCTGGGCGCCCTCAACCTGTTCGGCTCGAACCCCGGACCGCTCGACGCGTCTGACTTGCGACTCGCCCAGGCGCTGGCCGATGTCGCGACCATCGCCCTGATCCAGGACCGGGCCGCCAGCGACAGGGACGCGGTCAACGAGCAACTCCAGCACGCGCTGGACAGTCGCGTCGTCCTGGAGCAGGCCAAGGGGGTGCTGGCCCAGACCGGCGACCTGGACATGAGCGCCGCGCACAGGGTGCTCAGGCAGTATGCCCGCGACCACAACCTCACGTTGGCCGACCTCGCCCGGGCACTCGTCGCGAGGGTCCTGCCGGCCAGCGTGGTCCTGGAACACGTGCGACCGTGACCGCCACGCATCGTGGGAAACGTTGACGGCAGAGCTGGAGCCGCCTCGGAGAATCGAACTCCGGACAACCTCATTACGAGTGAGGTGCTCTGCCAACTGAGCTAAGGCGGCGGCGTGACCGGGCCGAGTCTAAGGCACGTCAGGGGTCACCCGCTGCGCACGGCCAGCGCCATCGCCTCCACCGCCAGCAGCGGCGCGACGTTTGCGTCGATGGCCGTCCGGCAGGCCAGGACGGCGTCGATCCGGTGGATCGTCGACTCGGGGCTGGTCGCCCGGGCGATGGTCGACGCCTGGTCGACCAGGTCCGCGTGCACCGGCGCCGAGCCGGTCCTGAGCTGAACGGCGAGCACGTCCCGGTAGAACGCTGCGAGGTCGATCAGGGCCCGGTCGAGGGCGTCACGCTGGGTGCGGGTCCCGCGGGACTTCTGCCGCTTCTCGAGCTCCTTCAGGGCCCCCGCGCCCCCCTTGGGGGCGCTTCCGGCGTAGCCCTTGCCGGTGGCGCCGCCGCCGAGTGCCGTCGACAGGGCCTCCCGCTCGACCCCGTCGCGGCTGGCAGCGAGCGCATCGGCCTCCTCCTTCGCGGCGTCGACGAGGTCCTTGGCGGCGAGCAGCGCCTGGCCCAGGTTGTTCAGGGACCGGGGCAAGGCCAGGACGTGCTTTCGCTCGGTGCGGGCCGCCTCGTCGGTGGCCAGCCGCCGGGCCCGTCCGATGTGTCCCTGGGCAGCGCGGGCCGCGAAGGCGGCCATCGCCGGGTCGACACCGTCCCGCTCGACCAGCACCCGCGCGACGGCTGCGGCCGGCGGGGTGCGGAGCGGAACCAGGCGACAGCGCGAGCGGATCGTGGGGAGCAGGTCGTCGACCGAGGGCGCGCACAGCAGCAGCACACTGTGCGGAGGCGGCTCCTCGACAGCCTTGAGCAGCGTGTTGGAGGTGCGCTCCTCCATCCGGTCGGCGTCCTCGATGAGGGTGACCTGCCAACGACCGCGGGTCGGCGCTCGCGAGGACCGACGGATGACCTCGCGGGCGTCGGCGATCGACAGGTGCAGTCCTTCCGGGACGACGACGGCGACGTCAGGATGGGTGGCGTTCCGGGCCTGGTGGCAGCTGTCGCAGTGTCCACAGCCGCCATCGGGGCACTGCAGGGCTGCCGCGAATGCCCGGGCGGCAACCGAGCGGCCCGAGCCCGGTGGACCGGTGAACAACCAGGCATGGGTCATGCCCGCGCCGTCGCCGCCGGCGACCACCCGGGAAGCGGCCTGCGCTGCCGCGGTCAGCTGCGCGACCACGGCCTCCTGGCCGACCAGCTCGTCGAACACGCTCACGGAGCAGGGACCAGGGGACGCTGCGGCACCAGCGGGAGGACGCGCGAGACGACAGCGGCGTGCACCTGTTCGGGCGTGAGGGTCGCGCTCACGACCTGGTAGTGCCCCCGGTTGCCAGCTGCCAGGTCCAAGAATCCCTGCCGCACCGCCCGGTGGAAGTCCAACGACTCCTGCTCGATCCGGTCCGGCGAGCCGGTCACCCGGGCGAGGCCGACGGCCGGGTCGATGTCCAGGAGCAGCGTCACGTCCGGCCGCAGCGCCTGGGTCGCCCATCGGGAGAGCTCGGCGATCTCGTGTGAGTTCAGCGACCGGCCCGCGCCCTGGTAGGCCAGGGAGCTGTCGACGTAACGGTCGCTGATGACGACCGCACCGCGCTCGAGGGCGGGACGGACGACGGTGGCGACGTGCTGGGCCCGGTCGGCGGCGTACAGCAGGGCCTCGCAGCGGTCCGACAACTCACTGAGAGGGTCCAGCAGCAGGGCCCGGACCTTCGCACCGACGGCCGTGGCACCGGGCTCGCGGGTGACGACGACCTCGTGGCCACGCTGCTCGAGCACCGCCGCGAGCCGTGCCACCTGCGTCGACTTGCCGGCCCCCTCGCCCCCCTCGAACACCACGAACAGCCCCGCGTACCGGGGGCCGGGGCTCGGGCGGCCACGGAGACGGGCCCGCAGGTCGTCGTACAGGGTGACACCGGGGCGGTCGTTCATGGTCCGGTAGGAAAGGGTCCCGACAGTGACGGCCAGCAGCCCGCCCAGCAGCAACGTCACCGAGACGCCGTTGACGTCGAACCCGTTGTAGACGTGGACGCCGATGACGCCGGCCAGCGCCGGGGAGACCGTGACGGAGGCGAGCAGCGCGATCCGCATCAGGCTGTTGACCAGCCCGAAGGTGCGCCCGCGGACGGCGTCCTCGACCTCCCCGCCGAGCAACGTGAGCCCGGTGACGTAGGCCATCCCCGCGAACGCCCCGAGCAGCACCGTCGCGAGCACCACCAGCGCCAGGACGGGTACGACGGACATGAAGCCCAGGCACAGGCCGGCACCGACGATGGCGGGCCCGAGGACCCGGCGGCGGCTCATGTCACCGGCGAGGCGCGGGCCGATCGCCACGCCGAGGGCGATGCCGACGAAGACCGCGCCGAACAGCAGGGCGAAGGCCGCCTCGCCGCCGTTCAGGATCGTCTCGGTGAACAGCTTGCCGTTGCCGACGACGACCCCGGCTGCCGCGAGAGCTCCGAGCATGCCGACGAGCAGGCCGCGGACGAGCGGGCTGGTACCGGCGAAGCGCAGCCCCTCGCGAATGCTCTCCGCAACTGTGGGGACCGCCTCGCTGGTCGTCGAGACCTCAACCCGGCTGGGGATGTCGCGGATCCGAAAGACCTGAGCGGCGGCGAACAGGAAGGTGCCGGCGTTGACGTAGAGGGCCAGGTTGGCCGCGGACTGTCCGGTGCGCACCGACAGCAGGCCCAGGACACCGAAGACCACCGCCGCAATGGGAGCCGTGCCGTAGGTCGCGAACAGGCTGATCTGGTTGGCCGACTCGAGCTGGTCCTTGGCCAGGTGCGGGACCGACGACTCCTTCGCCGGGATCCACACGAGGCTCACGACCTCGACCAGGGCGGTGGCCACGAACAGCCACACCAGGGAGCCGACGAGCGGGACCGACAGGAACAGTCCGAAGCGGATCACGTCGGCGACGACCATCGTGAGCCGCCGGTCGAAGCGGTCGGCCACGACCCCCACCACGGGAGCGAGGACCAGCGCCGGCAGCAACCTGAAGGCCAGCACGGCGCCCACCGCGTAGCTCTTGGTGTCGAACCCGGTCACCAACTGGGTGGCGAGGGCCGTCGTGGCCAGGAAGCCGAGCCAGTCGCCGAAGCTCGACAGCAGCAGGGCGAGCGACAGCCGTCGGAAGCCCCGGTGCGCCAGCGCCCCCGGCCAGTGCCTCCCGCCCGTACTCCCCGGCTTGCTCACCCGCCCAGCCTACGGTCAGGCCTGCTTGTTGACCGGAGCCTTCTTGGCGGGGGCCTTCTTGGCCGTGGTCTTCTTCGCGGGGGTCTTCTTGGCAGGGGCCTTTCGGGCCGGCGCCTTCTTCTTCACCGGGCCGCGTTCACGGCGGTCCTGCAGCAGCTCGCTGGCCCGCTGGTCGGTGAGGTCCTCGATGCTGTCGTCCTTGCGCAGCGACGCGTTGGTCTCGCCGTCGGTGACGTAGGGACCGAACCGGCCCTCCTTCACGACCATCGGCTGCCCGCTGACGGAATCGTTGCCGAGCTCCTTGAGCGGCGGCGCGGCCGCGGCCCGGCCACGCAGCTTCGGCTGGGCCAGCAGCGCCTGGGCCTGCTCGAGGGAGACCGTGAACAGCGTCTCCTCGTCGGCGAGGGACCGGCTGTCCTTGCCCTTGCTGATGTACGGCCCGTAGCGGCCGTTCTGGGCGGTTACCGGCTCGCCGTCGAGCTCGCCGAGGGCCCGCGGCAGGGTCAGCAGCTTCAGTGCGTCCTCGAGGGTGACCGTGGTCAGGTCCATGGTCTTGAACAGCGAGGCGGTCGCGGGCTTTTCCGGGGAGCCCTCCGGCAGGGCGACCGTGATGTAGGGACCGAACCGGCCCTTCTTCGCGACGACATCGAGGCCGCTGTCGGGGTGCTGGCCGAGGACGCGGTCGTCACTCGGGGCGTCGGCAAGCTCCAGGGCCAGCGTGACGGTGAGCTCGTCGGGCGCGAGGTCCTCGGGCAGCGACGCACGCTTGTCACCGATTTCGACGTACGGGCCGTAGCGGCCGACCCGGACCACGACGTCGGTGCCGTCGGTGTCCTGGCCGATCACGATCGAGTTGACGGCGCGGGCGTCGATGTCGCCCAGGCCCTCGGTGACGAGCTTCTTGAGGCCACCCTGGCGCGCCAGGCCGCCTTCCTTGCCGTCCTCGCTGCCGAAGTAGAACCGGGTCAGCCACTGCACGCTGTCGCCGTGCCCACCGGCGATCCCGTCGAGGTCGTCCTCCATGGAGGCGGTGAAGGTGTAATCCACCAGCCGGCCGAAGTGCTGCTCGAGTAGCCCTACCACCGCGAAGGCGAGCCAGGTCGGGACGAGGGCGCTGCCCTTCTTCCAGACGTAGCCGCGGTCCTGGATGGTGCCGATGATGCTGGCGTACGTCGACGGGCGCCCGATGCCGAGCTCCTCGAGCTGCTTGACCAACGATGCCTCGGTGTAGCGCGCCGGCGGGCTGGTGGTGTGCCCCTCGGCCTCCAGCCGATGTACGGCGAGGGCGTCACCGGTGCGGACCTGCGGCAGCCGTCGCTCGGTCGACTCGAGCTCGGCGTCGGGGTCGTCCGAGCCCTCGACGTACGCGCGCAGGAAGCCAGGGAAGGTGATGACCTTGCCGGACGCGCTGAACTCCGCGTCCTGCCTGTCGGCCGTCGTGGCACCCAGCTTGACGCTGGCCGTCACGCCGCGAGCGTCGGCCATCTGGGAGGCGACGGTGCGCTGCCAGATCAGCTCGTACAGCCGCAGCTCGTCGCCGCTGACCTGCCCGGCGAGCTGGCCGGGGGTCTTGAAGCTGTCCCCGGACGGTCGGATCGCCTCGTGCGCCTCCTGGGCGTTCTTGACCTTCTTGGCGTAGGTGCGCGGCTGGTCCGGGACGTACTCCGGGCCGTAGAGGTCCCGCGCCTGGGCCCGGGCAGCGGTGATGGCGGTCTCCGACAGGTTCGTGCTGTCGGTACGCATGTAGGTGATGTGGCCGTTCTCGTACAGCCGCTGGGCGGTGCGCATCGCCTGCTGGGCGGACATCCGCAGCTTGCGGCCGGCCTCCTGCTGCAGGGTGCTCGTCATGAACGGGGCGTAGGGCTTGCGGGTGTACGGCTTGTCCTCGACGGACCGCACGGCGAAGGCTGCCGACGCGAGGCTCTGGCTCAGGGCGCGCACCGTCGCCTCGTCGAGCTGGAGCACGTCCCTGGTCAGGGTGCCGGTCTCGGGGTCGAAGTCGCGGCCGGTCGCCAGGCGCTTGCCGTCCAGGGTCTGCAGGGTCGCGACGAGACGCTCGGCCTCGCCAGCCTTGGTGAAGGTGCCCTCGATGTCCCAGTAGCCCGCCTCGCGAAAGCGCATCCGGGCCCGCTCGCGCTCCACCACGACGCGCGTGGCCACGGACTGGACGCGACCGGCCGACAGCCGTGGCATGACCTTCTTCCACAGCACCTCGCTGACCCGGTAGCCGTACAGCCGGTCCAGGATGCGGCGGGTCTCCTGCGCGTCGACGAGCTTGGTGTCGAGCTCGCGCGGGTTGGCGACGGCGGCCTCGATGGCTGACTTGGTGATCTCGTGGAAGACCATCCGGTGCACCGGCACCTTGGGCTTGAGGGTCTCGAGCAGGTGCCAGGCGATGGCCTCGCCTTCGCGGTCCTCATCGGTCGCGAGGAAGAGCTCGTCGCTTTCCTTCAGCGCCGCCCGCAGCTTGGCCACCTGGGCCTTCTTGTCGGGGCTGACGACGTACAGCGCCTTGAACCCGTTGTCGACGTCGACGCCGTCCTTGGCCCAGGCCTGTCCCTTGTACTCCGCCGGCACATCCGCGGCCGACCGCGGCAGGTCCCGGATGTGACCGATGCTGGACTCCACGACATAGCCGGGGCCGAGGTAGCCCGCGATGGTCTTGGCCTTCGCGGGGGACTCGACGATGACAAGGCGCTGGCCGGTGGGCACATCTCTCCAAGCTGCGGTGGAACACGACGTCTGGCGGGTGACCGATAGCGTGCCTGACGATGTCAAGCGGGGTCCACGCTGCCAGACGTGACCCTCGTCGCCCCGCAGCGCCGTCCCACCTGCGTGTCGACGGGACTTTCGAGGTCCAGGTTCCACTGCGCGGTGGGGCCGGCAGCGCCGCATGAGCGAGCCGAAGCCCGCAGCGCCTGCGCTCCGGGCAGATCCCCGGAGATACCTCCGGCGGTCAGGTGACGAGGAAGCCCTTCTCGACCAGGTGCGTGACGACCGGCAGGACCTGCTCGGCAGCCTCGCCCAGGGTGAGGCCGGCACTGGAGGCGAGGACGGCGAGCAGGTCCCCCAGAGGGACGGTTCCGTCGCAGCCGGCCAGCAGCGTCGCGCCGTACGCGTCGACGCCTCCGCTCCAACGCAGGCCTGCCTCCTGCTGAAGCAGCTGCGACGTGGCGACCCAGCCCTCGGGCGAGCGGGAGGCGACCTGGTGCAGGCGTACGTCCTCTCGCAGCCGGAGCCGCGCGGACGTCAGGTCACCCGACAGCAGCACCCGCCGGCCGAAGTGGGCGAGGACCTCCTCTCCCCACGAGGCGGCCGTCGGCTGGTCCACATCGTCCAGGGTGACGAGCGGGTCGAGCCCGTCGGTACGACGGTGCAGGGCCACGATCCCGAACGCGACGGCGTCCACGTCCCGCAGGGCGTAGACCCACTCGTCGTACAGGGCGTCGAACGAGCGTTCGTCGGTGTCCCGGAGCCAGGCGGTGACGTAGTCCTCGGGTGCCGCAACCTCTCGCTGCACGACCCATGCGTCGCAGCCGGTCCCGTCGAACCACGAGCAGATCCTGGCGTCGCCGTCCTCACCGGTGCGGTGCAGCCAGTTGACGAGCAGCACGGCGTGACCCCCGGGCGCGAGCACCGAGGGGATCTCAGCGACCAGCCGCCGGCACACCTCGTCCCCGTCGTAGCCCGCGTCCCGGTAGGTGTAGCGGCGCCCCGGGGAGATCACGAAAGGCGGGTTGCTGACGACCAGGTCGAAGCTCTCCCCAGCCACCGGTGCGAGCAGGTCGCCGGTGCGGCAGTCGAGCTCGACCCCGTTCAGCACCGTGGCGAGCCGCGCGAAGGCCACCGCCCGCGGGTTGCGGTCGGTCGCCGCGACCGACGCGCAGTGGCCGGTAGCGAGCAGCGCCTGGATGCCGGCCCCGCAGCCCAGGTCCAGGGCCCGGCCGACCGGCGCGCGCGGGGTCGCGGCGGCCAAGGTGAGGCTCGCGGCACCGACGCCCAGGACCTGCTCGACCTCGACCTGGGACGCCGCGCTGCCCGGGTCGTGCGGGACCGTCATGTCGCTGCCGTGCAGCACCGGTTGCAGCCGAACGACCGCGCGCCCGTCCGCGCCGACCCACGAGGTGGGCAGCGTCCCGGGAGCGACCTCACCGCCCACGACGAGGGCCCGGGCCAGCCGGGACAACGGTGCCTGGCCCGCCGTACGCCGGAGCAGTGGGGCGAGCTCGTCGCGGTCCAGATGCCTCCGGTACGACGGCCCCAGGAGCTCGTCAAGGGCCGCACTCGACCAGCCGGCCTCCCCGAGGGCGTCAGCCACTCGGGGAGCGTCGGCGAGCAGGTCGGCGGGGTCGGGCAGGGTCACCCGATCACGCTAGCGAGCGGGGTCAGACGGTCGCGTCCGCCTTGGCCTTCTCGATGATGTCCGTGGTGCCGGCGACGCCGCGCCTGTTGCTGACCGTCACGGCCGCCACGATGCCGGCGATGGCGAGCCCGGCGACGAGGGCTCGGACGCCCTTGTTGGCGTCAATCCCGATGCCGTACTTCACGACGCTGGGCGCAATCAGGAGCGCGACCAGGTTCATGACCTTCAGCAGCGGGTTGAGGGCCGGACCGGCAGTGTCCTTGAAGGGGTCGCCGACGGTGTCGCCGATGATCGTGGCCTCGTGGGCGGCCGAGCCCTTGCCACCGTGGTTGCCGTCCTCGACGAGCTTCTTGGCGTTGTCCCAGGCTCCACCGGAGTTGGACAGGAAGACCGCCATGAGCACGCCTGCCGCGATCGCGCCGGCGAGGAAGGCACCGAGTGGCGCGTAGCCGAGGGCGAAGCCGACCGAGATCGGCGCGAGCACCGCGAGCAGGCCGGGCGTGGCGAGCTCCCGCAGCGAGTCGCGCGTGCAGATGTCGACGACCGCGGCGTAGTCGGGCTTCTCGGTGTAGTCCATGATCCCGGGCTTGGTACGGAACTGCTCGCGCACCTCGAACACGACCCGTCCCGCGGCACGGGACACCGCGTTGATCGCCAGACCGGAGAACAGGAACACCACCGAGGCGCCGATGATCAGGCCGAACAACAGGTTGGGCCGCTCGATGGACAGTGAGAACGGGCTGGTCGCCTTGGCGGTCACCAGCGCCCGCTCCACGGCCGTCTGGAACGACCCGAACAGCGCGGTCGCGGCCAGCACGGCGGTCGCGATCGCGATGCCCTTGGTGATGGCCTTGGTGGTGTTGCCGACCGCGTCCAGGCTGGTGAGCACGAGCGCACCCTCCTCACCGACCTCGCCGGACATCTCGGCGACGCCCTGGGCGTTGTCCGAGATCGGGCCGAAGGTGTCCATGGCGACGATGACGCCGACCGTGGTGAGCAGGCCGGTGCCGGCCAGGGCGACCGCGAACAGCGACAGAACCGTCAGGCCGCTGCCGAGCAGGAACGCTGCGTAGACCGCGGCGCCGATGAGGATCGCGGAGTAGACAGCCGACTCGAGGCCGACCGAGATGCCGGCCAGGATGACCGTCGCCGGGCCGGTCAGGGAGCTCTTGCCGATCTCCTTCACGGGCTTGCGCTTGGTCTCGGTGAAGTAGCCGGTGAGCACCTGGATGACGCTGGCCAGGACGATCCCGATGATGACAGCCCCGATCGCATACCAGCGGGGGTTGCCGTCGACCTTGAGGACCGCAGCGTTGGCCGACACGTCCAACTTCGCGAACGACGAGGGCAGGTAGGAGAAGGCGGCCACCCCGACGAGGACGGCCGAGACGACAGCCGACAGGAAAAAGCCCCGGTTGATGGCGCTCATGCCGTTGTGGTCGCTGTCGCGGGGGCTGGTGCCGTAGATGCCGACCAGCGCCGTGAGGACGCCGACGGCGGGCACGATGAGCGGGAAGACCAGGCCTTGCGCACCGAAGGCGGCCTGGCCGAGGATCAGCGCGGCCACCAGGGTCACCGCGTAGGACTCGAACAGGTCGGCCGCCATGCCGGCGCAGTCGCCGACGTTGTCGCCGACGTTGTCGGCGATCGTCGCGGCGTTGCGGGGGTCGTCTTCGGGGATGCCCTGCTCGACCTTGCCGACGAGGTCGGCGCCGACGTCGGCCGCCTTGGTGAAGATTCCCCCGCCGACACGCATGAACATGGCGAGTAGCGCCCCACCGAAGCCGAAGCCCTCGAGGACTTCGGGGGCGTCCTTGCCGTAGACCAGGAGCACGGTCGTCGCACCCAGCAGACCCAGGCCGACGGTGAACATGCCGACGGTCCCCCCTGACCGGAAGGCGATCCGAATCGCCGGCTTGGCGCCGACGGTGTTGGCCGCGTGCGCCACCCGGACGTTGGCCCGGGTCGCGAGCGTCATCCCGATGAAACCGACCAGCGCGGAGAACCCGGCGCCGACGGCGAAGAACAGCGAGCGACCGATCCGGACCTCTGCTGACCCCGGCAGCACGAACAGCAGCGCGAAGACCAGCACGGCGAAGACCGCGAGCGTCCGGAACTGCCGGGACAGGTAGGCAGCTGCGCCCTCCTGTACGGCCCGGCTGATGTCCCGCATCTTCTGCGGACCCTGCTCGGCGGCGAGAACCTCCTTGGCGAACAGCCCGGCGAAGCCCAGGGCCACCAGGGCGATGGCGAGGATGACGAACAAGATCCCCTTGTCGTCGGACAGGTAGGTCGGGAGCGTGGTCTCGGCAGTCAGCCGGGATGAGGCGTGGTGGAGCGCGGACATCCGTCCTCCAGGTCAGCGCGGGCAGCAGCCCGCAAGGGGTCGCGCGAACATCCGAGCCCGACGTTCGGACCCTGGAGCCGCGCGGCTCCGACCCGGGAACGGGACGGGCAGGCTGAGCATAGGCGGGCACAGGTGACCCGACTCGCACCGGCACACCCTGGGACGAGAACTCCCCTCAGGGCAGCCTGACCGGGAGAGGCCAGCGCATCGTCACCGTCGTACCCATGGGGGTCGAGGTGACGTGCAGGTCATCGACCAGGCCGGCCAGCACGGCTAGCGCCACCCTCGTATCGATCTCGTCCTCGCCGAACAGGTCCTCGACGTCGTCCGTCACCGGCTCCGACGCCGGCCCGGCGTCGGTGACCTCGACCGTGAACCCGGTCGCATCGTCCCGCATCATGATCTTCACCGGTACGTCGGGGGCGTGCTCGGCGTTGACCGCGACCGCCCGCCCGCAGGCCTCGCCGACCGCGAGGCGGAACTCGTCGACGAGGTCGTCCTCGAGCCCGGCCCGGCGCGCGGTGCTGACGCCCACCATCCGGGCTGTGCGGACGTGGACCGGTAGGGGGGACAGCAGCAGCTCGACCGTGGCCACGCGGTGGGTCAGGCCGTTTCGGTGGCGGCGACAGCCTCCGCGACCGTGGCGTGGATCGGGAAGACCTTGGTCAGGCCTGTGATCCGGAAGATCTTCAAGATCCGCTCCTGGGTGCAGACCAGGCGCAGCGAACCGTCGTGGGCGCGCACCCGCTTGAGGCCACCCACCAGCACGCCGAGCCCGGTGGAGTCAAGGAACTCGACCGCTTCCATGTCGACCACCAGGTGGTACTGGCCGGCGCTGACCAGGTCGATGAGCTTCTCACGGAGCTTGGGGGCCGTGTAGACGTCGATCTCGCCGCCGACGACCACGATGGTGCGCTCGCCCTCTTGGCGGTCCTCAAGAGACAGGTCCACGACGCGTTCCTCCACTGGTCTTGTCCGGGGTGATGACGACAGGCTTGCCGCCGGGCGGTGCGGGATTACCCCACGCGAACATGATCTAACCCCGCCGTCACCTGGGACACACTGGGGGGGATGAGCACCGCCGCGCACACCCTGCTGCAGAGGCTGCTCCTCGACCCGACCCGGGCCGAGCGGGTCACCCACGTCGAGCACGTCCCCGCGCGGGTGGGGCGGCCGGCGGCCTGGCCCGAGTGGGTCCCCCAGCTGCTGCTCGACCGGCTTGCCCTGCAGGGCGTCACCGCCCCCTGGGAGCACCAGGCCCAGGCTGCCGACCTCGCCCGGGGTGGGTCCTCCGTCGTGATCAGCACGGGCACGGCGTCGGGCAAGTCCCTGGCCTACCTGCTCCCCTCGCTGTCGGCGCTGCTCGAGGACGACAAGGCCACGACGCTCTACCTGTCTCCCACGAAGGCACTCGCGACCGACCAGCTGCGAGCCGTCCGGGCGCTCAACCTGATGCAGGTCCGGGCTGCGACCTACGACGGCGACACCGCCCACGAGGAGCGCGACTGGGTCCGCCGCTTCGGCACCTTCGTGCTGACCAACCCCGACATGCTGCACCGCTCGGTCCTGCCCCGGCACGGCGACTTCTCCCGGTTCCTGCGCGGCCTGCGCTACGTCGTCGTCGACGAGTGCCACACCTACCGGGGAGTCTTCGGCTCGCACGTGGCGCAGGTCCTGCGGCGGCTGCGCCGCATCTGCGCCCGGTACGGCTCCTCCCCCGTCTTCCTGCTGGCCTCCGCGACGGTCAGCGACCCCGCCGTCTCGGCCTCCCTGCTCGTCGGCCACCCGGTCACCGCCGTGACCGACGACGCCTCCCCTCGCGGGACCACCGAGTTCGCCCTCTGGGAGCCGCCGCTGATGCCCGCCTACGCGGGCGAGAACGGCGCCCCGGTACGCCGGTCCTCGACGGCCGAGACCGGCGACCTGCTCGCCGACCTCGTCGTCGAGGGTGCACGCACGATCGCGTTCGTGCGGTCCCGTAGGGGCGCCGAGGCGGTCGCCGTCAACGCCCGGCGGGCCTTGGCAGAGGCCGCTCCCGAACTGGTGGGCCGCGTCGCGGCGTACCGGTCGGGGTATCTGCCGGAGGAAAGGCGTGAGCTCGAGAAACGCCTGCAGTCAGGAGATCTGCTGGGTGTGGCCGCGACGAACGCCCTCGAGCTGGGGGTCGATGTCGCCGGGCTGGACGCCGTCGTACTCGCCGGCTGGCCGGGGACGGTCGCGTCGGTGTGGCAGCAGGCGGGCCGTGCGGGGCGGGCCGGGCAGGGGGCCGTCGCGGTCTTCGTCGCCCGCGACGACCCGCTCGACACCTACCTCGTGCACCACCCGTCGGCGATGTTCGGGCGGGCCGTGGAGGCGACCGTGCTCGACCCCTCCAACCCGTACGTCCTCGGGCCGCACCTGTGCTGCGCCGCGGCCGAGCTCCCCCTCACCGACAGCGACCTGGAGCTGTTTCCCGGTGCCGAGCAGCTGCTCCCGGACCTGGTACGCCGAGGGCTGCTCAAGCACCGTCCGCGCGGGTGGTTCTGGACCTCCCGGGAGCGCCCCGACGCTGACCTGCGCGGCGCTGGAGGGCCTCCTGTGCGGCTCGTCGAGGCGGCCACCGGGCGGCTGCTCGGCACGGTCGACGCGTCCTCGTCACACAGCCAGGCGCACACCGGCGCGGTCTACCTCCACCAGGGCGAGTCGTACGTCGTGGAGCTGCTCGACCTGGACGAGGCGGTCGCGCTGGTGCGTCCGGAGGAGCCGGACTACACGACATCGGCGCGTGACGTCACCGACATCAGGGTCGTCGACGAGCTGCGGAGCCGGACCTTCGACGGGGTCACGCTGACCTTGGGCATGGTGGAGGTGACCCACCAGGTCGTGTCCTTCCTACGCAAGCGCTCGGGCACCGGCGAGGTGCTGGGCGAGGAGCTGCTCGACCTGCCCGCCCGTCAGCTCACGACCAGAGCCGTCTGGTACACGGTGGCCCCCGAGCTGCTCGCCGCCGTCGGGCTCGAGCCGGTCGACGTACCCGGGGCGGCGCACGCGGCCGAGCACGCCGCGATCGGCCTGCTCCCCCTGTTCGCGACCTGCGATCGGTGGGACATCGGTGGCGTGTCCACCGCCTTGCACGAGGACACCGGCCTGGCCACCGTCTTCGTGTACGACGGCCACCCTGGCGGTGCCGGCTTCGCCGAGCGCGGGTTCACCCGGGCCGCCGCGTGGCTGCGGGCGACCCGGGACGCCATCGCCTCGTGCGAGTGCGCGTCGGGGTGCCCGTCGTGCGTGCAGTCCCCCAAGTGCGGCAACGGCAACGAGCCCTTGGACAAGGCGCGGGCCGTTCTGCTGCTCGACGTCGTCCTCGCCAGCGGCCTGGGCGCTCCGGTTCAGGGTGTGTGAACCGTGCACCCCCCTGCCCTGTGACCCTCCCGCCCCCCTGACCCTCCCCTTGGCACACATCCACACGGGCAGGGCCGTATGGATGTGACACAAAGGGTGGGGAAGTCAGGAGCGGGGTAGGTCCCTTCCTGGTGCCACTGGCGGCACCACCTGAACTCGGAGGTGCCCCGTGATCGTCCTTGGCCTACTACTGATCCTGGCGTCCGGAGCCGTGACGCTCGGTGTTGTGCTCTCCAACACCGATTCCGTCTCGGCCTCCGCCTTCGGCGTGAGCCTGTCCAACGTGTCCGTCGGCGGACTGTTTCTCGGCGGGGTGGCCGCGGGCTTCGTGCTGATGCTGGGGCTCGCGCTGCTGCTCAGCGGAGCCGCCCGCAAGCGCTCGCGTCGGGTCGCGGTCAAGCGCGAGGTACGCAGCACCCGTACGGAGAAGAAGCAACTGGCCGAGGAGAACGCCGCCCTCCGGGCCCGCCTTGCCGACGAGCCGGCGTCGGGGTCTGGGTCGGGGTCGGCGTCGGCGTCGGGGTCGGGGTCGGCACATCCGGAGGCCTACCCGTCCGAGGCGTCACGGCCGGCAGATGCGAAGCAGCCCTAGTCCCACCCCCGTTCAGTTCTGCCAACAAGCACGGGCTGCGTTGACGGCCAGAGCAGGTTGACGGCCAGGGCAGTCGGTGCGCCTACCCGGCACAGACTCCCGCGCGGAGGGACCGAACGCCCAGCCCCGGACCTCTCGCTTCGTCAGGGGCCAGCCCACCCCTCGTTCGTCAGGGCCCAGCCCACCTCCCTGTTCGTCAGGGGCCGACCCGGAGTTGCGTCACGTCCTCGGTCAGCTTCGAGTCCAGCTCCAGCCGGAGCACGAGGCGCTGGCAGGTGCTGCCCTTCGTGTCGGAGGTTGGCAACGTCCGAGCGTGCTGGGGTCGACCTCACCTGACGTGCGAGCCAGGTGCGACCTGTCCCGCGACACCAGGTGCGGTTGGCTGGGGCCGGCTCGGGCCCGGCCATGTCCTACCCCGATCAACCCGAGGCTGCCGGGCGGTCGAACGGTGACCTCGACGACCACGTCCTGCCTCTCCAGCACGCAGCTGACCACCAGCGCTCCCTGAAGCCCAGCGATTCGGGTGGCCACCTCGCAGGCCCGCGGTTGCCCCTCGATCACGTGACGCGCGGCGCTGAGGGCGGCCAGGTCGGCCGCGGCCGCGGCCCGGTGCCGCGCGACGGCCACGGCTCCCAGGGTCGCGACCAGGGCGGCGATGCTCACCAGCACGAGGGCGAGTCCCGCGACCGCAACAGTCACGAAACCCCCCTCCCGCTCCTCGCCGGGTGTCGTCCTCACGAGCCCTCGATGTCGGTGGTCGCGTGGGCACTGACGTGGACCGCCGGGAACAGCCGCACGCCCGCGCCGAAGGGCTTGGTGTCGGCGCTCACGGTCACGTCGACCTCCGTACCGTGGTGACGGACCCGCACCCGGGCCCCGCGGGGGGCGACCTTCTGGGCGGCGC
The DNA here is from genome assembly GCA_038230355.1 of Mycobacteriales bacterium. Taxonomy (GTDB): domain Bacteria; phylum Actinomycetota; class Actinomycetes; order Mycobacteriales; family SCTD01; genus RYN-111. The sequence goes on along the minus strand of JBBRNK010000010.1, from coordinate 51,909 downwards.
GCTCGGCCGCGGCGTCGCTGTCGCCGCGCGACACCACCCTGGCGGCAACCCGGGCCGCGTCCACGCAGCGCAGCTGCGCACCGACGGACACGACGACCCCGACCGCGAGGGCGAGGACGACCAGCAGCGCCGGGAGCGCCACCGCGGCCTCCGCCGTCGCGTAACCGCCGTCGTCGCCGGTACGGCGGTCACGTCCACTGCCGCGGCCGGACGATGCCGACAGCTGCCTTCTCGAGTTGAGCACGGAACCTCCTCCGCTGGGTCCCGGGCCGGCCTTCGCGACCGACCCGGGACGGTCCCTACGCGGGTGTGCGCGGGTCGGGGCGATCAGAAGGACAGGTGGAACGCCTTCCCGATCACCCCCTTCAGCAGGTCGAGCACAGACGGGCTGGTGATGACCTTGTAGAGCACCCCCGAGAAGCCACAGGCCGCGACCGTCCCGACCGCGTACTCCGCGGTCGTCATTCCCGCGTCGGCGCGGTCGGCGTCGGTGGTGCGGGACTGGACGGCCGCCGCGAGACGGGCGGGGCCGAAGCGGGCCGGGGCGGTGCGGGCTGGGGCGAAGCGGGTACGGGCGAGAGCGGTCATGTCGGAACCTCCTGGTCGGCGCCCCACGACGGGGCGGGCCTGTCCCACGCTGGTCCCGATCGGGCTCCTGCGGACCGGACCCGTGACATCTGTGGACGACCCCGGTCGCTGTGGACGACCCCGGTCGCTGTGGACGACGCCCGGCGACCCGCGACCGCTCAGAAGGAGGCGAGCAGGGGCGTGGCGAGTCCGACGACGGCTGGGACGACCCCTAGCAGCATGAACGCCGGCAGGAAGCAGATCCCCAGCGGCCCGACCGCCAGGACCCCGGCCCGACGGGCGGCCCGCTCGGCCCGCGCCGTCGAGACGCGCCGGGCGTCCTCCGCGACTCTCAGGACGGCGATCGCCACAGGAGCCCCACCCACCGCCGCACGCGTCAGCGCACGGGCAGCCGCCCCCGCCGGACCGGGACCGTCACCCAGGGCCCGCCAGGCTTCGCCGGCCGGGGTACCACGGCCAGGGCCGCCCCCACCCGCGCCAGCCGGGCACCGCACGCACCGGGGAGGGCAGCGGAGACGGCCCGGACGGCGTCGGGGACGCTGGCCCCGCCGAGCAGGCAGGCTGCGAGCAGGTCCAGCGCCAGCGGTAACTGCGCCGCGACGGCCCCGTCGTCGCCCTCCACGTCGTCCAGGCGCCCGAGCAGCCGCGGCCCGACGGCCGTCGCGGCCAGCCCGACGACGACTCCGATGTGCCCACCGACGACCCACCAGATCGCAAGCCCCGCCATCCCGGACGCTGCATGGCGCGCCCACGGCGGCAGCCCGGAGGCGCTCGGGGGGCCGTCGCGAGGCGGAGGGGGCGCTGCGGGGTGGCGCGTCGACCACGCCCGACCGGGTGACCCCGCTCTCCGGGCGTGCCCTGACTGCACGACACCCGACAGCCGGTCCGACCGGACCGGGCTGGCCACCGCGACCCCGGCCGCAGCCGCAGCGAGCAGGGCGGCGAGCAGCGTCATCTCGGCGCCCGGGACACGGCCGCGGCTCCGGGCTGGCAGCGGCCCGTCAACGCACACCTCCCGCCGCCGCCACCAGCCGCCCGGTCCACCACACCCCGAGCAGGTCCAGCCCGATCCCGGCAGCCAGGCAGGCCAGCCCGATCGGCGTGTTCACCAGCACGTGCACCGGCCGGGCACCCAGGCCGGCGGCCAGCGCGATCCCGGCCAGCGGCAGCCCGGCGAGCAGCACGGCGGTCGCCCGTGGACCGGCCAGCTCGGCGTCCACGGCCTCTCGCTGCACCTGCTCGGCCCTCAGCGCCTCGCCGAGCCGTTCGACGGCGGCGGCAAGGGAACTGCCCGTCGTACCGCAGACCTGCCAGCAGGCTGCGAGCCCCCGAAGCAGGTCGGGTACGGCGGATTCCTCCGCCGACCGTGCCAGGACCGCCCCAGCGTCCACCCCGAAATGCGCCCCCGTGGCGGCCGCCGCGAAGGTCATACCGAGAGGACCCACCGCAACGGTGGCGGCAGCCTCCAGGGCATCCCCGGGTGGGCGACCGGCCCGGAGCTCGGCGCCCAGGACGGCGAGCGCCTCCGTCGCGCCGGCTCGTTCGAGCTCGCGGGTGCGCGCGGCAGCGCGCCGTGCCCACCCGCGTCGGGCGAGGACCGCCCCGAGCGCGCCGACTGCGACCCCCGCCGGACCGACGCTCATCGCGAGCGTGACCCCGGCGATGAGGACCAGAACGGGACGGGCGCCGCGAGGCGCGACCCTGCGGCGGAAGGCGGGGACGAGCCTGGGCGGGGCGGGGACGCCGACCAGAGCCACGACTGCCGCCGCCGTCAGCAGAGCCGGCAACAGGACCGTCATCGGTCCCGGCCCTCGGCCTGGGACGGCGCTGAAGAACGACCCTGGCCCGGTGCCGAACCGAGCAGGGCCTCCAGCACGACCGCGCCAGGACCCCCGAGCCCGGCGGGAGCGACGCCGTCCCAGGACCAGGCGTGCTGGGCGCGGACCAGCCCGTCGGGGTCCCGGACCAGGACGCAGACCTCTGCCACCCGACGAAGGCCGCCTCCGGGCGCGCGGGCGAGGTGCACCACGACCTGCAGCCCCGACGCCACCTGGCTGTGCAACGCCTCCCGACCGACACCGGCGACAGCCGCGAGGGCCTCGAGCCGGGCAGGTACATCGGCGGCGCCGTTGGCGTGCAGCGTGCCGCAGCCCCCCTCGTGACCGGTGTTCAGGGCCGCGAGCAGGTCCACGACCTCCGCGCCACGAACCTCCCCGACGACCAGCCGGTCCGGGCGCATCCGGAGCGCCTGCCGCACGAGGTCGCGCAAGGACACCTCACCGGCGCCCTCGACGTTGGCCGGGCGGGCCTCGAGCCGGACCACGTGCGGGTGGTCAGGCGCGAGCTCACCGGCATCCTCGACGAGCAGGACACGGTCAGCGGCGTCGACGAGCGACAGCAGCGCCGACAGCAGCGTCGTCTTGCCGGTACCCGTGCCGCCGCTCACCAGGAACGCCACCCTGGCCGTGACGAGCCGGCCCAGCAAGGCTGCGCCGTCAGGGGGCACCGTGCCGGACGAGACGAGCTCGGCGAGGGCGAACGCCCGCCGACGCGGCACGCGCAGGGACACGCACGTACCGCCCGCCGCGACCGGGGGCAGGACGGCGTGCAGGCGCACGCCGTCCGGCAGCCGGGCGTCCACCCACGGCTGCGCATCATCGAGCCGGCGACCGGTGGGGGCCACCATCCGAACCGCGAGCCGGCGCACCGCCGCCTCGTCCGCGAAGCGGACCCCAACACGTTCGAGCCCACGGCCGCGGTCGACCCAGACCTCGTCGGGACCGTTGACCAGAACGTCCGTGACCTCGGGGTCGGCGAGCAGCACTTCCAGCGGCCCGGCCCCCACGATCTCGCTCTGCAGGGCCCGCAGGACGCTCAGGACCTCGACGTCCCCGAACAGGCCACCGCCCTCCTCCCGCAGGGCTGCCGCCACCCGCCCGGGGGTGGGCAGCCCGCCCTCCCGGGCCAGCCGGCCACGGACCCGCTCCAGCAACGCCGGACCGACGTTCACGCGGCCCTCCGCCGGTCGTCCACCACCAGGCCGTCGAGCAGCCGCTCGCACAGCCCACCGAGCGGGGAGCGGTTGCGCCGACCTGGGACCTCACCGCGCTCCAGGGCAAGCTCGAGTCCCGGCTCCGCGCGGGTCTCCCCGGCCAGGGGCAGCGCCAGCGCACGCTCGACGGCGGCCGCGGTCAGCCCGTCCGGCGCCGGCCCTCGGACCACCAGGCGCAGGTCGCGACACAGCAGCCCGGCCCGTCCGGCGACCCGCGCCGCCGCAGCGGTCGCCCGCACCTCAGCCGGTACGACGAGCAGCGTCGTGGTCGCGCTGGTCAGCACCTCGCGGCTGGCGTCGTCGAAGCTGCGAGGGAGGTCGACCACGACCAGGTCGCAGGTACGTCTGGCAGCCGCCAGGACCGCCTGGACCGCCTCGGCCGGCAAGTGCGCAGGCTCACCGCGGTCCCACGACAGGACCGACAGGTCCTGAAGCAGCGGCAGCGCGTCGGCCAGCGCCGCCGCGGGGACCCGGCCGCGGGTCGCCCCCAGTTCGGGCCACCGCAGCCCCCCGGACTCCTCGCCCCCGAGGACCAAGTCGATGCCTCCCCCGAGCGGGTCACCGTCGACGAGCAGGGTCCGCAGGCTTCGTCGTACCGCGGACCGAGCCAACGCGACGGACAGGGTTGTCGCGCCGGCACCCCCCCGGCCACCGATGACCGCGACGAGCAAACCATCGCTGCCCGTCCCCTCGACCGCGTCGGCGAAGGCGTCGACGAACCAACGCTCCCCGTCGGGAAGGAACACGACGTGCTCGGCCCCGACCTGCACGGCCCGCTGCCAGATCGTCGCGTCGTCGAGGTCCTGTCCGAGCACGACGACCCTGCCACGACGGCCCAGACGACCCGCGACGAGGCGGTCGAGCAGGTCGGGCCCGAGGACGACGAGGGGCGCGGCGGTCCAGGACCGACGGGCGGCGGGCAGGTCGTGGGCAACGTCGACCTCGACGCCGGCCGTCGCCGCCAGCCGGAGCAGGTCGTCGAGGATGCTCGGGTCTGCAGTGACCAGAAGGGGACGGGGCACGGGGCAACTCCTGCGCGAGAGGGAGAACCCACCGTGCGGGGCCAGGCCTCCCGATGTGAGCGCCGCACCGGATCTGTGGATCGCCCCGGGCCCTGTGGACGCACAACGCAGAAAACCCCCGACCACTGGCCGGAGGTCCTCTGGCGAGCCTGGCCCACGGGGGGGATGGGGGCCGGGCTCGTTCGTGAGAGCAACAAGGGGGGTCGTTGCTCTCCAAGGGCGTTTTCCCGGGCAGGGAGGGACTCAAACCCCCGGACCGAATATCGTGGTCGAGATGACGGCTGCCGCGTTCTTCGACCTCGACAAGACCGTGATCGCCAAGAGCAGCACCCTGGCGTTCGGCAAGCCGTTCTACAAAGGTGGCCTGGTCAACCGCCGGGCCGTCCTGAAGAGCTCCTTCGCGCAGTTCGTCTACCTGCTCCAAGGGGCGGACGAGGACTCCATGGACAAGATGCGCGACTACCTCAAGGCGCTGTGCGCAGGGTGGTCGGTGCAGCATGTGCACGAGATCGTGGCCGAGACGCTGCACGAGCTGATCGACCCGCTGGTCTACGCCGAGGCTGTCGAGCTGTTCGACCAGCACCGCGCCGCGGGCCGCGAGGTCGTGCTCGTCAGCAGCAGCGGCGAGGAGGTGGTCGGCCCGATCGGCGAGATGCTCGGCGTGGACCGGGTGATCGCGACCCGGATGGTCGTCGAGGACGGGCGGTACACCGGGGACATCGACTTCTACGCCTACGGCGAGGGCAAGGAGGTCGCGATCCGCGAGCTTGCCGACACGCGTGGCTGGGACCTCGCCGACTGCTACGCCTACAGCGACTCGGTCACCGACGTCCCGATGCTCACCGCGGTCGGCCACCCGGTCGCGGTCAACCCTGACAAGGCCCTCCGCAGGCACGCCACCGCCCAAGAGTGGCCGATCCGGGTGTTCGCCAAGCCGGTCAGGGCCACACGGCGGGTCCCCACCCCTCCCGGGCCTCCTGTCGCGTACGCCGGAGTGGGCGCGGCAGCGGCCCTGCTCACCCTGGCCTGGCTGCTCGGCCGCCGGTCCTCGCCCACCTCCTGACGCCGTCCCGTTTGCTGACGCCCCCCCAAGCACAGGTACCTCACGCAAACCCTTGACAGCAAAGGGATCGAGGCGCACGCTCGGTAGACGGAACGCCGCCAAGCGGGCGGACTTGTCCCCCCGACGGTGGTCCGTGCAGTGCGCGTCCGAGCACCCACGTGCGATCAGCCGCGAGAGGCACATCGAGCGGGTCCCTACGGTTCACGAAAGGGCAGTGTCCTGGATGGGACGGGACCCAGTGCGATGACGAAGATGCATGCTTTGGTCACTCGGCCGTAGTGCATGGCGACGGGGTCCTTCCTTCGGGGAGGGCCCCGTTCCGTTGCCCCCTTTGGCGCAAATCCACACGGCCCTGACCGTGTGGATTTGCGCCAAAGGGGGACCGCGAGGGCGCCTCAGCCAGCTTGGCGCACGATCGCCTCGCACACGGCGACCCCCTCGCGGGCACCGAGCGCGGTGGCCTGGGCGCAGTGCACCAGCCAGGCGGCGACGCCGTCCCGTCCGCCGTGGACGTACCCGCGGGCTGCCTCGGCGTACGCATGGGTGTGGGAGGTCCGGAGCCCGGCGGCGTCGAGCTCGGCGTGGCCCACCTCGGGCGCGGACACCGCCTTCGGGTCCAGGCCCCGGTCGACCAGCACCAGCCGGCCGCATGCCCGCGCGACCAGCCCGTCCGCCGACCCGAAGGCCCGCAACGCCAACAGTTCCCCCTGTACGACGGCCGCCACCAGCACGGCTGGCGCCTTCGTGGGGGCCAGCAGCAACCGCGCCAGACCGTCCAGGCGGGCGCTGACCTCGACCGGCTGCGGCGCCTCCCCCAACTCCAGGGGGTCCGCCACGGGGTCGGTGGGAAGCGTCCGCGGACGACCGAGGGCGTCCGCGGGCAGCCCGAGGTCAGCGGCGGCGAGCACGTGCAGCCGGGCGAGCGCCTGCTTCGGCGAGCTCTTCCAGGACGGGAGCAGCGACCCGAGGTCGGCGTGCACCCGGACCGCGTTGGCGGCGAGCTGACCCAGCCGCGGGTCCTTGGACTGGACCGTCACCTGCTGGCCGTTCATCAGTTGCCCGCGTAGCCGCTCGAGCTCCATCCCGGCGCCCTCGAGCTCCGCCGACGCGCGGGCACCCCGAAGGGCCGATTCGGCTGTGACCTCGGCGGACCGGCGGCGCAGCACCCGGTGACCCAGCAGCCCGTCCACGGCCACCCGGGCGTCGGCCACAGCCGCGGTCACCCCGGGGAGGTCCAGGAGGTCCGCAAGAGGGTCGCGAGTCGTGGTCACAGGCGTCGAGCATAGGCTCGCCGCCGGGCACCGGGAGTGCCGCCGGTGTGAGAGTCCCGGCCGGTCTCAGGACGCTCCTGCGGACACCCCCCGTAGTGTTGCGCGAGTGGGGACGCTGTGGTGCCCGATCGGGTTGCCCGCGAGTGAGCTTCACCACGCTACTGGTCCTGGGCAACTGGACCGATCGGCTCTCGACCGCGGGAGCGGCTGCCGGTCTGCTGACCGGGGCGACCACCTCGACGCTCGCCGTGGTGATCACGATCGTCTCGGCGTGAGCCATCTGACGCGGTCGCGGCGACCCGCAACGTCCACACTGCTGCTCACGCACACACACCGCCGACTCCTGACGGCGGGGCTGCTGGCGGCTGACCAACCCGCGTCGGACAAGATGGGAGGGCAAGCGACCCTTCTCGAGGAGTCTGAGCCATGACCGAGACCTCCCTGTCCGCGCTCTCCACCGAGTCCCGCCGGTTCGACCCGCCGGCCGAGCTGGCCGCGCACGCGAACGTCACCGCGGATGCCTACGCGCACGCCGCGAAGGACCGCCTGCACTTCTGGGAGGAGCAGGCGCGCCGCCTCGAGTGGGCGACGCCGTGGGACGCGGTGCTCGACTGGCAGCCGCCGTTCGCGAAGTGGTTCGTCGGCGGCACCCTCAACGCGAGCGTCAACTGCCTCGACCGGCATGTCGCGGCCGGGCTCGGCGACCGGATCGCCTACCTCTGGGTCGGCGAGCCGGACACCGACCGACGGACGATCACCTACGCGCAGCTGCTGGTCGAGGTGTCGAAGGCCGCGCATGCCCTGACCGAGCTGGGCATCACCGCCGGCGACCGGGTCTGCATCTACCTGCCGATGATCCCGGAGGCAGCTGTCGCGATGCTCGCCTGCGCCCGCATCGGTGCGGTGCACAGCGTGGTCTTCGGCGGGTTCTCCGCGCAGGCCCTCATCGACCGGATCACCGACGCCGACGCCAAGCTCGTGATCACCTCCGACGGCGGCTACCGGCGAGGTGCTCCGTCCGCGCTGAAGCCCGCAGTGGACGAGGCTGTCGCCCAGTGCCCCAGCGTCGAGAGCGTGCTGGTCGTGAAGCGCACCGGACAGGACGTCGCCTGGACGGACAAGGACCTCTGGTGGCACGACGCCGTCGACCGGCAGCCGGAGGTGCACGAGCCGCGGGCCTTCGACGCCGAGCAGCCGCTGTTCCTGCTCTACACGAGCGGCACCACCGGCAAGCCCAAGGGGATCGTGCACACGACGGGCGGCTACCTCACGCAGGCGGCGTACACGCACTGGGCGGTGTTCGACCTCAAGGCCGACACGGACGTGTACTGGTGCACCGCCGACGTGGGCTGGGTCACCGGCCACTCGTACGCCGTCTACGGACCGCTCGCCAACGGGTGCACGTCCGTCCTCTACGAAGGCACCCCCGACGCGGGCGGCAAGGACCGTTGGTGGTCGATCGTGGAGGAGTTCAAGGTCTCGGTCCTCTACACCGCCCCGACGGCCATCAGGACGTTCATGAAGTGGGGCGACGAGCTCCCGGCCGGCCGCGACCTGTCGAGCCTGCGGGTCCTCGGGAGCGTCGGCGAGCCGATCAACCCGGAGGCCTGGATCTGGTACCGGGACGTCATCGGCGGTGGCCGCTGCCCCATCGTGGACACCTGGTGGCAGACCGAGACCGGCGCGATGATGATCGCCCCGCTTCCGGGCGTGACGTCCTGCAAGCCGGGTTCCGCGATGGGTCCGCTACCGGGCATCAGCGTCGACGTGGTCGACAACGACGGCGTGTCCGTGGGTGAGGTCGGCGGCGGCTACCTCACCCTCGACGAGCCGTGGCCGGCGATGCTGCGTGGCATCTGGAACGACGAGGCGCGCTACCGCGAGACCTACTGGAGCAGGTTCGAGGGGCGGTACTTCGCCGGCGACGGCGCCAAGTGGGACGACGACCACGTGCTGTGGCTGCTGGGCCGCGTCGACGACGTGATGAACGTCAGCGGCCACCGCATCTCGACGACGGAGGTGGAGAGCGCTCTGGTCAGCCACCCCTCGGTGGCCGAGGCCGCCGTCGTCGGAGCCGCCGACGCCACGACCGGGCAGGCCATCGTCGCCTTCGTCACCGTGAAGGGCTCCGTGGCCGATGACGTCTCCTCCGGCGAGGCGTTCACGAAGGAGCTGCGCGACCACGTCGCCAAGCAGATCGGCCCGATCGCCAAGCCCCGGCAGATCCTCATCACCCCCGAGCTGCCCAAGACCCGCAGCGGCAAGATCATGCGCCGGCTGCTGCGCGACGTGGCCGAGCACCGCGAGCTCGGCGACGTCACGACGCTCGCCGACCCGACGGTCGTCAACGCCATCAACGACAAGATGGGGACGGCGGCCGCGGAGGACTAGTCCGGTCGGGGCTCGGGCGCCCACCGCCTGCGTCCTAAGAACTCAAGGGGCACCACGCTGGAGGGCGAGGACGTCCGGGGGGCGGTCGGCGGCCGCGGGACAGGCGCGGTCCGGCGGTCACCGCTCACGCTTTAGAGTCCTGGCATGGCCGTCGAGGAGAGCGTCGTCCTCGTCGAGGGCCCCTGGCGGCACCGCGAGGTCACGGCATCCGGCCTGCGCTTCCACGTCGCCGAGCACGGCCCGGCAGACGGCCCGCTGGTACTCCTGCTGCACGGCTTCCCCGAGTTCTGGTGGTCCTGGCGATACCAGCTCGTCACACTCGGGGAAGCCGGCTTCCACGCCGTCGCCCCCGACCTGCGCGGGTACGGCGGTACCGACAAGCCCCCGCGCGGCTATGACGCGTACACGCTGGCCAGCGACGTGGCGGCCCTCATCCGGGCACTCGGTGCGCAGGACGCGTACGTCGTCGGCCACGACTGGGGCGGGATGCTTGCCTGGGCGACCGCGACGTTGCACCCGCGGACCATCAGCCGCCTCGGGATCGTGTCGATCCCGCACCCACTGCGGATGGCCCAGGCGCTGCGCGGCGACCGCGCCCAGCTCGCGATGTCGTCGTACATCGGGTTCTTCCAGACGCCGAAGGCTCCCGAGAACGCCCTGGTGGCAGGCGATCTGGTGTCGGAGCTGCTGCACCGGTGGGGTGGACCGGACTTCCCGGATGCCGAGACCGAGGCGCGCTGCACGCAGGCGATGGCCATCCCGGCGGTGGCGCACTGCGCCCTGGAGTACTACCGCTGGAGCGTCCGTTCGCTGATCCGGCCGAGCGGACGGCGCTACCAGAAGCTGCTCGCCGCCGGCGTCCAGGTGCCTGTCCTTCAGCTGCACGGCGCCCTCGACGGCTGCATCAGGACCGAGACGGTGCACGGCTCGGGGGCGTACGCACACGCCGGCTACGAGCTGCAGGTCTTCGACGACCTCGGCCACTTCCCGCACGAGGAGGCCCCCGAGCTGGTCAGCGAGCTGCTTCTGGGTCATGCGGGCTCGTGACGCCCTCGGGCGCCCGGTTCCCGAGTCGTCACCTGACGCCGTCCAGCCGGTCCGCTCGGAGGGCCTGTCGCCCGAGCAGGCGCTGAGCTATGCACAGGAGCTGCTCGACCAGGGGCGGGCGTTCTTCGCCCACGAAGTACTCGAGGAGACCTGGAAGGCCTGCCCCGCAGGCGATCGCGACTACTGGCAGGGCCTCGCGCAGCTCTGCGTCGGGATCACCCATCTTCAGCGCGGCAACGTCGAGGGAGCGGTCACCTTGCTCCGGCGCGGCGCCGGTCACCTCACCGGCCGACTTTCAGCCTGGGGCGATCACGAGGCGGACCGCATCGCTGCCGGGGACCTCCGGCTGCCGAGCCTGACCCTAGCCGACTAGCCGCATCAGGCCGCGTGGCTACGGAGCTCGGCGGCGCGGGCGAGGTTCGCCAGGAACGCCGTGGCCATCGACTCGAGGGCGTGACGGGTGAGGGCACTTCCCTGCTCGATCGTGCTGTCGAGGACGAGTGCTGCGTGGGTCCCGACGTCGCGGCCGGACGTCGGGGCGTACGCCAGGACCAGCTCACCGGACGTGGCCGGCAGGCCCGGCCCGATCCACTCGAAGCGGGTGATGTAGGCGGTGGGGGTGCGCAGGGGCGGAAGTGCCCGGACGCTGGCCGCGACCGCCCGCCCCTCGGGCAGGTCGGTCTCCACGACCAGTCGCCCACTGACGTCCGCTACCCGGCGGACGCCGGGCCAGAGCTCGAAGGCAGTGGGACCGGCGAGCAGCAGCGCGGTGCTGGTGGGGTCGGCGGCGATCAGGCGGGTGACGCGGGTGCGGGTCGCCATTGCGGGGTGGTGCACGGCGTACCTCCTTGCTCGGCTGCGGTCCATGGCATCGGTGGGTCCGCACGGACTGCTTGCAAGAGTAAGCACCTGGCTAGCGGCCGGTCGAGCAGCACGCATGTGAGGAGTCCCACGCCCGGGTTTCACCCGACGTGTCGCACCGACCCTGCTAGTCGCAGCCCTCGGTGCCGACCTTCGCGGTCGCCGCCCGGCCGGCGGCGGCATCACTCGCCACCTCCTTGGCGGTCAACGCGTAACCGGTCTGAGGGTCGTCCGCAGCGGCCGCGAAGACCACGCCGAGCACCTTTCCCACAGGGGTGAGGAGCGGGCCACCGGAGTTGCCGGGACGCACCCGGGACCGCAGCGAGTAGATCTCGCGGGTGACGGTCCGGCGCTGATAGATGTCTGGTCCTTTGGCATTCTGCGTGCCGCGGATGCGGGCCGCATCCGCTCGGTACGGACCGTCCTGCGGGTAGCCGATGACCAGGGCGCCGTCGCCGGTCCTGGCCGCGCCGGCGAACTCCAACGGCGTCCCCGTGAGGCCGGGGACGGCCAGCACCGCGACGTCCCGGTCGGGGTCGTAGAGCACCACCGTCGCCGGCAGCTGCTGCCCGCCGACCGCCACGTTGGGCCGCGTGACGCCGGCCAGGACATGCGCGTTGGTCATGACCCGCTCCGGCGCGAACAGGAAGCCCGAGCCCTCGATCCGCTTGGAGCACGACGGCGCGACCCCGGTGATCTTGAAGATCCTGCTGCGTACGGCGGTGACCGTCGCCGACCGGGCGAGCGCCGCGTCGGGCGGGTCCACCGGACGGACCTCCGTGGGCACCAGGTCACCGAAGACCTCCGGGAAGCCGCGGTCGTCGATGAGCTTGCGGAACGACGCGAACAGCCCCTTGGCGCCGCCAGGAACCGCCTGGTCCACGACATCCAGGACAGCCGACCGGCGGACCTGCCCGGCGAGGCTGGTGAAGGGAGAGGACGCGACGGCCGTCCCCACCAGCCACGACACGAGCAGCACGGACACGACGCTGACCCCGGCGCCGGCGACCGCGTCCACCACCCGCGCCGGCTTCCAGATGAGCTTGTCGCGGACCGCGGACCCGACCACGGTGGCGAGGACCTGGCCGAGGGAGGCGGCGACGAACACGGCGATGATCGCGGTCGTCGTACGCGGGAAGCCCGAGAACGGACCGGTCCGCGCCAGGTCGGGGGCGAAGGTCGCGCCGACGATGCCGCCACCGAGAAAGCCGAAGAATGACAACACACCGACGACGAAGCCTTGGCGGTAGCCGGAGACCGCGAACAGCAGGGAGGCCGCGAGCAAGATGACGTCGAGCAGGTCTCCTCGCATCGGGTGAGCCTACGAGACGGCCCGGGGAGCGACGGCCGACCTGCCCAGCAAGACCTGCCTACGACACGACGACCTTGCCGTTCATGCCGGAGTGGAAGGTGCACACGAACGTGTAGGTCCCGGCCTTGTCGAAGACCACCTTCAGCGACTGCGTCTGCTTGCCACTGATCGTCTTCGTCTTGCCCAGCCCCGTGTCGTCGAAGGTGAGGTTGTGCGGTGTCTGACCTTCGTTCTTGACGTCGAGGGTCACGGTCCCGACCTTCGCGTTGACGGTCGTCGGGGCGAACTGCAGCTTGTCGGTCATGCCGACCGTGGCGGTCTGCGCTGCTGCTGCCCCCTCGGTCGTGACGGCGCCGTTGTCCTTGGCCTTGCTGCTGCTGCCGCAGCCGGCCAGCAGGACGCCTACGGACAGGGCGATCAGGGTGCGCTTCACGGGTGGGTCTCCTCGGGTCTTCTCTGCCAGGTCTTCAGGGCCAACCGGAGGGTCTCCGGGTCGAGCTGTTCTACGCGGGAGGTGTCCCACGGTCGCTCCCAGCCGGCGAGCGTGAGGATCCCCGCGATCAACCCCGCGGTGAAGCCCCACACCACCAGCCCACGGACCTCGAAGGCCGGGCCGATCAGGCCGCTCACGTGCCCCACGCGGTAGCGGTGCGCCGGGTCGGTGAGCTCGCTCAGGGGTACCCGCACGACCGAAGCCACCTCACCGGCGTCGACGACGTCCACGGGGTGCGGCTCGCGCCACCACCCCACAACGGGGTGTACGACGAAGCCCGACGGCGGCAGCCACAGGGCAGGGAGCACCCCGAGGACGTCGACGGAGGCCGGATCCAGGCCGACCTCCTCCTGGGCCTCGCGCAGCGCCGCGGCCGTCGGGTGGGCATCCTCCGGGTCCTGCGCGCCACCGGGAAAGGCCGGCTGGCCGGCGTGCGAGCGCATCGTGTGGGCCCGCTCGATGAGCAGCAGGTCCGGACCGTCGGCCCCCTCACCGAACAAGATCAGCACGGCGCTGTCCCGGCCGCCCTCCTCGGGCGGTAGGAACCGGGTGAAGTGCTCACCCGTGACGGTGGGGATGGCGTCAGCCAGCGGGCGCAGCCAGTCCGGGATCACACGCTCACCCCCAGGTAGGTCCTGGCCAGCGCCACGACCTGCGCGACACCGGAGAAGGGTCCGATCTGCACGTGCGCGACCGTCCCCCTTGCGTCGACGAACAGCGTCACGGGCGGCCCGCTCGCGTAGCGCCGCAGCACCACCTTGTCGTCGTCCACCACGGCCGGCCAGGTCTGACCGACGTCCTTGGCGAACAGCAGCGCGAGGCGGGCCTCGTCCTCGGTGTCCACCCCGAGCAGTGCGACCTTCCCCTTGGCTTGCCTGGAGAAGGCCACCAGCACCGGCATCTCGCGCTGGCACGGGGCGCACCACGAGCCGTAGACGTTGACCAGCGTCGGAACGCCACTGGCGGGGCCGTCGAGTCGGACCGCGGCGCCGCCGCCGAGGCAGGCGAGGCTCAGTTTCGGAAGGGCCGCTCCGATGCCAGTCGGGCACGGCCCGAGGGCTGCTGCGGCCCGCAGCGGGGCCAGCGAAGGGGCCGTGGTCGCCGGGGGGCTCTTGGCTCCCCGGGAGCCGTAGACGACGGCCCCCAGGAAGGCGACCAGGACCACGAGCAGGCCCGCCAGCCGCCAGCGGTTCACGACGCGGCACCGGTCGGGGAGGCGACAGCGGGCGTGAAGAACTCCTGCGTGCGGACCAGCTTCGCGGCCTTCACGGGGTCGGTCTCCCCCTCGCCGTACGCCGGGCACAGGCTCGCGATCGCGCAGGCACCGCACGCGGGGGTCCGGGAGTGGCAGACCCGCCTGCCGTGGAAGATGACCCGGTGGCTGAACATCGTCCACTCGGCCTTCGGCAGCAGCTCGCCGACGACCTGCTCGACCTTGACGGGGTCCTCGTGCGACGTCCAGCCGAACCGACGTACCAGCCGGCCGAAGTGGGTGTCGACGGTCAGCCCCGGTACGCCGAACGCGTTGCCCAGGACGACGTTGGCCGTCTTGCGGCCGATCCCGGGCAGCGCGACGAGGTCCTTGAGTCGGCCGGGGAGCTCGCCGCCGTGCCGCTCGACCACGGCCGCGCCCAGGCCGATCAGGCTGGTCGTCTTGTTGCGGAAGAACCCGGTGCTGCGGATCTGCCCCTCGAGCACCGCCCGGTCCGCACCGGCGTAGTCCTGCACTGTCCGGTAGGCCGCGAACAGCGTCGGCGTCACCTCGTTGACCCGCTTGTCGGTGCACTGCGCCGACAGGATCGTCGCGACGGCCAGCTCGAGCGGGGTCGTGAAGTCCAGCTCGCAGTGTGCGTCGGGGTAGAGCGCGGCCAGCTCCCGGTTTGTCCGGCGGGCCCGACGGGTGAGCGCGAGAGGGGATTCCTCGCTCGCCTTCACCATGATGGTCACCCTACGTGGAGGTTCCCCTCCGGGCACCGCGGGAACTGCCTGCCGCCGGCCGCTCGCCCGTTCCGGTGATCTGTCTCAAGCCCCTGGCACTTCGTGACGACGCCTTCCCTGATGGTTACAGAGAGTGATCATACGTAAGGAGTGTCATGGACCCGCAGACCACGCCCCTGGCCACGGCCGGGCGCTCGGCTGCGCCCACTCCCTACCCGCTGGCCGCTCCGCCCAGGCAGTCCGTTCCCCGCAAGCAGGTCGTGCGGCCCGCGGCCGAGCGGTCCGCCCTGCACGCCCATCTCACGCTCGACGGCCTCCGGGAGTACCGCAAGGCGCTCACCGCCGAAGAAAGCAACGTCTCCTACTGGCGCCGGATCATCCAGGCCCGCCTCGACGTCGTCCGGGCCGGCAGCGACCTGGTCAGCGCCAACCTCAGGCCGCTGCTGTCCGAAGCCCGCGTAGGTGCCGGCCGACAGGCGCTGATCGACATCGTCGCCTTCGACGACGTGCCTCCCCTGCCTGACCTCGCCGGGTTGTGGGAGCGCGAGGTCGACCCGTCAGACACCGCGGCCATCGCAGCCCTCGAGGTCCAGCTCGACGCGGCCGAGCACCAGCTGTCGCAGTACCGGAACGCGCTGCACCAGCGCCTCGGTGCGGCCACCTCCGAGCTGATCGCCCGCTACCGCGACGAGCCCGGCCTGTGCCTGACGGCTCTGCCCGTCCAGCCGGTCCGTCGCGCCGTCTCGGCCTGACCACCTCGAGCACACCCAGCGCTTCGTCAGCCCGGATGGGGGAACACCTCGGCCATGTCCATCCTGCTGCTCGGCCTGCTGCTGCCGCCGTTCCTGCTGGTCCTCATGCTCGCCATGGAGCGGGTGGAGCGGCCGTTGCGCGTGGATGCCATCGGCGACCAGCTCGAGGCCTTTCTCAGCTCCGCGCGGCCGGAGGAGGTCGAGACGTTCGTCAGCCAGGGGTACGGGCCCGCGCTGGAGCGATACTGGAAACGCAAGCGCCTGTCGCGGCTGCTGTCCGGTCGACCTCGGGTCTGACGGGCCGGTCGTCGGCCGAGCCGCAACCGGCACCTGTGACCGGCACCTGCAACCGGCACCTGTGACCGGCACCTGTGACCGGCACCTGTGACCTGCACCTGTGACCTGGTCGTGTGATCTGCGAGACTCCCTCACCGAGAGTTCGACACATCGGCGGGGAGGCACCCAGCGTGGACGAGGTCCTGGCCAAGGCGGGATTGTTCCAGGGGATCGCGGACGAGGCAGCCGAGGCTGTCGCGGCGTCCCTCGACTACGGCGACTACGGCCGCGGCGAGACGGTCTTCGCCGAGGGAGAGCTCGGTGACACGCTCTACATCGTGCTGGCGGGCAAGGTGAAGATCGGCCGGCGCGCGGTCGACGGCCGCGAGAACATGCTGTCCGTCATGGGCCCGTCGGACATGTTCGGCGAGCTGTCCCTGTTCGACCCCGGCCCGCGGACTGCGACGGCCACCGTCGTGACCGATGCGCGGCTTGCCTCCCTGGCGCACACGTCCCTGAAGCCGTGGATCACCGACCGGCCCGAGATCGCGGAGCAGCTCCTGCGGGTGCTCGCCCGCCGGCTCCGTCGTACCAACGATGCGCTGGCCGACCTGATCTTCACCGACGTTCCCGGCCGGGTGGCCAAACAGCTGCTCGCACTGTCGGAGCGCTTCGGCTCCGAGGAGGCCGACGGCTTACGGGTGCACCACGACCTGACCCAGGAGGAGCTGGCGCAGCTCGTCGGGGCTTCACGCGAGACGGTCAACAAGGCACTGGCCGACTTCGCGTCCCGTGGGTGGGTCCGCGTGGACTCGCGTGCGTTGACCATCCTCGACGGCGACCGGCTGGCACGTCGGGCCCGCTGACCGGCGGGGTCACGGGGCGTGGAGGTAGTCGAGCTGGGCCCGCACCGACAGCTCGGCGGCGAACCACAGGCGTTCGTCGACGTCGGCGTAGACGACCTCCACCACCTCACGGGGCGTCGCGGCCCCCGCAGCGACGGCGGCCCGGACCTGCTCGAGCCGCTGGGCCCGGTGCTCGAGGTAGAACGCCGCGACCTCGCCCGCGTGCGGGAGCTCCGGGCCGTGCCCCGGCAGGACGGTCGCCGAGCCGTACTCCCGGAGGCGGTGCAGCGACTGCAGGTAGTCGGCAAGGACGCCGTCGGGGTGCGCGACGACGGTGGTGCCGCGGCCCAGGATGGTGTCGCCGGTGAGGACCGCGTCGTCGACCTCGAGGTGCAGCGACAACGAGTCGGAGCTGTGCCCAGGAGTGTGGATGACGGTCAGGGCCAGGCCGGCCGCACCGACGCTCTCGCCGTCCCGGGTGAGGGCCTCACCGCCGATCGTCCACCTCGGGTCGAGGGAGACCACGTCCGCGCCGGTCAGGTCGTGCAGCCGCCGCGCGCCCTCACTGTGGTCGTGATGGCCGTGGGTCAGGACGATCAGCGCGACGTTGCCGGTCGCGGCGACGGCCTGCAGGTGCCCCTCGTCCAGCGGCCCGGGGTCGACCACGAGCACGTCGCCGTGCCCGGGCTCCCGGAGCACCCAGGTGTTGGTCCCCTCGAGCGTCATCGGCCCGGGGTTGGGCGCGAGCACCACCCCGGCTGACGGTGTGACCTGCCGCATCAGCCCGGGTAGTCCGGATCTCCGGGTACGACGAAGCGCACGCTGCCGTCCGGCAGCACCACCAGCCTGGGGGCCACCAGGGTGACTTCCCGCGGAGCGTCGAGCGCGGACCGCACGTCGCCGTACGCGCCGAGGTCCGACAGCGCCGTGTGCGTCGGGGGCATCAGCGTCAGGCCCTGCTCCAGCGCGTCGCCGACCCGGACCCACAGGCGCTCGTCGGCCTCGCCACCCACGTCACGGCAGACCTGACCGGCCGGCAGCTCGGCAAGAAAGAATCGGGTGTCGAAGCGCTTGGGCTCGACGTCCGGGGTGATCCAGTGCGCGAACGGCCGCAGCAGGTCGGTGCGAAGCACCAGCCCGCGCCGGGCCAGCAACTGCGAGAGCGACTGCTCGCGGGCCTCCAGGGACGCACGCTCGGCTTCCCACTCGTCGCCGGAGACGTCCTCGAGCAGGTGGTCGGCGGACTCGCCGGCGAGCAGGACCCCGCACTCCTCGAAGGTCTCGCGGACCGCGGCGCAGACCAGCGACCGGGCCAGCGGCTCGTCGGCGCCGAACCAGCGGCCCCACTGCGCGGCCGGCGGGCCGGCCCACGCGACGTCTGCCCGTGCGTCCTCGGGATCGACCGAGCCACCCGGGAACACATGCATGCCGCCGGCGAAGGCCATCCCCTTGACCCGGCGCAGCAGGTAGGCCTCCGGCCCTTCGGGTGAGTCCCGTAGCAGGACGACCGTCGAGGCGTGTCGAGGGGGCGCCGGGGTCTTCTCGCCACGGTGGAAGGCGCGCGCGAGCTCCTCCAGCTCGGGCAGACCCGCGGGACGCGTCACCAGGTCAGCCCGTGACCTCGACGATGATCTCGACCTCGACCGGTGCATCGAGCGGCAGCCCGACGACCCCTACGGCGGACCGGGCGTGCTGCCCGGCCTCCCCGAAGATCTCGCCGAACAGCTCGGACGCTCCGTTGACGACTCCTGGCTGGCCGGTGAACCCCGGTGCGCTGGCCACGAACCCGACGACCTTCACCACGCGTACGACGTGGTCGAGCCCCACGAGCGCGTCGACCGCAGCGAGGGCGTTGAGCGCGCACGCCCGGGCCAGCTCCTTGGCCTGCTCGGCAGTGACCGGACCGCCCACCAGGCCGGTGTGGGCCATCACGCCCCCCACCATCGGCAGCTGTCCGCTGGTGAACACCAGATTGCCGGTGCGACTTGCCGGGACGTAGGCCGCCACGGGCGGCACGACCGACGGCAGGGCGATACCGAGCTCGGCGAGGCGGGCGAGGTGGCTCACGGCCGCGGCCTTTTGAAGTAGGCGACCAGCTGCTCGGGGTTGGGTCCGGGCACGACCTGGACCAGCTCCCAGCCGTCCTGGCCGAAGTTGTCCAGGATCTGCTTGGTCGCATGGATCAGCAGCGGCGCCGTCATGTACTCCCACGTGGTCATGGGGACGAGCCTATCCAGCCGTCGGCCCGGTCAGGCCGGCCAGGCGCTGCGGTCGGCGCGCGTTCCCGCGCGGGCTGCCTTGGGGCTCGGTGGTGCGTCATGCCAGATGTGTCACAGCGCCGACTCCCGAGGCGCACATCGGCAGAGCCACGACCTACGCTCGCAGGTATGGCCGACTTCCCCCGCGCACGGCTGCACGTCGTTTCCGGCAAGGGGGGCACCGGCAAGACCACGGTCGCCGCCGCTCTGGCCCTGGCGCTCGCCAGCGGCGGGAAGAAGGTCCTGCTCGCCGAGGTCGAGGGGCGGCAGGGCATCGCCCAGCTGTTCGACACCGCCCCGCTGCCGTACGAGGAACGCAAGATCGCGGTCGCCCCCAACGGCGGTGACGTCTACGCCCTGGCCGTCGACCCGGAGCAGGCGCTGCTGGACTATCTGCACCTGTTCTACCGGCTGTCCCCCACCGGCATCCCGGCTCGCACGCTGCGCCGGATCGGGGCGATCGACTTCGCCACGACCATCGCCCCCGGGCTGAAGGACGTCCTGCTGACCGGGAAGGTCAAGGAGGCCGTCGTGCGCCAGACGGGCGGCAAGCCCGCGTACGACGCCGTCGTGGTCGACGCCCCCCCGACCGGCCGGGTGCCGCGCTTTCTCAACATCAGCCACGAGATCGCCACGCTGGCCAAGGTCGGGCCGCTCAAGACCCAAAGCGACGGTGTCATGGCGCTGTTCAAGAGCCCGCAGACCGTCGTTCACCTCGTCACACTGCTGGAGGAGATGCCCGTGCAGGAGACCATCGACGCCGTCACCGAGCTGACCGCCCTGGGCCTGCCCGTCGGAGGGGTGATCGTGAACGCCGTCCGCACGCCCGCGCTGGCGCCGGCCGACCTGCTCGCCGCCGAGCGCGGTCAGCTCGACCTCGTCGCCTTGTCCCAAGGGCTCACGAGCGTCGGGCTCGACGTTGCCCTCGCGCCGGTGCTCGCGGCGGAAGCCGGCGAGCACGCTGCCCGGGTGGCCCTGGAGGAACGCGGCCGGGACGCCCTCGCGGACCTGCACAAGCCGTCGTACGAGCTGCCGCTGCTGGCGGACGCCGTCGACCTGGGTGGGCTCTACGAGCTGGCCGGGATGCTCCGCGAGCAGGGGCTCGCCTGATGGCCGGCACCGTGAAGGGCAGCCCGCCGAAGCTCGACATCGACCACGTGCTCGCAACCGCGACGATCATCGTCTGCTGCGGTTCGGGAGGGGTCGGCAAGACCACGACCGCCGCTGCCCTGGCGCTGCGGGCAGCCGAGCGCGGCCGGCGCACCGTCGTGCTGACGATCGACCCCGCCCGTCGGCTGGCCCAGTCGATGGGCTTGACCGAGCTCGACAACGTCCCCCGAGCCGTCAAGGGAGTCGAGGTCACCGGCGAAGGCTCCCTCGACGCGATGATGCTCGACATGAAGCGCACCTTCGACGAGATCGTCGAGACGCACGCCGAGCCGGGCAAGGCCCAGCAGATCTTCGACAACCCGTTCTACCAGGCTCTCAGCAGTTCCTTCGCCGGCACCCAGGAGTACATGGCGATGGAGAAGCTCGGCCAGCTCCGCGCGTCGGGCGGGTACGACCTGATCGTCGTCGACACCCCACCGACCAGGTCCGCGCTGGACTTCCTCGACGCGCCCGAGCGGATGACGACCTTCCTCGACGGTCGCCTCGTCAAGGTCCTGCTCGCGCCGGCGAAGGCCGGTGGCAAGGCGTACCTGAAGGTCGTCACGGTCGGTTTCAACGTCTTCACGAGCGCCATCACCAAGATCATCGGGGCGTCCGTACTGCAGGACCTGTCGCAGTTCGTCGCGGCGCTCGAGACGATGTTCGGCGGCTTTCGAGAGCGGGCCCAGGCCACCTACGACCTGCTCAAGGACCCCGGTACGGCGTTCGTCGTGGTCGCCACCCCCGAGCGCGACGCCCTGCGCGAGGCGTCGTACTTCGTCGAGCGGCTCGCGACCGAGCAGATGCCGCTCGCCGGACTGGTCGTCAACCGGGTGCACCGCTCGGCGGCGGCCGGGCTGACGGCCCAGAAGTCGCTTGCTGCCGCGGAGGGGCTCGACCCGACGTCGTTGACGGCCGGCGTCCTTCGGCTGCACGCCGAGCGGCTCGCGCTGTCCCAGCGGGAGGCCCGCCTGCAGGAGCGCTTCACCAGTGCCCACCCCAAGGTGCCCGTCGTCGAGGTCGCTGCCCAGCCGGGGGACGTGCACGACCTCGACGGCCTGCGCTCGGTGGGCGACGACCTCGCTGCGGGCGAAACCGGCTGACCGCCGTACCTGCCGTGGAGGCTAGGAGGCCGCGCCCTGGTGGACAATGTTCGCCTTGGCCTCGCTGAACAGCGCCTTCCAGGAGGTGACCTCCGGCCGGCGACGCAGCAGCGCGCGCCGCTCACGCTCGGTCATCCCCCCCCAGACGCCGAACTCGACGCGACTGTCGAGGGCGTCCGCGAGGCACTCGGTGCGGACAGGGCAGGCCTGGCAGACCGCCTTGGCGCGGTTCTGCGCGGCCCCGGACACGAACAGGTCGTCCGGATCGGTGGCGTTGCAGGCCGCCATGCTGGTCCAGTCGTGCAGAGTCTGGGCAGAGCGCATGGTCAGAGCGGTCCTTGTCAAGGAGGAAGACGGGGAGCGGGGACTACCACGTTTCACGTGGTGGTGAGGTGAAAGGTACGAACTCGCCAGTAACCTGCGCACGACCCGAAAGAACCGTTTCCGACTAGTCCCTGTGGGCTATCCGGGACGATCTGGACGACTCGGGCATTCCCGGGGGCGTGCCTGTCCTTCCGACGTAGGCTGCCTCCCGTGAGGTCGACTCCCTGGCTGGTGCGAGTTGCCCTCGCGCTCGCGGTCAGCGTGCTCGCCGGGGTCGTGCTGGCTGGACTGGCGTTTCCGGTCATCGGCGGGCTCGGCCTGATCGGCAAGAGCGCCGCCGACACCTTCAACGTCCTGCCCGAAAAGCTCCCCGCCCTCTCGCTGTCGCAGCGCAGCCGGATGCTGGACAAGAACGGCAACGTGCTCGCCACGCTGTTCACCGAGAACCGCGTGCAGGTCAGGCTTGGGTCGGTCCCGCTGGAGGCCAGGCAGGCCCTGATCGCGATCGAGGACAACCGCTTCTACGAGCACCGCGGCATCGACGTCAAGGGCACCCTGCGCGCCGTCGTCCGCAACTCCAGCTCCGGGTCGGTGCGTCAGGGGGGGTCGACGCTGACGCAGCAGTACGTCAAGAACATCCTGATCGAGCAGGCCCGGACCCGGGCCGGCCAGAAGGCCGCCATCGAGCGCACCGCAAAGCGCAAGCTCCAGGAGGCGAAGTACTCGCTCTACCTCGAGCGCACGTTGTCCAAGGACGAGATCCTCGAGGGCTACCTCAACATCGCCTACTACGGCAGCGGCGTCTACGGCATCGGTACGGCAGCCAGCCACTACTTCGGGGTCCCCGTCTCGAAGCTGGACCTCGCCCAGGGTGCGCTGCTCGCCGGTCTGGTGCAAAATCCGGACCGCTTCGACCCCTCGACGCATCCGAAGGCCGCGGTCACCCGGCGCAACACGGTGCTGGCCCGGATGCAGCAGCTGGGCTACCTGACCACGGCCGAGGCGGCCAAGGCCTCCCGCGAAGCGCTGCGGCTCCGTGTCACCACCCAGAAGAGCGGCTGCGAGGCCCCCGGCGTCACCGCTGCCTTCTTCTGTGACTACGTCCTGCGCTACCTCCTCAGCGGGCCGGCCGGCGCGGGCCTCGGAGACACCCGCCAGGAGCGTCAGCAGCGGTTGTTTGCCGGCGGTCTGACGATCCGGACCACTCTGGACCCGCAGGTGCAGGCAGCAGCACAGCAGGCCGTGGACAGCCAGGTTCCCGCGGCCGACCCGTTCCGGGCGGTGGCCGTGGCCGACACGGTCGAGCCGGGCACCGGTGCGGTCCGGGCGATGGCGGTCGACCGGGTCTTCGGCGACAAGGTGGGCCAGACCAAGGTCAACTACGCCCTCGGCGGCTCCGTGGGCTTCCAGGGCGGGTCGACCTTCAAGGCCTTCGTGCTGGCGCGCGCCCTGCAGATGGGGATCTCGGAGCACCTGACGCTCTACGCCCCGCCGAAGTACTGCCCGAAGGCGTTCACGTACATCGTCAATGGCGAGTGCGGGGTGAACAACGCCGGCGGTGAGGGCGAGGCCGGCACCTTCGACATGGTGTCTGCCACCTGGGACTCGGTGAACACCTACTTCATCCAGCTCGAGGAGCGCACCGGCCTGGTCACGCCGCCCGGCCTCGCCGAGGCACTCGGTGTGCGCAACCTGGCGACCGGGGCCCCCCAGCTTCTGCCCAAGACCAACCCGTCGTTCGTGCTCGGCAGCCCGCAGGTCAGCCCGCTCGCCATGGCAGCCGCCTACGCCGCCTTCGCACAGCACGGCTTGTACTGCCCGCCCCGCCCGGTCATCTCGATCGCCGACGCCGGCGGCCGGCCGCTCACCCTGAAGAACGACCCGTGCACCCAGGCCCTCGAGCCGGCGGTGGCCGACACCGTCACGTCCATCCTGCGCGGCGTCATCGACGGCCCCGCCCCCAACCGCACCGGCGCCAGTGCCTCGATCGGTCGCCCGGCCGCCGGCAAGACCGGCACGACCGACAGCAGCACGGCGGCCTGGTTCGTCGGCTACACCCCGCAGCTGTCCACCGCGGTGTGGGTCGGCAAGTCCACGCCCGCGGCGATGACCCAGGTCGTCATCAACGGCACCTACTACAAGCAGGTCTACGGCGGCACCATCCCGGCCGCGATCTGGCGCTCGACGATGAACGGCGCTCTGGCCGGCGTACCGGTGCAGAACTTCGCCGGTGCCGACCTGGCCGTCAGCCTGGGGCAGAAGGCGAAGGTCCCGGACGTCCTGGGCCAGTCGGTAGCGGCGGCGTCGGACATTCTGCGGCAGGCCGGCTTCGCGGTGGCTGTCGGAGCCGGAGTGAACGCCGGCCCGATCCCGGCCGGCGATGTCGGCTCGACCTCCCCCGCCGCCGGGGCGTCGGCGCCGACCGGCTCGACGGTCACGATCCGGCCCTCTACCGGCGTGGCGCCGGTCGCGACCCCCTCGCCGTCCCCCAGCCTCCCCCTGCCACCCTCGCCGCTGCCGCCCCGCAAGCCGCCCAGGGGCACCCCGAAGCCAACGGTCTCGCCTACGAAGAAGCCGTAGCCGCTGCGGCCCCGGCGTTCAGGCCAGCGCAGCGCGCACGACGGCAGCGACCCGGCCACCCTCGGCCCGACCCGCGACCTTGGCGCCGACGGCCTTCATGACCTGACCCATCGCCTGCGGCCCGCTGGCGCCGGTCTCGGCCACCGCATCGGCCACCATCGCGCTCAGGTCCTCGTCGGACAGCTGCGCGGGCAGGTAGGCGTTGAT
Organism: Mycobacteriales bacterium; assembly: GCA_038230355.1. GTDB lineage: Bacteria > Actinomycetota > Actinomycetes > Mycobacteriales > SCTD01 > RYN-111. The sequence goes on along the minus strand of JBBRNK010000010.1, from coordinate 27,377 downwards.
GACACTCTCCTCGGCCAACTCTCGGGCCGCCCGGTCGGTCGCGCCACCGGAGGTGAACGCCTCGGCCGCCTCGCGTCGCTTCTTGGCCTCGCGCGCGACGATCTTGAGCTCCTCGTCGTCGGTGAGCCTGCGCGCGGACGCGCCCGCGACCTCTTCGTTGCCGATCGCCGTGAGCACCATCCGCAGCGTCGCGCGGCCCAGCTCGTCCTGAGCCTTGATGGCGGTCGTGAGGTCGGCGTGCAGACGGTCCTTGAGCTCTCCCATGACCGTCACGCTAGTCCTGCCCGCCCAGGTGGATTTCGGGGCCTGATTCCCGGTAGGGAGCCGCCCCGCTCGTCCGCTAGGCTAAAACCGCACCATCGGGGTGTGGCGCAGCTTGGTAGCGCGCTACGTTCGGGACGTAGAGGCCGCAGGTTCAAATCCTGTCACCCCGACCAGATGCCAGGGTCGCCCTTAGGGGCGGCCCTTCGGCCTGTTTCACCAGGTCGACCAGGTGGTCTAGCGCATCCGGAAGGGCCGGGGCGGGGGCGCGAGGTCGGCGCGAGGGCAGTCGGCGAGGGTGAAGCCCCCGAAGCCGAACGCCTCGTCGCAGAGCCGCTCGACCGTCCAGCCCTGGGCGGCCCCCACCTGCGTGACCGTGGCCCGGAAGATCGTGATGGCGTACCTCGTGGGTGTCCCGTAGGCCACCTGCAGGCTGCCGACCAGCTCCGAGCCGCCCGCGTGGTCGGTACTCGCCCAGGGTCGGTCCCAGCGCTGCCACAGCACCGGGCTGCTCCACCAGTGCCCGTCCGCGCGCACGTCACGGACGGCCAGTTCGACGAGGACCGTGCGGGCCGCGGTCTCCGGTAGGACGGCCGACGGCCGGATCACCTCGGTGACGGCGACGTCCTCGTACACGGCAGCGGCGAGCTCTTCGAACGGGTCCACGCTGGTCTGTCGGCCAGTAGGGGTCGGTTGCCAAGCGTTTGGACCGGTCGACCTTCCGGAGCCGACCTGGACGGCCCGGGCGGGACGCCTACCCTGGCGCTCATGACCCGTACCGTCGCCCTGCTGGGCGCCACCGGCTACACCGGGCGGCTGACCGCCGCGGAGCTCGAGCGCAAAGGCCTCGCACACCGCGTGGGCGGCCGCTCCAAGGCCCGCCTCGCGGAGGTCCCGTCCAGCGGCGAAAGGCACCTGGTCGACCTCGGCGACCCGGTGAGCCTGGATGCCTTCCTCGACGGCGTCGACGTCCTCATCACCTGCGTCGGACCGTTCATGCAGCTCGGCATGCCGGTCGTGGAGGCTGCAGCCCGCACCGGCACGCCCTACGTGGACTCGACCGGCGAGCCGGCCTTCATGGCCGAGGTGTACCGCCGTTTCCGCGGCGCCGGCCCGGCCCTCGTGCCGGCCTGCGGCTTCGACTACCTGCCCGGTGACCTCGGCGTGGCCGTCGCGCAGGAGGTGCTTGGCCGCACCCCGCAAGCGGTCGACGTCGTCTACGGCCTGGCCGGCGGCAAGCCCAGCCGCGGTACGGCGCGGAGCATCGCTGGTGCCCTCACCTCGACGAAGGCCCACTTCGGACGGCTGGTGGTCGACGGTGAGGACGGGCCAGTCACAGCGGTCGCCCTGCCCTGGGGCGAGGAGCTCACCGTGCCGCTCCGGCTCCCCCACGCCACGGTCCGGACCGGGATCGCCGCGCCGTCGGCCGCGACCCGGTTCACCCAGGTCATCGGACCCGTCTCGCCGTACACGGGTGGGGTGGCGAAGCTGGCGAAGCCGCTGATCCAACGCTGGGCGGACCGGCTGCCGGAAGGACCGTCACCGCAGGACCGCGGCAAGGCGGTGGCGCGGACCTGGTCGGTCGTGCGCGCCGACGGCCAGCAGGTGCGGGTGCTCGTGCGGGTCCGCGACATCTACGGCATGACCGCCCGGTTCCTCGTCGCCGCGTCCCAGCAGGTCACCGGTGCGGGGGCGCTTGCCACGGCGGAAGCCCTGAGCGCCAGGGCTTTCCTGGACGAGATGTCGTACGAGGACGAGGGCGGTTCGCTGACCTGGTCGGTCCTGTGACGGGCTGGGAGGACCGCTTCCGCGCGCCGCGGGTCTCGCTGCCGGAGTGGGCGCAGGACGCGCCCGACCGCTCTGTCTACAGCGGCAACGTGACCGGCACCTTCGAGCTCTACACCTGGGACCGGGCGACCGGAGCGACCACCCAGGCCACCTCGCGGCCCAACGGCACGGCCGACGGGCACCCCTCGCCGGACGGCGAGTGGCTGTGGTGGTTCGACGACACCGACGGCGACGAGCACGGTGTGTGGCGCCGCCAGCCGTTCCTGGGCGGCGAGGCTGTCGAGGCCGCGCCGGGCGTCCCGGCCGGCTACAGCGCCGGCTGCGAGGTCGGCCGCACCCTGTCGGTGGTGGGCGTATCCACCGACGACGGCTCACGCGTGTACGTCGTCAGGCCCTCCGGCACCGAGGTCCTCTACGCCAGCGACTCCGACGCGGACGTCGTGGCGCTGTCGAAGGACGACCGGCTGGTGCTGCTCGAGCACTCCGAGCACGGCGACTCGCGACACCCGGCGCTGCGGGTCCTGACGGTCGACGGCGCGGTCGTCGGCGACCTGTGGGACGGCGACGGCTTCGGGCTGCACGGGGTCGACTTCGACCCGTCCGGCACCCTCGTGCTCGCGCTGCACGAGAAGGACGGACGCCCCGAGCCGCTGCTGTGGAACCCCGCCACCGCCGAGGTCAGGCGGCTCGTGGTCCCCCTTCCCGGGGACCTGTCGGCGGAGTGGCTGGTCGACGGCAGCGGGCTCCTGGTCGTCGCCGAGGCCCGCGGCCGGGCGACCCTGCACACCGTCACCCTGGACGGCGCCGTCACCGACCTCGGCAGCTCCGACGGGACGGTCCTGGACGCCACCCCCCGACCGGATGGGACCGTGGAGTACGCCTGGTCCTCGGCCGCCGAGCCGCGCGTCCTGCGCTCGACCTCGGGCGCGGCTGTCCTGGAGGCGCCGGCTCCCGTCGCGCCCGGCTCCGTTCCCGTCGAGGACGTGTGGGTCGACGGCCCCGGCGGTCCGGTCCACGCCCTGGTCGGGCGGCCCGAAGCCAGCCACGGTCCGGTGCCCACCGTTTTCCTCGTCCACGGCGGTCCGACCGCCCACGACGGCGACCTGTTCCAGGCAGACCGCGCGGCCTACGTCGACCTCGGATGCGCAGTGGTGCAGGTGAACTACCGCGGATCGACCGGCTACGGGGCTGCCTGGCGGGACGCCATCGAAGGCCGCCCGGGACTCACCGAGCTCGAGGACCTCGCGGCGGTCCAGGAGTGGGCCGTCTCCTCCGGACTGGCGTCGGCCTGCGTCCTGACCGGAGGGTCCTGGGGCGGCTACCTCACCCTGCTCGGCCTGGGTACGCAGCCCGGACTCTGGTCGGCCGGCGTCGCCGCCGTACCCGTCGCCGACTACGTCGCCGCCTACGAGGACGAGATGGAGCCGCTGCGGGCCTTCGACCGGTCGTTGTTCGGCGGCTCCCCGTCGGACGTCCCGGAGGTCTATGCGCAGTGCTCACCCCTGACTTACGTCTCCGAGGTGTCGGTGCCGGTCCTGGTCCTGGCCGGCGCCAACGACCCGCGCTGCCCGATCCGACAGATTGACAACTGGCTCAGCGCCGCTGCCGCCCTCGGCAAGGACGTCGAGGTCTACCGCTTCGACGCCGGCCACGGGTCGCTGGTCGTCGAGGAGCGGATCCGCCAGATGCGGGTGGAGCTGGAGTTCGTGGCCAGGCACGTCGGCCTCCCCGGCCCCACCTGACCCCCCTTGCGTCCTAGCTTCGACGCTGTCACCAACCTGAGTTCCTAGGACACAGCGGGTACAGCGGGCACAGCGGGCGGCTACGGCACGAAGCGCAGGCTGGACGTGAGGCTCTGGGGCGGCCGAAGCGAGGAGGGGGTGCTGCTTGCGCGCGGGGCGACGCCGCCCGGACCGGGGGCCGCGGTCGGCGGGGTGGTGGTCGGCGCGGCCGTGGGCGGCGGCGTGGGCGGCGGCGTCGGCGACGGCGTGGGTGAAGGCGTCGGCGACGGGGTGGGGGAGGGCGTCGGTGACGGCGTTGGCGAGGGCGTGGGCGAAGGCGTCGGGGAAGGCGTCGGCGACGGCGTGGGCGAAGGCGTCGGAGTGGCCGTCAGCTGCGGTGCGTCCCGCTCGATCGCGGCGAGCAACTGCAGCAGCCCAGTGGCCCGGGCCCCCGAGATCGTGCCGGCCTGCTGCTGGGAGGTGATCGTCGCCCGCAGGTCGTTGATGGCGCGGCGCAGGTTGGGCAGGTCCTTGGCGTTGGCCTCGTCGACGAGCACGGCGGTCCTGTCCTGCAGCATCTGCGCCGGCGTCAGCCCACCGCTGCCGCACCCGGCGAGCAGCACGACCAGGGACGCCCCAGCGAGCAGGCGCCTCATCGGCCCTGCACCTGCTTCACGAAGTTGTCGAGGTCGGCCTTGAGCTGCGCCGGGACGTCGTTGCGCACCGGGTTGACGGTGCGCGGCGTGGCCTTCGGGCCGGACTGGGACGCCACCACCCCACCAGCGACGAGGGCGACCAACACCAGCCCGAACCCGACCAGGAGCCCTCGCCGCGAACGCGAGGGTGCAGCCACCGGGAGCTGACCGGTCGTCGCCGGGGTCGGCGGAGCGGCAACCGGCAGCACGGTCGTGGCCGTGGGCATCGCGACGGTGGTGTCTCCGGCGAGCAGCCCCCGAAGGGCCGCAGCGACGCGGCCGGCGGTAGGCCGGTCGGCGGGTTCACGAGTCGTCATCGCGGTGAGGAGCTCTGGCCACCCGGCCGGCAGCGACGCCGGCAGGACGGGCTCGCGGTGGAGGCGGGCCATGGCTGCCTCGACCGGAGGACCCTCGTACTCCCGTTGTCCGGTAAGGGTTTCCAGCAGCAGCAGCCCGAGGGCGTAGACGTCGACCGACGGCCCGACGGGCTGGCCGGTGACCTGCTCCGGAGCCAGGTAGGACGCGGTCCCGACCATCAGTCCGGTCGAGGTGACGCGGGCGGCATCGACGAGGCGGGCGATGCCGAAGTCGGTGAGCTTGATGGTGCCACCGCGGCCGAGCAGGACGTTGGCAGGCTTCACGTCGCGGTGCACCAGACCCTGCGCATGCACGTGCTCGAGGGCGTCCGCGACCGCGATCCCGACCTCGGTGACGCGGCGCAGCGACAGCGGTCCCTGATGGATCGCGTCCGCGAGGGTCTGCCCGTCGACGTACTCCATGACGACCCAGGGGCGACCCGAGGTGTCGGTGCCCGCGTCGTAGACCTGCACCAGGCACGGGTGCGAAAGTCTGGCGAGGGTGCGCGCCTCATCCGCCGCCCGCGCGCTGGAGTCGTCATGGGCGACCGTCACGAGCTTCAGCGCGACGACACGGTCCAGCGACGTGTCGGTGGCCCTCCACACCTCGGCGGTGCCCCCACGACCGACGAGGCTGTCGAGGCGGTAGCGGCCGCCGAGCATGGCAGCGGTCGGCACGGCCTGTGTCGAGTCGTCAGGCGGGACCGTCAAAGCGCGGCAACCAGCTCGGCGATCTGTACGGCGTTGAGCGCCGCTCCCTTGCGCAGGTTGTCGTTGCTGACGAACAGCGCCAGCCCGCGCGGACCGTCCTGCCGTACCCGACCGACCAGCGAGGGGTCGCGGCCGGCGGCCTGTAGAGGCGTCGGCACGTCGACGACCGACACACCGGGGGCGACGGAAAGCAGCTCGAGGGCGCGGGCGACGGACAGGTCCGCGGCGAACTCGACGTTGAGCGACAGCGAGTGCCCGGTGAAGACCGGCACCCGCACGCAGGTCCCGGAGACCCGCAGGTCAGGAAGGCCCAGGATCTTGCGCGACTCGTCGCGGAGCTTCTGCTCCTCGTCGGTCTCGAACGACCCGTCGTCGACGACCGACCCGGCCATCGGCAGCACGTTGAAGGCGATCGGCGCGATGTACTTGCCGGGCTCCGGGAACGTCAGCGCCGTTCCGTCGTGGACCAGCTCGACGGCTTTGTCGTGCACCGCCTCGATCTGCGAGGCGAGCTCCTCGACCCCGGCCAGCCCCGAACCGCTCACCGCCTGGTACGTCGCGGCGATCACCCGCACCAGGCCGGCCTCGTCGTGCAGTGGCTTCAGCACCGGCATGGCGGCCATGGTCGTGCAGTTGGGGTTGGCGATGATCCCCTTCTTCGCCTGCGAGATGAGGGATCCGTTGACCTCGCTGACGATCAAGGGAACGTCCGGGTCCATCCGCCAGGCGCTGGAGTTGTCGATGACGAGGACCCCCGCTGCGGCGAAGACCGGCGCGAGCTGCCGGGAGGTGGCGCCGCCGGCGGAGAAGATCGCCAGGTCGAGGCCGGACGGGTCGGCGGTGGAGGCATCCTCGACCAGGACGTCCCGGTCACCGAACCGCAACGTCTGCCCGGCCGAGCGGGCGGAGGCGAAGAACCGGATCTCCTCGAGCGGGAACGCCCGGTCCAGCAGCAGCCGACGGACGACAGCCCCGACCTGACCGGTTGCGCCGACCACACCGACGCGGCTCATCTGCCGGTACCCCCGTAGACGGTGGCCTCGCCGTCTGTGCCGAGCTCGAACGCGTCGTGCACAGCCCTGACGGCAGCGGGAACGTCGGTGTCCCGGCACACCACGGAGATCCGGATCTCAGAGGTGCTGATGGCCTCGATGTTGACGGCCACCTCGGCGAGGGCCTCGAAGAACGTCGCCGTCACACCCGGGGTCGACCGCATCCCGGCACCGACGAGGGAGACCTTGCCGATGTGCTCGTCGGACAGCACCTGGTCGAACCCGACCGTCGCCTGCATCCTGGCCAGGGACAGCACCGCGGTGGACAGGTCCGCCTTGGGCAGGGTGAAGGAGATGTCGGTGCGACCGGCTGCACCTGAGACGTTTTGCACGATCATGTCGATGTTGACCTCGCCGTCAGCCATGGTGCGGAAGATCTGGGCCGCCTCACCGGGCTTGTCGGGGACGCCGACGACGGTGATCCGCGCCTCCGAGAGGTCGTGTGCGACACCGCTGATGATGGCTGCTTCCACGGGTACGTCTCCGGTGATCGTCGTGCCGGGGTTGGTCGAGAAGGACGAGCGAACGACGAGCTTGACGCCGTACCGCCTGGCGTACTCCACGCACCGCAGGTGCAGGATCTTCGCCCCGGACGCGGCCAGCTCGAGCATCTCCTCGTAGCTGACGGTCGACAGGTGCCTGGCGTTCGACAGGATGCGCGGGTCGGCGGAGTAGACGCCGTCGACGTCGGTGTAGATCTCACAGACCTCGGCGCCCAGCGCTGCGGCGAGAGCCACGGCGGTCGTGTCGGAACCACCCCGCCCGAGTGTGGTGATGTCCTTGGTGTCCTGGCTGACACCCTGGAAGCCGGCCACGATCGCGACGTGACCGCCTTCGAGGGCCTGCTGGATCCGGCCGGGGGTGACGTCGATGATCCGTGCCTTGCCGTGGACGGAGTCGGTGATGACGCCGGCCTGGCTGCCGGTGAACGACCGCGCGCTCATCCCGAGGTTCTGGATCGCCATCGCGAGCAGCGCCATAGCTATCCGCTCACCTGCGGTGAGGAGCATGTCGAGCTCGCGGCCCGGCGGCAGCGGCGACACCTGCTGCGCGAGGTCCAGCAGCTCATCGGTCGTGTCACCCATGGCGCTGACCACGACGCAGACGTCATGGCCGGCTTTGCGGGTCGCGACGATGCGCTCGGCCACCCGCTTGATGCGCTCGGCGTCCGCCACCGACGACCCGCCGTACTTCTGCACGACGAGGCCCATGCCGAGCACGATACCGGCGCGAGGCCGACGCGTTTGACCTACGGTGCGACCTATGACGGCTCAGGGCGTGGTTGCGCAGGGTGTGAAGAGGCGGTTCGGGGCGGTCGAGGCGGTGCGGGGCATCGACCTGACCGCCGCACCGGGGGAGGTGACCGCACTCGTCGGCCCCAACGGCGCGGGCAAGACGACGCTGCTGCTGGTGCTCGCGACGCTGCTCGTCCCCGACGCCGGGCAGGTCACCGTCGCGGGCTTCGACCCGGTCACACAGGCCGACGAGGTGCGTGCCCGGATGGGCTGGGCTCCGGACGTCTTCGGCCTCTACGACAACCTGACCTGCCGCGAGTACCTCGTCTTCTGCGGGGAGGCGATGCAGATGGCTGCGACGAAGGCCCGGACCCGGGCCACGGAGCTGCTGGAGGTCGCGTCGCTGACCGAGCAGGCCGACCAACCGGTGCACACGCTGTCCCGCGGCCAGAAGCAGCGGCTGGGCCTGGCGCGGGCTCTCGTCCACGAGCCCGAGGTGCTCATCCTCGACGAGCCGGCCAGCGGCCTGGACCCGCGCAGCCGCGTCGACCTGCGGGTCCTGCTCCGACGCCTCGCCTCGGCCGGTACGGCGGTGCTTGTCAGCAGCCACCTGCTCGGTGACCTGGAAGAGCTGGCCGACCGGGTCGTGTTCGTGGACCGCGGTACGACGGTCGGTGAGCACCGCATCGACCAGCTGCCGACGAACGCGGCGCCCCGCCCCTGGCGGTTGCGGTCCCTCGACGTACCCGTCCTGCTGGCCGCACTCCAGAGGACCGGTTACGACCACGACGCCCCCACGCCTGCCGGCGTCGACGTACGCCTCACTGGCGACGAGGCCGCGGCGGCGCTGATCGCCGGCCTGGTCCGTGACGGCGTACCCGTCGTGTCGTGCCACCCCCTCGGCGGCCAGCTCGAGGCGACGTACCTGGAGCTGACCCAGTGACCTGCCAGGAGATCCGGTGACCGCCCGGGGGATCCGGGTCGTGGCCCGGCAGGAGTTCACGATCCGGATCCGGGCCGGGAGGTGGCGCTGGCTCCTGGGCGTCTGGTTCGTCCTGCTGCTGCTCGTGACGGCGCTGCTGAAGCTGTCGGTGGACAACATCGACACCGGCGACGCGCAGAACAAGGGCGTCGTGGTCTACGGAGGCCTGACCCTGCTGGTCCTGGGGCTGGCCCTGCTCGTCGTACCGACCCTGGGGGCGCAGTCGGTCAACGGGGATCGGGAGCGGGGGACGCTGGCGACCCTTCAGGTCACCCGGCTGACCGCAGGCGACATCGCCTTGGGAAAGTTCGTCGCGGCCTGGGGGACCTCGCTGGCTTTCCTCGTCCTGATGCTGCCACTTGTCGGCTACTGCATGTTCCTCGGCGGGGTGCCGCTGTTGCGCGTCCTCGCCGTCACGGGCGTCCTCGCGCTGCTGCTCGGCACGGTCGCGGCGCTCGCGTTGTGCCTGTCATCCCTGCTTGCCCGGACGACGACGTCGGGTGTCCTGGCCTACCTGGTCGTGTTCGCTCTGACCATCGGGACGCTCGTCCTGTTCGGGCTCGGCGCCGCGCTGACCCGGGAGAACTACACCCAGGTGACGACCTGCCCGACCGAGCAGCAGCTCATCGAGCAGGGCGTGCCCGAGGCGGACCGCCCCAGCATTGTGCAGAGCTGTGCCGCCTCGTCGAGCTTCCAGAGCAGCCGCACCCGGACCGACCGGATCTGGTGGCTGCTCGCTCCCAACCCGTTCGTGGTGCTCGCCGACGCGGCCCCACAGCTGCCGCCGGAGACGGCTGCGGAGAAGAGCACGCGCCTGGCCAACGAGGCCCGCGGGATCTCACGCACCAACCTTCGCCAAGCCGACCCGCTCGGCGCCCTCGGGAGGACCGTCCGGCGCCTGCGGTCCAAGCCGAACTCCGACGGCCTGCTCGAGGCGGTGCTGGTCGGCAAGGGGCACAAGGCGGTCTGGCCCTGGGGCCTGGGCTTCGACGTCGCCCTCGGCGCGGGCGCGCTGTGGCTCACGGCCCGCCGCCTGCGCACCCCCTCGCGGGACCTCCCCCGAGGCCAACGCGTCGCCTAGCGGTACCGCCCAGCGACGTTGGCCGCGCCGCCACCCCGGGACGTCCTAGAAGCTGAGCGTAGGTCCCCCTGAGTTGCTAGGACCTCAACAGGTGCGCCCGAGGAACCCACCTCAACCGAGGGCGCCGTTGGGCAGGTACGTCGGGATCGGGGGCTGTCCCCGAAAGCACAAGGTGGCGTCCCAACTCAGGGCGAGGTGAGCCTGCAGGCACACGTCGATCCCCCACTGCTGGTCGGCGGCCAGCCAGTCGACCTCCGCCGTCTCACCACCCTCGGCAATCGCTGTCCAGAGCAGCCGACGGGCCGCGTCCTCGTTGGTGGCGCCCAGCCACGCGAGAGCCCCGTCCCGGAGCATGACGAAGCCCTGGCCGTCGACCAGGTGCAGCTGCATCGGACCGCTTGCCAAGAACTCCAGGTCCTGCCTCAGACCGGCCCCGCGGCAGGTGCGGACGATCTCGTCGAGCTGGTCGCCATCTTGGACGACGTCACCCGGACGAACCCCCTCGATCTTGGGCAGCAGGGCCCGGTCGACCGGGCCCTTCGCGACGAAGCTGGGGTGCAGCGAGAACCCGGCCCGCTGGTAGCGCCGCAGCGCCGCCGGATCAGCCGTCGCGAGGATCCAGGAGCGGTCGGTCGCGGTGCTCAGGGACGCGTCGAGCAGGTCCTTGCCCAGGCCCTTGCCCTGGTGGGCCGGGTCGACCATGAGCAGGCTCAGGAACCACATCCCCTCACGGACGAGGGCCAGTGAGCAGCCGGTCAGCCGGCCGTCGTCCTCGGTGACCCAGGCGCCAGCGGGGTCGGTCCGCTGCAGATGCGCGATCCGGGCCTCCCCCCGAACCCGGACCGCGGGCGTCAGTTCGGGGTCGGTGTCCCCCATCCTGGCGTTGAGGCCGCTCATCGCGCCCCACTGGACGTCGCGGGCCTGGGGTACGTCGGAGGGAAGCAGGGGTCGCAGGCTCACGCGTCCACCCTCTCGTACCCGGTCAACCCGGTTGGCCGCCGTCCCGCCCGCTCGCGCCCCCGCACCAACCGCCCCCGACCAACCCCCTCACCGACGGATTCCACCTGTGTGACCTCCGCACCGAACCCGCCCGGCGTTTCCGGTGCAGACGTCACAGGACAGGCCGCCTACAGGTTCACCGACCGCCGGCCCTCGAAAGCCCTCCCGAGGGTGACTTCGTCGGCGTACTCCAGGTCGCCGCCGACCGGCAGACCGGACGCGAGGCGGGTGACGTTCAGCCCCATCGGCTTTACCAGCCGAGCCAGGTACGACGCCGTCGCCTCACCTTCGAGGTTGGGGTCGGTCGCGAGGATGAGCTCCATGACGGTCCCGTCGGCGAGGCGGGTCATCAGCTCCCGGATCCGCAGGTCGTCGGGGCCGATCCCCTCGATCGGCGAGATCGCACCGCCCAGGACGTGGTAGCGACCACGGAACTCGCGAGTCTTCTCGATCGCGACGACGTCCTTGCTCTCCTCCACGACACAGATGATCGTCAGGTCCCGCCGCGGGTCACGGCACACGCGGCACTCGTCCTGCTCGCTGACGTTGCCGCAGATCCGGCAGAACCTGACCTTCTCCTTGACCTCGGTCAGGGCCGTCACGAGCCGCTTCACGTCCGCCGGGTCCGCGGACAGCAGGTGGAACGCGATCCGCTGGGCGCTCTTGGGACCGACACCGGGCAGGCGCCCGAGCTCGTCGATGAGGTCCTGGACCACACCCTCATACATCCCGGTCTCCCGGGGCCGTCACGGCTGCCGGCACCTAGAGTCCGCCGAGCAGGCCCTGTGCGCCACCAGCCACGGGAGCCATCGCGGCCTCACCGAGCTCGGCGGCCTGCCGCTGACCGTCGCGCAGCGCGGCGAGCACCAGGTCCTCGAGACTCTCGACGTCGTCGGGGTCGACTGCCTTGACGTCGATCTTCAGGCCGAGCACCTCACCCGAGCCACTGATCGTCGCGGTCACCAGTCCCCCGCCGGAGGTGCCGGTCAGCTCGGTCGTCGCGAGCTTGTCCTGCGCCTCCTGCATCTGCGCCTGCATCTTCTGCGCCTGCTTCATCAGCTGCTGGATGTTGGGCTGTCCGCCGCCCATCGGGCGCCCTTGCTTGGCCACGGTGTCTCCTTCGTCCCTCGCAACTGTAGGGGTCGGGCTGGCTACTCGACGGTCCCGACGACCGTTCCCCCGAGCTGGTCCTTGAGCAGCTCCAGCGCGGCGTCCTCACCGTTCACGACACGCTCGGGGCGCGGCGCATCAGGATCCTCCGGCTCGATCTCGTCGCCGGGCGCGAACCCCTCGTACGACGGGCTCTGCGCACGCCCCAGTGCGGGCTCCGCCCCCCCCGGAGCCGCCGGTTGTACGTACCGGGCGGAATCGCCCTGGCCGCCTGCCGGCTGGAGCTGGGGCTGGCCGCCCCCTGGCCCCTCTGCGGCAGCACCCGAGATGACGCTGGCGATCTCGAAACGTCTTCCGAGGACCTTCTCCAATGCGTCGTTGAGGAAGTCGGTGTTGGCGCCGGCGGAGAAGTTCTTCTGGTTGCCCACCCGGGTGAACGCCAGGGTCAAGGTCGTGCCGTCGACCGACTGGACCCGGGCGTCCATCAGCACGACCCACGCGGTCCTCTTGAGGTCCTTGACCGCCTCCATCACGGCCTCCCAGACCGACCGCACGGCTTGCGCGTCCAACCCACCCACAGCCGGCGCGGGAGCGGTGACTGTAGGTGGTGGCGTCGCGGAAGCCGGGGGCTCGGCGAGCCGGGCGCCGCCTCCACCACCACCACCACCACCACCACCACCACCACCGGCAGCACCAGCACCACCACCACCGGCAGCACCAGCACCACTACCAGCACCACCACCAGCACCACTACCAGCACCACCACCAGCACCACCACCAGCGCCGGTACCTGCGCCTCCAGGTACTGCTGCCGTCGGCCATGCCCCGGTCACCGGGGTCGCCGGTGATGCTGAGGTGGGGGCAGTCGAGGGCGCAGCCGGCCGCTCCACCCGAGCGGGAGCAGCCACCTCGGCGGCCTTGGCCACCGAGGCCGGGGCCACCGAGGCCGGGGCCGGGGCCACCGGGGCCGGGGCCGCGACCACTGGGGCCGGGGCCGAGACCACTGCGGCCGCGGCTGCGGACGCCGGAGCGGCTGGTGCGTCGCTGATGTCGAAGAGGCGCTCGAGCCGCTCGAGGCGGGTCATCATCGAGGCGTCGTCGCCGGAGGCGGCCGGGAGCAGCACCCGGGCGCAGACCAGCTCCAGCAACAGGCGGGGCGACGTCGTGCCGCGCATCTCGGTCAGACCGGCGTGGAACAGGTCCGCCGCGCGGGACAGCCCGGCGGTACCGAGGGCCGCCGACTGCCGAGCCATGAGGGCGAGCTGCTCCGGGGGGCAGTCGAGCAGGCCTTTGTCGCCGGCCTCCGGTACGGCGTCGAGCACCACCAGGTCGCGCAGGCGCTCGAGGACGTCGGCGGCGAACCGGCGGGGGTCGTGGCCGTTCTCCATGACGCGGTCGACGGTGGCGAAGACCGCCGCACCGTCACGGGCCGAGAACGCGTCGACGACGTCGTCGAGCAAGGTGTCGGGGGTGACCCCGAGCAGGGCGGCAGCGGCCTCGCGGGTGACGCCGTCTTCCCCGGCCGAGGCAAGGACCTGATCCAGGATCGACAGGCCGTCACGGGCCGAGCCGGCCGCCGCGCGGACCACCAGCGGCAGCACGGACGGGTCGACGTGGATGCCCTCGGCGACGACGACGCTGGTCAGCAGGTCGGTCAGCTCGCGGCGGGGCATCAGCCGGAACGGGTAGTGGTGGGTGCGCGACCGGATGGTCGACAGGACCTTCTCCGGCTCGGTGGTAGCGAACACGAAACGCAAGAAGTCCGGCGGCTCCTCGACGAGCTTCAGCAGGGCGTTGAAGCCCTCCCGGGAGACCATGTGGGCCTCGTCGATGATGTAGATCTTGAAGGGACTCGACACCGGCGCGTAGAACGCCCGCTCGCGCAGGTCGCGGGCGTCGTCGACACCACCGTGCGAAGCCGCGTCGATCTCCACCACGTCGAGCGATCCCGGTCCCATCGGGGCCAGCGCGATGCAGCTGTCGCAGACGCCGCACGGGTCGGGGGTGGGCCCGTTGACGCAGTTGAGGGAGCGGGCCAGGATCCGGGCGCTGGAGGTCTTGCCGCACCCACGCGGTCCACTGAACAGGTAGGCGTGGTGCACGCGGCCGTTGCGCAGCGCCTGCTGCAGGGGACCGGTCACGTGGTCCTGGCCCTTGACCTCCGAGAAGCTGCCCGGCCGGTACTTGCGATAGAGCGCGAGGCTCACGCGGGGTCTCCTCCCCAAAAAGAAAGGACCCCTCGCGCACCCGCTCAGAGCCCGCCTGCCCTTGCTGCCTTCCGGCCCTGGGGGAGTTCAGCGAGATGAGCGCCGCACGAGGGGTCTGGACAGAACTCTAGACGCTGCCGCCGACGTCCCCGGACCTGCGCCGGACCGGTGTCCGGTTCCGCTAGCATCGTCGGCGGAGGATTCGCCTAGTTGGCCTATGGCGCACGCTTGGAAAGCGTGTTGGGGGCAACCCCTCACGAGTTCGAATCTCGTATCCTCCGCCACATCCGAGCGGCCACGCACCGTGCGAGCGCGTGGCCGTTCGGCATGCTGGGCAGATGCGGTCCACGGCCGGGTTCACCCCGGGACAGCACCTTCCCGTGCGGCAAGATCAACCGCCGTACGGGGGTTGGCGACGACGTGACGAGGAGACGACGGGGAGATGACGACTGTGTCACCTCCGCGGCCCCGACTGGACCCGGACGCCAGGGGCGGTTTGCGGCTCACCCTGACGGCCGTCGGAGGCCTGTTGGTTGCCGTCCCCTTTGCCCTGATCCTGTTGTTGGTGGTCGACCACTGGGGTCCGCTTCAGCGCCTGGACCACGCGGTCGCGAACAACCTCAACGGCTTCGCCTACAAGCACTCGACCTACGTCAGCGCGATGCGCGCACTGAGCGACATCGTCAGCCCGGCCGACTTCGAGGTGGTCGCGCTGGTGGTGGGGGTCGTGCTGTTCGTGAAACACCAGCCTCGACTGGCAACCTGGCTGCTGGTGACCGTCTACGGGGGCGGCCTGCTGAGCACCCTGGTCAAGCTGGCCGTCGACCGCAAGCGGCCGCTGGTTGAGCACCCGGTGGCGCACGCCCTGAGCGCGAGCTTCCCGTCCGGTCACGCCCTGGGCGTCCTCGTCGGTACCGGCGCGCTGCTCCTGGTGGGGCTGCCCTTCGTGACCCACCGGCTGCGGCCGGTGCTCATCGGTGTCGGCGTCCTGCTCGTCCTCGCCGTCGGCTACTCCCGCCTCGGGCTCGGCGTCCACTACCTCAGCGACGTCCTCGGCGGCTACCTGCTGGGGGCCGGCTGGCTGGCCCTCACGACCGCGGCCTTCACAGCCTGGCGGCGGGACCTCCATCGCCCCGACCGACCCATCACCGAGGGCCTCGAGCCCGCAACCCCCGAGACTCAGGAAGACCAACGATGACCCTCGTCAAGGACCTCGGACGGTTGATCAGCGCAGGGGTGCTGCTGCTGCTGGTCATGCTCGGCCTGGGCAAGCTGCTCGTCGGGGTCCTGCTCGATGGTCCCGTCGGACGCCTCGACGACCGGATCGAGCTCGACCTGGCGCAGGCTCGCACCGCGAGCCGCAACGCTCTGTCCCAGACCGGCAGCTCCCTGGCCGACCCGATGACCGTGAAGGTGGCCCTGGTCGTGCTGATCGTGCTGATCGCCTTGCTCACCCGGCGCCTTCGCCCACCGCTGTTCGTTGCCTTGGCGGTCGGCTTGGAGAGCGCGATCTACTTCCTGGTCAGCACCTGGGTCCCCCGCGACCGGCCGCGCGTCCCGCGCCTGGGCACCGCCGACCCGATTGCCAGCTTCCCCTCCGGTCACGCCGCGGCCTCCCTGTGCCTGTACGGCGCCCTCGCCGTCCTCGCCTGGCGCCTCACCACGAACCGGCCGTTGCAGGTGTTCCTGACCGCTGTGGCCGTCACCGTTCCTGTCATCGTCGGTTTCTGCCGCATGTACCGCGGCTTCCACCACCTCAGCGATGTCCTGGCCGGGTTCTTCCTGGGCGGGGTGTGGCTGTGGCTGTGCACCCGTTACGTGCTCGACGACCGTGCGGACGGCCGGGCGAAGCGCAAGCACGAGCAGCGCGCGGAAACGGTGACCGCGTGACCGCACTGGTGGCCAACCCGACCAAGGTCGACGACCTCGACGACCTCGTCCGCCAGGTGGCCGAAGCCTGCGCGCGGTACGGCCTGGCCGGGCCGACGGTCTACGAGACCACCCCCGATGACGCGGGGGAAGGGCTGGCCCGGCAGGCGGTGAGGGACGGCGCCGCAGTGGTCCTCGCCGCCGGTGGCGACGGCACGGTCCAGGCCGTCTGCTGCGGGCTGCACGGGACCGGCGTACCGCTGGGGATCTTGCCGCTGGGGACGGGCAATCTGCTGGCGCGCAACCTCACGGTGCCGCTCGACGTGGCAGCGGCGCTGGAGGTCGCGCTGACCGGACGCGACCGCACGATCGACCTGGGGCACGTCAGTGTCGGCGACGCGCCACAGACCTGCTTCGCGGTGATGGCCGGGCTCGGGTTCGACGCGGAGATGATGGTCGACGCCCCCGAGAAGCTGAAGGCACGCGTCGGCTGGCCGGCCTATGTCGTCTCGGGCCTCAGGCACCTGCGCGACGCTGCCGTCCTCGCCGAGGTGGTCCTGGACGGTGGCGCGCCGATCCGCCGCCGGGTCCGCGGCGTCGTCGTCGGCAACGTCGGCGACCTTCAGGGCGGGGTGTCGCTGCTGCCCGACGCCGTCCCCGACGACGGGGTTCTCGACGTCGTGCTGCTGGCCCCGCGTCGGCTCAGCGACTGGGCGCGCCTTGCCGGTCGGTTGCTGACCCGCTCCGCCCACGAGGACCAGACCCTGAGCCGCTTCACCGCCACGACGATCGAGGTACGCATGAACGCCGCCACCCAGGCCCAGCTCGACGGCGAGCCACTCGGTGAGGTGCGTGTCCTGACGGTCGACGTCAGCCCCGGCGCCCTCGTCGTGAGGGTCCCGCGATGAGCTCGGTCCTGCGTGTCCCGCAGACCGCGATCCTGCCGGCGTCGCAGACCACCGGCCGGACCGCCCGCGAGACGATGCAGCACGCCGGTCCACGGGAGCTGCTCACCCAGTCGTTCCTGCGCTTCCGCTACGGCGACGGCTTCTCGCACGCCCGCGCCCTCGCCCTGCAGCTCGCCCTCGCGATGATCCCCCTCGTGATCGCCTTCGTCGGCCTGTCCACCACCCTTGGTACGACGAACCTCGGCGAGACCCTCCGACGGGCCCTGCTCGCCCTCACGCCGGGGTCCTCGGGCGATGCCGTCAGCCAGTCGCTGTCCAAGCCCCCCGGCGGGCACGGCGGGCAGGTCGCCCTGTACGCCGGGCTCGGCACCGCGCTGCTCGCGCTCACCACGGCCATGGGGCAGGTCGAACGCGGGGCCAACCGGATCTACGGGATCCGTCGCGACCATCCCGGTCCGGTGAAGTACGGGCGCGCCGCCCTGCTCGCCCTCATCGGTGGTGTCCCTGCCCTGCTCGGGTTCCTCGTCGTCATCGCCGGTGGGGCGCTTGCCGACGCGGTCCAGGTCGTCTACGGCAGTGGCCGCACGACCGTGCTGGTGCTGCGCTGGCCGGTCGGGGTACTGCTCCTGCTGGGCGCTCTCGCGGTCATGGTGGCCCGAGCCCCCCGGCGCACCCAGCCGGGCCGCGACTGGCTGCTCGTCGGGTCCGGGTTCTCGCTCGTTCTCTGGTTGGGCTTTTCGGTCCTGCTCGCGACCTACCTGCACAGTTCCGGCAGCTTCGGCGCGGTCTACGGTCCGCTGACCGGTGTGATGGCCCTGCTGCTGTGGTGCCAGCTGACAGCGATCGCGTTGTTGTTCGGGATCGCTGTCGGCGCGCAGGTCGAGGCCTTCCGCGGCGGCCTCCCCGAAGCAGTCGGGGTCGACCCCGAGCTGCTGCTGGCCACCTCGTGAGCGACACCCTCCCAAGCGACAGCGTGGCCACCGATCAAGCGCTGTCCGGCTGGTTCCTGACCGCCCACGAGCGGGGCAACCCGGCATCGGCCATCCGGGCCTTCACCACCGGCAACCGGGTCCAGCCGCTGGTGCACGGCTCGACCTACTTCCGGTGCCTCTACGACCATCTTGTCCATCTGGGGGCAGGCGATGAGGTCTACTTCTCGTCGTTCCGGACCGACGGCGAGCAGTTGCTGGCCGGTGAGGGCACATCCGTCACGGAGGTCCTGGTCGGCGCCGCAGAGCGGGGCGTGACCATCACCGGCCTGGTCTGGCGATCCCACCCGGAGGTGCTCGACCAGAGCGAGGAGGCCAACGCCGATGTCGTCCGGTCGCTACGCGACGCGGGCGCCGAGGTGGCCCTCGACGCACGCACGCGGCGTGGTGGTTCACACCACCAGAAGCTGGTCGTCTGCCGATCCGAGCGGGGCGGCGACATCGCCTTTGTCGGTGGCATCGACCTCGCCTTCAGCCGGGCCGACGACAGCGGACACCTGGGCGACCCGCAGGTCATGCCGTTCACGTCGACCTTCGGCGAGCAGCCACCGTGGCACGACGTGCAGGTCGCCGTACAGGGTCCGGCGGTGAACGACGTGGAGCTGACGTTCCGGGAGAGGTGGGAGGGCAGCACGCTGCTGGACTTCCCCAGCCCACTGCGGATGGCCTTCGACCGGGTGCGCCACGCGAGCGTGCTCACCGACCCGGAGCTGCCGGCCGAGCGCCCGGACCCGCCCGAGGCGGGTCCCCACGCCGTGCAGGTGTTGCGGACCTACCCGGCTCGGTCGCGGCGGTACCCCTTCGCGCCGTTCGGGGAGCGGAGCATCGCCCATGCCTACGCGAAGGCGCTGTCGCGGGCGCGGTCGCTGATCTACGTCGAGGACCAGTACCTGTGGGCGCCGATCGTCGCTCGGCTGCTCGTTCGTGCCCTCAAGAGCAACCCCGAGCTGCGGATGGTCGTCGTCGTACCCCGCCATCCCGACAAGGAGGGACACTCCCGGCTGCCCTCCCTCGTCGGCCGTGAGCGCGCGATCGAGGTCTGCCGCGCGGCCGGCGCGGACCGCTTCGCGATCTACGACCTGGAGAACCCGGTCGGGACTCCGGTCTACGTGCACTCCAAGGTCGTCGTGATCGACGACACCTGGGCGATGGTGGGTTCGGACAACATGAACCGCCGCTCGTGGACCCACGACAGCGAGCTGTCCTGCGCCGTCCTCGATGCCACCCCTGACACCCGCACTCCGCAGGACCCGGGCGGTCTCGGCGATGGGGCGCGCGTCTTCGCCCGCGACCTTCGCCTTGAGCTGTGGCGCGAGCACCTCGACACGACCTCCGACGATGGTCTGCTCGACTCCGCCGAGGCCTTCGAGTCCGTGCGTACCAGCGCAAGAGCCCTCCAGACCTGGTACGACGACGGCTGCTCCGGACCGCGTCCCCCGGGTCGGCTGCGACCCCATGTGCCCGAGCGCGTCCCCCGCGCGGCCCGACCCTGGGCCGTCCCGGTGTCCCGGCTGCTCTATGACCCCGACGGTCGAGCCTGGCGGGACCGGATCCGCCACCGCATGTAGCCCCGCCTCGACCGTGGCCGAACTCCTGCGGTCAGCGTCGTGCGTTCACATCGCGTGCCAAGTGGGTCGCCGCCACCTCCGCCGCAGTCGCGTGACCGTCGGCGCTGCCCGTCACTGCGGCGAGAAAGTCGCTGGCCTCCAGCGTGAGGAGCCGTGCAGACGTGACCGCCGTGATCGTCGCGGTGCGCGGTACGACGCGCAGCAGCGCGACCTCACCGAACCCCGCACCCGGTCCGAGCGGCACCGGCCGCCGTACGCCATCGACACTGACGTTGAACTCGCCGTCTGCGATGACGTAGAAGCGGCGGCCCGGATCGCCCTGGCGCACGACGACGGTGCCGGGGACCACGACGTCCCACCTGGCGCTCTTGGCCAGGCGCTCAAGGTCGTACTGGGGTAGGTGACTGAGGAAGGAGACGCCGCGCAGCAACGAAATCTCCGTCGGGCGGTAGACGGCACGCGCGTCCACCCGCTTGACGAGCACGACACCCACGAGGGCAAGGAGTGCACAGCCGAGCCCGAGGGGGACGAACGCGCCGAGCACCGAGAAACGGTCGATGAGCAGCGGGGCCAGGATGGCTCCCAGGGCGGTGCCGATCAACGTGGTGCTCTCCTGGATCGCGAAGACGCGCGCGAGCACTCGATCGTCGGTGGCGCGCTGCAGCAACGTGCGACCCGACACCAACATGACCGCGCCACCCGTGCCCGCCATCGCCAGGACGACCATGGCCGGCCTCGGGGAGCTGAACAAGGCCACCGCCGCGAATCCCAAGCCCTCAAGCACTCCTGCCGTCACGATGACCGGCGCGAGCCGGCGCCCGCGCGAGAGCGAGGCGCCCATGACCGCTCCGACGAGCCCACCGACCCCGAGGGATCCGATGAGCAGTCCCGCGCCGGTCGCCCCGACACCTAAGACCTCACCTGCGAGGGCGATGCCGAGGACGTCGAGCGAGCCGGTGATCACGAAATCCACCGTCAGCACCAGCAGGAGTACGAGGGATCCCCAGTCGCCCCACAGCGTGACGATCCCGCCGAGCGCAGCCCGGAGGCTGCCCGGTTTGTGGGTCGCGTCGAGCACCGCGAAACCCGACCGCAGTCTGGCGCAGAGTCCAACGGCAACAACGCAGAACACCGTCGCGATGACGAAGGCCTGCCAGTAGCCCAATGTTGCCACCACGATCCCGGCCGCCACCGGGCCGACGAATCGAAAGATGCCGTCCGCAACCGACGACAGCGAGTTGGCCGACACGAGTTCGTCCGGAGTCGCGGCGAGCTGCGGGAGCGCTGCGAAGTGGATCGGCCGCACGACGGCAATGCCCGTCGTCACCACGGTCGACGCAGCGAGTACAACGGGGGTCGGTGCCGACGCGAGGAGCGCCATCGCCGTGATGGCGCACGTCGCACCGACGAACGTGTAAGCCACCACGAGAGCCGTGCCACGCGGGATGCGGTCCCCGACGCTGGCCAGCGCCGGAGCGAGAAAGGCCGCGGGTACCAGCTGGACCAGGGCTGCGAGACCGGCGAGGTACGCGCCGCCGATCTCGAAGGCCCACAAGATGATGGCCAGCCACACGAAGAACTCGACGAAGTCGAACAGCGCATAGGCGGCGAGCACAGGGCGCAGACCAGTCCGCGACGCCAGCGCGGTGAACGCTGCCGGTAACCTGGCCAAGAGTCCTCCGCCGACGCAGGACTCCGGCTGCACCGGAACCGGCTCACGATTCGCGTCACCCTAGCCGTACCGCCGTCTCGCTGCGACCTGCCAGGGGCAAGCCGGGCTGCTCGCGCGGTCGGCCAGGTAAGGGCAGTTCCGCGGCCTTGGGCGCGTGGACCTCACGACCGTGACGCGGCGTGCCGGGATGGCGACGCGACGTAGCCCTTTCGCCGGGTCGAAAACACGCTAAAGCCGCGATCGGTCTCTCGGGATGCGCCTTCCCCCAGCCGCTCTTACTTTGCGGGGCAGGAAGGACAGACGCCTTCTCGCAGAACCCCGCCGGTCGTACGCCTCGAGCCGCGGCCGCCCGGGCGCCCTGTCACCCCTCCCGTCCCCGTCAGATGGGACGCTCCCCGAAGGAGAGCCACCCTCGTGCGCACGTCCCTCACGCGATTCGGCACGATCGCCGCCGTCGCCACCCTCGCTCTGTCCATCACGGCCGGCTCCGCCAACGCCATCACCCCCAAGGGGAAGGCACGCGGGGCGACGACCGTCACCCTCAACAGCGGCACGATCGGCGCTGTCGTCGGCCTGGGCTTGACCCCGGCCGCAGTCGCCCCCGGTGTCCTCGGCGGTAACCCCCTGCAGGCGTCCTTCCCGATCGTGGGCAACTCCAAGGGTGGCGTCATCACGCACGCCGGCGGCCTCAGCCTGACCGCTGGCAGCACCTCGCTTGCCCTCACCAACTACAACATCGACACCAACACCGGCGTGCTCACCGCCGTCGCCGCCCTCAACGGGTCGGTCGTGGGACGCATCCCCCTGTTCGACCTGGGGAGCGCACCGGCTCAGAGCGGATGCGCCGCCACAGCCGAGCTCACTCTCGACACGGCCGCTGCCGGAGCCCTCACCGCGATCTTCGGGGCTCCGGACCTCACCGGCGCCGACTTCGGCAGCGCCTGCGTCGCTCCCCGGAAGTAACGAGCAGCAGCACCTTCACAGCCCGTGAGGGACCGGCCTCGGTTCGGCCTCTCACGGGCTGTGGCTTCCCCACCGCGGACCGGCACGCCGCCCTGAGCGGCGTAGGTTGCGAAGACGGCCGGGCACGGCCGCCCGAGCAGTCACTTCATCGAGGCCAGGATCTCGGCAGCTGCGCGGTAGCCGGTTTCGACCGCGCCGTTGAGGTACCCCTGTGAGTCCTGCGACGTGTGCTCGCCGGCGAAGTGGCAGCTACCGACCGCCTCCTTCTCGACACCGCTGAAGCCGGTGTACTGACCGACCTTCCAGTACGCATAGGAGCCGAGCGACCACGGGTAGGCCTTCCAGAAGTCCAGCAGGACCCGTCCGTTCCATTTCGCGGTCAACCCGGGCAGGACCGGTTCGATCTGGCCGAGGAAGCGCTGCGCGTACTGCGCGGGCGTGAGGCTGCCGAAGTCGGCGCCGATCGTGCCGCCGGTGTAGTCCACGAGAACACCGTTGCTGCCGGCCTGGCCTCGGGTGACATCCCAGGTGCTCTGGTAGCCCCGGTCGGAGTAGGTGTCGCCGGTGTTGCCGAGCGTGTTCCAGTGCCGGTCGGAGAACTGCAGCTGCAGCTTGGAGTTCGTGCCCATGGGCAGCTCCCGGATGGCTCTCGTCTTCAGGGCCGGGAAGCCCGCACGGGTCAGGTCCACCTTGGCCAGCAGGGAGAAGGGCAGCGCGAGCACGACATGGTCAGCAACCTGGCTCGAGGTCTTCGTCCCGGCCCGGGACGTCACCGTCCAGGTGCCATCGCTGTTGCGGGCGAGCGCGATGAGCTGCGTGCCCAGCTTGACCTGCCCGGGTAGGGCCGCTGCGAGGCCGGCGGCCAGCTGGTCGTTGCCGCCGTGCACGTGGTACTTCTCATTGCTCGGCCCGAAGACCCGGAACTGGCCCTGCCCGGAGTACCCAAGCAGGTACAGCATGTTCAGCGAGCTCTGCTGGGACGTCTCGGCGCCGTACTCGATGTTGTACGCCACGTCGAGCAGCTGGCCCAGCTTGGAGGCGGCGCCACCGGGGACGTACGCCGCGATCCAGTCCGCGACCGACAGGTGGTCCAGCGCGTAGCCGCGGGCGGTGTAGTTGTTGTACAGCGTCGGGTAGCTCGCCGCCGACACGTCCGAGTGGATCTGCTGCCAGATCACCTTGATGTCGTTCGTCGCCTGGGTGTAGGTGTAGGGCGCCCCGTCGAACCAGTAGAGCGGCTCGGTCCCGGACGGCTCGGCCGCGAGCAGGTTGTCCAGCGGCAGACCCAGGGTCTGTGCGAGTTGCCGGACGGCGGTGTGGCCCTGGTCGATCAGCTCGCCGCCGTGCTCGGCGACCTGGCCCTGGGCGAACAGGCCCCTGCTCGACCAGCACCGGCCACCGATCCGGTCCGACGCTTCGAGCACGGTGCTCGCGATCCCCGCCTGGCGCAGTTGGTACGCGGCACTCAGGCCGGCCAGCCCCGCGCCGACCACGACGACCCGGGCGCCGCTCGCTGTCGTAGCCGCGTACGCCGGACGGGCCCGGCTCAGCCCGACGCCGCCGGCCGCGACCCCAAGGGCGACGGCACCGCGGAGCACGTCGCGTCGGCTCGGGCCGACGCCGGGCTGCTGCTCGGCCGCCGCCTCCTCCTGGATGCGCCCGGTCAGGGCGCCGATCGCCTGTGCCAACGGTGTGCGTGCCATGGCTCCCCCTCGAGGTGCGGGACACCTCTCCCGCCCCGCCGCGGACGGCGGTGGCCGGAGATTAGCGTCGCGGGAGGTCTTCCACCAGACCCATTTCGTACTTCGAGCCGAGATTGGCAACCGATTTCGTACGACTGTCGATCCTCAGCACATCGCGGTCGGCCGGGCGCCACAGTGCTGGTATCATTTTTGTCCGCGTTCGCCTCCCGTGGTGGGCATGATGCAGGCAGGACGGTCTAGGAGATGGAGTAGCCGTGCACTCACTTCAGCGCGACGAGATGAGCAAGAAGATCCGCAGCGCGCCGGGGTTCGTCGCCGCGCTCGACCAGAGCGGCGGCAGCACGCCGAAGGCGCTGGGGCTGTACGGGCTCGACGAGGGCAGCTGGTCGGACGAGCAGGAGATGTACGACCTGATCCACCAG
Source organism: Mycobacteriales bacterium (assembly GCA_038230355.1). Taxonomy (GTDB): domain Bacteria; phylum Actinomycetota; class Actinomycetes; order Mycobacteriales; family SCTD01; genus RYN-111. Next base: position 3,085 of record JBBRNK010000010.1, on the reverse strand, counting down.
ATGCGCTGCCGGATCATGACCAGTCCGGCATTCACCGGGGATCGGATCCTCGCCGCGATCCTGTTCGAGATGACCATGGACCGCCAGGTCGCGGGCAAGGGCGTGGCCGAGTTCCTGTGGGAGGACAAGCAGATCGTCCCCTTCCTCAAGATCGACAAGGGCCTGGCGGAGAAGTCCGACGGCGCCCAGGTGATGAAGCCGATCCCGGGCCTGGGCGCGCTTCTGGAGCGGGCCGTCGGGCACGGCGTCTTCGGCACCAAGATGCGGTCGGTCGTGACGCTGGCCGACCCGGTCGGGATCCAGGCCGTCGTGGACCAGCAGTTCGAGGTCGCCCGTCAGGTCCTTGCGGCCGGCCTGGTCCCGATCGTGGAGCCCGAGGTCGACATCCACAGCCCGGTAAAGGGAGCAGCCGAGGAGTTGCTCACCGACCGGCTGCTCGCCGCCCTGCCCGAGCTCGACGACGGCCAGCAGATCATGCTCAAGCTCACCTTGCCGGAGAAGGACGGCCTGTACGTGCCGCTGCTTTCGCACCCGCGGGTACTGCGCGTCGTTGCGCTGTCCGGTGGCTACACCCGCGCGGAGGCGAACGCCCGGCTGTCCCGCAACCATGGGGTGGTCGCGAGCTTCTCGCGCGCCCTGACCGAAGGTCTGTCCGCGCAGCAGAGCGAGGTGGAGTTCGACCGGGTCCTCGACGCTTCTATCCGGAGCATCTACGACGCCTCGGTGACCTGAACGGCTCCATGTCGCTTGACGGTTCAGAACTCCGCCCGAAGGTGGCCACAGGGCTGCCCTCCTCACGCTTTGCGAGGAGCTGGTTGGCGAGGTAAAGACCTAAGGGTCTGACCTGCGGCGATGCGCCCTAACGAGAGTCCGGATTACAAGCTAAGGCGGCCGGGATTACAAGAGGCCAGGCACCCAGGCTTCTCATACAGGCCGGTGCTTAGTAGGCCGAGCTGTTGTGCCGTGGAGCGGTCCCGCGTCAGAGACTCCGGCACAGGAGGGAAGGAGCCCGGCGTAGGCGGCAGCCGCGACGTTGCGCTGCGCGCGGAAAGCGTCACGGAGCCGGAGCCGTTCAGCATCGGTGAGCACTGGAGGACCGCTGCTGGCTGACGTGGTCACCCCCCGCAACGGGCCTTCGCTGTAGTCCGAGGTCAATCAGCCTTCGGTCGCACAGGTCTGACAAGACAACGGAGCCGACCACGTGGTCGGCTCAGCTCAGACGTCGAGCAACTCGAACTCGACGTCTGTGACGTCCGGGCTGACGTGCAGGACCCGGGCTTGCGCTTCGGGAACGTCATCGCCGAAGACGACGACGGTGTCGCCGTTGTGAAGTTCGCAGCGAACCCGGCGCTTGACGGGCGTCTTGAACCGGCGGGCGTGCCCCACAAGCGTGTAGTCCACGAAGATCTTCGGCACGGTCCTCACCTCCTGCTGTCGTTGTTCAGTATGAACGGTGTTGGCCGGCCCGTCGAGGGCCACCTGCTGACGCTAGCCACGCTGCTCTGGCCAGATGTCGCGCTTATCGAGGCGCGGGTAGGGCCGCAACCTTTGGAGAAGGTCCTTCAATCGCGGTCGGAGAAGCTCCGTGAGGAACTGCTCGACGCTCTCGGGCAGCGCGTCGCTGGCGTGGGCGTCGATGAGGGTGCAGTCGTCGTCGGGCAGAGCGATGTCGAAGTGCACGGCCATGACGGTGGGTTCGACACCCGCATCCATGGACGTCGGGTAGATCTCGAAGTCGTCTTTGAGCTCACCGTAGGTCGCCCGGGCGAACTTGTTCTGCTTCAGCGCACGGGTGATGTCGCTCTGGCTGACACCCGCCACGGCCCCGAAGGTGGAGACCGCGAAGATGCCGCGGGTGAGGCGGTTGGGCAGGATGCCCCTGTAGTCCTGGTAGCCGGTGATGCAGCGGTCCAGGATGGGGTCAAAACGTGCTGGGTCGCCGGTACCCATGTGAATGAGTATGTCGCTGTCGTCGGTCAGCTCCACGGCGTCGCGCAGCCAGATGTTCACGGGTTCCTTTCTGTTGGTTGTCCTTCCTACCTGTGAGCGCCGACATTCACGGCAGTGGGAACAGTCCCCGCGAGGGCGGACGCACTCGACCAAGGCGTTGGACCGGAGGCGCTGACGCCTCCCGATCGGACAGGCCAAGGTCGCGCCAGGCGGTGCCCGCTCCAAGCGACCGACGGTGTGTGGCGCGGCCCCAGCCCACCAGCTGAGGGCCAAGCCTCAACGAAGCCGCATCCGCGGCAGGGTGGCACTGCGCGAGTCGCGTCAGATGTGTTGGGAGAGGTTCTCGGACAGCTGAGGCACAGAATCCGGCTGGGGGTGGTGAACCACGAGACGAACGCCTGCCGCCCTGGTGTGTGTCGAGGTCTCGAGCGCTACCGCAAGGCAGACCGTCGCGTCTGCGAACAGCAGCGCCCCGCGGGCCGGCAGTTTGTCAGCAGGCTGCTGATGTCCGGTTCCGACCGAGCCAGCCAGGTCGTACACGACATCGCCTGCCGCCATGCACGCGTCTGCGAGCGCGATGAACGTGGAGCGGTCCGTGATGAGCGTGCCAGTCACGGGGAGGTCCTGACAGTTGGTCTTTGTGGTCATCGCCTACACGGTGACGTGGGCTAGGGTCCGCGCCAGGAGGTTCTCGTGCCGTACTGGGTCGGACAATATGTGTGGGCGGAGTTCAGCGGAGAGCGGGTCGCCGCTGTGATCCTGGAAGTGAAGGAGCCACAGCTGCTAGTTCAGCAGGACAACACCCGTCGGCGTGACTGGGTGGCGAGCTCAGACTGCAGCGAGCGATAGCGCACCGCGGATAGCGGCTCCCCTCTGTGTCAAGAGGCGCGCTTGACCCTCGTTCTTGGGGGCGTAATCTCGGCTGCGGCGGGCTGGGTTAGTGACTTGTCCGAAGGGCTGACCATCGGGGTTGGGTCAGACGCGCTGGACTGCCGAGTCGCCCCCGAGTGTCCTTCCCGGCCCGCCACCTCTGCTTTGGCTTGGTCCTCGACCAGAGCGCGGTAGACCGCGTCGGACAGCCGTCGTTTCATGCACCGCAGCGCGCCCTTCTTGCCCTTGCCGTCGGCGAGCTTCT
>JBBRNK010000009.1:0-145602 GCA_038230355.1 Mycobacteriales bacterium | reverse complement strand
GGACCGGGTGAAGCCAGCACGACCAGCTCGACCTCAGCCGCGTTCACCTTCACCGCACCCGCCGCCAGCTCCTACGAGTGCAGCGTCGACGGCGCCGCCTTCGCCTACTGCGCACCGAACTACGCCGGGTACTGGACGTCCTCCAACCTCACCGACGGCGACCACAGCCTCGCCATACGCGCCACCCGCGGCACCGACACCGGACCGGCCACCACCCGCCACTGGACCGTCGCCGCCGACTTGAACGTCGCCGTCCTCTCCGGACCGGGTGAAGCCAGCACGACCAGCTCGACCTCAGCCGCCTTCACGTTCACCGCACCCGCCGCCAGCAACTACGAGTGCAGCGTCGACGGCGCCGCCTTCGCCTACTGCGCACCGAACTACGCCGGCTACTGGACGTCCTCCAACCTCACCGACGGCGACCACAGCCTCGCCATACGCGCCACCCGCGGCAGCGACACCGGACCCGCCACCACCCGCCACTGGACCGTCGCCTCCGTCACCGGCGTGAGCACCAGTGTCGCCGTGTCCGGACCGTCGGGTGCGTCGTCGGTCAGCTGGGCGGCCTGGTCGTGGCACGCCGACTCAGCCCCCGGGGGCTACCAGTGCCGCTTCGACTCTGCCGCCGCCGATACGTGGTTCGCCTGCAGCGACGTCTACTTCACGTCCGGGCTCGCCGACGGCCCGCACACCCTCGACGTGAGCAGTCTTGACGCCACCGCCAACCCCGGCCCCGTCACCAGCCGCACCATCACCGTCACCGAAAACCCCGTTTCCGTCATCACCGGCCCCAGCGGAACCATCCCCACCAGCTGGGCAGCCTGGTCCCTGACCGGCGCCGGCAGCCTCTACACCAACCAGTGCCGTCTCGACTCCGGAGCCGACACGTGGAGCGCGTGCGGAGACGTCTACGTCACCTCCGGGCTCGCCGACGGTCCGCACACCCTCGACGTACGCATCCTCGACGCGACCGCCAACCCCGGCCCCGTCAGCAGCCACACCATCACGGTGGACGCAGGTCCCGCCGTCGGCTTCTTCGTGTCGCCACCCGCGGTCTCCGCGGTCTCCTGGGTGGCCGCGGCGTACTTCGCCGGGTCCGCGGCCGGTTACGAGTGCCGCCTCGACTCGACCAGTGCCAGTGGCTGGACCGCGTGTGGCGGAACGTTCACCTCGAACGGCTTGGCTGACGGCAGCCACACCCTGGAGGTCCGCGCCCACGATGCTGCGAACAACGTCGGGATCGCGGCGAGCCGCACCTTTGTCGTCAGCGCGACCGCCCCCGACACGGTCATCTCACCGACCCCTCCGAGCGTCAGCAGCTCGGCGTCCACCTCGTTCTCCTTTACCGCCTCGGAGCAGGCGACCTTCGAGTGCCGGGTCGACCCGGTCGGCACCGGCGGGTGGGCCGCGTGCACCTCGCCGTACGTCGCCGGCCCCCTGGCGGACGGATCGCACACCTTCGAGGTGCGCGCCACCGATCTGAACGGCAATGTCGACCCGACGCCCGCGTCGTGGACCTGGACGATCGACACCACCGCCCCGACCGTCTCGCTCGTGGCCAAGCCTGACGACCCGACGACGAGCACGTCGGCGACCTTCTCCTGGACCTCCGACGGCAGTTACGCGTCCTCCAGCTGCCTGCTCGATGCGGGGACCTACGCCGACTGCACCACGCTGGGCAGCCAGGTCTACTCCGCGCTCGGTCTCGGCCAGCACACGTTCAAGGTCACGGTCACCGACGAGTTCGGACGTGTCAGCGCGCCCGCTGCCTACTCCTGGATGATTGCGGCGCCCCCCGTGAACCAGCCACCGGTGGCACAGGCAACCACTGTCACCGTTGCGCAGGACGATCCGGGGACGGTCATCGACCTGACACTGCTGGCGAGTGACCCGGACAACAGCGTCAGCACCTTGAGCTTCTCGATCAGCACACCCCCGCAGCACGGTTCTGTGGTCTGCGACCCGGTGGGGTCCGGGGCCTGCACCTACACCCCCGCAGCCGGCTACGCGGGCGCCGACTCCTTCCACTGGACCGTGACCGACCCGGGCCTCCTGTCCGACTCGGCAGTGGTGTCCCTCTCCGTCGGGGCCTCACCGCTCACTGCATCGGTGTCAGATGCCTCCGTCATCGAAGGCGATTCCGGGACGACCACCCTGGACTTCCCGGTGACCCTCTCCCGGCCCACCGATCACGACATCACCATCGACTTCGCCAGCTCGGACGGCTCCGCCACAGCAGGCACGGACTACGTGGCGGTCAACTCCTCGGTGACCGTCCCAGCAGGGGCCACGTCGGAAACCATCCACGTCACCGTCAACGGCGACACCGTCGTCGAGGCCGACGAGACGTTCACCCTCGCTGCATCAACGACGTCCAACGCCATCCTGGCCGCGCCGTCGGCGACCGGGACGATTATCAACGACGACGGGGTCACCCCACCCTGCGTGCCGGTCAAGGCTCACCTGTCGACGCCGTCGGGCTCCACCATCGACGGTGGCGCAGACATCGACGTCGACGGCCTCGGTCGCTACGGCACGGCCGGCATCGGCGGTACGACGAAGTTCAACCCCGAGGGGTCGGTCAACGCCGCCGAGACCGTCTTCGACTCCCAGGTGTACCTCGGCGGGATCGGGTTCCTCACTGACTGCTTCGACGGCGCTCCCGTCACCGTGGTGTCCCAGTCGTCCACCAGCCTGGTCACCGAGCGCACGATCGGGACGCTCACGGTGCGTCTCACCCAGACGATCGTCGCCGACCAGCACGGCGCCCACCTCGACCAGACCTACCTCCTGACGAACACCGCCGCGACCGTCCGTCCCCTCACCGCCCTGCGCTACCTCGACGGCGACCTCTACTTCGACGGGACCCTGACCGACGGAGGAGCGGCGACCCCGGACGGCTCTCGGCTGTACGAGTACGACCAGAGCGACGCCCCGAACAGCCCGGCCACGTACGTCGGCATCCAGGGCTCGCTCGGTGGCTCGCCTGTGCCGTCGCACTGGACGATCCACGAGTACCCGTACCAGTCGGACATCGCTGCCGCGCTCGGCGTCCCCTCAGCAGCTGACGGCAAGGTTCAGCAGGACGTCAACGGCGACCTCATCGTGGACGCGCCGTACGACGTGACCCTTACCCAGCAGTGGGACTCGAGCCTGGCGGCGGGTGGGAGCACCACGTTCACGACCACGACCGCCCTCGGCAACCAGACGCCGAACCGGCCGCCGACCGTGACGGGCGAGACGTTGACCGTCCCCGAAGACGCGAGCGGGACCGATCTCAACGTCCTCGCCAATGACGTCGATCCGGAGAACCAGGCGCTGACGGCGACCTTGCTCTCCGCCCCTGCTCACGGCACGGCCACCTGCACCCCGGCCGGCGTCTGCCGGTACACGCCGTCGCCGGACTACAACGGCCCGGACGCCTACACCTACCGGGTCACCGACACCCTCGGCGCCTCCGCGACCGCTCAGGTCCTGGTCACCGTCACCCCCATCAACGACGCGCCGACGGCGTCCGACGCTTCTACCGCGACTCCAGCGGGCACGCAGAAGGTCGTCGACCTCGCCTCGTCGGTGGCTGACAAGGAGACGGGAGACGCCCAGCTGACGATCACGCTCGGGACCTTCACCGGCGGCAACGCCACGGTCCTGGGCACCGAGGTGACGTTCACGCCCGACCCCGCCACCACGGGCGAGGTTGACATCCCCTTCGCCGTGACCGACCGCGGCGACCCTGACGGCTGCGGCTCCACCCCCTCGACGACGTGCGACCCCGGCAAGAAGTCGGCGTCCGCCATGCTCCGGATCACGGTGGGAGCGATCCACACGGTTGTGGCAGCGCCGTCGGCGATCACGGTTGACGAGGATTCCAGCAGCACGCCGGTCGACGTCGCGGGCCTCTCGTCCGACTCCCTCGGACACCCGCTCACGTTCACCGTGCAGGCGCAGTCCACGCACGGCACCGCGACCTGCGCGCCGAACGGAGCCTGCACGTACTCGCCGGCCGCCAACTACAACGGCCCAGACAGCTTCACCTACCGCGCCGACGACGCCCGGGGCTTCACGGCTGACGGTGTCGTCTCGGTCACCGTCGTGCCGGTCAACGACCCGCCCTCGGCGGCGGACGTGTCCGCCTCGACGGCACTCGACACGCCCACTGACGTCAACCTCGGCAATTCTGTCGCCGACTTCGAGACCGCGAACGCAAACCTGACCGTGACCGCCGGTCCGGTGCCGGAGGGCACGATCGATATCACTGGCACGACGGTCCGGTTCACCCCGAACCCGGGCGTGAGCGGTGACATCGTGATCCCCTACACGGTCACCGACCGAGGGGACCCGGACAACTGCGGGCCGGCGTCCAGCTCGACCTGCGACCACACCCCCAGGTCGGCCAGTGCCAGCATCACCGTCAGGGTGGGGTCCAACCACGCGCCGACGGCGAACCCTGACGCGGCGACGGTCCAGCCCGGCCGCACGGTCGTCATCGACGTGTTGGCCAACGACACCGACCCGGACAACGACCCGCTGGTGGTGACCACGACAGCTCCGGACACCAGCGCCCACAAGGGAACGGTCACCTGCGATGGGGCGACCTGCAGCTACGTGGCCGACCCGGCTGCCACCGGCACCGACACCTTCGACTACGTCATCAGCGACGGTAACGGCGGCACGGCGACGGCCACGGTGACCATCACGATCACCGACTGTCCGGACGTCACCCCCGCACTGGACGCGGGGTTCATCACCGGTCACCGCTGGATCGAGTGCTCGTCGATCACAGCTAACGCCGTGTCCTCCGTGGGTCCCCCCGTGCTCAGCCCCGTGGGCGGGACCGTCGCCCTGCTCACCTCGGGCGACGCCTCGCTGGCCCCGACAGCGAACAGCTCCGAGTCCAGCGGCACCGACAACGGGACGACCGCCCGCGGCGCCTACGACCCGAGCATCCTGCGCGTCGACCTCAACGTGCCCGCGGGGTCGCAGTGCCTCGCCTTCGACTTCAGCTTCCAGTCCGAGGAGTACCCGGAGTTCGTCGCGAGCAGCTTCAACGACGGCTTCATCGCCGAGCTCGACCGCAGCACGTGGTCGGTGTCTGGGCAGACGCTCACGGCTCCGGACAACTTCGCCGTGGGACCTGACGGCTCCGTGGTCAGCGTCAACAGCGCCTTCTTCAACGCCGCGAACGCGATCACGACGACCGGCACGACGTACGACGGTGCCACGCCCCGGCTCGTCGCCCAGACCCCGATCACGCCGGGGGCACACAGCCTCTACCTGTCGATCTTCGATGCCTCCGACCACATCTTTGACTCCGCAGCGCTGGTCGACCACCTGCGGACCTCGACCTCCGCGTGCACGGCCGGCGTGGCCGACCGGGCACCTGTCGCGGTCGACGACCTGGCCTCAGCCGTCGAGGACGGCGGCGCGGTGCCGGTTGACGTCAGCGCCGGCGACTCCGACCCCGATGGTGACCCACTGACCTACGCTCTCAAAGTCGCTCCGTCGCACGGCCAGGTGTCCGTCACAGCGGACGGGCACTGGACCTACACCCCGGCCCCGGACTTCAACGGCGTGGACACCTTCGACTACACCGTGTCCGACGGCCGTGGCCTCAGCGACACCGGCACCGTTGCGGTCACCGTTGCGCCGGTGAACGACGCACCGACGGCGACGAACGCCGTCGCCGCCACGAACCAGGGTGCGGCCATCGCCGTCGACGTCTCGCCCAACGTCGCGGACAAGGAGACACCGGACTCCGGCCTCACCGTCGCCACCAGCCCGTTCCCGGGAGGCACAGCGACCGTGATCGGCCGCGTCGTGACCGTGACACCCGACGCGAGCTTCGTCGGGGACCTCGTCGTTCCCTTCACCGTCACCGACCGGGGCGACCCGGACTCGTGCACGGGTGTGCCGGCCGTCTGCGACACCGCGGTACTCACGGCCGCGGGACACATCACCGTGACCGTGTTGCCCGCGAACCGGCCGCCCGTGGCCAACGGGACCTCCTTGACCTTCGACGAGGACCCGCCGAGCGGGCTCGGCGTGAGCCTGGGTGTCGCGGGCCTGGCCAGCGACCCTGAGGGCGACGCGCTCACCTTCGCACTGGGCACCGGCGCATCCCACGGGCAGGCGTCCTGCACCATCGAAGGTGTCTGCAGCTACGTCCCCAACCTGAACTTCAATGGCGCCGACTCCTTCACCTACACCGTGAACGACGGGCACCACCCGTCGGTCTCGGGGACCGTCTCGCTCGTCGTCCGGCCGGTGAACGACGCGCCGACGACGTCGCCGGTCCTCACCAGCACCACCGCCGGCGTCGCGCTGTCCGTTCCACTCGGCGCCGTCATCGCCGACGTCGAGACCGCAGACGCGAACCTCGCGATCACCCTCGGCGCGGTCGTCGGCGGTTCGGCGAGCCTCAGCGGGACCACGGTTAACTTCACGCCGGCCGCTGGGTTCGCCGGCACGGCAACGGTTCCGTACACGGTGACCGACCGGGGTGACCCGGACAACTGCAGCGGTCCGCGTGTCACCTGTGACACCGCCCGGCTGTCGTCGTCGAACGTCATCACGATCGTCGTCCAAGGCCCACCGCGCGTTCTCGGTGAGAGCCTGACGGTCGACGAGGACTCCCTGGCGTCTGCTGCGACCAACCAGGTGAACGTGTCCACCAACGACAGTGACCCCAACGCCGACACGCTCAGCTACACGGTGACCACCGCCCCACAGCACGGCACGGTGCAGTGCACTACCTCCGGTTCCCTGTGCTCCTACCAACCGACGGCGAACTACAACGGCACCGACTCGTTCACCTACACCGTCTCCGACGGTCACGGCGGCTCTGCCACCGGCAGCGTCACAGTCCGGGTGCGGCCGGTGAACGACGCCCCCACGGCTACCCCTGGCACCGCCACGACGGCCTTCCGGACGGCCACGTCCATCAGCGTCGCCCCGTGGGTCAGCGACCTCGAAACGCCGAAGCAGTCCCTCGTGCTCACCGTGACCCCGATCCCGGCGACCCAGGGAACGCTCGTGGTCGCTCCGCCCTCGGCCGGGGGACCGTCGTTCACCTTCACCCCGGCCCAGGCTTTCGCCGGCACCGTGGTCGTCACCTACACCGTCACCGACGGAGGGGATCCCAGCGGCTGCACCAGCACGAACCGCGACCTCTGCGACCCGGCAAGGCGGAGCGCGACGAGCACGGTCACCATCAGCGTCTCGCGGCTGGCCCTCGTGCAGAGCCTGATCCGCACAAGCACGAACACGACCATCTCGACAGTTGGCCTGGGCGACAACTTCCTCCTGCGTGAGCGGCTCACCAACTCGGGCTCGGTGCCCCTGGCGAACCCGGTGATCACGTTGAAGATCCCAGCCTCGGTCCGACTCGGTGCCACGGCAAACGAGCCGGTCCCGACCGGCTGCACGTCATGGTCAATCGCCACGCGCACGCTCGTCTGCCCCGTGGGCACGACCTTGGCAGCAGGCGCGTCGGTCACCCGAGACCTGACCGTGGACATCGCGTACAACTGCACCATCGTGGGCGACAGCGCGAACAACACCCTGACGGGCACCCCAGGCAAGGACGTCATCTGCGGCAGCGGCGGTAACGACTTCATCACGGGCCTCGGCGGGAACGACGTCGTCTATGGCTACGGCCCCCGTTCCGGCGGGGTCATCGATCCCGGTCCCGTGACGTTCCCCGCGGCGTCCGCCGCCGGTGCGCCCGGCTCGGCCACGAGCACGACGTCCGCGATGACGGTGTCAGGCACTGATGGCGCCGACACCATCACCACGGCTGGCGGGAATGACACCGTGTACGGCGAGGAAGGCAATGACGTCATCACCGCAGGTGCAGGGGCTGACACGCTTTATGGCGGTGCCGGTAACGACACGATCGACGGCGGCGCCGGAGACGACACGATCAGCGGAGGCGTCGGGGCCGACACGATCAATGGTGACGCCGGCGATGACAACATCAGCGGGGAAGGCGGAGACGACACCATCGACGGCGGTCCGGGAGACGACAACATCAACGGAGGCGCCGGCAACGACAGCCTCACCGGAGGACCGTCAGTGGTCGCCTGTGTGACGCCCGCGCTCCCCAACGCGACGCCGACTTCGTGCGATCGCGACATCCTCGTCGGCGAGACCGGCAACGACACGATCTTCGGCGGTGACGATGCCGACTACATCCTCGGTGGCGACGGAGTCGACAAGCTCGAGGGCGGCCTCGGGCGTGACTACGTCAACGGCGGCCCGGGTAACGACACGGGGCCCCACGGAGGGGTCGACGGTGGTCCGGCACGCGGCAGCAAGACAGTCGCACCGCAGGACCACTGGAACCGGCTCTACGGCGGCGGAGGTACCGACGCCTGCTCGTTCGGACCGGGGCTCGTAGCCAACAACACGGACTACCGCGACGCGTCCTGCGAACAGCCGAGCATCGGTACCGGCTGGACCAACGGTACGGCGCCGCGACTCGACCGCGGTCCGTAACTCGAGCCGGCGTTCATTAGCGGCGATCGGCGCGCGGGCCAAGTCGCGCCGGTCGGCGCCGCCGACCGGTACCTCGGCGCCGAGGAAGTCCCCGGGGGCCGCTCCTTCGCCCCGGCGGGTTGACACTGTGGGGAAGGGAAAGGACGGGCTGGTGCCAGAAGGCGACACGGTGTGGCTCGCGGCGCAGCGGATGCATGCCGCTCTGGCCGGATGCACGCTCCTGCAAAGCGATTTCCGGGTACCTCAGCACGCCACGGTTGACCTGTCGGGACGCAAAGTCCTGGCGGTCGTACCGCGCGGCAAGCACCTGCTGACCCGCGTCGAGGGTGGTGTGACCTTGCACACGCATTTCCGCATGGACGGCGCCTGGCACCTCTACGCCCCCGACGAGCGGTGGCGCGGAGGCCCGGACCACCAGGTCCGGGTCGTGCTCAGGACGGCAACCCGGGTCGCAGTCGGCTACCGGCTGCCCGTCGTCGAGCTGCTCCCGACGCAGGACGAGCTGACGGTCGTCGGCCACCTCGGCCCCGACGTGCTGGACGACCGGTTCGACCAGGCCGAAGCGGTACGCCGGCTTCGTACCGACCCGCTCCGTGAGGTGGGCCTGGCCCTGCTGGACCAGCGCAACCTCGCCGGCCTCGGCAACCTCTACCGCATCGAGGCACTGTTCCTGCAGGGCGTCACGCCGTGGACACCGGTCGCGGACGTCGACCTCGACCGGTTGGTCGCGCGGTCGGTCCGGCTCATCCGGGCCAACATGAACCGATGGGAGCAGAGCACGACGGGCTCACTGCGACCCGGGGAGGACCACTGGGTCTTCGAACGCGCCGGCAAGCCGTGCCGCCGGTGCAGGCAGCCGATCGTGCGGGCCGACCAGGGCGAGGCTCCCCGTGCCCGCGTCACCTACTGGTGCCCCCGCTGCCAGACCGGCCCGGCGCCGGTCCCTGTCAGGTCACCTGGCCGTTGAGCTCCAGCACGAGCAGCGGGATGCGGCGGCGGGTACGGCTCTGGTAGTCGGCGAAGGACGGGAACGCCGTACAGGCCCGGGACCACCACCCCGACTGCTCGGCGCCGTGGACCTCCCGGGCCACGAACGAGCGGGTCACGGCACCGTCTCGCAGGTCGACCTCCGGGTGGGCGAGCACGTTGGTGTACCAGTGCGGGTGCGCGACCGACCCCGCCTGCGACGCGACGACCGCGTAGGTCCCCGCGTGTTCGACCCGCATCAGGGGCGTCTTGCGCAGCAGGCCGGTGCGGGCGCCGACGGTGGTGAGCAGCACCACCGGACGGTCGCGCCAGGCCGAACCACCGCTCCGCTCGTAGTGCTCGACCTCGTCACGCACCCACTGCTGTGAGCTCGGTGCGTACTCCCCGCGCAGAATCATGCGGTCAGTCAACCGTTTGGCAGACCTCCGCGTCAGGACAGGTGACCACCACCGATTCCGAGGAGCCCACGATGCTCACGAGCCTCAGCACTGTCACCACCGTCACCACGATCACGGCCGCTGCCCTGTTCGCCCTGCCCGTCACGGCTGGGGCCACCACCTGCAGCACCCCTTGGGGCTCGACTCCCAAGGCCGTGAGCAACTCCATCCACGGCAATCTGGCGGCCGTCCGAGCGGGCCACCACGCCTGCTTCGACCGGGTCGTGCTCGACGACTCGCGGGCCACGAGCGGCTACCGCGTCAGCTACGTCAGAGCCGTCCACGACCAGGGCCGAGGGGCCGTCGTACCGCTTCGGGGCGGAGCGTTCCTGGAGGTCGTGGACCAGAGCGCTGCGGGGCGGCTAGCGATGCCTTCCGTGGCGGGCTTCCCCACCCTGCGGCAGGTCGCGTCCGGCGGCAGCTTCGAGGGCTACACGACCGTTGGCGTCGGCGTGCGGGCACGACTGCCGTTCCGGGTCTTCCGCTCCGGCACCCACCTGGTGGTCGACGTCGCCCACCACTGGTAGCGGTCAGTCGATCCCCATAGGGCGGCCACCGCTGCCGCGGGCCTCGACGTAGCGCCGGATCCCGAGCGCCACGGCGGCACCCTCACCGGCCGCCGACGCGGCCTGCTTGGTGGCTCCGGCGCGCACGTCACCGGCGGCGAAGACCCCCGGCATCGAAGTCTGCAGCGCCGCGTCGGTGACGATGAATCCCTGCCCGTCGACGTCGACGAGCTCGCGCACCACGTCGGTGTTGGGGCTCAGCCCGATGAAGACGAAAACCCCGTCAAAGGCCTCTTCGTTCTGCTCCCCGGTCTCGGTGTTCTGCAACACGACCGAGGTGAGCTTCTTGTCCCCCTTGAACTCCGCGACGGTCGTCATCGGCCGCACCGACATCGCGTCGTTCTCCTCGACCTTCTGCACGACGACCTTGCTGGCCGTCAGCCCCGGTCCCTGCGTTGCGATCGTGACGTCCGGGGAGAAGCGGGTCAAGAACACCCCCTCCTCGCCGGCGGAGTTGCCGCCACCTACGACCAGGACCCGCTTGCCCTTGTAGAACGCCCCGTCGCACGTCGCGCAGAAGTGCACCCCCGCACCGATGAAGTCCTCCTCCCCCGGCACCCCCAGCCGACGGTACGTCGATCCGAGGGCGAGCAGGACCGCAGTGGACATCAGCTCCTGGCCACCCGCGGTCCGCACCCCTCGGTAGTCACCGTCGACCAGGACCGTCGTGACGTCCTGCGCCTGAAGGAGCTCCACCCCGAACCGCTCGGCCTGCTGCCGCAAGCGGGCCGCGAAGTCGCTGCCGGTGACTCCCTCGGGAAAGCCGGGGAAGTTGTCGAGCAGCTCGGTCACGCCGGCCTGGCCACCGACACCCGCCCGCTCGATGACGAGGGTGCTGATGCCCTCGCGGGCGGCGTAGAGCGCGGCGGTGAGCCCGGCGGGACCGCTGCCGACCACGATGAGGTCGTAGAACGGGCTCTTGGCCTCGGTCTTCAGTCCGAGCTTCCCGGCCAGCTCGGCGTTCGACGGCTCCACCAGGGTCGTGCCGTCCTCGAACCGGATCACCGGGATGATGCTCTTGCCGTCGTTGACCTGCTCGACGTAGGCGAGTCCCTCGGCGTCGCTGTCGATGTCGACGAAGCGGTAGGGCACCCGCTGCTCGCCCAGCAGCTGCTTGGCACGCTTGCAGTCCCCGCACCAGCTCGTGCCGTAGACCACCAGACCGGTCACCTGTTCGCTCATGCTCGACACCGTAGGGCCGAGTGACCGTCCGGGGGTAGCGAACAGCGAGGCTGCTGCGCGACAACATCCCACCCTCGCTGCTGGTCGACCTGCTCGACCCCGAGGGGATGCGCCTCGCCCTTGCGCAGCAGCTGCTCGCCGGCGACGTAGCCCACGCCGCACCGTTCTCCCGCCCGGCTTCCGGCTCGAGCGGCGTCGCCCGGACCGCCTGACGCCTACCCTCGGCAGGTGAAAGCGAACGCTCCCGACGAGGTCGTCGTCACGCTCGACGGAACCCCGCGACCGGCGGTGGTCGTCGCGCGCGACGGCGAGCGCGTGCGTGTCCGGTTCCGCCAGGCCGGGGGCTTCGAGGAGCGCTGGGTACCCATCTCCAGCGTGCTGACCGTGGAGCCGGGCCGTCCACGCCCGCCCGTCCTGAAACTGGTCGGCCTCGTCACGGGCGGCGCAGCCGGTCTGGCGCTGCTGCTCTACCCCGGCGGCTCCGACAGGAGACTGGCCGACAGTGTGCGCAGCCCCACCCCCAGCCCCTCTTCCACCGCTACTGCCACCCCTGCCGCCAGAGCCGATGCACAGGTCGGCGCATCGGCCCGACCCACGCCGACCGCCGGGTCGCGGGGGCGTGTCACCGCCGTCATGTTCGGCGACTCCCTGTTCACCGGCCGCGGCCTGGCTCCGGGGCAGCCGACACTGGCGCAGGTCGCCACCCGCCTGCTCGGCTGGGACACCACGATCCTCGGTGGGGACGGCACCGGCTTCACGACGGGTGGTCGCCGTGGTGGCCAGCCCTATGCGGTGCGGCTGTCCCGGGTGACGACGGCGCCGAGGGTGCTGCTGGTCGAAGGCGGCGCCTCCGACACGTCAGCTACCCCCGAGCAGCTCACCAAGGCAGCCGGCGCCTTCCTGGAACGCCTCGCGCGTCGGTTTCCCACGACGACGGTCGTCCTGCTCGGACCGGTCGCGGTCGAGCAACCACCTGACGGTCAGCTGGTCAGGGTCGGCAAGGTCCTGGCGGCCGCCGCGGCTGCCCACCGCATCCGCTACCTCGACCCGATCGCGCTGGGCTGGATCAACACCTCCAACGCCGGTGGCTTCCGGTCAGCGTCGGGCTTCTATCCCAACGCGGCCGGACACGCCTTCCTCGGCCGCAAGCTCGCCGCCGCCCTTCGCCAGGTGACCGCCCGCTAGTACAGCCCCCGGGGCAGCTGGTCACTCGGGACGTGCCCGTCGAACAGGAAGACCGTGAACCCCGCGACCGTGCTCACCTGGTACGGCGGAAGGGCCGCGTTCCCCCGGATCGCGGCCTCGTTCCCCAGGCCGCCGAAGACCACGATCGTGGTGCGGTCGGCGGTGTCGGCCCTGTCCACGTAGGGCTTCCAGCGGCTGCCGACCAGAGGCGCCGCGATGACCTGCTCGTCGCTCTGGGCGTCGATCAGATAGGCCACCCAGTAGTCGGCGTGGACGGCCGTCACCCCCAGGGACCGTAGGTGCGCGACGAGCGCGGGCAGGTCCGTCGACGCGGCGCGGGCGTAGTCGTTGTCGTGGCCGTTGCGCCGCAGGTCGCCCCCTTCCCCTGCCCAGTGGTTGCCGCCCGCGGACCGGAAGCCGTGCGTGACCCGGTCGGACACCGAGACGGTCAGCCCGGTGAGGGCCAGCACGAGCAGCCACCCCGTCCAGCGGGCGACCCCGAGGCGGCTCGCGAGGCCGGCGAGCAGCAACAGCAGGACCGGCGCGAGCAGCGCGGCATACCGCAGCGAGACCGGTGCGACGACCGTGCGCCCGACCGACACGACACCGACGCTGAGCGCCGCGACGGCAGCCAGCACGACCAGCGCCCAGGACCGCCTGACCACCCCGACCACGGCTGCACCCAGGACCAGGAGACACCAGGTGAGACCGAGGAGGACCGACGTGGTGTGCGCCTCGCCGACCCACGCCGCGGGGAGCAGGTCGAAGACTGCCTGGTGGAACCGGGTCGTCAGCTCCGACAGTGGGACCTTCTGGCTCGACGCGGGAGCGCCGGTGTTGCGCGCCGTACCGATCAGCAGCGGCACGAGCCCCACCACCCCGCCGGCAAGCATCGTGACGCGGGCAGTCCCCCCGCGCAGCAAGGCATACAACCCGGCCGGGACGACGAAGGCGGCTCCCATCGGGGATGTCCAGACGGCCAGCCCGGCGAGCACCCCCAGGGCCAGGGCCAGCGGCGGCGTGATCCGCTCCGTGGTGAGCGCCAGCAGCAACACGGCGATCCCGAGCGCGACGGCAGGTCCGTAGAAGCCCGGGTCGCGGACGGTGAGCCACAGCAGCGCGGGGCCGGGCAGCAGCAGCAGGGCACCGGCCAGGTCGCCGGCGAACACCCCCCAGAGCCGCGCGCCCAGGGTCCGCAGGAGCAGCGCTGCGACCAGCCACCACAGCGCCTCGACGGCTTGGAGCAGCAGGACACTGGGACCGAGAACGCTGAACGCGCCAGCCGCGCTGACCTGCAACAGGGTGCCGCCGTACGGCTGGCCCCAGAACAGCCAGCCACCCCCGCCATGCCGGGCCATCAGGTAGACGATGGCCTGGTCGCTGTCGAGCCGGCCACCGACGGACTGCGCCACCAGCGTGCGCAGGAAGACCCCCACCACGACGGCCAGCGCGAACAACCAGGTCGACACCGGGACCGACGGACGTTCCTTTGTCACCCTCAGACCCCGACAGCCTGACGCTCGCGGGCAGGCGGGAGGTCACCGGGGTCGTCCATCGCGGGCTGCGCGCGCAGGAACACCGCGACGAGCAGCAGCAGCATCACGGCCCTCCCCCAGACACCGATGACGAGGGACTGCTTGGCCAGCCCGAAGTCGTGTCCCTGCGACAGTGCGTAGTACCAGCGGAAGATCCCGACGTACGTGCAGAGGTCGAGGATCATGTAGCCCAGCCACCACCCCCAGCGCAGCCGCAGCAGGCAGAAGAACGGCAACAGCCAGAGGGCGTACTGCGGGCTGTGCGCCTTGTTGGTGAGCATGAAGACGGCGAGCACAGCGCCGCACACCTGCACGAACGGGAAGACACCCTCGACCTGCGCCCGCCACCAGCCGGCGCCGCACACGACCGCAGTGCCAAGGACCAGCAGGACCGGGATCAGGGTGTTGAGGTCCTCGGTGGTCAGGGACGGCAGGCCCCAGAACCAGATGCTGTTGCTCGTGATGTCGGCGGCCCGTTCCTGCTGGAACGCGTACGGCGCCCACCACCCTCGGGGGCTGGCCAACAAGAACGCGCCGTTGACCGCGCCGAAGACCCATGCGAAGGACGCGAGGGACCAGCCGGCACCCGAACGATCACGGTTCGCGAGCCGGTCCAGCAGCAGCGGCAGCAGGAAGAAGACCGGCCAGAACTTAAGGCAGGCCCCGATCGCGAGCCAGCCCGCGGACCAGGCGAAGCGCTGGCGCCACCAGGCGTAGAACGCGGCCACCGTGGCGCAGACCACGAGCAGGTCCCAGTTGTGGAAGGAGTACCAGACCAGCGGGGGCGCGAGGGCGTACATGAAGGCCCGCCAGCGGACCATTTTCGCCAGCAGCCACACGGTGAGGAACGAGAACGGCGCGAGCAGCAGCGCCGTGACCTGCAGGTAGCCGCCGTCGTCGTGCACCAGCAGCGCCGGCACCCAGGCGAACAGCCCGGTCAGCACCGGGTACTCGAGCGCCCCTGCGACCAGCTGGTGGTTCACCAGGTCGCCGTGGATGTAGGGGAACGGGTGCTCGTGCATGCCGCGCACGACGTACAGGACCTGGATGTCGTTGCTGCACAAGACCCGGTCGCGGCGTTCGTTGTAGTGCCCGATGCACTGGGCCTTCAGGAAGTAGCCGGACAGCGTGAGGACCGCGACGCAACCGAGGAGCAGTGCAAGGCTGCGCCGTGCCGCGAGATCCACCAACCGGACGCTAGCGTCCACGAGCCCGCTGGGGCTCCTGGGCTGGCCGGGAGAAGGCGGATGAGGGGCGATCCTGAGTAGCCAGCGGGTGTGTGGGGTGGGCCGGGCTCACCTTGCCCGAAGCAGCGGCACGGTCGGTGAAGCGGGCGGTGTCGGAAAGGACGAGGGCGAGCGCTCCGACCACCGACGCTCGACCGTCAAGGGTGGTGAGGCGCACCGGGATCGGTGTCCCGAACGGAACCGCCTCCATCGCCTTTCGCGCCGGATCGAGCAGGAGGTCGCCCAGGGCTGCCAGCTCGCCGCCGATCGTGATGGCCGTGGGGTTGAACAGCAGCGCCAGCGTGGACAAGCCCTGCGCGAGCAACGTCCCGGCCCGATCGAGGACCTCCCGCGTCCGGGGATCGTCGGCGTAGCGAAGCAGCTCGCGCATGTCGACCTCGTCCTCGTCCGCCACGTCGAGCTGGCGCAGCAGCGCCTCGCCTCCGACGTACATCTCGAGGCAGCCGCGCCGGCCGCACCAGCAGCGCTCACCGTCGGGATCCACGGTGATGTGCCCGAACTCCCCGGCACTGCCCTGGGCTCCGTGGTAGATCGAACCGTCGATCACGATCCCGAGCCCCAGACGGCTGGCGATCTTCACGTAGAGCATGGACTCGGTCCCGTGCAGTTCGCCCCAGGTGTACTCCCCCAGGGCACCGAGGTTGGCGTCGTTCTCGACCGCCACGGGGATGTTCCAGCGTTCCCCCACGAGGTTGGCCAGCTGCTGGCCGTTCCAGCCCGGCAGGACGCCGGGGACCATGAGTCGACCACTGTCTGTGGAGACCGGGGCAGCGATGCTGATGGCGGCACCGACCAGATGCGCCGGGTCGGCGTGGGCTTCGACGAGGGTCTCGTGGATGCAACGCAGCACCGTCGGGGCGCCATGGTCGGCACTGTGTCCGTGCGGCAGCGAGATCCAACGCTCGGCAAGCACGCGCCGGGCGAGGTCGCCTACCGCGACCGCCAGATGACGCACCCCGATGTCCACGCCGATCGCCAGTCCTGCCGAACGGTTGAGGACGAGAGTGGCAGGCGGTCGGCCCCGGCCGTCGGCGGTGGCCGGACGCGACTCGGAGAGCAACCCTTCCGCGCGCATCTCGGACACCAGGCTGGACACCGTGGCGCGGGACAGCCCTGTGACCCGCAGCAGGTGCGCCCGCGTGGCCGAGCCTTCCCGCCGCAGGATGTCGACAACGCTGGCGCGATTGGCCGCGCGCACCGCACTGCCGGTCAGTTGCACGATGCTCCCTGCGCGAGCGCGGGCTGAAACCCTGACCGTAAGGGACCGTCGGCGGTTTAGTCAATCGTTCGACAGAACCCTGGCCGGCTGTCGTGACCCACACGTCGCCAGCGCATGACCCACTTGTCCCATTCCCCTGGGCCCTAGGCACCTGCGTCATCACGTTCGACAGAAGTCCTCTCCTGTCGAAGGCTAGACAGAACTCAGCCCACGGCCCACGATGAGCGCCGCATAGGACTCCAGAAGGTAGGCCCGGACGCCATGTCGCTTCACGCCTCTCCCACCGTGCTTGTGGGCCCTCCATCCACGCCCACCTCGAGCCGGCTTCGCCGGCGTCTGATCGCTTTGGTGTCAGTCACCGCCCTGATCTCGTCGCTGTCCCTCACCGGCCTGTCCGCGGCATCGGCCGCGACGGCCACGGTGCCGGTGGCCGGCGGCAGCCAACCCGACTTCGGCCCGAACGTGATGATCTTCGACCCCAGCATGCCGACCGGTCAGATCCAGGACGCCGTCGACGCCATCGCCGCGGCTCAGGTCAACAACGAGATGGGGACCCAGCGGTACGCGCTGCTGTTCAAGCCGGGGGTGTACGGGACGGTGGCGACCCCGCTGAAGTTCCAGGTCGGCTATTACACCGAGGTCGCCGGGCTGGGCAAGAACCCGACCGATGTGACGATCAACGGCAGCGTCGACGTATACAACCGGTGCTTCGCCAGCGACAACTGTTCCGCGCTGGACAGCTTCTGGCGTTCCCTGTCGAACCTGACCGTCAACGTCGTCCCCGCCGGGACCGACTGTCGCAAGACCGCGATGTTCTGGGCCGCCTCCCAGGCCTCGCCGATGCGTCGGGTCAACATCACCGGCGGCCGGCTCTCGCTGATGGACTACTGCACCGCCGGACCTCAGTACGCGAGCGGCGGGTTCATCGCCGACTCGACCACCGGCGACGTCACCAACGGCTCGCAACAGCAGTACCTGGTCAGGGACAGCAGCATCGGGTCCTGGACCAACGGCGTGTGGAACCAGGTCTTCGCCGGCGTCGCGGGCGCGCCCGCCCAATCCTTCCCCGACCCGCCGTACACCACCCTGGTCAAGGACCCGGCGAGCAAGGAGAAGCCCTACCTCTACCTCGACGCGGCCGGCCGCTACAACGTCTTCGTCCCGAACGCCCGAACCCAGTCATCCGGAGCGACGTGGGCAAACGGCTCGACACCGGGTCACTCCGTCCTGCTGTCCGACTTCTTCGTGGCCAGGCCTTCTGACTCGGCTCGCAAGATCAACAGCCAGCTGGGTCGTGGCATGAACCTGCTGCTCACCCCAGGCGTCTACGACATCGACAAGACGATCGAGGTCAAGCGGGCGGACACCATCGTGCTCGGTCTGGGGATGGCCACCCTCACGGCGGTCAACGGCGCAGTGGTCATGACCGTTGCCGACGTCAAGGGCGTCGACATCGCCGGCATCACCCTCGATGCCGGTACCAAGAACTCGCCGGTGCTGATGCAGATCGGCAGCCCGCAGACCAAGCACGCGACGATCGATCCGGCTGACCCGACCGCCCTTCAGGACGTGTTCTTCAGGATCGGCGGTCCGCACATCGGCAAGGCCACGGTCAGCCTCGAGGTCAACAGCGACAACGTGCTCCTCGACGACATCTGGGCGTGGCGCGCCGATCACGGAAGGCCGGGCAGCGTCGGCTGGACCGTCAACACCGCTCGCAACGGCGTCATCGTGAACGGCAACAACGTCACAGCCACCGGGTTGTTCGTCGAGCACTACCAGCAGTACAACGTGATCTGGAACGGCGAGAACGGCAGGACGGTCTTCTTCCAGAACGAGCTCCCGTATGACGCTCCGAACCAGGCCGCCTGGCAGCACGACGGCGTACTGGGGTGGGCCGGCTACAAGGTCGCAGACTCGGTCAAACAGAATGAGCTCTGGGGTGGAGGAAGCTACATCTTCACCAACGTCGACCCGACCATCCATGCGGCCCGCGGCTTCGAGGTGCCGGACGTACCGGGCGTGCGTCTGCACGACCTGCTGACGGTGCAGCTAGGAGCCGGGACCCTCGACCACGTCGTCAACACCACCGGCGCCCCGGTCACGCAGGCAGCCGTCGGTGTACCGAGTTACGTCCTCGACTACCCGGCGGTGCCAGACACCACGCCCCCGACGGTCGCGATCACCGACAACGTCGCGGCGGCCACCGCGACCGGCCCTGTCACCTTCACGTTCACGTTCAGTGAGGCAGTGGGCGCCAGCTTCACCGCAGACGACATCACCGTCACCGGTGGCACGAAGGGTACGTTCACGACCGTCGACGCCACGCACGCCACGCTCGTCGTCACTGCGCCGACGAACACGACCGGAACCATCGACGTCAGTGTGGCCGCCGGCACGTTCCTTGACGCGGCCGGCAACGCCAACACCGCCGCCGCCACCGCCCAGCAGGCCTTCGACACGACGACGCCACCGCCGACGACCCAGATGTCGCTGCCGGTGACGTTCGACTCACCGACGGTGCAGTACGGCCTCATCGGCTTCGGCGGTGCGGAGAACTCCAGCCTGGGTCCCGACCCGACCAACGCCGCGAACACTGTCGCCACGGTGGTGCGGGCCGCAGGTGCGGCAACCTATGCCGGGACCACCGTCACCGCAGCGGCTGGGCTGGGCTTCGCCTCGCCCATCCCGTTCACCGCCACCGACACCAAGCTGTCGGTGCGGGTCTGGTCGCCCGACGCCAACATCCCGGTGCGGTTGAAGGTCGAGGACCATGCCGACAACACGCGATCGGTGGAGACGCAGACGAACACGACCGTGGCCGGCGGGTGGGAGACGCTGACCTTCGACTTCGCCCACGAGGCGACAGGTACCGCGGCCCTCAACCTGGCGTTCCGCTATGACAAGGCCAGCATCTTCTTCGACTTCGGACGGGACCCGGCCACCGCGGTACAGAAGACGTACTACTTCGACGACATGACCTTCGTGCCGGGCGCCACGCCGCCGCCGGCCGGCAGCATCATCACCTTCGACGAGAGCACGCCGCCGGTCCTCACCGGGTTCGGTGGAGCCGAGGACTCGACGATCGGGGTCGATCCCGCGGACCCCGCCAACAAGGTCGGGAAGGTCGTCAAGATCACCGGTTCCCAGATCTATGCCGGCACCACGGTGTCGAACCTGCCCAACCAGGCGATCGCCCCGATCGGGTTCAGCGCCACGAACACGACGGTCACGGCCCGGGTGTGGTCACCTGACGCCAACATCCCGGTGCGGCTGAAGGTGGAGAACGCCGCGAACCCGGCCCAGTCGGTCGAGACCGAGGCCACCACGACCGTCGCGGCCGGATGGCAGACCTTGTCGTTCAACTTCGCGAACCCGGTGACGGGTACGGCGGCGCTGAACCTGGCGCTGACCTACAACAAGGTCTCGATCTTCTTCGACTTCGGGACCGTCGGTACCGGGAAGACCTACTACGTCGACGACCTCGACTTCACCTTCGGCGGCGCGACACCCCCTCCGCCGGCGTCCTGGTCGGTCACGTTCGACGACCCCGCGAAGAGCTACGCCCTGACCGACTTCGGGCTTGCTGGTGCCGCCAGCGCACTCGTCGCCGATCCTGCCGGGGGCACCAACCAGGTCGCACGCACCGTCAAGGCGGCCGGGTCCGAGCAGTGGGCCGGCACCACGGTGTCCACCGACCCGAACTTGTCCGTCCCGACGATCCCCTTCACCGCGACGAAGACAAAGATGACGATGCGGGTCTACAGCCCGGCTGCCGGCATCCGGGTGCGCATGAAGGTGGAGAACGCCGGGAACCCGGGGATCAACTGCGAGACCGACGCCTTCACCAGCGTCGCGGGAGCTTGGGAGAGCTTGACTTTCGACTTCGGCGATCCGTCCACGCACTACATCCCGAACGGCCCGACGTCCTACGACCTGACCAAGCCGACCGCCGCGCTGAACGTGGCGAACACCTACAACAAGGTGTCGTTGTTCTTCGACTTCGGTCGGGGCAACGGCGGCTATGCGCCGTTGGCTGGCGACAGCACCTACTACTACGACGATCTGGCGTTCGTGTCCTGACCACTCGCGGTGCCCTCCGGCGATGGGAGAGGATGAGGGTCACCCAACCCTGACCCTGGAGGACCCCGTGGTCTCCGTGTCGCATCCGCTTCCCACCCCTGCCTGGCCGGTCACCTCCGGCGTCCTGGAGCTCGGCGACCTCGTCGTCGACAAGGGAGGGATTCTGAGGGACGCCTGCCTGGGCTGGCAGGCGCACGGCACCCTGAACGCCTCCGGCGACAACGCCGTCGTCTTCCCGTGCAGCTACACCGCGACCCACGACGATGAGGCCTGGGCGGTCGGCCCGGACGGCCTGTTCGACCCCGCGCGCTGGTACGTCGTCATCCCCGACCAGTTCAGCAACGGTGTCTCGTCCAGCGCGGCGGACGACCCGGACTACCCCGCGCTGGTGACCGCCGCCGACAACGTGCACGCGCAGCGTCGGCTGCTCGACCACCTGGGCGTCCGTCGGGTCGCGGCCGCCTACGGGTTTTCGATGGGTGCGATCCAGAGCTACCACTGGGCTGCGCTCTACCCCGACCTCGTCGAGCGGGCCGTCATCGTCTGCGGCAGTGCCCGTACCGCGGTGCACAACCAGGTCTTCCTGTCCGGGCTGCTGCGGGTCCTGGAGGCTGCACCTGAGTACGTCGGCGGTGGGCGCTTCTGCGCCGAGCCGGTTGCGACGCTGCGGGCGTTCGGCCACGTCTACGCCGGCTGGGGTCTGAGCCAGGACTTCTACCGGCAGGGGCTGTTCCGTTCTGTGCTCGGCGCACCCGACCTCGAGACGTTCCTGCGCACCGACTGGGAGGAGGGGTTCGCGTCCTGCCGGGCCGCCAACCTGTACGCCCAGGCGCTGACGTGGACGAGCGCCGACATCAGCGACAATGCTCTGTACGAACGCGATCTGACACGCGCCCTGTCCTCCATCACCGCCAGGACACTGCTGCTGCCGAGCGAGACCGACCTGTACTTCCGGGTGGCCGACAACGAGGCGGAGCTGCCCCACCTGGCCAGGGGGCAGCTCACCGCCCTGCCCGGGGTGTGGGGGCACCGTGCAGGGAGCCCACGCGGCCTGCCTGACGAGACCGCCTTTCTCCGCAGCGCCGTTCGGAGCTGGCTGGAGAGCTGACTGAGGCCAACGCGAGTGGGCGTGACAGACCCCTGCCCGAGGGAGTCGAGGCGGAGGTATCAACGGCCGCCGGCAGGCGCTCTCGCTGGAGACGGGGTTTTCCACCCCAACCGTTCTGGGGGTCTGCTGTCATGAGGGAGCCAGAGTTCACAGCCGAAGACAGCCCGAAGCAGGCCCCTGAGCGTCGCCGCTACACCCGTCGCTCGGTACCCGCCGGAATACCCCCGTACTTCGAGACCTTCGAACGAATCGCGGTCGCGCTGGAGTCGATAGCCTCGCTGCTCGAGCCGCGGTCCGTGACACTGCCCGACAGCCAGCCGCGCCGACCCGGGCGAGCCCCGGCCTCGTCGCAGTCGTGACGCCCGGGTGACCACCACGCCTGTCAGCAGCCGGCACCTTCGTACACCGAGTCCGCCGTTCCGGCGATCCCCTGCTCAGCCAGGATGCGTTGAAGATGACGCAGACAACGCCCCCGGGTGGGCCCGATGCTGCCGATGGGCATGTCCATCGCCGCCGAGATCTCCTCGTACGTGGCAGGAGGGTCCAGCATCAGAAGGCCCATCAGCAGACGCGAGCGTTCGGGGAGCTGAGCCAGAGCCAGGTGCACGTACTGCTCGCGCTCATGGGCGAGCAGCTCTGCATCAAGGTCGGGAGGAGCCGTGGCCCAGGCGTCGGGGAACGCGGCAGTCTCCGGCACCAGCACCTGACGCCCAGCCTTCCCGATCAGCCGTAGGCACTCCCTGCGCGCTGTCATGGCCAGCCAGGCCCCGATGCGGGACGGGTCGTGAATCTTGTCGATGTTCTCGAACAGCCGGAGCCACGTCGTCTGGGACACATCTGCCGCATCCCCCGCAGAGAGCCGATGGTTGTGGCCGATCGCGAGGATCAGCCCCAGATAGCAGTCGACGAGCTCGCGCCAGGCTTCCTCGCTCCCCTGAGCCGCGGCGCGCACGAGATCGCTGTGGTCAGCTCCTCGCGACCCTGCCTGTCGACCGGATCCGGACGGCTTGCTCATCTGGACAACCCCCCAACGCTTACGACCGGGTCCCCACGTGCCGCTCGTACACCTACATTTCCAGCCGAACAAACCGAGCGTGTCAAGAGTCACCTGGCGCATCCCCGCTCGATGGTCCCTGAGAACCTGACCTCGCGAGCGGAGAGGGCATGGCAGGGCAGCGTCCCGACGGGGTACCGACCCCCCGGAGGCGACCTGAGGTCATCCCTGACTGGACCCGGTCAAGCGCTGTGTGCGGGGCGACCGCGTGAGGCGACGCTGGCCTGGGACCGACACAGCAGCAGGTGCTGCGCCGCCCCTTCCCGGAGCCGGCCACCGTCCTGGTTCGTCCATCTCTGCAGAACCGTGTCGACGCGACGGCCCGCGCCGACTGTCAGAACCGGCCGGCCGAGGAAGGTGAAGGGCCCGAAACCGAAGCTGAAGGAGGTGACCACCTCAAAGCCGGCCTCCTCGGCGAGGCGGGCCAGGTCGACGAAGGAATGCAGGCGCGCATCGGTGTGCTCATCCCGCGGGTCCGCCAACCGATGGGCGACCAGGCGCTGTCGCGTGCCGCGGCGCGCCCCGCGCAGGGCCGGGCTCAGCAACGGGTCCAGGCGCCAGTGCAGCCGCAGCAGGTTGTCCGCGCTCAGCACGAGATGACCACCCGTACGCAGCACCCGGTGAAGCTCTGCCAGGGCCAGCCCAGGGCATGTCAGCCACGGGAGCACCCCGAGAGCCAGAACGGCGTCCTGGCTGGCCGTCGCCAAGGGCAGCGCCTCGACGTCGGCCTGTGCGATGGCCACCCTCCCCTCGACGCCCGCGGTACGGACCGCAGCTGCCAACTGCGCGACCATCGCCGACGAGGAGTCGAGCGCGACGACCCGTTCGGATCGCCTGGCAAGATCTATCGTTGCGTAACCTGCTCCCGCTCCGACCTCGAGGAGGTTCCCTCCCGCCGCCCCCTGCTCGTCCAGCCAGGCGAGGGCCTGATGTTGACGTCGTGCGTAGATCGCGGCGGAGACGTCTTGGCCCTCGTACACCCGCCTCCAGTAGGAGGAGGTTGCGTCGAAGTACTTCCGTGTCGCAGTGGCCGTCCGCACCTGCGCGGTCCGTCCGGGTGCGGGGGGTCGCCGGGCCAGTCGGGCTCCTGGGGCCGCCAGCGCCACGAACGGAAGCGGGTCCCTCGCGCAAAACCAGGCGACCTCCTGCACACCCCGGTAGGAGCTCAGCCAGCTCGCCAGGGACAGCCGACCGGCCCGGCGATAGCTCAGGCAGGCGGCAAGGTCCTGTGGTTCGGTGACCCAGCGACGACCTTCCGGGGCCCTGGTCCGCGACACGGGTTGCCCCGTCAGGTCCCGGTAGAGGGCACGCGCCACGTCGGTGCCGTCCGACCCGACGAAAAGCCGGAACGTCGCACCGAGGCGCGGGTTCACGTCGAGGAGTTGGTAGCTGCCGTCCCTCGCGTCGTACCGGAAGCCGAGGTCCACGATGCCCCGGTAACCGATCGACTCGAGCAGCTCGATCGCCGTTGACTCGACCTCCGGGTTGTCGCGGCACACCCCCAATGAGGTGTACCCCGTGTCTGGGTGCCACTGGCGAAGCTTGGTGCCGGTGAAGGAGAGCCGGCACGTCGACGCGGCGTCGAAGTAGCCGTTGAACATCCAGACCGAGTCGGCACCACCGGGGACGTAGGACTGCAGCAGCACCTGGTGACCCACGGGGCCGAGCGCCGCCACGGCCTCGTCGAGGTTGCCCGCGATCCGGACGCTGCGCGACTGGTGCGCCTCGCCACCGAGGGGGGCGCCGGCGGTGGTGGCCTTGACCACGAGCGGGAAGCCCACCTCGGCGGCGAACGCCGCCACGTCCGCCGGCGTGCGGGCCAGCGCCCGGCGCGGAGTGGCGATCCCGTGCGTGACGCAGAGGTCGTGCAGCCGCCGCTTGTCCGCGAGGGCAGCCGCGACGGGGAAGGGCGGCACGTTGAGGCGGCAGACGGTACGCAGCGCCTGCTCGTGCTCCGCCACGAGCAGCGCGGAGACGTCGTCGAGGGCGACCAGGACAGGCTGACCGCCGACCCGACGCGCCAAGGATGCGAGCTGTTCGAGGTAGCGGCCCGGCGCGGCAGGGTCGAGGCGCAGAGCGGTCGTGGACGTGACATACCGCGACCACGAGGCCGCGGTGCGCCCGTTCGGGTGCACCAGGTGCACGGGTGCGCCTAGCCGTCCGAGCGACCGTGCAAGGGTTACCTGGCTGTGCATCACGGGTCCGTCGTGCGCCGTCACAGCCAGGACGGGGACCTCCTGGCCCTTCTTCACGCAACCCTCCCCCTGCCGCACCGCTGACCCGAGAGAGGCGCCCAACCGCTTCGGAGATACCTGCCTGGTATCTGCGACGCGTCGAAGCGCCTCGTAAGAGTCGTCAGCACCGGGACGGGGACTCCGAGGGGGTGGTCATGCCGTTCGCCGAGCTGCTCGAAGCAGACTCTCCCGCCTGGCCGGACGCCCTCCGCGAGCTGCGGCACGACGTCTACCACCTCCCGGGCTACGCACGCCTGCACGCCTCGCTCACCGGCGGCCGGGCCTGCGCGTTCAGCTACGTGGACGGCTCACGTCAGTTCCTGCTGCCACTGGTGCTGCAGGACCTCGGAGGCGGCAGCTCGGATGCCGCCTCCCCCTACGGATATCCCGGTCCGCTGAGCAACGTTCAGGACCGGGAGTTCTGGACCGCAGCCCTCGAGGCCCTGGTCGCCCTGCTGAAGCGGCGCGAGGTGGCGACGCTGTTCGTGCGGCTGCACCCGATCCTCAACTCCGACTGCTCCGCGCTCCAGCAGATCGGCACGCTCGTACAGCACGGGGACACGGTCTCGATCGACCTGCGCGCCCCGCACCGCGAGATCGAGCAGCACATCCGCGCCAACCACCGACGGCAGATCGACCGGGCCCGGCGTCGCGGCACGTACACCGTCGTGGACCGGTGGGACCTGCTCGACCCGTTCATCGATGCCTACTACGAGACGATGACGCGCGTGGGAGCAGGGCAGGAGTACTTCTTCCCGCGCAACTATTTCACCCGGCTGGTCCGTGAGCTGGCCGGCTCGGTGCACCTGGTCAGCGCGCTTCGCGAGGACGCCTTTCTCGCAGGTGGGCTGTTCCTGACCTGCCAGGGCCTGGTCCAGTACCACCTCGGCGCCACCTGGACACGAGCGCTTCAGGAACAACCGATGAAGCTCGTGTTCGACGAGACCTGGCGCTGGGCGCGCGCACGGGGGGACACCGACCTGCACCTCGGAGGCGGGGTGGGCGGGCTTCGTGACTCGCTCTACCACTTCAAGGCCGGCTTCTCCCCGACCCGGCACGCCTTCGAGACGCTCCGGGTCGTCGTTGACCCGGCGGCCTACGAGCGGCTCTGCCTCGGGGCCGGACAGGTCCCAGCCAGCGACCTGTCGGAGTACTTCCCGTCCTTTCGCCGGCCGGCTCACGAGGGGGCGGTCGGACTGCTCTCCTGACGGACCGCGGCGGGGCTCTCATGGAACAGGGACGCGGACACGTGGCCTGCGCTGCTGATGCCGTCGCGGCGCACGACCCGGCCGACCGTGCGGGCCAGCAACCTCAGATCCGTCCAGAACGACCGCTCGTCCACGTACTTCGTGTCGAGGGCCAGCCGTTCCTCCCAGGACAGAGCGTTGCGGCCACTGACCTGGGCCAGGCCGGTGATCCCCGGCCGCACCTCGTGACGACGGGCCTGCGCCGCGGTGTAGTGCCCGAGGTACTCGGGCAGCAGCGGGCGCGGTCCCACCAGGCTCATGTCGCCCTTCAGCACGGTCCACAGTTCCGGGAGCTCATCGAGGCTCGAGGACCGCAGGAACCAGCCGACCCGGGTGAGCCGAAGGTCGTCGTCGCGCAGCTCCCGACCCGGCACCGGTGGCCTCATCGTGCGGAACTTCACGATCTCGAAAGGCTGCTCGTGCCAGCCAGGTCGGGTCTGCCGGAACAGAACCGGTCGCCCCATCGTCACGGCAACCAGCAACGCGACCACCGCCAGCACGGGTAGCAGGACCAGTAGGGCCACCGCCGACACCAGCACGTCGAACGCACGCTTGCCCATCCGTCCTCCTCCCGCTCGACTCCTCAGGCCGAGCCGAAGCGGCGCCGGTAAATACCTCCCGGCCATGTACTTCTTGGCCGGGGCGCGGGTCTTCTAGTCACGGTGTGAGGGTGGGGGACCCATGATCGATGCGACGAATCGGAACGCGGTACGGGGGCTGGTCACGTTCGCCGCACTGGTGGCGCTCCTGGTCGGTGTGGCACCGACGGCCTCACCCTCGCCGGGTCAGCCGAGGGCACGGGAGCTGGCCGGTCACCAGGCCCGGACGTTCGCGGCCGGCTCCGTCCTGGTGGCGTTCCGGGCAGGCGTGCCGGCCAGCCAGGAGCACCGGGTGCTCATGTCGGTGGGCGCGAGGTCAGCGGGGCACCTGGGCGTCGGTGCCCAGCTGCTTCGTGTTCCGGCGGGGACCGAGGAGCAGGTCGTGGCGCTTCTTCGGGCCGACCCAGCGGTGCGTTACGCCGAGCCCGACCTGCTGTCGGAACCGACCGGCGTACCGTCCGATCCTTCGTTCGGCCTGCAGTGGGCCGAGCAGAACACCGGCCAGACCGTCAACGGTCTGTCGGGTACCGCAGGTGCGGACGCCAACGTCGTCCCGGCCTGGTCCATCACGACCGGCAGCCGCTCGATCGTGGTCGCCGAGGTCGACACCGGCGTGGACTACTCGCACCCGGACCTGGCCGCCAACATCTGGACCAACGACGGCACCGTCAACCAGTGCCCCGCGGGTACGCACGGCTTCAACGTGCTGAACAACGCCTGCGACCCGATGGACGACGACGCGACCTACGGCGGTCACGGCACGCACGTCGCCGGGATCATCGGTGCGGTCGGCGGCAACGCCATCGGTGTCGCCGGGATGAACTGGACGACCTCCATCCTGCCCGTGAAGTGGATCGGCAGCTCCGGCGCGGGCGCCACCAGCGATCTGGTCCGGGCCTTGACGTGGGTGCTGGCGGCCCAGGCCGCCGGGGTCAACGTCCGGGTAGTCAACGACTCGAACGTCTTCATCGGAACGGCGTACTCCCAGGCGCTCTCCGACGAGATCGACCTGCTCGCCCAGCACGACATCTTGTTCGTGACGGCCGCCGGCAGCTCAGCCGGCAACAACGACGACCCGGCTGTCCGCCGCTACCCGTGTGCCTACGGACGCAGCAACGAGCTGTGCGCCACCTGGACCGACCAGCAGGACCGCCTCGCCAGCAACGCAAGCGGTTTCGGCGCTGCGAACTACGGCAGCTCGAGCGTCGACCTCGCCGCGCCCGGCGACAATATCTACTCCACCCTGCGGGGCGGCGGGTACGGGTACGTCAGCGGTGGGTCGATGGCCGCCGCTGCCGTCTCGGGCGCGGCCGCCCTGGTCCTGAGCGCCCAGCCGATGACCACCGCCCAGCTTAAGGCGGACGTCCTCGAGCACGTGCACCCGGTCGCGGCCCTGGTCGGCGGCGTCCGGACGGGCGGGCGCCTCGACGTCTGCGCCGCGATGCCCGGGTGCCAGGGTGGACCGACGGCTCCACCGCAAGCGCCCTTCGCAGTCACGACACCGGCGGTCACGGGCGCACAGAGCCAACCTGCGCACCCCAGCCCCGAGCCCCAGCAGGGCCAGCCACTGCAGGCGGGGACCGGGGGTTGGGACTTCGCCCCCACCGGGTTCAGCTACGTGTGGTCGCGCTGCTCGGCGATCGGCGGGTCGTGCGGGCCACTGGCCGGCGCCACACAAACCGGATACTCGCCGGTCGCGGCAGATGTCGGCAGCACCCTGCGTGTCACGGTGACCGCCACGAACGGGGTCGGGTCCACCGCGTCGGCTTCGATCCCCACCATGGTGGTGCAGCCCGCACCGGCGACGAGCACGTTCGGCAAGACTGCCCTGGCCGCCACCGCCGATCCGGCGGACGCCGACTGGGAGCGCCTCAACGCGGTGGCCCTGCCCCAGAACGGCTCGGTGGCCCGGCTCACGGTCTACCTCGCCCGGATCGCCGCGGGTTCCCAAGCCCTGCGCGGCGTCCTGTACGCCGACACCGGCGGGGTCCCCGGTGCGCTCCTGGGCACCACCTCCGACGTCACCCTGTCCAGCACAGCCTCCTCCGGGTGGGTGCCCCTGCCGTTCGCCACCCCCCTGGCTCTCCCGAGCGGCAGCTACTGGATCGGGATCCACGCCGGTCCCAGCACTCGGACGTTCTCCCTGCGGTACGACGAGAGCACCGCCGCGAGCGGGGCGGTCGCCCCCCAGTCGTTCGCCGCCGGGCCGCTGACGTCCTCCACCGGCTGGCAGCTGCAGGCCGAGCAGATCTCGCTGTACGGCACCTTGGTCAGCCCTCTCGCGCCGCCCACGGTGGTGACCGCGCCCACGATCAGCGGATCACCCCGGCAGGGCCGGACGCTCACCGCGGCACCCGGCTCCTGGACCGACAGCCCGACCTCCTACGGCTATCTCTGGTACCGCTGCGACTCCAGCACCTGCAACGCGTTGAGCACGGCTGTGTCCAGGACCTACGTGCCCGTGGCGGCCGATGTCGGCCGGACCCTGAAGGTCCGCGTCGTGGCCACGAATGCCGCCGGCTCGTCGATCCCGGCCTTCTCGGCGGCGACCGGGGTCGTGCAGGTCTGTCGGCTCACGTCCTCCGGGGTCTGCCGGAGGTAGCGGCGACCCGGCGGACCGTGAGCTCACCGTCCCGCAGCGGGAACACCTCGTCGAGGTCGTCGAGGTGGCTCAGCACGAAGTCCAGGTCGGCGACCTGGCCGGAACGGCGCAGGTAGTCCGCGCTGGCCCCGGCCGCGACCGCTGAGACCGGAGCATCGCGCCACCTGTCGATCACCCTGTCGGTCCACTGCTGGGCCCGAAACCCCCGAGCCACCAGACCTTCAGCGATCCAGGCGCAGCCGATCTGGTCCTCGTCACGGAACTCTCCCCGCGTCCCGGCACCAATGACCGCGACCCGCTCGTGCGTCGCGGCGGCGTGCTCGACCTGGGCACTCAGGTTGCGCAGGCAGGCGGCGTACACCGCCTCCCGGGGACCGACGTCGTGGATCAGCTTGGTGCCGGACGAAGACAGCAGGACCAGCGGACGGTTGCTGTCTGTACGTCGCGAGATCGCCACCGGGCTGTTGTTCTCCTCGAACCCGGACGGCACGTTCCCGCCGAGCTCGCCGGCGAGGATGGCGTTCGGCAGCAGCGCATGTGTCTGCACCGCCCGGTCGAGATCGGGGACGGGGAAGACCCGCCACCCCATCGTCGCGGCGGTGACGGCCGTGGTCGTCGCCCGCAGCACGTCGACCCCGATCACCGCCCAGCCCTCCCGGTACCGGTCGAGGCTCTCGGCAAAGCAGTCGATGACGACGGTCCTGTTCGCGGACGCCGTCACGAGGGCAGGTCGATCCGTTCCGTCGGCTCCAGGGCCACCGGCGACAAGGGCGCCAGCTGTCGCTTGCCGAACGCGTCCGAGTGCAGCCCCCGCCGGTAGATCTCCACCCGAAGAACCTCCTCCAACCGCACGTTGCACAGCCGAACCGCAGGGCCGAAGTGGTCCAGAAGGGCGAACTGGCTAGGTTTCGTCGGCGCCTCAAAGGTGATCGCATCGAGTCCGAAGGCGTTCGCGAACGTGTCGGCGAGCGCCCCGTTGAACCGGCCCCGCTCGTCGAAGAGCCCCACGCCCTGGGCACTCTCGCGGGCTTCGATGACGAGCTCCTCGGCTCCGGCTTCCAACCACCGGTGCCCTTTCAGGACGAGCTCCTCGACGACCTCGGCACTGAACGCCCCGTCGTGCTTGGCCCCCAACTCGAACTGCACGTCCAGGTCACGGGCGTGCGCCATCGCCACGATCCCGTCGACGTCGAGCTGGATGCGGGTGAAGCCCTGGCCAGCTTCGATCCGGTCGAAGCCCATGTCGGCGCACAGGTCGAGGAACTCCGGCAGTCGGCCTTGCGCGACCGCGATCTCGAACGGTCCGCCGCCGGACACGGTGGCGACGCCATGGCCCTGGGCGGCCTGGATCTTGGCCCGCGAGACCTTCTCGTCCCCGACCATCCAACAGGCCATCGACACCTTCAGGATCGACATCAGATGACTGCTCTGGTCAAGATGACCCTGCAGCGTGCCCAGGTCGTAGCCAGGGTCGAAGGGGCTGGTCGCCGGCCTCAGGTCGGGCACCCCCAGCAGGTACAGGAAATCCCGCGTCGACCGCATTCCGGCGGCTAACCTCTCGCTGGGCTGCGACACGCTCATGGTGGGTCCCCCCTCGTTCTTCTGTATGAGGCGCGTGTGTCCCGCGCCGATACGTCCCCGGGCCGGTCAGGTTCTGACAGTCGCCAGGTCGTCGAGGGACGTGACCTCCCAGCCGACGTCCGGGCCGCTGTCGACCAGCACGTGCAGGCCGTTCGCGCGCCGCACGCGGACAGTCCGCCAGCCAAGACCCGCGGGGCCGCTGAAGTCCTTCTGCGGGTTGTCCGCGACGTACGTGCAGTCCGGACCGTCGGCGTCGAGCACCCCCTGCACGTGCCGGAAGGCGGCCGGGTCGGGCTTGGGACACAGCGGGAAGAGGTCGGCGGTGAGCACGACGGGGCTGGCCCACCGGCGCAGGCCCAGCACCTGCACCTTGGCCTGCTGGCTCGCGAGCGGGCCGTCCGTGATGACGGCCACCGGTCCGACCGCGGAGGCAGCGTCCAGCGCCCGCCTGGCGTCGGGCAGCAACCGGATCGCCGGCCGGTGGCCGCGATAGCACCCGACCAGCCGCGCGAGGACCGTGGTCGTGGCAGGCAGGCCCAGCCCGCCCAGCGCGCGGTCGAACAGGTCGCCCCGCCTGCCCTGCTCGAAGTCCGACTGCGCGAGCTCGAAGAAGCCGGGTACCCCGAACAGGTCGGTCACGAGGGCGTCGACCGCCCGCAAGCCGCTGCGTACGTAGTCCCGCTCGAGGTAGAGCGTGTCGTCGACGTCGAAGACCAGGCATCGGGCAGCCACGTCAGTCCCTCAGATCGCTGCTCTCCACGAAGACCGCGGCGTCGTAGCGCAGCATGACGAGGTCGTCGCACCACGGGGCCGCCGCGTAGTCAGGCACCCGGCCCGCCGCGATCTCGAGCAACCAGCGCAGGAAGGGGGCGCCGGCGCGGTGGGCGAGCGGGAAGCCGCCGCCGAAGCGGGGGTTGATCTCGATGATCCGGGTCTCGTCGGTGCGGGCATCGTGGAAGAGCTGGAGGTTGAGGACGCCGAACGCCTCCGGCAGCGACTTGGCCAGCTGCTCCGCCACCTCGATCACCGCCGTCACCCGAGCCGTCCGGGCTTTCACCACCTCCCCGGCACGCACCTCGAGGCGTTCACGCGGCACCACACCCCGGCATGTCCCGGTGCCGTCGATGAACAGGTCGACCGTGAACTCACGTCCCGGCGCCACCGTCTGCACGACCGTCTCGCCGCTGGACACGGCCATCTCGAGGGCGCGCCTGTCATGGACGCAGACCACACCTTCGGACGCACTCCCGCTGACCGGCTTGACGATGAGCGGGTACGGCCAGGCGACCCGTCCGGCCAGCACGTCGTCGGCTTCGGCCTGCTCGACCGTGGCGAAGCCGCGCTCCACCAGGAAGCCGTGCGTCGTCCGCTTGTCCGAAGCGATGGCGATGGTCGCGGCGGAGGAGACCGCGACGAGCGTCCCGACCTCGCGGAAGGCCTCGCGGTGACGGGCGAGCACCATCAATTCGGTGTCGATGGTCGGCACCAGCAACGCGATCTCCCGCTGGGAGCACAGCGTCAGCATCTCCGGGATGAACTGCTCGTCCGTGCAGCGGGGCACGACGAAGTGCTCGTCGGCCGCCCAGGACGCCGCCGACAGCGAGGAGGCATCGGTCGCGACGACCTGGCCGGAGAGCCCGAGTGAGGCCATGGTGTCCCGGAACGCCTCGAGCAGTGCGACCCGACGACCCGCAGAGGAGATCAGCACATGGGTGCTCATGCGCCTCCCTGGATGGGTGTGCTCGGGCCGGCCTCATGGCCCGCCCTCCCCAGCCAGAGCGGCCGTACGGGCCTGGTGATACGAACTCCGGCGTTCGCCCGGCGACCTCGACGTCCCGGTCGGCCGGTGGCACGATCCCGCGGGTGCGCACGATCGGGTCCATCGTCCCGCAGCCGGCTCGCAGGCTGGCCGCGGGCGTCGGGCTGGGCTCGCTCGGGGTCGTCCTGGTGCTGGCGCTGTCCACGGGGGCGTCACCCAGCACGTCGGTCGATCGGCTCGTCGACGGCTGGGTGGCTGCTTGGGCCACGCCTCTGCGTCCGGCGTTGGACGTGATGACGGAGCTGGTCAGCCCCGGCGTCGTCGCGGCGGTCTGCCTGAGCCTGTGCCTGGTCTGCGCGACCCTGCGCGAGTGGGCGGCAGCGGCCCTG
Organism: Mycobacteriales bacterium; assembly: GCA_038230355.1. Taxonomy (GTDB): domain Bacteria; phylum Actinomycetota; class Actinomycetes; order Mycobacteriales; family SCTD01; genus RYN-111. The sequence continues at coordinate 112,092 of JBBRNK010000009.1, read as the reverse complement.
TTTCTGGTCGGGCCGGGCGCGGCCATCGTGATGAGCGACCTGGTACTCAAGCCGGTGATCGCCAGCCCTTCAGCAGCGGGCGGGTTCGGGTTCCCCAGCGGACACGCCACGGGTGTCAGCGCCGTGGCCGGCGTGCTGACCCTGCTCGCGCTGCCCGGTGGCGTGCTGGCGCGGCGGGTCGATGGCGTGGTGGTGCTGCTGGTGCGGCTTGCCGCAGGCCTGTCGGTGGGTTACGTCGCGCTGGCGCTGGTCGCACTGCGATACCACTCGGCGACCGAGGTGGTGGCGGGGTTGGCCGTCGGCCTCTGCGCGGTCTGCGGCTGCGCCCTGGCCCTGGACGGAGCAGCAGGCGTACGCCCGCCCCGACGTCGGTCGGCGTAAGTATCTTTGCGTTCGCGAACGCGCTCTGACCCGTGTCAGCCGACGTCCAGGGGCCTTCGAGGCGTCGGTGGATCGTGGTTCGGAGGGGACCCATGACCGAGGCATTGATAGCGGACGTGGCCGGGGGTGAGCCTCGGCTGGCCCGCACGGTGGGCACGGGACTGCGCCGGGTCCGCGTCGGCGGCGCGCCGCTGCTGCTCGACCTCGCCCTGGTCGCCATGGTCGCCGTTGGCGCCGGGTTCCGGATCGCCAACTCGAGGGACGTGGTCGCACTGGGTGCGGTCACCGTCCTCGGGCTGTTCGGGACGGGCCTGCTCACCGGCGTGTACCCGCCGCGCCACCCGGTCGCCAGCTTCGAGGGGATGCTGGCGCTGTGGACGGCCGCGCTCAGCACCACCTTGCTGGCGCTCTGTGTCGCCGCGACGTTCATCCCGCCCGGTTCGTCGTCGGAGATCCTCTTCGTCGGGACCGCCAGCCTCGTGCTGATGAGCGGCGTACGCGGGCTCGCCCGCGTCCGGCAGGACCGGGCGCACCGACCCGTGCGGCCCGTCCACCGGGCGCTGGTGTTCGGTGGCGGTGAGGCCGGTGAGAACATCATCCGGGTGCTGCTACACAGCCCGGACAGCGAGATCCTGCCGGTGGCCGTGCTGGACGACGACCTGCGGAAGTCGGGACGGCGGCTCGCGGGCCTGGTGGTCGTGGGAGGTCGGCAGCAGATGGCCGGAGCGGTCCAGCGGTTCGACGCCGACACCTTGCTCGTCGCGGCGTCCAGCGGCGGCCGCGGGCTGGTGGCCGAGCTGGCCCCGCTGGCGGAGTCCCTCGGCTTGGCGGTCCGCATGCTGCCGCCGCTCGAGGAGCTCCTGCTCGGGCTGGCCCGGGACGTGGACATCCGGCCGCTCGACCCGGCCCAGCTGCTCGGCCGTCGCGAAGTGGTCATCGACCTGCCGGAGGTGGCGGGCTACCTGGCCGGCAAGGTCGTGCTCGTCACCGGAGCCGGCGGCTCGATCGGCTCCGAGCTGTGCCGCCAGCTGAGCGGGCTGGGTCTCGGGGAGCTGATCATGCTCGACCGCGACGAGTCCGCCCTGCACGACGTGCAGCTGTCCCTCGACGGTCGCGGCCTGCTCGATGACAACGCCCTGGTCGTGGCCGACATCCGGGACCGACACCGCCTTGACGACATCTTCGCAGCCCGCCGCCCGGACGTGGTCTTCCACGCGGCCGCGCTCAAGCACCTGCCCCTGCTGCAGACTTATCCGACAGAGGCCGTCAAGACCAACATCTGGGGCACCCAGAACGTGCTCGACTCGGCCGCCCACTTCGGTGTGAAGCGCTTCGTGAACATCTCGACCGACAAGGCCGCGGACGCGATCAGCGTGCTCGGATGGTCCAAACGGGTCGGTGAACGCCTGACCGCGTCGGCGGCGCAACGGACCGGCCGCCCCTTCCTGAGCGTGCGCTTCGGCAACGTACTGGGCAGCCGCGGCTCGGTGCTCACGGCTTTCCACTCCCAGATCCGGGCAGGGGGCCCGGTCACGGTCACGCACCCTGAGGTGACCCGCTACTTCATGACGGTCCAGGAGGCGGTCCGCCTGGTGATCCAGTCCGGCGCCATCGGCGCACCCGGAGAGGTGTTGGTGCTCGACATGGGCGAGCCGGTCCGCATCGACGACGTGGCTCGGCGGCTGACCCGCGACGCGGACGTGGAGATCGTCTACACCGGCTTGCGCCCCGGCGAGAAGCTGCACGAGGTGCTCCTCGGGACCGGCGAGTCCGACGAACGGCCTCGACACCCCCTGATCTCTCAGCTTCCGGTGCCGCCGTTGCACCCTGAGCTGCTCGGGCAGCTCAACGGGATCAGGGCACGTGGCCCGCTGATCGAGGCGTTGCGCGACCTGGCCGCCCTCCCGGTCGACCCGACGGCTCCGGCCCAGCGCACCTGGACGACGGAACCGGCCCGTGCGGTCGGTGTCTGATGCGGGTGTCTGATGCGGGTGCATGACGTGGGCAGCTGACGTGGGCAACGCTCCCATCCTGCTGTCGCCACCAGACGTGGGCCTGCTCGAGCGGGAGTTCTTGCTTGCTGCTTTCGACGGCAACTGGATCGCGCCCGTCGGTCCCGAGCTCGACGCCTTCGAACATGAGATGTGCCTCCGGCTCGGCGTCGCCCATGCGGTCGCGCTGAGCAGCGGGACGGCAGCCCTGCACCTGGCGCTGCTGGGAGTGGGTGTGACGGCCAACAGCGTCGTCATCGTGCCGACGATGACCTTCGCCGCGACGGCGAACGCGGTCTGCTACCTCGGCGCCACCCCCGTCTTCGTGGACAGCCACCCGACGACCTGGACGGTCGACCCGGTCCTGGTGGCCCGCGCCGTCGACGCCGCCCTGGACGCCGGCACCCGGGTGTCTGCCGTCATTGCGGTGGACCTGTACGGACAGTGCGCCGACTACGCACCGCTGCTCGCACTGTGTGAACGGCACGGCATCCCGCTGGTCGAGGACGCCGCTGAGGCCCTGGGAGCGACGTACCGTGACCAGCCGGCGGGCACCTTCGGCGCAGCAGCGGCACTGTCTTTCAACGGAAACAAGATGATCACGACCGGTGGTGGCGGCATGCTCGTCACCCACGACCGGGCCCTGGCCGACCGGGCCCGCTACCTGTCCACGCAGGCCCGCGAGCCGGTCCTGCACTACGAGCACCGCGCGATCGGTTACAACTACCGCCTGGGCAACCTGGCTGCTGCGCTCGGGCGCGCCCAGCTCCAGGGGCTGGACGACAAGGTGAAGGCCCGACGTGAGCACCAGCGTGCCTACGAGGAGGCCTTCAGGGACGTCCCGGGGCTGTCGATGATGGCGATGGCCGAGTACGGCGAGTCGTGCTGCTGGCTGAGCTGCCTCCTGGTCGAGCCGTCCGCGTTCGGCGCGACACGGGATGCGGTCATCGCCCACCTACGGCACCAGGACATCGAGGCGCGCCCCACCTGGAAGCCGATGCACGAGCAGCCGGTGTTCGCCGACCGGCAGGTCGTCGGAGGTGCCGTCGCGGCGGACCTGTTCCGGCGCGGGTTGTGTCTACCCAGCGGCAGTGGCCTGGCCGGCGAGGACCGCGACCGGGTCGTCAGCTCCCTGATGTCGACACCCAGGTCGCGATGACGGTCGACAACCGGACCCGCACCCTGCCCCCGCCCGTTCGGTGGCGACAGCCTTGCGGGCCGACCGCGGTGGAGTCAGCCTTCGTCAGCTGCCGCCGTCTGATGGCTGCCTACGTGTTCCTGCTGCCGGTGCAGCTCGGCGCCTCCGCCACGTTGCGCATCGCGGTGTCGGACCTGTTCGTGTTCGCCTACCTCGTGCGCCGGGGTAGTCGGCTCCGCCGCGTCCCGGCCGCCTGGAGCCCCTGGGCGTACGCCCTGGTCGTCGTCGTGTGGACCGGTGTGCTGGTCGCCCTTGCCCACACCGGGGCGATGTCCCAAACGACGTTCCTGGCCAAGGCGGTGGGACTGCTCGTGCTGCTCGGATCGTTTGCCGCCGTCGTCGACGTGGCCGTCGACTGGGCGACCTTGCGCACCCTCCTGCGGGCCTTCCTGCTGGGCGTCCTGGCCAACGTCGCCTTGGCCGTCTTCGCCTACACCGTGCTGCGCACGACCGGCGTGAAGCTGCCCTTGCTGAACGCCCCCTACGAGGACTCCCGGTTGACGGGACTGCTCATCGACCCGAACGCGTTCGGAGGGATCATCGCGACCGCCCTGGTCCTGCACCTGGTGACCAGCTGCGGCGGTGCGCCGCTGCTCAGCCGCGGGTGGGCCCGCTTCGCCGACCTCGCCTTGCCCGTCGGGCTGTTGCTGACCTTCTCCCGATCGGCCTGGATCGGGGCGTTTCTCGGGGCGCTGTTCGTCGGTGTCGCCGCGCCCCGGGTGCTGGCTCGGATGGCGGCCCGGGTCGGCCCTCCGGCGGTGGCCGGGGTCCTGCTGGCCAGCTTCTGGCTCCCGAGCTTCTCCTCCCTGGTGTCCCGGCCCGGCCAGGTGACGGCGCGGGTGTCGATCGCGGACGACGCCCTCCGTGACTTCATCGTCAACCCGGTGCTCGGCACCGGCTTGGGGGTGTTCAGCAGCCGGCACGGCGTGATCGTCCACAACAGCACCCTGTGGTTCCTGACCGAGCTGGGCCTCGTGGGTCTGGTGGTGTTCGTCGGCTTCCTGCTCGCCTATGCGGCCAAGGGGTGGCGGACCGTCCACGAGGTGTCCGGTCCGCCCCGTGCCCTGGCGCTGGCATTGTTCGCCGGGATCGGGGTGGGCCTCGGTGTCTCCGTGGGGATCGAGGCGCTGTACCAGCGCTACTGGTGGCTGATGTTCGCCGGTACCGCCGCGGCGCACGGGCTGGCGCGCCAGGAGAAGTCGTGACGGGCCCCGTCACCGCTGCCCGAGCCCGAGCCGTCAGCCGTACCAACCTCACCCAGGCCCCCTGGGGGGTGCTGGACCAGGCCGTCAGCGCGGGCACCAACCTGGGGTTGTCCCTGGCGGTCGCCTGGACGGTGTCCGTCCGCGAGTTCGGCGCCTTCTCCCTCGTCTACATCCTGTACACGGTCCTGCTTGGACTCGTTCGCACGACGGGTACGGACGTACTGGCGATCCAACACGCCGCTTCCCCCACCCGGCTGCGCCAGGTGGCCGCCGACGCCACCGGATACGCACTGACGGTCGGGGCGCTGGCCGGCGCCGGCTGCCTGCTGCTCGCTCTGTCGGGTCTGTGGCACGAGCGTGCCCTGCTGGTCGTGCTCGGGCTGGGCTTCCCGGTGCTGCTGCTGCAGGACGCCTGGCGGGGGGTGCTGCTCGCGCAGACCGAGCCACGCAAGGCCCTTGCCAACGACGTGGTGTGGGCGGTGGTCCAGTTCGGTCTGCTCGGGCTGCTCTGGGCGATGGAAGGGCACCTACCGATGTGGGGGTTCCTCGCCGCGTGGGCAACTGGCGCGGCGGCGGGGGCCGCCTTCGGTCTCGTCCAGACGCACATCGTGCCGCGACCCCGGCTGCCGCACCGCTGGGTGCGCGGGAACCGGCAGCTCGCCCTGCCGCTGCTCCTGACGGAGCTGCTCGTCCAACTGCCGACTCAGGTGACCTACCTGCTGGTGCCGCTCTTCGCAGACCTCGGGCAGCTCGGGGTGCTGCGAGCGACGTACCTGCTGTTCGGACCTGTCGGCCTGGTCTGCCAGAGCATCGGTGCCCTGGCGCTGCCGGACGCAGTCAGCCTCGCCGACCGCGAGGGCGCCCGTCGGCTGGCGCTCCGGGTGTCAGGAGTGCTCGCCGTCGTCGCGACCGGCTGGTCGCTCGTGGTCCTGTCGCTGCCCACGTCCGTTGGCCAGGCGGCCATCGGCGCGTCGTGGACCAGCTCTCCCTGGGTGCGCGTCTTCCTGGCTCTGAGCCTGGTTGCGGAGGCGGTCCTCGTCGGCGCGCGGGTGGTCCTCGCCACGTGGCTGCTGCCCCGGAGCCTTCTTCGCGGGCGGGTCATGTCGGCTCCGGTCATCGTCGTCGGCGGACTCGCGCTGGCAAGCCGCTTCGGAGCCGCAGGGCTGGCCGCCGCCCTGGCCGTCGGCTACACGATCACCGCCACGGTCTCCTGGAGGCACGTGGCCCGGGCCCGGCTGAAGGTGGAGGCGTGACGTGCGCCTGCTGATCGTGTCGACGGTGCCGTCGACCCTGCGAGCGTTCCTGTTGCCCTACGCGGAGCACTTCCGCACGCGCGGCTGGGACGTCGACGCCGCGACCGGGCCAGGTGACCTCGCGGAGGACCTGACCGCCGCCTTCGACCACGTCCACCAGCTGCCCTGGGCACGGTCCCTCACAGAAGTCAGCCTGGGCAGCGCCGCGCGCGACGTCCGCCGCCTGCTGCCCACCTACGACCTCGTGCACATGCACACCCCGATTGCGTCGTTCGTGACCCGAATGGCGGCGTTGTCCCTACCTCGGCGCAGGCGACCCGTCCTCGTCTACACCGCCCACGGCTTCCACTTCCATCCCGGGGGGCGGCCGGCGAAGAACGCGGTGTTCACCGCTGCGGAGTGGCTGGCGGGACGCGCTACCGATCGTCTCGTGGTCTTCACCGACACCGATCTTCAGTCGGCCCGGAGGCGCCACCTCGTCCCGCTCGACCGCATCAGCCTGCTGCCCGGCATCGGGCTCGACCTCGAGCACTACGCGCCGCACCCGCACCTGCTCGCCCGTGCGTCCGAGGTTCGGCGTGAGCTGGGCATCGCGCCGGACGTCGCGCTGTTCACCATGGTCGCGGCGATGGATCCCGACAAGAATCACGAGACAGTGCTCCGGGCGCTGGCGCAGGTCCCCCACGCCCACCTGGTGTGCGCCGGCAGCGGTCCGCAGCGGGACGCCATCGTCAGGCTGGCGACCGAGCTCGACGTGATCGACCGGTTGCACCTACCGGGAAGCGTGGCCGACATCCGTCCACTCGTGCTTGCGTCCACCGCGACGGTGCTGCCGTCACGCCGCGAGGGGCTCTCACGTGCGGTGCTGGAGTCGCTGGCCCTGGGCAGGCCCGTTCTCGGAGCGCGGGTGCGCGGCATAGCCGACCTCGTGCCGGAGGGGGCTGGCTCGCTCTACGAACCGGACGACGCCGAGGCCCTCGCCGTGGCGATGCGCGAGGCCGTTCGCTTCCCGCCCCCGGCGCAGCTCCGGGCGCAGTTGGAGCTGCACCTTCGGACCTACGCGCAGGACCGGCTGGTGGCGCTGCACGACGACCTGTACGACCAGGCGCTGGGACAACGGCACACCCGCGCTGCTCAGGGCTGAGCGGTCAGGGGTTGGCGGCGGCCCGCGCGCCCGCGATCGCGTCGACGTAGGTCTGTGGAACCGTGGCCGAGGGGTAACCGGTGCCGAGCCAGTCGTAGGCCTCGCTGTAGGACCATGCGTAGTGGTCAGCCTGCTTCAGCGCGAGGGTGAGCTGGCTCTGGTAGGCCGCCGGCGCCATGATCGGCCAGCCGCTGGCCAGCATGTCCCGGTCGAACACGCCCCACGCGGAGTCGACGGCGGAGCTGTACCCGGCGACCAGGGTCGAGGGCACCAGCGTCGAGCCGCTGTGGGCCAGGCCAGACTTCACCCAGGAGTACGCGGCCCCGTACTGCGCTGCGGTCCTGGCCTGGTAGAGCTCACCACCGTCGACGTACTGGGTGCCGGCCGCAGCGGCGGACTGGACCAGACCGATCCCGAAGGCGCCCATGAGCTCGTTGGCCCACGCGACGTCGTTGTACCCGGTGCCCACGAACCCGGCCGAGGCGGTCTTGGACTCCCCTACCCACGGGCCGTAGGTCGACATGAGAGCTGCCGTGGGCCAGGCGGTGTAGACCGCGTCCGCGAGCTGCTTGCCCCGGCGCATGGCGGTGTCGCGGGCGTCGGTGACGGTGTGACCGGGGGTGCTGCCGGCGGTCGACGAGTAGGTCCACGGCGTCGTCGACGTGCCGAAGTCCCAGGGATTGCTGCCGCCGCCGTAGTACTCGGTGTCGAGCATGATCCCGTCGAACAGGCCCGTGGCCTTCGCAGCCTGCGCGAGGTTCGCGGCGTTCTGCGCGGTCGTGGCCCACTGCGCGTCGTTGTAGAAGTCGAAGGACGACTGCATCATCCGGATGCTCACGAAGTTGTGCTTCACGTTGGTCATCACCGGCATGGGGGCGAGGGCGGTCCCGTACTCGGAGGCCGAATGCGCTGTCGCTGACATCGTCTGGTTCGACAGGGTCGGCAGGTTGACGGTGATGCCATCGAACGGGCGGCTGTCAATGAGCGCGGCATGCGCCTTGATCTGCGCCGGCGTGGCCAGGTCCCAGCCGTGGTGGATCATGAGCTTGCGGGTTGCCCCCGTGGTGGACGCAACCGTCAACCTGGGCGGGGTGGCCGTCGGGGTGGTAGTGGCCGTCGGGGTGGCAGTGGCCTTCGGCGTCGCGGTGGCAGTCGCGGTCGCAGTCGCGGTGGCAGTCGCGGTGGCCACCACCTTCGGTGGGGTCGATGTCGTCGACGGGACCGATGTCGTCGGCTGAAGGACGAGCTGGGGGGCGTACGCGGACTCCCGGGAGCCGAAACTGAGTGCAGCGCTGCTCCTGGTGGTCAGGAGCAGGCTGTACGTCCCGTCGCCCTTGATCAGGGAGGTCACGTCGACGCTCGACCACGAGCCCTTGCCGGTGGCACCGCTGGCGCCCAGGGCCGCGCCGATGCCGTTCGCGTTCGCGAAGGTGATGCCGGACTCGGTCCAGTTGTTGTCGGTGGCGTAGCCGCGCACGCCAACCGCGTTGGCGGTGAGGGAGTACAGGCGCAGCGTTGCCTTGCCGATCGCGCCGCCGGATCCGGCGACCGTGAGCTTCACGTAGGTACGCACCAGCGGCGAGCCGTCCGCACCCAGGGTCTTCGCGGTGCCGTAGTTCAGGTGGTTGTTCGCGCCCTTCACGGTGGCGTCAGCCACCACCGCGCCGGTGGGCGCGACGCCTCCCGCGCTGGCCGCCAACGTAGGAAGTACCGCCGCCGTAGCAGCGATGCCAGCGGCGGTAGCAGCGGCCACGGCGGTGGCGCGGACGATCCGTGCTCGGCTCATACGGCCTTGGGCGGAGAAAAATGACATGTAAGAGAGCTCCAGGGGGTGAACGGGTGGGAAGCGACACGACACTCGTTGCGCTTATCCGTTACTCACAGCAGTCGACATCGGTCGCAACTTGCTGTAACCCAAAGCGGAGAGTTTGTCGTATGTAGACCAGCATCTACCCGCATGCGTTGTGGTCGACTAGGGCAAAACTACCAGCCTCGTACCTGTGCGGTGCGTTCCGCCAACGTACCGCCGCACCGCCGGTAGGGTCAGAGCAGGATTTTCCCAGGCGCCGACCGAGCCGAGAGCGAGCATCCTCGTGGCTGAGCAACCCGTCACCGCGCGAGCAGGCTTCGAGCTGGTGCACTGGGAGAGCCTGGCCCGCCGGCGATGGCTGCCGGTGCTGGCCTTGTGCGTACTCGGGGGACTTCTGGCCTTCGCCTCCGTAGAGGACCGCGGCACGTCCTTCCGGGCCATGACCACCGTCTCGGTCCAGTCCCCCCTGGACAGCGCCGGCACCTCACCGCCATCGGCCGACCAGCTCCAGGCGGAGCTCGACCTTGCCGACAGCGCCTTCGTGCGGGCCACGGCCCTGAAGAACCTCCCGGGCACGGTCACGCTGTCCACGACGAGCAGTGCCAACAGCGGGGTGATCACATTCACCGCGACCACGACCTCGGCGACGGTGGCCGTCCGGGCAGCGGATGCCTACGCCGCGGCGTACCTGGAGATCAAGAACAAGACCCTGCTGAGCCAGTTCGACGTCGCCATCAGTTCCTTGCAGCAAGCCGCGACGGCCCTGCAGGTCCGCCGGGCCGCCAGCACGACCGAGCCTGAGAAGGTGGCCCTGGACAGCCAGATCAAGGCCTACGCGGCCAGGCTGCAGGACCTGCTGCTGCGGCGTGTCCTGGCACCCAGCCAGACGCCGCAGGTGGTGGCACCGGCCAGCCGACCGACCAAGCCGGTTCCCAAGCACCTGCTGTCCTATGTCCTGATCGGCGCGGCGGCCGGGTTCGTCGTGGGGCTGGCGCTGGCCGGCATCGCCGAGCACCGCGACGATGCCATTCGTGACCCGGAGGACCTGGTCGAGGCCTACCGGCAGTCCGCCCTGACCGCGGACTTCCTGCTGCCGCCGCTGGTGATCTCGCTGCCCACGGAACGGGGACGGCGACGCCGCTTTCGGCGGCGGAAGGCAAGCGCGTCGTTGCCCCTCGCCGGCGTCGGCACGGCAGCCGCCAACTGGTACGGCCTGCTTCGGGCCAGCCTGGACACCCGGCTGAACGAACCGGGCCAGGCGGTGGTGCTCGTCGCCAGCGCGGTCGGCGAGGACGGCGCCACCACGGTCGCTCTGAACCTGGCAGCCGCCTTCGCCCGGACCCAGCGCAGCACCGTCCTGCTCGAACTCGGGGTGCCCAGCACGCTCGGGCCTGCCTTGGGCCTGCCCCCCAAGCTCGGGATCGCCACCGCCGTGGACGTTCTGCTTGGCGACGCGGCCCTGACTGACGCGGTGCGACCCGCGAATCTGCAGGCGGGCCTGTGGCTGACCTCTGTCGGTACCCGGCCACTGCCGCTCGACCAGCTCGGGACGGCAGGCCCGGACAGCCTGTTGGCCCAGCTCCGGGAGCAGGCATCCGTCACAGTCGTGGCGGCGCCTGCCCTGGTGTCCCACCCGGAGGTGCCCGTGCTGGCCGGTCTGGTCGACCGGGTGGTGCTCGTCGCGAAGGCAGGAGTGACTCGTGGGCGCGACGTGCGGCTGGCCGTGGACGCACTGTTCCAGATCGGCGCCGAGGTCTCCGCGCTGGTGCTCGCGGACGCGGCACCGCAACGAGGAACCCGGGACGACCGAGCGGGGGCTGCGACCCGTCGTTCTGAGCACGCCGCTGCCGCGCGGTGAGCTGAGCCATCGACGAACCGCACTGCCTGCGGGATCACACAGATAACTGTCCGCTCCGACGCGGCTCCCTGTGACTGCCGCTCAGCTCAGAGGCAGTACCGGCACGTCCGGCGGGACGAACCCGAACACCTGCCCGTAGAAGGAGAGCTCGGCCTCGAGCGAGGCGGCCACGTTGGTGGCGTCGCGAAACCCGTGCGCCTCGCCGGCGAACGGCAGATAGGCATGCTGCACGCCCTTCTGCTTCAGCGCTGCCACCAGCAGCTCGGCCTGCTCCGGCGGGACCACCGGGTCGTCCAGCCCCTGTAGCACCAGAAGAGGTCGGTCGAGCGTGTCGACGTGGGTGAGCGGGGACCGGTCGACGTACAGGTCGAGAGCCTCCGGCAACGGCCCGATCAGCCCATCGAGGTAGCGGGACTCGAAGTCGTGCGTCGTGGACGCGAACGGCACCAGGTCAACGACGCCGTAGTACGACGCCCCCGCGCCGAAGACGCTGCCCCCGCGAGTGAGTGCCGCCAGCACGGTCCAGCCGCCGGCGCTGCCGCCACGAATCGCGACCTGGCTGGCCCTGCCCTCCTCCAGCAACCAGCTGGCGACCGCCTCGCAGTCCTCGACGTCGACGACGCCCCACCGTCCCCGCAGCGCGTCCCGGTAGGGCCGCCCGTAGCCGGTCGACCCCCCGTAGTTGACCTCGACGACCCCGATGCCACGGCTGGTGAAGTAGGCGATCTCCGCGTCGTAACGCACTGGGGTGTGCGCGGTCGGGCCTCCGTGGACGGCCAGGACATAGGGACCGGCCACCCCCGCAGGCAGCTCGGCGACAGGGGACGTCGGCGGGTAGAGCACCGCATGTGCCACCCGGCCGTCCACCGAGGGCACCGTGACCGTCTCGGGGACGGCCGTCCATCCAGGCTCGGGCTGCTCCGGGCCGGCCACCTCGCGCCAGCCCCCGGTCGTGACGTCAACGGCGACGACCCGCGCCTTGCTGTCGGGCCCAGCGGCGACCCCGACGACGGTGTCGTCCACGGCGGCGAGCACGGGGCGCCAGGAGGTGAACGGCAGGTCCAACTCGGTCACCGCACCGTCCGCGCCGAGCAGCGAGAGCCTTCGCTCGGCCCGTCCGTGCACCACGGCCAGCCGATTGCCGGACACCACCGCCACCGAGCTCGTCCCCAGCTCCCACATCGGCCAGCCGCACTCCTCGTCGATCCGCCACAGCGGCGCGCCCTGGCTGTCGACGAGGTTCCACCAGCCGTCCACCTCGCCGACCGCGACCAGCGAGCCATCCGGCCGCCACACCGGCTGCTGCATCGCGGTCCGGTCGTCACCGAGCACCAGGTGCACGTCCGCCAGGGCGGTACCGGCGAGCGACCCGACCCGGACCTGCGACCCGTCCCAGGGCATCTGCGGGTGATCCCAGGTCAGAAACGCCAGCGACCGGCCGTCGGGGGACAACCGCGGCGTGGAGACGAAGTCGCTGGCGTCCCACAGCACCTCCACCACACCTGAGCCGTCGAGCGACACGGTGACAAGCGCATGCGTCACGGTGTCGGCCACCCGCTCCCGAACGCAGGCCAGGTGGGTGCCGCCGGGCAGCAGCACCGGGTCGCCGAAGCGGTCCCGCTGCTCGGTCTCAGGAGTGAGCGGTGTGGCCACGCCGTCGTCCACCCGCCAAAGCCGCTGGTCGTGGAGGTCGCTCGTGACGAGGCCGTCGCCGAGCGTGAGCCAGCAGGCCCCGCCGTACTCGTGCACCCGGGTCCGCGCGTCCAGTTCCGCCGGCAGCACCTCCTCAACCGGCCCGTCGCCCGTGCGCCGCAGGATCGTGGTGCGGCCCTTCTCGGCCGGGCGCGACTCGGACCACCAGATGGTGCGACCCTCGTCAGTGACGGCGACATCTCCGAAGAAGATCCCGGCCTGCGCCACGTCGGCTGCTGTCAGGGGGCTCGGCCAGGTGCCGGGAGGGAGCGGCTGCATCGGCGCAATGTATCCGTCGACCGGGGCAGGCTCCCCCACCTGGACTCGGACCAGGAACATTGCGATCAACAGAGGCACGCCGCAGGCATCGCCTCGCAGCGCAGACCGACGCCTCATGCTCACACCGCGTCGGAATCCGAGTCAGCGCCTACAGCTCACGTCGCCGACGGTGCTGCAGATCGCGGGGCGCTGTTGCGAATCTGTAGCGATCGGCCACTACGGGACCCGACGTTCCTGACCGGGCACTCCACGACGACGCTGACGCACAACGTCTACCAGCACACCACGGCCGAGCCGAAGGCCGACGCCGCTGAACTCATCGGGCAACTCAGGAGGCTCGCTAGAGCAAGACCTGTAGCGAGCGGCGGTGCCGACGCGTGACCGGAGCGGACTACACGCCGGTCCACGGTCACATCGTGGCTCCCCCACCTGGACTCGAACCAGGAACATTCCGATTAACAGTCGAACGCTCTGCCAATTGAGCTATGGGGGAATCGCCGGTGGACCGGCCAGAAGACGATAGCGCAAGCGGCAGGTAGGTCGACCGGATAAGGGGTACTGCCGAAGGAGCCGACCCGAGGAGCCGTCACTGACAGCGACCGGATCGACCCCGACCAGCAGCCCGTTACACACCGCCCCCGTAAACACTCGTTCCCCTGACCCCAAGGAGCACCCGATGGGCACCGTCGCCCACTACCTAGAAGTCAACGTCCCCGCCGAGACCGCCTACGCCTGGTGGCGCGGGCTGACGAACCTGCCCTCGATCCTGCCGGACGTGGAGTCCGTGCAGGCCATCGACGCCAGCACCGTGCAGACACACTGGAAGGTCCACGGCCCACTCGGCACGAGCGTCGAGTGGGACGCGAAGATCGTCGAGGACGTGCCGGGTGAGAAGATCGCCTGGGCCTCCACGGGCGGCCAGGTCCCCAACGCGGGCGCAGTCCGCTTCGACAACCACGGCGACTCGACCGGCGTCGAGGTCTCGCTGTCCTACGACCCGCCCGCCGGGATCCTCGGCGCGGCGGTCGCGAAGTTGTTTGCCGACCCGCAGGACAAGGTCGAGAAGTGCCTCGCCGCTTTCAAGGACACCATCGAGTCCACCCGCGGAGCCGGCGTCGAGCCCGAGATCGAGGTCTGACCGTGGCACGGCTGCGTCGGGTGAGCCCCAGCTCCGCCGGGATCACGCGGGTACGACGCGGCCGTGGGTTCGGCTACCTCGACGCCGCTGGGTCCCCGGTCGATCCGGGCACGCGCGCCCGGATCGACGCACTCGTCCTGCCACCGGCATGGGACGACGTCTGGATCTGCTCGCTCCCCCACGGGCACATGCAGGCCACCGGTCTCGATGCCGCCGGGCGCCGTCAGTACCGCTATCACGACGACTGGCGGCTGGCTCGCGACCTCGCCAAGCACGAGCGGGTACTGGACTTCGGTGCACTGCTGCCGCAGGTCCGCGAGCGAGTCTGCACCGACCTGGGGTCTGACGGCTTGACCCGCGAGCGGGTGCTGGCCTGCTCGGTCCGACTCCTTGACCTTGGCTTCTTCCGGATCGGCAGCGAGCAGTACGCCGCCCGCAACCAGACCTTCGGGTTGGCCACGATGCGCAAGGAGCACGTGACCATCTCCCAGGGCGTCGTGACCTTCGACTACACGGCGAAGAGCGGCAAGCACCGGGTGCAGTCCCTGGTGGAGCCGGAGGTCGCTTCCGTCGTACAGGCGTTGAAGCGCCGGCGAGGCGGTGGCCAGGAGCTGCTGGCATGGAAGGAAGGCACCCGCTGGGTCGACGTCCGCAGCGGCGACATCAACGGTCACCTGCAGGCCCTGACGGGAGGTGACTTCACGGCAAAGGACTTCCGCACATGGTCCGCAACGGTGCTCGCGGCCGTCGGGCTCGCGGTCTCGACAGACGCCGACTCCGTGACAGCGCGCAAGCGAGCGGTGACCCGTGTTGTGCAGGAGGTGGCCCACTATCTCGGCAACACCCCCGCAGTGTGCCGCGCTTCCTACATCGACCCGCGGGTCATCGACCTCTACGACCAAGGAATGACCGTCCGCAAGGACCTGCGGTTGCTCGGCGACGGGGTCACGGTCGGGCAGCCTGCGACGCAGGGGCGGGTCGAGGCAGCGGTCCTGCAGCTGTTGCGCATGCCGGCAGAGCGGGCCCTCGCTGGCTGACGGCCACCTGCCCGGGGCGGCGTCGCACCCCCGCTCACGGCTCCGGAACCCGTACCGTTGTGGTGTGACCTCCCTGCGCCTTGCCGTGTCCGCTGCCGTGTTGGCAGCGCTGGCTCTGGGATCCGGCGCCTCCGCCGCCGGCCGTACCCAGGAGGTCACCTGGCACGGCACCCAGATCCACCTGTACGACGGTCAGGCCGCCGGCCGAGGCGGCGCCGGCGTCCTCGTCGCGGTGCTGGACAGCTGGGTGGACACCTCGCACCCCGACTTCGAAGGCCGCGCCACCGGCGCCGTCGACTGCGTGGGCGGCACCTGTCGCCGCGGTCAGCTTCGGGACACCTGCACCCACGGCACCCATGTCGCGGGCACGGTCGCCTCGTCCTCGTTCGGTGTTGCCACGAAGGCGCGCCTCCTGCCGGTGCAGGTCCTGAGGGCGAACAGCAAGGGCGAGTGCCTCGGGACGCCCGACGACGTGGCCGCGGGGATCCGCTACGCGGTCCACCACGGCGTCAAGGTCCTGAATCTGTCCCTGGGGCCCGACGTGCCAGGAATGTCGTCCTCGGGTGCCATCCCGAGAGCTGTGCACGAAGCGGCCAAGGCTGGGGTCGTCGTGGTCTTCTCCGCGGGCAACTCCGACCTGCCGGTCGCCCAGGGTTACGGCAGCGACGCCCTGATCGTGGCCGCCACCGGACCGAGCGGCCAGCTCGCCACCTACAGCCAGCACGGTACGGGCGTGTCGGTGGCTGCACCAGGAGGCCAGCCGACCTCCCGCGGTGGCTGCACCCAGGCACGCTGCGTGACCTCTCTGTACCCCGGAGGTCAGTACGCCGTCGCCGCCGGTACGTCGATGGCAGCCGCGCACGTCGCGGGCCTGGCGGCGTTGCTGCTCGCCCAGCAGCCGGGCCGCACCGGCCGCCAGGTCATGGACCGGATCACCGGGACCGCCCGACCGCTGTCCGGCGCCGGCGCGGGAGTCATCGACGTCCGCGCCGCCCTGAGTTCGGCCCCGGCTGTCACCCCCACGAAAGCGCCGCCCCCCCTGCCGACGCCGTTCATGCAGACCCGCACCAACCCTCCGATGGTCGCCATCCACCAGCCCGTCGCCTCGCCCACCGGCGGGCCGCCTCCGCCCCCGGCAACGCCGACAGCAACGCCCACCGCCGCACCCACAGCGACACCCACAGCGACACCCACGGCAACGCCCCCGTCCGGTCCGCCGACCGCGTCCCCCCTCCCCTCCGCGGCACCCCGGGCACTGCCGGCGTCACAGTCCGCCCATGTGCCCACCGCGCTCTCACTCCTGGCCGGGGTCCTCATCGGCCTGGCCGGGACGGGCCTGGTGGCCGCGCCCCGACTATCCCACCGCTGACAGGGACGCCTGGGTGCGGCACCCTCGCCGTATGGACCCCTCCTGGTACGCCGTGCGATGCATCTTCCGTTCGGCGTGGACCCACACCGGCGACGACGTCGTACCGGACGAGCAGCTGTATGAGGAGCGCATCACGCTGTGGCAGGCAACGTCGGTCGAGGAGGCCATCGCCCTCGCCGAGGCGGAGGCCGAGGACTACGCGGGCGACGAGGACGAGTACCTCGAGATCGCCCAGGCCTACCTGCTGTACGACGCCCCGACGCAAGGCGCGGAGGTCTTCTCGCTGATGCGCTCGAGCCAGCTGGAGCCGGACGAGTACCTCGACGCGTTCTTCGACACCGGGTCCGAGCGGCAGCAGGCCTTCGACGAGTCCCCGGAGGACTGACCGGCTACCGGGTCGACTGGTAGACGAGCACGACCGTGCCGATCACCAGCAGGGCAGCGATCACTGCAGCCGAGATCTTGACCCAGCTGTAAGGGCGTTCACCGATGACCTTGCCGGTGTTGGCGTTGACGTAGACGTCGAAGACCGCGCCCGAGAGGACATAGGTCGCGACCCACAGCGGCAGCAGCAGCAGCCGGAACAACACGTCCGCGTCAGAGGTCTGCATCGAGGAGACCTGCTGTTCGTCGCCGCCGATGTCGGACCGGCAGTCACCCTCGATGACCGAGGCCATGTACTGCCTCGCCGCGCCGAATCCCTGCTCGACCTCGACGTCGTACCGGGGCGCGTCGAAGCCGGCGAGGTACTGCGCCTCGAAGCCCGTCGCGGCCGCGCTCGACCACGGCCCGAGCTTGTCGAGGGTCTCCCGGTCGGGCTGGCTGACCGCCACCTCCAGCACGTCGACGAAGTCGCGGCTCACCCTGCCGGACGCGGGGTACCAACGGGTGTGCTGCACCTGCCGGGTACGGGTCACCGTGCGGCCGTTCTCCTGCGTCGTGTAGGACTCGGTCGTGTAGTAGTGCTCACCGCGCCGACCGATGTAGTCGGTCGTCGTCCGGTCGTCGAAGCCCCAGTGCGGCAGGTAGGTTCCGCGCATCGACTCGGTCGTCCCGACCTTCTTGAGCTTGGTGGGCGCGAACCAGCGCGAGGACACCCACGCCTTGAACGCGACGAGCGCGTGCGCCTGGTCCACGACGAACGGCACAATCCCGTCCGGGGCCTTCAGCTGGCCGCCGACATCGTCGCTGACGACGATCGGCCCGCGGCAGGACGAGCACCGACCGGCCAGCGCAGTGGTCTGCTGGGCGCTCCCGCAGTTACGGCAGGACAGGCTGAACGGCGGCAGCTCCGCCACCGGAGTGCGGGCCTTCGCGCTGTACGCGACGAAGTCGAGCTTGCTGCTGCCGGCTGCAGGAGCGGCGATCTCGAGCGTTGCCCCGCAGTAGGGGCATCTCAACCCCGCGGTGCCGGGCGCGAACTCGAGCGCCGCCCCGCACGAGGGGCATGCGTACTGGTGCTGCGTGCCGGCTGGCCCGGGTGTCGGCGCCGGCAGCCCTGGCGGGGGTGTCGAGGGGGGTGTCGACGGGGGGGTCGACGGGGGGGTCGGCTCGAGGGTCAAGGCAGCGGGGGCGGGGTCGTTCCCTGCAGCTCCGGAACGTCACCGAGCCGGGTCCAGGCAGCCATCCCGGCCTTCCAGACCAGCGTGTCGGCAGTGACCCCGGCGCGGGTTGCGACCTCGGCCGGGGCCAGCGGCCCGACCTGCTGCCCGTCGATCCCGACGTACCACTGGGTGCTTCCGGGCAGCGGCGGCGGCGTGGCGGCAACAGGCGAGGCGGGGGCGGGCACGTTGACGGCAGTCGGCTGCAGGGCTTGGGCGAGCTGCGCGCCGAGGGTCGCCCCGATGCCGATGCCGACGCCCGCGCCGGCCAGGCCACCGGGGTTTTGCGCCGCGTCGGTGATCGCGGACGCGGCCTGGAACTTCGCGAACTGGTCGAGGTTGCCGAGCACGCCCATCTCTGTGCGCTTGTCCATCATCGCCTCGACCTCGGGAGGGAGGCTGACGTTCTCGATGACGAAGCGCGGGAGCTGCAGGCCGAGGTGCTTGAGGTCCTCGCTGATCACCGTGGCGAGCTTGTCGGCGATCTCGTTCTGGTGCGCGGCGAGGTCAAGGACCGCGACGCCGCTGGTGGCGAGGGCACTGACGACGCGGCTGACGACCGACTGGCGGATGAACTCGTCGACCTCGTCGGTCTTGAAGGCAGGGTCGGTGCCGACCAGCTCCCGCAGCAGCACGGCCGGGTCGTCGGCCTTGAAGGAGTAGGTCCCGAAGGCGCGCACCCGCACCATGCCGAACTCGGGGTCGCGCATCATCGCCGGGTTCTGCGTCCCCCACTTCTGGTCGGTGAACTGCCGGGTCGCCACGAAGTAGACCTCGGCCTTGAAGGGGCTGTCGAAGCCGTACTTCCAGCCCTTCAGGGTCGACAGGACCGGCAGGTTCTTGGTGACCAGGTCATAGCTGCCGGGTGAGAACACGTCGGCGATGGTGCCCTCGTTGACGAAGACCGCCACCTGGCCTTCGCGGACCACGAGCTTGGCGCCGTTCTTGATCTCGTTGTCGTGTCGCGGGAAGCGCCACACGATGGTGTCCCTGGTGTCGTCGGTCCACTCGACGATGTCGATGAACTCGCCTCTGATGCTGTCCAACAGTCCCATCGGTGCTCCTTCAGTGCGTGTCGCGCAACCGTACGACCTCAGCCCAGAGTGCGTCGCAGGTCCAGCACCATCGCCTCGGCCTGGGCGCGCAGCAGCGGGTCGTGCGGGTCGGTGCCGGCCTCGAAGACCAGCTGCCACTGCAGCAGCTCAAAGCCCGGGACCCGCCGGCCGACCAGACGTACGGCGCCCTCCGGGGCCAGGGCCCGCCGGTCCGACCAGCCGATGCTGGAGGTCACCCCGGCCCGGACGGTCTCGGCCAGGCGGGCGTCCTCGGTGAGCTCCCAGGTGTGCCGCAGACCGGAGCCCTCGACCTCAGCGGTCTCCACGAGGGTGAGCAGCGGCGGCTGCCACAGCACCTTCTCGACCTGGGTCCAGGCCAGAACCGACGCACCCGCGTGAAGACCCGTCGCCGTCGCCACCAGCACCGTGCCGTCGAGGGTGAGGCCCCAGGCCAGACGGCGCTCGTTGGTCTTGAGCGCCTTGACGGCGTCGGGCACGGTGCTGCGGCGCAGCCTCACAGGCCGTTGCTCGCAGCCTCACGAAAGGACCGGACCGTGCGCTCGAGCGCGATGAGTTCGGTGTAGGCACGGTGGTAGAGCTCGGCGTCGTCGACCGGGTTGATCCGCTGCACCTTGCCCTTGAGCTCGACGACCCGCCGCGTCGCTGCGTGCATCTGCAGCTGTGTGAGGGTCTCCGGGCCGTACCGCTCGGGCTCCCAGTCGCTGAGCAGGGCCTCCACCGCCAGCCCCATCAGGGTCTTGCGGACCGTGTCGTCGGGAGCGGCCTCGAGCAGGGTCGCGACCCAGGCCTCGCCACCGACGGCGGGGCTGACGCCGCCGGCCTTGCGGATCGTGTCCTGGACGAGCCGGTGAGTGGCGTCGACGAACACCTCGTCGTCGAGCTCGTCGAAGATCGGCGCCACCGCGTACGGCGTCTGGACCGCGAGCTTGAGGGTCTCCCGCTCGAGGCGGAGGATGGAGGCGTCGGCCGTCGCGGGCGCGACGACGCGGCGCTGCCCGGGCCGCGCGTCGCCGGTCACCTCGGCGACCTTCGCGACAACCGGCTCGACCTCCATGCCGAGCCAGCCGGCGAGCCGTCGCGCGTACTCCGGGCGCAGGGCCCGGTCCTTGATCTTCGCGACCAGGGGTGCGGCGTGGTTCAGCGCCTGCACGCGCCCCTCGACCGTCTCCAGGTCGTAGTGCGACAGCCCCGCCTTGATCGCGAACTCCACCAGTGGCACCCGCGCCGCGACGAGGTCGCGGACCGCGTGGTCGCCGTGTTCCAGGCGCAGCTCGCACGGGTCCATGCCGCCGGGGCTGACCGCGATGAAGGTCTGGGTCACGAACCGCTGGTCGTCGCCGAAAGCCTTCAGTGCGGCTTTCTGGCCGGCCGCGTCACCGTCGAAGGTGAAGATGACCTCGCCGCGGAACTCGTCCTGGTCCATGAGCAACCGCCGGATGACCGCGATGTGGTCGGCACCGAAGGCTGTTCCGCAGGTCGCGATCGCAGTCGGCACCCCGGCGAGGTGACAGGCCATGACGTCGGTGTAGCCCTCGACCACCACCGCTTCCCGGCGCTTGGCGATCTCCTTCTTCGCCAGGTCCAGGCCGTAGAGGACGCTGGATTTCTTGTAGATCGGGGTCTCGGAGGTGTTGAGGTACTTCGGTCCGGTGTCGGCCGGGTCCGTCGACAGCTTGCGCGCCCCGAAGCCGATGACCTCCCCGCCGATGTCGCGGATCGGCCACAGCAGCCGGAAGCGGAACTTGTCGATCAGCGAGCCCTTGCTGCTCTGCCCGGACAGGCCCCCGGTCAGCAGCTCGTCTCGGGTGAAGCCCTTGGCCATCAGGTGTTTGGTCAGGCTGTCCCACCCCGACGGGGCGAAGCCCACGCCGTAGGTCTGGGCCGCGGCCTGGTCGAAGCCCCGCTCGGCGAGGAACTGCCTTCCCACCACGGCTTCGGGGCTGCCGAGCTGGTCGACGTAGAACGCTGACGCCTCCTTGTGGGCGAGCAGCAGCCGGGTGCGCTGGCTGGTCGTGGAGCGGGCCGCCTGGCCGCCTTCCTCGTACTGCAGGTCCACGTTGTAGCGCCGCGCGAGGTGCTCCACGGCCTCCGGGAAGGACATGTGGTCGTGCTTGGTGACGAAGCTGATGACGTTGCCGGACTCGCCGCAGCCAAAGCACATGTAGTAACCGTTGGCGGGGTTGACGTTGAAGCTCGGGGTCTTCTCGTCGTGGAACGGGCAGAGCCCCTTGAGCCGGCCGCCACCGGCGTTGCGCAGCGCCACGCCCGCCTCGACGATCACCTGGTCGATGGCGGCGCGCTCGCGGACGGCTTGGATGCTCTCGTCCCGGATCCGGCCTGCCACGCCCAGGAGTCTAGGTCTGGGCGGCTGGCTGCTGCTGGGTGATGCAGTGGATACCGCCACCGCGCTCGAACAGGGGACGCGCGTCGACGCTCACCACCTCGCGACCCGGGTACGCCTCGCGCAGGACCGCCACCGCGTCGGCGTCGTGCGGGTCGTCGAAGGCGCACGCGATGACGCCACCGTTGACGAGCACGTGGTTCACGTAGCTGTAGTCGACCCAGCCGCCGCCGTCGCGCAGGGTGGCCGGTGCCGGCAGGTCGACGATCTCGAACGGCAGGCCCCGGACATCCACGGAGGCGGCGAGGACGGCGCGGACCTGGGCCATGACGGCGTGGTCCGGGTGCGACGCGTCCTGCTGGTCGTGCACGAGCAGGCGGCCGGGTGCGGAAATCGTCGCGACGAGGTCGACGTGACCTCGGGTACCGAAGGTGTCGGAGTCCCGTGTGAGCCCCCGCGGCAGCCAGATGACGTGGGTGGCCCCGAGGGTCCTGGCGAGCTCGTCCTCGATGGCGGCGCGCGTGCTTCCCGGGTTGCGGCCAGGGTCGCGTTGGACCGTCTCCGTGACGAGCACAGTGCCTAGACCGTCGACGTGGATGCCACCACCCTCGTTGACCAGTGCGGAGTCGACGCGGCGGGCATCGGCCCACTCGGCCAGCGCCGGGGCGAGCAGGGCGTCGTGGTCCCAGGTTGCCCATTGCTGCTGGCCCCAGCCGTTGAACACCCACGTGACGGCGCCGAGCACACCCTGCTCGTCCACCACGAAGGTGGGCCCGGAGTCGCGCAGCCAGGCGTCGTCGATCTCCCGGGACACGATGTCGATCGCGGAGTCGAGGTAGCGCGGCGCGACCTGGTGATCGCGCGGGTGCACGACGACGCTCACCGGCTCGAACTGCGCAGCCGCGTTGGCCACGGCTGCCCACGTCCGGCGCGCGGTCTCTGCCTCCGCCGGCGTGTCACCGAGGGTGTAGCCGGTCGTGGGCCACGCCAGCCAGAGCCGCTCGTGCCGTGCGCCCTCCGCCGGCATGCGCCAGGTCATGCCCCGTAGGGGTGGTCGGGGTCCACCGGCAGGGTCAGCGCCGCGTAGGTGTCAGGTCGGCGGGTGCGAAGGAAGGGGAACAGGTTCAGCCAGTCCTGTCTCTGGGTGAGGTCGAGGTCGGCGACCAGCACGCACGGCTCGTCCCGCGGAGCCTGCACGAGGACCCGCCCGTACGGATCACTGACGAACGACGAGCCGTAGAAGGTGTTGCCCGCCGTACCGTCTGGTCGGGGCTCTGCGCCCGTGCGGTTCGGCACGACCATGAACAACCCGTTGGCGATGCCGTTGCCGACGATGACCTGCTGCCACAGCGGCTGGGTGTCAAAGTGCGGGTGGTCGGGCTCGGAGCCGATCGCGGTCGGGTAGACCACGACGTTGGCTCCGCCGAGGGCATAGGCGCGCGCCACTTCTGGGAACCACTCGTCCCAGCAGGTCGGCATGCCCAGGCGCGTGGCCCCGAGTCCGTCGGGCGCGTAGACGGGGTACGGGTCGGCCGGCCCGGCGGGTCCGGCCCGGAAGTACCTGTCCTCGTAGTAGCCCGCCGTCACCGGGATGTGCAGTTTGTCGGTGGCCGCGACAAGGGCGCCCGACGGGTCGACGAGCACGGCCGTGTTCAGGCCCAGTCCGTCGTCGGCGTCGTCGTCCGAGTGCCGGTAGAGCGACGCCTGCACATGGATCGCGTTGCGCGTCGCGGCCTCCCGGACCAGCGCGAGCGTCGGGCCGGTCTCGAGGTCCTCGGCCTGCGCGGCGGCGACGCCGTCCGGTGGGGCGTCCGCCGGGTACCGCGACAACGTGAGCTCGGGCAGGAACACGATGCGCGCGCCGGCCACGGCCGCGGCCTCGATGGCGTCCTGCAGCCAGGCCGTGAGCTCGTCGGGGTCCGCCAGCCAGGCATGCTGAACAACGCCGATGCGCAACGGCCCGGTGCCGGCGTCGGTGTCGGCGACCCGGGCCGGCGAGGGCAGCGGGATGGGGGCCTGCAGCACACGGATCACGGCGACAGTCTTGCACCCGAGTTCGCTCGGCGGACCAGGGTACGGTTCGCTAGAACACGTTCTAGGGAGGGCCTGTGCGCTACGGCGTCGTGCTGTTCACCAGCGACCGAGGCATCACGCCCGCCTCGGCGGCGCGCGCCGCCGAGGCCGTCGGGCTGGACACCTTCTCGGTCCCGGAGCACACCCACATCCCGGTACGCCGCGAGGCTCTCCACCCCGGCACGGGTACGGCGGAGCTCCCCGACGACCGCTACGCGCGGACCCTGGACCCGTGGGTCTCGCTCGCCACCGCCGCCTCCGTCACCACGCGCATCCGGCTGTCGACCGCGGTCTGTCTGCCCGTCGAGAGCGACCCGATCACCCTGGCCAAGACGATCGCCTCCCTCGACCACCTGTCGGGTGGTCGGGTCACCGTCGGTGCTGGCTTCGGGTGGAACACCGACGAGCTCAGCGACCACCACGTCCCGACCGGCCGCCGCCGCGCCGTCCTGCTGGAGTACCTCGGGGCGATGCGCACCCTGTGGACCTCCGAAGAGGCCTCCTACGACGGCGAGTTCGTGCAGTTCGGGCCTTCGTGGGCCTGGCCAAAGCCGATCCAGTCGCCCGTCCCGGTGTTGATCGGGGCCGGTGGCAGCGAGAAGAACTTCGCCTGGATCGCCGCCCACGCGGACGGCTGGATCACCACCCCTCAAGACACCGACATCGACGCCCAGGTCGGCCTGCTCCAGAAGGCCTGGGGCGACGCCGGCCGCGCCGGACGGCCCGAGGTGACCGCCCTCGGCCCACGGCCGGACCCCGTCCGGATCGCCCACCTTGCCTCGATCGGGGTGACCGAGTGCGCGTTCGGGCTGCCCGACAGGAGCGAGTCGGACGTCCTCGCGTACCTGGAGCGCCTGGCCGGCAAGCTCGGCCTCTGAGGCGGTCCCCGGTCCTGGCCGGTCACAGGGAGACTGCGCCCACCATGGCCGAGCAGGATGGCCGGTGCTTGTCAGGACCGTTGGAACTGCGCGATGTCGTGACCGAAGGCCTCGACGTCGTCCCTGGTGAGGGTAGGGCGGGTGTGGCTGATGGCCGTCAGGTAGTCAGTCGTACCGGAGCGGACTCGGGTTCCGCTGGACAGGGTCGCCTCGAACGTCGCCGCCGCGACCTGCTGGCTGGCGTGCCCGATGTCGGCGGGCGTGAAGCCGTCACTGGCCGCCACCAACTGGCCAAGGTCGACGTCGTGCGCGCCGGCGTCCGACACCGCCTTGCTCCAGAGCGCCAGCCGGGCATCAGGGTCGGGCGGTCCGATCGGCAGGACGTAGTCGAACCGTCCGTGCCTGAGGAACGCGCCGTCCATGCTGCCGATGCTGTTGGTGGCGCAGACCAGCAGCCGCTGCGGTCGCTCCCGAAAGCTCACAATGGACTTCAGCAGCTCGTTGACGACACCCACGTCCGAACGCGTGTCGTCCCGGTGTCCGGCGATCTCCTCGACCTCGTCGATGAACACCACGACGTGTTCCATGGCGGCCAGGGTGTTGAACGCCTCCGAGAGCCCGCTGGCCACTCCCCCGAGGCCCGCAGCCAGACGGGACGGGAACAGCTCCACGAAGGGCCAGCCGAGGCGGCTGGCGATGGCCCGCGCGAAGGTCGTCTTGCCCGTCCCGGGTGGCCCGAAGAGCATGACGGCGCGCGGCTCGCGCACGCCGTGAGCCTCGGCGAGGGAAGGCTCGGACAGTGGGAGCACGATCCGCCGCTCGATGAGGTCCTTCTCGGTCGTCATCCCCTGGACGCGCTGCCACAGGTTGGGTGGCGGTACCGCCCCACCCAGACCTGCGGCAGCGTCGACATCCTGGGGGCGGACGTGCTCCAGCTTCTCGAACCAGCTGATGTCGCGGCGTTCCCGGAAGCCCGAGTTCAGCAACGCCTGTGTACCCGTCTCCCCCTCGGGGAGCGCGCACACCAGCCGTCGGGCACCGGCAGCGACCAGCCGCTGCTCCAGCAGGGCGAGCAGCTCGCTGCCGAGGCCCTGACCTCGCCAGTCCGGGTGCATGGTGATCCGGAGCACCCAGCCCCTGTCGCGGTCCACCCGCCCGACGGCGGTGCCGACGATCTGTCCGGCTGCCTCGGCGGCGACAGCGGGCTCGCCCGCGACGAGGCTGGCGACGACCTCCGACAAGGGGAACAGGGCGCGTTGACCCACGGTCGTCGAGGCACCCTCGAGCGCCACCGCCTCCTCAAGGTCTGCATCCGTCAGGTCCCGCAGGTGCCAGCTGCTCATGCCAGGCTCCTTGGGTGCCATCGGGTCGGTGACCGTGTCGGTGATCGTGACGTCCGACCCCGGACGGAAGGTCACGCAGGATGATCGCGGGCCTGCCCGTTGGCGGCAACTCGCAGCTGGTGGGCCTGCTCACGCCGAGTCAGGATCTACGCCGACACCCCGCGATGACCGACACGTCAGCCGATGTGGAGCCGACGGTGGGCCGACAGCGCGGCAGCATCGGTGAGGACGGCGACCTGGTCGATGACGACGCGTAGGCGGGCCACGTCGTCGGGCGCGGCCTCCCACTGCTCGCGGTAGAACGGCTCCAGCTCACCGGGTGCCCGGTCGGCCAGCAGCGGTACGAGCTCTTCCACAACCTGCCGCTCACGCTCCTGGATCCCCTGCGCTGCAGGCCTTCCCATTACGTACCGCATGGTCACGGCCTTCAGTAGCGCACATTCCGCTCGCTCCAAGGCGGGTACGACGAGATCCGCGGCGTACCGCGTCAACGGCTCGTCGCCGAACCGCTCCCGGGTGGACCTTTCGGCGGCGCGGCAGAAGCGGCCGATCAAGGTGCTCGTCGCAGTCTTCAGCACGGCCTGGTCGCGGCCGGTCCCGCGGTAGTCACCTGGCCACCAGGGCTCGGCCAGCAGCGAGGTGTAGACGCCGAGCAGGTCGTCGGCGGGGACGTCGCAGTAGTGCTCGGCAGCCAGCTCCGAGACGGCCCGTCGCTCGTCGGGGTCGTGCAGGGCGGGCAGCGCGATGAGCCCCCCGACGACGCCATCCTCGAGGTCGTGCACCGAGTAGGCGACGTCGTCGGACCAGTCCATGACCTGACTCTCCAGGCAACGGCTTTCCGGGGTGACGCCTGAGTGCGGCACTCCTGAGCGGGCCCAGGCGAAAGCTGGCAGGTCGTCGACGTAGACGCCGTACTTCCTTCGGTTGTCGTCCTTGGGCCAGGGGTATTTCGTGGCGGCATCCAGCGAGGCTCTCGTGAGGTTGAGACCTGCGCCGTCGAGCTTGACCTCGAGGCGGGTGAGCAGCCGGAACGACTGGGCGTTGCCCTCGAAGCCTCCCGCCCCGGCGGCCGCGACGTCGAGGGCGATCTCGCCGTTGTGGCCGAAGGGCGGGTGGCCGAGGTCGTGGGCCAGGCAGGCGGTGTCGACCAGGTCCGGGTCGCAGCCGAGCGACGCCCCGAGCTCACGCCCCACCTGACTGCACTCGAGCGAGTGGGTCAGCCGGGTGCGGGGGACAAGGGCCTGCATCCCGTCGGGCTCCACGACCTGGGTCTTGCCGGCGAGCCGGCGCAAGGCCCCGCTGTGCAGGACCCTGGCCCGGTCCCGCTGGAAGGCGGTCCGGCCCCGGCGCTGGTCGGGCTCCTCCACGCGCCGTTCGCGGTCGGTCTCGTCGTATGCCACGACCCCATCCAACTACGTCCCTGCCAGGTCGGTGCGGTCAGTCGCCACGCCGGCCGGGAGGTTTCTCAGCGTTTCGGTGGACGCGCTCGCTGCTCCTTCGACCGGGCCTTCCATAGCCGGCTCTCCTCGGCTCTGAGGCGGACGTCGGTGCGCTGGGCCTGGAAGGCCAGCTCGCGCTGCAGCTTGCGCCACGCGTCGACCCGGTCCTGGCCGAGATCGCCTGCTACGACGGAGGAGAGCACCGCGCAGCCCGGCTCACTGACGTGCCCGCAGTCAGCGAACCGGCAAGCGGAAGCAAGGTCCTGGACGTCGGAGAAGGCCAGCACCAACCCGTCGTCCGCACCGTGCAGCGAGACCCCGCGCAGCCCGGGCGTGTCGATGATGACGCCCCCGCCCGGCAGCAGCAGCAGCTCGCGGTGCGTCGTGGTGTGGCGGCCCTTGCCGTCGACGTCGCGGATGTCGCCCGTGCCCATCACCTCCGACCCCATCAGGGCGTTCACGACGGTCGACTTGCCTGCGCCGGAGGCGCCAAGCAGGACGAGCGTCGAGGACACGTACGGCGCCAGCGCCCCCACCTCGCCGGTCGACGCGCTCACGGCCACGACCGCGCAGCCCGGGGCGTGCGGCAGCACCTGCCGGACGGCGGCCTCGACGTCGTCGCAGAGGTCAGCCTTAGTGAGCACCACGACCGGCGTCGCCCCGCTCTCCCAAGCCAGGGTGAGGAACCGCTCGAGCCGTCGAAGCGGAAGCGGTCCCGACAGACCGAGGCAGACAAGGACCACCTCGACGTTGGCCGCGAGCGGTTGGGGCCTGGAGGTGCCCTTCGCCGTGCCCCGGGACAGCAGCGAGGTGCGCGGGAGCACCTCGAGGACCTCCCGGTCTACCGGCGAGAGCACCAGCCAGTCGCCGACGGTCGGGGCCTCGAGTGGGTCCCTCGGTGAGGGCAGCGATGGAACCTGCAGGGCGCCGGTGGGGGTGAGCACGTCGTAGCGGGTGCGGTCGACGCGGGTGAGCAGAGCCGGGACGAGTCCGTCACGGACAGCAGGGAACAGCAACGCAGCAGCCTTCCGGGTGGAGGCAGCCTCAGAGAGCTGCCCCGCGGAGTGGGTCACGAGAACGCACGCAGGCAACCATGACGACCCACCTCCTTCCGGAACGACGAATGCCACCAGGCTAGGCCCGGTACCCGTCATCTGTCAGGTGCTTTTCCCGAGACGCCCGGGGCGATCTGCTGCCTCAGACAGCCCGCGGACCGGCTTCGCTGCTGCGGTGGAACACCCGGTAGTAGAGGTAGGCGGCGGTCTCGCGGGCGACGTAGCGCAGCTCGGTGCCCCGGCTTGAGTTGGCGGGCCCGGTCCGAGTCGGCGACGTCACAGCCCTGATACCGAGGTCGGTCGCCATCCGGCGCGAGCGCAGCGAGTGCCAAGGGTCAGTCACGAGCACCGCTGATGTCCATCCATTCTTCGTGAACTCGACCTTGAGCGCCCTGAGCGACTGCAACGTGTTCCGCCCGACACCGACGGCCACGACGGAGGTGACCCCATGCGCCCTGAGGTACTTCTCGCCGGCCTGCGCCTCGGTGAAGCGGTCGCCGGGGGCTCCACCACCGACGGTGACGATCCGCGGGGCGACGTGGGCGTCGTACAGGGCCTTCGCATGGTCAAGCCGGGCCTTGAAGACCTCGCTGGGGCGGCCGTCGAACTGCGAGGCTCCCAGGACGACGATGGCGTCGGAGGTGGTCCGGTCGTCCTGCCGGGCGACCCACCAGACGCGCGCGGCCGTGCCGCCCAGGACGAGCAGCGGCAACAGGATGAGGACCGCCAGGACCCTCCGGACGGTCTTGGAGAACAGCAGCAGGAACACTGCTACCTCGTGTCGCTGGTGCTCGGTTTGAGGGCGGCGCGACCGGCCTCCAGCCTCGCGATGGGAACCCGGAACGGCGAGCAGCTGACGTAGTCGAGGCCCACGTCGTGGAAGAAGTGCACGGAGTCGGGGTCGCCGCCGTGCTCGCCGCACACCCCCAGGTGCAGGTCCGGGCGGGCCGCACGGCCGCGCTCGCAGGCGGTGCGGACGAGCTGTCCGACCCCGTCGCGGTCCAGGGACTCGAAGGGGCTGACCCCGAAGATCCCGAGATCGAGGTAGCGGCTGAAGAAGGCGGCCTCGACGTCGTCGCGGCTGAAGCCCCAGGTCGTCTGCGTGAGGTCGTTGGTGCCGAAGGAGAAGAACTCGGCGGCCTCGGCGATCAAGTCGGCCGTCAGCGCCGCCCGGGGCAGCTCGATCATCGACCCGATCGGTGCGGTCACCCCGACCTCGGCCAAGATCGCCTCGGCCTCCTCCCGCACCAGCTCCAGCTCCTGTACGGCGCCGACGAGCGGGACCATCACCTCAGGGCGCGGGTCGAGGCCCTCGTCCCTGAGCAGCTTGGCCGCCTCCGCGAGGGCTCGCACCTGCAGCGCGAACAGCCCAGGGATCACCAGGCCGAGGCGAACCCCCCGCAGGCCGAGCATCGGGTTCATCTCGTGCAGCCGGCGCACCTCCTCGAGCAGCCGGACACGGGACCGGTCAGGTGTCTGGCCCAGGGCCTCAGCAACCGCGACCTCGACCGTCAGCTCCGTCAGGTCGGGCAGGAACTCGTGCAGCGGCGGGTCGATCAGCCGCACCGTGACGGGCAGCCCATCCATGGCGCGAAGGATGTCGACGAAGTCATCGCGCTGCGGTGGGAGCAGGGCGGCCAGGGCCTGCTCCTGCTCCTCGGGCGTTTCGCTGACGATCAGGGTCTCGACGAGCTGGCGGCGCTCACCGAGGAACATGTGCTCCGTGCGGCACAGCCCGATTCCCTGCGCACCGAAGCGTCGTGCCCGCAACGCGTCGGCAGCCGCGTCTGCGTTGGCCCGGACCCTCAGCCTGCGCACGCTGTCGGCGTGGCCCATCAGCCGGTGTACCGCCTGCACCAGGTCGTCACCGTCCTCGGGAGCCAACACGCCTTCGAAGTACTGCACGACCGGGCTCGGCGTGACCGCGACCTCACCGACGAAGACCTCGCCGCTGGTGCCGTCGATCGACAGCACGTCACCCTCCCGGACCACGGCGCCGTCGGGCATGGTGATCGTGCCCTCCTTGGCATCGACCTCAAGCTCCTCCGCGCCGCAGACGCAGGTCTTGCCCATCCCTCGGGCGACGACGGCTGCATGGCTGGTCTTGCCGCCACGGCACGTGAGGATGCCCTGAGCGGCGATCATCCCGGCGAGGTCGTCGGGGTTGGTCTCCCGGCGGACCAGGATGACGTCCTGCCCTCGCGCCTTCCACGCGACAGCGTCCTCGGAGGTGAAGACCACCCTGCCCACGGCGGCACCCGGCGAGGCGCCCATCGCCTCGGTGAGCTTGTCCGCGCCCGAGGTGTCACCGAAACGGGGGAACATCAGCTGCATCAGCTGGGCGCCCGTGACGCGGAGCAGGGCCTCGTCCAGGCTGATCAGACCCTCGTCGACGAGCTGCGTCGCGATCCGGAACGCCGCCCCCGCGGTGCGCTTGCCGACGCGGGTCTGCAGCATCCACAGGTGCCCGCGCTCGATCGTGAACTCGATGTCGCACAGGTCGAGGTAGTGCTGCTCCAGCGTCGCCATGATCGACATCAGCTGGGCGTAGGCGTCCTTGTCGAGACCTTCGAGGTCCTGCAGCTGCATGGTGTTGCGGATTCCGGCGACGACGTCCTCGCCCTGTGCGTTCTGCAGGTAGTCGCCGTAGACGCCCTGGGCGCCACTGCCCGGGTCGCGGGTGAAGGCGACGCCGGTGCCGGAGTCCATCCCGAGGTTGCCGAACACCATCGAGCAGACGTTGACGGCCGTACCGAGGTCGGCCGGGATGCGCTCCTGCCGGCGGTACAACCGCGCGCGCTCACCGTTCCAGGAGTCGAAGACGGCTTTCGTCGCGAGATCCATCTGAACCCGCGAGTCCTGCGGGAACGGCTCCCCGGTCGCCTCCTGGACGATCGCCTTGAAGGCGTCGACGAGGACCCGCAGGTCGGTGGCGTCGAGGTCGAGGTCACTCCGTACCCCCTTGGACTTCTTGGCCGCATCGAGGGCGTGCTCGAACAGCTCGCCGTCGACGCCCAGCACGGTCTTGCCGAACATCTGGATCAGACGCCGGTAGGAGTCCCAGGCGGAGCGCTCGTTGCCCTGCTCCGCCAGACCGCGGACGCTGTCGTCGTTGAGGCCGATGTTGAGGACGGTGTCCATCATCCCGGGCATGCTGAACTTCGCTCCCGAACGGACGCTCACGAGCAGCGGATCGCTTGCCCCGCCGAGCTTCCGGCCCATCCGCGCCTCGAGTGCGGTCAGGTGCCCGGTGACCTCGGCGGCCAGCTCAGCGGGCACGTCGCCGCCGCCGAGGTACGCCGTACAGGCCTCTGTGGTGATCACGAAACCGGGCGGGACGGGCAGGCCCAGGTTGGTCATCTCGCAGAGGTTCGCGCCCTTGCCGCCGAGCAGGTCCTTCATGTCACGACTGCCCTCGGCGAAGTCGTAGACGTACTTGTGTGTCGCCATGGCCTAGAGCGGACCGAGTAGGTCGTTGAGGTAGCGCTCGACCTGGTCGAGGGAGACCCGTTCCTGCGACATCGTGTCACGCGAGCGGACCGTGACAGCCCGGTCGTCGAGGGTGTCGAAGTCGACGGTGACGCAGAAGGGCGTCCCGACCTCGTCCTGGCGGCGGTAGCGCTTGCCGATCGCGCCGGCGTCGTCGAAGTCGACGTTCCAGTGCTTGCCGAGCCGCGCCGCGAGGTCCTTGGCGACCGGTGACAGGTCCGCATTGCGGGACAGTGGGAGCACCGCCGCCTTGATGGGCGCGAGGCGGGCGTCGAGCTTGAGGACGACCCGCTTCTCCATCACGCCCTTGGCGTTGGGGGCCTCGTCCTCGTGGTAGGCGTCGAGCAGGAACACCAGCGCGCTGCGGTCCACGCCGACCGCGGGTTCGACGACGTACGGGATGAAGCGCTCTCCGGCCTCCTGGTCGAAGAACGACAGGTCCTTGCCCGTCGCCTCACCGTGGACCCTGAGGTCGTAGTCCGTGCGGTTGGCGATGCCCTCGAGCTCACCCCATTCGGTCCCGGCGAAGTTAAACCGGTACTCGATATCCACCGTGCGCTTGGAGTAGTGGCTGAGCTTGTCCTTCGGGTGCTCGAACAGCCTCAGGTTTTCCGGGTCGACGCCGAGGTCGGTGAACCACGCCAACCGGGTGTCGATCCAGTACTGGTGCCAGGTCTCGTCCTCACCGGGCTTGACGAAGAACTCCATCTCCATCTGCTCGAACTCGCGGGTGCGGAAGATGAAGTTGCCGGGCGTGATCTCGTTGCGAAAGCTCTTGCCGATCTGGCCGATGCCGAACGGCGGCTTCTTGCGTGAGGACTGCTGCACGTTGAGAAAGTTGATGAAGATGCCCTGCGCGGTCTCGGGACGCAGGTAGGCCAAGCCGCTTTCGTCCTCCACCGGGCCAAGGTAGGTCTTGAGCAGGCCGCTGAAGTTCTTCGGCGCCGTGAACGTGCCGCGGTTACCGCAGTTGGGACAGGCGATCTGCTCGAGGTCCTTTCCCGGCTGCGCCTCCTCGAGGTGGTCGGCGCGATAGCGCTTGTGGCAGGACGTGCACTCGGTCAGCGGGTCGCTGAACGTCGCGACGTGGCCGCTGGTCTCCCACACCTCACGGGCGAGGATGACGCAGGAGTCGAGGCCCACGACGTCGTCGCGGCCCTGCACCACGGACTTCCACCACTGGCGCTTGATGTTGTTCTTGAGCTCCACGCCGAGGGGGCCGTAGTCCCAGGAGGCGCGAAGGCCTCCGTAGATCTCGCTCGAGGGGAAGACCAGACCCCTGCGCTTGCAGAGGCTCACGATCGTATCCATGCGGTCGGGCGCTTTGGCCATGCGTGAGCTCTCCAGGGTTCAGCCCAGCCGGCTGGCGGACGGTGGGTGTGACACGACCCTACGACCTGGGTGCAACAGCGGCGCGGCCCGTCAGCTGCTGAGCTTGTAGCGGACCGTGAGGTGACCCTTGCAGAGCGGCTCCACCTTGACCGTGCCGGCGATGAGCGGCGGGGACTTCGAGAAGGAGATCTCGGCCTCGACCGACTCCTGGTCGGTCCCGTCGATGGTCCAGCCGGCGGCCTTCAGCTGGTCGGCGTAGGCGTCGCGGAAGGCCACGAAGCCGCTCTGGTCGACCAGGCCGAACACGATGGCCGTCTTGCCCTGCAGGCTCGGCTCGAAGAGCACCTGGCCGTCGACGGCGGGGAAGCCGGGTGGGAGCTTCGCCGTGGGGTCGGAGGTCGGCAGGGCGCCGCAGGTCTTGTCCTCGGCCTTGGGGGACGACGAGCCCTTGTCGCTGCTGCTGCCGCAGGCGGCGATCCCGAGCAGCAGGGGGAGCAGCGCGGCCAGGGTAAGAGCCCTCGACGCGGTCACGGGATGGTGCATGCCGCTCCTTGCAGGTCGATGTCAGAGGTCGCTGGAGGACGGGCCCGAGCTGTCGCCGATCCGGGAGGTGGCGGCGTCGGCGGCCCGGCGGCTGGGGCTCGCCACCAACGGCTGGGCGGCGTCCTCGGCGAGAAGCACCTCGAAGGCGCTCGGCTCGTCCCGCCCCAGCCCGAGCAGCGGGGCGGCCTCGACCTTCACGTCGTACGCAGAGAGGCTTCGCCGGTAGGCCCCGACACCGTCCCACTCGGTCATCAGGAGCCAGGCCGTCGGGTCGTCGGCTGCCCTCCCGACCCGGCCCCGCACGAAGCCCGGTCGCGCGGCGAAGGCCGCCAGGGCGGCCTGGGCCCTGGGAAGGAACTCGGCGGCACCGTCTGCGGGTACGTCGAAACGGGTCATCACGATCACCTCCCGAGGCTAGGGCAGGCCGGTGGCAGGCTGGTCACGTGACCCCCTTTCCCCGTCGCGCGGTCGAGCTGCGGCTCGGCCCGATGGTCGTTCTGCTGTCCCGGCTCCCCCGCGCCGTGCCGTTCCTGGTCGTGCTGGCCCTGCTCCTCGGGGGTCTGGCCGCGGGTGGGCCGGTCGGGGCGCTGCTGTTGCTGGTGCTCGCCGTGCTGCTCGGGCTGCTGCTGTTCCTCGCCTGGCCCGCGCTGGATGCCGCCTCCCGCGCGATCAGGTCGGCCGTCGTGGCCCTGGTCGTCGTACGGGCGGTCCTGTTCCTCATCTGACCTTGTTGAATTTGACAACCGTTTTCATAAGTAGTTCTATCAGAAAATGCGACGGACGCTCGCCTGTACCCTGGCGTTCACGGGCCTCCTCACGGGCTGCGTGTCCCGCGGCCCCGCCCTGCACGGGAGGCTCGCCGTGGTGGCGTCGGCCTACCCGTTCGCCTGGCTCGCCGAGCAGGTGGGGGGGCCCGACGTCGTGGTCACGAACCTGGTCAAGCCCGGGGCAGAGCCGCACGACATCGAGCTGTCCCCACGCGAGGTCGGGACCGTCGAGCAGGCCGCGGTCGTGATCTACCTCAAGGGGTTCCAGGCGGCCGTCGACGACGCCTTGGGGGGCGGCAAGCAGGGCTTCGACCTCGGGAGGGTCGTCACCCAGCAGCCCCTCGTCGGCGGCAAGGAGGCGACCGGCAAGGACCCACACATCTGGCTCGACCCGGTCCGGATGGAGGCGGCCGCATCGGCGCTCGCCGGCCGCCTCGGCAGGAAGGACCCAGCGCACGCTGCGGCGTACGAGAGCCGAGCGGCGACGGTCGCATCCGAGCTCGGGGCACTGGACCAGCTGTTCCACACCTCGCTGACCGGCTGCGTCCGCAAGGACATCGTGACCAGCCATAGCGCCTTCGGCTACCTGGCGGCTCGCTACGGTCTCGTCCAGCGAGGCATCAGCGGGCTCACCCCCGACGCGGAGCCTTCGCCGCGAAAGATCGCCGAGGTCGCCGACTTCGCCAGCAGGAACGGGGTCACGACCATCTTCTTCGAGTCCCTCATCGACCCCAAGGTCGCCAGGACCGTCGCGTCCGAGATCGGAGCCACGACAGCCGTCCTCGACCCCGTGGAGGGCGTCCGGTCTGGCGACAGCTACCTCACCGTCCAGCGCCGCAACGCCGCCGCCCTGCACACCGCGCTCGGCTGCGCATGACTGCCCCCGTCTTCCTCCTCACCGGGGGTCAGGTCGTCCTCGGCGGTCGCCGCATCCTCGACGAGGTCGACGTCCGCGTCGAGGCCGGCGAGTTCGTCGCGATCCTCGGCGCCAACGGGTCCGGCAAGACCACCCTGGTCCGTAGCCTCGTCGGGCTGGTACCGCTGGCCGCCGGCCACCTGGAGCTGTTCGGTACCCCGATCGGCCGCTTCCGGGAATGGCCCCGGCTCGGCTACGTGCCGCAGCGCCTCGCCGTCGGCGGCGGCGTCCCGGCCACCGTCGGGGAGGTCGTCGCCAGCGGACGCACCGGTCGGGTCTCCCGGTTCAGGCGGTACGGCGCCGACGACCGTCGGGCGATCGCGCACGCCCTCGAGGACGTGGGGCTGGCCGACCGCACCCGCGATGCCGTCGCCACCCTGTCCGGCGGGCAGCAGCAGCGGGTGGCGATCGCCCGCGCGCTGGCCGGCGAGCCCGAGGTGCTCGTGATGGACGAGCCGACCGCCGGCGTCGACGCGGACAGCCAGGACACCCTGGCCGGTGCCCTCGGGCACCTGAGCAACGCCGGTGGCAGCGTCGTCCTGGTCGCCCACGAGCTCGGACCGCTGGCCGGGCTGATCGAGCGTGCGGTGGTGCTGTCACACGGCCACGTGGTCTCGGACGGCCCGCCACCCCAGCCGGAGGGCCATCACGCGGACCCGACCCACGTGCACGGCCACCCGCACACCGGCGAGCAGCCGCAGCGCACCGGGTTCGGGCTGGGATGAGCATCTTCGCCTACGACTTCATGCGACGTGCCCTCGTCGCGGCTGTGCTGGTCGGTCTCGCCGCGCCTGCCATCGGGACCTTCCTGGTCCAGCGCCGACTGTCCCTGATGGGCGACGGCATCGGCCACATCGCCCTCACCGGGGTGGCCCTGGGCTTCCTGCTCGGGACCGCACCGGTCCTCACCGCGATCGTCGTCGCGATCGTCGGCGCCGTCGCCATCGAGCTGGTCCGCGAGCGGGGTCGGGCCAGCGGCGACGTCGCCCTCGCGCTGCTTTTCTACGGCGGGATCGCCGGTGGTGTCCTGCTCATCGGCCTGTCACCGGGCGGCACCCCCGGGGCCCTCGTCGGCTACCTGTTCGGGTCGCTGTCCAACGTCACGACGTCCGACCTCCTGGTCATCGTGGGTCTGGGCGTTGCCGTCCTCGCGATCGTGGCGGTCTTCGCCCGCGAGCTGTTCGCGGTCTGCCAGGACGAGGAGGTCGCCCGCGTCTCCGGACTTCCGGTGCGGTTCCTCAACATCCTGGTCGCGGTGACCGCAGCCGTGACCGTCACCGTCGCGATGCGGGTCGTCGGGCTGCTGCTCGTCAGCGCCCTCATGGTCGTGCCCGTCGCCACCACCCAGCAGCTGACCCGCTCGTTCCGCACGACCCTGCTCGGGGCCTGCGCCCTCGGTGCCTCTGCCTCCGTCGGCGGCCTGGTCATGGCCTTCTACCTCGACGTCGCCCCTGGGGCCGCGACCGTCGTCCTTGCCCTCGGGGTGTTCCTGGTCTTCGTCGTTCTCGGTGGCGCGCGCAGGGCGGTGGCCCGGTGAGGCCGACCCGCCAGCGGACGGCGGTGGCCGATGCCCTGTCGCGTACCGAGGGCTTCGCCAGCGCCCAGGCTCTGCACGACACCCTGCGCCACCTGGGCGAGTCGGTCGGCCTGACCACCGTCTACCGGCACCTGCAGGCCCTCGCCGACGCCGGCGAGGTCGACGTCCTGCGTACCGGCGACGGGGAGGCGGTCTACCGGCGGTGCGTCGGCGCTGACCACCACCATCACCTGGTGTGCCGCGCCTGTGGCGCCACCGTCGAGGTCACCGGGCCGGCCGTGGAGGCCTGGGCCGACGCGGTCGCCGCCGAGCACGGGTACGACGATGTCAGCCACACCCTCGAGGTGTTCGGCACCTGCGCCACCTGCCGCTGACCGACCCACCGCTGACCCGTGCGTCCGAGGAACTGCCCCAACGGCCACGCTCAGGGGCTAGGACGCAACAGGGGGTTGGGGTCGGCAGCGGGGTTGGGGTCGGCAGCGGGGTTGGGGTCGGCAGCGGCGTGGGCGTTCGGTACGGCGCCGCCGTACCGGCGGTCACGGCTGGCGTAGTCCTGGCAGGCCCGCCACAGCACCCGCCGGTCGACGTCCGGCCACAGCTCCGGGACGAACACCATCTCGGCATAGGCCGACTGCCAGAGCAGGAAGTTGGACGTGCGCTGCTCCCCCGACGTGCGCAGGAACAGGTCGACGTCGGGCATGTCCGGCTCGTCGAGGTAGCGGGCGAGGACCTTCTCGTCGATGCGGTCCGGCTTGACCTTGCCGGCCGCAACGTCGAGGGCCAGAAGCCTTGCGGCGTCGGCGATCTCGGCCCGGCCGCCATAGTTGACGCACATCGTCAAGGTGCACACGGTGTTGCGCTCGGTGAGCTGCTCAGCCTGCTCCAGCTCGGCGATGACCGACCGCCAGAGCCTCGGCCGTCGGCCGGCCCAGCGGACCCGCACACCCAGGGCGTGCATCTCGTCGCGGCGGCGACGGATCACGTCCCGGTTGAAGCCCATGAGGAACCGCACCTCGTCCGGGCTGCGCTTCCAGTTCTCGGTCGAGAACGCGTACGCCGAGACCCACCGGACGCCGACCTCGATGGCGCCTTCGACGCAGTCGAACAGCGCGGCCTCCCCCGCCTCGTGCCCGGCAGTGCGCGGCAGGCCGCGCTCCTTGGCCCACCTTCCGTTGCCGTCCATCACGATGGCGACGTGCCGGGGCACGACGTGCAGCGTCGGCGGCGTCGCCCCGGACGGGTGCGGCGTGGGCCGGCGGACGCTCACACCCGCTCGACGAGCGGCAGGGACCGCAGCCCACGCTCCAGGTGCCACTGCAGGTGGGCCGCGACGAGCCCGCTGGCGTCGCGGCGGGTGCGGGCATCGGAGGCCTCCGCCGGTTCCCAGTCCCCCGCCATCAGGTCGGCCATGAGGGCCAGAGTCGCGGGGGCCGGCGAGGCCGACCCGGATGGCCGGCAGGTGACGCAGACGGTGCCGCCGGCGGGCACCGAGAAGGCGCGGTGCGGTCCGGCAGCTCCGCAGCGGGCGCAGTCGAGCAGTGCCGGGGCGTAGCCGCTGACCGACATCGCCCGCAGCAGGAACGCGTCCAGCACCAGCGACGGGTCGCGCTCGGTCAGCGCCCGAAGCGCACCGATCACGAGCAGGAACAGCCGTAGCGCCGGCTCCCTCTCCTCCGCGGTCAGCCGCTCGGCAGTCTCGAGCACCGCCGTCCCGGCGGTGTAGCGGCGGTAGTCGCCGACGAGCTGCGCGCCGTAGGACGTGAGGCTCTCGGCCTGGTTGACGATGTCGAGGTTGCGCCCCGCGTAGAGCTGCAGGTCGACGTGACTGAAGGGCTCGACGGTCGACCCGAACTTCGAGCGGGTACGACGGACGCCCTTGGCCACCGCCCGCACGCGGCCGTTGCGGCGAGTCAGGACGGTGATGATCCGGTCGGCCTCGCCGAGCTTCTGTACGCGAAGGACGACACCTTCGTCCCGGTAGAGGCTCACGCTGCCACGCTAGTCCTCCGACGTCCCTCCGGCAGGGCGCCGCGCGTGGCAGGGTTGACCTCCGGGTGCGCGGACGGCGGCCCGCCGAGACAGCGGGGGTGCACGTGCCGAGCAGCCTGGTCGAGCGACCTGGCCGCTGGGCCCTCCCACCCCAGCCCCCCGAGACCTGGGTAGGCGGTCCCGCCAGCCTGGCCCTCGTGATCGGCGTCGCCCTGACCTTGGCCGTCCCCGGGCTGGTGCTGCTGCCGAACGCCGGGTCGGCGACCTACCTGCTGGCCCTGCTCTACGTTGTCGGTGGCCTGCTGTCGGCCTCGACGGCCTACCTGCTGGTCGTCCAGGCGGCGGTGACCCAGGACCGACTGCTGGGTTGGATGGCCGGCGGCTTCGGGCTGCTGCTCGCCGTCGAGCTGGTTCGCTCGCTCGATCAGGCCATCCCCGGCAGGGCCGCCGCCGAGGGCGACCTGCGGCTGGCGGCGGCGCTGGCGCTGGTCTGGCTGCTGGTGCTCCCCGTGACGGCCCTCACGGCGGCGTTACGCCACAGGGGTATCCCCACCCTGATCGGGCCGACGGTCCTGCTGGTGGGCGTGACGCTCGGCGCCTACCGGCTGCCTCTGGTCAAGACCGGTGGGGTCGAGGTCACCGACCTCGGCCGGGGCCTGTCGTTCGCGGCCGGTGCCGCCGGCGTCGGGGCTGCCCTGTGGTGGCGACGACGCGCTCCCCAGGGCAATCGCGGCGCCTGGGGCTGGGTCGGCGCGGCTCTGCTGCTGACGCCCGTGGTCGCCGTCCTGCGCGGCACGAGCTTGGGGCGACACGACCCCACGTCCTGGGCCAGCCTCATCATCGAGGACGTCGTGCTGCTGGTGTCGACGGTGGGCCTGTACGTCCTCAGCGCCCGCGGCTACCTGCGGCAGGCCCGGCGCTGGCGGCAGCTCGAGACCGAGGTGCGCGCGGTTCGGGCCTCGTCCGCGCTGCTCCCGGGACTGTCCATCACCCCGGAGGACCACGCAGGCCTGCCCGGGCGCGTGGACGTCCTTCGCCTGATCGGGGCCGCCGAGATGCAGGTCGCGCTGCAGCCCGTCCTCGACCTCGCGACCGGAGCGACCGTCGGCCAGGAAGCTCTCGCCCGCTTCGCCGGCCGCATCCCGACCGACCGGTGGTTTCGAGCGGCCGGCCTGCACGGGCTCGGCCTCGAGCTCGAGCGGGAGACCCTGTCGCGGGCCCTCGACCGCGTCGCGGATCTCACCGGCGAGCAGTTCCTGGCCATCAACGCCTCGCCTGCCTCCCTGCGCGACCCGCAGGTGCTGGCCCTGATGCACGCCGCCGACCTGTCCCGGGTCGTCGTCGAGATCACCGAGCACGATGCCGTCGACGACTACGAGGACACCCGCCTGGTGCTCGCCTCCCTGCGTCGCGCCGGGGCGAGGATCGCGGTGGACGACGTCGGGGCCGGCTTCGCCAGCCTGCTGCACGTCCTGCTGCTCCAGCCCGACGTGGTCAAGCTCGACACCAGCCTCATTCGCGACGTGCACGAAAGCCCCCGTCAGCTGGCGATCGTCCGCGCCCTCGTGACCTTCTCCGACGAGGTCGGCGCCGTCGTTCTCGCGGAGGGAGTCGAGGTCGCCGAGCAGGTGCCGGCCCTGCTGGCCGCGGGCGTCACCCTGGGACAGGGGTGGCATCTCGGCGTACCCGTCATCACGGCGGTTCGGGCCGGTTAGCTGTACTGAAGGGGTCAGAAGCCGAGCTTCTTGAGCTGCTTGGGGTCGCGCTGCCAGTCCTTGGCGACGGTCACCCGAAGGTCGAGGTAGATCGGCGTGCCGAGCATCGTCTCGATCTGCTTGCGGGCGGTGATCCCCACGTCGCGGAGCCGGGAGGCACCCTTGCCCAAGATGATGGCCTTCTGCGAGTCCCGCTCGACGTGGATGGTGGCGTAGACGTCGAGCAGCGGCTTGTCGGCGGGCCGGTCGGCGCGGGGCAGCATTTCCTCGATCGTCACGGCAATGGAGTGCGGCAGCTCGTCGCGGACGCCCTCGAGGGTCGCCTCGCGGATCATCTCGGCGGCCAGGACCTGCTCCGGCTCGTCGGTCAGCTCGCCGTCCGGGTAGAGCATCGGTCCCTCGGGCAGCCGGCCGACCAGCAGGTCCGCGAGTAGCTGGACCTGGAAGCCGTCGACCGCGCTGGTGGGGACCACGTCGGCCCAGTCGGCCAGCGCCGAGACCGCCAGCAGCTGCTCACCGACCCGGTCCTTGGTGACGAGGTCGGTCTTGGTGACGATCGCCAGGACGGGGGTCGTGACCTGCGCGAGCTCGGCGGCTATGAAGCGGTCCCCCGGCCCGATCTTGTCGTCGGCGGTGACGCAGAAGCAGATCACGTCGACGCCGGCATAGGTCTCGCGCACCAGGTCGTTGAGGCGCTCGCCCAACAGCGTCCGCGGCTTGTGCAGCCCGGGGGTGTCGACGAGCACGAGCTGGGCGTCGTCGCGATGGACGACGCCACGGATCGCGTGCCGGGTGGTCTGCGGCCGCGAGGAGGTGATCGCGACCTTCTGCCCGATGAGGGCGTTGGTGAGCGTGGACTTGCCCGCGTTGGGCCGCCCGACGAAGCAGGCGAAGCCCGAGCGGTAGGTCATGGCCACCAGTGTGCCGGAACGCGCCGCGGCGCGGCCAGCCTCACGTCGAGCGGGTCTCGCGCAGCAGACCATCCGGTCCGGCGACGTGCACGGGTACGCCGGTCCCGAACTCGCGCAGGACGGCCAGGTCGTCGTCGCCCAGCGAACCGGCCGTGACGAGGGCGGCCGCCTCGAAGGTGCGCGCGCCACTGGACGCCGCGGCAGCGACGGCGCCCCGCAGCGCCGAGGTCGTCAGGGCCGCGGTGGCGTTCTCGACGGTGGCGGCTGCGTAGGTCCGACCGTCGCTGTCCCGCACCGCCGCGCCCTCCTCGACGCCGGTGTGCGGCGCATGCGCCCGCAGCCGTGCCCCTCGCGCCAGCGTCACGATCTTCGCGTCCTCGGCGTCCAGCCCTGTCACGTCCTGACCTCCTGCGTGCGTCGGACCAGTACGGTCCCGATCTGGTTGCGGCGGCCCTTGGTGCCCTCGGCGACGAGCAGCAGACCGGCCACCTCGATGGTCGCCCCGGGGATGGGGACCCGCCCCAGCAGGGAGGCGAGCAGGCCACCGACGGTTTCGACGTCCTCGTGCGGGAGCTCCACGCCGTACAGCTGCTCGAGGTCCTCGACGGGGAGCCGGGCCGTGACCCGGCAGCTGCCGTCGTTGAGGGTCTCGACGGGCGGCGCCTCGCGGTCGTACTCGTCGGTGATCTCCCCGACGACCTCCTCGACGATGTCCTCGAGGGTGACCAGGCCGGCGGTGCCGCCGTACTCGTCGACGACGACCGCCACGTGGCCGAGCTCGGTCTGCATCTCACGCAGGAGCTGGTCCACCGGCTTGCTCTCCGGGACGAACACCGCCGGGCGCATGACCTCCTCGACCTTGGCGCTGCCGCCGTCGGCACGCTCCTTCTTGACCAGGTCACGGAGGTAGGCGACACCGACCACGTCGTCGGTGTTGTCCCCGACGACGGGGACGCGGCTGAAACCGCTGCGGAGCAACAGGTTCAGGGCCTGCTTGACGGTCTTGTTCCGCTCGATGACGACGATGTCGGTGCGCGGCACCATCACCTCGCGCACGATCGTGTCGCCGAGCTCGAAGACCGACTCGATCATGTCCCGCTCGGACTGCTCCACCACTCCGCGCTGCTGCGCCCGCTCGACCAGGTCACGCAGCTCGGCCTCCGAGGCGAACGGCCCCTCCCGGTAGCCCCTGCCCGGTGTGAGCGCGTTGCCGAGCAGGATGAGCAGCGACGGCAGCGGCCCGAACACCTTCGTCAGCGCCATGACCGGCCCGGCGACGACGAGTGCGACCCGCTGGGCCTGCTGCCTGCCGATCGTGCGCGGGGCGACCCCGACGAAGACGTAGCTCACGACCACCATCACCGCCACTGCCAGGACAACCGCCTTCGACCCGCCGACCCGGTCCAGCGTGTACGACGTGACGATGCCGACCGCGGAGATCTCGCAGACCAGCCGCAGCAGCAACAGTAGGTTGAGCGAGCGCGGACCGTCGGCGAGCAGCCGCTTCAGGCGCTTGGCTCCGGGTCGGCCATCGGACACGAGCTGCTCGACGGCGACGCGCGACATTCGCGACAGGGCGGCCTCGGCCCCGGCGAAGGCCGCGGCAAGGACCACGAACGCACCGGCCACCACCAGGGGAAGCGCTTGGGAGACGGGACTCACGCGAGGCGGGAGGCCTTCCAGGACGCGAGCAGCTGCCCCTGCAGGCCGAACATCTCGGCGTGCTCGGCAGGCTCCTCGTGGTCGAAGCCGAGCAGGTGGAGGACCCCGTGGGTGAGCAGCAGGTGCAGCTCCTCCTCGGTGCTGTGGCCGGCGTCAGCGGCCTGCTGCTCGGCGACCGGCGGGCAGAGCACGACGTCCCCGAGCAAGGCAGGGCCGAGCTCGTCGGGGCGTTCGCCGTGCGCGTGCCCGGCGCCACGCGAGCCACGCAGGTCGAGCTCGTCCATCGGGAAGGCCATGACGTCGGTGGCCCCCGGCAGGTCCAT
This sequence comes from Mycobacteriales bacterium, assembly GCA_038230355.1. Taxonomy (GTDB): domain Bacteria; phylum Actinomycetota; class Actinomycetes; order Mycobacteriales; family SCTD01; genus RYN-111. Next base: position 68,747 of record JBBRNK010000009.1, on the reverse strand, counting down.
CCACTTCACGTGCAGTTCGGTCATGTGCTCGGTGTCGACGAGCAGCACCGACAGTTCCGCCAGCGGAGACACCCGCATGGCGTCCAGGACGTGCCGGGCGACCTGCACCAGGGCCTGCTCGTCGACGGTCCGGCTGCTCTCGTTGGCGACCTCGATGCTCATCGGCCGGTCGCCGGCGTCGAGGGGTGAGGGTCGGCGCTCACCGTTGGCTCCGTCGGGGGTCATCGCGACGGCCCGGCGTGCGGACGGTGCTGGCCACCTCGGCGTCGTACTGCTCGTAGGCGTCGACGATGCGGCCGACGAGGCGGTGGCGGACCACGTCGGAGCTGTCGAGGTCGGCGAAGTGGATGTCCTCGACGCCGTCGAGGATCTCGCGGACGACCTTCAGGCCGCTGAGCGTGCCGGTGGGCAGGTCGACCTGCGTGATGTCGCCGGTGACGACGATCTTGGAGCCGAAGCCGAGCCGGGTCAGGAACATCTTCATCTGCTCGGCCGAGGTGTTCTGCGCCTCGTCGAGGATGATGAACGAGTCGTTGAGGGACCGGCCGCGCATGAAGGCGAGCGGCGCGACCTCGATCGTCCCGGCCGCCATGAGCTTCGGGATCAGCTCGGGGTCGAGCATGTCGTGCAGCGCGTCGTACAGCGGGCGCAGGTAGGGGTCGATCTTGTCGAACAGCGTGCCCGGCAAGAAGCCCAGCCGCTCGCCCGCCTCGACAGCGGGGCGGGTCAAGATGATGCGGGTGACCTGCTTGGCCTGCAGCGCCTGGACGGCCTTGGCCATCGCCAGGTAGGTCTTGCCGGTGCCGGCCGGGCCGATCCCGAACACGATGGTGTGGTCGTCGATCGCCTCGACGTAGCGCTTCTGGTTGAGCGTCTTCGGCCGGATCGTCCGTCCGCGGTTGCTGACGATGTTGAGCGACAGCACGTCCGCAGGTCGATCGTTGCCGCCGCCGGTGAGCATCGCGAGGCTGCGCTCCACGGCATCTGCCGTCAGGGGTTGGCCCTTGTCCAGCAAGCCGAGCAGGGCGTCGAAGAGCCGGGTCGCGAGGGCGTTGTCGGCGGCTGAGCCGGTGATCGTGATCTCGTTGCCGCGCACGTGCACGTCGCTGACCAGGACCGTCTCGATGACCTGCAGCAACTCGTCACGACTGCCGAGCAGCGTCACCATGGACTGGCTGTCGGGCACGACGATCTTGGTGGTGACGGGCGCGGCGGCAGGGGTCTCAGACATCAGGCCCACAGGCTATCCCGCGAGCGCACCCAGGTTCTTGCCACCGAGCACGTGGACGTGCAGGTGGAACACCGTCTGCCCGCTGTCCGGTCCGGTGTTGGCGATGATGCGGTGCCCGCCGCTCAGGCTCTCGAGCTCCGCGACCTCCGCCGCCGCCGCAAAGACCTCCCCCAGGTAGGTCAGGTCGGCCGCCGCCAGCGCGGCGAGGTCGGCGAAATGGTCCTTGGGCACGACCAGTACGTGGGTCGGCGCCCAGGGGTTGAGGTCGCGAAACGCGTAGGTGCGGGCGGTCTCGTGGACCATCGTCGACGGCACGTCGCCCGCGACGATGGCGCAGAACAAGCAGCCGTCAGCCACGGCGCCGCCCGCCCTCTGCTGTGCCCCGTGGGTGCCGGGTGAGGTAGAGCCCGGCAGCGCCACCGACGCCGAGCAGCCCAGCCGCGCCGACGACGAGGCCCACCAGCTCGGCCAGCTTCGAGCCCGTGCCGGTGGTGGCAGCGGCGGGCTGCGCGGCCACCGACGTGCTCGGCGTGGGGCTGGGTGTCGGGGTGGGCGTCGGGGTGGGCGTCGGCGAGGGCGTCGGGGTGGGCGTCGGCGTCGGGGACGCGGTGACCGCAGAAGTGGTGGCAACCGGAACCGCGCTGCTCACCGGCACCTGGGTCCTGGCTGTCGTCACCCGGGGCCGCGGGCTGGAGGTTGGCTGCGGCCGGTAGGTGGCCGACGGGGTCGCGCTGGGCGTCGGCGCTCGGGTCGCGGGGCCGGTCGTCTGCGCCGCCGTCGGTCTCGGGGTGGGGGCACCGGTGTGCGTGCTGCCCGGGGTGGGCACCGGTGTCGGGGCGTGACTTGTGGCACGCGAGGGTGACGTCGACGTGGCCGGGGCGGCCAGCGCGACCGTCCTACCGGTTGCCCCGAGGCCGACCGACAGCGCGATGGTGGGGACAGCGACCAGGGCCGCGCCGGCCAGCAGGACCCGGAGCCGGCGCTGGTGCATGGCGCGATGCTACGAGGTGCGGGCAGCCTTGGGAGAGAAGGTGACAACCTTTCCGACGCGATGCGCGTCGTGCTGGCTGTGTACACGCTGGCAGGTCCAAGATGAGGGCGGCAGGGGGTGCTGGCGCGGTGCTCGAGAACGGGGAGGTCGACGCGCTGTCGTCGCTGTACACGGCGCACTACCGGCAGCTCGTTCGCCTCGCGGCCTACCTCACCAGTGACCGCGACACCGCCGAGGAGGTGGTGCAGGACGCCTACGTGAAGGTGCACGGCTCGTGGCGCGGACTGCGGGACCTCGACAAGGCCGAGGCCTACCTGCGCACCACGGTCGTCAACCTGTCCCGCTCCCGGTTGCGGCGCCGCCAGGTGGCCGCGCGACATGACCCCGAACCCATGCGGGACATGGCCAGCGCCGAGAGCTGCGCCCTGGAGCACGCCCAGCGTGACGCTGTGCTGCTCGCTCTGCGCGCCTTGCCGCAACGGCAGCGGGAAGCGGTGGTGCTGCGGTACTACGGCGACCTGACCGAGGCACAGACCGCCGTGGCCATGGGCTGCAGCGTCGGTTCGGTGAAGAGCCACTCCTCGCGCGCCATGGCGGCGCTGCGACCCCTCCTGGAGGCCCAGCGATGACCCCTGAAGGCAGACTCAGGGAGATCCTGCGCAGCGATCCCTGGACGCCGACCGGTGACGGACTCCAGCGGATCCAGCAGCGCCTTGTGCGCCGGCGCCGGCTCCGTCTGGCGCTGGTCCCCGCGACGGCATTGCTCACGGTCGCGGCCGTCGTGGTGTACGTCGCGTCCGGTGGTGCGGGTTCGCAGAAGCTGATCGAGGTACCGGCGACGCACGGGCCCACGCCGAGCACCAGCCCCTCGCCCCGCGTGGTCCCTCCCCCTGCCACCACGGTCGGCGACGGCTACGTCGGAGCGCTCTGGCCGTTCGCGTCCCAACTCCAGGCCGACGCGTGGACCGCCGACCACGGCAGCCGCACCTGGGCCGCCGACCAGACCAGCGTCGCTGCCCATTTCGTCACCGACTACCTCGGCCTGTCCGGGGTCACGGCGGACAAGGCGTGCGCCACCTGCCTGAAGGTTCTGCTCACCGGCAGCAACGGCCGCACGGTCGGCACGGTCCACCTCGTGGGCGACGGCGGCGTCGCCCGCAACGGGCCGCCGTACTCGGTCGAAGGTGTCGACGGTGGCGACCTGAGGGTGACCTCGCCGGTGGCCGGTGCCGGCGTCAGCAGCCCCCTGCCCGTGAGCGGGCGCGTCACGGGGGTGGACGAGAACGTCTCGCTGCGCCTGCGCTCCACCACCGGCACTGTGCTCGCGTCTGCCGGCACCCCTGCCGGGTCGGCCCTGCCGTGGACGGCCTCGCTGACCTGGACCGACCCGTCCTGGTCGACAGCGGGCGTGGTCGCGACGACCACCTCGCTCAAGGACGGTTCGATCACCCGTGTCGCGGTCGTCACCGTCCACCGGGCCAGTTCAGCAGGCTCGGTCGGCTCGACCGGCTCGACCGGCTCGACCGGCTCGGCCGTCTCGACCTTCGCCGGACTCCGCCAGGGCCACGTCGTGCTGCTGAGCGGCACGACAGGTCAGGTCGTGCGGCAGCTGACCTTCCCACCGACTGGCAAGGTGGACCTCGACGCGAGTTGGAGCGCTGGCAGCCTGGTGTGGGTGCGGGGGCAGCAGACCGGTTGCGCCGACGAGCTCGACCGGCTCGACCAGGGCCGGGTCAGCACCGTCGTCCCGCCCGGGACGGCGCATCTCGGGTCGCCGAAGATCTCACCTCACGGCACGACAGTGGCCTACCTCAGCACTGCGTGCACCGGCGGTACAGCCACCATCGAGGTGACCGCGGGAGCGACCACGCGACGGGTCGCCATCCAGGGTCGGACCGTGTCGGTTGCCGACGTCAAGGACGACGGCGCCGTGCTCGTGAACGTCGTGACCAACGGCTATGTCCACACCCTGGTCGTGGTCGGACCGGTAGCGACCAGCCTCGCCCAGGGCACCACGCTGCGCACGACCTGCACCACCCTCAGTGGCGCTTTCGACGGCACCACGCCGATCGGCTGGGAGAGCTGCGCGGACGGCGTGCGGGTCGCCCGCTTTGCGGCGGACGGCGCCCGCGCAGGGTCCGGTCCCCTGCTCCCCACGAAGGCCTCCGCGCTCGACGTGTCGGTTCGCGACGGTGTCGTCCTCGCCTGGCTGTACGACGGCAGCCGGCCGGGTCCGGTCGTGCGGGTCGACGGCACCGCCGTGCAGGTCCTCGTGTCGAACGCCGGCTGCTCGGTGGCTCCCGAACCCGCGGGTTGCGTGCGGTCGCCGGACTGGTAGCCCCGGCCGTACTGTTCAGGGATGGCGACGCTGGTGCAGGACCTGCTCGACAGCGTCCCGTCCTGGGTCATCTACCTCGTCGTGTTCCTGCTGCCCTTCCTCGAGGCGAGCGTCTTCCTGGGCTTCGTCATCCCCGGCGAGACGGCCCTGGTGTTCGGCGGTGTGCTTGCCGGCCAGGGCAAGGTGAGCCTGGGCGTGCTGCTGGTGCTTGCGGTCGTCGGAGCGATCACCGGGGATGCGGTCGGCTACGCCGTGGGCCGGCGCTACGGGTCCGGCCTGCAGGCCAGCAGGCTCGGGCAGCGGATCGGCGACGACCGCTGGCGCACCACCGAGGAGTTCCTGAACCGGCGCGGCGGCACGGCCGTCTTCTTCGGACGCTGGACTGCTCTGCTTCGCGCGATGGTCCCCGGCGCCGCGGGCATGGCCCGGCTGCCGTACCGGACGTTCGCACTCTACAACGCCCTCGGCGGCACGCTGTGGGCCGTCGCGTGCGTCTACGGCGGCTACCTCATCGGTGACGTCATCGGCAGCTATCTGTCCAACATCGGCTACCTGCTCATCGGACTGGTCGTCGTCGCGCTCGCGTTGCACCTGCTCAAGCGGCGGCGAGAGGCCAGGAAGTCCAGCAAGGCCCAACAGTCGGCTACCAGCGACCTGTCCGTGCACTGACCACAGCGGCGGCGGCAGCGCCCGCGGTCGAGGTCCGCATCACCGACGCCCCCAGCCGAACGGCGGTGCCGCCGAGCAGCGTCAGCTCCTCCGGTCCGATGCCACCCTCGGGACCGACGACCAGGACGACATCCCCGACGAGGTCGAGCCCCGACAGCGCGACGCCCGCGTTCTCGTGCAGGACCAGGACCGTACCGGGCAGGGCGGCGACCTCACGGGTGGACGCCACCTTCGTCACCTCCGGGAACCACGCGCGCCGCGACTGCTTGCCGGCCTCGCGGGCCGTCGACCGCCACCGCTCGAGGGCCTTGGCTCCCCGGTCGCCGGACCACGACACGACGCAGCGGGCAGCGCTCCACGGCACGATCACGTCGACGCCCACCTCGGTGGCGAGCTCGACCGCCAGCTCGCCGCGGTCACCCTTGGCCAGGGCCTGGACCAGCGTGATCCGCGGTGCCGGCGCGGCCTCGACCACCCGCTCGACCGGCGACACGATGACGGTGTCCCTGGTCGTCGCGACGACAGGTCCGGTGCAGCGGGTGCCCATGCCGTCGACCAGGTCGACGACCTCGCCGACCCGGATCCGGCGTACGAGAGCGGCGTGCCTTCCCTCCGGGCCGTCGAGGACGAGCCGGTCCCCCGACAGGTCGGGGCACAGGAAGACCGGGTTGCTCACCGCCCGTGGCGCAGCCGGCCGAACAGACCGCCACCTGCCTTCGCGGAGATGCCGGGGCGCTCCTCGCCGCGGACGAGGGCGAGCTGGCGTAACAGGTCGATCTGCTTGTCGTCGAGCTTGGTCGGGACCTCCACGTCGAGGTGCACGTGCAGGTCGCCGCGCCCGGTGCCGCGCAGGTGCGGGACGCCGCGAGCCCGCAGCGTGAACACCTCGTGCGGCTGGGTACCGGCCGGCAGGTCGAGCTGCTCCTCACCGTCGAGGGTCACCAGCGGCATCGACGTACCGAGTGCCGCGGCGGTCATGGGCAGGGTCACCGTGCAGTGCAGGTCGTCGCCGTCGCGGGTGAAGACCGGGTGCGCACTCTCGTGGACCTCGACGAACAGGTCGCCGGCCGGACCCCCTCCGGGACCGACCTCGCCCTCGCCGGACAGCCGGATCCGCATGCCGTCCTCGACCCCCGCCGGGACCTTGACGGTCAGGGTGCGGCGGGCCCGGACGCGTCCATCGCCGTGACACTCGTGGCAGGCGTGCTCGATGACCGTGCCGGTGCCGGTGCAACGCGGACAGGTGCGGGTCGTCATGACCTGACCAAGGAAGGACCGCTGCACCTGCTGCACCTCACCGCGGCCACGGCAGGTCTCGCAGGTCGTCGGCAGCGTGCCCGGCGCGGTGCCCTGGCCCTCGCAGGTGGTGCAGCGGACAGCCGTCTCGATGGTCAGCTCACGCTGCGTCCCGAAGGCCGTCTCGGCCAGGTCGCACTCGATCCGGATCAGCGCGTCCGCACCCTGCTGGGCCCGGCTGCGCGGGCCGCGGGCACCGCCGCCACCGAAGAACGCATCCATGATGTCGCCGAGCCCGCCGAAGCCCTGGCCGAACCCCTGCCCAGCGCCACCGGCGCCACCTCCGGAGGCGAGCGGGTCACCGCCGAGGTCGACAACCTGCCGCTTCTGCGGGTCGGACAGCACCTCGTACACGGCCGTGACCTGCTTGAATTTCTCTTGCGCGACCGGGTCGGGGTTGACGTCGGGGTGCAACTCGCGGGCCAGCTTGCGATAGGCCTTCTTCAGCTGGTCGTCGGTCGCCTTCGGCCCAACACCCAGCAGGCCGTAGTAGTCGGTCGCCACGGGTCAGGCACCGGCCAGCAGGTCGCCGACGTAGCGGGCGACCGCCCGCACGCTGCTGATGTTGCCGGCGTAGTCCATCCTGGTCGGGCCGACGACGCCGAGCCCGCCCACGGTGGTCACGCCGCTGATGCCATACCCCACGGTCACCACTGAGGTGGACCGAAGTCCCTCCACGCTGTTCTCCTCGCCGATCTTCACGTGCACGGTGGTGGGGTCGTTGACCTCACCGATGAGCTTGAGCAGCACGACCTGCTCTTCGAGCGCCTCCAGGACCGGCCGCAAGGTCTGGGGGAAGTCCAGGGCGTGCCGCGTGAGGTTGGCGGTGCCGCCGATCGCGATCCGCTCCTCGGGTCGCTCGACCAGGGTCGACAGGACTACGGACAGGACGCTGGTCAGCACCGGCCGCAAGGCGGCGGGCGCTGCGTCCGGCAGATCCTGCAACGCGCCGGGCGCGTCGACCAGCCGGCGACCGTGCAGACGCGGGCCGAAGACCTGCCTCAGCTGGCTCACGTCGTCGACGCTGACGACCGCCGGCAGCTCGAGGACCCGCTGCTCGACGCGTCCGGTGTCGGTGATGAGCACGAGCATGAGCCGGGTGGGCGCGAGGTGCACGATCTCCAGGTGTCGCACCTCCGAGCGGCTCAGGCTGGGGTACTGCACCACCGCCACCTGCTGCGTGAGCTGGCTCAGCAGCCGCACGCTGCGGTGCACGACGTCGTCGAGGTCGACGGCGCCCTCGAGGAAGCTCTGGATCGCGCGGCGCTCCGGGCTCGACAGCGGCTTGACCGTCGACAGCCGGTCGACGAACAGTCGGTAGCCCTTGTCGGTCGGGATCCGGCCGGCGCTGGTGTGCGGGTGCGTGATGTAGCCCTCGTCCTCGAGGGTCGCCATGTCGTTGCGCACCGTCGCCGGGCTCACCCCCAGGCCGTGCCGCTCGGCCAGTGACTTCGACCCGACCGGCTCGTTGGTCGACACGAAGTCCTCGACGATCGCACGCAGGACCTCGAGCTTGCGGTCGTCCAGCACGCTTCCGGTCACCTCCTGGCACTCGCCTCGACGGAGTGCCAAGTGTACGGCGGTTTCGTGGGCGACGCGTCTCGCACCGGGCGGAGCGGTCGACGCCGCTGGCAGGATGGTCCGGTGGCCCCTCCCGACCCGACCGCACCGTCCGGCGCCGGTCTGTCGCCGCGTGGGATCGCAGCCCGGACCCACCCACGCGGTAGCGGCCCGACCACGCAGCTGGTCGTGCTCGCCGTCGCGGTGGTGCTAGGCCTGGGCATCGGGGCGGTCCTGCTGCTTGCCGACGCCCGCAGCTGGTCCGGCGCGCGCACTGGCGCGGCCACCGTCACCGGCCGCTCCGACACCGGGGTGACCGCTCTCGCCGGTGGCCGCAGCATCACGTTGCACCTGGCCCGGATCCCCGCTCCGGGAAGCACCATCGAGGTGGAGGTGTCGCCGGACGGCCGAGCCAGGCCTGCGTCGTACAAGCAGACCTGGCTCAAGGCGACCCGGTCAGGCGTCGGACTCAGCCTGCTGCTGACCGTGCTGGTGCAGGCTTACCGCTTCGGGGTGACCCGCCGACAGCCCTAGCGGGGCGAAGGCGTGCGGGCCGACGTGCTGCGCGGGCGCTCGCTTTGCGGACGCGGTGGCTGGCCCTGCGGGCGCGCCGGCCGGTCGCTGTAGGTGCGTCGACCGGAGCGACCAGGCCGGTCGCTGTAGGCCATCCGCACCGGAGCCGTCACGACGATCGCCTCGCCGGACTCCGCAATCGCCCGGACAGCCGGGTGCCCCGGTACGACGGTCTGCGCGCTGACCTCGATGCCGGCCCGCTCCCGCATCCGCTGGTTGTCGCGGACCTCATCGGACAGCACGAGGGAAACGACCGTGCCGCGGGCACCGGCGCGGGCGGTACGACCCGAGCGGTGCAGGTAGTCCTTGTGGTCGGCCGGCGGGTCGTAGTGCACGACCAGGTCGACGTCGTCCACGTGGATGCCGCGGGCCGCGACGTCGGTGGCGACCAGCACCCGGGAGTGACCGCTGGAGAAGCCCTCGAGCGCGCGCTTGCGGGCGTTCTGCGTGAGGTTGCCGTGGATCGCCATGGCGTTGACACCGCTGGTGGACAGCTGCAGGGCCAAGCGGTCCGCACCGTGCTTGGTACGCACGAAGAACAGCGTGCGCGCCGGGCGGGCTGCGATCTCGGTGGCAACGGCCACCTTGGCGTCCCGCTGCACGGCCCACACGAGGTGGTCCATGGTGTCGACCGGGCTGGCGGCCGGCGCGACGGCGTGCATCGCCGGGTCCTTGAGGTAGGCGTGCGCGAGCTTGTCGACCCCGCGGTCGAGGGTGGCCGAGAACAGCATCCGCTGGCCGGTCGAAGGGGTCAGGTCGAGCAGCGCCGTCACGGCCGGCATGAAGCCGAGGTCGGCCATGTGGTCGGCCTCGTCCAGGACGGTGATGACGACCTGGGACAGGTCGCACTCTCGCTGGTCGATCAGGTCCTGCAACCGGCCGGGGGTGGCGACGACGATGTCGGCACCACGGCGCAACTGGTCGATCTGCCGGCCCATCGAGGCGCCACCGTAAATCGTCATGACCTTGAGGTCGAGGGCCTGGCCGAGCGGAGCGAGGGCGTCGTTGACCTGCTGGGCCAGCTCGCGGGTGGGGACGAGCACCAGACCGCGGGGCAGGCGGGCCGCGCGGGTTCCGCCGACGAGGCGGGTCAGCATGGGCAGGCCGAAGGCGAGGGTCTTGCCGGAGCCCGTCTGCCCCCGGCCCAGGATGTCCCGGCCGGCAACGGCGTCCGGGAGGGCGCGGGCCTGGATGGCGAAGGGGGCGGTGACGTCGCGGCGGGCCAGCGCGCTGATGAGCCGGTCGGGCAGGCCGAGCGACTGGAAGGTCGGGACGGGCTCGCCGGCCGCAGCGGCCGAGAGCTCCGCAGCGGCGTCGAGGCCGGTCTCGAGGGCGCTCTTGACCGGGTCGGGCCGCGTGGCCCGCGAGCGGGAGGACGAGGAGGGACGGCCCGGGGAAGGACGTCCACCGGACCTGTTGGCCGCCGACCGTGAAGAGGCTGACCGGGGGGAGGCAGACCTGGACGTGGACGTGCGGGGGCGATCGAAAGCGGAAGGCAAGGCTAGAACTCCGTGAGGCTCGTGGTGCTTCGTGCGGGGCCGCGTGTGCTGCACCTGCGTCGTGACGAGAAGTCGGGTGACGGATGGTGCAGCGCTGTGGGAAGAGGCGGTCCGGGAGGACGAAGCACGACACACGAGCGACCGTGCGGGCAGGGTGCCCGACTGGCAAGGACAGTGGTCCTGGCTCTGATCGTACCCACGAGCCGGGCCGCTGACCTGGTTGCAACGCTGTGCAGTGGGTCACCGGACCCCTACCCTGCCCTCGTGATGCACCCGTGACCGTCCCACCGCCCCCACCCTCCTACCCGCAGGCCTACCCGCCCCCGCAGGAGGACACGACCTTGGCCGTCCTCGTCCACCTCTCGCTGTTCGCCTTCAGCCTGATCGGACCGCTGGTGCTCTACCTGGTGACCAAGGACGACCCCAGCAAGCCGATGACCCGCTACCACGCCGCTGAGGCGCTCAACTTCCACCTGTCCCTGCTGATCTACGCCATCGTCAGCGCCATCTTGATCCTGGTCGTCGTGGGGCTGTTCCTGCTGCTGGCCCTCGCGATCGGGTCGGTGGTGTTGGCCATCGTCGCCGCGGTCGCAGCCAGTCGTCGCGAGGCCTACCGCTACCCGCTGACGATCCGCTTCGTGCACTAGGTCTGTCGCACTGAGGACGCCGACGCTTCAGTCGACGAGGTCGCGCACCACCGCGTCGGCCAATAACCGGCCGCGCAGCGTCAGCACGGCCGACCCCCGCTCGTAGTCCGCCGGCTCCAGCAGACCGTCCTGGACGAAGCGGGCGGCGGCTACGAGCCCCGGCGTCCGCAACACAGCCAGCGGCAGCCCTGCCTTGAGACGTACCTCCAGCAACACCCGCTCGACCCGCTCGTCCTCGGCGGTGAGCACCTCCCGGGCCAGCGCCGGGCTACGGCCGGCGGCGAGCCGCTGCCCGTAGGCCGTCGGGTGCTTGGCATTCCACCAGCGGACGCCGCCGATGTGGCTGTGTGCGCCGGGTCCGGCGCCCCACCAGTCGCCGCCCTGCCAGTAGGCCAGGTTGTGCCGGCACGGCTCACCCCAGTTCGACACCTCATACCAGCCCAGGGGAGAAAGGGACTCCTCCGCCATCAGGTAGCGATCGGCCAGGACGTCGTCATCGGGCATCGGGACCTCGCCCCGGCGGACCTGCGCGCCGAGCCGGGTGCCCTCCTCGACGATCAGTGCGTAGGCGCTCACGTGGGTGGCCTCGACCGACAGCGCGACGTCGAGGGAGGTCTGCCAGTCGGCATCTGACTCCCCCGGAGCGCCGTAGATCAGGTCCAACGAGACCTGTTCGAAGCCGGCCCGCCGGGCCTCGGCCACGGCCTGCTCGGGTCGGCCCGGGGTGTGCGTGCGGTCCAGTGCCGTGAGCACGTGCGGGACCGCCGACTGCATGCCGAGGCTGAGCCGCGTGAATCCGGCGGCACGTAGCTCGTCCAGCGAGCGGGCGTCGACCGAGTCCGGGTTGGCCTCGGTCGTGACCTCCGCGCCGGGAGCAAGGCCAAAGACCTCGTCGATGGTGTGCAGGACGAAGGCGAGGTCGGCGCTCGGCAGCAGGGTCGGGGTGCCACCACCGACGAAGACGGTCTCGACGGGCGGTGTGTGCCCGAGGACCTGCCGAGCCAGGTGCAGCTCCCGGGCCACCGACTCGGCGTACGAGCTCTGGAGGCCGTCAAGGTCGGTGTAGGTGTTGAAGTCGCAGTAGCCGCAGCGCGTTCGGCAGAACGGGACGTGCACGTAGATCCCGAAGGGCTGGTGTCCCAGGCGGGCGAGGGCGGAGCCTGGCAGCGCGCCGTCGTCGGGGGCGGGCTCTGCGTCGATCAGGGGACCGGGCACCGTCCCACGCTAACGGCTAGGGGCCGGGCGGCCCGGGTGGCTACGGTGGGCAAACGACCTGCCAGGAGGAGCCATGACCGAAGCCGTCGTCGTCGACCAGCTCATCAAGGCCTTCGGCACCACCCAGGCCCTGGCCGGGGTGTCGTTCTCGCTGCCCGAGGGGACGGTGCTCGGGTTGCTCGGGCCCAACGGCGCGGGCAAGACGACCGCCGTGCGGGTGCTCGCGTCGCTGCTACGCCCGGAAGCGGGACCGCAAGGGTCCTGGGGTTCGACGTCGTCAGACAGGCCGAGCAGGTCCGCCGGGTGATCGGCCTGGCCGGGCAGTACGCCGCGGTCGACGAGAAGCTCACCGGGCGCGAGAACCTCCGGCTCGTCGGTCGGCTCTACCACCTGCCGAAGGCAGAGATCTCCTCCCGCGCAAACGCGCTGCTGGAGCGCTTCGAGCTCAGCGACGCCGCCGACCGGGTCGTGAAGACCTACTCCGGAGGCATGCGTCAACGCCTGGACCTGGCCGCGTCACTGGTCAACCGGCCCAGGGTGCTGTTCCTCGACGAGCCGACGACGGGCCTCGACCCGGATCGCCGTCATCGACGGCGGGACCGTCATCGCGGAGGGCACCTCGGACGAGCTGAAGGACAAGGTCGGCGGGTCGGTGCTGGTCGCCCGCCCGTCCTCTCCCGCGGGCCTCGAGGCGGTCTGTGAGGTCTTCGGCCGGCTGCGGTCCGGTGAGGTGAAGCGGCTGCCGACCGGCGAGGTGTCCGTCCCCGCCACCGGAATCGCCCTGGTCGCCAAGGCCGCCCGCGCCCTCACCACCGCAGGCGTCGAGGTCAGCGAGCTGGGCCTGCGCCGACCGACCCTCGACGACGTGTTCCTCACGCTGACAGGACACCTGGCTCAGGACGCCGAACCTGCAGCTCCCGCCAAGAAGGGCCGCCGATGACGAGCACGCACCCGTCCCCCGCCAGCTCGGGCGGGTTGCGCTACGCCGTACAGGACGCCATGACCCTGGCCGGGCGCAACCTGCGGCAGACGACCCGGCAGCCGGAGCTGCTTGTCTTCTCGACGATCCAGCCGGTCCTGTTCGTGCTGCTGTTCCGCTACGTCTTCGGCGGCTCGATCAACACCGCAGCGACCGGAGTCAACTACGTCAACTACCTGATGGCCGGCATCTTCGTACAGACGACGGCCTTCGCCTCGACCTCGACCGGGGTGGGGCTTGCCGAGGACCTGAGCAAGGCATCGTCGACCGCTTCCGTTCCATGCCGATCTCCCGCTCGGCCGTGCTGGCCGGACGCACGCTGGGAGACCTGGTACGCATGGTCGGCATCGTGCTCATCATGGCCTTCGTGGGCATCGCGGTCGGCCTGCGCCCGCAATCGCTCGGGGGGTTCGTGGGCGCCGTCGCCCTGACGGCGCTGTTCGGGTTCAGCTTCTCCTGGATCTCGGCCTGGATCGGCCTGAGCGTCAAGGACGTCGAGACCGCCAACGTCGCCGGGTTCGTGTGGCTGTTCCCGCTCACGTTCGCGTCCTCGGCCTTCGTCCCGCTCGCCAGCCTGCCGGGCTGGCTGCAGGCTTTCGCGAAGGCAACGCCCGTGACGCCGACCTGTGACGCGGTGCGGGCGATGCTCACCGGCCACGGCAGCCTTGGCAGGCCACTCACGATCTCGCTGCTCTGGATGCTGGCGATCCTCGTCGTCTTCAGCGTCCTGTCCGTGCGCACGAACCGCCAGGTCACCTGACCCGCTCCACAAGGCTCGCCGTCAGACGGTGGGGCAGGAAGGCAGCCCCACCGCTCGCGGCGCCCGCGACGTCTCCTGGGTTGGAGATGGCGCACCGGCGCAGAGACAGGCAGCCGCAGCCGATGCAGGAGTCCAGGCCGTCCCGTAAGGCCTCCAGGGCCAGGATCTGCTCATCGAGCCGAGATCGCCACGCGCGCGACAGCTGCGCCCAGTCGGCCTTGGTCGGAGTGCGCGCACCTGGGAGGCGGGCCAGCGCATCGCGGACCTCTTCCAGGGATAGCCCGATATTGCGCGCAGCCCTGATGAAGGCCAGCCTGCGAAGCACCTGACGCTCGTATCGGCGCTGCCCACCGGTTGTGCGGCTTGCGGTTACGAGTCCCTCACGCTCGTAGAAGCGCAGAGCGGACGCGGCAAAGCCGCTGCGCTCGGCGACCTCGCCCACCGTGAGCAGGTCGTGGGGACCCATCGCGCTCCTCACTTGACATGAAGTTGGCTTCAATTACGAGGATAGCGGGACCTCAAGGTCTAGGAGCACACCATGCCCGTCGCTGTCATCACCGGAGCCTCCCGGGGACTCGGTCTCGCTCTCGCTCACGCCCTCGCCGATGATGGCTGGTCCCTCGTCCTCGACGCCCGGGACGGCAGTGCCCTTCGGGCAGCGGCTCCCTCCGGCGCCGTCCTCGTGGCAGGGGATGTGACCGATGCGAGGCATCGGGCACAGCTGCGCCGGTGCGTGGCAGATCTCGGAGGACTCGACCTGCTCGTCAACAACGCCAGCCACCTCGGGCCCTCACCGCAGCCCCACCTCGCCGACTACCCGGAGCAAGAGCTGCGGCGGGTCTACGACGTTGGCGTGTTTGCGCCTCTGGCTCTGATCAGTGAACTGCTTGTCCTGATGAGGAAGGGAACCATCCTCAACATCACCTCGGATGCCGCCCGCGAGCCCTACGAGGGCTGGGGCGGCTACGGCTCGGCGAAGGCCGCTCTCGAGCAAGCGACCTCCGTGCTGGCGGTCGAGCACCCCGACCTTCGCGTCCAGGCCTTCGACCCAGGTGACCTGCGCACCCGGCTGCACCAGGATGCCTTCCCGGGACAGGACATCTCTGACCGACCACTGCCCGAGACCGTGGTCCCGGCGATCCTGAAGCTCCTGAGCCTGCCCAGTGGGCGCTACCGCGCCGCCGACCTGCTGAAGGAGTCGGCTCTATGAGCCTCAACGTTGTGAACGATGCGAGTGCGCCCGCCGAGGCCCGTGGCCTGGCGCGGGACGAGGTGCGACTGCTGGTCGCGACCCCGAGCCAGTTGACCGACACGGTCTTCCACACACTTCCGTCCCATCTGCGCGCCGGGGACCTGCTCGTCGTCAACACCAGCGCCACCCTTCCCGCGGCCCTCGATGGGCTCCGCACTTCGGGCGACCCGGTCGTCGTACACCTGGCCAGCGCCCTCGACGACGGCACCTGGCTGGTGGAGGTACGACCTCCCGGCAGGTCCTCGGGGCCGGTCACCGATGTGCGCGAGGGCGAGCGGATCGCGCTTTCGGCAGGGGCGTGGCTGACCGTGCTGGACACCCCCCCGGGTCAGATCCGGCTGCACCGTGGGCTGGTCACCTGCGCGGGTCCCGTCACCGGGCTGCTCGAGCGCTTCGGCCGACCGATCGCGTACGCCTACGTCCCCGGCCGCTGGCCGCTCGAGGACTACCAGACGCTGTTCGCGACGGAGCCGGGCAGCGCCGAGATGCCCAGCGCCGGCCGGCCCTTCACGGCCCGCACGGTCACGGACCTGGCCCTGAACGGGGTGCTGCTCGCATCGGTCTTGCTGCACTGTGGCGTTTCCTCACCCGACGCCGGCGAGCCGCCCCGCCCCGAGCGCTTCCGGGTGCCCGCCAGCACCGCAGCCCTGGTCGCGCACGTGCGGCGCCGCGGTGGCCGTGTCGTCGCCGTCGGTACGACCGTTACGCGCGCCCTGGAGACGACCGGAGGGCAGGCCGGGGTGGGCTGGACGGACCTCGTCCTTGGCCCCGACCGGCCCGCCCAGGTCGTGAACGGCCTGGTCACCGGCTGGCACGAAGCGGGCGGGAGCCACGTCCAGCTGCTGCGAGCCGTGGCCGGTCGCGACCTGGTGGACCGGGCCTACGAGCGGGCCGCCGAGCGCGACTACCTGTGGCACGAGTTCGGCGACAGCTGCCTGCTGCTTCCCTGAGGTCGGCGCTCCGAAGCACGCCCGCGCCGGCCCACCCCCGGCCCTACCCTCTTGCGCATGGAGCTCGTCCTCGTCCGCCACGCCCTCCCCGTCCGGATCGACGCGACCGAGGACGGCAGCCCCGCTGACCCAGGACTTGCCGAGCGCGGACACCTGCAAGCACAGCGGGTCGTGAGAGCTCTCAGCGGCGACGAGGTGACCCATCTCTACTCGAGCCCCGCGGCGCGAGCCCTCCAGACGGCCCAGCCGCTGGTCGAGGCTCTAGGCCTGCCGCTGCTCGTCGAGGAGGGGCTCGCGGAGTTCGACGTGGCCCACCCGACGTACGTGCCGATCGAGGAGCTCCGCGCGGCCGGCGACCCTCGCTGGGACCTGCTGGTCCGCGGCGACCTGTACCACGCGGACGTCGACCCGGTGGCTTTCCGCGATCGGGTCGTGACCGCTGTCGAGGCGCTCGCCGCACGGCACCCAGGGGGCCGGGCGGTGCTGTTCACGCACGCCGGGTCGATCAACGCGTACGCCGGCCACGTGACCGGCCAGGAACGTCCGCTGTGGTTCGCCCCCGCCTACGCGTCCCTGACCCGGGTGGGAGCCGCCCGCGACGGCCGCCGGGGTGTCATCAGCCTCAACGAGACCGGGCACGTCCGGGACCTGCTGACCCGCTGACGCTCAGCGGCCGTCCGTCAGTGGTAGTGGTAGACGCTGACCCAGTCGATGAACTCGGTGACCTCAACCGGCACCTGGGCCGACACCGCGCCCACTGCGCGGGTGGCGTGGGTCTGGATGGCAAGGTTCATCGGCACGTGCGGCACCGCCGCGCCGCTCACGCGGCCGAAGACGACCCCGTCGACGGTGAAGACGACGACGGTCGGGGTCCACTCGAGCCCGTAGACGTGCCAGAGCCGCATGTCGATGCTGCGGAAGAAGTGCGTCTGGTTGTTGGCCGCGCCCCAGTGCGCAGTGGCCATCGTGGGTGCACCGGTGGCCGCTCCTTCGTTGAAGTCGAGCTCCGGTGGCCAGACGCCGTGGGTTGGCCACAGCATCATGACCTGCTCGATGCCGGTTCCCCGTGTGAACCGCGACCGCACGAGGTATTTGCCGTAGGTCTGCGGCAGGTTCAGCATCGTGCCCGCGGTCACGAACCGGCCGTGCTCGCGATACCCGCGCAGGTGCAGCGAGTCGGGACCACGGACGATGTGTGACGGCGACCACCAGCCGTACGGGTTGCCCCCCGGCTGACCGGAGTAGGCACCCCAGCGCCGGGTGTTCAGGGTGGTGCGGAAGTCCTCGTGCAGCACCTGCGTCCACCCAGGCAGGTTGCCCATGGGAACGGAGGCCTGGGCGGGTGCGGACGGGGCGAGCGCGATGCCCGCGGCGAGTGCTGTGATGACGACAGTGGCGCGGCGAACACGGCGGCGCGAGGGGTTCCGGAACAAGGCTCAGTCAACCGTTCGTTGGGGGACATTTCGGGCGTCGGCTTCACGTCACGCCACCGACGGTGCGGTACCGCGGTCGAGAACCTCAGAGTTGCCGTCCACCACCCGAACGACGGTTGTGGTCCTATCGCAGGAGCTCAGGGACCACTTCTCGCGCTCCCCGAACGTGCTGATCGAGGAACGCGATAACAAATTGGTACCAGATGACGGCATGTCCCGGCGACAACACCCAGTGGTTCTCGTCCGGAAAGTAGAGGAAACGGTGGGGCATGGCGGTCGGTTCCGGGGCTCGCCGGCACAGGTCCCACCACAGGCTCAAGGCCTCCCCCACCGGCACCCGGTAGTCCTGGTCACCGTGCACGACGAGCATCGGCGTCACGATGTGGTCGACGCACGCAGAGGGGTCGTTTCGGGCCACCATCTCGGCGGTCATCTCCCGCGACCATAACCACGCGCCGTCGGTCGTGGCGCCGAAACGTGCCAGTCCCCACAGCGACGCGTGCGTCACGATCGCGCGAAACCGGTCGGTGTGCCCGGCGATCCAGTTGGCCATGTAGCCGCCGAAGCTGCCGCCCATCGCGGCGGTCCGGTCGACGTCGAGGTCGCCCCGCTCCAGGGCCGCGTCCGTCACCCGCAACAGGTCCTGGTACGGCGCCCCGCCCCAGTCCCCCCAGCCGGCCCGCACGTGCGCCAGGCCATAGCCCGTCGACAGGGCCGGGTCCGGCAGCAGGACCGCATAGCCCTGGGCAACCATCAGCCACGGGCACCAGCGCCACGACCAGGCATTCCACGACGACAGCGGCCCGCCGTGAACCCACAGGAGCAAGGGGTGGGGGCCGTCGCCGGGCGGTAGCGCCAGCCAGGCGCGAAGCTCCCGGCCGTCCGCGGCCGTCGTCCGGACCTCCTCGAGCCGCCCGGGCAAGGCCAGGTCCGCGGCCGGGCCGGGCAGCCTGGTCGGCACGCCAGGAGTCTCGGGATCGAGTCGGACCGGGAGGGGAGGTCCGTCGTACCCACTCCTGAGGGCGTAGAGGGCGCTGCCGTCACGGGCGACGCACAGGTCGCTGTAGGCCCCGTCGTCGGTCGTGAGGCGGCACACCTCCAGCGTGTCGACGCAGACCCTGAACACGGGGCCACGCCCTGCCTCGTCGGCGGTGACGAGGACCGCGGAGCCGTCGTGCGACCAGGCCAGGGCGGTCGGCCAGCGGTCCCAGGCCTGCACCACGCGAAGGTCCTCCCCCGAGAAGGCCAGCAGCACCAGCTCGACGATGCCGGGGTCCGAGGCTGTGCTGTCGGTCCAGCGCAGAGCCGCCACCCGGGCTCCGTCAGGTGACACCTTGGGCTGGTTGAAGTCATAACCCTTCGTGTCGGCCAGGACGCGGCGCTCCCCCGTGGCGGTGTCGATCACGACCAGGGTCGACCGCCGGACGGCCTGCGGGTCGTTCATGGCCCAGCTGGTGACGACGTATCGGCCGTCGGGGCTCACGTCGTAGACCGCCTCGTCCAGGGCCCGCCCGGGGGCGGGCGTCAGGTCGGTCCAGTCCATCTCCTGCTCCCCCGACGGCCGGGCTGCGAGCAGCCGCGGAGCCCCCGGGCCGAGGTCGTGGTCCCAGTGCCGAACCGGGAACCCGGAGTGCAGGATGGCCGTGACCTTGCGTTCCTTGCGGGCGGTACGACGCAGCGCGTCATCGGCACTGTCGGTCGACCCCGGCAGCGTGTCGCTGGTGACCACGATGACGCCCCCTGCAGACTTCGGACCGGCGACGCCGCCGGCGCGCGACCCGACGACGTGCGCCTCTCCCCCGCGGGCCGGGAGCCGCCACAACCGCGGCGGGTCCTCGTCGTCGCCGTCGGGCACCGGGCGCGCCGAGGTGAAGAGCAGGTCGCCGTCCTCGGTGAAGGCCGGCGCCACCTCCCCCTTGGCGCTGCGGGTCAGGCGCCGCGGGGCGATGCGGCCTTCGGGGTCGACCTCCCAGACGGCGTTCACCCAACGCTGGCGCTTGGCGTCGAGGGTGGCGACCGTCGTCACGAGCCGCGTCCCGTCGGGACTGAGCAACAGACCGCTCAGCCGGGGAAGGGCCTGGAAGGCCTCCAGGTCTGAGAACGGATCCGGGTCCATGCGCCCGTCCTATCACGCCCGACGTTCCCTCAGGTGACCGGAAGGGTCAGTGGCAGGTGCCCGAACCGGAGTCGGTGAAGGTCCCGCTACCGGCGGCCGGCACGAACGACCAGGTGTAGGTCGTCGGCTTCAAGGTCAGGAACAGCGCACCGAAGGTTGTGGCGTTGGAGATCTTGCTGTTCTTCGCGGTGGTCACGATCGACGTGTGGTCCGATCCACCGGTTCCGACGATGAACTCCCTGACCCCTCGAGTTGCGTCGTAGTTGCCGTTCGCGTCCTGCGGGTTGAAGCGCTCGTAGATGTGATCGTGGGCGTTGAGGATGACGTCCGCTCCGGCGTCGTAGAGGAGCTGGAAGAAGGCCTTGCCGTTGGACGCGGCTCGGCCGCCGGAGCTGAAGACCGGGATGTGCCAGACGGCCAGGGTGCAGGCGTTCCGGTGCGCTGCGAGGTCGCTCGCGAGCCACTGGCCCTGGGGGGACGTCGCTGAGCAGCCGCCGTTGATCGTGCACTGGGTGTTGAGCGAGATCAGGTGCCAGGCCCCCACATCGACGCTGTACCAGCTCTTGGCGGAGGTCCCGGCCGCAGCGCCGAAGTACCGGAAGTAGCCGGCCGCACCCGCGTTGGTGCTGTCGCAGCCCGTACCGCCGGAGGTGAGGTACTCGTGGTTGCCCGACGTCGGCAGGGTCTTGCTCTTCAAGCGGCCGAAGCTCAGGGCGTAGGAGCCCAGGTAGGCCTGGTAGCCGCCGCAGTAGTACTGGTTGTCGCCGAGGACCAGCACCTTGGCGACGCCGGAGCGGCTCGCGATCACGTCCGACACCGCCTGCTGCCTGCAGGCCTCGCCCCTGGCGACGACGCCGACGCCACCGTTGAAGTTCGACGCGGCCGGGTCGCAGGCGATGTCCCCCACCGCCGCGATCGTGTACTGCGTGGTGTCGGCCGGGGGTGGCGCCGAACCGCCGGTCTCCACGACGAGCTGCGGGGGGTGGCCACCCTCACGGGAGGACAGCGCAAGCGCGGTCGCAGAACTCGTGTCCACAGCGAACGCGTAGTCCCCGTCGGCGGTGACGTCCGACAAAACCTTCACCGTCGCCCAGGTCGCCGCGAGGGTTGGTCCGGACATGCCCAGGGTGGCGCCCTCCGCGGGTGCGCTGGTCGCCGTCAGGCCGGCTTCGGTCCACGTGGTGCTCGCGACCTTGTGCAGCGAGAACCCGATGGGGTGGGTGTTATTGGCCCACAGGCGCAGCGTCGCTGCCGTGACCGTCGCGCCGCCGAGGCCAGACACGTGGAAGCGCAGGTAGGTCCGGGTCACCGGCGCCGCGTCGACCCGGAGGGTGGTGGAACTGCCGTAGCTGGCGGTCGGCGCGGTCGCCACGGTGTAGCCATCTGCCTCGGGGACCAACGTCCTCGTGACGGTGGTCGTGACGGTGGTCGTGACGGTGGTCGTGACGGTGGCCGTGACGGTGGCCCTGACGGTGGCCGTGACAGCTGGTGCGGCGGTGCCGACCGCGCCGAGCCCGACGACCAGCAGCACCACCGGTCCCACGATCGCGCGAAAGGCCCGCACAGCTTCCCCCTTGCCGTCCTGAAGGAAAGAGTACGCAGCCCAGCACTGCGATACGCACGAAGGTTGCCCGAAGGTCCCAATGTGGCCGGGCATCACTGCGACGAGCGTGGACGGGCTACTTCGGCTTCTCCTCACCCGTCGAGAGCGCGGCGATGAACGCCTCCTGGGGGACCTCGACGCGGCCGACCATCTTCATCCGCTTCTTGCCCTCCTTCTGCTTTTCCAGCAGCTTTCGCTTGCGGGTGATGTCACCGCCGTAGCACTTGGCGAGAACGTCCTTGCGGATCGCGCTGATCGTCTCGCGGGCGATGACCTTCGCACCGATCGCAGCCTGGATCGGGACCTCAAAGCCCTGTCGTGGGATGAGGGTCCGAAGCTTGGTCGTCATCGCGTTGCCGTAGGCGTAGGCCTTGTCCTTGTGCACGATCGAGCTGAACGCGTCGACCGGCTCGCCCTGCAGCAGGATGTCGACCTTCACCAGCGCGGAGGCCAGCTCGCCGGCCGGCTCGTAGTCGAGCGAGGCATAGCCGCGGGTGCGGGACTTCAGGTTGTCGAAGAAGTCGAAGATGATCTCGCCGAGCGGCATCGTGTACCTCAGCTCGACCCGGTCCTCGGACAGGTAGTCCATGCCGAGCAGCACACCTCGGCGGCCTTGGCACAGTTCCATGACGGTGCCGACGAACTCGTTGGGCAACAGGACCATGGTCTTGACGACCGGCTCGAAGATCTCCGAGATCTTGCCCTTCGTGGGCCACTCCGACGGGTTGGTGACGACGATCTGCTCCCCGGTCTCCATCACGACCTTGTAGACCACGTTCGGAGCGGTCGAGATCAGGTCGAGGCCGTGCTCGCGCTCGAGCCGCTCGCGCACGATCTCCAGGTGCAGCAGGCCGAGGAAGCCGACCCGGAACCCGAAGCCGAGGGCGGCGGAGGACTCGGGCTCGTAGACCAGTGCGGCGTCGTTGAGGCGCAGCTTGTCGAGGGCTTCGCGCAGCGCCGGGTAGTCGCTGCCGTCAAGGGGGTACAGCCCCGAGAACACCATCGGGCGTGGGTCGCGGTAGCCGCCGAGCGACTGCGTCGCGGGGTTGCGCACGGTGGTGAGGGTGTCGCCGACCCGGGCCTGGCGGACGTTCTTCACGCCGGGGATGACGTAGCCGACCTCGCCCGCGGTGAGGAAGTCCTTCGGTGTCATCTCCGGGGAGACGACACCGACCTCGAGGATCTCGTGGGCGTTCTGCGTCGACATCATCAGGCCGCGGTCCTTCGTGGACAGTGAGCCGTCGATGACCCGGACGTAGGTGATGACACCCCGGTAGGAGTCGTAGACGCTGTCGAAGATCATCGCGCGCGCCGGTCCGTCCGGGTTGCCCATCGGCTGCGGCACGTCGCGGACGATCGCGTTCAGGACGTCCGTCACGCCGACGCCGGTCTTCGCGCTGATCCGCAGCACGTCGTCGGGCTCGCAGCCGATGATCTTGGCGATCTCCTCCGCGTACTTGTCGGGCTGTGCCGCCGGCAGGTCGATCTTGTTGAGCACGGGGATGATGTGCAGGTCGTTCTCGAGCGCAAGGTAGAGGTTCGCGAGGGTCTGCGCCTCGATGCCTTGCGCGGCGTCGACCAGCAGCAGGGTCCCTTCGCAGGCGGCAAGCGACCGTGACACCTCGTAGGTGAAGTCGACGTGCCCGGGGGTGTCGATCATGTGCAGGACGTAGTCGCGGCCGTCGTCGGCGGTCCAGGGCAGCCGGACGTTCTGCGCCTTGATGGTGATCCCACGCTCGCGTTCGATGTCCATCTTGTCGAGGTACTGCGCGCGCATCTGCCGCGCGTCGACGACTCCGGTGACCTCCAGCATGCGGTCGGCCAGCGTCGACTTGCCGTGGTCGATGTGGGCGATGATGCAGAAGTTCCTGATGGACTCCTGAGGGGTCGTGGGCACGAGCCATCCTACCGGTGGCGGGCCGGGAGCTGCCCTCCAAACGAGCCGACGGCGAAGGGGTCAGGCGAGTCGGGTCACGTCGACGGTGACGCCCAGCGACTGGGAACCGCCGCCGGCGTAGACGCCCTTCAGCGGTGGCACGTCGGTGTAGTCACGCCCGCGGGCGACGATCACGTGCCGCTCTCCCGACGGCGTCGCGTTGGTCGGGTCGAAGCCCCACCAGTCACCGAGCCACGCCTCCACCCACGCATGGCTCTCCCCCCGGACGGTCACCCCGACCTCAGGCGCCTTCGCCGGATGGAGATAGCCGCTGACGTAGCGGGCCGGGACACCCGCCTCACGCAGCAGGGCGAGGGTCACATGTGCGAGGTCCTGGCAGACCCCCTTGCCCAGCTGCCACGCCTCGGCCGCGCTGGTCGCGACCCCGGTGCTGCCGGGCACGTAGGCGACCCGCTCCCGGACCAGGGCCCCCAACGCGAGCACGACGTCGTACGGCGAGCCGGTGCTGCTCCTGGCCAGCTCGACGAGCTCAGCGTCAGCGTGGGTGCGGGGGCTGGGTCGCAGCAGCTCGACGTGCGAGTCGACGACGGCCTCCAGGTCTGACCAGCTCGCGTTGCCCGGGCTCGCCGCGTCGGAGGTGTCGACGACCGACGCGCAGGTGACCTCGAGCTCGGTGTGCGGGACGTGCAGGTCGAAGGCGGTGACCTGGGTGCCCCAGTAGTCCCAGTAGCGCTGCTGCGGCGCGAACGGGTGGGTCGTCACCGTGCTCGACAACGTCAGCTGCCGGCCGCCGGTCTTCGGCACCAGCCGGGCTTCGTTGTAGGACGACGCGACCTCGGTGGCGTAGCGGTAGCCCGTGGTGTGTAGGACCTGCAGGCGCATGCTCACTCCGAGCTCCACGCCAGGGCGGCGGTGTGGTGAAAGTAGCGCGCGGACAGGGCCGAGGCGGTGTCGGCACAGGTGGTCTGGAGCACCCCCAGCAGGGCAGGCAGGTCCTCGAGCAGGTCCTGCGACACCCGAAACTCGAGGTCCGTGCGAGCCCGGCCGAGGAAGCGCCGCGCTGCGTCGTCGACGCCGGTGCGCCCGGTGTTCGGGTCGAGCTCGGACAGACAGCGCTCGGCCTGCAGCAACGAGGCGTAGATGCTGCGGGGGAACAGCCGGTCCAGAACGAGGAACTCCACGACCTTCTCCGGCTCCACGGCTGCGCGGTAGGTGCGAAGGTAGGCCTCATAGGCACTGCAGCTCTTGAGCAACCCGATCCAGCCGGCGCTCGCGCCGCGCTGCTGACCGCGTGCCCACAGCAACCGCGCCGTCATGTCGACCCGCTCCAGCGAACGGCCGAGAACCAGGAAACGCCAGCCGTCATCGCGCGGCATCGTGCCGTCGAGCAGGCCCGCCACCAGGCCGGCGCGCTCGCGCACGTAGCGGAAGAAACCGTGTGGGCCATGCCTGTCGGCGGCAGCCTGCTGGCTCGGCAGCGCGTGGTAGGTCGCGTTGAGCGCCTCCCACAACTCGCTCGACAGTGCCTCGCGGACACCCCGGGCGTTCTCGCGGGCCGCGGCGAGGGCGCCCACGATCGAGCTCGTGTCACCGGGGGCAAAGGCCAGCCGGTCGACGGTACGCCGCACATCCACGGGGCCGTCGACCTCGACGCCCATGACCGACAGCACGTCCCGGCAGGCGGCCTGCTCATCGACCCAGGGATCCTCCAGCAACGTGTGGACGTGCACGTCGAGCAGGCGGCTGGTGTCTTCGGCGCGCTCGACGTACCGGCCGATCCAGTAGAGCGACTCCGCAACCCGGCTCAGCACGGGCGCGCCTGTTGCTGTTGCTGTTGCTGGTCCTGCCATGGCCCACGGTCCAGGGTCAGCTCGCCGACCGGCCCGGAGCTGAGCAGCGGTTCGGTCGTGACCTCGCCCTCGGCGGGGCCGTGCTCACCGGCCAGCACCCAGGTGTCCTTCGAGCCGCCGCCCTGGCTGGAGTTGACGACCAGCGAGCCCTCGGGGAGCGCGACCCGGGTCAGGCCACCGGGGACGACCCACACGCTCCGGCCGTCGTTGACCGCGAACGGCCGCAGGTCGACGTGCCGCGGGGCCAGCCGCTCCCCCACGCTCGTCGGTGAGGTCGACAGCTGGACGACGCGCTGCGCGATCCACCCGCGCGGGTCCTGGCCGATGGCGACCCGGAGGTCGCGGAGCTCCTCGTCGCTTGCCTGCGGGCCGATCACCAGACCCGTGCCGCCGCTGCCGTCGACCGGCTTGAGGACCAGCTCGTCGAGGCGGTCCAGGACCCACGCGCACGTATCCGGGTCGTCGAGGCGGTGGGTCTCGACGTTGTCCAGGATGGGTTGCTCACCTAGGTAGTAGCCGATCAGCTCCGGCACGTAGGTGTAGATGAGCTTGTCGTCCGCCACACCGTTGCCGACCGCGTTGGCGATCGCGACGTTGCCGAGCCGGGCGGCGTTGAGGATCCCGGGGCAACCGACCAGCGAGTCCGGACGAAAGTGCAAGGGGTCGAGGTAGTCGTCGTCGATGCGCCGGTAGACGACGTCGACTCGCTGCTCACCCGCGGTCGTGCGCATCCAGACCACGCCGTCGCGGCAGCTGAGGTCCCGTCCCTCGACCAGCTCGACACCCATCATCCGGGCCAGCAGCGAGTGCTCGAAGTAGGCGCTGTTGTAGACGCCCGGCGTCAGCACGACGACGTTGGGGTCCTCGACACCCTCGGGCGCTGCCGCCTTGAGGGCCCGCAGCAGCCGCGCGGGGTACTCAGCAACGGGTCGCACCCGATGGGTCGCGAACAGCTCCGGGAAGACCCGGGCCATGGCCCGCCGGTTCTCCACGACGTAGGAGATGCCGCTGGGCGTCCGCAGGTTGTCCTCCAGAACGCGGAACTGCCCCTGCTCGTCCCGGATCAGGTCGACCCCCGACACGTGCACCCGCACCCCGTTGACCGGGGTGACACCCTGAGCGGCGCGGCAGTGTGCGGAGCTGCTGACCACGACCCGGCGCGGGACGATGCCGTCCTTGATGACCTGCTGCTCGCCGTAGACGTCGGCCAGGAAGCTCTCGAGCACCTTCACCCGCTGCTGGACGCCCTTCTCGACGGTCTCCCACTCGCTCGCGGTCACCACCCTGGGGACCAGGTCGAGGGGGAAGGTTCGCTCCTCCCCCGACAGGCTGAAGGTGATCCCCTGGTCCCGGAAGGCCCGGGTGAGCTGGGCACTGCGGCTCGACAGGTCGTCGGCAGACATCCGCTGCAGAGCGGCGTACAGCGCCGCGCTCTCCGGGTGCGGCGTGCCGTCGCGGTCGAAGACCTCGTCCCAGGCGGCGCCGCGCGCGTAGCCGTCGAAGAGGTCTCCCATCCATCTCACGCTAGGCATGGCTTGTGTCGGACGTGTTGCACAGCCGTGAACTCCCCTTTGGCGTGTCGCGACCCCGCTGCCCGCCCAGGCCGGTGATGGGCTCATGCGGTGGGGGCTGCTGGGTGTGACTGCTAGTCTTGCTCCACCGCGTGCGCCGGACGCTTGCGCTCCCGCGCGCCCACCGACCAACTGACACCATCGACGAGGATCCTCTAGCAGTGGCGAACATCAAGAGCCAGATCAAGCGCATCAAGACCAACGAGAAGGCTCGCCTTCGCAACAAGTCGGTCAAGAGCTCGCTGAAAACAGCGGTGCGCAAGTTCCGCGAGGCCGCCGCCACGGGTGACGCCACCGCTGCCACGACCGCCATGCACACGGCCAGCCGCCAGCTCGACAAGGCCGCGAGCAAGGGCATCATCCACGCCAACCAGGCTGCCAACCGCAAGTCGGCCATGGCGAAGCAGGCAGCGGAGCTCGCCTCCAGGTAGCACCTGTTGCACGCCGGCCCTGTCTGTCTTGGTTCCCCCGCAGACCACGTCCCGCCGTCCAAGGCGCCGACCCCACCGGGGTACGGCGCCTTCGTCGTTCCCGGGACCGATCAGGTAGGCCGGCCGGCCGGGCGGGCGATGCGGCCGTCGCTCGGCTCGCGGAGCAGCCCGGCCGTCAGGTCGTGCGCCTTGACGACGACGGCCACCGCGAGGGGCAACACCACGATCGACCAGGCCGACGCGAGATCGGCCATGGCGAGCAGCGCGCCGACCAGGGCCATGCCCTCCCCCAGTACCGCACGTTGCCAGGCGCTGGGGTGGATGTTCTCGAGCCGCAGCAGGACCGGGTACAACGCGCGCTTGGCCACCCGTCGGTCGATCGCGGCGTCCGGGCCCCGATCGTTGGTCACGGTGTGCCCCTCCGTCACCGGACATCCCGGCGGGCGGTGACAACACTGAGCAGCGCGCGCTCGACGGCATAAGCAGCGTCAGCCGCGCCACCTTTCACATCGCCGTCCGCGACGGCCACAGCACGCAAGGCAACCGACAGACTCTGGGCGGTCCAACCGCGAGCCTGCCGTTGCGTCTTCTCGACCTTCCACGGCGGCATGCCGAGCTGGCTGGCGAGCGCGTTGACCGGCTGCCGGCCGGCCGAACCGACCAGGGCCACCGAGCGCAGCGTGCCGGCCAGGGCGCTGGTGACGAGAACGGGAGCCAAGCCGGTCGACTGACCCCAGCGGACCAGCTCGAGGGCACCCGCGAGGTCGCCGTCGACCGCCTTGTCGGCGATCGCGAACCCGCTCGACTCAGCCCTCCCTCGGTGGTAACGCCCCACGACTTCGGCCGTGATCGGCCCGTCGGTGTCGGACAGGAGCTGGCTCGCGGCGGAGCACAGCTCGCGCAGGTCGTTGCCCACCGCGTCGAGCAAGGTCGTCACGGCGTCCTCGGACACCTGGCGACCGTCGGACCTCAGCTCCATCCGCACCAGGTCGCGGCGATCGCTGGCCTTGGTGATCTTGGCCGCATCGACC
The DNA here is from genome assembly GCA_038230355.1 of Mycobacteriales bacterium. Lineage (GTDB taxonomy): Bacteria > Actinomycetota > Actinomycetes > Mycobacteriales > SCTD01 > RYN-111. Next base: position 40,855 of record JBBRNK010000009.1, on the reverse strand, counting down.
CTGCGCGCGCCCAGGCCGACCAGGGACGCGATGAGGCTCTTGCTCTTGGCCCCACCTGCGTGCACGGCGACCAGGCAGATCTCCGGGACCGGGTCGGCGGCGTAGGCCAAGATCTCGGCGGCCATGTCCTTCGACAGGTCCTGGGCAGCACGCAGCACCACCACGCGCTCGTCGCCGAACAGCGATGGGCTGAACAACTCCACCAGGTCACCCGGCTGCAGCGACCCGGCGTCGAGGTCGCTCAGCTCGGTCTCCGGGTTGCGCGCGCGGGCCGCACGGACGACCGCACCGACAGCGCGGGAGACCAGCAGCTCCTCCTCGCCGACGACCAGGGTGAGCGGTGAAAGAACGGGCGGCGGCGGCACCTCACCATGGTCCCACGGCGGACCCCGGGCGAGGGACGACAGCACCGTTGCGACCCGGTCCGGCACGGCCAACCGACCGGCAACCGGGGCGTCGACCGGCCCGCCCAGCGCCGGGTCGGGGGTACCCACGTCGCACATCGTCATCGCCTCTGACGGCAGCCCGAGCAGGGCCGGAGCCACCCCCGCCGCTCCGAGGTCACCGGGCACCCCCTCCCCTCCCCGCCCGACCGAGCTGACCCGGCCGGCCCGCACCACCACGGCCACATCACCGTCCCGATCGCTGCGGTAGGTCCGCGCGCCGTCCCTCTCGAGCCGTTGCAGCGTGGCTTGGGCCGGGTGGCCGTACGGGTTGCCCGCGCCCACCGGCGTCAGGGCGATCTTGGCGTGCACGGCGTCGAGGAAGTCGGGGTCCTGCTTGCGGCTGCCGTGGTGCGGGACCTTGAGGACGTCTGCTCGCAGATCCACCCCTCGCTCCAGCAGGGACCGCTGGGCATCGCCCTCGAGGTCGCCGGAGAAGAGCACGACGACGCCGTGGGTGACCAGACGCAGCACGATCGAGCTGTTGTTGGGGTCGCTGTCGGTGCCGTGCCGGGCTGTCGCGTCCAGCACCTGCCACTGCACACCGTCGCTCTGTCGCACCTCACCGATGGTGGCGCGCACGACCGGGATGCGCCGCGCACCCAGCCAGCCGAGCAGTCGCTGTCGCTCGACGGCGGGCTCGTCCAACGGCCCGATCTCGACCGAGCCGACCTGCCGACCGTGCAGCAGCCCCGGTACACCCTCGACGTGGTCGGCGTGCAGGTGCGTGAGCACCAGCAGGGGTACCCGGTCGATCCCGAGTCGAGAAAGGCAGGCGTCCATCTTCGAGGCGTCCGGACCGTTGTCGATGACCAGAGCGCTGCGCTCGGTCAGCCGGACGACGAACCCGTCGCCCTGGCCGACGTCGCAGCTCACCAGGACCCACCCCGGCGGCGGCCAGGGTGGCCGCAACACCACGAGGGAGAGCAGGGCGACAAGCACCCCGACGACCCCCGCCGCTGCCACCCGGCGCAGGCGTCGGCTGCGCAGGACGACCCCCGCAACGCCGATCACAGCCAGCGCCGTCAGCGCCCCGGGCCAACCTCGCACAAGGCTCAGTCCTGCTCCGGGCTGGCGGGCACCCACATGGGCCACGAGCACCAGCCAGGCAGTCGGGAGGTACGCCAGCCAGGCGGCCCCTTGAGCCACCGGCAGGCTCACCGGGGCGAGCAGGGCCGCCGCCACGCCGAGCACGGTCGCGGGTGCGACGGCCGGCACGGCGAGCAGGTTCGCGGGAACGGCGTACAGCCCGACCTGGCCCGAGATCGCCACCACGACGGGGGTGCAGGCCAGCTGGGCCGCCGCAGGTACGGCCAGTGCCTCCGCCAGCCAGCCCGGCAAGTGCCGGCCGAGGCGCCCGCGCCAGACCGGGGCGATGAGCAGCAGCCCTCCCGTCGCCAGGGTCGACAGCGCGAAGCCCGGCTGGGAGGCGAGCTCCGGTGAGAGCAGGACCAGCGCGAGGACCGCCGCGCACAACGCGGGCAGGGCCTGCTTACGGGAGCCGGTGGCGAGCGCCACGAGGGCGATCACCCCCATGACGGCAGCTCGCAGGACGCTCGGCGACGGGCGGGCCAGCACCACGAAGGCCAGCAGCACCAGTCCCGCCAGCGGCGGTCGCCAGCGCAGCCCGATCCGCAACCAGCCGCAGACCACGAGCGCCGCGGCGAGCACGACGGCGACGTTCGTGCCCGACACGGCCGTCAGGTGCGTGAGTCCGGTTGTGCGGAAGTCGTTCTGCAACCGCGGGTCGAGCCGGCTCGTGTCTCCTTCGACGAGTCCGGGCAGCAGGCCGCGCTCACCTGACGGCAGGGGTGCGGCGGCCTGCTGCAGCCCGCGCCGGAGCGCCCCGGCAGCGGCTTGCAGAGACGACGGCCCGGCGAGGACGACCGGGGCCCCTCGTGCCGACAGCAGGGCCGCGACGTCGTCACCCGGGCCCGGTGCCTGCAGCCGCCCTTCGACGCGCACCCGCTGGCTGGGCAGCAGCCCGAGCCAGTGCGCGTCAGGGGTGAGGACCAGCACTGGTTGCCGCTGGTGAAACAAGCGCCCGGCCACCTCGAGCCGCTCCACCCGCACCCGGGCGACGACCAGCTGCTGGAAGGACAGCACGTCCCCCTTGGGCGGAACGACCCGCGGGTCGTCCAGCAGCACGCCCTCTACGCGCACCGACGCCTGAGCCGTCGCGGCCCGGGCGAGCGGCCCGTGGGTGCGGGCATGAACCCGGGCGGCCGTGGCAAGCCCGGCCGCCGCCGCGCAGACCAACGTGGCCGCGAGCACCGCTGCCCGACCGGCTCGGGACCGCCGCAAAACCTCCCCAGCCACCACCAGCAGCACCACCGCACCCCACGCCAGCAGGTACGGCGGCAGCAGCCTGCCCTGCCAAGCCGTCACCCACGCCGCCGCCGAGGGCAGTCCGAGCCGGAGGTCCGGCGCGTCACCTGAGGGCTCGCGGAGCAACCCAGCCATCAGACCCTCACCTTGGACTTCAGTGCTTGGTACTTCGACTCGCCGATCCCGCCGACCTCCCGTAGCTGGTCGATGCTCGCGAACCGGCCATGGTCGGTGCGCCAGGACACGATCTTGTCGGCGAGGACCGGACCGATGCCGGGAAGGGCGTCGAGGTCTTGAGCGGTGGCCAGGTTGAGGTCGAGCAGCCCACCGGCCTTGGCACCACCGGGACCGGCGACCGAACCGGGCGCACCGCCGTCGACGCCGACCAGGACCTGCTCGCCGTCGACGACCTTGCGGGCCAGGTTGAGCACACCGGTCACGGCCCCGGGCAGCACCCCGCCGGCCGCCTTGAGCGCGTCGTCGACGCGGGCGCCCACGCGCAGCCGGACCAGCCCGGGGCGGCGCACCTTGCCGGCAACGTCGACCACCAGCTCGGGCCCGCTGCTGCTGCGCACCTCGCCGGCGACCACCGGCACCGAGAGCGGCTGTTCCGACGGCCGGCCGCGCAGCAGCACGACTCCCGCCACGACCGCGGCCACGAGGGCCACGCCGGACAGCGCCAGCACCCCCTTGCGCCCAGGGTCGAGCCGCCCAGACCGGAGCAGTCCGCTCACCGAAGCCGGCGCTGTCTGAGCCGGCGCTGTCTGAGCCGGCGCTGTCTGAGCCGGAACCGCCTCCGGGACGGTCGTGACGGACGCCTCGTCGGGTCGGGCGACGCGTCGGTCACCGCCGGGCGTCCAGCCGCCGCGCTCCGGGACACCGAGCAGCGCCGCCACCCGTACGGCAGCAGCGGGAACCTCGGGTGGAGAGCGGAAGCGCACCCGTTCGACGCTAGGAACGCCCGCCCGCGACCGGCGTCGGGCCGGCAGATCTGTGGATCGTCAGCGACCCTGTGGACGCAAGCGCGTGAGGACGTTGCCGGTGTGCCGCACCATGACGATCAGCGCGATCGACGCGGCCCACCAGACGTCGTGCCCCGCCACGACCGCCGCCACCAGCACCGCCACTGCGGCGCAGAGGGAGGCGAGCGCGATCCAACGCGAGACCCCGAGCACGACCAGCCAGGTGAGGAGCACCCCTACGACCCACAGCGGGTGCGAGCCCAGGATCGCCCCGGCCGCGGTCGCGGCGCCCTTGCCGCCTCGGCCCCGCAGGAAGGGCGAGCTCACGTGGCCCAGGACGGCGGCCAATCCGGCAACCAGCCCGGCCCGGTGGTCGGCCGCCGCGAACGCGGCAGCGGGCACGGCGCCCTTGCCCACGTCCAGGACAGCCACCACCACACCGGTAGGTCGACCGAGGGCCCGTCCCACGTTCGAGGCCCCCGGGTTGCCCGACCCGACGGTCCGCAGGTCGACCCCCCGTGCCCGGGCGATCAGGGTGGCGGGCGAGACCGCCCCGACCAGGTAACCGACGACCAGGGCCGCGATCAGAGTCGCTGTCAGAGTCGCTGTCAGGGTCGCTGTCAGGGTCGCTGTCAGTGCCGCCACACGGCCACCGCCAGCATCCCCGGGCCGACGTGCGCCCCGACGACCGCCCCCACCTCCGACAGGTGGCAAGCCTGCAACCCCGGTACGGCGGCCCGCAGCCGGTCCGCCAGGACAGCCGCCCGGGCGGGGGCCGCGAGGTGCTGGACAGCCACGTCGACCGGCACGTCCCCGGCGGCCTCGCACACCAGCTCCACCAATCGGGTCAGCGCTTTCGAGAACGTCCGCACCTTCTCGAGCAGGACGATCTCGCCGTCCCGCACCCCGAGCAGCGGCTTGACGGCCAGGGCCGTACCGACGAGGGCCGACGCGGCGGTGACCCGACCACCCCGGCGCAGGTGCTCGAGGGTGTCGACGTAGAAGAACGCCCGGGTCGCGTCGACGGCTGCCCGGGCAGCGGCCTCCACGGCGTCGACGTCGGCGCCCTCGCCGGCCGCGAGAGCCGCGGCCAGGACCGGGAACCCCAGGCCCATGGCGACGGAGCGGCTGTCCACGACGCGGACGTCGATGCCGTCGTCCTTGACGTGGGCAGCGGCCAGTCGGGCCGAGTCCGTCGTACCGGACAGGGCGGAGGACAGGTGGACGCTCACGATCGCCTTGGCGCCCGTTGCCCGGTAGGCGTGCGCGAACTGTCCCGGAGTGGGTCGCGACGTGGTGACCTGCACGCGTCGCTCGCCGAGGGCCGCGGCCACGTCGGCGGGCGAGACCTCCAACGACTCCTTGCCGGACCAGCCGCCGAGCGCGACATGCAACGGGACCACCACGATCGCGTGCTGCCGTGCGAGGCCGTCAGGCAGGTAGGCCGTCGAGTCGGTGACGACGCGAACTCCCCTGGCGGGTCCCATGGCGGAAAGGCTATCGGTCCGACGTCTAGGGCTTCACCCCTGTCTCTAGCGAATACGCTAGATATCTGGATACGCTTCGAGACATGGAACCTCGCCGCAACCCCTTCGCCCCTGGTGCCGGTCAGCGCCCCCCGGAGCTGGCCGGCCGGGAGAACGAGCTGGACGCCTTCGGCGTGGTCGTCGACCGGTTGTCGGCAGGACGTCCGGGACGGGGCCTGATGCTGTCCGGTCTGCGCGGCGTCGGCAAGACCGTGCTGCTGGGAGAGCTGAGGTCACAGGCGATCGCCAGCGGCTGGGCGACCGGCAAGCTGGAAGCCCGACTGGACCAGAGCCTGCGCCGTCCGCTGGCAACCGCCCTGTTCACGGCGACCCGTGAGCTGTCAGCGCGACGCAGGGCCGCCGACAGGGTTCGGGGGTTCTGGGGAGTGCTCAAGGCCTTCAGCCTCACCGCAGGACCGGACGGCGGCTGGGCCTTCGGTCTTGACGTCGAGGCCGCCCGCGGCCGGGCCGACTCGGGTGACCTGGAGATCGACCTGGTCGAGCTGTTCGCGGATGCAGCCGAGCTGGCCCACGACCACGACACCGGGATCGCGCTGTTCCTCGACGAACTGCAGGACGCGCCGCCCCAGGACCTGTCCGCACTGTGTGCCGCGGTGCACGAGATCGGGCAGAGCAGCTCCCCGCTCGTCCTGGTCGGCGCCGGCCTCCCCCACCTGCCCGCCGTCCTCACGGCGGCCAAGAGCTACGCCGAGCGGCTGTTCACCTACCGCCTCATCGGCCGCCTCGACCCGGCCGCGGCCGCCCTCGCGCTCACGGTGCCGCTGGCCCGGGAGGGTGTCGCCGTCACCGACGACGGTCTCGCTGCCCTCTTGGTCGCTGCCGACGGCTACCCCTACTTCCTGCAGGCGTACGGATCAGCGGCCTGGGACGCAGCGACCCTCGACCCGATCAGCAGGGACGACGTCCTTGCCGGGGTCCAGGAGGCCGACGCGGAGCTCGCCACCGGTTTCTTCGGCTCCCGATGGGAACGCGCGACGACGGCTGAGCGGACCTACCTCGTCGCGATGGCGGAGCTGCTCGACGGGCGGGACGGGGCGGTGGCAACGGCCGACCTGGCAGCCCACCTCGGCCGACGCACCTCGAGCCTCAGCCCGGCCAGGGACACGCTTCGCCGCAAGGGCCTCATCTACAGCGAGCAGCGCGGCACGGTCGCCTTCACCGTCCCGCACTTCGCCCGCTTCGCCCTGCGCACCGACGCATGACCGGTCAGCCTCCGGCTGACCGCCGAGCCTTACCCCGGAACGACGTTGACGAGCTTCGGGGCCCGCACGATGACAGCCCTCGGCTCGATGCCGCCCAGCAGCTCGACGATGCGCGGCGAGGCCAGCGCCAAGGCACGCAGCTCGTCCTGCGCGATGTCCGGGGGGACCTCCAGCTTGTCGCGCAGCTTGCCTGAGACCTGCACGACGCAGGTCACGACCTCGTCGACCAGCAGCGCCGGATCGGCTGTGGGCCAGCCGGAGTCGTGCACCGAGTCGCCGCTGCGGACGTCATGGCCCAAGGTCGACCACAGCTCCTCGGCCGTGTACGGCGCGTAGCAGCTGAGCATCACGGCCAGGGCGTGGACGCCGTCCCGCAGGGAGGGCTCACCGACCCCGGCGTCAACCGCGCGGCGAAGGGTCGTCGTCAGCTCGTGGAAGCGGGCGATGGCCACGTTGAGCCGGTGCGACTCGATCAGCCGGGTGACCTCGTCGACCGTCTTGGCTACGGCCTTGTCGACGGCGGTGTCGCGCTCTCCGCCGGCCAGGGCGGCGATGTCGGTGCCGACCCGCATGACGCGGCCCAACCACTTCAGGGTGCTGGCCGGCGACACGTCGGCCCAGTCGATGTCCTCCTCGGGCGGTCCTGCCGCGACGATCGTGAGACGGATCGCGTCCACCCCGTACGCCGCCAGTTGACCTCCGAGGTCGACCCCGTTGCCCAGCGACTTGCTCATCGCCTTCCCACCGTTGATGACCTGGCCCTGGTTCATCAAGGACGCGAAGGGCTCCACGAAGTCGACCATGCCCATGTCGTGCAGCACCTTGGTGAAAAAGCGGCTGTACAGCAGGTGCAGGATCGCGTGCTCGACACCTCCGACGTACTGCGCCACCGGCATCCACTCGCGGACCGCGTCGACGTCGAACGGACCCTCGGTGTAGTGCGGTGAGCAGTACCGCAGGTAGTACCAGCTCGAGTCGACGAAGGTGTCCATCGTGTCGGTGTCGCGCTTCCCGGGACCGCCGCAGCTCGGACAGGGCACGTTGACCCATGCCTCGTGGGAGGCCAGCGGCGACTGGCCCTTCGGCTTCAGAGCCTCGCCCCGCATGTCGTCCGGCAGGCGCACCGGCAGCTGGTCGTCCGGTACGGCAACCTCGCCGCAGGAAGGGCAGTGAACGATCGGGATGGGCGCGCCCCAGAAGCGCTGACGCGACAGCAGCCAGTCCCGCAGCCGGTAATTCACCGCCTTCGCCCCGGTCCCGCGTTCCGCCAAGATCTCCACGGCGCGCTCGATCGCCTCGACCTTGCGCAGGCCGTCCAACGGTCCGCTGTTGACCAGCACGCCGTCACCTGCCGTCGCGACGCCGGTGACGGCGGGGTCCTCGGCGTCGGTCTGCACGACGACCCGGACCGGCAGGTCGAAGGCGCGGGCGAAGTCGAGATCACGCTGGTCGTGGGCGGGCACCGCCATGATGGCGCCCGTGCCGTAGTCCGCCAGGACGTAGTCGGCGGCAAAGACCGGCAGCTGCTCCCCGTTCAGCGGGTTCACCGCCGTGACGCCCAGCGAGACCCCCGTCTTGGGCCGGTCGGTCGCCTGCCGCTCGATGTCGTTCAGCTTGCGGGTCTCGACCCGGTAGGCCTCGAACGCCGCTCGAGCTGACGGTGCGCACAGCTCGTCGGCCAGCGCGGCGTCGGCGGCCACCACGAAAAACGTCGCGCCGTAGAGGGTATCGGGGCGGGTCGTGAAGACCGTGACGGAGCGGTCCGCTCGTGTCTCGAGGCTCCGGACCACGAACTCGACGTGCGCGCCGACCGAGCGTCCGATCCAGTTCTTCTGCATCAGCAGGACCCGCTCGGGCCACTGGCCCTCGAGCTGGCTCATGTCGTCCAGCAGCCGTTCGGCATAGTCGGTGATCTTGAAGTACCACTGGGTCAGCTCGCGCTTGGTGACCTCCGCACCGCAGCGCTCGCACGTGCCTGCCACGACCTGCTCGTTGGCCAGCACGGTCTGGTCGTTGGGGCACCAGTTGACCGCGGAGTTGCGCCGGTAGGCAAGGCCGCGCTCGCGAAAGCGCAGGAACAGCCACTGCGTCCAGCGGTAGTACTCCGGGTCGGAGGTGTGCAGTCGGGTCGACCAGTCGAAGCTGATGGCGTAGCGCCGGAAGCTCTCGGCCTGCACGTCGATGTTGGCGTAGGTCCACTCCGCCGGGTGCTCGCCGCGCTTGATGGCGGCGTTCTCCGCGGGCAGCCCGAAGGAGTCCCATCCAGCCGGGTGCAGGACGTCGAAGCCGCAGCGCATCCAGTACCGGCTGACGATGTCCGCGATCGCCCAGGCCTCCGCGTGACCCATGTGCAGGTCGCCGCTGGGGTAGGGGAACATGTCCAGGACGTACTTCTTGCGCGCACCTGCGCGGCGACCTGCGCGGTTGAGGTCGAGGGCGTCCCACACCGGCAGCCACGTCTGCTGCACCGCATGCGGGTCGTAGGCAGCAGGTCCGGTCTCGTGCAGGTCCTCGCTCATGTCGTCCCCTTGATGTTCGCCTGGTTGTCGAGAAGCATGAAAAAAGCCCCCGTGGTCACGAGGGCGCCGTCCTGGACAGAGGCAGTCAGGACGGCTTGGCAAGGAGCGGCGACTGGTGCATGGGTGCATCCTACGACCCCGCTGCCAGTGACTTCCGCGGCGCGGCACTTAGGCTGACCTGCGTGACGGCACAGGTGCGGGAGGTCCCCGAGGAGGAATCGCCAGAGCTGTCCGCCTGGCAGCTTGCCGGGCCACGTGAACGCAGTCGTCGTCGGCGGCTGCTCCTGCTGGTCGTCGTGGCCTTCACCGTGGTGACGGCGGTCACCGGGTTCCCCACCGGCCGTGAGGTCCTCACCTTCTGGTTGCTGGCCACACTGCTCGCCGCCTGCAGCGGGGATGTGCGGCTGTGGCGGCGGGCTGTCGTCCGGGACTGGCTGCCTTTGCTCGGGGTGTTGTTCGCCTACGACCTGCTCCGCGGGGTCGCAAACGAGGTCGGCGGCTACCTGTTCGACCTCAACAGGTACAGCAGCGGACCCTCGGCGGGGCAGACGGCGCGGGCCCACCTCACTGAGCCGATCGCGGCAGACAAGGCGCTGTTCGGCGGCCAGGTGCCGACCGTCTGGATGCAGGAGCACCTGTTCACGGCCGGCGTGGCCAACTGGTACGACGCCGTGATCGTCCCGGTTTACCTGTCGCACTTCCTGGTCTCGCTCGTGCTCGCGATCGTCCTCTGGTGCGTCAACTACCGGCTCTTTCGTCGCTACCTCACCGCGCTCATCACGGTGACCGTCGCGGCGCTCGCCACCTACGTCCTCTACCCGGCCGCTCCGCCGTGGATGGCCGCTCTCAACGGCGAGTTCGGAGCGGGCGTGCAGATCCACCGCGTCGTCCAGGAGACCCTCGTGACCCTGGGCGGCAGCACCCTCAACAGCGCCGTCGAGCAGGGCGCCGCGTACTCCAACCCGGTTGCCGCGATGCCGTCTTTGCACGCGGCGATCCCGCTGATGCTGGCGCTGTTCTTTTGGGGAAGCGTCCGCCTGCGAGGCAAGCTCATCCTCGCCCTGTACGCCGGTGGCATGGCCTTCGCGCTGGTGTACGGCGGAGAGCACTATGTCGTCGACGTGCTCCTCGGCTGGGTCTACGCCCTGGTCACGGTGCTCGGCTTGCGAGCCCTCGAACGACGCCGGGCGGCCCGCAGCGAAAGCGGCTCGACCTAGACGATCGCCGTCTCAGCCATCGCCCGGTCACCGTCGTCCGCGGCAGTGCCCTGCGCCGCGAGTCCGCCCTGGCTGCGCAGCGGGACCTCCTTGATGAAGAAGGTGCCGATGAAGGCCGGGATGCACACGGCTGCGACGACGAGGAAGACCGCGTCCATCGAGTCGGCGAACCCGCTCAGCACGACGTTCTTGGCGGCGGCCGGGAGCGTGGCGAAATTGCCGGTGTTGTCAAGCGAGACGGTGCGGATGGCCTGCAGCGCCGCCGCCGGGAAGTGCGCTTCCACTGCCCTGTCGAGGATGTTGCCGCGGACCGAGCCGAACAGCACACCCAGGCTCACCGCGGCCCCCAGGGTCCCACCCATGGAGCGGAAGAAGGTGACCGAGGAGGTGGACAGGCCCATGTCGCTCGGTGGCAGGGCGTTCTGAACGGCGATCACGAGCATCTGCATGGTCAGGCCGAGGCCGATGCCCATCACGACCATGTAGCTCATCACCTGCGGGATCGGCGTGGTCAGCGACAGCGTCGAGAACAACAGGGCGCCGACGAACATGATCGCCGTACCGAAGATCGGGAAGATCTTGTAACGACCCGTCCGCTGCATGACCCGTCCCACGGTGAGCGACGATCCCATCAGACCGAACATGAACGCGGTGAGCTGCAGGCCGGCCTTGGTCGGCGTCTCCTGCTTGACGATCTGCAGGTACAGCGGCATGAGCACCAGCCCGCCGAACATCACCATGCCGACGAAGAAGGCAACGACGCTGGTCACGGAGAACACCTTGTTGCGGAAGACCCGCAACGGCAAGATCGCGTCTTCGCCCATCTTGGACTCACGCGGCAGGAAGGCTGCGAGCGACAGAACCGAGACAGCAAGCATGCCGAGCGTCAGGCCCGAGCCCCAGCCCCATTCCCGACCCTTCTCCGCCACGAGCAGCAGCGGTACGACCGTCGTGCTCAGCAGGGCGGCGCCGAGGTAGTCGATCCGTCGCTCGGTGCGGTGCCGCGGGAGGGTCAAGTTGCGTTGCACGGTCCAGAACGCGAGGGCACCCAGCGGCAGGTTGATGTAGAAGATGAAGCGCCAGCCGTCGATGCCGAGGATCTGCTCCTGACCGGCGAAAAAGCCTCCCAGGACCGGCCCGAGGACGCTGGAGGCGGCGAACACCGAGGTGAAGTAGGCCTGGTACTTCGCACGCTCGCGCGGCGCGACGAGGTCACCGATGATCGCGAACGCCAGCGAGAGCAGGCCACCGGCACCCAGTCCCTGGATCGCCCGGTAGGCGGCCAGCTCGTAGATCGAGTGGGCCTGCCCGCACAGCACGGAGCCGACCAGGAACGCGCCGATCGCGAACAGGTAGAACGGCTTGCGGCCGTAGAGGTCCGAGAGCTTGCCGTACAGCGGGGTGCTGACGGTGCTCGTCACCAGGTACGCGGTCGTGACCCAGGCCTGCGCCGTCTGGCCGTTGAGCTTGTCGGCGATGGTCCGCATGGCGGTCGACACGATCGTCTGGTCCAGCGCGGCGAGGAACATGCCGAGCAGCAGCCCCGACATGATGGTGAGGATCTGCCGGTGGCTCAACCCCTTGTTCATGGGGGCTGTCGTCGCGGCGTCAGGGGTGGTCATGCGTTCTCCAGTCGGGCTTCGGTGCGGTCGTGAGGCCGGGGATCAGGACGGTTCCCGTTGACCTCGAGGTCGTGGTTCAGGCGGGCGAGGCGGGCCGTGAGCTCGTCGACCTGCTCGGCCGTCCAGTCCGGGGTGAGGCGCTCGAGCGCGAAGGCCCGCTCCTCGCGCACGGCGTCCACCACCTGACGGCCGGACTCGGTGAGCACCAGCCGCTGGGCCCTCAGGTCCGACGGGTCCTTCTCCCGGGTCACCCAGCCGCTGCGCTCCAGGGTCGTGACCTGGCGGCTGACGCTGGACGGGTCGAGGCCGAGCCCGTGCGACAGGTCGGTGAGCCGGACAGGACCGAGCTGGTCGAGCCTGCCGAGAACGTGCATCCCGGCCAGCTCACAGGGGACGCCGGTTGCTTCGATGCTGCGCGCGCTCAGGTTCTTCATGCCGCGCACGAGCACCGCGACTTCACCCCACAGACGTGCGTGGCTCTCCATGGGCTACAGCCAACTACTTGCTGGCTACAAGCACAAGTTCGCGGCCAGGTGACCTCCCTCACGGCCGACAGGGCACCATCGGTCCTGGTCCCCAGACGGCACCAGACCAGCACCCCTCGAACGGGAGAAGAATCACCCCATGACGACGCTGTCGTTGGCCATGATCGTCCGCAACGAGCAGGGCGTCCTCGGACGCGTGCTGGCCGACGCGGCCACCTTCTGCAACGAGCTCGTCGTCATCGACACCGGTTCCTCTGACGACACGGTGGCGATCGCGAGGGCCGCGGGTGCGCGCGTCGAGACCTTCATCTGGGTCGATGACTTCTCCGCCGCCCGCAACGCCTCCTTTGCGGCCTGCACCAGCGAGAGGATCCTGTGGCTCGATGCCGACGACCGGCTCCCACCTGAGGTGCAGCACGGTCTGGCTGATCTCAAGGTGGACACTCTCGACGACAGCCTCGACGGGATCTACCTGCCGTACCGCTACCACTACAGCGAGGACGGCCGGTGCACGTGGGAGTTCCCACGCGAGCGGCTCCTGCGTCGGGCAGCGGACCTGACGTGGCAGGGTCCGGTCCATGAGGTCCTCTCCCTACCGGACCCGGCCCGGGCTGCGAGCCGCACGGATGTCTGGGTCGAGCACCGACCAGTGCCGGAGGCGCGGGCGCTCAAGGGCGACCGCAACCTGCGCATCCTCGAACGCGCCGTCAACGAGGGCGACCGTTCGCTGCGGACGTTGTTCTACTTCGGCAACGAGCTACGGGCCCCGTTCGCGTAATGCTGGGCAAGGGCTTTCGGCCAGGCTGCGTCCGCCGTTGTGGACGCAGGCGAACAGCACGACGGGCGCCGTCATGAGATCTCCTGACGGGTCAGTGGCGCGTCGAGGTGCGTCAGGTCGTCGGCGACCTGAGCCGCATCGGGGTACAGCACCAGGACGGCGGCGAGGGCCAGAGCGCCACCCGCGAGCTGCATGAGCACGAACATCGGGACGCTGCCGGGGGCGATGCCGGCGAAGGTGTCGCTCAGCGTCCGACCGACAGTGATGGCGGGGTTGGCAAAACTGGTGCTGCTGGTGAACCAGTAAGCGGCTGTGATGTAGCCACCGACGGCGAAGGCGACGACGGGGGCACGTCCACCCCGCACCACGCCGAAGATGACCACCAGCAGGCCGAAGGTGGCAACCACCTCGCCGAGCCAGTGGCCGACCGTGTCACGGTGGTGCGTGCTGAAGGTGACCGCATCCAGGTCGAACATCAAGTTGGCCAGCACCGTGCCGGCACAGCAGCCGACGACCTGAGCGGCGATGAAAGCTGTGGCTTCGCCCGTGGTGATCGCCCCGAAGGCCCGTTCAGCGAGAGTGACGACCGGGTTGAACGCGGCCGACACCGGACCGAGGGCGAGGATGAGCGCGACGAGCGCGGCGCCGGTGACGAGGGCGTTCTCGAGCAGCTCGAGGCCGACGTCGTGAGGTGACAAGGTGGCTGCCGCGACACCGGACCCGACGACGGTCGCCGCGAGCAGCAGGCTGCCGAGGAACTCGGCGAAGATCTTGCGCACCAGGGGCGAGAGCTGCACGCCGGGCCGGGCGGGCGTGCCGGGCGTGCTGGGCGTGGTCACGGTGGCGGCCCTCAGCAGCACGTCGGGTCGAGCACCCGGACGAGTGCGCGCAGCGCCCCCGGTTGGGTCCGGTAGAAGACGTTGGTGCCCTTGCGGTTGCCTTCGACGAGCCCCGCGTCGCGAAGCTGCTTCAGGTGGTGGCTCACCGCGCCCTCGGTCAGGTCCAGCACGGGCAGAGATTTGGGCACAGAACATCGTGGCACAGGTACGACGAACGTCGAACACCACCTTGACGTACGTCGAACGAAACGTGCACGGCTCCTCCGCGGGCGACAACGGCGATGGGTCAGTGGACGATGCGGAGGTGACGCTTCTGCTCCTCCATGCTGCCAGCACCTGCTTCCTGGCCGGGTTGTCCTGGGTCGTCCAGCTGGTCGTCTACCCCAGCTTCCGGATCGTCGGGCCGACCGAGCGGTGGCTGCTCTTCCACGCCGCCCACAGCCGGCGGATCACCTATGCCGTAGGCCTTCCCTGGCTCATCCAGGGTGGGACGCTGGCGGCTCTGCTGGTTACCGACGCAGGACCTCGATGGCTGCTCGCCCTGGCTGCCGCCTGCGCGCTCGCCACGGTCGCCCTGACCGTCTGGGGCGCTGTGCCGGCTCACGAACGCCTGAGCTCCTTCGACGAAGGGCTGCTCAACCGGTTGCTTCGGATCAGCGCGTGGCGAACAGCAGCGTGGACGATCGGGGCAGCCGCCGGCGTCGCCCTCGTGGGAAGCCACTGAGCAGCCACTGCTCCGCCGACCACCTGAACGCAAGATGACCGGTCCCGGCAGCAGCCGTCCCGACGACGTCGGTGTGCGCGCGCGTACGGCAAGATGGCGCATCGCCTTCGAGAAGAGGACATCACGCGTGCTCAGCTACCTACAAGCCGTCGTCATAGGACTGACACAAGGTGTCACCGAGCTGTTCCCCGTATCCAGCCTCGGCCACTCCGTCCTGCTGCCCGCCGTCATCGGTGGCTCCTGGAAGCCCCTGGTCACCCAGTCCTCCACGGGAGACAGCGGGTCGTCGTTCTACCTGGCCTTCATCGTCGCCCTCCACGTAGCGACGGCCACAGCGCTGCTGCTGTTCTTCCGTCAGGAGTGGGTCCGCATCATCCGCGGGTTCTTTCGCAGCCTCAAGCCGACGCTCGCTGCGCGACGTGTCGTTGCCGAGGACGACGACAGCCGGCTGGCCTGGCTGATCGTCATCGCCACCATCCCCGTGGGCCTGACGGGGGTCACCTTGGAGCACACCTTCCGCACCATCTTCGCCAAGCCCCTGGCCGCCGCAATCTTCCTCACCCTGAACGGCGTCATCCTCCTCGTCGGCGAGCGCCTACGCCGGACCTCGGAGGTCGCCGTCGCCGCAGGAGGCGTCGAGGACGGACCTGACGATCTCCGACGCGGGACTCGGCCGATCCTGTCGCTGTCCTATGAGGAGGGCCTCTTTGTGGGGGCTTTCCAGATCGCGGCACTGTTCGCGGGCATCAGCCGGTCCGGTGTCGCTATGGTCGGCGGCCTCGTCCGCGGACTGTCCCATGAGGATGCGGCACGCTTCTCCTTCTTGCTCGCCACCCCGGTGATCTTCGCAGCCGGCGTCCTGAAGCTGCCGTCACTTGCGGGTCCGGCCGCGTCGCACATCCACGGCCAGATCCTCGTCGGTGTCGCCGTGGCCTTCGTCTCGGCCTACCTGTCGATCCGGTTCCTCGTGAAGTACTTCGAGACCCGAACCCTCACACCGTTCGCGGTCTACAGCCTGGTGGTCGGCCTCGCCTGCGTGGTGCGCTTCAGCGTCTGATCGAAGCCGACGCGCGCTCAGGCGTCCCGTCGAGTGACGACCACCACGGCGCCGAGGACGGACGCGACGACCCAGAGCACCATCACGGCCAAACCGCCGCCGGGCGTGAGCTCCCCGCCGATCGCGGGCGTGTTGGCGAACATCGCCTGCCCGGCACTCAGCGGCAGGTAGTGGGAGGCGCTGGTCGCCCAGGAGGTGCCCAGAGCCGCCAGGATCCCCGGAGCGACCAGGAGCACGCCGACGAGGAACGCAATCCCCCCGGAGGTGCTGCGCACGATGAACCCGAGTCCCATGCCGAGCAGGCCCACCAGGGTCAGGTAGCCGGCAAGCGCGACGACGACCCGCGTCGCCTGCGGCGAGCCGAGGCCGATCCCGTAGCTTCCCAGGACCTGCTGGCTGGTGAAGAACGCCGCGAACGCCGCGACGAGCATCGCGCTGAACCCGAGTACGCCGAACACGACCAGCTTGGCCCACAGAACGGGCAGCCGCTTGGGCACCGCGACGAACGTGGCTCGGATCATGCCGGTGGCGTACTCGCCGGTGATCGACAGGACACCGAGCACACCCATGATCAGCTGGGTGACACCGAACCCCCGCAGCGGGGTGGTGAGCACGTCGCGGTCGCCCGGGTCGTTGAAGGCACTGGGGTTGACCAGGTTGCTGTGCAGGTGGTTCGCGATCAGACCGGCCGCAAGGACGAGTACGACGACAGCGGCCGCAAGGGTGATCCACGTCGAGCGCAGCGTCTGGAGCTTCAGCCACTCCGCCCGCACGAGGTGGGGGAAGGTCACGCGCGAGCCCGAAACGGGGGAATGCGAAGCCGGTGGGCCAGGCTGCGTCCCTGCCGCGACCGTGCTGCTGGCAGTGCTCATGACGTTGTGCTCCCGACGTGGGCGTGAAAGTCGACTGCGTCGCGCGTCATCTCCATGAACGCCTCCTCGAGTGACGCCTCGTGCGGGGTCAAGCCGTGTAGCACCACGCCGGCGTCGAGCGCGGCCTGGCCGATCTGCCCCACCGTCAGACCCGTCACCTCGAGCTGGTCTGCTGCGCGCTGCAAGATCACGACACCTTCACCGGCGAGCACGGTCGACAGCTCTCTGGCTCGCGGCGAACGAACCTCGACCGCACCGGTGGAGGCGCTCGAGATGATCTGCTGAATCGGCACGTCCGCGATGACCCGGCCCCGGCCTACGACGATGACGTGGTCGGCCGTCTGCGCCATCTCGCTCATGAGATGACTCGAGACGAACACGGTGCGGCCCTCGCTGGCGAGCCCGCGGAGCAGGTCCCGCACCCACCGGATCCCTTCGGGGTCGAGACCGTTGATCGGCTCGTCGAGCAGGAGTACGCCAGGATCGCCCAGCAGTGCCGAGGCGATCCCGAGGCGCTGACCCATGCCGAGGGAGAACGCCCCGGCGCGCTTTCGTCCCACATCACTCAGGCCGACCAGGTCCAGCACGGTGGCGACCCGTCGGTCGCTGATCCCGTGCGTCGCGGCCAGGACCCTCAAGTGGTTGTACGCGGACCGCGACGTGTGGACCGCCTTGGCCTCCAGCAAGGCTCCGACTTCGTGCAGCGGCGCCTTGTCGTCCCGGTAGGCGCGTCCGTTGACCAGGACCGACCCTTGCGTCGGGCGGTCAAGACCGACGATCATTCGCATCGTCGTGGACTTACCGGCGCCGTTCGGCCCGAGGAATCCGGTGACCCTCCCGGGCCTCACCGTGAACGAGACCGAGTCGACGGCCGTCTTCTCGCCGTACCGCTTGGTGAGTTCCACAGCCTGGATCATGCGGCGACTGTAGGCACGCCTGCTGTGAACAGCCTGTGAGGCAGCCTCAGACGAACAGGAGCTGGGCGCCGGCGGTCTTTTCGATGACGTCGATCACCAGGCAGCGGAGGTCAGTTTCCGGCTGAGCGACGGTAGTAGTCGCGCCAGATGAGCTTGTGAACAGGGATGAGCCGCGGGATCGACCGAACGCCGGGCAGGAAGGGGACCAGCACCAACCCGACGCTCATCACGGCCATGACTGCCCAGACCAGGACGTCACCGTTACCGGAAGTCGAGAAGGGCTTGACCTGGTACCAGAAGGTGTAGAGCCACAGCCACGCCTGCCCGGGGAAGTTGCCCGTCTCGTTCATCATGCCCCACTGGTCACCGCCGAGGTGCTCGGCCCGGGCTCGATCCTCCAGAAAGGTGCCGTCGGCGATGAACAGCAGCGGCTTGGTGTAGTTGGTCTGGTAGAACGTGCCTTGCAGCAGGAGTGCACCGTCGAGGCCACCGGACTGCGCCAGCCGGAGCAGGCTGTCGAGCATCACGGGCACCGGACCATAAGAACCAGGGCCGACCTTGCTCGGGTCCTGGTCCGGCGCCTTCTGGAGGGCGTCGTCGTACGCAGTGGCCCACGAGGTCTGCTGGCCGCTCGAGGCCCCCTTCCAGACCACAAGTGCTGCTACCAGCGCGGGGCTGCCCTGGACAGAGGAAAGGGGAGTTACCACGAAGTCCTCTGCGGTCCGGACCGGCTGGGTGACACCGGCAATGTGCTGCAGCGAGATCGGCCCGAGCTTCTGCGCCGCATCCGGGGTGTTGTTGTACGGAGCCCCGTAGGTGGCCGTGCCACTTGTCCCGTCCAGCTCGGCCGCCGCCGTGACCAGAAAGTCGGAAGGCGCCGTTGTGCTCCACATCGACAGGGTGATCTGCTTCTCGTCCGGTGAGGAGAACAGGGTCGCCAGGGCAGCGGTGAGCACGGACACCGCCACCAGAGCGATCACGAACTCCTTGACCAGGTCGTACTCCCTGGTCCTTCCCTTCCACTTGGCCTTCTCCACCGGAGTACCGGGCGCAGCGGCGCGCTCGAGCAGGCTCGTCATGACGACACCTGCGCCGGGAGGTCACGCTCGTCGATCACAAAAGGCGGTACGACGCCCCTGCGTCGGACCTGCAGCAGGTGGACCACCACCACGAAGCCGACGATCAGGGGGAGCAACACGATGTGCCACATCAACATCTGGCCGAAGTCGAGCACGTTGAAGAACGCGCCGATCCCGCCGGCGTTCAATCCGTCCTTGGCCTGGGTGGCGATCCACTGGGAGTCGAAGTTGGACTGGGTCAGGTAGCCCGTAAAGGCCGTACCGACCGAGCCCAGGAAGCACACCGCACCGGTCACCCAGGTCAGCGCGCGCTTGCCTCGCCAGGCCGCCATCCAGAACTTGCCCCACAGGTGGATCACCATGAAGCTCATGAACAGTTCGACGCTCCACAGATGCAGGCTGTTCACGAAGTGACCGGTCGAGGAGCGGTGCCACCACTGGGGACCCTCGACCGCGAGGACGCCGCCGCTCACCAGCACGACCAGGAAGGCAGCCAGCGACAGGACGCCGAAGACGTAGATCCACGAGGCGACGTAGATGGGCTGCCTGTCCGGGAGCAGATCATCGGGCGGGAAGCTCTTGACCGCCCGGTCGCGTAACGACCCGGTCCACGTCCCGGGCGTTGACGTGACGCTCACCGTTGATCCCGGTCCTTCGGGAAGGGGAGCAAGATTGCCAGCGCGAACAGCGCCAACATCACGACGATGACCACGAGGTTCGCGACCGAGATCGAGATGACACCCCAGTTCAGATAATGACCAGGTTGGTTGAGGTCGATGGCGGCCACCAGCATGACAACTCCTGTCGCAGGACGGGTCACTTCGAGTGAGTGCGCTCCTATCCCTGCAGCCTGAGCCGAGCGAGCAGTGGTCGGCAGTGGCTTTCGTCACCGGCACACGGGACGAAGGTCCCGAACGCGCCGGCCAGCTGCCTCAGACCGGTTGCGCCTTGAGCAGGGCCACCGCAGCTGCCTTGCCGCTGCTCCCCGCAGTCCCGCCGACCGGTGCGGTGGAAACGCCGCAGGTTCATGCGTCGGCGACGGCCCTCAGTGCCGCAGCCAGCCGGCGGCCGGCCTCGTCCGCCACCGGCTGCAAGGCGGGCAGGCCCGGCAGGCTCACCATCACCTGCGGGTCCAGGGCCTGCACCAGGGTGCGGTCCCCATCGCGCCGCACGACGACGTTGCACGGAAGCAGGAGCCCGATGTCCCGGGCCACGTCCAGCGCCTGGTGCGCCAGCTGCGGGTTGCACGCCCCCAGGATCAGGTAGGGCTCCATGTCCAGCTCGAGCTTGGCCTTGAGCGTGGCCTGCACGTCGATCTCGGTCAGGACGCCGAAACCCTGCTCCGCCAGCGCTTCCCGGGTCCGCGCGACGGCCTCGTCGAAGCCGAGGGTGGTCGCGACTGTCGTTCCGTACTCCATGAGGTACCTCTCGTTGGAAGGATCAGGCGAGGGACAGGAAGAGCTTCTCCATCTGGGCCACGTCGAGGTCCTGCTCGCTGCTCAGGCACTGCTTCAGCCCCCCGGCCACGATCGCGAACCCGGCCTTGTCCAACGCCCGTGACACCGCGGCGAGCTGCGTGACCACGTCCTTGCAGTCTCGCCCCGACTCCAACATCCGGATGACCCCCGCGATCTGGCCCTCCGCGCGCCGCAGCCGGTTGACCGCGCCGACCGTCGTGTCCTCGTCGAGCTGCATTCTGCCTCCTCGGTAATACCCCGTAGGGTACACGCGGGTTAGGCTCGCCGCACGACCAGTGGAGCCGTCATGTGCTGTCACCCCTAGGCCTGCGCACTGCGAAGACGGTGACCGCCAGTAGGACAAGGACGCCGGCCGCGAGCAGTAGCAGCCGCGTCCCGGACAGCCCGCCGGCCGACAGCGGCGCACTACCCGGCCGGCGTACGACGGCGTAGTCACCCAGGGCGCGGAACGGGACGCTGAGCACGTCGCGCCCGGGGCGTGCGGTGGGCAAGGCGATCCATGGCGAGGTGGGGGTGTCACGGTGCACGATGACCGGGTTCGGCTTGGTCATGACGGCGGCCCGCAGGAACACGAAACCCTGGGCCGTAGCGGAGATCGTCGCACCGTCGGTGGCTTCGATCCGGTAGACGACACCATCCAGGGAGCCCTGAGTCGGAGCGGATCCGGTCGCCACCGGCGTCACCGTCACGGTCGCCAAACCGGCCCGGACCGCGTGCAGCGCACCGGCTCCGGCATCGACGAGGAACTGTGGGCCAGTCTCTGCGGTGCGCACGGACAGGGCCGTCGAGGAGTCTGGCCCGACCTGCACGGCCTGCTGGGCAGCGGACGCTGCCGGGGTGGTGTCGAGGTAGCGGTAGGGGTCGTCGGGGACACCGACCCCGTCGTACACGGGGACAGCTCCGGGGCTGAGGGCCCAGCCGAGAGTGACGACGGCCAGAGCCGCGAGGTAGCGCCTCATCGGGCCGGCACCGCCGGGGCGGACGCGGCGACCGGGGCCTTGTCGGTCGTTGCGGTCCCCCGCTCCTGCGTCAGGGGCTGGGCGATGAGCAGCAGGCTGGCGGCGGTGTAGGCGACCATCGCGACCAGCCAGGGGTACTCACTGCGCCGGGCACGGGTCTCGTCGCCTGCTCGCCGCAGGAGCGCCCGGTGGGCCAGCACGACCGCGACGACGTGGACGGCGATGATGACGACCACCGAGAGGTACCAGTAGAAGCTGTTGGGCAGGAGTTTGCTGTCGACCTCGAAGCTGTCGTTGAACGGAGCGGGCAGATGGATCGGCCAGCTCGCGTAGCCGGGGTTGCCGATCAGGGGGGCCATCAGCTGGCCGTTCGTCAGCAGGTACTGCAGATAGTGCGCGACGAGGTAGCCGAAGGCGATCGGCACCAGGCTGTGCAGCAGCGCCGCCAAGGCCCCGAACGGGCTGCTGCCCCACCGGCCGGCCCGGGCCGACCCGACGGCGAAAGCCAGGAAGACCGCGAGCACCACGACGATCAGCGCGACCAGCGACCCACTGCGAAGGGCGTCGATGCCGGAGGTGTCGGTGCCGAGCGTGCGCCGCTCGTACGACGCCCATTGCGGGGTGGCGAGCAGTCCGTCGAAGTTGATGCTCACCAGCAGGAGCAGCACGAAGACGACCCGCGAGGGGCTGGTGTCGAAGGGCACGTCGAGACCGCCGGTGAAACGGCGCGTCCGCCCCGGCGCGCCGAACCGCCAGAAGCCCAGGCGGCCCCACGCGTTGAACAGCCCGGAGAGGACCTCGCCGCGGGCCAGGAAGCCCTCACCGAACAGCAGGCCGAGGAACAAGCTCAGGACTGCGTAAACGAGCAGCGACCCACCCACGAACGCCGGCGCCGTGGCGCGCAGGTTGAAGACCAGCTCGCCGAGAACCAGCAGGACGAACAGCACGACGGCCGGCCACCAGTCGGCCCGCCAGGCCAGCGGTTCGGTGCGGGCCAGCACGCCCTTGCGCAGGCGGGCACTGTCGGCGAGCCGGGCAAGGTTGGCGAACGGGTTCACCGACCGGGTCCAGTCACCCAGGATGCCGCAGGACAGTGGCACCCCGATCCACGTGAGCACCCAGAAGGTCTCGGGCGCGATGTTCTCCGACACCACCTGGCTGCCAGTGAGCCCGACCACGGCGACGAGCAGCATCACCAGGATCGACAGCGGTCCCAGGGCGGGGTGCAGGCGTCGGAGCGGAACGGCATCGGTGCTGGTCACCTCGGGAGCAGTGCCCCCAGGGGTGTGCAGGACCAGGGCGAAGGACAGCAGTACGACGAGCGCGCCACCGAGAGCGAACAGGTAGAGCGGGATGGGCAGTTCGTAGCGCTCACCGAAGGCGTGCGCGAGGACAATCGGACGGGTGTGCATGACAGGGGCTCCTTGCAGGAAGGAAAGGGGGTCAGGGCGCTGTCAGCGCCGGCGGCCCCCGCCGCGACGGGCGCAGCCCCTCCCACACGTCCTCGACCGACAGCACCACCGGGCAGGCCCGGCACACCTGGTGCCCAGGCACCACGACGACCGCCAGCGGTACTAGGGGCGGCACCGCCCGGCGCAGCGCGTCCACCGCCCACAGGCCCGCGTCGGCCCGGCCCAGAAGAACCGCCGAGACCGCAACGGCAGCCCCGTGGGCGATGAGCACCCCGCCCGACGGTGGTACCGACAGATGCACCAGCAGCGCCTGCCGACCCGACACCACCTCCTCGCAGCGGCTCTCCAGCAGCACGTGCAACCCGACCTGGCTCGCCACGAGCCACACCATCAGGCCAGGGAGCCGACGCCGGCGGCCCAGTACCGCCACTGCCGCTGGCCAGCACAGGCCAAAGGCCAGGACCAGGCCGACCGGCGAGGAGCAGCCGTCAGTTCCGGCGTGCGCCGCTTCGGCCACAGCCAAAGCGGTCATGGCCAGCACCGCGCCGCGCACAGCGCGCATGCTGCCCTGTGCCGGCCCCGGCATGTACTCCACGCCGTCATCCTGCCGCATCGGGGACGAGCCAGACGGGACCTACGCCCCTACCGCCGCACCTGGACCGCGGACAGGCTGGGCCGGGCCCCGATAGCCAGGCGATCCTGTTCACCGAGCGCTACCCGCCCTCCCCCAGTACCTCATCCTCAGCGTCCTCGTCGTCGGCGGGTTGCCGCTCGGTCAGCGCGCAAGCAACGGCTGGGGCGTCACCGGCCCGCTCGGGCTCCTGGTGTGCATCGTGGCGATCTCAGTGCTGTTCCGCAGGAGCAACCCAGAGTCGCTCTACCGGCTCATAGTCGGCGTCAACCGCTGGTCGCTGCGCGTCACCGGGTATGCCGTCCTGATGACCGATGCGTATCCCACATGAACCTGGGCTGGGAACCAGTCGCCCTGGTTGGTTCTTTCAGGTGTCGATCGCGAGGGTGAAGTAGTTCTCGTCTTCCTGGATGTAGTGCAGTTCAAGGACAGCGTTCAACCCGTACAGGGTCGCAAGCAGGTCCTGGACCCGGTCGGGGTGGATGCTCCCTTCGACAGCCACCTGGGCCAGGTGGGCCTCAAGCCGTCGACTGAGCCGCTCGATCTCGGCGTGCATGCGGCTCATGGTCGCCGTCGACTCGCTTCCCCCCAGGGTCGTCGCGAGCGCCGGGTAGAGCTCTTGCTCCTCGGCTCGCTCGTGGGGCAGCAGGCGCTCGACCAGCGCCGTGTGGGCTGCGTGCAGTGCGACGAGCGCCTGCGGCGAGGCTTCAGCGGCAAGCTGGTCGGCGGCGGTCCTCAGCAGCGGCAACGAGTCCCGCAGGACGTCGTGCTCCGCGGCGAAGCGACGGATCAGCACCTCTGTCGCCGGTGGCACGGGGACGGAGTCGACGGAGCCACCTCGAAGCGCGCGCAGGGCATTGAGGATGACCGCCACGTCGATCCCTTCCTGCAGCAAGGCGCCCGCTGCCGGAGGGAGCCGTCCGACGGCGGCGACGACCATCGCAAGGACCGACAGAAGCATGCCCGCCATCGCACTCTGCACTGCAATGTGACGCGCTCGGCGGGCGATCTCCATCGCGTCCGCGACCCGCTCGAGGCGATCCGTGGTGAGCACGATGTCGGCGGCTTCGGAGCAGGCTGTGGCGCCGCGGGCGCCCATGGCGATGCCGACGGACGCAGCGGCGAGGGCTGGGGCGTCGTTCACGCCATCCCCCACCATCACCGTGACGCCACGGGCCCGCTCGGCACGGACAACAGCGAGCTTGCTCGCGGGAGTCTGCTCGGCCAGCACCTGGTCCAGCCCCAGCACCGAGCCGATCTCCTGGGCAGGTTCCCGTCGGTCTCCCGTCAGCAGTACGAGGCGCCTGACCCCAGCAGCGCGGAGGCGTCGCACTGTCCTGCTCGCGTCCTGTCGGAGGGGATCCCTCAGCAGAAGCGCACCGGCACTCTCCTCGTCAACGACGACCCAGGAGGCGGTCGACCCGTTCAGGACGGCCCGACTGACAACCTGCCTCATCCATCCCGGGTCCTCCGAGAGGAGCTCCCGCCTCCGGACCTCGACCCGACGGCCCTCAACGGTCGCTGCCACGCCTCGTCCGGGAACTTCCACGACGTCGCTCGGCACAGAAAGTGGCAGCTCGCGCATCCGGGCTTCGGCGACAAGCGCCTCGGCGAGCACGTGCGGCGAGAGCTGGTCCGCCGACGCGGCCAGGCGCAAGACCTCCTCGGGTTGCCAGCCGGGGGCGGCGGCAATCTCGACGACCATGGGGCGCCCTGCCGTCAGGGTCCCGGTCTTGTCCATCAGCAGGGTCTGGGCTCGACCCAGGGTCTCGAGGGCTGCACCGCTACGGATGACCACGCCGATGCGCGAGGCGCGGGACAGGCCCGACACGATGGCCACCGGTGCCGCCAGCAGCAGAGGACAGGGCGTCGCCACGACGAGGACGGCAACGGCCCGCACAGGCGAGCCGCTGAGGAGCCACGCCAACCCTGCGGCACCGAGTGACAGCGGCAGGAACCAGGCCGCATACCGATCGGCCAGACGTATCACTGGCGCGCTGTCCGCTCCCGCATCGCGGACCAGCGCGATGACCCCGGCATAGGTGCTGTCCGCCGCTGTTCTGGTCGCTCGCAGGTCGAAAGCACCCCCGGCATTGACGACACCGCTGCGCACCACGTCACCCACGGTGTGCTCGACGAGCGCAGCCTCGCCGGTAAGGGCCGACTCGTCGAGGACAGCCAGGCTGCCTTCGACCCGGCCGTCGACAGGGACGACCTCGCCGGGTCCCAGCATGAGCAGGTCACCGACGACGACCTCCTCCAGGGGCACTTCCCGGACCTGTGCTCCCTCGCGTCGTCGGGCTGTCCGCGGGGCTCTTTCGAGCAGCGCCCGCAGATCGCTGGAGGCACGTCGTTCGGCTGCAGCATCCAGGGTCCGCCCTGTTGCCAGCATCACCGCAATCAACGACCCGGCCAGGTACTCACCGACCGTCAAGGTGCCGAGCAGAGCCAGCACGGCGATCAGGTCGACCCCAGCCCGCCCGTGTCGCAGTGCCACGAGGACCCACCCGATGGCGGGCGCCACGGCGGCGGCGGTCCCTGCGATCCAGCAGCCGGCTGCCAGATCCGACGCCCCTAGGACCGAGGCTGCGCCACCGGCCACGACGGCAGCAGCCGTGAGCATGAGCAGGAGCGGCTCCAGCCCCCGACGCGACCTGCTTGCCGTGAGCGGGGCGGTCACGGACAGATGAGGCAGACGTGAAGACGGTGCCGCCAGGGGTGCCACCAGACAAGAGGACCCGAACCGCAATGGTCGTGCCAGGGTCGGAGGTCCCGGATAGCAGGAACCGTAGGGCTCTGCCCTTGGGAAGCCTTACCCGGAATCGTGGTGCGCGGCAAAGCCTTCCGCAAGGTGAGGAACCCGGACGATGATCGGTAGCTACGAGCACATCGTCGTCGGCGTGGACGGCACACTGGCGAGCGACGAGGCATGCCGCGTCGGCTGCGCCCAGGCAGCCCTCTACGGCCTCCCCCTCTCGCTCGTACACGCGTGGCAACCCACATCGATCTACTTCGACGGCAGCCGCGATGAGCCGCCCGTGTGGGGCAGCGAGGCGATCGTGCGGGCTGCGGCGTGTGAGGTGCTGGAACGTGCCGTCGCCCTGACGCTGGCGACGTCGCCCGATCTCCGGCACGAGGTGCACCTGGTGGAGCGTGACACTGGCGAGGCGCTTGCGGAGTTCAGCCGAACAGCAGCGCTCACCATTGTCGGCGGACGCGAACGCGATCGGCATGACCTGTCCTGGCTGGGATCGACTCCGCTGCACCTGGTGAGCCGCGCCCACTCCCCTGTGCTGGTGGTTCCCACCGACCCTCGGCTCACCGGCGACGTCGTGGTGGGCTTCGAGAGCTCCCCGGTCTCCGAGCGCGTTCTTGGCTTCGCCTTCGAGCAGGCAGCTCTCGCGGGCTGCGGGGTCCGCGCCGTGGCGGCCGTCGATCGGGCGTTCGGACGGCTCACCCTCGACAGCCGCCAGACGGCTGACCTGCACAAGCGAACGCGCAGAAGGCTGAGTGACGGGCTGGCGCCGCTTCGCACCCGACACCCGACAGTCCCGGTCGACACGGTGGTGAGTTCGGATCACCCGTTCCGGACGCTGCGCCTCGCGGCGGACGACGCCCGCCTCCTCGTGGTCGGAAGCCACGGCAGGGGCTTCGTTCAACGGCACACGTTGGGATCAGTCAGCGCAGCCCTACTGCGCGTCAGCACTTGCCCGGTCGCGGTCCTCGGCCCCGACGTCCGCAGGCCCAGCGAACATCAACACCGCCACTCCTGACCCGTCAACCCCCGGAAGGTCAGCTTGTCGGATGAGAGAGCAAACTGTGTACCGTGCAGTGCACGCCACTGCGAGCAGCGCCTCCCTCGCCCACCCGAGGCAGCAGCCGGGCGGTACTTTGAGCCCGCACGGCGCCGTCAGACGTAGGCCCGGAGCGCCGCCACCAGTCTGGTGAGCATCTGTTTGGCGTCGCCGAACAGCATCGCGGTGACCGGATCGGCGTAGAGGTCGTTGTCCATCCCGGCGTACCCGTGTCCCATCGACCGCTTGATCACCATCACGGACCGGGCCCGGTCGACGTCGAGGATCGGCATGCCTGACACGGCGTTGCCCGGGCGCCGGGCGGCAGGGTTGGTCACGTCGTTGGCCCCGACCACGAGGACGACGTCAGTGGTCGGGAACTCTGCATTGGCCTCCTCGAGGTCCCTCATCTGCTCGTACGGTGCGTCCGCCTCGGCGAGCAGCACGTTCATGTGGCCCGGCATCCGGCCCGCGACCGGATGGATCGCGTAGGTGACCTCGACGCCCTGCTCGGTGAGCGCCCGGGCCAGGGCCACCACCTCGTGCTGGGCCTGCGCGGCCGCCAATCCGTAGCCCGGCACGATGACGACCTTCGAGGCGTACGCCAGCTGCAACGCAGCGTCGTCGACCTCGACGGTCCGGTAGCTGCCATCGGCACCGGACAGGGTGGGATCGTTGTCTCCGGTGCCGAACCCGCCGGCCAGGACGCTGATCAGCGACCGATTCATCGCCTCCGCCATGAGGGTCGTCAAGATGGTGCCGGCTGCGCCGACCAGCGCCCCCGCGATGATGAGCGGGGTGCTGTGGAGGACGAAGCCAGCCATCGCCACGGCGGTACCGGTGCAGGCGTTGAGCAGCGAGATGACGACCGGCATGTCCGCGCCGCCGATGCGGAGGGTCACGAGCACACCCAGCGCCACGGCAATCAAGGCGAGGACGCACAGCATGGTGGTGCCACCTTCGCCCGCGGTGAGGCTGGAAACGCCCGCGAGCGAGAGCACGACCAGCAGGACGGTCAGGGGTCGGTTGACGCGGCTGTAGACGGGCCGGCCCGGCAGGACGCCGGCGAGCTTGCCCGCGGCGACCAGCGACCCGGACAAGGTCACGCTGCCGAGGAGCACGTCGAGCGCCAGCGTGAGTGAGGTGCTCACAGGTTGCCGGGCGAGCGGCAAGGCGCCGCGTTCGAGGGTGTCCCCCAAGGCGATGAGCGCAGCTGCGCCGCCGCCGGCAGCGTTGAACAGGCTGATCAGCTGCGGCATGGACGTCATCGCGACCCGACGGGCGGCGAGCAGACCGGCCCCACCACCGACGGTGAGCCCACCGACAAGCACGACCAGCCCCACGCTGCTGATGGCCCCGTCCCGTGCCAGGATCGCCATGGTGACGACCACGGCCAGCGCCATACCGGCACCCGACAGCAGGTTGCCCCGACGTGCGGTGAGCGGGGACGTCATCAGGTGCAGGCCGAGCACGAAGCACACGGCGGCAGCCAGGTAGAGCAGATGCGTGCTGGTGTCGAAGTTGCTCACTTCTTGCCGCCGCGGGAGCGGAACATCTGCAGCATTCGGTCGGTCACGACATAGCCGCCCACGACGTTCGTGGCGGCGAGCGCAGCGGCGACGAACACGACGAGGTAGCCGAGCCCGGTGCCCATGGCGCCGGCGAGCAGCATCACGCCGACAACGACGGCACCGTGTATCGCGTTGGCTCCGGACATCAGGGGCGTGTGCAGCGTGGCGGGCACCTTCGTGATGACCTCGAGCCCCACGAGCAGGCTGAGCACGAAAACCGTGATGTCAGCGAGCAGCAACGGGGTCATGGGTGAGTCCTCCGGTCCGTGAGGCGGGCGAGCACCCCAGGGTGAAGCACCTCGCCGTCCCGGCAGATGAGCAGCCCGGCGGTGATCTCATCGGCGGGGTCGATCGCGAGCTCGCCTCCCACGACCAGGTGGCCGAGCACGGCCGCGACGTTACGCGTGTAGGCGGTCGAGGCCGCTCGAGGCATCTCAGCGGCAAGGTCGCCCGCACCGATGACGGTGACGCCACCGGAGGTGACGACCGTCTGGCCCTGAAGGGACCCAGCGACGTTTCCACCCTCCGGGCCCGAGGCAAGGTCGACGACGACGGAGCCCGGCGCGAGGGCCGCGAGGGCCTGCTCCGGGACGAGCCGCGGTGGCCGGCCGCCCGGTACCCGAGCGCAGGTGATGACGACGTCGAACGGCGCCAGCGCGGCAGCGAGTGCCTGCTGTTGACGGGCCTGCTCGGCGTCGTCGAGTTCGCGGGCGTAGCCGCCGTCGCCCGCTGCGGACACTTCGCCGAGGTCGAGGAAGGCGGCGCCCGTCGCTGTGATGTCCCCTCGGGCCGCAGGACGTACGTCGTAGCCGGAGACGACAGCACCCAGACGACGCGAGGTGCCGATGGCCTGCAGCCCAGCAACGCCTGCGCCGAGGACCAGCACCGCGGCCGGCCGAACGGTCCCCGCCGCAGTCATCAGCATGGGGAAGTAGCCTCCGTACGCGTTCGCGGCGACGAGCGCCGCCTTGTAGCCGGCGACGTTGGCCTGCGAGGTCAGCGCGTCCATCGACTGAGCGCGGCTGAGCGTCCTCGGCAGCCCATCGAGGCTCAACGCGGTGACCTTGGCATCGGCCAGCTCGCGGACGAGGTCGAGGCGGAACTGCGGCTGCAGCAGGCCCAGCAGGACCTGCCCGGGTCGGTACAGGGGAGTTGGCTCCGGTGGCTGGACGCACAGCACGACGTCGCTCTCGGCGTACAGCTCGGTGTGGGAAACCACGCGCGCGCCTGCTCGGGCGTAGGCCGCGTCCGTGAAGAAGGCTGCCTCACCCGCACCAGCCTCGACCAGGACATCCACGCCCAGCGTGGTCAGACGTCCCAGGGTGTCGGGGACGAGCGCGACCCTGCGCTCGCCGACCCCAGACTCCTTGACGGCACCGAGGGCGAGCCCTGGTGCTGCGTTGATGGGGTCTTTCACGGCTCTCCTCGACTCGCGCGGCTGAGGACACCGACACAACGCTGGTTCCGAGCGGCCTCGCAGAGGCGAACGTCCCATGCCGGACGTACGGACGTCCCGGATGCTCCCGTTCGGCCCCCTCACGAGTGACCTTGGACCCTGCCCCCGCGGGGCTGTCCGGACGAGCGTGGGGACCCCACGCGGCAGGAGAGTTCTCATGACGGTAAGGATCGGGATCAACGGCTTCGGGCGGATCGGCCGGGACTACGTGCGGCTCAGTCTGGTCTCGGATGACCTTGAGGTGGTGGCGGTCAACGACGTCGTCGACACCGCGACGATGGCGCGGCTGCTGCGCTACGACAGCACCTTCGGCCCACTCGGCCTGGACGTCGAAGACCTCGGCGACGCACTCGTCGTTGACGGTCACAAGATCCGAACCAGCGCAGAGCGTGACCCCGCCGCCCTGGCCTGGGGCGACGTCGGCGTCGACGTCGTGATCGAGTCGACAGGGAAGTTCCGCACCCGCGACGGTGCGGCCGGTCACCTGACAGCCGGCGCCCGCAAGGTGCTCGTGTCGGCGCCCGGCAAGGGCCTGGACGCGACCGTCGTGATGGGCGTCAACGACCAGACGTACGACCCCGCCCGGCACCACGTGATCTCTAACGCCTCCTGCACCACCAACTGTGTCGCGCCGATGGTCAAGGTGCTGCATGACCGGTTCGGCCTCGAGCGCGGTCTCATGACAACCATCCACGCCTACACCAATGACCAGAACGTCCTGGACGGGCCCCACAAGGACCCCCGGCGGGCGCGGGCGGCTGCCGTCAACATCATCCCCACCACCACCGGGGCCGCGCGTGCCGTCGGCGAGGTCATTCCCGAGATCGCCGGGCGTTTGGACGGTGTCGCCCTGCGGGTCCCCGTCATCGACGGCTCGCTCGTCGACCTGGCCGTGCTGCTGGACGTCGAGGTCACCGCGGCCGAGGTCAATGACGCCTTCGAGTGGGCCGCCAGCCAAGCCCCGCTGGCTGGCCGGCTGCGGTACACCACCGACCCGATCGTCTCCACTGACGTCATTGGCGACGTCTCGTCCTGCGTGTTCGACTCCGGCCTCACCCAGGCGTCGGGCCGGATGGTGAAGGTCTTCGGCTGGTACGACAACGAGTGGGGATACACCGCCCGCCTCGTGGATCTCACGCGGCTCGTCGGCGCCGGGCTCTGATCTCGATGTTCCAGGTCCGGGTCCACGGCCGAGGTGGTCAAGGAGTCGTCACGACCGCCGAGCTGCTCTCGGTCGCCGCCTTCCTCGACGGGTACGAGGCGCAGGCCTTCCCGAGTTTCGGGTCGGAGCGAATGGGCGCGCCAGTGATGGCGTTCTGCCGCATCGACGACGTACCGGTGCGGGTCCGCGAGCCGGTGACGGCGCCAGATGCGGTTCTCATCTGCGACGCGACCCTGCTGCATCACGTCGACCTGTTCTCGGGTCTGGCACCTGACGGATTCGTGCTCATCAACTCCTCGCGCTCCTGGTCCGAGCTCGGGCTCGATGAGCTGCCGGACTTCGAGGCCGAGCGGATGATGACCGTGCCCGCCACCGCACTCGCGCGGGAGTACACCGGAAAGCCGATCGCGAACACGTGCGTCCTGGGGGCCTTCGCGGCCCTCACCGGAACGACCACCATGCCTTCGGTGAAACAAGCCCTCCGGGCACGCTTTCCCGGCCATGTCGGCGAGGACAACGTCCGGGCCGCCCAGGCCAGTTCCGACTGGGTGCTAGCGCGCACGGGGGGCCTCCGTGCGTGAGCAGCGGGAAGCTCGTGGCCGTCAACGCCACTGGCTGCCTGGAGGTGTTTTCCACGCCCTACCCGGAAAGCTCGTGGCAGCTGCCCTGGCTGTACTCGCTGTTCGGCAACGCGGCCGCGGTAGCCGCCGGTGCTGCCGCCGGGCTGAAAGCACAGGGGCGCAGCGACATCCGGGTCCTGGCCCAGGGCGGCGACGGCGGCACCGTCGACATCGGGCTCGGGTGCCTGTCGGGGATGTTCGAGCGGGGCGACGACGTGCTCTACGTCTGTTACGACAACGAGGCGTACATGAACACCGGGGTCCAGCGCTCCGGTGCCACGCCGCCGTATGCCCGTACCGCCACCACGGAGGCCCTCGGTGCGGAGCCGGGCAACCGGTTCAGCCAGGGCGAGGACCTGCCACGGATCGCGATGGCACATCAGATCCCGTACGTTGCGACCGCTACCGTTGCTGACCTGCACGACTTGGAAGCCAAGGTCGAAAGGGCCATGGCCCTGCGTGGCGCCCGCTACCTGCACGTGCTGGTCCCGTGCCCGCTCGGATGGGGCTCGGCGCCGTCCGAGACCATCTCGCTGGCTCGACTGGCCCAACGCAGCGGGCTGTTCCCGGTCTTCGAGGCCGAGGACGGCGAGGTGACCGGGGTGCTGCCCATCCGCCAGCAGGTCCCGGTCGAGGACTACCTGCGACCCCAGCGCCGGTACTCCCACCTGTTCGCAGACCCGGTCCGCACGGACCTGCTCGCCCGGGTCCAGGGCCTCGCCGACCGCAACATCACCCGCTACGGGCTGCTCGCCCAGGGAGACACCTGATGCACAAGCCCTTTGCCATCACCCTCGACGTGCGTACCAGCCTCGCCAACCACACTGGCGCGTGGCGCACCGAACGACCGGTGTACGTCGACCGCCAGCCGCCGTGCAACACCGCCTGCCCGGCAGGGGAGAACATCCAGGGTTGGCTCTACACCGCCGAGGACGGCAGCTACGAGCAGGCCTGGCGCCAGCTCGTCGCCGACAACCCGTTCCCGGCCGTGATGGGCCGGGTCTGCTACCACCCCTGCGAGAGCGCCTGCAACCGCGCCGAGCTCGACGCCGCGGTGGGCATCAACTCCGTCGAGCGGTTCCTCGGCGACGAGGCCATCACCCAGGGCTGGACGCTGCCCGACCCCGCGCCGGCGACCGGAAAGCGCGTGCTGGTCGTCGGCTCCGGCCCGTCCGGGCTGTCGGCCGCCTACCACCTGCGTCAGCGCGGGCACGAGGTCGTGATCCGCGAGGCGGGGGCAGAGGCCGGCGGGATGATGCGCCACGGCATCCCTACCTTCCGGCTTCCCCGGAACATCCTCGAGGCCGAGATCGCCCGGCTGCTGGCCACCGGCATCACGCTCGAGGTCGACACAGCGGTCACCGACCTGCAGCACGAGCTGCTCGACGTCGACGCGGTCTTCCTGGCCATCGGCGCGCAGTTGAGCCACCGCGCCTACGTCCCGGCGGGGCAGTCCGCCCGCGTGCTTCAGGCCCTCGACCTGCTCGGGGAGGTCGATGACGGGGAGCGCCCACAGCTCGGCCGCCGCGTCGTGGTCTACGGCGGAGGCAACACCGCCATGGACGCGGCCCGGACCGCTCGTCGGCTCGGCGCCGAGGAAGCCGTCGTCGTCTACCGCCGCACCCGGGAACGCATGCCCGCCAACGACATCGAGGTCACGGAGGCGGTTCAGGAAGGGGTGCAGCTGAGGTGGCTGTCGACCGTCCGGCACTTCGCAGACGGTCGGCTCCAGCTGGAGAAGATGCGTCTTGACGAGGAAGGCATCCCCCAGCCGACGGGAGAGTTCGAGGAGCTGGAGAGCGACGCCCTCGTGCTCGCCCTCGGCCAGGACGTCGACCGCTCCCTGGTCGACGGGCTGCCCGGCGTGCGGGTCGTCGACGGCGTCGTACAGGTCGGTACCGACATGATGACCGGCCACCCCGGAGTGTTCGCCGGGGGCGACATGGTGCCTTCAGCCCGGTCGGTGACCGTGGCCCTTGGTCACGGGCGGGCAGCCGCCCGCAACATCGACGCCTGGCTCGCCCACACCACCGTCGAGCCCGCGCCCCAACGAGAACCGGCCACCTTCGACCAGATCAACCCCTGGTACTACAGCGACGCGCCCAAGACGGTCCGACCACGGCTCGACGCTGCCCGGCGGGTCTCGGACTTCGCCGAGGTGGTCGGTGGGCTGGACGCAGGGTCCGCGCTCTTCGAGGCCCGGCGCTGCTTGTCCTGCGGCAACTGCTTCGGGTGCGACAACTGCTACGGGGTCTGCCCCGACAACGCGGTCCTCAAGATCGACGGCGCGCACGGCTACGCCATCGACTACGACTACTGCAAGGGATGCGGCATCTGCGTCACCGAATGCCCCGCTGGCGCCATCCTCATGGTTCCCGAGCCGAGCTAGGCGTCTCGAGCGGCAGTCGAAAACCGGCGGTCGGGCCAGGACTTTCGGCCCTGTCAGGCCGTCCCTGCGGCCGAAACACTCACCCCGTGAGCGCGCACGAGGCGCAAAGCGACGAGGAGAGCCAGATGACTGCCGAAGGACCGATCGTGGTGGGGATCGACGCCTCTGCCGGCGCGGATGCTGCGCTTACGTGGGCGCTCGCCGATGCCGCGACGACCGGGGCACCGGTCCGCCTCGTCTGCGCCTTCCGCAGGACGGTGGAGTACGACCCGATGGTGATGTGGTCCGGGCTGCCCGTGCCTGACATGGAGCACTCCCGGAGGGTCGCCGAAGAGGTGGTTGCAAAGGCGATCAAGCGCGCGGCAGAGATTGACGCAAGCGTCCACGTCGAGGGCGCTGCGATCGACGGCAACCCCGTATCCGTGCTCGTCGAGGAGTCGCGCCGCGGATCGTTGATGGTCCTGGGCTCGCGTCACCGCTCGGCCTTGGGGGCCAGCATCCTGGGTTCGGTGAGCGCTGGGGTGGCAGCCCGTTCGGCCTGCCCGGTCGTCGTCCTCGGTGGACCAGCGGCGCTTGCGAGCGAGCGTCCCTCCGTCGTCGTCGGTGTGGACGGCACGGAGGAGTCCGAGCTGCTGCTCGCGTTCGCCTTCGACCACGCGAGCCGTCATCGGGTCTCCCTGCGGATCGTCCTGGTCTGGCACCCCGACCTGCTCGCGACCATGCTGTGGCGGGCTGAGCCTGCGGTCCCGAAGCGTGCCGAGCTGTGGTTGTCCGAAGCGCTGGCCGGCTGGTGCGGGACGTTCCCGGACGTCGAGGTGCACAGCGCCGTGATCCGTGACCACCCGGCCGCTGGCTTGACGGCGTGGGCCTCATCAGCAGAGCTGCTCGTCGTGGGAAGTCGGGGGCGCCACGCCCTTGTCGGCACGCTTCTCGGATCGGTGAGCCAGGCGGTCCTCCACCACGCCACCTGCCCGGTCGCCGTGGTCCCGACACAGGCAGGCGACTGACCGCCCACCTACCTCTCGAAGGAGCCCAGCCGTGGAAGTCATGAGCCCGCTCGACACGGCCTTCCTGCGTCTGGAGTCCCGCAGCACGTCGCTGCACATCGGCTCGGTCGGGATCTTCGACGGCCCACCGCCAACGGCCGAGCAGGTGCACGCGGCGTTCACGGCGAAACTGCACCTGGTGCCGCGCTACCACCAACGCGTGCGCGAGGTGCCGCTACGGCTGGGTCGGCCGGTGTGGGTGGAGGACCCGACGTTCGACCTGGGGTACCACCTACGGCATACCGCCCTGCCTCGGCCGGGTTCCGACGCGATGCTCCGTCAGCTCGTAGGCCGACTCATGTCGCAGCAGCTGGACCGGGCCAAGCCGCTCTGGGAGACGTGGGTCGTCCACGGACTCGAGCGTGACCGCTGGGCCGTCGTCAGCAAGATCCACCACTGCATGGTCGACGGGGTCGCTGGTACGGACCTGATGTCACTGGTGCTCGACGTCACCCCCGACGCGGTCGCCGCAGCCACGGCGCTCCACGATGCGACGACGGAGCCGGGCAACACCCGGCTGCTCCTGACCGCCGTCACCTCGATCCCGCACCAGCCGGCAACCGTCGTCCGCGGCAGCTGGCAGGCCGTGCGGCATCCTCGCCGTACCGCAGAGCAGGTCGTGGTGCTGTCTCGCGGAGCCGGGTCGTTCGTCCGGCTCGCGAAGCCGGCCGCCGCGTCGTCGTTGTCCGGCCCGCTCGGCTCGCACCGGCAGTGGAGCTGGACCCGGGCGACGCTCGACGACGTGCGAACGATCCGGCGACTCCATGGGGGCACCGTGAACGACGTGGTGCTGGCCGCGATCACCCGCGGTTTTCGGGATCTGCTGCTATCGCGCGGCGAGAGCCCTGACCCGCAAGCCGTGCGGACCCTGGTCCCTGTCTCGGTCCGCCACGAGGACCAGCACGGCGCCTTCGACAACCGGGTCTCGGCGATGGTCGCCCACCTCCCGGTGTCGGCCTCGGACCCGCTCGCGCGACTGACCGCGGTCCGCATGGAGCTCGGTGACCTCAAGCGGTCCGGGGAGTCGCAGGTCGGGGAGCTCGTGACCTCCGCAGCAATGCTGACTTGGCCGCCGCTGCTGTCGTTCGGGCTCACCGGGATGTTCCGGCTTCCGCACAGGCACCTGGTCACCGTCGCGACCAACGTGCCAGGACCGCCGGTTCCGCTGTGGCTCTGCGGGCGCCGGCTACGTGAGTACTACCCCTACGTCCCACTCGCCGACCGGGTGCGCATCGGCGTCGCGATCACCTCGTACGACGGGGTTCTGGGGTTTGGGATCACCGCAGACAGCGACAGCTTCCCGGACCTGACGGTTCTGGTGCATGGCATCGAGGCGGAGCTCCAGGACCTGCAGAGCCCGTGACCGTTCGCAGCTGGGTCGCGGCGTCCTGTCAGCCCGGTGCCGAAGCAACCAGGTCAGGCTGGTGCTGGCAAGTCCCAACGACGGATATCAGACCCAGCACGACGACTCCCGCCGGACGGTGCAGTTCGTCACCGATCTTCCTGCCGCCGGACCTGGACCGCAGCGGAGCGTTCCGCAGGTACCACCGCCAGAGCGTCCGGGCGTCAGATGGATGACGTCGAGCAGCGTGCGCATCAACGTGGTCTTACCCGCGCCGTTATCTCTGACCAGGCCCAGGGCCTGTTCACGTTCGACCCGCCCGGCGTACAACGCTCAGGATGCCTCACTCAGCCACGAATCTCCGCACGTTGTCCGGGACTCCGAGAACGATCTGGCGATGGTCATGGCTGAGGACCAGCCCACGTGCGCCCCAGGACAGCCTCCACGCATGCGTGTCCACGTACCGCTCCAGCATCTCCAGCAGCAACCTGCGACGTTGTTCGGTGGTGCGCGGGTCACGATCAGTCGTCAGGCAGACGCGAAGGTGCAGCTCTTCGGCCGTCAGACCAGAGACCGCCTCGAGCTCCTGGTCAAGGCGCAGCGCCAAGGGCGCGAGCAGCAGGTCCGAGATGTCATGAGGTGCGATGTGAGTCATGGCCATGTCCTTCCGGTACGGGGGTCACTCGCCGACGTCGACGGTGTGGACTGCATCCTGCTCGGCCGGACCGGACACTTGCTCCTCGTCAAAGCTGTCAGGTGCGTCGAAGGCGTGCGTGCGTACGACGCTCGGAGTGGCGTCGTCAACGTCGTCCCAGACGCCCTGTTCGGGTTCCGACACCTCGGGCTCTTCTTGGCTCAAAGCCACGTCCAAGGGTTCGCGCCGACCGGCCTCGTCAGGCGTCGTGCCGTACCGCAGCCGCATCGGCCGCAACTCGTCGTTCTCCTCCGCCAGGCACGCGAAGTCGACGTCCTGATCTGTCATGACCGCTCCTCCTATCGTCGTCCGCTCTCAGCCTCGTCGTCACCCTGGGACACGTACAGGGCAAGAAGTCCCGCCCTTACTGAGGCCAATGGCGGTAGGTGCGGACCCGAACGTCCCTAGGAAGAGCAGCCATCTCTAGGGTGTGACGACCAAGGGTGTCTCGACGAGGTTGATGCGCTTCCCGTCCTTGGGCGAGAGGGAGTAGACGATCAGCTCGCCTCGACCCTGCCTGGTCGTCCGGTAGGACACGGTCACGTCAAAGATGCCGAGGGTTCCCGTTCCGGAGCTCGCCATGACCCGCTTCGTGGCGACCACCCGTCGCTCCGCGTCCGTGATCTGGATGAACGACACGGCCTCGAAGACGTCTGAGCTACCGCGAACCCTGACGGGCGATGAGATGCGCGAGCCGGCCCCCGGCGTGTCAACCAGGATCGCCGGCATCGAGTCCTCGACGTCGGTACGGCGGAGCGGGTGGTCCACAATCAAACCTTCGCCGCCCAGGGTGGTG
This sequence comes from Mycobacteriales bacterium, assembly GCA_038230355.1. Lineage (GTDB taxonomy): Bacteria > Actinomycetota > Actinomycetes > Mycobacteriales > SCTD01 > RYN-111. The sequence continues at coordinate 2,914 of JBBRNK010000009.1, read as the reverse complement.
GCGGCCTTGCCGTCGAGCCACAACCGCACGGCGGAGATCCCGGAGAACTGTGTGAGGGTCGTGACGAGTTGACCCAGACGCAGGCTCATCGACAAGCTCCCGCCACCGCTGGCGAAGGTGCCGCTCAGGTCGACGACGGCGACTCCGCCGGAGACTGACAGGGAGCGCAGGGTCGTCCCGGTCGGCACGGCGGTCGCCAGCCCACTCACGCGCTCCGCTTCGCTCGGTCCCTTCAACAGGGCTACTACCGCGGCCCGAGCAACCTCGACGCCGATTGCGGTCCGGTGGGCCGCGGCGACTTTTTCCCTGCGCACGAAGAAGGCGGAGACCGAGGTGACCACTGGCGTCGACGTGGAGGTCGCTCGTGCGGTGGCCGACGAGGTCGCGGTCTCGGTCGCCGTTGCGCTTGGAGAGGGGGCCATTCGCCACTCGTCGGCCGGCCAGGGTGGCGTCTTCCAAAATTGCTACGGTTGCGTGGAGGGCGGTGCCACGCCCTGCTCCCGCATGTGGGTGTCGACGGCCTCCAGGGCGCGGTTCACCTCTGCTTCCGATCCACCACTGCGCCGGTGGGCGTGCACGGCCTCGCCCACGTCGCGCAGGAGTCCGTCCAGGTGCTTTTTGGCCTGAAGGTCCTCGATTTTTTCCTTGCCCTGAGCTACGCCGTGCTGCGCCTTGTCGGCGAGTGCCTCGGCTTGGGCCTTGACCTTGTCAAGCAGAGCCATCGCGTTCTCCTTCGTTCGTTGCAGTGGGCTGGTGTTGGAAGCGACAAGAGTCCTGGTGGTGCAGGGGGCGGGTGCACCGACGGCCTGATGGTAGGTGCAGGGTGCCGCAAGCGCCTTCAGCGACAAGGGCGTTGTCGACCGACACATTGTGGCTGTCCAAGCGCTCGCGCACGTCGGCATGCGTCATCGGGCTCACCTCATGTCGTCCCCCTCGTGCCCAGCGTTCCTCATCGGGTGACGTCGATCCAGAGTCGAAGGTCCCGTCGACAACAAATATCGAATCCCGCATTTCAGGCATCCCAGTAACGCGACAACCGGCGCCTGTCGTGAGCCCCCTCTGGGATCGCGGCTCCGCCGATGAGGTTGACGCTCGTGGTTGCGCGGGAGGCCGAGCCCTCCCGTGAGGGGATGTTGGTGAGCGCATTCCTTAGGGCAGCAGGGTGGCGGTGAGTGTTTCCCTGAGCCAGTCCTGGTAGCGCTCGCTGGTCCAGGAGTTCTGCACGGTGAGCATGCGGTGCACGTCGGGGCTGGCCAGGGTCCAGAGGATTGAGCCGGCGGTCTCTGTGGTCATCTGGTTGCGCAACGGCCCGTTCTGGGTGAGCCACGTGGCGATCATGTTCATGGCGTGACGGCGCTGGCGCAGGTTCAGGTCGTCCTGGAGGGCGGCGATCTCGGGCTCGACGGCAGCTGCGCTGCGCATCATGTCGTTCAAGGGTCGCAACCGGTCGAGCTGGCTGGTGATGCCGGCAGTGAACAGCCGAAGTTGCTCCCGCTGTTCCGTCGCGGCCCGGAGGGCCTGTGGCCCCTCCCTCTCCAGCAGGGGGAGTTGTTGGTCGTCACCGCCAATCGCAACGTCCATAACGACCTTGAGCACGCCTCGCTTGGTGGCAAACAGCTGGAAGAACAGATCCTCGGAAACGCCGGCCCGTTCGGCGATAGCGGCGACAGTCGTGTGGGGATAACCGTTGGCAAGGAACAGCTCGCCAGCAGCGCGGAGGCACCGCTGGCGCCGTACCTCGGCGGCTTGTCGCCGCCCAGAGGAGTCGTAGGACCGTTTCTTGACACTGTCTGCCACAGGGAGGACTCTAGGCCAAGTTCATTCAGGTATAACCCGATCGAAATGGGGACTCATCATGTCGCTGGGATACAAGCTCGCCTACGCCACCGGGATCACACCGTGGGAGCGAGCCGCTGAAGCCGACGCATCGGGCCTCGCCCGGCTGTACGCTCGCGAGGAAGCCGACCACGGAGGGCCTGGGCGGATGATCGACTTGGGCTGCGGGTCCGGAGAGCACACCGTCGCTCTGGCCGCCCGGGGGTGGAAGGCGATTGGCGTCGACCAGGTTGGTGGAGCCCTGCGCCGAGCCCGGCAGCGAGCCGAGAGCCGACAGGTGACCGCTGAGTTCGTGCAGACCGACGTGGCCACCCTGGACCCCGCCCAGCTCGGCAGCGGGTTCGACTTTTTCCTCGACGTCGGATGCTTCCACGGACTGTCCGACCCGCAGCGCGCAGCCATGGGCCGGGCAGTCACGGGACTCGCGGGACCGGCCGCCACCCTGCTGCTGCTCGCCTTCAAGGCCGGGGCCGCACCACGTCCACTTCCCCGCGGCGCCGATGCCGCTGACATCGAGCAGGCCTTCCCTCAGTGGCGGATCGTCGACACCGAAGCGGCAGTCACCGACGGCATTCCCAAGCCCCTGCGGCGGGCCGCACCGAGCTGGTACCGGCTGCGCCACCAGCCGTAGCGCCACGCCGGAAGGCGCGTCGGAAGTGCTACCGGCTCATGCGCTCATCGGCCATGAGCGGGCGAGCCGGGCCGTCGTGTCCCATCCTGGCGCGGTCTCAGAGGGTGAAACGCCCGAAGGCTTGACGTGCTCATTAGTTATGAGGGAGTCACCACGCTCCACCAACTGGGCGCTGAGCATGGCTCACCGCCTGCCGTGCCCGCTGCGTGCCCGATCCAGGCGGCCTCCGATCAGGTTCCCACGGCTGAGGGCCGTGACAGCCTGCGCGGCGTCCAGACCTCGATACGTCCCGTGACCCCCGCATACCTGAAGTGGTGCGCAGATCGGGCACGTAGCCGGCACGAAGGCCTCAGAATCGACTCTGGGACGATGACTCTCGGTCATCGTCCCAGGTCTTTCCGGGTGGAGCTGAGGGGACTCGAACCCCTGACCCCCACACTGCCAGTG
>JBBRNK010000008.1:0-148521 GCA_038230355.1 Mycobacteriales bacterium | reverse complement strand
GGAGTCCGCCCGCTGACCTGAGCACGACACCGGTGACGGCCAACCCTGGGCAGATCCCATGGCCGTCACCGGGCAGTTCTCGTGGCCGCCACTGGGCAGATCTCATGACCGTCTACGGGCAGTTCCTACTGGCCGTTGACAAGCGGAGGCGCCGGTTGACCTCCGCGCTGTGGGGGTCGTGGTTGAAGCGACTTGGTAAGACCTGACTCGCGACCTGACCGCACTCACCCACATCAACGAAACTCTGGGCGGTCCGCGATGCCCGGGCTGAGAAGGGCGCGGGTGAGGAGTCTTCGCCTCGCAGCGTCGACGAAGCGAGTGCGCCGCGTCAGTGGGGTAACGCTCCGTGGCGTGTACGTGGGTGTCCTCGTCCGGGCGCATCGTGGGCGTCCCTCGATGCTGGGACCGCGTCGGCCATCCGATGGTCGACGCCGCTTCAAGCCCGAAAGTCAGGGACCGGGACGTCCGCTCCGCACTCGTAGTAGCGCATCCTGAGGCGCGCGTGCTCCACGTCGACGGTGCCCTCCCCGATAGCGAGGGCGTTGTTGAGCCACGCGTGGGACGGTACGGCGGTCTGGAACGTCATGACGTGCAGGCCTTGTCCGTCGCTGAGCGACGACACTCCGTTCAGGGCGAACAACACCTCGCCACCCTCGGGCAGATGGATCACCCCGCGCGCGTCAGGCAACGCGTGTGCATCGCGGACCCGCGGGAAGTTCGACCACTGCGCGGAGCCAGTCAGCCGCCCCACGAAGGTCGCTATGCCCTGGCCGTAGATCCGACCGTCACCGGTTGGCGATGGTTCGACCTCGTGGAGCAGGTCGTAGCTCCAACTCACGTCGCACAGATGCTCAAGTCGCATGCCCGCACCCGCCAAGGACCTCGGCCGTCTTCCGACGACGACGGTGCTCACGGCACGTTCTGTTGTCAAGTCAAGGCCACTGGCGGTCGAGCAAGCGACCCGCCCGTGCTTCGCCCGGTGAGAGCGGGCAGACCGCCGGTAGGGTGCGTGAGCGCCCAGCGGCTCATCGGCCGTCACCGTCCGGTGGGGATCCGCAGCCCCATGTGTGAAGGACGACCGCGTGACTGGCTCAACGCCGACCGTCCGGGAGCTTCTCGCCGAGTACGACCGCGCCCGGGCCTACACCGATGAGCTCTGGCGCGACCTGTCGCCGGACGAGGTGGTCTGGCGGCCCGACGAGAGCTCCAGTGCGATCGGGTGGCACCTGGGTCACCAGGCGCATGTCGCCCACTTCATGGTCCGGAACCTGACCGCGGCTGAGCCCAGCCCCGACCCTGAGCTCGACAACCTCATGGACTCGGCCCAGCCCGAGACGTTCCGCGGAGCCCTGCCGACCGTGGACCGCCTGTCCCTGTTCCGGGAAGCAGTTGCCGGGCGCGTGCACGCCCGGCTCGGCGACATCGCCGGCCGACGGGTGAACTCCCCGGACCAGATGACCGTCGTCGGTAGACACCTGCTGACCACTCTGATCAACCACGAGTACCAGCACGACCAGTGGATCGGGGAGGTCCGCTCCCGCGACCTCGGCCACCCGCTCCCCAACGACCCCGCAACGGATGCCGTCTGCCGGATCGACGGCTACCTCGTTCTCGACCTCCTCAGCTGAATCAGACAACGTGAGGACGCGCGTTCCTGCTAACTGTGACGTCTCGGTGCTCGGTGCCGGGATCGCCGGGCTCACAGCCACCCGGGCCCTGATCGGCGCCGGCATGAGCGTGCGCTTGCACGAGGCACGCGACCGCGTGGGCGGTCGGCTGCTGAGCGTCACGCACAACGGATGCACCGTCGATCTCGGTGCGAGCTGGTTCTGGCCGAACGAGCCGCTGGTGCAGGAGCTCGCACGAGAGCTTGGAGTAGGCACTTTCCAGCAGGAGCTGGCTGGTGACGCGATGTTCGAGGCCGATGGCCGCGGGGCGAGTCGGATCCGGGGCAACCCCATCGACACCGTCTCGGGGCGGTTTGCCCAGGGTGCCCAGGCTCTCGCGACCAGACTCGCCGAGCAGCTCCCGGCGGATGTCCTGCACCTGAGCGACCCCGTCACGCGGGTGCACGTTCACGACAGGGCAGTGTCCGTCGAAGCAAGAAGCGGGGTGACCACGGCCCGCCACGTCGTCGTGGCGATCCCGCCCGCGCTCGCCGCCGAGGCGATCACCTTCAGTCCGGGACTGCCAGCCGAGGTGCGGACCCTCGCCGAGAGCACCGCCGTATGGATGGGCGACATCGTCAAGGCGGTCGCCGTGTTCGACCAGCCGTACTGGCGAGAGGTTGGCCTTGCCGGCGCCGCCGTCAGTCATCGTGGACCTTTTCGCGAGATACATGACCACAGCGGACCCGGCGGCAACCCCGCAGCCCTGTTCGGCTTCGCCGCTGCATCCGCCTTCGACGGTGCGTCTTTCGAGCAGATCGGTGAGGCGTTCGCCGACCAGCTCCGACGCCTGTTCGGAGCAGCTGCCGAGCAGCCCCGCCACATCCATGTCACGGACTGGAGCGCCGAGCGGTACACCAGCCCAAGGGCACCGTCACCGGGCGCGGCAACGACGAGCTACGGTCACCCGCGATACCAGCAGGTCACCGCCGGTCGGATCCACTGGGCGTCCACGGAGACCTCAGCGCAGAACGCCGGACACATCGAAGGCGCCCTGTGGGCCGGTCAACGAGCAGCGAGGGCCGTCGTGGACGCCCTCGAAGGCACTCACACCGCTTAGCACGGCCGCTGCCCGACGTGGTGATGGTCGACCCTGAGGCGACCTGCTCGACGTCACCAAGCCCGACCGGCTGACCGCGTTTCTCCGGCCGGCCCGGGGGGACGAGCAGGAGGACCCCACAGCCTGCCCCTGGAGCCACCGCATGAGCACCGTACTTTTCGTCGTCACCGGCGCACGCCACTGGACCCTTTCCGACGGCACCGAGCACCCGACCGGCTACTGGGCCGAGGAGCTGGTCGCCCCCTACCGCGTGTTCACCGCCGCGGGGCACGAGGTCGTGCTGGCGACCCCCGGCGGGGTACGGCCGGTCGTCGACGAGGCCAGTCTGGCCCCCGGCGCCAACGGCGGGCAGGACGGTGCGGACCAGATGCGCGCCGCGTTGAAGGGCATCGGCCAGCTCGAGAGCCCGCTCAAGCTTGAGGACGTCGACATCGCCACCTATGACGCGGTGTTCTACCCGGGCGGCCACGGTCCCATGGAGGACCTTGCCGTCGATGCGAACTCCGCCGGGGTGCTCACCGCAACGCTCGCCGCGGGCAAGCCGCTGGGCATCGTCTGCCACGCTCCCGCCGCCCTGCTGGCGACGGAGTCTGTCGGCGCCGCCTCGCCGTTCGCGGGCTTTCGCCTGACCGGCTTCACCAACGCCGAGGAGACCCAGGCAGGGCTGGCCACGAAGGCTCCGTGGCTGCTCCAGGACCGCTTGGTCGCGCTCGGCGCAGAGTTCGTGGAGAGCGAGCCATGGGCCCCTCACGTCGTGGTCGACCGCAGCCTGTACACCGGCCAGAACCCTGCCTCGTCCGGCCCGCTCGCCGAGCGCATGCTCGAGGCGCTCCCCGCGTAGCTGCCCTTGACGCGCACTCGCTCGAGCAGATGCGGTGCTCCCGGGACCGCTTACGGGTAGAGGCCGCGCTGGCGGTGCGCGTCAGCAACGCGCTGGACGCCGAGGGCATGCGCTGATTGCCGGAGGGTGAGCTGGCGTGCGTCGGCGAGCGTCGTCACCTCCTCGAAGGCGGTCTTCATGATGGCCGTGAGCCGGACGTCGACCTCGGCCTCGGTCCACGGCAGGCACTGCCGGTTCTGCACCCACTCCAAGTAGGACACGACCACACCGCCGGAATTGGCCAGGATGTCGGGCACGACCTGACAGCCGGCGTCCCTGAGGATCTCGTCGGCCTCCGGCGTGGTCGGGCCGTTGGCGCCCTCCACGACCAGCGAGGCGCGGACCAGGTGGGCGTTGCGATCGGTGAGCACGGCTTCGACAGCGGCCGGCACGAGGACGTCGACGTCGAGCTCGAGCAGGTCCCGGCCGGACAGCCGGTCGCTGCCGGGGACGTCCCCGACCGGCTGACCCTGCCGGGCCGCAGCCACCAGCGTCGGTACGTCAAGACCGCCGGCCCGGTAGCAGCCACCGTGCACGTCGGACACCGCGACGACGCGGCACCCGGCGTCGGCGAGGTACTGGGCTGCGAGCGCCCCGACCTTGCCGAAGCCCTGCACCGCGACCGTGCGCCCCTCCGGCGCTTTCCCGCTCCTGGCCAGCGCAGCCAGCGTCGTCAGCGCCACGCCGCGTGACGTCGCCCCGGCTCGGCCGGCCGAGCCGCCGAGGGACAGCGGCTTGCCGGTCACGACGTCCGGAACGGTGTAGCCGGTCTGGACCGAGTAGGTGTCCATGATCCAGCTCATGACCTGCTCGTCGGTGCCGATATCAGGCGCCGGGATGTCCTTGTCCGGACCGATCAGCGGGTAGATCTCACTGGCGTAGCGCCGGGTGACTCGCTCGAGTTCCAGGCGCGTGAGCAAGCTCGGGTCGACGGTGACCCCGCCTTTTGCGCCGCCGTACGGGATGCCGACCAGCGCGCACTTCCAGGTCATCCACATCGCGAGCGCGGTGACCTCGTCGAGGTCGGCCGACGGGTGGAAGCGGATGCCACCCTTGGCCGGACCGCGCGCAAGGTTGTGCTGGACCCGATACCCGGTGAGGACGGTGCTCGTCCCGTCTTCACGCCGCAGCGGGACCGCCACGGTGAGCGAGCGCCTCGGCATGGCCAGCATCTCTTGCATGCCGGTGTCGAGGCCGAGGAAGTCGACGGCCTCCGCGAGCTGCGAGAGAGCAGCGCGGTGGGCCGTCGCACCTGGCCGCTCTGTCTGGACAGGCTGGTCGAGGACGGTCATGACCTGGCCGCCAGGACGTCGCGCAGCTGGTCGACTGCCCAGTCGATCTCGGCCTTCTCGACGACCAGCGGCGGGGCAAGCCGCACCGTGCTGCCGTGCGTGTCCTTCGCGAGCACACCCCGTGCCAGCAGGTCGTAGCAGACCTCTCGTGCGCTCCCGTGGGACGGGTCGATGTCGATCCCGGCCCACAGTCCGAGGCCGCGCACCGCCGTGACGCCGTGGCCCACGAGCTCGGTCAGACGGTCATGCAGGTGGTCCCCGAGGGAGCGCGAACGCTCCTGCCAGTAACCGGTCTCGAGCATCTGCACGACGGTGCGGCCGACCGCGCAGGCCAGCGGGTTGCCCCCGAACGTGGAGCCGTGCTGGCCGGGCTGCAGGACCCCGAGGACATCGGTGTCGGCGACCACGGCCGACACCGGCACGACACCGCCGCCGAGTGCCTTGCCCAGCAGATAGACGTCAGCGACAACACCTGAGTGCTCGCAGGCGAGGGTGGTGCCTGTCCGGGCGAGCCCAGACTGGATCTCGTCGGCGATCATAAGCACCCCGCGACGGGTGCAGATCTCCCGTACGGCGGGCAGGTAGTGCGCAGGCGGGACGACGACGCCGGCCTCACCCTGTACCGGCTCGAGCAGCACCGCCACGGTGTCGTCGTCGATCGCCGCCTCGAGGGCGACGGCGTCGCCGTACGGGACGACGCGGAAGCCAGGGGTGAACGGGCCGAAGCCGGCGCGGGCGGACTCGTCGCCCGAGAAGCTGACGATGGTGGTGGTGCGGCCGTGGAAGTTGCCGGCCATCACGACGACGTTGGCCCGGTCGGCGGGCACGCCCTTGACCTCGTATCCCCACTTGCGGGCGACTTTCAGGCCGCTCTCGACGGCCTCGGCGCCGGTGTTCATCGGCAGGACCATCTGCTTGCCGACCAGGGCCGACAGCTCGGCGCAGAACGGCCCCAGCTGGTCGTGGTGGAAGGCCCGGCTGACGAGGGTGACCCTCTCGAGCTGCTCGCGGGCCGCGGCCAGGATCTGGGGGTTGCCGTGCCCGAAGTTCACCGCGGAGTAGGCCGCCAGGCAGTCGAGATACCGGCGACCGGACGGATCGGTGATCCAGGCGCCCGCGGCGCTCGCGGCGACGACGGGCAGCGGCGCGTAGTTGTGAGCGGCAAAGCGATCGACCAGGGCGATCGGGTCCAGGTCGACGGTCAGGGCGGTCATGGGCGGATTTCCAGGGTGCAGCATTTCGCACTGCCGCCGGCCTTCAGCAGCTCGGACAGGTCGACGCCGATCGGGTTGTACCCGCGGTCACGCAACTCCTGGGCAAACTCGACGGCCGCTGAGGCGAGCACCACGTTGTGGCCGTCCGAGACGGCGTTCAGGCCCAGGACGGCGGCGTCCTCGGCGCTGGCGAGCACGGCGTCCGGGAACATCCGGCGCAGCACCTCACGACTGCCTTCGCTGAAGGCGCCGGGGAAGTAGGCGACGTTCCTGTCGTCCAGAACCGCCAGCGCGGTGTCGAGGTGGTAATAGCGCGGGTCGACCAAGGTCAGGCTGATGACCGGTACGCCGAACAGCTCCTGCACCTCGGTGTGTGCTCCCGGGTCGGTGCGAAAGCCGGTGCCGGCCAGGATGGTCCCGCCCACCACCAGGAAGTCGCCCTCACCCTCGTTCACGTGCACAGCCTCGACGGCGCTCTTCAGTCCAGCCTGCGACAGCCACCGCAGGTACGCCGGGCCCTCGGCCTGGCGTTCCGGGTAGGTGAACCGGGCGCCGAGGGCGCGGCCATCGACGACGAGCCCCCCGTTGGCGGCGAACACCATGTCCGGCAGTCCCGGCTCGGGGGCGATGAGCTCGACCTCGTGCCCGAGGGCGAGGTAGGTCTGTCGCAGGGCCTCCCACTGGCGACCGGCCAGGGCGACGTCCACGGCAGCGTCGGGGTTCATCCACGGGTTGATGGCGTAGCTGACCTCGAAGTGGTCCGGCGGGCACATCAGGTAACGGCGCGGACGGGCGACACGGCCCGTGGAAACGGTGGTGTGGTCGGGCACGGCGTCGAGAACGATGTTGAGCACGGTCACGAGGGCTCCGGTCGCGAAGGGCCTCACAGGCTCCGCGGAGCGCGGACTCTTCTGCGGGCAGCCACAACGCTAGGACGCCCTTCACACGCAAGCAATCACTGTTTGTTGCGCACCATCCGTGCTTTTCTTGTGCGTCTACTCCCATTCCGTCGATCTGTTGTGAGGCCTGCGTGGACACCATCGATGAACAGGTGATCGGCTGCCTACTCAGGGACGCCCGCGCCACCTATGCGGAGATCGGTGGCACGGTGGGGTTGTCTGCCCCCGCCGTGAAGCGCCGCGTCGACCGCCTGGTCGCCTCGGGCGCGATTCGTGGCTTCACCGCACTCATCGACCCGGGGGTGCTCGGCTGGACCACGGAGGCCTACGTAGAGCTCTACTGCAAGGGAACGGTGTCGCCGCACGAGCTGCGGCGAAGCCTCGAGGCGGTTCCGGAGGTGATCGGCGCCTGCACGGTGTCGGGGTCCGCGGACGCCCTCGTGCACATGCTCGCCACCGACATCGGGCATCTGGAGCGGGCCATCGAGCGGGTACGGGACCATCCGCACGTCGACCACACGCAGAGCGTGATCGTGCTCTCCCGCCTCCTCGACCGACCTCGTTCGTAGACCGAGAACCGCGCGTTTCGCGCTCGCTCAGGATGGCTCAAGTCGTTTCTGGGCCGAACCGATGACGTACGTGATGACGACCATGACCGAGGTGAGCCGGGCTGCGGGTGTGCCTGCCAGCCCCTGGGACGCGGCGAGGACCTCATGAGCCGGCGTGCCCGGACTCTGCTCGGCCTGCTCGCCTGCGTGAGTGGGGCCGTTCTCGTCGCTCCCGCCGCTCTCGTGTCAGCAGCATCCCTGCCGCAGGTCGGGACGCCGTCCCCGAGCTCGGTGGCGGCCTCTGCCGACTACGCCAGCGATGTGCTGTCAGACCCGTGGGACTTCTCCAACGCCGCGGACGTCGAGGGTGGCGCGGCGGTTGCCGGTGGGCTTCTCACCTACGTCCTGCCCGCGCAGCAGAACCTGGTCAACTCGATCGCCTCGTCGCAGCCCTGGGGTCGGGACGGCCGGCTCAACCCGGTGAATGCCGACCGCTACACCCGGCTCAGTCTGCGGCTGTGGTCTAGCGCGCGCTCGGTCGGTGGCGTCTCGTGGACCCGGTGCAGCTGGGCGACGGTCACCTGCCGCGGCTTTGCCTCCTTCACGATGCTGAGCGGCTGGAACACCTACGACCTGACCCTGAAGGGTTCCGGGCTTTCCACGGCGCCGGCGCCGTGGAGCGGGCAGGTCGTGGGGCTGCGACTGACCGGCGCGGCCGGCCCGACGGTCAAGGTCGACTGGGCCCGGCTGCACGACACGTCGGCCAGTCAGGGAGCAGCGCAGACGGTGGTGCCCTGGACCGACCCGGCACCCGGCAGGGCCGCCACCGTCTACTGGGACAGCGACGCCAACCCGTCCAACAACACTCCTGACCAGCCCGGCTGGGGCGTCGCCGCCCGGATCTCGTCCAGCGCCTCCTCCAACAGCACGCATGTCCCGCTGTCGGCTCTTCCGCCCGGGACCTACCGGTTCTACGTCGTGAGTGGCGGCGCGGCGTCGACGGTCTCGGCGCCGGTGACCGTCCTGCCTCGCCCCCGACCGGTGATCTTGACCCCGTCGGCGGCGCAGGGCACGGACTACGCGACGACCGTGCGCAAGGACCCCTGGGACATGGCGCAGCGCACCGACTTCCGTCTGACCGGAGCCAGTCTGGTCGGAATGAACGGCAGGTGGTTGGCCGCTCAGAACACCGGTAACGACCCCAGCGTGTACCTGCCGTTGCCGAAGTCGTTCGCGGGCAGCACCTTCCACCGCGTGCAGGTGCACGTCGCGCTGCTCGGCAGCTACGGGCTCAGCGGCCGGCCCGGTGGCGGCTGCATCGGTCGACTGCTGTGGACGACCGCCCGCGGCGGCCCGACGACGTGGCAGACCACCGACGACCTGGTGCTCAACCCGGGGTGGAACGCGGTCACCGTGGACATGGCAACCAGCCCGTCGAGCGCGATCGTCGACCCTGTCCTGGGCGCAAACCGGATCGGTTGGGCCGGACAGACGATCACGGCGCTGCGCTTCGACCCGAACGAGGACCCGGGTCCTCGGCGCTGGTTCCTCGACGACGTCCGCGTCGCCACGGACCCGGTCTCGAGCGCCGGCTCCTTCAGCGTGCAGTTCTCCGACTTCGCCAACCTCGCCGGTACGACGGCGACCGTCGAGGCTGTCGGCGTGGCCGGGCAGGTGGTTCCCGTTGCGACCGGCTGGGTCGTGCAGCCGGGCGTCAACACCGTCAGGTGGCACCCGGCGCGCGGCGTGCCAGCTGGGATCTACCGGATCCGGGTCGTACTCACCAGCTCGGCCGGCCGTACCGCGAGGTGGGCGCCGGTGCCCCTGCGGATGACACCGGCCTGACGCGAGCTCGTACGTCGAGCCGCCGGCGATCAGGTTGCCGCGACCGCCACCACGTCAGGGTGTCGTTGGTCGGGGCCCGCGTCACGGGGCACCGCGGGCGTGGTTCCGTACCAGTCCAGGAGCAACACCGTCGCGTCGTCGCGGACGGCTCCGCCCGAGACGTGCAACACGTGCCGGGTCAGCACCTGTACCGCCTCGCGCGGGTGCAGGTGGCCCAAGGGTCGCGAGCAGGATCTCGATCTCGGCCGCGGCCGCGTCCCGCTCGAACATGCCGTCGGTGACCAGGGCGAGCCGGTCGTCCACCTGCAGCTGGACGTCCTGCTGGCGGTAGGTCCTGCCGGCATCGACACCCAGGACGAGGTCGGCGCGCAGCGCAAGCTCCGCCACCTTGCCCCCGCGGACCAGCAGTGGGTTCATGTGGCCGGCATTGACGAAGCTCGCCACTCCGGTCGCGAAGTCGACCGACAGCAGCTGGGTGGTGACAAACTGGTCGACGTTCGCGTGCTGCACGAGGGCGAGGTTGGCGTTGGTCGCCTGCTCGACGAGGGACGCGCCGCCGCGTCGGCTGTTGCGCAAGCTTCCCACGACCAACGTCGCGAGCAGGGCGGCGGCGACCCCATGGCCCATCGCGTCCGTGATCGACAGACTCAGCTGGTCACGGCCGACGATGTAGTCGAACGTGTCGCCGCTTCCGCCGCCTCCAGAAGCGACCGCAGATTCAGGAGCGAAGGGTCAACCCGGCGCACTGGACGAACGCAGAGATCCGTGCGGGAGGCGGCTTGCGCGGCGTTCCCGTCTCAGCTGGCTGTTTTCCAGCAACGGCAGCATCCGCGTCCAGGCGACGGACGGCTGCTGGACTGCCACCCTGGTTTGGATACGCTCAGGGCCTCCGGAGGGACCTCGAACACAGGCATGTCACGTCACGAGGAGCAGTTCTCGGCCAGCCTCGCCGGCTTGTCCGCACTGCTCAGTGGGCCCGGCGCCCTCAAGGAAACGCTCACCCGGGTCGCGCACCTCGCGGTGCAGGCCATCCCGAATGCCGACGGCGCTGGACTGACGCTCCTCGAACCGCCGAGGCATAAGACAGTGGTGGGCACCGGCGGTTTCGTCATCGCTGTCGACGACATCCAGTACGGGCTCAACGAAGGGCCATGTGTCAGTGCAGTCGCCGAAGCGCGCACGTACAGCAGCGGCAACCTGGGCGGAGAAGCCCAATGGCCGCGGTTCGGGCCGCGGATCGGACGCCTGGGCATTCACAGCGCACTGTCGTTGCCGCTGCTGCGCCCCGACGGGACCGCTCTCGGCGCCCTCAACGTCTACGCCCACCGCCGGGACGCCTTCGACGCCTACGCGGTCCGCCTCGGCGAGGCCTTCGCCGGGCCAGCCGCGGTCAGCGTCGCGAACGCCGCGCTGCTCGCCTCCGCAGAACGCCTCGTGGCCGACCTCCACGACGCCCTGACCTCCCGCGCGGTCATCGACCAAGCCCTTGGCATCCTGATGAGCCGATCGGGAGGCACCGCCGAGCTGGCCCTCGACCGTCTCCGCGCGCTTGCTCAGCAGCAGCAGACCAAAGTCGCCGACCTTGCCCGCGAGCTGGTAGCCGAGGCTGTCGGTCGGGCGAAGGCACGGCACGCCTCGCCGCTGGAGCCAGGCACCCCATGACCGGAGGCCACCGGCAAGCGGTACAGGCTCCTCACGGCAGCTGACCGGGAGAGAGCGGGCTACTGCACCGCGTCGAGCAGGTACCGCTGGTGGCCGAAGTCGGCACGCCACGGCAGGTCGAGCAGCTGCATGACGCCACCGTCGTACGGCTTGCCCGTCGACAGCAGGATCTGGCGCAGCGCGCCGTTCACGTCAGGGTTGGTGAACTCGATGCGCCGCATCCGCATGATGCGTCCGTCGCCGGTGTGCAGCATGAGGACGCCACCGTGCTGGCTGGGTTTCATGCCACCCTCGACGATGCTGTCGCGCAGAGCCAACCGGTACGGTCCGAACTTGCGCACCGCCACAAACTCCGGGCCGACCACGACGCGTCGCGACCACAGGGCATAGGACAGCGCGAGGACCAGGATCGCCGCTACCGGGTAGTTCCACAGCGAGTAGCCCGAGACCAGGGCGAAGGGGATGTAGAGCACAGAGCCGGCGAACACGCTGGTGACGCCCTCGACGAGCGGGACACCACACTCGCCGGTGTGCGGTCGCGGCAGGTCCTTGGTGCGCCAGATCGTGAGCACCGGGGGGGCATCAGGGTCTAGCGGCGGGCCCGGCACAGCCCGCGAGGCCCTCGCGGAGGCGATCTGGGCGCGACGGCGCTCGCGGCGGTTCAACGGCGGTGAGGACGGGGTGCTCACGCCGGCCACACGGTGGCGGGCGCGAAGGGTGGGCGGCGTCGCATCATGTACCCCAGTGTGCCAACAACCACGGCGCGGGCGCCGCTTGAAATCATTACGTGTCGCTGGCGGTCGGCAAACGATCAGGCGGTGAGCGACGAACGACGGAAGACATCCGCGCTCAGCGGGTGGCGGAGCTTCCAGGTGACGGCGATCGGGCGCTCGCCCTTGTGCTCGACGTAGCTCGCGGGTCCCAGACACAGGAAGGGGCGAGGGCCGTTCCAGTCGTTGGCCCGCGTCTGTCGCGTCAGGAGGAGCACGTGAGTCCCCCGGTCCCGGTGGTTGAGGTACCGCTGTCCGGTCGGGGAGTGCACGGCCGTCGCGTTCTGGGACTCCCAGTGGAACAGCTCGGGGCTGATCGCGTAGTCGGCGTACATGGTGGTGGGGGAGTAGTCGGCCTCGCTCTTGCGCAACGTCACGAACAAGGCGTCCGTCTGGACGGCCTCGGACCAGACGACGCCCGCGACGAAGGCCGACGGCTTGCGGGTCAGGGACGCCCAATCGAGGGCGGCGAGGGTCTCCTCGCGGCTGTAGTGCGCGTTCGTACGCAGCGTCACCTGCTGCATGCCGGCCTCGAGCGGTCCGCTGACGTGCTCGGCATTGCCGAGTCCGAGGGCGATGACCTGGCGGAGCTCGTCGCATACGGCCGGGCTCTGCGCGAGGACGTCGAACCCGGCCTGGTAGCTGCCGTGACTGCCGCCGTTCGGCCACAGGGAGAAGAAGAGCATCCGGGCGAAGACCTGCTCGCGTTCCCGAAGCGCGTCGTACTGGAAGGGAGCAGAGAGCAGGCCGGTGTAGAGGGTGGCGCGCTCGACGTCGTCGACGTGCACCAGCGCTGACGTACGCCGGAGGAGCTGCTGTTCGGCGGGACCTGCGGCAAGGGTAGGCAGCCCCGCGGCACGGCGAAGGGTCGTCCATGAACCGGCGCGGAAGACGTCAGTGAGCTCACGTCCGCTGGCCGCGAGCCACCCCGCGAGGTCGAGGTCGCCGTGACTGCGGATCTCGGCGAGCAGCTCCTTCTTGCTGAGCTTGAGCTGGCGCTTGACGTTCTCCAGCACGACCTCGCGGGCCACCTTGTCGAGGACAAGCTCGCAGCCGGACGGCAGGAAGGCGAAGCCACTGACGAGCTGACGCTCCAGGCCGGCGCGGCTCGTGCCGGTCAGCGCGCGGTACCTCAGGTCGAACCGGAACTCCTTACGCTGCATGCCGATGAAGTCCAGAACCGTGAGAACCGGCTTGTCCGCCGTACGACGAAGCCCGCGTCCCAGCTGCTGCAGGAAGACCGTGGCGCTCTGCGTCGGACGCAGCAGCAGCAGGGTGTCGACGTCAGGGATGTCGAGGCCCTCGTTGAAGAGGTCGACGGCGAACAGGACGTTGACGTCCCGTTGGCGCAGGGCTGTCAGGGCGCGTGCTCGGTCGTCGCGTGAGGTGGTGCCGGAGACGGCGAGCGAGGGGATGCCCGCCTCGCGGAACTTTTCGGCCATGTACTCGGCGTGCCTGACGGAGACGCAGAAGCCGAGCGCACGCATCAGCTGCGGCTCCTGGATCTTGGCGCGCAGCTCACGAAGGACGATCCGGACGCGGGCGTCGTCGACCGTGAAGACCTTTTCGAGACTGGCGGTGTCATAGTCGCCGCGACGCCAGTCCAGCTGGCTGAGGTCGGTGCCGTCGCTGACGCCGAAGTAGTGGAACGGGCAGAGCAGGTCGTTTTCGAGGGCGTCCCACAGGCGCAGCTCGGCCGCGGTGCGACCTCCGAAGAAGTCGCGAACGTCCACGCCGTCACTGCGCTCGGGAGTGGCCGTGAGGCCAAGCAGCTCGTCGGGCTGGAGCCGGTCAAGCAGGCGTCGGTAGGTCGCGGCCTCGGCGTGATGGAACTCATCGACGACGACCACCTGGAAGTGGTCCGGGGGGAGCCGGTCGAGCGTCGCCGCCGACAGGCTCTGAATGCTGGCGAACACGTGCCGCCACTGGTCGGGGACGGCGCCACCGAAGTACAGCTCGCCGAAGGCTCCGTCGGCAAGAACCTCGCGGTAGGTACGCAGGGACTGCTCGAGGATCTCCTTGCGGTGGGCAACGAACAGCAGCGAGGGACGGCCGGGCATGCGGGCGTAGTCCAGTGCCGCGACGACGGTCTTGCCGGTGCCGGTGGCCGCGACGACCAGGTTGCGATGGTGGTCGTGGATCTCGCGCTCCACCTGCAGGCGGTCGAGGATCTCCTGCTGGTGCGGATAGGGACGCACCTCGAGGCCGCTGACCATGAACGTGACCGTGCCGCGATCCTGCAGGCCGCCGGCGATGGCGAGCGCCTCGTCGAGGCGGCCGGCGTCGGTGTCGGGGTTGTAGGGCGCAAAGGCTGGGTCGGCCCAGTAGGAGTCGAAGGTCGCCTCGAACTTGGCGAGCAGCTCAGGGGTGTGTGAGCCGGCCAGCTTGACGTTCCACTCGAGGCCGTCCAGGAGCGCTGCGCGGCTGAGGTTGGACGAGCCGACGTAGGCGGTGTCGTAGCCGGATTTGCGCCTGAAGAGCCAGGCCTTCGCATGCAGCCGGGTGCTCTGGGTCTCGTAGTTGACGCGAACCTCTGCACCGAAGTCGCGGACGAGCCGGTCGAGAGCCCTGCGGTCGGTCGCGCCCATGTAGGTGGTGGTCAGAACGCGCAGGCGGATGCCGCGGGCCTTGAGGTCGGTGAGCTCGGCCTCTAGCACGCGCAGGCCGTACCACTTCACGAAGGCACAGAGCAGGTCGACGTGGTCGGCGGTGGCGAGCTCGGCTCGCAGTTCCGCCCCCAGCTTGGGATCGGTCGCCGCGTTGGTCAGCAGGGCGGGCCTCGACAGGGGGACAGTGGGGCGCGTGTGCAGCAGGCGCCAGACGCCGGGGGCCTCCTGGTGGGCCACGGCCTTCAGCTGCTGTGGGCCGGGCTCGAGAAGGTCGGCGGCAATGGCTTGCAGGAGCGTGTTGGCCAGGGCGACCTGCTCGTCCGGGTCGACCTGCCTCAGGGCCGTGGCCAGCTGCCGACCCACGTACTCGCCCAGGACGACGGCACGCTCCGCCGGGTCGACGTTCTCGATGATGCTGCGGAGGCCTTCCACACTCGCGAGCAGTCGGCCGGTGAGCAGAGCGTCGTACACGCCGGTGGCGGGGGTGTCAGGCACGCCGCAGCTTGGCATGGACCTGCGTCGCGTACGTTGGCCCGGTACATGCACTGCGGCCCGTCGACCAGGTGCGCTGCGTCTACACCGCCCAGGGCTTCGAGTACGACTGGTCGGGGGTCATCATGGGGCCGGACCTGGTGTGGCGCACCGACCGCTGGGTTCCCCAACCGGGCAGGAGCTTCGACACGCAGGTGAAGCGCTCGGAGCTGGCGGACTTCGACCGGGCGGTGCGCAACACCTACAAGGTCTTGCTCACGCGGGGGATGATCGGCTCGGTCCTCTACAGCACGGATCCGGAGACGCAGAACCTGCTGGCCGGGCTGGTGGCTGGGTCGCGTCGGCTGGGTAGTCAGAGTGTGACGCACCCGCTGGTCGTTGATGACCAGGTCGGCAAAGCCTCGTCGTCAAACTGTCAGACCCAGGTGACACAATAAAGTTTGAGAGGATCTGCGATAGGCATTGCACTTCTCGTTCGTATCTAGATGCACCTGAGGGGAGGAATGACTGTGCTGACTGAGCTCAACGCCGATAACGCTTATAACGCTTATAACGCCTATAACGCGCATGACGGCACGCTGAGGCCTGCGGAGGAGCTCGCCTCGGACGTCGAGCTGCCAGACATCATCCCGGACTGGGTGCTGTCAGATCCCTTCCTGACGTGTGACCTGCTGGAGCGGGCGTGTAGCTGCTGTGGCCGTCCTCAGGATCTCGACTCGGGTGACACGGTGGGTCAGGAGGTCAGGTGGGCGATCCCTGGCGGGTCGGGGCAGGGAGCGCCTGAACGTCCCGACGCTGCCCTCTCGCCGAGCCCAGAGGTACTGGCGGTCGTCGATGCGGTCGTGCGGTTGGAGCGGCGTGACCCGAGCGTCGTTGCGGGTGCGCAGGCCCTTGCCGATGCGCAAGCACTTCTCGACGTCGAGCAGCGACTGCGGGTCCTGGACCTCAGGCTTATCGGGGAGGTGAAGGCGCGTGGTCTTGCCGAGCAGGCGGGGTTCACCTCGGCCGGCGCCTGGCTGCGCCGCCACCGGCCGGACGGCGACCATGGCGACCTTGCGCTGTCGTCCAGGCTTCGACACTTCGCGCTCCTGTCGGACGCCGTGCAGGACCGCTCCTGCACGCTCGGCGCGGCCCGCAAGGTCGCGGCCGCGCTTCGACACTGCGGGCCGTACCTGGACGCCAGTGGCGGCCTGATCGACGGTCAGCCAGGGGATCAGGTCCTGGACGCGGTGATCGGGCACGTCGCAACCGTCCTGTGTCGCGAGCTGCGCGGCCTGCACGACGACGACCCGCGCTTGCGCGCGATCCTCGGCCGGGGGCAGGAGGTGCAGGAGTTGCGGCGAGGCGGGGCGTCGCAGTCCACGGTGCTCGAGGTGGCGTTGACCTGGTGCGCCCAGCAGGTCGGCACGCGAGCACTGACGGGGCTTGTCGACGAGCTCGTGATGTGCGTGTTGCCCAGTGAGCTCGAAGAGCGCGAGCAGCGCGGTCAGAGTCGGCGCGGTGTCACCTTGACCCTCAACCCGGACGGCCTCGGGTGGCACGTCTGCGCAGACCTGACGCTGGAGTGCGGCGAGCGGCTGTGGGTCGCCCTGCGAGCGATGGCGAGCGGCGATCCCGTGAACCCGGAGGACACGAAGGCATGGGAAGCCGCACGGGCAGCGGGCGCCGTCGAGGCCGACGACGTCTTCGGTCCGCTCGGTCGCCACCTGGCCGCGCAGGGTCAGCTGCTCCCGCGTGCCAAGAGCGCCCGCCTGCACGACGCGTTCGCCCTGCTCCTGGAACGCTTCCTGGACGCAGGACTGGGCGGTCTGATGGGCAAGGCACCCGTGCAGATCAACGTCACCCTTTCCGAGAGCACCGTGAGGGGTCGTCCCGGAGCCCCACCGGCCAAGGTTGACAGCGGCCGCCTGATCCCACGAGGGGTGGTCCGGCGATGGTGGGAGGACAGTCGGGTCAGCGTCTACGTGCTGAGTCTGGGTGGGAAGGGGCTGCGCGTCGAGCACGGGCAACGGACCCTCGCCGCGGACGAACGGCGAGCCCTGATGATCGAGGGTGGAGGCCGGTGCGTCGGGGACGGGTGCTGTCCGGCGCAGCCCGATCCACTCCGGCCCCTACGGCCCCATCACGTGCTCGGGTTCGCCGAGGACCAAGTCACCAGCCTCGAGGAGTCGGTCCTGCTCTGCGACCGGCTGCACGCCGACCTGCACACCTGCAAGCGGACCGTCCAGCTGCGCGACGGGCGGTGGCTCAACGAGAAGGGCTGGACCATCGAGCCCACCGTCCAGGACCAACCGCCGTTCTGAGCCCTTTGCGTGCGTTCCCATCAGCTTTGGGCGCATCAAGGCGGTCGTCGAGGCGTGACCTCCTCGGCGATGAGTTCTCGGTTGTCGCGGCGTCGTACTGTCCGAGAAGGAGGTGCAGCCATGGCGGGTGTGCGGGTACTGGTGGGGACTCGAAAGGGCGCGTTCGTGCTGACGAGCGACGAGGCGCGGCGGGACTGGAAGGTCGACGGGCCGCACTTCGGCGGCTGGGAGATGTACCACCTGAAGGGCTCCCCGGTCGATCCTGACCGGATCTGGGCCACCCAGTCCACGGGCTGGTTCGGCCAGCTGATCCAGCGCTCCGACGACGGTGGACAGTCGTGGGCGCCGGTCGGCAAGGACTTTGCCTACGCGTCGGTGCCCGGCACGCACCAGTGGTACGACGGCACCCCGCACCCCTGGGAGTTCGCCCGCGTCTGGCACCTCGAGCCGTCACTGACCGACCGCGATGTCGTCTACGCCGGCGTGGAGGACGCCGCACTGTTCAAGACCACCGATGGCGGCGAGACCTGGGGGGAGCTGAAGGGCCTACGCGAGCACGGCTCCGGACCGCACTGGCAGCCCGGCGCGGGCGGCATGTGCCTGCACACGATCATCCTGGACCCGACCGACGATCAGCGGATCTTCACGGCCATCAGCGCGGCCGGCGCCTTCCGCACCGACGACGGAGGAGCGTCCTGGCTGCCGATCAACAAAGGCCTGCTGTCGGGGGAGATCCCGCAGCAGGAGGCCGAGGTCGGTCACTGCGTCCACAACCTCGCGATGCACCCGTCTCGACCCGACACCCTGTTCATGCAGAAGCACTGGGACGTCCTGAGGACCGACGACGCGGGAGCCAACTGGTACGACATCGGCGAGGGCCTGCCCAGCGACTTCGGCTTCCCGATCGACGTGCACGCCCACGAGCCCGACACGGTTTACGTGGTCCCGATCCTGTCGGACTCGCAGCACTTCCCGCCGGACGGGCGGCTGCGGGTCTACCGCAACCGTGACGGCGCCTGGGAGCCGCTGACGAAGGGGCTTCCGCAAGCGAACTGTTACGTCAACGTGCTCCGCGACGCCATGGCAGTCGACCGGCTCGACGACTGCGGCGTCTACTTCGGAACCACCGGGGGTCAGGTGTACTGCTCGCCCGACAGCGGCGACACCTGGGACGCGATCGTGCGCGACCTGCCCGCCGTCCTGTCGGTCGAGGTCCAGACGCTCGCATGACCCGCGTCGTCCTGCCCTACCACCTGCGGTCCCTCGCCAAGGTCGACGGCGAGGTCCTGGTGTCGGGCGAAACCATCGGCGCCGTCCTCGCCGGCCTCGAAGCCGCCCACCCCGTCCTGCGCGGCACCTTGCGGGATGCGGCCGGCACGCGACGGCCGTTCGTCCGCTTCTTCGCCTGCCAGGAGGACCTCTCACACACCGCGTACGACGAACCCTTGCCGGCCGCGGTCCTCGAGGGTCGTGAGCCCTTCCTCGTGGTCGGTGCCATGGCCGGCGGTTGACCTACCAGCTTCGGTATCCTTTGGCCCGGTCAGGTGCCGTGGAAAGCTTGGCGAGACGCCCGCTGAACCGGCGGCGCGGGTCGTCGCGATGGTGGGCGACGAGTGAGAGGGTGCAGGGATGAGCTCGCCCACGGTGATCGGTCTGAGCCCCGACGGGGCGTGTGTGGTGCTGCGGGTCGGTGAGCAGACCGTGAAGGTGCCGCTGGAGGACATCCGCCGAGCCGAACGCCAGGCCGCTCGGGCTCCCCTGCCGGAGGAGCCGCTGAGCCCGAAGGTCATCCAGCAGCGCATCAGGGCAGGGGAGTCCGCGGAAGCGGTGGCGCAGAGCGGCGGCTGGGCCGTCGAGGTCGTCCGTCGCTACGAAGGGCCGGTGCTGGCCGAGCGCGAGCACCACGCCCGCCTCGCCCGGCTCAGCGAGCTCGACGGCTGGGTCGTCGAGCAGCTCGTCAGCGGCCACCTCCGGCAGCCGGCAGAGGTTGTCGAGTGGGACTCCTGGCTGGTCGAGGGTGGTCGCTGGGAGGTGCAGGCGCGCGCCGGTGGTCAGGCGGTACGGCTGACCTGGGACCCGGTCGGCCGCCGCGTCCAGGGACTGGACGAGACGGCCCAACGGGCTCTGCGGGTGGCCAACGTCCATGACGACCTGCTGACCGCGGTCCTGCGGCCGGTCTCATCCGGAAGGACCGGTGACGAGCCGGGCATCGAGCCGCCGCGAGGACCGCGCCGGATGCGTGCCCAGGTCCCGAACTGGGACGAGATCACCCAGCAGGTCACCGGCCGCGAGCACGACTAGCTGACGGCTGTCAGGGCGTTGACGATGCCCTCGCCATAGAAGCCGTTGCGGTCAAGAGTTCCCTGGCACGTGTGCGTGGTCGTCCTTGTCGCGCCGCTGACCAGGATGCGGGTGTAGGTGTAGCTGCCACCAGCCGGGCAGGGTGTGTCCGTGGCGGTGCCGGTGAGCAGGCCCTCGGTCCGGCGCGGGTCGAGGGTCAGCCCGCGGGTGCCCCGGTCGTTCTTGCCGAAGTGGCTGACGATCAGTGCGGCCACCCCCACGGCGTGCGGGGAGGCCATCGAGGTGCCCTGCAGGTACTGGTAGTAGCCGCAGACGCCCTTGCTGTTGCAGTCGCGTACGACGAACGGGTTGTTGGGCGTGCCGTCCGGGTTGAGGTCGCCGTTCTTCACGGCCAGCGACTGGGGATAGGCGGCGAGGATCCCGGCCTTGGCGTCGCGGTGCCGGTCGGCGGTGTCGTAGACGTCGCCACCGGGGGCGGCCACGTCAGCCTGCTCGACGCCGTAGTTCGAGTAGTACGCCTTGCGCGTCGAGATACCGGTGCTGGTCACCGCGACGACCCCGTTGCTCTCCGTCGGGACGCTGAGGCAGCTGTTGTCGATGGTGCGGGCGTGCTCTGTACCGACCGGGTAGTCGGGACTGGTGTCGTCCGAGGTCGGGTTGCCCAGGTCGGTCGCCTCGTTGCCGGCGGCGGCTACCGGCAGGACACCTTTGTTTCGCGCATAGTCCAGCGCCCGCTGGGTCGCCTCCCGGATCGTCTTCTGCTCCTGCTGCTCGGCCGGGGTGTCCGCCGGGTTGCTGAGGCAGTTGTAGAGCCACGGATCGGTGTAGAAGCTCATGTTGACGACGTCGACGCCGATGTCCCCGGCGTAGGTCAGGGCGTCAAGGGTCGGCTGCAGGAAGAAGTAGCCGCTGTCCTGGCCGGCCCGGATGTTGACGAGGGTGACGTCAGGGGCGACCCCGGCGATGCCCAGCCCGTTGATCGGGGAGGCGATGGTGCTCGCGACGTGGGTCCCGTGCCCGTTGTCGTCGACGTTGGCCGCGTCCTTGCCACTTCCACCGTCGATGTCGGGCAGGTCGGTGGTGAAGTTTCGCGAGAGCTTGGCGTTGAAGTTGGGCGCGATGTCGGGGTGCGTGCCATCGATGCCGGTGTCGATGACCCCGACCATGACGCGCTTGCTGCCGCGGTCTACGCGGTAGGAGCCCGCGGTCGTGGCGCCGATCTGCTTCATGTCCCACTGCAGGCCCGACAGCGGCTCGCCCTTGCTCTTGGCGGCCTTCTTGACGGTGGCTCCCTTGCCGGCGTCGCCCACGGTGCGGGCGCGTTCGAGGTCAGCCTTGGCCGGCCGTTGCGACGGTGCCGTGCCGATGCTCCGGTTGCGGGCGGCGCCGACGAGGACGCTCGAACTGGCCGCCCGGGCGGCAAAGTCCTTGCGGGTCGACGTCACTGACGCGTAGCCGACTTCGGTGTTGCTGCTCACGACCTTCCCGCCCGCGGCCTCGATGGCCTTGCGGGCGTCCGTGTCGCTGACCCCGCGCTCGTACAGCACGACGAACTGCGTGCTGGGACCGGCTGTGGCCGGTGACGGCGTGGGCAGTCCAAGCATGGCGGCGACCATTGCGCTGGTGACGGCAGTGGTGGCGAGCGCTCGTCTCACGAGTCCTCCTCCTGGGCGGCGATCTGCCGCGCCTGGGCCCGGACCGTAGGACTGACGTGGGAAAAGTGCGAGGTTTGAAAGCCCCCAGAACGGAGCAAGCGCGAGGCTTTGCCAGGTAATTGTCACCCTCTCGCCAGTCTTTGCCGAGGGGTGGGCACCGAGGTCGCTGCCGTCCGGGGTTCCGCGGATGTGCTGCACCCGGCGATGCTCCTGACAGGTTAGGTTCCCCCGGTGGCGACCCTGCATAACGAGCTCCTCCAGTGGGACCCCGCACGTCTCGAGCGGCTGCTCATCCTGCGACCGGACCTCATCGAGGAGCGCAGCCTCGAGCAGATCGCCGTGACGGCCGGCAGAGTCGGCAGCCTCTACGAGGCCCTGCGCGACCTTCCCGCCGCGCCGCGGCAGGTGATCGAGGCGGCGTCCTTGCTCGCGGGTCCCTTCACGTTGGCGAATCTCGCGGACCTTGACCCCGGCAGCGACGTCGGCCTGCTCAGCGCGGTGGTCGACGACCTGTGCGACCGGCTGCTGCTGCTGCCCAACGGTGACGGGTGGAAGGTGGTCGGGCCGGTCCGCCAGTACCTCGAGCACCCGCTCGGACTGGGTCGCGGCATCGTGGCCTGCCTGGAGCACACCGGTTACTACGACCTGGTCAACATCGTCGAGGCCTACGGCGGCGCGCGTCCGCGCAGTGGACTGGCAGCCAAGGAGGCGCTGCGGGACATCCTGTCCGATGCGGCAGCTCTGTCGGCTTCCCTGTACGACCTTCCCGAGGAGATCCTCGCGGTCCTGCGCCGCGCCGACGGGGAGGGTCCGGTACTCAAGGTCCCCGGGGTCGACCCCTTTACAGGGCAGCTCCCCGACGACCCTGGGGTGCGCGGGGCGCTACTGCTCGGACTGGTGACAGCGGTGGGCGTCGGACGGGTCGAGCTCCCGCTCGAGGTGGGGCTGGCGCTGCGCTGGCCGGCCGCGACCCGCTGGGACCTCACACCTGCGCCGGTCCCCGGGATGCAGGCACACCAGGTGGCACCAGCCTGCGCTCAGCAGGTGGACGACCTGCTGGGGCTGCTCGATGCCGTGGTCGCCGTCATGACGATCAGGCCGCTCCCGCTGCTGTCCAGTGGCACGGTCGGCCTGAAGGAGGTGCGGGCGCTGGCCGCAGGCCGGTGCGACGCGGCCGCTGCGGCGTTTGCGCTGCGAATGCTCAACGACCTGCAGTTGCTCACGTCGACCCGCAAGGAGCTCCGACTGCTGGCATCAGCCAAGGGCTGGGTCGCGCAGCCGGCTTCGACCCGCCTGCTCGAGGTCGTCAGGGTCTGGCTGGCGTCGAGCTCCCTCCCGCCGGCGCGCCCGGGCGGGCCCCGTCCGCTGAAGGCTGCCCTGGGCTGGGACTACGACGGGCGGCCCGCCCTGCTGCGCCGGCAGGTGGTAGGGCTGCTCGGCACCTCTGAGGAGGTCGGCTACGACGAGATCGGGTGGCTGGAGCTGTGGGCCCGACGGTGGCCTGAGGACCGGCTTCGTGCGACCGACAGTCGAACGCACGTCCTGGACAGGGATCTGCGCGCCGATGTCCTCCACGAGGCCCAGCTGCTCGGCTTGGTGGCCGAGGGAGCCGCCTCTGCCCTGGTCCGGGCCGTCTACCGGGGTGAGGACGTCGCCGCTGTCCTCGCTTCCCTCGGCGACCAGGGGCAACAGCGGGTCCGCGCCCAGGCCGACATGACCTTGGTCTGCACGGGGCGTCCGGCGAGGAGCATGAAGCGTGCCCTGGACCGGGTCGCGGCCGTCGAGCAGTCCGGTCAGGCAACCGTCTGGAGGGTGTCCGAGCAGTCCCTCGCGACGGCCTACGACGAGGGTGACACCCCGGCGCAGGTCCTGGCGGTACTGGAGCAGCATGCGGGCGACCTGCCGCAGTCGATGGCCTACCTGGTGGGGGACGCGCACCGTCGGCACGGTCAGGTCCGCGTCGGGTCGGCCACGTCCTACGTCGTCGTGGCCGACGACGCCGTGCTCCAGGACGCCCTTTCCAAGAAGGGAGCGAAGGCCCTGGGCCTGACGCGCATCGCGCCGGGAGTGGCGGTGTCCACGCTGACCGCGGCCGCCACCGTTGCGGCACTGCGCGAGCTCGGCCTGGCTGCGGTCACGACGGGTGCCCGGCCGGCGGGGCCGCCCCGGGCTGCCAAGGCCCCATCCCGCGCCCGGCCGCTTCCTGCCTTGCCGGAGCTCGACCCGACCTCCCGGGCCAGAGAACGAGCCGCCGGCCTGTGCTGACCGTCGGGCTGCGGGTCAGGCACGGGCTTGACCAGGCGCGGCGGTTCCAGGCACGTTCCAGGCACGTTCGAGTGGGTAACTGCCTAGCCTCGGGCGAGGGGACTGCATCTAACGTGGGCTGCATGCAGTGGCCCAGGCCTACGCCCTCGCCCGGTTCCGGGAGTGGACGGACCGCAGCCGGCGCAACCTCGGCGTCGAGGTCCTGGACCTCGTGCAGCTGCACTGCCCGCCGACGTCGGTGTACCACGACGACGAGGTCTTCGACGCCCTGGACACCCTCGTCGAGCAGGGCCGGACCCGGGCCTACGGCGTCTCCGTCGAGAGCTGCAACGAGGCCCTTCGGGCGATCGCCCGACCGGGGGTCGCGTCGGTGCAGATCATCCTCAACGTCCTGCGCCGCAAGCCGCTGCTCGACCAGCCGGGCGTCACGACGGTCATCCCCGGTGCGCGCAACGCCGACCAGGCTCGGGCGAACGCCGCGGCAGCAGGGCTGTCACCGCTCGACGAGCCGACCCTCGCGGCGCTGGCAGGGGTCTATGAGGCACGGGTCCGAGTGCATGTCCACCACCTCTGGTAGGCCTCGCCGTTCGGCCAGGTGGCTCTGCGTCTGCTCACGACAGTCGGCTCGACCGGCTCAAGCCACAGCAATGTCGTGACGACACATCGGGCATGGCCCTAGCCTGTCTGCACACCAACCATCCCGTGGGTGACGGGACGTTCTGCCGCATCTGCGGTCGGAGCTACATCGACGTACCCGACCCTTTCGTGCACGCCGAAGCCGCACCCGCGCCCTGGGAACCCGCCCCTGCCGTCGTCCTCGAGCCCCTCCTGCCCATGCTCCCGGAGCACGCCCGGTCCTGGTCCGCGCCACCGGCGGGGCACATCCCGCCGGCACTGGCGCTCGTTCCCGAGACGCCGATCGCTGACCTGCCCGTCGAGATGGTCGACGACATCGAGGTCGCGGACGAGGTCGACAGCCACGCCTTCGACGACGACGGCGAGCAGGGTGTGCCGTCGGACGTCGCCCGCCCGGCCGGACGGCTGTCGCAGAGCCAGCTGCTCGTTGTCGCCGGCTTCGGTGGTGGTGCCTTCGTCATGGCCTTGCTGGACCGGCTCGTCCTCTGAGCTTCGACCTTCGTGGTGGACCGGCGTCCGCCTCCGGGTCGTCGGGGCTGGTGGCAGGATCGACCCATGAGCTCCACGTCGACCCTGAACGCCGACCTCGTCCTTGAGGGTGGTGGGGTCCGCGGCATCGGCCTGGTCGGCGCCGTGGCCGCCCTGGACGAGGCCGGCTACCGCTTCCCTCGGTTGGCCGGGTCCAGTGCCGGCGCGGTCGTGGGATGCCTCATCGCCGCACTCCAGCATGCCGGCGAGCCGCTGTCGCGGCTCGAGGATATCGTCAAGACGATCGACTACCGACGCTTCCGGGACACCAGTCTGCTGGGGCGGCTGCCCGTCATCGGTGGGCTGCTGGCATTGCTCACGACCGACGGTGTCTATGAAGGGGCCTACCTCGAGAGCTTCCTGACCGGCGTGCTCGGTGACCTCGGGGTGCGGACCTTCGGGGACCTGCGCACCGCAGAGAGCGATCCGACCTACCAGTGGTCGCTGGTCGTGACGACCAGTGACGTGTCACGTGAGCGGCTGGTCCGTATCCCGTGGGACCTGCCGACCTATGACCTCGACCCTGACGAGTTCTCGGTCGCCAAGGCCGTCCGCGCGTCGTCCGCGATCCCGTTCTTCTTCCGGCCGGTGCACGTCGGCGGGTCGACCTGGGTCGACGGCGGCCTGCTGTCGAACTTTCCGGTCGCACTGTTCGACCGCCCGGTCGGGACGCCCCCACGCTGGCCAACCTTCGGCGTGCGTTTGCGCAGCAAACCCGGCGCCTCGCCCATCACGCACCGGGTGCGTGGCCCGCTGGGGCTGGGCATCGCCACCATCGAGACCCTGGTGAACGACCAGGACGGGGCCTACGTCGACGGGGAGTGCACGGTCGTGCGCACCGCCTTCGTCCCCGCCACCTCGGTCAGCGCCGTTGACTTCGGCCTCACCCAGGAACAGTCGCAAGCCTTGTACGACGCCGGGCTCGCGGGAGGCCGCAACTTCCTGGCGACCTGGGACTTCGAAGCCTACGTCAGGCAGTGCCGCTCCTGAGCGGCACCTCGGCGGGTCGCGGCCCGCAGGGGGTACTACCTGGCCAGCAGGGCCTGCCCGGTCGTGTACGTCGCCATGACGAGGCCCTCGTGGGCGGGCAGCTGCACGCCGGCGAAGCGCTCCAGCGCGAGCAGGGTGTCGGAGGCGAGGAACAACACGCCGCCCGCCGCCCGCAGCGGCTCCCCGGTGTCGAGGGCGGCGAGCGCCGTGGCGAGCAGCGCGCAGCTGTAGACCACCACGGGGATCCGGTCCTTGCCGGTGCGCCTCCAGAGAGCAGCGTTGAGCCCAGCCCAGGCGGCGAGGTACGGCGCGACGAGGACCGGGTGCTGGCGGATCAGCCCGCTCGAGCCGCGGCCGCGCAGGCCGGTGACCCAGGCGATGTGGCCCAGAAGGAAGCTCCCGAGCCCGACGGTGAACGCCGCGTTTGCGCTCCCGAGCAGCGCTACGTCACCGGCACCGGCGAACCCGAGGGCGACCTGGGTGGGGCGGTCCCGTCCCTGCAGGAGCGTCGGCATCAGCAGCGGCTTGGTGAGCCGGCGCTGGCGGTCTCGGCCCGTGGCCGCCAGCAGCACGTCGGTGGTGGCCAGCACGACGTACAGGGAGGTGCGGCGTCGGGTCACGAGCCGGACTCTACGAGGTGGGTCGCCGGTGCCCGTCGTGCTCCGTGCCGAGGCAGGGGCGCGGCGAGGGTGTGCACGGCCGACCTTCCTGCGGTAGAACGTGTTTCTGTTCTTCCAGGGGTGAGGGGACCGCGTGTCGACGGCAGTCCAGCAGGCCAGGGCGATCCGCGTCCTCAACACCGTCGGTGGGGTCGCGTCGCGCGTGGGGGTGCGGGCCTCGCTGCAGCCCGAGAGCCTGCTTGCCGCTGCGCGCAAGGGGTCAGGTCTGACAGACCTCGGCGGTGACCACTTCCGGGAGGGTCTCGACGTCCTCACCTCAGCCCTGGACGGTGAGGCGCAGCTGACAGCGCTCGGCCGGGTGGCCGCCAGGACCCGGCTGGTGTCCCTGCTGGAGAACCGGCTGCGGCTGGTCGAGAGCCACAAGCGATCCCCGGTCGCGGGGGAGGTCATCGCCCGTCCCGTCTTCGTCCTCGGCCTCCCTCGGACGGGGACGACGGTCCTGTACGGGATGCTCGCGGCCGATCCGGCCATGCGGTCTCCCGCGAGCTGGGAGGTGGCCCGTCCGTTCCCCGCCCCCGCCGCGGAGGACCCGGTGCGGGTGGCGGCCATGGACAAGGACCTCGACGGTTTCCGGCGCCTCGCCCCGGGCATCGACCACATCCACCCGATGGGGTCGCGGCTTCCGCAGGAGTGCCTGGCGATGCACGCGATGGAGCTCACGTCCTACGAGTTCGCCACGACGTACCCGGTCCCGTCGTACTGGGCCTGGCTGCGGGAGCAGGACCTGACGGAGGCGTACCGGGTCGAGCGGCGGCTGCTGCAGCACCTGCAGTCCGGCGGCCACCGCGGCAGCCACTGGATCCTGAAGACCCCCTGTCACCTGATGTGGCTCGACGTGCTGCTCGAGGTCTTCCCCGACGCGCTGCTCGTGCACACCCACCGTGACCCTGCGACGGTGCTGGCGTCGGTGTCGTCGCTGATGGCCACGATGCGCAGCGCCGTCACCGACAAGGTGGACCCGGTCGCTGTCGGACGCGAACAGCTGGAGGCATGGACGTGGGGGATGCAGCGCGTCATGGCGGTCCGGGACCGGCTGCCCGACGACCGGGTCGTCGACGTGCACTACACGGACACCGTCGAGGACCCGGTGGGCACCGTCGAGCGGGTGTACGAGCACTTCGGGCTCGAGTATTCGGGCGCCGTTGCCGCCGGTGTGCGGGGATACCTCGCCGACAACCCTCGGGACAAGCACGGCTCGCACCGCTACTCCCTCGAGGAGTTCGGGCTGGACAGGGCCGAGGTCGAGCTGGCCTTCGCCGCCTACAACGCGCGGTTCACCCGGTGAAGGGCTGGGACGCGCTGCTCGCCGACCTGGCCACGGCCGGTGAGATCGTCAGCGGTCCGGCGGGGGCCCGGACCGACCGCGAGCTCGCCGAGGGATATCGGCACCTGACCCGGATCTTGTCGATCGCGACCGAGATGCTCGTGGAGAAGGGCGATCCCGAGCACCCCGCCTTCACCCGTTGGATGACCCCCCACCGCAAGATGTACGGCGACAACCCCGGCACCGTCTACGACGCGGCCATGATCTCGCCGGCCCTGACCTACGTCCTGCGTGGCCACCGCGGTACCTCCGCCTACCTCGGCGTCTGCCTCTACGGCACGACGGCCGAGGGCGGGAAGCGGATCGCCGGCAACCTGGACGACGACGCGATGACGTTCGGGGCGGACGGGTCCTTCGAGCTCTGGCTGGGTGGTCCGGCGCGGCCGACCAACTGGCTCACCCTGGACGATGACGTGACCGAAGTGATGGTCCGGCAGTACTTCGTCGATCCCGCTGATGAGGTCGAGGCGTCGTACACGATCGAGACAGTGCCCTCGCTGGGACCGCCGCCCTTCCTCGAACCGCAGGTGGTCTCTGACCGGCTCGAGGCCCTCGGGCGTTACGTCCGCGAGACGGTCGAGGCCGAGACGACACTGTCCGCGCTGTCGGCCGCGATCAGCCAGGCGGTGTTCCGCTCCGGCGGTGAGTACGTCGACGCCGGCGGTCAGCCGACGGACCCGCCGGTCGACGTCTCCGTGGTCGTGCGCGTAATGCCCACGCCGGCGATCCAGTACTCCGGGCAGTGGTTCGACGACCTGCGCGAGGACGAGCTGCTCGTCGTCGAGGGCGTCGTGCCGACCTGCCGGTACTGGTCGATCATGCTCCTGACCCGCTTCATGGAGTCGGGGGACTGGCAGCACCACCCGGTGTTCCTCACCGGTTCCGACATCGTCGCCGACGGCGACCGCTTCCGGGTCGTCATCGCCCACAGCGACCCCGGGCTGCCGAACTGGCTGTCCACCACCGGCCTCACCAGCGCCAACGTCGCCGTCCGTGCCCTGAAGGCGGAGGGGACCCTCGACGTCGCCTTCCGCCGCGTCCCGCGAGTAGACATCACATGACGAGCTACGACATCGCCGGTCGGACGGTGACGATGCCCGTCGTCGTCCGGGACGCCTCAGCGGCGACGGCCATCTTCGAGGTCGACGCCGCGGCGCTGAGGGCCCTCGTCCCACCTGCCTTCACGGTGATCGAGTCCTCGCCGGGTCGGGCCCAGGTCGCGCTCGCGCTGATCGACTACCGCGACAACGACCTCGGTGCCTACCACGAGGTCGGCCTCATCGCCTTCGTCCGGCCGGCGGCGGGCGGCCCTGACGGCAGCCACATCACGCGGCTGCCGGTCGACCAGCCGTTCACCTGCGAGGCAGGCAACCTGATCTGGGGCTTCCCCAAGACTGTCGAGCAGATCGAGGTCGTCGACGGTCCGGGGGCGACCACCTGGACGCTGTCGATGGACGACGAGCTGGTGCTTCGGCTGACGCTGCCGGCCGCAGGTGCGCAGGTGATGGACCCGATCGAGCTCCTCTCGTACACGCTCATCGACGGCGTCCCGCACGCGACAACCTTCACGCAGGGCGGGGCGGAGTCCTCGATCGGCTTCGGCGAGGGCGTCGTCCTCGAGCTGGGGTCGCACCCGTTCTCCAAGGAGCTGGCCTCGCTCGGGCTGCCCGCGCCGGCGGTCGTCACGACCTGGACCGGCCGGATGCAGGCGACCTTCGAGGGTCCGGTGCCGCTCTGACCTGAGGCCTTCGTCCGAGGTGGCGGCTCGTCAGTCGGTGTGTCAGTCGGTATGTCAGTCGGAGCGCAGGGCCTTGGCCACCGACCGCCTGAACACAAGGCGTCCCGCCTTGCGTGGCGCGTTGGTCAGTGCCGCGAGCGGGGCCATGCTCCGCGGTACCCGGACCTCGGCGCGGTCGGCCTCGATGCCCTTCACGGCGGCCGCCAGGAACGTCTGCATGGGCGTGACGTCACGGCCCTTGCTTCGGGCGGCGAGCTCGGCCAGCGGCGCGTAGCCACGGGCCTCGTCGTCCATGTCGGTCGATACCGACGCCAGCGTGACCGTGGTGAAACTGATCGGGTCGTCCCGCAGGTCGGCCCGCAGACCGGCGGTGAAGTGCGACAGGCCGGCCTTGGAGGCGCTGTAGCTGGCCAGTCCCGGGGGCGCGAACACTGCTGCCATCGAGCTGACGTTGACCAGCTGGCCCCTGCGGCGCGCGAGCATGCCGGGCAGGACCAGGCGGCACAGGTACATCGGGGCGAGCAGGTTGACGGTGATCACCTGGTCGATCTCGGCCAGCGTCCGGTCGGCATACCAGCCGATACCGGAGATGCCGGCGTTGTTGACGAGGACGTCGACCGGTCCGTCGGCCTCGACGGCCGCGACGAGCGCGGGCAACGACGCGAGGTCGCCGAGGTCGCACGGGTACGCGGCACCGCCGGTCGCCGCGGCGACAGCAGTCAGCGCCTCGGACGGCCTGGCCACCAGCGCGACGGTGGCGCCGCGCTCGGTGAACGCCCGCGCCAGCTGTGCGCCCAGCCCGCGGGACGCGCCGGTGAGGAGAACGCGTCGTCCGCTCAGTCGCATGTGCGGCAACCTATCCAACGGCGGCCCCGAGGGCTGACATGACGAACCGACCGTGCTCTGTGGCCACCAGCTCGACCCCACCAGCTCGACCCCACCAGATCGATGAGTACGCCGCCCCTCCGGCGTCCTTTCTGCGCGGGGACTCCGTTCTGTCACCCGGACTGGTTACTCTCCTGCCCGAGTGAGTCGATCTTGAGGGGAAGACGTCATGCGCCGCTTTGCCGAACTCGTGCTGCACCACCGAATCGTGGTCGTCGTCGTGTGGGTCGCCCTGGCCGTCGCGGGGGTGATCTCGATCAAGCCGGTCAACGATCGCTTGACCATCGACTTCTTCCTCCCCGGCCAGCCGGGTACCCAGGCCGCACGGCAGATCATCTCGGACTTCGGCAACGGCGGTAGCTCCTCGCCGTACCTCGTGGTCCTCACCGCGCCTGCCGGCCAGACCGTGACGGGCCACGAGCAGGAGGTCGCGACGGCGTTCACGGCCGTGGCGAAGGCAGCGCCCAACCTCCGGCTCGTCGACGAGGCCACCAGCGGCAACAAGGTCTTCCGCAGCAAGGACGACCGGACGTCCTACGCGATGGTTTTCTACAACCAGGGCAGCAACCCGAGCGCCCGGCCGCCGACGCCGCTGCTGATCGCGGCGGCCAAGAGCAGCGCTCCGAGCGGCTGGACCTCGGGCATCACGGGGGAGGACGTCCTGTCCGCCGGTGACTCCAGCGCCAGTGGCCCCGGGGTGCTGGGCGAGACCCTGTTCGGCGCGCTCGGTGCGCTGCTGGTGCTCGCGTTCGTCTTCGCGTCCTTCCTGGCGCTGCTGCCGATGCTGGTCGCGTTCGCCTCGATCATGTTGACCTTCCTGCTGCTGCTGCCCATCACCTATGCCATGAACGTGTCGTTCATCGTCGAGTTCCTCATCGCGCTGATCGGCCTCGGGGTGGCCATCGACTACTCGCTGCTGCTCGTCACCCGGTGGCGGGAGGAGCGCGACCACGGACGCGACAACCACGAGGCCGTTGTCGTCGCCATGGAGACAGCGGGCAAAGCGGTCATCTTCAGCGGCGTCACGGTGGCCATCGGGCTGATCGCCTTGCTGGTGCTGCCGGTGCCGTTCATGCGCAGCGTCGGCATCGGCGGGGCGCTGATCCCGCTGGCAAGCGTCCTCACCACGCTGACCCTGACGCCGGCCATCCTCAGCTCCATCGGGCCGAAGGTCGACTGGCCCAAGGTCCGCCACGAGAGCCAGGCCAGCCCCCTGTGGTCCCGCTGGGCCGCCGCCGTCGTGCGCCGCCGCTGGGTCGCTGCCGGCGCCTCCGTCCTTGCCCTCGGCGTCCTGATCGTCGCGTTCTCGCAGATCAAGATCGGCCTCGCCGGTTCAGAGTCGCTGGCCACCAAAGGCCCGGCGTTCGTGGCACTCTCGACGCTGGAGAGGGGTGGCGAGCCGACCGGCACCCTCACCCCGTTGCAGGTCCTCACGAAGGTCGACAGTGCCAAGAGCGTCGCGGCCGAGCTCGCCAAGGTCGACGGGATCGCCGACGTCGTCGTCGCCACCGACGCCGGAAACGTCCGCAACGGGCACACCGTGGTGATCGCCATTCCCTCGCAGGAGACCGTAAATTCCAAGTCCGTCGGCCCGGTGAAGAGCGTGCGGTCCCTTGCGGACGGCAACGACGCGATTCTCGGAATCGCCGGCCCCGGTGCCGACCAGATCGACTTCCTGCACGCCGTCTACGGCAAGTTCCCGCTGATGCTGTCGCTGATCGCGCTGCTCACGTTCGTGCTGCTGGCGAGGGCCTTCCGCTCGGTGCTCCTGCCGCTGAAGGCGGTCCTGCTCAATCTGCTGACGCTCGCCGCGACGCTCGGCTTCATGGTCCTGTTCTGGCAGAAGGGCTACGGCTCGGACGCGATCTACTCAGTCCACCAGACCGGCGCCGTGACGTTCTGGGTCCCGATGATGGTGTTCGCCTTCCTGTTCGGGCTGTCGATGGACTACGAGGTGTTCATCCTCGCCCGCATCCGGGAGGAGTACGACCAGCACGGCGGCACCACCGACAGCGCCGTCATCGAAGGCATCGCGCGGACCGGGCGGCTCGTGACCAGCGCCGCTCTGATCTTGTTCCTCGCCTTCGTCGCGCTGTCGTCCGGGCCTGGCACCGACCTCAAGCTTTTCAGCACCGCGCTCGGCTTCGGCATCCTGCTCGACGCGACGATCGTGCGTTCGCTGCTGGTGCCTGCACTCGTGTCGCTGTTCGGGGAGTGGAACTGGTGGATGCCGACCTGGCTCGGCAAGGCGCTGCGCATCAAGGAGGCGACGTCGCCCGCGGCCTTCGCGGACTGACCCGCGCAGCCGCATAGGGTCAGTTTGTGGTGATGCCCCTGCTCGTCCAGGACGACCTCGCGGCGGCCCGACTCCGCCGGATGAAGCTGACGGCCACGGCTCTGCTCGCCCTGGCAGCAGTCGTCTACGCGGTGACGCTGTCGTTCGACGGCACCGTGATCGGCTTCGTCCGGGCCGGGTCGGAGGCCGCGATGGTCGGAGGGCTCGCGGACTGGTTCGCCGTGACGGCGCTGTTCCGACGGCCGCTGGGTCTGCCGATCCCGCACACCGGACTGATCCCCCGCAAGAAGGACGACCTCGCCCTGAAGCTCGGCGAGTTCGTCACCGGCCATTTCCTGACTCGCGAGGTCGTCGTGGAGCAGGTGCGTCAGGCGGACGTGCTGACCCGCCTGGGAGGATTCCTGGCCGAGCCGGAGGTGGCCGACCGGATCGCCCGGGAGGTCGCCTTCAACGCCAGCGCGCTGCTCGCGGCGCTGGACGAGCAGGCCGTGGTCGCCTCAGCCCTGGAGCTGCTCAGACGAGACTGGGCCCGTCGGTCCTACGCACCGGTCCTGGGCCGGGTCCTGGAGCGGGCCATCGCCGGGGGCACCCAGCGCCCGTTGGTGGACATCGTCGTCAGCCGTGCCAAGACGTTCCTGCGGTCGCACCGCGAGCAGCTGCTGCCGCAGGCCCGCGACTTCGTCGACAACCGGGGCTGGCTGGCGTCGTTCCTGGTGTCGGACAAGCGGATCCGCAACGTGCTCGACGGGGCCGCCGAGACGCTCGAGGAGGTTGAGCGCGACCAGCGGCACCCGTTCCGCGGCTGGCTCGAGGGGCTGCTCCGGTCCGTGGCCCACGAGCTCCAGCACGACCGGCACACGGCAGCCAAGCTCGACGTGCTCATCGGTCAGCTGCTGGAGGACCCGCAGGCACAGGCTGCCCTGCACGACGTCATCACCGACGCTCTCGCCTCGGTCCGCGAGTCGCTGGCGGACATGGAAGGCGAGCTGCAGCAGCGGATCTCGAAGCTGGTCACGACGCTGGCTGCCCGAGCCGTCGACGACCAGGAGTTCCGGGCCCGCATCCAGAAGGGCCTGGAGGCCTTCGTCGGCCACGCCGTCGAGAACTACGGCGACGAGCTGACCTCCCTGATCCGCACCCAGGTCGGCCGGTGGGACGCCGCCTCCGCGTCGGAGCGGATCGAGCTGGCAGTCGGTCGCGACCTGCAGTTCATCCGGATCAACGGTACGGCCGTCGGCGCGCTGGCGGGGCTGGCGATCCACACGCTCACCCTCGCCCTCGCGTGAGCTCAGGTGGCCAGGTAGCCGGGCCGGCCGGCGTCGTTCCACTGCTCCCACAGCACGAAGAACTCGGTGCCGAACGGGTCCTGGCCGCGCAACGGCATCGAGGCGCGACGGATCGTGAAGTCCAGCGGCGCCAGGGCGACGGCCGCAGCGAAGTGCCGCTCGGCCGCCTCGGTGTGCCCGTGCCGGTGCAGCCAGGCACCGAGCCGGCGCTCCGCCCGCGCGGCGCGCACAGCCTCGTCGTCCACGGCCTCGGGTACGTCGGGGACGACGCCTCCGCGCACCCAGGCCCGCAGCGCCTCGTGGTGGCGTTCGGCGTCCACCTCGGTGAACGCGAGGAACTGGTCGTCGCCGGGAGCGATGGTGGGCGGTTTGACGACGCGACCCTGCTCGTCGAGCCAGACGGTGGACGGGACGTTGACCACGCCGAAGACATCCGACAGCAGGTGCTCGGTGTCGACGGCGGTGGGCAGGTCCGTCGTACCGGCCCACGGCCTGACGGCCTCGACGTCCTCGTCCAGCGCCACGGTGATGATGTCGAGGCCGTCGGCGTGGAGCTCCGCGGCCAGCTGCTTCCAGGCGGGGAGCTCGTAGCGGCAGCCGCACCAGGTCGACCAGACCACGACGGCCGTCTTGCGGCCGGTGCCGGTGACCTGCACGTCGCGGCCGTCGACGTCGGGGAGTACGACCGAAGGCGCGACGTCGCCGACGTGCAGCGCTGTGCCGCCCGGCTCGCCGAGGACGGCGACCCAGGCGTCAGTGAGCTGCTCGAGAGCCACGGGCCGGTGGAGCGCGGTGGCCACGTCGATGAGGGAGACCGGAGCGGAGAGGGAGGTTGGGACGCACACCTCGCCCCGGCACAGCCCCTGGGGCTTGAGCTCCCAGCCGGTCGCGGCGAGCAGGTCGTCGACCTCCAGCAGCATTCCGTCTGATACGACCTGGGTCGACCGCTCGCCATCGAGCACCGTCATCACGCGCGAAAACTACAACACGTTCCTGTCGCGGGGATGGTCGCAGCGGACCCGGTGCGGGGCTAGGTTCGACGTCATGGACCTCACCTCAGCGCTGTCCGTGGCTACCGCGATCCGGAACCGGGAGGTGAGCCCCACCGAGGTCCTCGACGCCTGCCTGGCTCGCGTGGACGCGGTCAACGACCGGGTCAACGCCGTGATCTGGCGCGACGACGAGCAGGCTCGGGCAGCTGCTGTCGCCGCGGCGAAGCAGGTGATGGCCGGTGGGGAGCTGCCGCCATTTCACGGCGTCCCGATCCCGATCAAGGACCTCACAGCCGTACAGGGCTGGCCCGTGACCTTCGGCTCCCGGGGCGCCCCGGTCGGGCCCTCGACCGAGTCCGAGCTGGTCGTCACCGCCCTTCAACGGGCCGGCTTCGTGCTGGCTGGACGCACCAACGCCCCCGAGTTCGGTCCGATCACGGTCACCGAGAACCTCCGCTACGGACCGACCCGCAACCCGTGGGACCTGGAGCGGACCCCGGGTGGGTCCAGCGGTGGCGCCGCCGCTGCCGTCGCCGCCGGGATGTTCCCCCTCGCGCACGCCAACGACGGCGGTGGGTCGATCCGGATCCCCGCAGCCTGCTGCGGTCTGGTCGGCCTCAAGCCCAGCCGCGGCCGGGTCCCTCGGACGGTCCTGTCCTGGGAGGGCGGCGTGGTCGAAGGCGCCGTCACGCACACGGTGGCGGACGCCGCGGCCGTCCTCGACGCCATCAGCGGCCAGGACCCGCTGTCCTGGTACAACGCACCCGCGCCGTCCCGCCCCTACCTGGACGAGGTCGGGCAGGACCCGGGCACCCTGCGCATCGGGGTGGTCACGACCCCGCCGCTCGGCATGCCGATGGACCCCGAGGTCGCCGCCGCGACCCTGCGGACCGCCGACGCCCTGGCCGCCCTGGGACACACGGTGCAACCCACCGAGCTCACCGTCCCCGACGAGGCGCTGTTCGCCTTCCTGGCGATCGTGCACTCCGGTCTGGCCGACTACGTGGGGGTCGACTGGAGCCTCACGGAGCCGCACATCCAAGCCAACCGGCAGACTGCCCAGGGCATCGACAGCCTCACCTACGTAGCTGCGGTGCAGACCCTTCAGCGCTTCACCCGACGTGACGTCCCGCGGTGGGGGACCGAGTTCGATGTGCTGCTCACACCGACCCTGTCGATCCTGACCCCGCCCGTCGGCGTGCTGGCCGAGGTGCACGCCGACCCGGCGAACACCTCGCCGACCGTCTTCGCGATGGCGCTGTTCAACGCCTTCTTCAACATCACCGGTCAGCCGGCCGTGTCGTTGCCGCTCGAGCAGACCGAGGGTGGCCTCCCGATCGGGATGCAGCTCGTCGGCGGGCCCTGGCGCGAGGACCTGCTCGTGCGGGTGGCCAGCCAGCTCGAGCGGGCCCACCCCTGGGCCGACCGGGCGCCGACGTTGTAGCTCCAAGCGCAAGGGTCGGGTCAGTACGAAAGGGGGTACGGCGCTGCCCATGGACCTCCCCCCTCCCTGGGCCACCCCGGCGCGCACCACCCTGCAGCAGCAGGCCCGCGCCTTCGCCCGCGACGTCGTGCTGCCGATCGCCGACGAGCTCGACCCGCAGCGGGGGGAGATGCCGCGCCAGCTGATCGACCGGCTGGCCGCGCTGGGCTGGTTCGGAATCACCGTCCCGACCGCGCACGGTGGCCTCGGGCTGGGGGTCTTCGAGTACTGCCTGGTCTCGGAGGAGCTGGCCCGGGCCTGGCTGAGCGTGGCGAGCATCCTGGCCCGCGGGCAGGGCCTCGGCACCCAGGTCCTCGACCCCGGCCGTCGCGACGAGCTGCTCACGAAGTCGGCGAAGGGACAGTGGATCGGCTCGATCGCCCTCAGCGAGCCGACGGCCGGCTCCGATCTCGCCGGGGTGCGGACGACGGCGACCCGCGACGGCGACAGCTGGGTGCTGAACGGCCACAAGCGCTGGGCCGGCAACGCCCTCGCCGCCGACTTCGTGGAGGTCCTCGCCAGGGTCCGGGAGCCCGACCAGGGCGAGTCCCGATCGGCCGGGCTGGAGCCGTTCCTCGTCGTCAAGGAGCCCGGCACCTTCCCCGACGGTATGTCCGGCACCGCCATCGACAAGGTCGGCTACCACGGCTTCTTGACCTGGGACCTGGTCCTGGACGGGGTGCGGGTGCCCGACAGTGACCGCCTCACTGGGCTGTACGGCGACGAGGGGGCGAGCGGCGACGAAGGGGGATTCGCGTCGGTTCAGCGCGGCCTGAACATCGCCAGGGTCCACACGGCCGCGCGCGCCGTCGGTCTGGCCCAGGGGGCGCTCGAGGACACCACGGCGTACCTGCAGGAGCGCGAGCAGTTCGGGCACCCGATCGGGGACTTCCAGGCCCTCCGGTTCGCGCTGGCCGACATGGCCGCGGACGTCGTACAGGCTCGGGTGCTGTGGTGGCAGGTCGCGCACCTGCTGGATGAGGGCATGCCGTGCGAGAGCGAGGCGGCGATGGTCAAGCTGCAGACCACGGAGATGGCGGTGCGGGTGACCAACCAGGCCATGCAGCTGCACGGCGGCAACGGCTACACGACCGAGCGGCGGGTCGAGCGCTACTGGCGCGACGCCCGGCTGACGACGATCTTCGAGGGAACCAGCGAGATCCAGCGGCGGATCATCAGCGACCGGCTGCTGCCCCGGCCCTGAGCGAGAGCGTGCCGTCGACCGTGCCCAGGGAGGCCAGCAGCTCGTAGGACCTGAGCCGGTCCGACAGCGCGTGCGCGGTCGACGTGACCATGAGCTCGGCCGCTCCGGTGTCGGCCAGCAGCCGGTCGAGCTGCGCCTGTACGTCGTCGACGGAGCCGAGGACCGGCCCGTCCAGGCGCTGCTCGGCCCAGAGCCTTCCCGGCCGTGCGGCAAGCCGGGTCGACGTGGCGACCGGGCAGGATGGGGCGGTGCAGTTCGCCTCGTGGCTCGCGGTGGAGCCGGTCCCGTTCGTGCCGGAGGTCCTGCTCCACCAGGCCGACGACCTCCAGGGGCTGTGGGAGGCCACCGGTGCGGCGGCTCCGCCGTACTGGGCCTTCGCCTGGCTGGGCGGCCAGGCGCTGGCGCGCTACGTCCTGGACGGTGACCACGTCCGGGGCAAGCGGGTGCTCGACCTGGCGACCGGCTCGGGGCTGGTCGCGATAGCCGCCCGCAAGGCCGGCGCGCGTTCGGTGCTCGCAGCCGACATCGACCCGCTGTCGGGGGAGGCGGTCGAGGCCAACGCCGCAGCCAACCGCACCGACGTGATGTGGACCGGGCTGGACCTGCTCGACGGGCCCGTGCCGCACGTCGAGGTCGTGCTCGCCGGCGACGTGCTGTACGAGCAGGTCATGGCCGCGCGTGTCCTGACCTGGCTGCGGGGCTTCGAGGGGACAGTGCTGCTGGGCGACCCCGGCCGCGACTACCTGCCACAGACCGGGCTCACCGAGCTCGCCTCCTACGACATCGCCACCAGCCGCGAGCTCGAGGGCGTTCCGGTGAAACGCACCCGGGTTTTCACGGCGCCCTAGCGCGCCTGAACGGCAGCAGCGGCCGTCTGCTAGAGGAGCCTGGTCCGAGCCTCCCAGAGTTCGGGGAAGAACCGCCGGGTCAGCGTCGACCGCAGGTAGGCAGCACCGCTCGAGCCACCGGTACCTGGCTTGAGGCCGATCTGCCGCTCGACGGCGAGGACGTGCCGGTGCCGCCAGTGCCCGACCGCCTCGTCGTAGTCGAGCAGGGTCTCCGACAGCATCGTCAGCAACGACGGACCGGCCCTGAGGACGTCGACGACGTCCTCCACACCGGCCCGCCGCAGAGCAGCCCGGTAGGCGTCGGCGAGCGTCGGTGCGATCAGCCGGGCCTGCAGCCGAGCTCGCTCACCGTCTGACAGCCAGGCAGACTCCAGGTACGACGCGTCCTTCAGGCCGCTGCTGAACTCCAGCTCGCGGAACTGCGCCGACTGGAAGCCGCTACCGCCCTCGAGGACGTGCCGGAACGCCAGGTAGCCCGCCGGGGTCATCGTCCCCAGCACGTCCCACTGCGCGATGAGCTGCCGGAAGATCGTGACCGTCCGGCGCAGCCGGCTCTCCGCCTCGGGGAAGCGGTCACTGTCGATTAGCCGGGTGGCCTCGTCGAGCTCGTGCAGGGCGAGCTTGAACCACAGCTCGTGCGACTGGTGCAGGACGACGAACAGCAGCTCGTCGTGGGCCCGCGGTTCCTGCTGCAGCGACAGCAACTGCTCCACCCGCAGGTACGACGCGTAGGTGATCCCTGCGGTGCTGTCGCTCATCGGCCCACCGTAGGCCCCCGCCGCTCGTCGGCTACGAGGGACGTTCCTGACAGAACCGACCTTGTCGCGGTAGGAACACAGGAGCCACCCCGACCCTGCCTCCCGAAGGATCCCCGTGCAGCAGCTCACCGGTCTCGACGCGGCCTTCCTCGCGATGGAGACGCATGCCGTCTTTGGACACGTCGGCAGCATCTGCGTGCTCGACCCCTCGACGTCCCCGGACCCGGTCACGCTCGACAAGGTCACCCGCCTCATCGCGAGCCGGCTGCACCAGATGCCGCCCTTCCGGCGGCGCCTCGCGACGGTGCCCCTCGGTCTCGACCAGCCCTACTGGATCGAGGACCCCGACTTTGACATCGAGTACCACGTGCGGGAGCTCGCCCTCCCCTCGCCGGGCGACGACCGGCAACTCGCCGAGCAGGCTGCCCGGCTGCACGCGCGGCCGCTGGACCGCAGCCGCCCGCTGTGGGAGCTGTACCTGATCCACGGCCTGTCCGACGGCCGGATGGCCATCTACAGCAAGGTCCACCACGCGGCCATCGACGGCGTCTCCGGCGGCGACATCCTCACCGTCATCCTCGACCTCACTCCCGAGAGCCGGGTCGTCGACCCACCGCCGGTGCCGTGGCGGCCCGAGAGTGACCCGTCGGCGCTGTCGCTGCTCACCCGCTCCGCGCTGTCGCTTGCCGGCCAGCCGGTCCGCGCCGCCCGGATGACCTACGCCCTGGCCCGCTCACTGCCGTCCTTGGCGACCTCTCCGGCTCGCCCCCGACTGCCGGTGGTCGACCGGCTGCTGGGCCGTGACGCCGACCTGGTGTTGCAGGGCGGAGGCCTTCGCGCACCCGCGACGCCCTTCAACAAGGCGATCTCACCGCACCGTCGCTTCGCTTTCCGCAGCCTTCCGCTGGACCAGGTCAAAGCCGTCAAGAACGCCGGTGGGGGCACCGTCAACGACGTGGTGATGGCGCTGTCGACGGGGGCCCTGCGCCGCTGGCTCCTCGACCACGACGCCCTTCCGGAGGCGCCGTTGATCGCGGCCGTGCCGGTGTCGATCCGCACCGAGGCCGAGAAGGGGACGGCGGGCAACAAGGTGTCGACCATGATCGCGCCGCTGCCGACCCACGTCGCTGACCCGCTCGAGCGGCTGCACGCGTGCAGTGCCGCGATGCGGGCCGCCAAGGAGCAGCACGGCGCGCTCCCCGCGACGTTGCTGTCCGACGTCACGCAGTTCGCGATGCCGGCCCTCGCGGGACAAGCGGCCCGGCTGGCTGCCAGGGTGCGGCTGGTTGAGCGGGTCAGCCCGTTCAACCTGTTCATCTCGAACGTCCCCGGGCCTAACATCCCGCTCTTCTACGCCGGTTGCCGCCTCCTGGGCTACTACCCGCTGTCCGCCATCGCCGACGGTCAGGGGCTCAACATCACCGTCTGCAGCCTCAGTGGTCAGCTCCACTTCGGGCTGATCGCGGACCGGGAGCTGGTCCCGGACCTCGACGTGATGATGGGCTACCTCGCCCAGGAGCTCGACGTGCTCACCGCGGCGGTCTCCTGACGGGCCTGTCGTGAGAGGTCAGCTGCGCTGCGAGCCGATCGAGGAACGGTGCCTGAGCGGGCAGGATCTTGGCGTGGGCTGTCTCCACGTCGAACCAGGCGGCCCGGTCGATCTCGGGGAACTCCTGCCATCGCCCCTGCCACTGCATCCCGAACACGTTGCTGCTCACGGT
Source organism: Mycobacteriales bacterium (assembly GCA_038230355.1). Lineage (GTDB taxonomy): Bacteria > Actinomycetota > Actinomycetes > Mycobacteriales > SCTD01 > RYN-111. Next base: position 107,690 of record JBBRNK010000008.1, on the reverse strand, counting down.
GGTGGGGTCGAGGTCGCCCTCCAGGGCCCACGCGACCACCCGCTTGCCTCCCTTCTGGACGACCTCCCCGAGCTCCACCGGGTGGCCAGGCGGCGGGGGGTGGCCGATCTCCTCGGCGAACTCCCGGTAGGCGGCAGCCAGCGGCCCCTCGTCCTTCCCGTACTCGCCCTTCGGGACTCCCCACACATCCTTGCGGGCATGCAGCGGCCCGCCCGGGTGGGCCAGCAGCACCTCGAGCACTGGCGCCCGGCGGAACAGCAGCAGACCGGCGCTGGTACGGGGCATGGGACCCAGTCTCTCGCAGCCACCTCACGGGTGGCTCGCAGGGCGCTGGTGGCCCGCGGTCCGCATCCTCGTTGCTGTCAGCGAGATCAGTGGCAGCACCAGACCAGGAGGGCTCGCACAACAGCACGGTCAATGCCGCCAACCAGGGTCCGGCCGGAGCCCCGAACGCCCTCCAGGGCGGCCCAGGCGACGGCCCCGGAGGCCCGCCTCAGGCCCAGCAGGGCACCGGTGCCGGGACGAGCTCAGGAACCGGCTCGACGACCTGAGCGGCCCCTGTGGTGTTGACCTAGGCTGAGGGCACGATGGACGTGCCCGACCTGACGCTGTTCGAGCTCAGGGAGCGCCTGCAGCATGTGATGCTGAAAGACCAGCGCAGGCTGTCCCGTCAGCTCGACGGTCGTTCCCCGGACCTCGCCCGGCTGTCGGCGGAGCTCGAAGGAGCCGAGGACCGGGTTGCCCTGCGTCGACAGTCCGTCCCGGAGATCAGCTACCCGGAGCACCTTCCTGTCAGCCAGGTGCGCTCCGACATCTCCGACGCGATCCGTGACCACCAGGTGGTCGTTCTCGCCGGCGAGACCGGGTCGGGCAAGACAACGCAGCTGCCGAAGATCCTGCTCGAGCTGGGGCGGGGTGTGACCGGCCTGATCGGCCACACCCAGCCCCGTCGGATCGCCGCCCGGGCGGTGGCCGAACGTGTCGCAGAGGAGCTCGGCACCGAGCTCGGTGACCTCGTCGGCTACACGGTCCGCTTCCACGACCAGGTTTCTGAGGGGTCCCTCGTCAAGGTCATGACCGACGGCATCCTGCTCGCGGAGCTGTCGCGCGACCGGACCCTGTCCGCCTACGACACGATCGTGATCGATGAGGCGCACGAGCGGTCGCTCACGATTGACTTCCTGCTCGGCTATCTCAAGCGGCTGTTGCCGCAGCGCCAGGACCTCAAGGTCATCATCACGTCGGCCACGATCGACCCGGAGCGCTTCAGCCAGCACTTCAACGACGCACCCATCCTGGAGGTCAGCGGGCGCACCTATCCCGTCGAGGTGCGCTACCGGCCGCTGCTTGCCCTCGACGGCGAGCAGGAGCAGGACCAGGTCTCGGGGATCGTCGCGGCCTGCCAGGAGCTCGCCGCCGAGCCCCCGGGGGACGTGCTCGTCTTCTTGTCGGGGGAGCGCGAGATCAGGGACGCTGCCGACGCCCTACGGGCCGTCGTGGACGACCGGACCGAAGTGCTTCCCCTGTACGGCAGGCTTTCTGCGGCCGAGCAGCACCGCGTCTTCACCTCTCACCCCGGCCGCCGGATCGTCCTGGCGACCAATGTCGCGGAGACGTCGCTGACGGTCCCGGGAATCCGGTACGTCGTCGACCCCGGAACCGCGCGCATCTCGCGTTACAGCAGCCGGACCAAGGTGCAGCGGCTCCCGATCGAGGCGATCAGCCAGGCGTCGGCGACCCAGCGCTCCGGCCGGTGTGGGCGCGTGGCTGACGGCGTCTGCATCCGGCTCTACAGCGAGGAGGACTTCACCGGACGGCCGGCGTTCACCGAGCCGGAGATCCTGCGCACCAACCTCGCCTCGGTCCTGCTGCAGATGGCCGCGCTCGGTCTCGGTGACATCGAGGACTTCCCGTTCGTCGAGCCCCCCGACCGGCGCAACGTCCGCGACGGGATCGCCCTGCTCGAGGAGCTCGGCGCCCTCGCTGACGACCGCCTGACGAAGGTCGGACGCCAGCTGGCCGAGCTTCCGATCGACCCCCGGATGGCCAGGATGGTGGTGGAGGCGCAGAAGCTCGGCTGCGTCCGTGAGGTCCTCGTCATCGCCGCGGCGCTGTCGATCCAGGACCCCCGTGAGCGGCCCGTCGACAAGCAGTCCCAGTGGTCCCAGCTGCACAGCCGCTTTACCGACCCCACCTCTGACCTGCTGGCCTGGCTCAACCTGTGGCGGCACCTCCAGGAGCAGCAGCGGGCCCTGTCCAGCAGCGCCTTCCGACGGCTCTGCCAGCGGGAGTTCCTGAGCTACCTGCGGATCCGCGAGTGGCAGGACCTGCACTCGCAGCTGCGCCGGGTCGCCCGCCAGCTCGACCTCGCCCACGACAGCAGCAGCTCCGACCCGGCCACCATCACCCAGGCACTGCTCGCCGGCCTGCTGTCCCACGTCGGGATGCGCGAGCCCAGCGGTCGCGAGTACGTCGGTGCGCGGGGGGCACGGTTCGCGATCGCCTCCGGCTCGGCGCTGGCCAGGAAGCCGCCGCAGTTCGTGGTTGCTGCCGAGCTGGTCGAGACCAGTCGCCTCTGGGGTCGGATGGCAGCCCGGATCGAGCCGGAGTGGGCGGAGCAGGTGGGTGCTCACCTGGTGAAGCGGACCTACAGCGAACCGCACTGGGAGGCAAAGCGGGCAGGCGTCGTCGCCTTCGAGAGGGTCACCCTGTACGGCGTACCGCTGGTCACCCAGCGCAAGGTGGCCTACGGCCGGATCGACCCCGTGGTCTCCAGGGACCTGTTCGTCCGGCATGCCCTCGTCCAGGGGGACTGGAAGACCCACCATGCCTTCTTCGCCCGCAACCGCGCCCTGGCCGAGGACGTCGAGGAGCTCGAGCAACGCGCCCGTCGACGCGACATCGTCGTCGACGAGGAGGACGTGTACGACTTCTACGACCACCGGGTACCGACCGACGTGGTCAGCGGCGCGCACTTCGACGCATGGTGGAGCAAGGAGCGGCACGTCCGTCCCAACCTGCTCGACCTGAGCCTGGAAGACCTCGTTCGAGGCGACGTCGACCCTGGGGACCACCCGGATGTGTGGGTGTCGCAGGACCTGAGGCTGCCCCTGTCCTACGAGTTCGAGCCCGGCAGCGCCATCGACGGCGTCACCGTCGACGTGCCCCTGGCCGTGCTCAACCGGGTGCACGCCGACGACTTCGCCTGGCAGGTGCCGGGAAGGCGGCTCGACCTGGTGACCGCCCTCATCAAGACGCTGCCCAAGCCGCTGCGGGTCAAGCTCGTGCCGGCCCCCGACACGGCGCGGCTGCTGCTGGACCGGATCGCCCCCCGTGAGGAGCACCTGCTGCACGCCCTGTCCCGTGAGGCCAGGGCTCTGAAGGGTGTCCTCATCGCCGTCGAGGACTGGGGCCTCGACCGGGTCCCGGGCCACCTGCGACCGACCTTCCGGGTCGTGGACGAGGCCGGCTCGGCAGTCGGTGAGGGCAAGGACCTCGAGGCGCTCAAGGCCTCCCTGGCCAAGCCGGTTCAAGCCGCAATCGCCTCGGTGGCAGGCGATCTGGAGCGCTCCGGCCTCACGGCCTGGACCGTGGAGGACATCCCGGCAGAGGTTTCCTCCGGGCTCGTCGTCGGCTACCCGTCGCTCGTCGACGAGGGCACGTCGGTCGCACTGCGGGTCCTGCCGACCCCCTCTCCCGGAGTCCACCACGCAGGGGTACGCCGCCTGCTGCTGCTCGCCTGCCCCTCGCCGGTCAAGGCCGTGTCGGGTCGGCTCAACAATAGGGCGAAGCTGACGCTCGCGGCCAACCCGCACGGATCCCTGACGGCCCTCATGGACGACTGCGTCGCGGCCGCCGTGGATGCCCTCATGAGCGTTGACCCGCGGGACAAGCCGTCCTACGAGGCGTTGCTCCCCGTCGTCCGTGGTGGCCTCCCCGAGCAGACGCTGAAGGTCCTGAAGGGTGTCGAGGAGGTACTCGCCCTTGCGGCCGAGGTCGACAGCGCTCTCGCCCTGCAGACGCACGCCACGGCGGCGCAGGCAGTCAAGGACCTTCGGCAGCAACGAGACGCCCTTCTCTACAAGGGTTTCGTCACCGTTGTGGGAGCTGCGCGCCTCGCCGACGTGGCACGCTGGCTGCGAGGCATGTTGGTGCGGCTCGAGAAGCTGCCGCGTGACGCGGAGCGGGACCGAGGTCTGCTCGTCGGCGTCCGCGAGGTCGAGGCGGAGTGGGCCCGACTGCCTGCGGGTCCGGATCGTGAGCGCATCGGCTGGATGCTCCAAGAGCTCCGGGTGAGCCTGTTCGCTCAGAGCCTCAAGGCGAAGGGGCCAATCTCCCTCCAGCGGGTCTTCCGGGCGCTCGACGACCTGCCCTAGGTTGGCGCCGCGCCTCATCCACAGATCTGTGCTGAGGCCGTTCCGCGTCCTCCTGAGGCGCCAGGCTCACCTGCATGTCGAAGCCGGTCGCCCGCCTCACCACCCCCGCTCAGATGGTCGCGTCGATCCCCTTGCAGCTGGGCTACGTCCCGACCGAGTCACTGGTCGTCTGGTGCCTGCACGAGCCACGCGGCCGGGTCGGGCTCACGATGCGGTTGAACCTCCCCGCTGCCGGGTGCGAGGCCGGCCTCGTCGACGAGGTGGTCGACCGGGTCCGGGACCAGCGGGCCAGCCGTGTCCTGATCGCCGTCTACACCGGCGAGCCGGACGGGCTGACGCTTCCGCGCACCACGCTGGTCGCCGAGCTGAAAGAAAGGTTCGAAGACCTCCGGCGTGCCGAGCTGTTCCTCGTCCGCCACGGCCGGGTGTGGACGTACTTCTGCGCACAGCCCTGCTGCCCCCCTGAAGGTCGCCCCGTGGAGGAAGCCACGGGGACGAGCCCCGTCCAGCTGCTCGCAGCCGAGAACGTCCTGCAGGGCCGGGTCGTCCTGCCTGACCGCGAGGCGCTGGAGGACTCCCTCGCCGGTCCGGTCGACGCCAAGGCGAGGGTCGCGAGGGAGCGCTGCGAGATCGCCGCGACGCTGCTTGCCGACGTCATCGGGCAAGCCGGGGTCGCCGTCGCTGCTGAAGCGTCCCTCCAGGGCTGGCGCGATGCCCGCACGCGCTTCGCCAACCCACCGGGGCAGCTGGAAGACCTGGAGGCCGCAGCCCTCGCCATGAGCCTCGTCGACGTACAGGTCCGGGACTTCCTCGTGGCCAGCCCACGGCAGGAGGTCCCCAGCCTGCTCGGTCTGCTCCACGAGCTGGTGCGCCGCACGCCCGCTCCTTACGACGCCCCGGTGTGCACCCTGCTGGCCTGGCTGACCTACTGCCAAGGTGGAGGAGCGGTCGTCACGATCGCCCTCGAGAGAGCGCTGGCAACCGACCCCGACTACAGCCTGGCAACGCTGCTCGATCAGGCGTTGTGGGCGCAGCTGCCGCCGGACCGGCTTCGTCGGCTCACCCGCAGGGAGCGGCCCTTGCCGCGTCGCGGGGCGAGCGGAGGGGAGCAAGGCGCCACGCGTAGAGGGCGGCGCTGACTGCGGTAGCCAGGTTCAAGGACGACACGCCGGCTCTCATCGGCAGGGCCACCACGCGGTCCGCGCGGGCACGGGTGTCGACACCGATGCCGGCACGCTCGCTGCCGACGACCAGGACAGCGTCATCGGGTAGCCCCGTGAACGGCTCCCCGTCAGCGTCGAGTGCGAAGACAGGGCCGGCGATCTCCGGAAGCGAGCAGGCGAGGACAGGCAGGGCGAAGTGCAGGCCGGCGGCCCCACGCAGGACGGCAGGGTGCCACGGGTCCAGCGAGCCCAGCAGCGCCACCCCGGAGGCACCGGCGGCAGCGGCCACCCGGATGGCTGCCCCCGCGTTGCCCGGGTGGCGCGGGTCGTCGAGCAGGACGAGAGGAGCCGTGCGTCGCCGCAGGACCGTCCGTTCCTCCACCGGTCGCTCCGCCTCACCCTGCACCCCCGTCGGGTGCGCGACGGGCCCCTCGACCGCGAGGGCGAGCAACGCCTCACCCACGTCGGGAGCCAGCGACTGGCAGAGGTCGAAGGCGGAACCGAGGGAGACGACGGTGATCCGGCGTACCAGCGCCGGAGCGAAGCGCAGAGCGTGCTTCACGGCGTGGAAGCCCTCGAGCGCGACGGTCACGACCGTCAGCCTGCCGCACCGTTGTCGCGGTGCGGCTGGCGGTGGGGAACGACACGCGTGGAGATGGTGTTGTGGCAGACGCGGTACTGCGAGGATGGACCGCACCGGGTGAGGACCCCCCGGGCCCACGACCTTGAGGACCGCACCAGCATGCCCACGTCCAGACCTACCTTCCCCTCCCTCGGGGTGCCTGCCATCCTGTGTGCCGAGCTCGACCGGCAGGGCATCCTGAGCCCCTTCCCGATCCAGGCCGCGACGCTGCCCGACACGCTGGCCGGCAAGGACGTCCTCGGCCGCGGCAAGACGGGCAGCGGCAAGACGCTGGCCTTCAGCTTGCCACTGGTGGCCCGGCTGGTCGGTGGCAGGCGCACCCCGCGGCAGGCCCGGAGCCTGATCCTCGTCCCGACCCGGGAGCTCGCCAACCAGGTCATGGAGGTCGTCAAGCCGCTGGCCTACGCCGCCCACCTGACGACCGCCGTGGTCTTCGGTGGGGTCGGGCAGTCGCCGCAGGTCAAGGCCATGTCCGCCGGCGTCGACGTCCTGATCGCCTGCCCCGGACGGCTCGAGGACCTCATCGGGCAGGGCTTCGTGGACCTGTCCGCGGTCGAGATCACCATCCTCGACGAAGCCGACCACATGGCCGACCTGGGCTTCCTGCCGGCCGTCAAGCGGCTGCTCGACAAGACCCCCAAGAAGGGCCAGCGGATGCTGTTCTCCGCGACCCTCGACAACGGCGTCGACGTGCTGGTCAAGCGGTACCTGCACGAGCCCACGACCCACTCCGTCGACCCGGCGGTCGCTCCGGTCAGCACCATGACCCACCACGTCTTCTCGGTCAGCGCCGCCGACAAGCCGATGGTCGTCAAGGAGCTCGCCTCCGGGACGGGCCGCTCGGTGCTGTTCCTGCGCACCAAGCACACGGCGAAGAAGCTCGCCAAGCAGCTGACGGCCGCCGGCGTGCCCGCGGTCGAGCTGCACGGAAACCTGAGCCAGGGAGCCCGCGAGCGCAACCTCGGTGCCTTCATGGACGGTACGACGCGCGTTCTCGTCGCCACCGACATCGCGGCGCGCGGCATCCACGTCGACGACGTCGCCCTCGTGGTGCACGTCGACCCGCCGACCGAGCACAAGGCCTACCTGCACCGCTCGGGGCGCACCGCCCGAGCCGGTGCCGGCGGGGTCGTTATCACGATGGCGACCCCGGACCAGGCGCGCGACGTGAAGCTGCTGACCAAGCAGGCCGGGATCCACCCCGTCACGCAGAGCGTCCGTCCCGGTGACGCCGTCATCGTCGAGCTGGCCGGCCCCGCGGCGCCGTACGTCGAGCCGGCTCCTGTCGAGGCCCCCCAGCCGAGGACGACGAGCGCCCGCGGCCCGCGTCAGCGCCCCGCCGGCCAGGGACGGTCCGGTGCCAAGAGCAGCGCCGGCGGACAGGGCGGCAGCCCTCGCGGACAGGGCGGCAGCCCTCGCGGGCAGGGCGGCAGTGCCCGTGCACCGGGCAGTGCCGTGCGGGCGCCCAGGACGCACGAGGCCTCCACGCCGGAGGCGCGCGAGGCGACCCGGGCGGCCGCGACCCACGCGACCACGACTTCCGCGCCGGTCCGGAAGGGCCCCCGGCGGGCGGGGTCGCCGGCCGGGCCGGCTCGTACCCGGGCGGAGCTGGCGGCGCGTGCCGGTCAGCCGCCCGCGGCCCGGCGCAGCCGGTCCTTCTGAGCGGTGGCCTCGGACCAGGGCAGACTCATCCGGTGACGCAGACCGACGCGACGAGCACTGATGGCGCCCTGCAACCGGTGACCGGAGGGCCGGAAGCGGTCCTCGACGCGTTCACGGCCTGGTCGCCGGTCGCGCTCTACCCGGCGCAGGAGGAGGCCTTGCTCGAACTGCTGGCCGGCAGCCACGTCGTGCTCGCGACCCCCACGGGCAGTGGCAAGTCGTTGGTCGCCGTGGGGGCGCACCTCGCCGCCATGAGCGAGGGTCGACAGTCGGTCTACACCGCCCCCATCAAGGCGCTCGTGAGCGAGAAGTTCTTCGCGCTGTGCGACGTCTTCGGCGCCGACAGCGTCGGGATGGCCACGGGTGACGCCAGCGTCAACCCGGGTGCGCCAATCCTCTGCTGCACAGCAGAAGTGCTCGCCAACCGGGCGTTGCGGGACGGGGACGACACCGGCATCGGACTGGTGGTGATGGATGAGTTCCACTACTACGCCGACCCCGAGCGCGGCTGGGCCTGGCAGGTACCCCTTCTTGAGATGACCAGCACCCAGTTCCTGCTGATGTCTGCGACCCTCGGCAACACCGAGAGCCTGCGTGCCGACCTGGCTCGCCGCAGCGGCCGTCCCGTCGCCGAGGTGGCCGGCGCCGAGCGCCCCGTGCCCCTCACCTTCGAGTGGTCCCTCGAGCCGCTGCACGACAAGCTCGCCGAGCTGCTCGCAACCCACCAGGCACCGGTCTACGTCGTCCACTCGACCCAGGAGTCGGCCGTCGAGCGAGCCCAGGCGCTGATGAGCGTCAACGTCTGCTCGCGGGAGGAGAAAGACCAGATCGCCATGCTGATAGGCGGTTTCAGGTTCACGACGAAGTTCGGTCAGACGCTCTCGCGCCTGGTCCGGCACGGCATCGGGGTCCATCACGCCGGCATGCTCCCCAAGTACCGTCGCCTGGTCGAGCAGCTCGCGCAGGCCGGTCTGCTCAAGGTGGTCTGCGGCACCGACACCCTCGGCGTCGGCATCAACGTGCCGATCCGAACCGTCGTCTTCACCGCCCTGTCCAAGTACGACGGGACCCGCGTACGGCACCTGCGCGCCCGGGAGTTCCACCAGATCGCGGGACGGGCGGGACGAGCCGGTTTCGACACCGCTGGGCTCGTCGTCGTGCAGGCCCCCGACCACGTCATCGAGAACCACCGGGTGCTCGCCAAGTTCGGGGACGACGAGAAGAAAAAGCGGTCCTACAAGCGCAAGTCGCCGCCCGAGGGATTCGTGTCGTGGGACGAGAAGACCCACGACCGGCTGGTCGCGGCGACGCCCGAGACCCTGACCAGCCATTTCAAGGTGACCGCCGCGATGATCCTTAACGTCGCGGCCCGAGGTGGGGACTTCTTCGGACACATGCGTCGGTTGCTCCTCGACAACCACGAGTCCCGCCAGCGCCAGAGAGTCCATGTGCGCCAGGCAATCCGGCTGTTCAAGGCTCTCGAGCGCGGCGGTGTCCTCGAGCGGTCGGGAGACGGGGTCCGGCTCACCGTCGACCTGCAGCCCGACTTCGCGCTCGACCAGCCGCTCGCGCTGTTCGCGCTCGCCGCCTTCGAGCTCCTCGACCGGGAGTCACCGTCGTACGCGTTGGAGGTGCTCTCCGTCGTGGAGGCGACGCTCGATGACCCGCGCCAGGTGCTCAGCGCCCAGCGCAAGAAGGCCCGTGGCGAGGCGATCGGCCAGATGAAGGCCGACGGCATCGAGTACGACGAGCGGATGGAGCTGCTCGAGGAGGTCACCTACCCGCGGCCGCTCGAGGAGCTGCTCACCGCTGCTTACGCGATCTACCAGCAGACCAACCCGTGGATCCTCGACCACGAGCTGCGCCCCAAGGCGGTCGCGCGCGACATGTACGAGCGCGCCATGACCTACAACGAGTACGTCGGCTTCTACGGGCTGGGACGGTCGGAGGGTCTGGTCCTACGGGCGCTCGCCGACGCCTACAAGGCGTTGCGGCGAAGCGTGCCCGACTCGGTCCGCACCGAGGAGGTCGAGGACCTCACGCTGTGGCTGGCGGAGGTCGTCCGCCAGGTCGACAGCAGCCTGCTCGACGAGTGGGCGGCCCTGACCGCAGGCGGGGAGGTCGCTCCGGAACCGGTCGCGGTGGTGACGCGCAACAGTCGGGCCTTCCGGGTGCTGGTGCGCAACACGATGTGGCGCCGCGTCCACGCACTGTCGTTCGAGCGGACCGACCTGCTGCGCGAGATGGACCCGGCCGTCGACTGGGACGCCGCCCTCGACGCCTACTTCGCCGACCACGACGCCATCAGCTCGGGCCCTGACGCGCGCGGACCCGAGCTGTTCCGGTGGGACGGCGACGTGGTCACCCAGGTGCTTGCCGACCCCGACGGTGACCACGACTGGGCGCTCACGGCCGTCATCGACGTCGAGGCGTCCGACGAGCAGGGCGAGGCCGTGTTGACCGTGACGGGCCTCGCCCCCCTCGGACCGTCGTGGCTGCCCGCCTGACGGAGATCGGTCGCCGAGGGCGTCCTGCAGGTGGTTTTAGCTGAACAGCCCCGCGAGCGCCATGATCTCGTCGGTGGTGCTGGTGGGCACGATGTAACCGTCCTGCCTCTCGATCTCGGCGATGTTCGCGGCGATGTCCTCGGCCGCGACGGTGGCGCCCTTGCCGGCGAACCAGCCGGGGACCAGTCCGGTGAAGACCCGGGCGTAGCGCCCGCCTGCGGCGCTGTAGGCGCCGTGTGTGGTCGTGCAGGTCTCGCTGGACAGGTAGGAGACCATCGGCGTGACGTACTGGGGCGCGAGCACGTCGGCGAAGTCACCGAGCAGCTCCTGCGTCATGCGGGTGCCGGCGACCGGCATGATCACGTTCGACAGGATGCCGTTGCGGGCGCCCTCGACGGCGATCGTGTTCGACAGGCCGATCAGCCCGTTCTTGGCTGCGGCGTAGTTGGTCTGGCCGAAGTTGCCGAAGGTCGCGTTGGACGCGGTGAAGACAAACCGGCCGTACCCGTTCTCCTTCATGATCGCGAAGGCGGGCTGGCTGACGTAGAAGGCGGCCTTGAGGTGGACGTCGATGATGGCGTCCAAGTCGTCCCAGGTGAGCTTCAGGAAGCTCTTGTCGCGCAGGAAGCCGGCGTTGTTGATGACGACATCGACCTTGCCGAACGCGTCGACGGCGGTGGTGACGATGTTGGCGCCGCCCTCGGGTGTCATGACGCTGTCGTAGTTGGGGACGGCCTCGCCCCCGGCCGCCGTGATCTCGTCGACGACCTTCTGCGCGGCAGCGTGGTCGCCGCCCTGCCCGTCGACGCTGCCGCCGAGGTCGTTGACGACGACCTGAGCGCCGCGCGCCGCGAGGTCCAGCGCGTAGGTCCGGCCGAGACCGCCGCCGGCGCCGGTCACGATCGCGACCCGGCCGTCGAAGTTGATGTCCGTCACAAGGGTGTGCCTTTCAGAGCGTGGGCGGTGAGCCACCAGTGTCCTGTACGCCGGGTAGGTGGCCGCACGCGCATCCCGCAGGCCCACCGCTCCACGACCGCTCCCTCGCCGAGCCACCTCCGACGATCTTCCTCTTCTGGTGTCCGACATGCCGTCGGGAGCCGCCAGGAGCGGTAGATCGTCGGCCTGGAGCGGTCGCAAGCCGCGGTGGCTGGCCGTTGACAGGTCCCGCCTGCATGCTCCCTTTGGGTCCCACCGCGTGCTCCGCGACGCTTTAGGGCAGGCTCTGTCGAGTGAGTACGTCGGCCGGCCCTCTGTTGCGCGACGGTGACGGCTGGCAGCGCTGCTCGCTCGGCCATCGCCACTGGGGTCTGCACGGCGCGGCCGGGCTCCTGCTCGCCGCACCCGGTCCTGCGGTGCTGCTCCAGCACCGGGCCGCCTGGAGCCACCATGGTGACACCTGGGGGCTTCCCGGTGGTGCCCGCGGGCGAGGCGAGGACGCGGTCGCCGCGGCGCTTCGCGAGGCGACCGAGGAGACCGGGCTCGACACCGGGTCGCTGGTCGTCGTGGGCGAGCTCGTCGACGACCACGGCGGGTGGACCTACACGACGGTCCTCGCGACCGCTGCGGCTGAGCTCGCCGTACACGCGCTGGACCGGGAGAGCACCGACGTGCGCTGGGTGCACGTCGACGGGGTCGTGACGCTGCCGCTGCACCCGGGCTTCGCCGGGACCTGGCCCGAGCTGCGTTCCCGCCTGTAGCGGTCCCGGGTCAGCCGACGGGGTCAGCGGAACAGGGCGCGGTCGAGCACGCTGAAGCAGTCGGCCACGGCGGCGACGCCGGCTTGAAGCTGGCGGTGGTCCTCGGCAAGCACGTCGAGACCGTGCCGGAGTGAGGACCTGAGCTCGGCGAGGGTGCCCTGGACCCCGGCACCAAGGGCACCCTCGCAGGCGCCGAGGGTGGCGAGGAGCTCGTCGCGGGCGCGTTCGACGCGGGCCACGACGTCGCCATACCGGAGGGCGTCGTGGCGCAGGGAGTCGGGCTGGAGCCGGATGGTCGTCACCCGGCAAGGGTGCCAGCCCGGCCGGGCCTGGGCGGGGAGTTGTCCACAGGCATGGTCCGGGGTGGCCGCCCGACTAACGTGGAAGCGTGGTTGCGAAGGCTCGGGAGCTGCTGGACGTGGCCCTGTCGGTGGTGCCGGGGGCGCAGGCTCGCGAGGGGCAGCACGTCATGGCGGAGGCGGTCGCCAAGGCGCTGCGGACCCGGGAGCACCTGCTGGTGCAGGCGGGCACCGGCACGGGCAAGTCGCTGGGCTACCTGGTGCCCGCGCTGGCCAGCGGCAAGAAGGTCGTCGTTGCCACCGCGACCAAGGCGCTCCAGGCCCAGCTGGTCGACAAGGACCTCCCGCGGCTGGTCGAGGTGCTCGAGCAGGCCCTGGGCCGCCGGCCGTCGTTCGCGCTCGCCAAGGGCCGCTCCAACTACGTCTGCCTGCAGCAGCTGCACGCGGGCCCAGGTGCGCGCGAGCCCGAGCAGGACGAGCTGTGGGACGGACCGGCGTCGATGATCGGGCAGCAGGTCGTGCAGCTGCGGGAGTGGGCCGCGACCGCCCGCACCGGCGACCGGGACGAGGTGCCGTTCCCCGTCAACGACCGCGCCTGGCGGCAGGTCAGCGTCAGTGCCCGAGAGTGCCTCGGCAGCAAGTGCCCCGACCGGGTGGACTGCTTTGCCGAGCTGGCCAGGGAGGACGCGAAGGAGGCCGACGTCGTCGTCGCCAACCACGCCCTGCTCGCCCTCGATGCGTTCACCGGGGTTCAGGTGCTGCCTGAGCACGACGCGGTGATCCTCGACGAGGCCCACGAGTTCGCCTCCTCGGCCACCGACGCCCTCACCCACGAGCTGAGCGCACCAGCTGTACGCCGGGCCGCCGCCGCCGCCAAGGAGTACGTCGGCGCGACGACCCACGAGCGACTGGACGATGCGCACGCCGTCATCGAGGGCGTGCTGCAGGGCTTGCTGCCGGGCTGGATCCCCTTGCTGCCAGAGCATCTGGTCAACGCCCTCGTGCTGGTCGAGAACGCCTGCGGGGCGGCTGCGGTCGAGGTCGGCAAAGCCAACGACGGCACCGACGAGCTGGAGCAGGCCCGCCGCGAGCGGGTCAAGCAGAGCCTAGCGGAGGTGGCCGAGGCGGCCGGTGAGCTGCGGGACCCGGGCACGCGGTCGGCGGTCTACGCGACCCAGGAGCGGGTGCTCCGCGTCTCGCCGCTCAACGTCGGTGGCGCCCTCGCCAGCGGGTTGTTCGGCGAGGTGACCGTCATCGCCACCTCGGCGACGCTGACCTTGGGCGGCTCCTTCCGGCACACGGCAAGCGAGCTCGGCCTGACCTGGATGGCCGGAAGCGAGTACGGCGTGCTGGCCCCGCCGCCGCGCGACACCGCGGCAGTGGACGAGGTCCTGGCCCTGGAGGACCCGCCGCCTCGGTGGAGCTGGCTCGACGTGGGCAGCCCGTTCGACTACGCCCGCCAGGGCCAGCTCTACGTCGCTCGGGACCTGCCCGACCCGGGCAAGCAGGGCGTCGCCTGGCAGGCCGCCGTCGACGACCTCTGCGCGACCCTGGTCGTGGCGGCGGGCGGTCGCACGCTGGCGCTGTTCTCCTCCACGGTTGCGGCGGGCCGTGCGGCGGCCGCGGTGCGGGCCAAGACCGACGTACCCGTGCTGCTTCAGGGGGAGGACACGCCGGGTGCCCTCACCCACCGTTTCGCCTCCGACGCACGAACCTGCCTGTTCGGGACGCGGTCGTTCTGGCAGGGCGTCGACGTGCCCGGATCGGCCTGCCAGCTGGTGATCCTGGACCGGATCCCCTTCCCGCACATCGACGACCCGCTGATGAAGGCTCGGCTCGCGGACGCCGGCGAGCGCGGCTTCATGGACGTCACGCTGCCGCCGGCGGCGGTCCTGCTCGCCCAGGGGGCGGGCCGGTTGATCCGTTCCACCACCGACCGTGGCGTCGTCGTGGTGCTGGACCCGCGGCTGGCGACCGCCCGCTACGGAGAGGTCCTGCTCAAGACCCTGCCCGGCTTCTACCCCGCGCGCTCGCTGGACGCGGTCCTCGCCTCGCTGAGGGCGATCGACGCCGCTGCCGGGCCGCTGGGCGAGGTGGGCCCGCCGCCGTCAGCCCGACGGCGGGCCGCCCCTTGACGCCATGACCGGGTCTCACGGACCTGCCGCGCTGAGCCAGGGGGCAGTCGGCAGCTGTTCGTCCATCGCCCCGCCCGGGGCACAGTCCGCGGACCGGTAGTCGTCCGGCATCCGCGGGTAGACGCTGGTCCAGTACGCACGTGCCAGATCCCTGGCCTGCATGACGGTTGCGCCCAGCAGCACCGCTGTCGCCTCATCCCGCTGCACCGCCGCGCACTCGGCCCTGGCCTCGCTGGTCTCGCCCCGCATGTGCATCGACTCGTGGGTGAGGACGTGCACGGCGATGGTCGCGTCCTCTGAAGGGTGGTCCCGATCGCCGCTCAGGTAGGCGCGCAGCAACCGGCACGGGTCGCGCTTCAAGGTGGTCGTCTGCAACGGGATGCCGTTCTCGTCGTAAGGGACGTAGCCCAGTTCCGAGCCGGCGTCGACCAGCGCGCCGGCGGTTGTCTGGCAGTGCACCGTCACCTGATGCCCGACGAGCTCGGCGGCGGCCCTGGCCAGCCGTTTCTCCTCCAGATGCCGCTGGACCCCCGGGTAGAGCAGCGCCCCCGCGGCGATGACCAGCACCAGGCAGGACCAGACCGGAAAGGCGCGCGGTCGGCCGAGCAGGTCGACCCTTCGGGACGCCCACCACGCACCGAGCCCGACGGCGCCCAGCGCGCAGCCGGCGCTGGCCACGGTGAGCAGCGACGTCATGCTCTGGTGATCGGCCCCGTGCCGCCGCGGCTGAACGCCGATCGGCGAGGATGTCCCACGTGGACGACCTCCTCGGCGACGCCGCCGGTGCCTTGCTCGTGTCGACCGTCGACGGCATTGCCACCGTCACCCTGAACCGGCCGGAGCGGCACAACGCGATCAACCTCGCGATGTGGCTGGCCTTCGCCCGGCTGATGCCGGTCCTCGCCGACGATCCGGAGGTCGACGTGATCGTGTTCCGCGGCCCGGCGGGGGGTCCGTTCAGCGCGGGGGCCGACATCAGCGAGTTCACCACCCTTCGGCGCACGCCCTCGGACGCGGAGCGGTACGGCAGGGCCGTCGCAGCCGGCGAGGGCGCCATCCTGGCCTGCCCCACGCCGACGATCGCGCTCGTCGAGGGCTTCGCCATCGGTGGTGGCTCGCAGGTGGCCCTGGCCTGCGACCTGCGGGTCTGCGGCCCTGACTCCCGCTTCGGCATCACCCCCGCGAAGCTCGGCATCGTCTACGGCCTGCAGTCCACCGCCCGCCTCACCGACGTCGTAGGACCGGCCTGGGCGTCGTACATCCTGTTCACGGGGGACCTGGTCGATGCGGCCACGGCGCTCCGCATCGGTCTGGTGCACGAGGTCGTGCCCGAACCCGTCGCGCGTACGGCGGAGCTCGCCGCCACCCTCGCCTCGCGGGCCAGGGTCTCCCTGCGGGGCGCCAAGGCGCTGATCGGCAAGGTGGCCGCCGGGGTGCGCGTCGAGGACGACGACGTCCGGGCGCACTACGCGGCGTCCCTGCACGGGCCGGAGTACGCCGAGGGGGTGGATGCCTTCTTGGCCAAGCGCCCCCCGGACTTCCGGGCGGCCCGCGACTGACCTCTCAATCGAACAGGTTCGCCGGGGGCACGGGGGCCACGGGGGGGTCGGCGTCGCTGGTGGTGCGGGCACCCTTGACGAAGGTGTCCTGGCTCTCGACGCGCGCCCGGCCGATGGACCGCGCCGTCACGTGTCGCAGCTCGTCGAGGGGGAGCGGCCGGTGCGAGCCGGCGAGCACCAGGTTGCCGAAGCGGCGGCCCCGGAGCAGCCCCGGGTCGGCCAGGACGACGACGTGCCCGAAGACGGCCGCCAGGTTGGCGGCCTGGCCGCGGGAGAAGTTCAGGGCTCCGGAGTCGGCCACATTGGCGACGTAGACCCCGTCGGGGGCGAGGACCTGCTCGACCTCGTGGACGTACTCGACGGTGGCGAAGTGGCTCGGCACCTGCGCACCGACGAACACGTCCGCGACGACGACATCGCTCGTGCCCGGCGTGAGGTGGGCGAGCGCCTCCCTACCGTCGCCCGCCCGCAGCCGGAAGCCCCGCGTCCCCAGCTGGCTGCGGACCACTTCCACGAGCAGCTCGTCGGCCTCGACGACGACCTGGGTGCTACCCGGCCTGGTCGCGGCCAGGTAGCGGGCCAGGGTGCAGCCCCCACCGCCAAGGTGCACGGCCCGGATCGGCTGGTCCACCGGGCTCGTCGCCTCGATGACGTCCGCGAGCAGCCGGACGTACTCGAACTCCAGGAAGGTGGGGTCCTCGGTGTCGACGTAGGACTGTGGCGTCCCGTCGACCAGGAGCATCCAGCCATGGGGACGGTCGAGGTCCCGCACGAGCTCCGCCGTGCCGAACCCGACCTCCCAGGTACCTCCGGTGGGGCTGACGGGACGGGCCATGGCTCCATCTTCGCGGAGGGCCGGGTCAGCCACCGACGGCGCTGACCAGCCAGCGCACCCGGCGGCGCTGGAGCTGCTCGGCCATCGTCGTGCGGCCGCTGACGAGCTCAACGAACAGCGGCCACATCGGGGGCAGCCAGCGCATCACCGCGTGCACCACCCCGGGGTGCCGCGTGAACGCCGCGAGGGCTCGTCGGCCTGCCGCGACCTCCGCCCCCAGCTCCGACTCCACCGTGGCGGCGTACGACGAGACGTCGCCGGCCGCGGCCGTCCCGGCGAGGTGGCCGGAGCGCAGCGCGAACGAGATCCCCTCGCGGGTCCACGGTTCGAGCAGACCGGCGGCGTCACCGGCGACCAGGACCTGCCCGCGGCGCAGCGGTGACCCGGCGGCCCGGACCCGGGTCAGGTGACCGCCGTCGTGGGTGGCCGTCGCGAGGTCGAGCCCGAGCGAGGCCACGAACGACCGGTAGTAGGACCGCATCGCCTCGCCCTGGTCGCGGGCGCCGATCACGCCGACCGTGAGGCTGGCTCCCTTGGGGAAGACCCAGCCGTACGAGCCGGGGACGGGACCCCAGTCGAGCAGGACGCGGCCGTCCCAGTCGGTACCCGCAGGGGTGGGCAGCTCCGCCTCCAGGCCGATGTCGACCTGGTCGCAGACGACGCCGACGTAGGCGGCGGCCCGGCCGGCGGACCCGTCCGCGGCGACGACCGCCCTGGCCCAGAGCGGACCGGTCGACGTACCCAGGGTCACGACGCCGTCCTGCTCGGAGTACGCGCCGACCGCGATGCCGGTGCGCACCGCGCAGCCCGCTTCGACGGCCACGCGGACGAGGTCGTGGTCGAGCTCGGAGCGCAAGATCATCGGCAGGAACGGTCCGGTCGCGCGGGTGAAGCTCCGGCGTCCCTGGGAGGTGAACGTCAGGCGGCCGACGTGGTCGCGGGACAGGCTCGACACGTCCACCCCGGCGTCGGCCAGCGCCTGCTGCGAGGGACCGATCAACCCGCCACCGCAACGCTTGTAACGGGGGAGCTCTGCCTTGTCCAGCAGCAGCGTCCGGGCCCCGGCGAGGCAGGCGGCGCGCGCAGCGGCAGCCCCGGCCGGCCCGGCACCGACCACGACCACATCCCAGACATCCCGCGCGTCCCTCACCCGAGCAGTGTCACGGGAACCTCGACGACCCGCGACCGCAGGTACTCCCCGAGCCCTTTGGCCTGCGGGTCGAAGCGGGTCGAGGAGGCAACGCCCTCGCCCAGCAGGCCGTGCACGACGACGTTGACGGCCCGCAGGTTCGGCAGCGGGTGGATCGAGACCTTCAGGCCGTCGGCCTCCGCGAGCAGGGCCCGGAACGCCGCCTCGTCGAGCCAGGACAGCAGCCAGTGGGCGGCCTCGTCCGTGCGCGCCCAGAATCCGACGTTGGCGTTGCCGCCCTTGTCGCCCGAGCGTGCCCCGATCACGGTCCCGAGGGGCACCCGCCGGGTCGGACCGTCCACGGGAACCGGGCGGCCGGCAGGCGCGACGACCAGGGCATCGCCCGCCGGGGTGTGGGCAACGACCTCGCGCCTTCCGTCGTGGTGCACGACGACGTGCTCGACCTCGCGCGCGGGCACCAAGGCGGGCCAGTAGACGCCGTACGGCGTGGCGGGGCCGGGCTGGGAGGTCAGGGTGAAGCCGGGGTAGGAGGCCAGGGCGAGCTCGACGGCGGCCGAGGAGAAGGCCCGGCCGACCACCTCGGCGGAGGGGTCCTTGACGGTGACGCGCAGCAGCGCCGCGGCCTGCTCGTTGGTGGGGGCGTCCGGACGGTCCAGCCGCACCAACCGCGACTCGAGCACCTCCGGCTGCACGGGGAGGGCATCCCTCAGCTGCGCCAGGGCGAGGGTGGCCTTGTCCTCGACGTCGAGCCCGGTGAGGACGAACTCCATCCGGTTGCGGTGGCCGCCGACCATGGTGAGGGCGACCTTGACCTGCCCGGAGGGCGGTCCGCCGCGCACGCCGCTGACCCGCACCCGGTCGGCCCCGTCGGCCTCCAGCGCGATCGTCGAGAAGTCGGTCACGACGTCGGGTCCGGCGTACAGCGGGCCGGCGATCTCGTAGAGGAGCTGGGCGGTGACGGTCCCCACGGTGACGGCCCCCCCGGTGCCGGGGTGCTTGGTGATGACCGACGAGCCGTCCTCGTGCAGCTCGGCGACCGGGAAGCCCATCCGCAGCGGCTGGGCTACCTCCTGCTTCCAGAAGGCGTAGTTGCCTCCCGTCGCCTGGGTTCCGCACTCGATCACGTGCCCCGCCACGACGGCGCCCGCCAGCGCGTCGTACGACGTCCGTTCCCACCCGAACCGGGCGGCAGCCGGCCCGACCACCAGGCTGGCGTCGGTGACCCGGCCGGTCACGACCACCTGGGCACCGGCCAGCAGGGCCGAGCAGATCCCCCAGGCGCCCAGGTAGGCGTTGGCCGTGAGCGGCTGCCGCCCTCCGAGCGGGAGGCCCGTGTCCAGGTGCGCAAGGTCGAGGTCGCAGACCCGGGCGAGCAGGTCGTCACCCTCGACGTGGGCCACCGTCATCGCGATACCGAGCCGGGTTGCCAGGGCGCGGACAGCGTCGGCGCAGGCTGCCGGAGCGAGGCCCCCGGCGTTGACCACGACCTGGGTGCCCTGGTCCGCCACGGTGCCGAGGACCCCCTCAAGCTGGGTGAGGAACGTCGACGCGTAACCCTTGGCGGGATCCTTCAGGCGAGAGCGGAACAAGATGAGCATCGTGAGCTCGGCGAGGTAGTCACCGGTCACGACATCGACCGGTCCGTCGTTCAGCACCTCCGACAGCGCCGAGAGGCGGTCACCGTAGAAGCCGGAGCAGTTCGCGATGCGCAGCACACGTGCATGCGTACCAGAGCCACCGAGGGGAGGACTGAACGTCAGGCGCCTAGCGAGTGAGTAGGTTGGCGGAGCTTCGGTCCCAGCGCTGCCCCTGCACCCCGAACTGCCTGCGGACCTTCTCCTGCGTCAACTCCCTGTACCCGGCGCAACTTTGGGAGGCCCTGACCCGGTGACCTCCCTCGCCTCGCTCGACGCGCGGTTCGCAGAGCCAACAGACTGAGTCGCCGTCACGACTGGCGGCAGGCCCGACAGGCAGCTGGTGGCGCTACTCGTAGACCGTCACGTCTTCGGCCGGTCGCCGTGGCGTGGGCGCGACGTCGCCGCCCCTTCCCAGTCGGATCACGACCTGGGGGAACCCGGACAGGGTCAGCTCATCTGCGAGCTCGGCGCGAAGCGCCGGTACCTCCAGCGGCTGGTTGAGGTAGGAGGCGTGCGCCCCTGCGACATGGGCGCTCAGAAGCACGGCGGCCAGCGCCTGTCCGGCAACGAGCCAGTCGAGCGGGTGGTCCGCACGGGTGAACAGCACGCCGAGCAGCGGGCGATCTTCTCCGGCCCGGTCGACGGCCGGGGGGGATTCTGGGCTGGAGAAGTCTCGTTGGACGAACGCGGCCCGGTAGGACGCAGGTCCACGGGTGTGGTCGGTCGGTACCCCGTCCGGTCGTGGGTCGCCGGTTTCGCGAAGCCACGGGCGGAGCTCTGCGGTGACCTCGGGGCGTTGCGCGAGCTGCCGGTCCGCCCGTTCCACGAGCGCCGCCAACGTGGCGCGGTCGCCGGGCGTTCTGATGAGCCGCAAGGTCGCCCCGCTGTCGCTGGCGAGCGACTGCATGTCGAAGGGAAGACTCGGCGCGAGAGTCGTGGCGTCCAACGGCCCACGGTCGGTACGTCGTCCGGCCACGGCAGCGAGCAGGTCCCGGTCCAGCTCCGTCACGGCATGGGCACCCGTTTCGACTAGTCGCGCCAGGCAGCGCGTCCCTCCGTCGGGGCAGAGCTCCACGCGCGGCGTGTGCCCCAGAGCTCGGGCAGCCACACAGGCGATGTGGACGGCCGCACCGAGGGAGATCACCAGCTCTCGCTGGAGCGGGTCGGTCTCGTGCAGCAGCCGCGTCGGATCGCTCGAGAACTCCAGACCCTCGTCGGTGATCCGGAACAGCCACGGTTGGGTGTTGTGCTTGGACGGCGCCCACCTGGCCACCGCGGCGTACCACGCCAGGCGCGACGCGCTCCGTCCTGGCTCCTCGGGCGGTGGCGGCCAGGGCCGAGTGGCTGCCACTGGTGTGCCGACGGGATCGGTCAACGGCATGGGAACCTCCGGGGCTCCGTCCCAGCGTGGGCTCACGGCGCCGGGCGCAACAGAGCCGAAGGTCCCAGGGTCGGAAAGGGATGGTCCTGAGCCTGTGCGGTTGACGCTGGGACCTGCGCGACGGCCGAGGCTTGACGGGTGCAAAGCCCAGGCTTAGCGTCCGACGGGCAGTGGCCGTGGTCACTTTATCGTCGACGCCCCGTCGACGCCGCGTCGACGCCGCCGTCTCCCTCGCCGGCGAGAACGCCGGCGACCCATGACGTTCAGGAGTCCCATGCCCGGCACCTCCGCCCGCCGAACGGTGGCGCTGCTCGCCGCCCTCCCGCTGCTGGCACCCGCCGTCCTGCTCGGTACGGCGGGCAGCGCGTCGGCTGCCGTTGCCGGTGACGCCGTCGGAGGGCCTGGGGCGCTGTCGCACTTCGACCTCGCCCGCAAGGACTGCGTCGGCACTGCACGCGGCACCGCCTCGAAGGTGTGGTTCACGGTGGCGGGCGGCGTCCTGTCCGATGTCTACGAGCCGACGGTCGACACCACCAACGTCGAGACGATGCAGTTCGTCGTCACTGACGGCCGCACGTTCACCGACCTGCAGACGCGCGACGCCACCTACACCGTGGCCGCCGACAGCACGGGCATGGCTTGCACCGTGACCACGACGGCACGCAGCGGGGTGTGGCAGCTGGTCAGCACCTTCGTGACCGACCCGGTCCGCGATACGGTCCTGGTCGGAGTGCGGCTGCGCGGGCTCACGGTCCCGACCGAGTCGCTGCGCCTGTACGACCGGCTCGACCCGACGGTCGGCGGGCACGGCGGCGGGGGTGCCGACAACGCGGGGGCCGACAACGCGACGACCGACGCCGCGACCGGAGCCCTGGTAGCCAGCGACCCCACGACCGCTACCGCAGCTACCCACCGCGACTACGCCGTGCCGACCTCGCTGGCACTGCGGGCAGACCGGCCGTTCCGGTCGAGCGGCAACGGCTACGTCGGGACCCCGAGCGATGGGCTGACGCAGCTCGACGCCGGCCACCGGCTGACGACCCCGACTGCGGCTGCCCCGAACGGCAACGTCGTCAGCACCGCGGAGCTGGCGTTGGACGACGGCCGCGCGACCGTTGCCCTCGGCTTCGGGCGCACCCCCGCAGCCGCGGTTGCAACAGCCGGTGCCTCGCTGTCCCGGAACGTCGCGGCTGTCGTCCAGGCCTACGAGCGGGGCTGGCGCAGCTACGACGCCGGTCTGCGCCAACCACCGACCGACCTGCCCGGCCTGTCGGCCGAGCGCGCCGCCCGCCTGCGGCGGGCGTACTACCTGAGCGTCAACGTCGTGAAGGCGAGCGAGGACAAGACCTTCCCGGGTGCCGTCGTCGCCGGGCTCGCCTCGCCATGGGGACAGTCGGTCTCCGCCGGAACGTCCCAGGGTGGGCGCGCCCCCTACTTCGGGTCCTACCGCGAGGTCTTCAGCCGCGACCTCTACGAAGCCTTCACCGCGTTGCTGGCAGCCGGCGACCAGGACACCGCGCAGGCCACGACGCGGTTCCTGCTGGAGCGCCAGCAGCTGGCTGACGGCCGGCTCCCTCGCAACAGTCTGCTCAACGGGCAGGCGGCTCCCGACACGGGAGGGGACCAGCTCGACGAGACGGCGTACCCGATCCTGATGGCCCTTCAGTCCGGCCTCGCAGGCGATGGTGCCCTCTACCGCGACCACATCCGCAAGGCGGCTGACTTCGTCGTGTCCCACGGCCCGGCCTTCGGGTCCGAGCGCTGGGAGGAGCAGAGCGGCTACTCGCCGTCGACGATCGCGGCCGAGATCGCCGGACTCGTCGCGGCCGGCCGGATCGCCGCCGTACAGGGCGATCTGGACCGCTCCCGGCTCTATCTGGCCACCGCTGACCACTTCCAGCGCTCGATCAAGGGCTGGACGGTCACCACCACCGGGCCGTACGCGGCCGGCCGCTACTTCCTGCGCCTGTCCAAGACGGGTAACCCGGACGCGGGCGTGTCGTACGGCCTCGGGAACGGCGGGCCGACCGCCGACGAGCGGTCCGTCGTCGACGGCGGCTTCCAGGAGCTGACGCGGCTGGGCATCCTGGCCGCGAACGACCCCGACGTGCAGGCGAGCCTGCCGGTCCTGGACGCCGCCCTGCAGCAGACGACGCCGACCGGACCGGGCTGGTACCGCTACGGCACGGCCGGACCCGGCACGGAGGACGGCTACGGCGACTGTCACGTGGCCGACCCGACCGACTGCACCGTCGAAGGCCAACCGTGGCCGACCACGAACAACGGCTCCGGGCACCTGTGGCCGGTGCTGGCCGGCGAGCGCGCGGAGCAGCAGCTGCAGACGGGGGACGCAGTTCGGGCCGCCTCCCTGCTCGACACCATGGACCGTTCCGCCTCGGGAGTCGGCCTGGTCCCCGAGCAGGTGTGGGAGGACCCGGCTGTGCCTGCCTCTGCCTTCGGCAGTGACCCCGCGACCGCCTCGATCGGCTTCACACCTGGCCGGCCGGCCGGGTCCGCGGGTCCGCTGACCTGGGCCCAGGCCCAGCTGGCGCGCCTGGTGCTGTCGATCGGCGCCGGTCGCCCTGTCGAGCAACCGGCGCAGGTGCGAGCCCGCTACGTGGATGCGCCCGCCCCGGCGCGCGCACCCCTGACCGTCACCAGCCCGACCGCTGGTGCGGGGGTCACGGCCGCGACGACAGACGTGGTCGGCACGACCACCCCCGGCGCCCAGGTCGTGGTGGAGGCCACCAACACCGACAGTGGCAACCCCTCGACCGTGGTCTCCACCACGGCCGGTCCGGACGGAAGCTTCACGCTGACCGTCCCGACGACCTTCGGTACGACGGTGCTCACCACCACGACCACGACCACGACCACCACCGCATCGGCCACCGGCTACGACCAGCGGTCGGTCAGCTCCGACGTCGTCTCGGGCACCTCCCTGCTCGACGTGGCCGACCCCGCCGGGGACGACTCCGGGCCGGGCACGTTCCGGTATCCGACGTCGCCGGACTTCCACGACGGGGCGTTCGACCTGCTCCGCTTCCAGGTCGTGCAGGACGGGTCGACGACCTACCTACGGGCCAGACTGCGGGACCTGTCGAAGACCTTCGGCAACGACCTCGGGGCTCAGCTCCTGACGGTCTTCGTACACCAACCGGGTGCGGCCGGGTCGACGCTTCCGATCTTCGACTCCCGGCACTACTCGGTGGCCGCGGCTGACGCGTGGAGCCGCGCCATCCAGGTGCGTGGCTTCGATGAGACGCGGGTCTTCGATGGGTCGCGGACGCAGATCGGGACGGCCAGCGCCCAGGCCAGCGCGTTGACCGGCTTCATCACCGTGTCGGTCCCGACGGCGCTCCTCGGTGGGACCCCTGCGAGCGGCTGGACCTTCACCGTCGTGTTGCACGGGCAGGACGGGTACGGCCAGGACGGTGCCCGCACCTTCGCCGACACGCCCCAGAGCTACCAGTTCGGTCGCTGCGCGTCGGCGCCCGACCCGGACCCGCGCTGCCAGGTCGCCTCGGACCAGCTGCCCAAGGCGATGGACGTCCTGGTACCCGCCGGGACGAGTCAGCAGGTCGAGCTCGACCCGACCTCGCCCGTGGTGCTTCGGGGTGTCCCGATCCCCTGACCGCCGTGGCCGGGCTCGTCGACGGGCAGCGCTGATCGGGACTTTCGACCCTGGTCGTGTCACGTGCGGTGGGGTGCCCTTGAGGGGTGGCACCCGTGGCAGCTCCGCCTGCCCCCCTGCGGGGTCTGACGGCGCTCCAGGTGCAGGAGCGGGTCCTCGACGGCCGGACGAACGCGACGACGACGCGGACCAGCCGAACGCTTGCCGAGATCGTCCGGGCGAATGTCCTCACCTTCTTCAACGCGCTGCTGCTCCTGCTCCTGGTCGCGATCCTGACGACCGGCCGCTGGCAGAACGGCCTGTTCGGGCTGGTCATCGTCGCGAACGCCGTGATCGGGATCGTCCAGGAGGTCCGCGCCAAGCGGACACTGGACACGCTGGCCCTGCTGCACGCACCGACTGCCCGCGTCGTGCGCGACGGTCGGGAGCAGGAGATCGCGGTCGCGGCGGTGGTGCTGGATGACGTGCTCCGACTCCGGTCGGGAGATCAGGTCCCGGCGGACGGTGTGGTCAGCGAGTCCCAGGGTCTGGAGATCGATGAGTCGCTGCTGACGGGCGAGTCCGAGCCGGTGGTGAAGGCCATCGGTGATCAGGTTCGGGCAGGGGCGATCGTGGTCGCCGGCCAGGGACACGTCCAGGCGACGGCCGTGGGTGAGACAACCTTCGCCGCCGCGCTGGCGACCGAAGCGCGTCGCTTCACCGTCACCGCCTCGGAGCTGGTGGAGGGCACGAACCGGCTCCTGCGGTGGATCGCGGTCCTGCTCGTGATCGTCGCGCCGGTGCTGATCTGGAGCCAGTTCCGAAGCGCGGACAACCACGGCTGGAGGGACGCGGTGACCGGGACGGTGGCTGCCCTCGTGGGAATGGTGCCCGAAGGGCTGGTGCTCCTCACCAGCCTTGCCTTCGTGGTCGCGGCCGTCGGGCTGGTACGCCGGTCGACGCTGGTGCAGGAGCTGCCGGCCGTCGAGGTACTGGCCAGGGTCGACACGGTGTGCCTGGACAAGACGGGGACGTTGACATACGGCGACCTGCGCTTCGCGCGGCTCGAGCTGGTGGGGGCAGGCGACGAAGGGCAGGCTCGGGCCGCCCTCGGGCTGTTCGCGCACACCTCCGACGCCACCAATGCCACGACCGCCGCGCTGGGCGAGGAGTTTGCGGCTTCGCGCTGGGTGCAGGTCGGGGGCGTGCCCTTCTCGTCCACCCGCAAGTGGTCCTCGGTCGAGACCCAGGGTCATGGGACCTGGCTGCTCGGTGCCCCCGAGATGGTGCTGCAGCGTCCCGCGGACGCCACGCAGGTCGAGGCCCGGACGCGGGCTGAGGGGCTGGCGGCCGAGGGTTCCCGGGTGCTGCTGCTGGCGCGCACCGACGTACAGGTCGGCGGCGGGGTCGCGCTGCCGGTCGAGGTGCAACCCGTCGCCCTGCTCGTCCTGGCCGAACGGGTTCGGGAGGACGCTGCGCAGACGCTGCGCTACTTCACCGAGCAGGATGTCGCCTTGAAGATCATCTCGGGGGACAGCCCGCTGACCGTTGGCGCGGTTGCCGCTGCCCTGGGCGTGCCGGGGGTCACGGGTGCCGCAGACGCCGTCGACGCCCGTCTGCTTCCCGAGGACCCGGAGGCCCTCGCCGACGCTGTGGAAGCCAGCAGCGCCTTCGGTCGGGTGACACCGCACCAGAAGCGCGCGTTCGTCCTCGCCCTGCAGAGCCGGGGGCACGTGGTGGCCATGACCGGTGACGGCGTCAACGACGCGCTCGCGCTGAAGGATGCCGACATCGGCGTGGCGATGGGTAACGGGACCGCTGCCACCCGCGCCGTCGCACAGATCGTCCTGCTCGACGGCCGCTTCGCGCACCTGCCGGACGTCGTTGCCGAAGGGCGGCGGGTGATGGCGAACATCGAGCGAGCGGGGAGCCTGTTCCTCGTCAAGAGCACCTACGCCATGGTGCTGGCCGTCATCGTCGCCTTCACCGGTACCGCCTACCCCCTGGCTCCGATCCAGCTGACGCTGATCTCCGCGGTGACGATCGGGATCCCCGCGTTCGCCCTGGCGCTCGGTCCGAACTCCCGCCGGTACGTGCCCGGCTTCCTGCACCGGGTGCTGCGGTTCGCCGTCCCGGTGGGGATGGTCACTGCCGCCAGCGCCTACCTCGGCTACGCGGCGACGCGGGTGCTTGAGCCAGGCTCGGACGTGGCCCAGGCACGGACGACTGCGACGCTGATCGTCCTGGTCGTCTCCCTGTGGACCCTGCTGGTCCTGGCCCGCCCGCTCACGGGCTGGAAGCTCGCGCTGGTCGCGGCCATGGCTGCGCTCGTCGCCGTGGTCGTTGCGGTCCCCGCTCTGGGGCATGACGTTTTCCTGCTCGAGATCTCGCCACTGCGGCTCCTGGTCGCCGGGGTGATCGGTGCTGGGGGTGCTGCCTTCGTCGAGCTCACGCACCGAGCCGTCAGGCTCGTGGTGCGCCTGATGAGCTCCTAGCCCTGCTCGACCGGCGTGTGGGACGGTTCGGTCATGTCCTACGCGGGTTTCCAGAACGACGTCTACCTCAAGGGCCTGTTCGGCGAGCAGCCGGTGCAGCCTTTCGACTGGCGGGCGGTCAAGGCCGCTGCCGAGCAGGTCATGGCCCCTGGCGCGGTCGGCTACGTCAGCGGTGGCGCCGGCGCGGAGGACACGATGCGCGCCAACCGGGAGGCCTTCGACCGGTGGCGGATCGTGCCCCGGATGCTGCGGGGCATCCCTGCCGAGCGTGACCTGTCCTTGTCCCTGCTGGGTACGTCGATGCCTGCGCCGGTGCTGCTCGGTCCGGTCGGGGTGCTGTCGATCGTGCACCCGGACGCGGAACGGGCGGTGGCTCGGGCCGCCGCCGCCCTCGGGCTGACGATGGTCCTGTCCACGGCATCGTCGACGACGCTCGAGGACGTGCAGACCGAGCTCGGTGGAAGCCCCGGCTGGTACCAGCTCTACTGGCCCAAGGACCCCGACGTCGCGCAGTCCCTGGTGTCACGGGCGGACAGGGCCGGCTACCGGGCGCTGGTCGTCACGGTCGACACGTGGCAGCTCGGCTGGCGGCCGCGGGACCTCGACACGGCGTACCTGCCGTTCCTGCAGGGCGAAGGGATCGCCAATTACACCAGCGATCCCGCGTTCAGGGCGGGGCTGGCGCTGCCGCCGGAGGAGGACCCGAACGCGGCTGTCCTGCACTTCCTCGCGATGTTCAACCATCCCGCGCTGACCTGGACCGACCTGGACTGGCTGCGCTCGCAGACGACCCTCCCGATCGTGCTCAAGGGCCTCCAGCACCCCGACGACGTACGCCGGGCAGCGGACGCCGGCGTCCAGGGCATCGTCTGCAGCAACCACGGTGGGCGCCAGGTCGACGGTGCAGTCGGATCCCTCGATGTGCTGCCCGCACTGGTCGAGGCGGCGGGGGACCTGCCGGTCCTGTTCGACTCGGGCCTGCGTACCGGCGCAGACGCCGTCAAGGCGCTCGCCCTCGGGGCCGCTGCCGTCCTGCTTGCCCGACCCTGGGTCTACGGGCTCGGGCTCGCCGGCCAGGCGGGCGTGGAGCATGTCCTGCGGTCCTTCCTCGGCGACCTGGACCTGCAGCTCGGCCTGTCCGGCCACCGCTCCGTCAGCGAGCTGTCGCCCGCCTCCCTGGCCCGCCGCCCCTAGCCCCTGCGTCCTCACTCTCGAGCGCGGAGCCCCCTGAGTTCCAAGGACGTCACGGAAGGGGTGGGGGGCGAGGGTCAGGCCGTGACAGCGCGCTTGCGGTCCAGGCGGGCCACGTCGGGCCACTTGACCTTGGATGCCCAACCGGCGAGCTCGAACAGCTTGATCAGCCGGGCGCTGGTGTCGAGCTGACCCTTGTCGACGCCGTGCCGGGCACTGGTCGGGTCGGCGTGGTGCAGGTTGTGCCACGACTCGCCCATGCTCAAGATCGCGAGCGGCCAGAAGTTGGTGGCCCTGCCGCGCTGCAGGAACGGCCGGTTTCCGAACACGTGGCAGATGCTGTTGGTGGACCAGGTGACGTGGTGCAGCAGGCACATCCGGACGGCGCCGGCCCACAGGCCGGCGGTGAGCGCCCCCGTCCACGACCAGGTGATCAGGCCGCCGAGGACGGCCGGGCCGAAGATGCTCGCGACCGCCAGGACGGGGAACGCCTTGGAGATCTTGACCAGGTCGGGGTCGGCGAGCAGGTCGGGGACGAAGCGCTTGCGGTTGGTTTCGTCCTTGGACCAGAACCAGCCGAGGTGCGCCCACCAGAGCCCGCGCAGGAGGGCGACGCTCGACGTACCGAACTGCCAGGGGCTGTGCGGGTCGCCCGCCTCGTCGGCGTGCGCATGGTGGCGGCGGTGGGTCGCGACCCACTCGTTGACCGGGCCCTCGACGGCCAGGCTGCCGCAGATCGCGAGCGTCACGCGGAGCCAGCGCGGGGCCGTGAAGGATCCGTGTGTGAAGTAGCGGTGGTAGCCGACGGTGATCCCGTGGCCGCTGACGGCGTAGAGCACGACGAGCAGCGTCAGGTCCAGCCAGCTCGGACCGATGCCGTAGCGGATCGCCGCGACGACACCGACGGCCAGGGCCACGAACGGGCCGGCGAGCATCGCCCAGAGCAGCGCGTTGGCGATCGGGCCCGGGCCACCTTGGAAGGTCTCGGGGTGGGGGTCTGACGGCGACGGGGCAGGGCGTTCGTCAACGAGGGTCACCCTACGAGTGTCGGCGCCGGAGGCCGTTTGCTCGACCGGAAGGACGATTTCGTTCAGGTTGGTAAGGCTTTCCTACCGTCTTGTCACTTTTCGCGCCTTTTACGGGGCGCGCAATCAGGGGACGCTGATTCCCGTCGGGTCGAGCGGGGTCGCGGCTTCACCGGTGTCGGACAGCGGTCCGGGGATGCCACGGAAGGCGTAGCGCATCACGTCCCGCCCGGCCTGCAGCAGCCATGCCTGGCCGGTCTCGTTGCTGTCGAAGATCTCCAGCACGGAGGCGCCGGCCTTCTCGACCGGGATGATCGGGACCCCGCTGCTGTCCAGGACGGAACGGATGTCGACGATGATCTTGGTCTCGGCGAAGCCGGGGCAGAACGCGTTCACGGTGACGTTCTGCGGCACGAGGGCCGGACCGAGAGCTCGCACCAGGCCGACCACGGCGTGCTTGTTCGCGCCGTAGACCGGGTCGAAGGCGGTACCCGTCAGACCGGCCATCGAGGCGGTGCACACGATCGACCCGCCGCCCCGTCGGGCGAGGGGAGGCAGCGCGGCTTGCACGCCGTACACGACGCCGTCGAGGTTGATGGCGTTGGCGCGGCGGTACCGGGCGAGGTCGAAGTCCGGCCCGAAGGTGAAGCCGCTGGAGACACCTGCGTTGAGGAAGAACAGGTCGAGGCCGCCGTGGATCTGCTCGGCCGCGGCCGTGGCGGCGAGCACCTGGTCGTAGTCGCTGACGTCGCAGTGCAGGTAGTGACCACCGAGCTCGGTGGCCAGTGCGGCCCCGTCGGCGTCGTTGACGTCGAGCAGGACGACCCGGTCGCCCCGGCGGACGAGCTGCTTGGCGACCTCAGCGCCGAAGCCGCTCGCCCCACCGGTGATCAGCGCGACCTTGCTGCCGGCGGCGGCCGTCATGCGTCGAGCAGCAGCGCGGCGATGCGCTCGCGGTGCTGGGAGGCGTCCCCGTACTGGTACTCCAGGCGCTTGGCGCGCTTGAGGTAGAAGTGGCTGTCGTGCTCCCACGTGTAGCCGATGCCACCGTGGTACTGGATCATCGCGGCAGTGGAGAGGTTGGCCATGTCGCCGGCCTTGGCCTTCGCGATGGAGGCGGCGAGCCGGCGGTCGGGAGCGTCCACATCGGCCGCATGTGCGGCGTACGTCGCGGCGTGCTCGGCCATCGTGATGCCCAGGTGCAGGTCTGCGAGGTCGTGCTTGATGGCCTGGAACGACCCGACCGGCTTGCCGAACTGCACCCGCGTCTTGTCGTACTCCACGGTGTCTGACAGCGCCTTTCGGGCGATGCCGACCAGGTCGTTGGCGACCAGCACCGCTGCCGTGTCGAGGATGTCGGCCAGCACCGCTGGCGTGCTTGCCTCCAGGCGCTCGCCGGGAGCCCCGTCGAGAACCACGCTGGCAAGCCGGACGGTGCGGTCGAGGGACGCGTGGGGGGTGATCGTCGCGTGTGTCGGGTCGACCAGGTAGAGGCCGTCCTGCGCGGCGACGACCAGGGTGTCTGCGACGCCGGCGTACTCGACCAGCCCGAGGTTGCCGGTCAGGGCTCCGCCGGTGGCGGTCGCGGGCGTCCCGACGAACGAGCCCTGGGGGAGCAGTGCGACCGCGCCCTTGACCTCGCCTGCGGCGAGGCGGGGGAGCAGCTTCGCTTTCTGCTCAGCCGACCCCGCTAGGCGGACGCACTCGCCGGCGAGGATCGTGCCGAGCCAGGGGCCGGGCACGGTCGCGGCCCCGAAGGCCCGGGCGATGACGGCGGCGTCGAGCAGGCCGAGACCGATCCCGTCATGCTCCTCGGGGACGAGGACGGCGAGCCAGCCCTGCTCGCCGATGGTCTTCCAGAGCGAGGCGGGAACGCCGTCGGTCTCAGGTGTTTCGTAGACCTCGCGAACCTGGGCGGGGCCGAACTTGTCACGCAGGTAGGAGCGGACCGCGTCCTGCAGGGCACGCTGCTCGTCGGTGAGCTGGAATCGCATTCTCGTTGTCCCTTACCGCGGCAGGCCGAGCACGCGCTCGGCGACGATGGAGCGCTGGACCTGGGCGGAGCCGCCCCAGATGGTGCACGAGCGCGACCACAGCGACATGGTCGTGAGCTCCTCGAGCGACAGGCCGGGCTGCGGGTCGGGGACCTGGTAGCCGGTGCCGAGGACGGCCTCGTAGGTGTCGCTGACCTTGCGGAAGGTCTCGCTCCACATCATCTTCGTCATGCTCGCCTCGAAGCCGAGGTCCTTGCCCTGGGAGGTCTGGGTGAGCACGTGCCACGAGTGGTACTTCAGGCACTCGAGGTCGATCAGGCTGTCGGCGAGCCGCTGGCGCAGGACCGGGTCCTTGACGGCCGGACGGCCGTCGCGGTCCACCTGGGCTGCGATGTCGGCGACGGCGTCCCACTGGCCGCGGAAGTCGATGTACTGACCGATCGCGGACGACCCGCGCTCGAACGACAGCAGCAGCATCGCCGTCTGCCAGCCGTTGCCCTCGCCGCCGAGCACCTCGGTCGTCGGGCACAGGGCGTCGGTGAAGAAGACCTCGCCGAACTCGCTCTCGCCGGTCATCTGCTTCAGCGGCCGGCTCTCGACGCCGTCCTGGTGCATGTCCACGAGCAGCATGCTGATCCCGGCGTGCCGGGAGCCCTCGGTCGAGCCGGTGCGGACCATCGTGAAGATCTTGTCGCCGTGCATGGCGTTGGTGGTCCAGATCTTCTGGCCGTTGAGGACGTAGTGATCGCCCTGTGCCTCGGCCTTCATCTGCAACGCCGCGAGGTCGGAGCCGGCGCCCGGCTCGGAGAAGCCCTGGCACCAGATGACCTCCGTGTTCAGGAGCGGCTTGATGATGTCGCGCTTTTGCGCGTCGGTGCCGATCGCCATGACCGTCGGGCCGAGAAACGCGAGCCCCAACGGGTTGACGCTGTGGGGGGCGTTGGCCTTGGCCATCTCCTCGTCGTAGATCGCCTTCATGGTGGGAGTACCACCGCGACCGCCGTACTCGGTGGGCCACTGGATGCCGCAGAAGCCTGCCTGGGCCTTCGTGGCCTCCCAGTCGCGGCGGATCTGGAAGCTCTCGGCGGCGCTCTTGCCACGCCACCATGCGAACGTCCGCATGTCCGCGGGCAGGTTGGCATCGAGCCAGGTCCGGAACTCGGACCTGAAGTCCTCGTCCTCCTTGCTGAACGTCAGGTCCACCGTCGTACCCCTTCTCGCACCGAAACCGAATCGCGTTCTACTTCACAGTGCCACATGCGGGCACTGGTTGGATGACCGGATGGATGCTTCCTCCCTTGACCGGACGCTTGCCCTCGCGACCGACCTCGCGCGTGAGGCGGGTGCGCTCGCGCTGTCGATGCGGGTCGGGGTCGAGGAGCTCGCCCCCAAGTCGACGCCGACGGACGCGGTCACGGCTGCGGACCAGGCCGTCGAACGGCTGCTCGTGTCGGCGCTGGTTTCGGCCCGGCCCGACGACGGGATCCTCGGCGAGGAGGGTGGCGCGGTGGTCGGCAGCTCCGGGGTGCGGTGGGTGATCGACCCCATCGACGGGACCGTCAACTACCTCTACGGGATCCCCCAGTGGGCGGTGTCGCTGGGCGTCGAGGACTCCTCCGGCGCCTTCGTCGGGGTGGTGTTCGACCCGTCGAAGAACGAGCTGTGGCAGGCCGTCCGAGGCGGCGGCGCCCAGCTCAACGGAGCCTCCGTCCATTGTTCCGCCGCCACGGCGCTGGCCCACTCCCTGGTCGGCACCGGCTTCGGGTACGACGAGAGGCGCAGGGCCGCCCAGTCCCTTCTGCTCCCGTCCCTGGTGCCGGCCGTCCGGGACCTGCGCCGGCTCGGCGCCGGCTCGCTCGACCTGTGCGCTGTCGCCTCCGGCCGGTTGGACGCCTACTTCGAGCAGGGACTCTCGCCCTGGGACCTGTCCGCCGGCGGGCTGGTCGCCGTCGAGGCCGGGGCTCGGGTCGCGGGCTTGCGCGGGCGCCCCGCGGGGTTCGACCTCGTCGTCGCGGCCGGGCCCGGTGTCTTCGACGCGCTGCACGACCTGCTCGTCGACGGCAACGCGGACGTCGACGTCCTCGCCTGAGCTGGTCCTGCCCGTGCATGGCACGGCCCGTACGACGTCACGGTGGCCGCCACGTCACAACGGCAGGGCGTACGTCGCACCCGTTCGTCCGCGGGAGACGAGAAGATCATCGAGGGCACCTGGACCCAGCAGTGTCGCTGCCGACCTGGGGCACGGCACACTACGTGCGTGCAGACACCCCGCGTGACCAATACGGTCGGCCACGACGCTGTGGTGCGGCTGCTCCGCACAGCCGGTCAGAGCCCGGAGCTGGACCGACTCACCGACCTCGCGGCCCGCCTCGTCGGAGCTCCCTCAGCCCAGGTGTCCCTGCTGACCGACGTACAGACCATCGCTGCAGGAAGTGGCCTCGCCGAGAGCGTCAACGGAAGTCGGGCGCCGCTCGGGGACTCGTTGTGCACGGTCGCCTCGGGCCTCGGCGGCCCGTTGGTCATCGGCGACGCCGCGAACGACGACCGCGTCGCGCACCTACCCCCCGTCCGTTCCGGTGCCGTTGGGGCCTACCTGGGAGTGCCCCTCACGAACAGCAGTGACCAGATGCTCGGGGTCCTGTGTGTCTTCGGCCCCGAGGCGAGGTCCTGGTCGGCGTTCGACGTCGGGGTCATCGAGCAGCTGGCCGGTGCCATCCTGGCTCAGCTGGAGCTGTCGGCGGTGACCAGTGAGTACGACGCAGACCGGCTGCGCTGGGAGGTGGCCGCCGAGGCCGCCGGGATCGGGTCGTTCGTGCGGGAGCTGCCCACCGGCCGCATGGACTGGGACGAGCGGATGCAGGACCTGTTCGGCTATGCGTCAGGGGAGTTCGACCCCGGCGTCACCGACAGCTTCGCTCGTATCCACCCAGAGGACCGCCAGCGCCTGGTCGACAGTCTCGATGCCGCCGTCGCGGACTGCAGCCACTTCCAGGCCGACTACCGCGTCGTCCTTCCCGACGGCTCCTACCGTTGGGTGTCGTCCCGGGGCCGCGCGATCGGCGGCGGCCCAGGAACCGCCGTACAGCTGGTGGGGACCGCGCACGACATCACCGAGCTGCGCACGGCCCGCGACGAGGCCGCCCGGCTGTTGGAGGAGATGGCCACCGGCTTCGCACGGGTCGACGCGGAGTGGCGGCTGATCTACCTCAACAACGAAGGTGCGCGCGTTGTCGACATGGCAGCCGAGGACGTACTCGGCAAGGTCATCTGGGACGTCTTCCCCGACCTCGACGACACCGACTTCGGTCCGTTGTTCCGTCGGGCGGTCGACACCCACCAGGTCGTCCAAGTCGAAGCCTGGTACGACCACCTCCAGGGCTGGTATGACGTCCGTGCCGTACCAGACGCGCAGGGCCTGTCCCTGTACTTCCTGGAGGTGACGGCCCGGCACGTGGCGCGGCAGCGAGCTGACGCGG
The DNA here is from genome assembly GCA_038230355.1 of Mycobacteriales bacterium. Lineage (GTDB taxonomy): Bacteria > Actinomycetota > Actinomycetes > Mycobacteriales > SCTD01 > RYN-111. The sequence continues at coordinate 72,852 of JBBRNK010000008.1, read as the reverse complement.
CTACTGCCCGCCTCGAGTTCCTCGCCTCGGTGAGCGCCGAGCTGGCCGCGGCCAGCCTCGAGCCGCACGGCGCCGTGGCCCGGCTCGCGCAGCTGATGGTCCCGGGGCTGGCCGACTGGTGCCTGGTGTCGCTGGTCGAGGCGAAGGAGGTCCACGACGTCGGCTTCTGGCACCGCGACCCCTCCTTGCGGGACGTCGTGGCGACGTACGGCGCCACCAGGCTCATCGGTCGAGAGCGGCTCGGTGCGGTAGACGAAGTCCGGCGTACGCACCAGACAGTGGTCATCGCGGCAAACGCGGCTCGCGACGTGCTGCCAACGCTCGGGTCGGACGAGGCGCGCGAGGCCCTCAGGATCCTGGCGCCTGAGTCCGCAGTCGTCGTCCCTCTGACGGCGCGTGGCAGCCTGACGGCCGTCCTCACCCTGTGTCGCGGCGCCGACCGACCGGCCGCTTCGGCCGAGGAGATCGCAACCGCACAGGAGGTCGGTCTGCGGGCCGGTCTTGCCCTCGACAACGCGCGGCTCTACGACCAGCAACGACGGATGGCCGAGGGCTTGCAGCGAAGTCTGCTGACCGCCCCTCCGGAGCCGGACCACCTCCAGATCGCCGTGCGCTACGTCGCCGCGGCTGAGACAGCTTCGGTCGGCGGCGACTGGTTCGACGCCTTCCTTCAGTCCGACGGGGCCACCGTCATCGTCATCGGCGACGTGATGGGTCACGACGTCGTCGCCGCCGCGGCGATGGGTCAGCTCAGGAGTTTGCTGCGCGGGATCGCCTGGTACAGCGGAGAAGGACCCGCCGCGGTGCTGTCCGGCGTTGACGCGGCCATGCAGGGGCTGCAGGTCGACACCACCGCCACGGCCGTCGTCGCGCGTCTCGAGCAGAACGACGACGAGCGGCAGCGGGGGGTCACCCGGGTCCGCTGGTCCAACGCCGGGCACCCGCCGGCCATGGTGCTCAACCCCGACCGCTCTGTCGTCGTCCTCGGCGGAATCGAGGCGGACCTGCTCCTCGGCATCGAACCCGGCACCGAGCGCGCCGAAGCGGCCATCACGCTCGACCGCGGAGCGACCGTGCTGCTCTACACCGATGGGCTGGTGGAACGACGCGGACAGAGCCTGACCACGGGCCTCGAGCTGCTCAGACGCACCCTCGTCGACCTTGCTGACGAGGACCTCGACGGACTATGCGACGGGCTTCTCGAGCGGCTCGTGCCGAAGGGGTCCGAGGACGACGTCGCCCTCGTTGCCGTTCGGCTGCACCGCCAGGATCGCCCCCGGCCGGCCGAGGCGGGACCCAACCGGGTGCCACCGACGGTCGACGCGTAGCGCCCACGGCTCAGAGGACGGAGCGGTAGACCTCCACGGTCCGGGTGGCGATCGCGTCCCAGGAGAAGTCCGCGACAGCCCGGGCCCGCCCTGCGGCTCCCATGGCAGCGGCGCGGGACGGGTCCTCCAGCAGCGCCGTCACCTCGACGGCCAGCGAATGCTCGAAGTCCGGACCGAGGTCGACGAGGGCCCCGGTCACGCCGTCGACGACGACCTCGGGGATCCCACCGACCCGGGACGCCACGACGGCGGTGCCGCAGGCCATCGCCTCCAGGTTGACGATGCCCAGCGGCTCATAGACCGAGGGACAGACGAAGACCGTCGCGTGCGACAGGAGCTGGATGACGTCGGGCCGGGGCAGCATGTCCTGGACCCAGATCACCCCGGGGCGGGTGGCCTGGAGCTCGGCGACGAGGGCAGCGACAGAAGCGGCGATCTCGGGGGTGTCCGGCGCGCCGGCGCAGAACACGAGCTGGCCAGGCCAGGAGACCGCCGACCGCAGCAGGTGCTCGACGCCCTTCTGGTGCGTGATCCGACCGACGAACATGGCATAGGGGACAGCGGGGTCGACGCCGAGGCGCTCGAGGACGTCGACGGGCTCGACCGGGGCGTACTCCACGGTGTCGATCCCGTTGTGCACCACCTGCACCCGCGCAGGGTCCAGACCCGGGTACACCTCGAGGATGTCGACGCGCATCCCCTCCGACACGGCGATGACCGCGGCGGCGTGGTGGACGGCGACCTTCTCCGCCCAGGAGGAGATCCGGTAGCCGCCACCGAGCTGGTCGGCCTTCCACGGCCGGTGCGGCTCGAGGGAGTGCGTCGTGACCACGTGCGGCACGTCCCACATCAGCGCCCCGAGGTGGCCGGCCAGGTCGGCATACCAGGTGTGGGAGTGCAGGACGGCGCAGCCCTCGACAGAAGCGGCCATCCGCAGGTCGACCGACAAGGTCTGCAGTGCCGGGTTCGCCTCGGACAGCTGAGGGTCAGGGGTGTGAACGGTGGCACCGACGCCTCCGAAGGCGTGTACGGAGACGTCGACGAGTGGCTGCAGGGCGCGGCAGAGGTATTCGACATGGACTCCTGCTCCTCCGTAGATCTCCGGGGGCCACTCGCGTGTCAGGATGCCGATGCGCATGACACCGAACCTAGTGGTAGAGGATCACCCCATGACAGAACCGCGGGTCCTCGGAATCGTCCTCGCCGGTGGGGAGGGAAAGCGGTTGAGCCCGCTCACGGCCGACCGGGCCAAGCCCGCGGTGCCGTTCGGCGGGATCTACCGCCTCGTCGACTTCGTGCTGTCCAACCTGGTGAACGCCGGCTACCTGCGGATCGTGGTGCTCACGCAGTACAAGAGCCACAGCCTTGACCGGCACATCACCACGACGTGGCGGATGTCGACGCTGCTCGGCAACTACGTGACCCCCGTGCCCGCCCAGCAACGGCTCGGGCCCCAGTGGTTCCGCGGTAGCGCGGACGCCATCCACCAGAGCCTCAACCTCGTGTACGACGACCAGCCCGACCACATCGTCGTGTTCGGCGCGGACCACGTCTACCGGATGGACCCGCGGCAGATGGTCGAGCAGCACATCGCGAGCGGAGCCGGGGTGACCGTGGCCGGCATCCGGATCCCGCGCGCGGAGGCGAAGGGCTTCGGGGTCATCCAGACCGACGGCGGTGGCCGCACGATCACCGGCTTCCTCGAGAAGCCCGACAACCCGCCCGGGCTGCCCGACGACCCGGAGATGGTCTACGCCTCGATGGGCAACTACGTGTTCTCCACCGAGGCACTGCTCGAGGCCGTGAAGCTCGACGCGGGTGACGAGGGCTCCGTGCATGACATGGGCGGGAACATCATCCCGATGATGGTCGAGCGGCAGGGCGCGGAGGTCTACGACTTCGACCAGAACGACGTACCCGGCTCGACCGATCGGGACAGGGGTTACTGGCGCGACGTGGGGACGCTCGACTCCTACTACGACGCCCACATGGACCTCGTGTCGGTACACCCGGTTTTCAACCTCTACAACCGGCAGTGGCCGATCCTCACCAGCGCCCCGTCGCTGCCCCCCGCGAAGTTCGTCTTCGACGAGCCAGGCCGGGTCGGTACGGCGATCAACAGCCTCGTCAGCCAGGGCGTGATCGTCTCCGGGAGCACCGTTCGCACGTCGATCCTGTCGCCGGGGGTGCGGATCCAGTCCCGGGCGGAGGTCGAGGCGAGCGTGCTCATGCACAACGTCGAGATCGGTGAGGGCGCGATCGTGCGCAACGCCATCCTGGACAAGAACGTCGTCGTCTGGCCCGGGGCTCAGATCGGCGTCGACGCGGCCGCGGACCGGGCCCGCGGCTTCACCATCACCGAGGCCGGCATCGTCGTGCTCGGCAAGGGCGAGCAGGTCCTGAGCTGAGCTCGTGCGCCCCGGGAAGCGTCAGCACTCGGCGCGGCAGGCGGGCACGTCGCCCTGCCTGCGGTGCGCGGCGGCGACCGACGCGACCGGCGAGGCGTTGCCCCCGGATCGCCAGCTGTCGAGGTAGGACCACGGGTAGACCTCGCCGCGACGCACCCACCAGATCCCGGCGCGGGTCGGCCAGGACAAGCCGAAGTGGAGGTGCGGCGCGATGCCACGGGAGTCACCGGTGTTGCCGACCGCGCCGATCACCTGGCCGGCGGTGACCCGCTGCCCCACCCTGACCGACACGACCGAAAGGTGCGAGCCGTAGTAGCGCACGCCGTCGTTGCCGACGATCGCGAAGGACAGGCCGCCGCGCTGACTGCCGATGTTGGTCGAGCTGCTCCACCTGTCGACGGTCGAGACCTCGTCGACCCGTCCGGTCATGGGAGCGACGACGATGCAGCCCCGTGCGGCGAAGATGTCGGTCGCCGGGTAGTCGTGGTGGCTGTGCGCGTAGCTCACGCTGCAGCCGCGGATGGGGAAGGCGTGCCGACCGCCGGCCGAGACGACGGTGGGCGGCCGGAAGCCGGGGGTCCGCACCGGCCCCGGAGTGGAAGCCGGAGTACGGGCGGGGATCGGCGACGCCGTGGGGGTGGGGCCGGCCGTGCGCCTGGCCGTGGGCTTGGGCGTGGGCGTGGCCGACGGGGAAGCGGGCGCGGCTTTCGACGTACCGGAGGAGCAGCCGGCGACGAGCAGGGCCGGCAGCAGGAGCAGGGCGAAGGGGCGGGCGAGCACCTGCTCAGCCTGCCACGCGTGGACCTCGCAGGACGACGACATACGGTGACGCGGTGCGCATGGTTCCCGTTGCCCTCGTCCTCCTGCTCGCCGGCTGTGGCGGGAGCGGTGCCACCGCCAAGCCGGCGCCCAGCCCTGCCATCAGTGGGGTGACCGTGTTCACCGCACTGAGCCACAACCACCTGACCAAGGGGCAGTACCCGCAGAGCTACCCGCAGTCGCCGCCGGTGGGCGGGGCGCACAGCCCGGCCTGGTTGAGGTGCCAGGTCTACACCGAGGAGCTGCCCAAGGAGAACGCGGTGCACTCCGAGGAGCACGGCGGCATCTGGATCACCTACCAGCCGACCCTGCCGGCCGCTGACATCGCGACCCTCGCGACGCTCGCACAGACCAACCGCGAGTTCGTGATGGTGTCGCCCTACTCCGGTCAGGACGCACCGGTCACTGCCTCGACGTGGGGGCTGCAGCTGAAGGTGCAGGCCGCGACCGACCCGCGGCTGCTGGAGTTCGTCCGGACCTACGCGGGCGGCGACCAGGGCGGCGAGAAGGGCGTCGGCTGTGCGAGCACCGGCGTGTCGCTGCAGAAGGCGCTGGAGTTCGACGCCTCCCAGAAGTAGACAGCCGACCTACGCGACAGGTTGGCTCGCCGGGTCGCGAAGGCGCGCGGTGAGCGAGTGGGCGTCGAGGACGGCGGGCTCGGTGCTCGACAGCCAGTCATGCAGAAGGGTCGACAGCCGGGCCGGCTCGGTCAGGTGCGGGAAGTGACCGGACTGGGCGAAGACCTCGACGCGGGCGGTCGGGACGGCGTCACCGACGGCCAGGCCGTGCTGGACGGGGATGATCGCGTCCTTGGCGCCCCAGACCACCAGCAGTGGCAGGTCGACAGCGAGGTAGAGGCGGTCGCGCCCGTCGACCCGCTGGCCGCGGACGTCGATCACCGAGCGAGCCGTGTGGACGAAGGCCTCCCGGGTCGGGCCGTCGCCGAGCGAGCCGAAGCCGATGAGGGCCTCGCGCATCCCGGCCGGGACGACGCGGGACACGACGCGGTCGACCGCCCGGGCAGCGGCGCGCGCCCACGAGCCGGCGATGATCGGTAGGACAAGCTCGGACCCGGGCAGGGTCGCCGCGCGCAGGAAGGGGGACACCTCGGGGCCGAGGCCACCGGCGCTGATGAGCGCGAGGCGCTCGATCCGCTCCGGGAACTGGTAGGCGAACTGCATCGCGATGCCGCCGCCCAGGCTGTGCCCGACGAGCGAGACGCGGTCGTGACCGAGCGCCGCGAGCAGGTCGCGGATGCCGCAGGCCTGGGCGCCGAGGGAGTAGTCGCCGCGCGGCTTGGCCGACAGGCCGTGGCCGAGCAGGTCCGGTGCGATCACCTGGTAGTCGTCCCCCAGGGTCGACATCACCCGCTCCCACTGGGCGGCGCGGGAGGCCATGCCGTGGATCAGCACCACCACCGGACCTGTCGTCCCGGCCCGGGCGTAGCGCACCAGGTTGCCGTGGACACTGAGCTCGTCGACGCTGACAGTTGCCATGACTGAAGGCTGTTACCGTTGGTAACAGTTGTCAACGTGTCGCTTGACACCCCACTCCGGACGCGGCAGCGTTACCGCCGGTAACCCCCGTCTTTCGAGGAGCCCCTCCGTGCCCCTGACCGACCTGCGTGACGCCGCGACCGGCGTCGGCACCCGCCTGGACGCCTTCGACGCCGTCGAACAGGACGCGTCGTACGGCGTGCAGCTGCGCCAGGTCCGCGAGGCGGCCGAGGTGTTCCGGCGCGACCTGCTGGCCACCGGAACGCCGGCGAGCGTGACCACCAGGGACCTCGTCACCCTGCCGTACCCGGTGCGGTTCGGGCTCTGGCGGGCGGCGCTCACGCCCTCGCCGTACCTGTCGATCACGAACCGGATGCTCGTCGTCCGCTGGGCTGACTCCGGCCGCACCAGGACGCTCGTGTTCGAGCCGAGCGACCACGAGAGGGGGGAGTACACGCCCTACTTCGCGCGGATGAACGCCCAGACGCCCGCACGGCTGCAGAGCCGCATCGTGACCCGGCACGCGACCGTGCTGGAGAACCTCGGCGCCCTCGGCATCGCGCCGGAGGAGGTCGACTACCTCGCCTTCGACCACCTGCACACCCAGGACGTCCGCCGCTGGGTCGGCACCTCCACCACCGAGGCGGCCTTCCCGAACGCCCAGCTCCTGGTGCAGCGCAAGGAGCTCGAGGCGATGGCGGACCTGCACCCGCTGCAGCGCCAGTGGTACCAGCCGGACACCTATACCGACCTGGCGGTCGACAGGCTGGTCGCGATCGAGGGCGATGTGCTGCTCGGTCCGGGTGTGGCCCTGGTCGCCACCCCCGGGCACGCGCTGGGCAACCAGTCCCTCGTGCTCAACACCTCCGACGGCATCTGGGCCGTCAGCGAGAACGCCATCGCCGTCGAGTGCCTCGTCCCTGAGCACTCGCGCATCCCGGGGGTCGCCAGGAGCGCCCGCACGTGGGAGCGCGAGGTCGTCCTCAACACGAACACCCCTGAGGCGCTGGCCGACCAGTACAACTCCGTGATCAAGGAGAAGGCACTGGCCGACAGGTCGCAGCGGGACTCCCGGTTCCCCCAGTTCCTCCCCTCGTCCGAGCTCACCCCGTCCCCCTACTTCCCCGGAACAAAGCCGACCTTCGTCCAGGGATCGATCACCCACAGGAGCGCCTAGACCATGGCCGGCTTCACCCTTGAGCTCACCGAGGACCAGCAGACACTCCAGAAGTGGCTGCACGAGTTCTCCACCGACGTCATCCGTCCCGCCGCGAGCGAGTGGGACGAGCGAGAGCAGACCCCCTGGCCGGTCATCCAGGAGGCGGCGCGAGCCGGTATCTACTCGCTGGACTTCTTCGCCACCATCTGGGGCGACGAGTCGGGAATCAGCCTGCCGGTCGCCATGGAGGAGATCTTCTGGGGCGACGCCGGTATCGGCCTGTCGATCGTCGGGTCAACCCTCGGACTGGCCGCGATCTTGGGCAACGGCACCCCTGAGCAGCTCGCGGAGTGGGCCCCCCGGTGCTTCGGCACGCCCGACGACGTCACGCTGTGCGCGCTGGCCGTCTCCGAGCCGAACGCCGGCTCCGACGTGTCCTCGATGAAGACCACCGCCGTCTACGACGAGAAGACCGACGAGTGGGTCCTCAACGGCGTCAAGACCTGGATCACCAACGGCGGTATCGCCGACGTGCACGTGGTCGTCGCGTCCGTCGACGCCTCGCTGAAGGCCCGTGGGCAGGCCTCCTTCGTGCTCGGCCCGGACTCGAAGGGTCGTGGCCTGTCGCAGGGCCAGAAGTTCAAAAAGCACGGGATCCGGGCCTCGCACACCAGCGAGGTCATCCTCGACAACTGCCGCATCCCCGGCAGCCAGCTGCTCGGCGGCAAGGAGCGCCTCGACGTGCGCCTGGCCAAGGGCCGCGAACGGCAGGCCGCCCTCGAGCGTGGCGAGTCGCAGTCGGGTAGCCGCGAGAAGGGTGGCCAGGCGGCGATGGCGACCTTCGAGGCCTCGCGGCCGTCGGTCGGAGCGCAGGCCGTCGGCATCGCCCGCGCCGCCTACGAGTACTCCCTGGACTACGCCAGGACCCGCGAGCAGTTCGGCCGCCCGATCGTCCAGAACCAGGGCATCGCGTTCATGCTCGCCGACATGAAGACCAAGATCGACGCCTCCCGCCTGCTGGTCTGGCGTGCGGCCTGGATGGGTCGCAACGGCGTCCCGTTCACCTCCGGCGAGGGCTCGATGTCCAAGCTGTACGCCGGTGAGACCGCCGTCGACGTCACCGAGAAGGCCATCCAGATCCTCGGCGGCAACGGCTACACCCGGGAGTACCCCGTCGAGCGCTGGCACCGCGACGCGAAGATCTACACGATCTTCGAGGGCACCAGCGAGATCCAGCGACTGATCATCAGCCGCGCCATCTCGGGGCACCAGATCCCATGACGCTGCTGCAGGACCGGGACGCCCGCCGAGAGAGCCTGCTCGCGGCGGCGGACCTGGTCGTGCAGCGCGAGGGGGCCTCGGCGTCGATGGCGGCCATCGCCGCCGAGGCCGGGATCACCAAGCCGATCCTGTACCGCCACTTCGGGGACAAGAGCGGCCTGTACGCCGCGCTCGCGGGCCGGCACACCGACCGGCTGCTCGATGCCCTGGTGGACTCACTCACCGGCGGCGGGGCGCCGCGGGTGCGGGTGCTGCGGACCATCGACACCTACCTGGCCGTGATCGGGACCGAACCGCAGGTCTACCGGTTCCTGGTGCAGTCGGAGGAGGCCGCCCCGGTCCACGGCCCGGTCCGCGGGTTCGTCCGCCGGATGCAGGAGCTGCTCGCCGCCGGCATCACGCACGAGTTGCGGCTGGCCTCCGACGACGTCCGGGCGCCGGTCTGGGCGGCTGGCATCGTGGGCCTCGTACAGGCTGCCGGCGAGCGTTGGCTGGAGGAGCGGGACACCGACCGCGGCGTGCTCAGCGAGCTGCTGACGGACCTGATCTGGGGCGCGTACGGCCAGCTGGCCGACGCACAGGCAATCCGCAGGTGAACCGGGCCCGATCAGGGTAGGCCAGCGAGCGCGAGAGGCACTACCCTCTGCCGCTCCACCTCACAAGATCTCCCGCCCTCGGGCACAGAACGACGCCGTCGCGCGTTGTCCCCGCGCCGGACGCAATAGAAAGAGAGCCTGACCACCATGGCCACCGATTACGACACCCCCCGCCGCTCCGAAGCGGACGACCTCGGCGAGGACAGCCTCGAGGAGCTCAAGGCCCGCCGGGCCGAGGCCCAGTCCAGCAGCGTCGACGTCGACGAGACCGACCTTGCTGAGGCACTCGAGCTGCCGGGAGCCGACCTGTCCGGCGAGGAGCTCACCGTCAAGGTCCTGCCGAAGCAGAGCGACGAGTTCACCTGCTCGACCTGCTTCCTCGTCCACCACCGCAGCCAGCTCGCCTCCGACAAGGGCGGCCGCCTGACCTGCCGCGAGTGCGCGTAGGACCGGTCAGGCGGGTGAAGCCGGTCAAGGGGGTCAAGCTGACCGGTGACGTCGGGGAGATCCTGGGCCGACTGTCCGACGAGGCGCTGGACCGTAGCGAGCGCGGGCGACTGCTCGCGGCGCTAACCCGGTCCCTGTCGGGTGTCCTGCGTGCGGCCGGTGCGCGAGCCGCCCTGTCCGGCAAGGTTCTGGTCGACCTCGTCACCGACGACATCGCTCCACACCTGCCCGTGCGTGACCTGCTGTCGCTGAGGTCCCATCACCACGGCCTGTCCGGCGACGACCTCGCGCGGGCTCTCATCAAGAACGCGGCGATGACCACAGCCGGGCTCGGCGCCGCTGCGGGGGCGCTGGCGTCGGTCGAGTTCGCGGCTCCGCCGGCGCTACTGGCCGCACCGGTGCAGCTCGCCGCCGAGACCCTCGCCGTCGTCGCGGTCGAGCTGAAGCTGGTCGCCGAGCTGCACGTCGTCTACGGGCGGTCTCCGAAGGGCTCCACCCCCCAGCGGACCGTGGCCTATCTCACGTCCTGGGCAGCCAAGCGCGGCCTGGACCGGGACGGTGCCGCGCCGTCGCTGTCATCCGTCCTGAGCAGCGCCGCCCGTCAGCAGCTGCGGCAGCGGATCGTCCGCCGACTCGGTCGCAACCTGACCTCGCTGGCGCCGTTCTTCGCCGGTGCGGTTGCCGGCGCGGAGCTCAACCGCCGCGAGACGGTCTCTCTGGGGGAGTCGCTCGTGAGCGACCTGCAGCCGCGCAGGTAGCGGTCAGGCGTCGGCGGCCGGCGCGTGTCCGAGCTGACCCCTCGCGACCTTGGGGAGCAGCGTCGTGACGGCCATCGCGATCAGGAAGACAGCGACCTCGAACAGCAGGCTGAGCTCGAGGGCGCGCAGGAAGTTCGCCTTGCGCGCCTGCGTACCGGCGTCGGCGAAGGCCTTGGCCGCGGGGCCGCTGGCCCTCGTGGCGCATCCCTTCGGAATGGCTGACGGGTCAGGGGCCTTCGAGCGCAGGACGAAGCAGCGCTCGAAGGCCTGTACGGCGGTGGCGGTCCCGGTCGCGGGGGTGCCGGCAGCGGTCAGCGCCCTCGCCAGCGCCGGGCTCTCATCGCGGGCCGCGGCGGACGCGTTGCTGCCGAGGACCCCGAACAGGATCAGCCCGATGAGGGCGACACCCAGCGCGCCGCCGACCTGCTGGCTCGTGGACAGGACGCCCGAGGCCGAGCCGGCCTCGCGGCCTCCGATGCCGGCGAGGACCAGGTTGGTGAGCGGGGCGATGAACAGGCCCAGGCCAAGGCCGGCGATGAGCAGGAACGGCGCGATCTGGTAGGAGCTCAGGGTGGTACCGGCAGCGTGCAGCACGACGATCACGACGACCATGCCGAGCGCGAGCAGGCCCGCGCCGATCGTGAGGACCCGGGTGCCCAGGCGCTGCGCCAGCCCGTCGGAACGGGAGGATGCGAAAGCTGATGCCACCGCGAACGGGAAGGTCGTGAGCCCGGCGTGCAGGGCCGTGAAGCCCAGTCCGACCTGCAGGTACAGGCTGAAGCTGAAGAAGAATGCGGGGATGCCGGCGAAGAAGACCAACGACAGGACCAACCCGGTCCGAAAGGACCTGTTGGCGAACAGGGTCATGAGCATCAGCGGATCGGTACGAGCCGCGGTCTTCTTCTGCTGCAGCCGCACGAAAGCGACCAGGAACGGCACGGACGCAACCAGCATGACGTAGATCCACACCGGCCAGCCTTTCTCCCGGCCCTCGGTCAGCGGATAGATCAGCAGGAACAGCCCGGCCGTGACGAGCAAGGCCCCGGGGACATCGAGGCGGGGCGCGTCCGGGGCCTTGCTGTCGGGAAGCTCCACGAACGCCGCGATGAGGGCGATGACACCGATCGGGATGTTGACCAGGAAGATCATCCGCCAGTCGGTCCCGAACAGGTTGGCGCTGATCAGCACTCCGCCGATCAGCGGGCCCAAGATGGTCGCGATCCCGATCGTGGCGCCGAAGATCCCGAACGCCCGCCCGCGCTCCTTCGGGGGGATCGTCACCTGGATGACCGCCAGGACCTGCGGGAACATCAGACCGCTTCCGATGCCCTGCAGCACGCGGGCCAGCACCAAGGTCGTGGCGTTGGGCGCCAGCCCGCACAGCGCGGACGCGATGGTGAAGGTCGTCATCCCGATCATGAACAGCTTCTTGCGGCCGAAGATGTCGCCGAGACGGGCGCCGGTGATCAGCAGGCAGGCGAAGGCGAGCTGGTAGCCGGCAAGGACCAGTTGGATGGCGGCGAACGAGGCGCCGATGTCCTTCTGGATCGACGGGATCGCCACGTTGACGATCGACACGTCCAGCAGCTGCACGAACACGGCCGTGAGGACGATCGCGAGCACCAGGAAGGGGTGCCGGTCGGCCCGGCTCTGGCCGGCCGGGACGGGGGGAGCGGTCGAGGCAGTCACGGCGCCGACGCTAGTGGGTAGCTCGGACGAGCGCCGTCCGAGGCAGTTCAGGGAGCGGGTAGCTCGGCCAGAAAGCCGCGGACCAGGGCCATCGTGACCTCCGGGTGCTCAAATTGCGGCACGTGCCCGGAGTCCTCCAGCACGACCGAGTGCGCCCTCGGTAGCGCGTCCGTGACGTGCCGGGCGAACGACGCGGGTACGAGGCGGTCGCGGTCGCCCCAGAGGAACAGCGCGGGCGGTTCGAGCCCGGCCAGCCGGTCCCAGAAGCCGTTGCGGCCGTGGGCGTCCTCGAGGAAGATCTGTCGCGCGACGCTGAAGAACGACACCCGGTGGGCGCTGGACCGGAAGACCCGCACGCACTCGTCGGCGGCGGCGTCGTACCAGGTGGTGGACAGGCGGTCGGGGTCGCTGAACATGCCCCTTATCGCCTCGACGACGAGCCGGTGGCTCAAGCGGACAGGAAGATGCGCCAGCTCAGGGCGCATCAGGCGTACGGCGGGGACGAGCTGGCGTAGCCGTCGGAAGGCCGGCGACGGCGTCACCAGCACCAGGCCGCGGACCGAGCGGGGGTGCGTGAGACCGGCCTCGAGGGCGATGCGACCGCCGAGTGAGTTGCCGAGTACGACGGCCCGGCGGGCGCCCACCTCGTGCTGGAACGACTCGACCCAGGCGGCGTACCAGGCAGGGGTGTAGGAGGCCGAGGGGGCTGCACTCTGGCCGAAGCCGGGCAGGTCGGGGGCGAGGACGCGGTGGTCGCGGGACAGGTCGGCCAGGCACGGCAGCAGGGATGCGTTGGTGGCACCGAGGCCGTGGAGCAGCAGGACCGGCGGGGCGTCGGGCGGCCCCGCTTCGAGGTAGGCGGTGCGGATGCCCATGGCGAGCACCTCCCGGGCCCTTGGAAACGAGGTGGGCCGTGGCGAGCCGTCCTCGAACAGCCCGTCGAGCTGGAGGGACAGCCCGAGGTCACCGCGGACCGTGATCTGGCCGGAAAGGAAGGCGTTGATGCCCGAGGTCCGTCCGGCGATCACGTCCGCCAGGACCGACGGCGTGCCGCGGACGACAAGGGTGGGTTCGGGGCCGGCGCCGCGCCGGACGCGGGTGCTGCCACGGTCGAGATCGACCGTCCACTGGCTGTGACCCACGTCGAAGACGACGGTCGCCACCCGGTCGCCCAGGACCGAGCCCGCCAGCGTTCTCCGCACGCGGCTGGGGAGCAGCGCGTCCAGGTCGACACCGGGTGCGGGGGCGGCGGAGCTCACCGACTTAGGTTACCGACGGTTCACAGCCGTGGTGGGGATCTCAGGAATGAGGCGGGCGGGCGCCGGTCCAGTCCTGCAGCTGGGCGGCGACCGACAGCAGCAGCGCCTCGCTGTGGGGCGGACCGACGAGCTGGACGGACAGGGGCAGGCCGTCCACCGTGTAGCCGGCGGGCAGGGCGAGGGCGGGCAGGCCCGCGACGTTCCAGGCCGGCGTGTAGGGCACGCCGCGGCCCGCGAGGACCAGGGTGCGCCGGCCCGTCAGCGCCCCGACCCGCTTCGGCGGGGTGCCGAGCGTGGGGCTCAGGAGCAGGTCGGCTCCGCCCGGCATCACCGCGAGGCGCGCAGCGGCCTGCTCACCGAGCCGCAGGGCCCGCCGCAGCGGTCGCCCACGCAGCCGTCGGCCCAGGGCAGCCACCAACCGGGTGCGCGGCTCGGTCGCGGTCGGGTCGACGAGCTTGTCAAGATCGTCCGCAACGCCGGCGCAGAAGCGCACCAGGAACGACTCCGGCACGCCGGCGTACGACGGGTCGGCGGGCATCGTCGTGTGCCCGAGCGCCCCGAGGCGTCGTACGACGGCCTCGAGCGCACCGCGGACGACCGGGTCCAGGGGCGCGGGTGACGGCGTCGTCGTCGACCAGGCGATCCGGAGCGGTCCCGGGTCGGTGAGGGCCAGCGCGGTGTCCTGCAGGACGTTCAACACGGTGACCGTGTCCTCGACCGAGCGGGTCACGCAGCCTGCGACCGACAGGCCGTGCCAGTGCTCGAGGTCGGGGGCCAGGGAGACGAAGCCGCGGGTCGGCTTGAGGCCCACGAGCCCGCAGCAGGCCGCCGGGATCCGGATCGAGCCGCCACCGTCGGTGGCGTGCGCCGCCGCGACCATCCCCGCGGCGACGGCCGCGGCGCTGCCGCCGGAGGAGCCGCCGGGCGTGTGGTCCAGGCCCCACGGGTTGCGGGTGGCGCCGAACGTCCGGCTCTCGGTGAACGGCCACAGTGCGAGCTCGGGCAGGTTCGTCGAGCCGACGAGGACGGCGCCGGCCGAGCGCAGCCGGCGGGCGATCTCGGCGTCCTCGGTCGCCGGCGGCTGCGGGGAGCCGGTCCCCTGTAGCTGTGACTGCCCGGCGACGGGGAGGTTGTCCTTGACGGCCATGGGCACTCCGAGCAGCGCGCGCTCATCACCCGCGGCCAAGGCGACGTCGGCGGCCTCGGCCTCCGCGCGCGCCGAGCTGAACAGCGTCCGGAAGGCACCGACGGCGGGGTCGAGCTCGCGGATCCGGCGCAGGCTCAGCTCGAGCAGCTGGACGGCTGTCACGCTGCCGTCCCGGAGCAGGGCCCGCTGGCCGTTGACGCCGGCGAAGGCGAGGTCTGCATCCGAGAGGGTCACGCCGTGCAGGCTAGAGCCCGGACTGGACGGCCGCCGCGAAGGCTTCCGGGTGACGGGTCCCGACCAGCCAGTACGGCGTCTCGTCCTCGGGGTCGGTCACCGTGAGCAGGACCGCAGCGTGGTGCCAGGGCTTCACGGCCAGGAAGGCGTGCCGCTTCGCCGCCGGTCCGAGGTAGAGCCGAAGTCCTTCCCGGTCGAGGGTTTCGGGGGCGTCGAAGGCGTCCAGGGGGGCGCGGGCGCCGGGCACGTGCAGGACGCCGTACTGCACGAGGACCCGGTGACGGGACAGGTACACCAGGGCACAGACGACGACGAGCGGGATGAGGACATAGGGCAGGACGGCCCGCAGCCCGCCCGCTCCCTGGTGCACCTCGGCGGCTGCTCCGAGCCCGAGACCCAGACCGATCACCGCCCACCACACGGGAACCCGCCAGTTCTCCCGGTAGGTCATGGCAGCAGGCGGGACACCAGGGGCAGCCGGCTGGCCGAGCGCAGCCCGGTGCTGACCTGCTTGGCGTAGTCGAGCAGGACGGTCGGCAGGACCGTCTCGAGGGCGATCCCGGCGACGGCGTCCGCCCCGACGACGTAGCGGGCGAGCGGCACCGGGTTGGTCAGCGCCACGCGGATCGTCCGGGCCACCCAGACCGGGTCGGGAAGCTTGTGGGAGCGGGACCCGAGGGACTCCCCACGCGCATACGCCGCGGCATAGCGGGGGGTGCTCGCGGCCGGGAAGCCGCCGCTCTGGGCGGCCGACCACACGTCGGTCGCGAACATCCCGGGCTCGACGAGCGACACCTTCACCCCGTCGCCCGCAACCTCCATCCGGAGCGCGTCGGTGACCGCCTCCAAGGCGTGCTTGGACGCGCAGTACCAGCCCATCAGGGGGGTCGTGAGGCGTCCGGCGACGGAGGAGACGTTGACGATCCGGCCGTCGCCTCGTTCGCGCATGCCCGGCAGCACGAGGCGGGCCAGTCGCAGCGGCGCCACGACGTTGGTCTCGAGCTGAGCGCGAACCTGCTCGTCGGACAGGTCCTCGACCGCGCCCGACAGTGCGTACCCGGCGTTGTTGACGAGCGCGTCCACCTGCCCGACCTCCCGCACGGCGGCGGCGCACGAGGCGGCGTCGTCGACGTTGAGCAGCACCGTCCGGACCGTCAGGCCCTGCTGCGCGGCGACGTCCACGAGGTGTGCAGCCTTGTCCGCCGTACGCGCCGACCCGATGACCTCCCAGCCGGCAGTGGCCAGTTCCAGGCAGGTCACCAGGCCGATCCCGCTGTTGGCTCCGGTGACGAGCACGCTGTTCGGCATGCGGCCACGGTACGGTCTCGGTCCGTGGAGGTACTCGAGATCGCCCTGACGCGGCTGGACCCTGAGGTCCCCCTGCCCGCCTACGCCCGGCCGGGCGACGCCGGCTGTGATCTCGTCACCACGGTCGACGCCGAGATCGCTCCGGGTGAGCGGGCCGTCCTGCCGACCGGGATCGCGGTCGCCCTCCCCGACGGGTACGCCGGATTCGTACACCCCCGCTCAGGCCTGGCCGCACACCACGGCGTGGGACTGGTCAACGCGCCCGGCACGATCGACGCGGGCTACCGCGGCGAGATCACGGTGATCGTCATCAACCATGACCCGCATGAGACGGTGCACCTGCGCCGCCTCGACCGGGTGGCCCAGCTCGTCATCCAGCGCGTCGAGCAGGTCGCATGGGTCGAGACCGACATGCTGACCGTCACCCAACGCGGTTCCGGTGGGCACGGGTCCACAGGGGGCTTCGGGGTCCGCCCCGGGCCCGCGCAGGATCGACAGGATCGACAGGATCGACAGAGCAGTCCCGGCGATGGTGCCGGTCGAGCAGGAGGTCAGTAAGTGGCGTTCGGACGCAAGAAGGTCGAGCCCGAGGTCGACCCCGGCTCCTTCGTGGACGACCTCGACGACGACGACCGTGCCCTCGAGGACGCGGAGCTGCTCGCCGAGATCGCCCGGCTGGAGCACGAGGAGCGGATCGCGACGCTGACGCGCCCGCAGGGTCCGTGGGACCTCGCCGACGCACCCGAGGTGGAGACGCCCCGGCTGGACCTCGGAGGCCTGCAGGTGGTCGTCCTGCCCGACCTCGACGTGCGGCTGGAGGTCAACCCCGAGGGGGAGGTCGTCGCGGCCACCCTCGTGCACGGCGAGTCGGCCCTGCAGCTCAACGCCTTCGCCGCCCCCAAGACCGAAGGCATCTGGCAGGAGGTCCGCACCGAGATCCGCGACGCCCTGACGGCCGGCGGTGGCCAGGCAGCGGAGGCCGACGGCACGCTCGGCACCGAGCTGCGGGCGGCGGTCCCGACCGACGTACCGGGGCAGGGTGTGGTCCTGGCTCCCGCGCGCTTCGTCGGCGTCGACGGTCCCCGCTGGTTCCTGCGCGGCCTGGTGACCGGTCCGGGAGCCACCGAGGACCCCGCGGCAGCGCCGTTGCTCGAGGCCATGCGGCACGTGGTCGTCGTACGCGGCAACGACCCGATGGCCGTGCGCGACCCGTTGCCCCTCACCTTGCCGGCCGACGCCGTACAGGCCGTCGAGGACGAGGCTGCGGCCCTCGGCCAGGAGTCCGGGCTGAAGATGCCGGAGCGCGGCCCCGAGATCACCGAGATCCGTTAGGCCTTCGTCACATCGAGCGGGCAGACCGGAGCGGCCAGACCAGCGATGATCTAGCTGTGAACCCCCGTCGTGCCGCGCTCGCGGCCGCCCTCGTGACCGTGGTCGCCGTCGTCGCGGTCGTGTTCGCGCTCGGCAGCAACCCCGAGAAGGTCCTGAAGTCGACCACCGGCGGACCGCGCATCCTGAGCGCCGCCGAGGCCTCCACCGTGCCGGAGCTGGCCGGGGTGTCGGACTTCGACAACACCGCCCCCCTGACGATGAAGTCGCTGCGCGGCAAGGTGGTCCTGATCGACTTCTGGACCTACACGTGCATCAACTGCCGGCGCACGTTCCCGTTCCTGCGCACACTCACCAAGGCCTACGGCAGCTCGGGGCTGGTGGTGCTGGGCATTCACAGCCCCGAGTTCGGCTTCGAGAAGGTACACGCCAACGTGGCTCGCGCAGTGAAGGATCTCGGCGTGACGTGGCCGGTCGCCGAGGACCCCGAGATGGCCACCTGGAACGCCTACCAGAACAACTCCTGGCCGGCCAACTACCTCGTGGACCGGCAGGGCAAGGTCCGCTACGGCCACATCGGCGAGGGTGGCGACAGTGACATCGAGGACGCGGTCCGGGCGGTACTCGCCGAGGGCGGCACCGTGCCTGCCGCCCGGATCGGCGAGGTGCCGACGACCGAGCAGCCCGGTGACGTCGGCAGCGACCTGACGCCTGAGACCTACCTCGGAGCCGAGCGCGGGGGGGCCTCCATCGGCTCCGGCGGCCTCGTCGAGCCGGGCAAGTCCGTCGTCCGCAAGGACGGCCCCCAGGACCGCGACAAGATCGCACTGAGCGGCTCGGTGACCGGCGGCGCCGAGTACCTCCAGCTCGACGCGGGCGGAGCCATCACGCAGAAGTTCCACGCCAAGGACGTCTACGCCACCACTGCCCCCGTCTCCGGTCCGGTGGTGCTGGAGGTGACCCTCGACGGCAAGCCCGTCCCCGCGGACCGACGCGGGCGTTCGCTGACCGTCGTCGACGGGCGGACCGTCGCGCGGCTGGACAGCCAGGACCTGCTGCACCTGGTCACCGGGGCGACCATCGAGGACGGCACCGTGGAGCTGCGTGCCCAGAGCACCGGCGCCCGCTTCTTCACCTTCACCTACGGCGGCTGACGTGCTCCTCGCCCTGGTCGTGGCCCTCGGCAGCGGGGTCGTGTCGTTCCTGGCCCCGTGCACCATCCCGCTGCTGCCGGCCTACGTGGGGGTGCTGTCCGGCTCGTCCGGGTCCTTCGTGCGCGGCTCGCTGCTGTACGTCGTGGGCTTCTCCTCCGTCTTCGTCACCCTCGGCGCCCTCGCCGGTGGGGCGGGCTCGGCCGTTCGGCAGGCCGGCGGTCCGGTGCAGCGGGCCGGGGGTGCCCTGGTGCTGCTGCTGGCCGTGCTGCTGCTGCTCGACTCCCGGCTCGGCCTGCTGTCCCGGCTGGCGCTGTCGGCCGACGGCACCAGGGCGCGCCTCGCGCAGTCGGGCTCGTGGGCTGCACCGCTGCTGCTCGGGCTGGTCTTCGGCACCGCGTTCACCCCGTGCGTGGGGCCGTTCCTGGGCTCGGTATTGGCGTTCGCGGCCACCTCCGGGGGCGCCGGCACCGGCGCGTTGCTCCTGACCGCCTACGCCCTCGGCCTGGGAATCCCGTTCGTGCTCGCCGGCCTGGCGCTCGCCGCCTCCCCGGGCCTGTCGCTGCGCCTCAACCGGGCCTCCCGGTGGGTCTCGCTGGTCGGTGCGTCCGTCCTCGTGGTCCTCGGCCTTGCCCTTGTCTCCGGTCGGTACGGCGACGTCGCCGGCGCCTTCGCCCGGCTGCTGCCCTCGACGGCCGTGTGACAGGCGCTGCGCCGGTCTACCCTGGGGTGGTGGGCAACGAGCCGGGCCGTATGAAGCGGGCCTTCCAGCGTTTCACCGCCGACGAGCAGGACGTCGACAGCGCCGAGTTGCGCTCGGAGACCTCCTCGGTGGGCGCCACGGCCGTCAACCTGTGCTCGGTCGGTTCGCCGGTCTGCGTCGCCGGCACCCTGCGGGCGGTCGTCCTGCGTCCGCTGGCCGGTGTCCCGACCTTGGAGGCCGAGCTGTACGACGGCACCGGAACGGTGACGCTGGTCTGGCTGGGCCGTCGGCGGATCCGCGGGATCGACCCGGGGCGCACCCTCGTCGCCCGTGGTCGGCTGACGCGTCGTGACGGCCAGGCCACCTTGTTCAACCCGGCTTACGAGCTGCGCGCGACCGGTGGCTGACGCTCCCGCCCCCGCGCCGAAGGAGCTGTCGACCGCGACCCTGCTCGAAGTCTTCGGCGGTACCCGGGGCCTCATCGACAGCTCTGTCCCGTCGACCGTGTTCGTCGTCGCCAACTTCTTCGCCACCCGTAACCAGGCGATCAGCGCGGCGGTCGTCGGGGGACTGGTCATCGTGGTGCTGCGCACGGTGCGTGGGGAGTCGCTGAAGCAGGCGTTCAGCGGGTTCTTCGGGCTGCTGCTCGCGGTCCTGATCGTGCGCAGCACAGGCACCGGTAAGGGCTTCTTCCTGCCTGGGATCCTCATCACCGCCGGCTCGGGGCTGGCCTTCGGGATCTCGCTGCTTGTCCGCCGTCCCGCCGTCGCGCTGGCACTGGCGGCGATCGACCCGCGCTACGCCGTCTGGCGCGAGCACGAGCCGCTGCGCCGCGCCTGCACCCGGGCCACGGCGGTCTGGTGCGTGTCGTTCCTCATCCGGGCCGCCGTCGCCTCGGCGGTGGCGCTGTCCGTCGGGGACGCGGCCTCCGACAACCTCGTCATCCTGATCGTGATCAACGCCGTGAAGTGGCCGCTGATCATCGGCTCGGCCCTCTATACGGTGGCGCTGGTCAAGGCTGCCGACGTACCCGCGTCGGAACCGGAGCAGGCGGCCTAGTCACCCTGCGAGCGGCTGAGGAGGGCGTCCAGCGCCTCCTCCACCTCCGCCGTCGCGACCAGCAGCAGCTCGTCTCCGGCCTCGAGGGCAGCGTCGGGGGAGGGCGTGAGGACCCTGCCCTCGCGGATGATCGCGACGAGGGCGCTGTCGACCGGCCAGGCGACCGAGGCGAGGGTCTTGCCGACCAGGTGGGCGTCCGGGGCGAGGGTGAGCTCGACCAGGTTGGCCTGGCCCTGGCGGAAGGTCATCAGGCGGACGAGGTCGCCGACGCTCACGGCCTCCTCGACGACCGCGGCCAGCAGGCGGGGACTCGAGACGCTGACGTCGACGCCCCACGACTCGTTGAACAGCCACTCGTTCTTGGGGTGGTTCACGCGGGCGACGACACGGTCGACCCCGAACTCGGTCTTGGCCAGGAGCGACAGGACCAGGTTGGCCTTGTCGTCACCGGTGGCGGCGACAACCACGTCGCACTCGTTGAGGCGGGCCTGCACGAGGCTGTCGATCTCGCAGGCGTCGCCGAGCAGCCATTCGGCAGTCGGCACGGTGGCGACCTTCATCGAGCGTTGCTCACGCTCGATGAGCAGCACACTGTGACCGTTGCCCAGCAGCTCGGAGGCGATGGAGCGGCCGACGTTGCCGGCCCCCGCGATGGCGACGCGCATGTCAGTGCCCCTCGGTAGGACCGGCGTGGAAGGCGCGCTCGACCTGCTCACGGTCGGCCCACACCATGGTCACGTGTACGAGGTCACCGTCCTGAAGGACCGTGTCGCGCCGCGGCAGCACCCCGTCGCCGAAGCGGGTCAGCAGCGCGACCCGCGCGCCCGACGCGTCCTCCAGGGCGGAGACCCGGTGGCCGACCCAGGCGGGGGAGTAGTCGAGCTCGGCGAGGACCACGTGCCCGCTGGGGTCGCGCCACTCGCTGAGCATCCCCGTCGGCAGCAGGCGGCGCATGACCTGGTCGGCGGTCCAGCGGACCGTTGCGACCGTTGGGATGCCGAGCTTGGTGTAGACCTCGGCGCGGCGCGGGTCGTAGATGCGGGCGACGACGTTCTCGATGCCGAATGTCTCCCGGGCCACCCGCGCGGCGATGATGTTGGAGTTGTCACCGGAGCTGACAGCGGCGAACGCCTCGGCCCGCTCGATGCCTGCCTCGATGAGGGTGTCCCGGTCGAAGCCGATCCCCGTCACCCGCTGGCCGGAGAACTCCACGGCGAGCCGGCGGAACGCGACGGCGTCGCGGTCGACGACGGCCACCGAGTGACCTCCCGACTCGAGGGCTCTCGCCAAGGCCGAGCCGACGCGCCCACAGCCCATGATCACGACGTGCACAGGTGTTCCTCCGGTGGCCTCGACGGGGTGCCTGAGCCTCGTAGAACGCTACACGGAACCGCGCGGCCCTAGGCTGCAACGCGTGCCAGCCGCCGGTGACCTTCTCAAGCGTGTCCTGCTCGGACGCGCGCTCGCAAGCAACAAGCTGGGCGAGACGCTGCTCCCGAAGAAGATCGCGCTGCCGGTGTTCGCCAGCGACGCGCTGTCCTCGGTGGCCTACGCGACGCAGGAGATTCTCGTCGTACTGGCGCTGGCCGGCACCGCCCACCTCAGCCTGACCTGGTACGCAGCGGGCACCGTCGGGGTGGTCCTCGCGGTGGTCATCGCGGCCTACCGGCAGAACGTCCACGCCTACCCCTCGGGCGGCGGCGACTACGAGGTGGCCAACACCAACCTCGGGCCGTCCTTCGGGCTGATCGTGGCTGCAGCCCTGCTCGTCGACTACGTGCTGACCGTCGCGGTGTCGGCGTCGGCCGGCATCGCCAACCTGGGGTCGACCGACGCGTTCAGCTTCGTCGCTGGGCACGAGGCGGTGGCGACCCTGATCGTCGTCGGCGTCATCGTGCTGCTCAACCTGCGTGGCATCCGGGAGAGCGGTACGGCGTTCGCGCTCCCGACCTACGCGTTCATGGTGGCGATCATCGGGATGGTCGGCTACGGCATCTACCGGATCGCCGGCGGCCACGCCGTGATTGCGACGTCGGCCAAGTACGCCATCTCGCCTGAGGCCGGTTTCACCAACCTCGGGACCGCTGCCGTGGTCCTGCTGGGGGCCCGCGCCTTCGCCTCGGGCTGCACCGCACTCACGGGCGTCGAGGCGATCAGCAACGGTGTGCCCGCCTTCCAGAAGCCCAAGAGCAAGAACGCCGCGGCGACCCTGACCGTCCTGGGCGTGCTCGCCGTCACGATGTTCCTCGGCGTGACCTACCTGGCGATCCACGCGAAGGTCCACGTCACCGAGAGCAGCTCACAGCTCGTCGGTTACGGCGCCGACAAGCTGCAGCCCACCGTGATCGCGCAGATCGGCGAGGCCGTGTTCGGCTCGAACACCTCACCGCTGTTCTACTTCGTGCAGCTCGTGACGGCCCTGATCCTGGTGCTCGCGGCGAACACCGCGTTCAACGGTTTCCCGGTGCTGGCGTCGATCCTTGCCGAGGACCGTTACCTGCCCCGCCAGCTGCACACCCGCGGCGACCGACTCGTCTTCAGCAACGGCATCCTCATCCTGGCGGCTTTCGCCGGGATTCTCATCTACGCCTTCAACGCCAACCCCACCAAGCTGATCCAGCTCTACATCGTCGGCGTGTTCGTGTCGTTCACGCTGTCGCAGACCGGCATGGTCCGGCACTGGAACCGCCAGCTGGTCGGCGTCTCGGACCGGCGCGAGCGGCGGGTCATGTACCGCAAGCGGGTCATCAACTTCGTCGCCGGGATCACGACCGGCCTCGTGCTGATCGTCGTGCTGGCCTTCAAGTTCACCCACGGAGCGTGGATCGCGGTGGTCGCGATGACGGTCTTCTGGTTCCTGATGAAGGCCATCAACCGGCACTACACCAACGTGTCCCGCGAGCTGGCGCCCGGCGACGAGCCGATGCCGCTGCCCTCGCGCAACCACGCCGTCGTCCTCGTCTCGAAGGTCCACAACCCCACCCTGCGGGCTCTGTCGTACGCCAAGGCAACCCGGCCGCACGACCTCACCGCCCTCACCATCTCGGTCGACCCGGGGGACACGCAGACGCTGCAGGAGGAGTGGGACCGGCGCGGCCTCGACGTACCGCTGACGGTGGTGCACTCGCCGTACCGCGAGATCACCCGGCCGGTCCTCGACTACGTCAAGCGGATCCGCCTGGACTCCCCGCGCGACCTCGTCACGGTATTCATCCCCGAGTACGTCGTCGGGCACTGGTGGGAGCAGCTGCTCCACAACCAGAGCGCTCTGCGGCTCAAGAGCCGGCTGCTCTACCAGCCCGGTGTCATGGTGACCTCCGTGCCCTACCAGCTGGCGTCCTCGGACCTTCGGCGTGACGATGACGCCCGCGCAGAGGGTTTTCGCAAGCCGGCGCCGCGCGGGTGATCCTCACCGTCGGGGCCGTTGCTGCGGGCGGCGCCTGCGTAGCCCGTGACCCCGAGGGTCGCGTCGTGTTCGTCCGGCACGCCCTGCCCGGGGAGACCGTCCGCGTCGTCGTCACGTCGTCGGGCGCGACGTTCCTGCGGGCCGACGCCGTCGAGGTCCTGTCCGCCTCCCCGGACCGGGTGACGCCCGCGTGCCCCTTCGCCGGACCCGGCCGATGCGGCGGGTGCGACTGGCAGCACGCGTCGGCGACCGCTCAGCTGGCGTTCAAAACGTCCCTCGTGACGGAGCAGCTGTCGCGCGTCGGCGGCTTCGGGTGGGACGGTGCCGTCGAGGCCGTGGAGCCTGTCCTCGGCTGGCGCACCCGGGTGCAGTGGGCGGTTTCCCCCGCCGGTGTCCCCGGGCTGCACCGGCATCGCTCCAGGGACCTCGAGCTGGTGTCGTCCTGCGCCATCGCCGCGCCCGGGGTCTGTGACCCGCTGGGGCTGGACTGGTCGGGCTCGCGGTCCGTGGAGGCATTCTCGGTGGCGGGGCAGACCGTCCTGTCCGTCGACGGCCGGCCACGGTCGCTGCCGTCGACGGGTTCCGCCGGTGTGGTCGTGGACGGTCACTCCGTCCGGGCCCCGCACGGGGTGCGGCTGCAGGTCCTGGGCCGGTCGTTCGAGATCTCCGGTGGCCGGTTCTGGCAGGTGCACCCGCAGGCCGCCGCCGTCCTCGCCTCGGCCGTCCTGTCGGGGCTCTCGCCCGCGGTCGGGGAGTCGGTGCTGGACCTGTACGCGGGCGTCGGGCTGTTCGCGTCGCTGCTGGGGGAGGCGGTCGGGCCGACCGGCTCCGTGGTGGCCGTCGAGGGTGACGCGCGGGCCTGCGCCGACGCGGCCCGCAACACCGCGGACCAGCCGTGGGTGTCGGTGCGCACGTCCCTGGTGGAGGCCGGGTGGGTCTCCGGCCAGCGGCCCGACCTGGTCGTGCTGGACCCGCCACGTGCCGGCGTCGGTCTCCCGTTGTCCGCCACCCTCGCCGGCCGCCGGCCCCGTGCGCTGGCCTACGTCTCGTGCGACCCGGCGACCTTCGCGCGGGACCTGCGCGTGTTCCTCGACGCCGGCTGGGCGGTCGACTCCCTGCGGGCGTTCGACCTCTACCCCCAGACCGAGCACGTCGAGCTGGTGTCCGTCCTCACCCCTCCTTGACCCACCGACTTGGCCACCTGTCTTGCCGTCCTGCGGGTGGCTGCGGCCGCTCACGCTCAGCGCAGGCCACGTTCTTTCGAGGACCTCAAGACACGTCCGGTCGCTCACCCGGATCGGTCGGCGGGTGTGGGTGTGGACAACGCCGGCAGAATCAGGCGTCGCCACGGCAGA
The DNA here is from genome assembly GCA_038230355.1 of Mycobacteriales bacterium. Classification (GTDB taxonomy): domain Bacteria; phylum Actinomycetota; class Actinomycetes; order Mycobacteriales; family SCTD01; genus RYN-111. Next base: position 47,920 of record JBBRNK010000008.1, on the reverse strand, counting down.
GTCCCCGGAGTGGTGGTCCCTCGGAAGATGCCCGTCGACGCCGGCAAGCAGCTGGGCTGCTTCACGACGGCGCAGGCGCTCGCGGCAGGCTGGCGAGGGGATCAGCTGGCAACGGCGGTGGCCGTCGGCGGCCTTCGTCGCCTGCGCAGAGGGGTCTTCACCGATGCGGCCCGATACGACGAGCTGGACGTCCGCGACCGGCACGTCCTGCAGGTGCGCGCCGACCTGCTCATGCTTGCTCCGCGATGGCACGCCGCGCGCAGGTCAGCCGCCGTCCTCTGGGGGTTGCCGTTGCTCGGCGCCCTGCCCAGGACTCCGCAGCTCGTCGCCGTTCCCAACACCGCAACGGACCGGTCGTGGACGCGTCACCGACACCTGGCCGAGCTGCCCGCCGGCCAGCGGCGGCTGACCGGTGGCCTGGCCCTGACGTCGCCGGCGCGTACTGCCGTCGACCTGGCGCGCACGGAGTCGTTCCGCAGCGCGATTGTCGTGGCGGACGCCGTCCTGGCGCTCGGTACGGACATGGATGAGCTCGCGCGCGTCCTCGACGGGATGGTTCGCTGGCCCGGCGCGGGGCAGGCCCGGCGGGTGCTGGGCTTCGCTGACGGACGGGCAGAGAGCCCGCTCGAGTCGATCTCGCGCGTCGCCATAAGGGATCTGGGGTTGCCGGCCCCGGAGCTGCAGGTCCGGGTGCATCTCGGGCCGACATTCCTCGGCCGGGTCGACAACCTATGGCGTGTGCACAACACGGTGGGCGAGGCGGACGGGCTCGGAAAGTACGCCCTGGACGCGCCTCGCGCCGAGCGAGAACGGGTCCTGAGAGCCGAGCGCGTCCGCGAGCAGGCGCTGAGGGACGCGGGTCTCGAGGTGGTCCGCTGGACCTGGGATGAGGTGTGGCGTCCGAACGGGGCCCTCGACGTCCGGCTCCTGCGGGCCTTCGCGAGGGGGGACCGATCCGAGCTGGACCCCCGGGTGCGGTTCGTGCCGACCCCCGGGCCGGAGGGTCTGCGGCACGCCGTCTGAACCGGGCCCGCGCGGGCGACGTGTCTTGCGGTTGTGCGGATGTGGGAGGTCGCCCACGCTCAGCTGGTCGGCTCGACACCGAGGACGGCAAGACACATGCGGGCGGGGAGCAGGACCTGCACGGCGCCGGGTCGGACGGTGACGGTGCACGGGAGGCTGCCGACGGGGTCGCCGTCGGCAAACACCCGGAACGGCCGGTCCGCGGCAAGGGTCACCACCCGTGCGGGGGTCACGGCCACCGAGGGGAGCTCCACGTGGGTCCCCGTGAACACCTTGGGCAGCGAGCGTAGGAACGTCAGCCGGGAGGTGGCAGCGGTCGTGACCACGTCGAGGACGCCGTCGGTCACCGACGCGGACGGCGCGAGACGCATGCCACCGCCGTACCTGCCGGTGTTGGCGACGGCGACCGACCAGCCGGACAGGGCAAGCGGGGCGCCGTCGACGGTGCACGAGAAGGTGGCCGGCTTCCAGCGGAAGACGGTGGCGAGGGCGCAGTAGAGGTACACCAGCTGACCCAGGGGCAGGCGCGAGGTCAGGACCCGCTCCTGCACGTCGGAGTCGAAGCCGACGGAGGCGATGCCGATGAAGGCGACGCCACCGACGTCACCGAGGTCGACGGCCGTGAGGACCCCGGAGACCAGGACGGCGCAGGCGGCGACCGGGTCCAGCGGGATCCCTACGGCGCGGCAGAAGTCGTTGCCACGGCCGCCCGGGAGGACACCCATGACGCCCCCTCCGGCCGCGACGGCGCCCGCAACCCGGCCGACGATCCCGTCACCACCCATCGCCACGACCACCCGGTCGTCGGCGAGGGCGTCGGCGACGAGGGCGTCCGCGTGCTCGAGCGACCGGGTCGGGGTGACAACCACATCGTGGTCGGACAGGGCCGCCTCGACCGCCGGGAGCCGGCGGGCACTTCGACCGCCACCGGCGGCCGGGTTGACGACCAGCTGCAGGCGCACGAGGTGATCGTGCCACCTTCGATGAGGGCCCTGCCGTGGGGTCAGTCCTTCAACGCCGGTACGTGCAGGCGCAGGAACGGCACCCGCTCGAGGATCGCGGTGCCGGCGCGGTGCACGGCGACGGCGTCGCGGGTGATGATCCAGTCCCAGGTGAGGTCGGGACGGCGGCGGGCGAGGAAGGCGAGTCGCTTGCGCGGGCCCAGGGCGAACAGCGCCCATTCGGTGGCCAGGGCGTCGTCCGCCCTCAGTGGCACGGTCAGCGGCCTGCTGCGGTCGGACGGGACGTCGCGGGGAAGCTCCGGCCCGAGCGCCACGGCCACGGCGTTGGCCGCGACCAGCAGCTCGAGGGTGCGCATCACCGGACCGGGAACCGGGCCGGCGTCGGGGGTGACGAGCAGGACCATCGTCGTCCCGGACATCAGGGCGGTCGTCTCGACGTTGCGGAAGCGGGCGTTCAGCGCCTCCCGGGTCGCCGGCAGCTGGACGTCCGAGGGAACAGCGGCAGCGGCCCGACCGTAGACCGACGAGGTGGGGGCAGGTGCCCGCTTGGCGACCTCGGGGGCCCTCAGGCGAAGGACCGCAGCGCGCAGGGCTGCGCCGTGGTCCTCGTCCCCCTCCAGGGTCATCACGCTGTGACCATCGGCTGAACGGGTGACGACCTTGACCGCGGCGTTCCTCGCGGGATGCTTAGGGTGACGGGGTGCCCGACCTCGTCCCTCCCGGCTGGCCGGAACAGGTGCTGCCCCCGCAGGCGCCGAACTGGGAGAGCTCGGCGACGGCCTGGCTGTTCGACCTGTGCCCGCCGGACTATCGGGCGCACGACGTCCTGCGGACGCACCCGGTCGTGCTGGCCCGCTTCGCGCTGGGCCACGTCAACGCCGCTGTGGAGGCGGCCCGCCAAGGGCTACGGACGTTGCGCGCGGACCTAAGGGAGGTGGTCGCCCCCGAGGTCGTGGAGGCCGCGATCGGCGCCTACGACCGGGAGGGTCGACGGCTTGCCCGGACCGGCCGGCAGGTCGCCATGGTCGAGGCGGCGTTGCGGGGCGAGCGCTGGGTATCCCGACTGTGACGGTCCGACCTAGACTGGATCGTGTCTGAACCTGAACAGAGCGAGGAGAGCGCGTGAGCCTGCTGGAGTCCGTGCACGGGCCCGAGGACCTCAAGCGCCTGCCCGCAACGCAGCTGCCGGTGCTGGCCGCCGAGATCCGTGACTTCATGATCGACACCGTCTCGCGGACCGGTGGCCACCTCGGCCCGTCGCTGGGCGTCGTGGAGATCACCCTCGCCCTTCACCGCGTCTTCGACAGCCCGCGCGACAAGGTCCTCTGGGACACCGGCCACCAGGCTTACGTCCACAAGATCCTCACCGGACGGCAGGCTGGTTTCCCCACGCTCCGCACGCGGGGCGGGCTGTCGGGCTACCCCTCCCGGGCCGAGTCCGAGCACGACGTCATCGAGAACAGCCACGCCTCCACCGCTCTGTCGTACGCCGACGGGCTGTCCAAGGCGTTCGCCCTGCGCGGCGAGCAGCGGCACGTGGTCGCGGTCGTCGGTGACGGGGCCCTCACCGGGGGCATGTGCTGGGAGGCGCTGAACAACATCGCCGCCTCGCACCTGCCGGTCGTCATCGTCGTCAACGACAACGGCCGGTCCTACGCGCCGACGATCGGCGGGCTCGCCGAGCACCTCGCCACCCTGCGGATGACCCAGGGCTACGAGAAGGCCCTCGACCGGGTCAAGGCGACCGTCCTGGGTACGCCCGTCCTGGGTCTGCCGGTCTACACCGCCCTGCACGGCCTCAAGCGCGGCATCAAGGACCTCCTGCAGCCACAGGTGCTCTTCGAGGACCTCGGCCTGAAGTATGTCGGGCCCATCGACGGTCACGACGAGCAGGCGATGGAGAACGCCCTCCGCAAGGCGCGCGAGTTCGGCGGACCGGTGATCGTGCACGCCGTGACGGTCAAGGGGTTCGGCTACCAGCCGGCCGTTGACGACGAGAACGACTGCCTGCACAGCGTCGGCCCGGGCACCGACCCGCTGACCGGCAAGGCCGTCCCCGGTGCGAGGTCGTGGACCTCCGTCCTGGGCGACGAGATGGTCCGGATCGGCGAGGAGCGCCCCGACATCGTCGCCTTGACGGCGGCGATGCTGCAGCCCGTGGGGCTGCAGAAGTTCTCGGTGGCCTTCCCGTCCCGCACGATCGACGTGGGCATCGCCGAGCAGCACGCCGTCACGTCGGCAGCGGGCCTGGCGATGGGCGGCCTGCACCCGGTCGTCTGCCTCTACGCGACGTTCCTCAACAGGGCGTTCGACCAGGCCCTCATGGACGTCGCGCTCCACCGGCTGCCCGTGACGTTCGTCCTCGACCGGGCCGGCATCACCGGTGAGGACGGCGCCTCCCACAACGGCATGTGGGACCTGTCGATCCTTCAGCTCATCCCGGGCATGCGGATCGCCGCACCCCGCGACGGCGCCACCCTGCGCGAGGAGCTGCGCGAGGCGGTCGCCGTCGAGGACGGCCCGACCGCATTGCGCTTCCCGCGCGGTGCGGTCGGTGACGACGTACCCGCCCTGGAGCGCGTCGGCGGTATCGACATCCTGCGGCGCGGGTCGGATGTCCTGATCGTCGCGGTCGGCGCGATGGGCCGGCTCGCCCTCGAGGTCGCCGATCGTGTTGCCGCGCAAGGGATCTCCGTCACCGTCGTCGACCCGCGCTGGGTCTGCCCGGTGCCGGCCGAGGTCATCGGGCTGGCCGCCCAGCACCGGCTCGTCGTCACCATCGAGGACAACGGCCGGGTCGGCGGCATCGGCACCCAGGTGTCGCAGGCGCTGCGCGATGCCGACGTCGACGTGCCCGCCCGTGACCTCGGGATCGCCCAGCGCTTCCTCGACCACGGCAGCCGGGCGCAGGTGCTCGCCGAGGTGGGCCTCACCGCCCAGGACGTGGCCCGCGAGATCGTCGAGCTCATCGCTCGTCGCGAGCCCGAGCTCGACCCCTCGTCTGACCCCTCGGGGCGTGAAACGCGCCGCGACGCCTGAGCTCAGCCGCAGTAGGCGCGGTCCGCTCCGGTGGGTGGGGTCGGGTCGTCGCGAGTCTGCATCCACCCCTCCGGCAGGGACACGTCCTTCGGGCCCTGCAGGTGACCGCGCGGCTGGTGCTCTGCCCCCGGCGTCAACGCCGCATCGGGGTCGAGCTCGTCCAGCAGGGCGTCGAGCTCGGCGATCGATCCGGCCATTGCCAGCTTGCGGCGCATGACGCCGCCTGCGGGGTAGCCGGTGAGGTACCAGCCGGTGTGCTTGCGGAAGTCCCGGATCCCGAAGCCCTCCTCACCGATGTGCTCCACGAGCAGCCGTGCGTGCTGCTTCATGACAGCCGCCACCTGCCCGAGCAACGGGGGAGCGGACACCTCCCGGCCGGCGAAGGCGTCGGCCAGGTCCCTGAACAGCCAGGGCTTCCCGAGGCAACCGCGGCCGACGACCACGCCGTCGCAACCGGTCTCGGCCATCATGCGCAGGGCGTCCGGCGCTGCCCAGATGTCGCCGTTGCCGAGCACCGGCACCGACGTGACCTGCTCTTTCAAGCGGGTGATCGCGGACCAGTCGGCCCGACCCGAGTAGAGCTGGTGGACGGTGCGGGCGTGCAGCGCGACGGCAGCCGCGCCGGCGTCAGCGGCAGCAGTACCTGCCTCCAGGTAGGTCAGGTTGTCGTCGTCGATGCCCATCCTCATCTTCACCGTCACGGGCACCGAGCCCGCCGCCCGGACCGCAGCCGTGATGATCGACCCGAACAGCACGTGGTGGGCGGGCAGGGCGCCGCCGCCGCCGCGGCGGGTGACCTTCGGGGACGGGCAGCCGCTGTTGAGGTCGATGTGGTCCACGCCCAGGTCGAGCACCCGCTTGACGGCCTCGCTCACCCAGTGGGGGTCGACGCCGTACAGCTGGACCGACCGGACCTGCTCGTCCGCCGCGAAGGCGACCATGTTGGTGGTGCGGTCGTTGTTCTCGCACAGCGCGCGGGCGGACACCATCTCGCTGACGTACAGCCCGGCGCCGTAGGAACGGCACAGGCGACGGAAGGCCGCGTTGGTCACCCCCGCCATCGGAGCGAGTACGACGGGCGGGTCGACCTCGAGGGGCCCGATCTTCAGAACCACAGGTCCACCACCGACACGTCGAGCTTCGCAAGCAGCTCGCGTAGCAGGGGGAGCGACAGCCCGATCACGTTGCCGTGGTCGCCGTCGATGCCGGCCAGGAACGGCGCGGACCTCCCGTCGAGGGTGAACCCGCCGGCGACGTGCAGCGGCTCGCCGGTGGCGACGTACGCGTCGATCTCGGCGTCACTGGGGGTGCCGAACCGGACGACCGTGGCGCACACGTCCGAGACCGTGGCGCCCGTTGCGGTGTCGACGACACAGTGACCGGTGAGCAGGGTGCCGGAGCGGCCACGCATCGAGCGCCACCTCGTCACAGCCTCGTCGGCGGACACCGGCTTGCCGAGGCAGGCGCCATCGAGCTCGAGCAGCGAGTCGCAGCCGACGACCAGCGCGTCCGGCTCGGACACAGCCACGGCGGTCGCCTTGAGGACCGCGAGCTCGAGCACCATCGCGGCGGGGGTGCCGGTCACCTGGGACTCGTCGATGCCGCTGACGCTCACCGACGGGGTGAAGCCGGCATCCCGTAGCAGCCGAAGGCGGGCAGGCGACGCGGAGGCGAGCACGAGACGACGGGTGGGCACACCCCATTGTGCCAAACCCCCACGCGCGGGGTCAGCGGTAGAGCACGTCGGTGAGCCAGGGCTCGTCGACGGCGGGGTCGCGCAGCACAACGGTCTCGGGACGGCCGCCGTCGATGGCCAGCGCGAGCTCCTCCGCGGTGACGAGCAGCGGCCGGGGGAAGCCGCGCTCGGGGGCACTCGTGGCGGCGGCAGCGGCAGGACCGAAGGCGGGGTCGATCAGCCCCAGCCGGGTCCAGCCGCGTTTGCGCATGGGGACGACGACAGCGCCCATCCCGCCGGCCTGTGAAGCGATGGCGGTCCGCAGGGCGGTCGAGCCGAGCAGGGTCACCGCGTCGCAGTCGCCGATCGGCCGGAGCTGGCCCTTCGCGTCGAGCCCCAGCCGCTCCGCGGCGACGGCGCCCATCCGCTCCAGGTACGCCTCCGCCGCGACCCAGTCGGCCTCGGCGTCGAGTCCCACGGCGTCGAGCAGCGGCTGGGGGAGCAGGACCACATGGTCGGGGTCCCCGGGGTCGATGTCGACCGCGCCGAACCCTAGGTCGAGCGCGTCGCCGAGGACGCGCCGACGTACCCAGTCCAGGCCGGGGTGGAGCACGTGGTCGACGGGCAGGCCGACGGGGCGTAGGCGCTCGCGGAGGTCCTCGAGGGACACGTCCGCAGCCCAGCGCCGGGCCAGCAGCCAGCGGCCGAGGCGCTCGCGGCCGTCCAGGGTCTCGGGGTCGTGACCGGCCAGGGCACGACGGCACTCGCCCCAGGAGACCCACAGCGTCGGTGACCCGGTGAGGGTCACGCCGAGGGCGGCCGGCTCGATGTCGAGGTCCTTCAGCACGGAGACGGCCAGCACACCACGTCGCAGCTCGACGGCGGTGGGTGCACTCACGTGATCACGGTACCCACCCGGAGCGGTCTGAGCCCAGGCCATGCGGGTGACGTTTGCACCGCCGGTCCCATGCGGGCCAGTAGTCCTTTTGGTCGCACATCGCCGTCCCTTCGGCTCAACAACGCAACTTCGCCTGCGCCGAAGTGAAAGGGGATCGCAGCATGAACGCAGTCGTCAGGTCCCGTGCTCCCGAGGGGGGTGCACGGTCTCTGGACTGCCCACCCCTGAGGCCGCACCGGGACGCCGGGCGCGGCCTCTCGGCGTTCGGGCAGTCAACGACGACAACAACCGGCCGATAGCTCCCTGTGGCGTACGACGACATGGCGGCGGTGTGGGCCGAGCGGCTCGGCTGCGCGCTGCCCCCCGAGGCACTGGCGCTGCTGGCCGCCCTCCCTCCCGACGCTGCTCGCGTCCTGGAGGACGTGCCGTGCCCCGGGGTGCCGAAGACCCGGGACCGGCTGACCGGGATGCTGAGCCGCCCGGTGTTCGAGGAGGCCCTCCACCACGAGGTCGCGTCGGCAAAGCGGCACGGGGCACCGTCCCTGCTGGTGGCCGACCTGGACGGCCTCACCGGCTGGATGGAGTCCCAGGGACACCTCGCCGGGGACCTGCTGGTGATGCGGACGGTGGACATCCTGCGGCGCAGCTCCCGGGGGAGTGACCTCCAGGGCCGCCTCGGGGTCGACCAGCTCGCCGTCCTGCTTCCCCGCACGAACCTGGCGCGCGGACTGGTGGTGGCCCGGCGCATCCTGGCCAGGGCGCTTGCGGACGCCCGCAGCAGCGAACGCACGAAGCCGGGGTCGACCACGACGCTGCCACGGCTGTCGATCGCGCTGGCGCACCTTCCGGAGCCGCGAAGTGTCACCGAGCTGCTGGAGGCCACCGATGCTGCCCTCGAGCGCGCCAGGAGGGCAGGCGGCGGCGTCGTGGAGTCCGTCAGTTCCCGAGATGTCAGCGCACCCGACGAGCGTCTGAAGGCGGTCGGCACTTAGGGTTGGAGGGTGATGCGCGTCAGCCTTCTCGGCCCAGCCCCAGCCCTTGCCCGCTACCTCACCGCCTGCGGGCTGGAGGTCCTGCCCACCCTCGACCCGGCAGCCGCCGCCGTCGTCGTCATCGGCGCGAGCGACCTGCCCGAGGCGTTGGAGGACCGCCTGCTCGGTCTTGCCGTCCCGGTCCTGCTGGTCGGTCCGATGGCCAGCACCGCGATGACGGACGCCGCCGGGCTGGTCCCCGGCCGGCTCACCCCCGTCCACGAGGTGCGGGTCCGTCCCGGTCCCGACGCCGGTCAGGTCATGGACCGCTCCGGCGGTGACCTGATCATCACCGACCGCTGGCCGCTGCAGGAGAAGGTCGCCGGCGACGTCGAGGTCCTGCTCACCGCCAACGTCGCCTTCACCGACCACGCCGTCGGCACCTGGCGGCCGTCGACCGGCCTGGCCGCACTCACCGTCGGCTCGACCGAGAGCACCCTCGCGGACCCGCTCTGGCACCGCCTCGTCCATCGCGTCCTGCGCCACCTGCTCGGCGAGCAGGACGGCGCACCGGTCCGGGTCGGCGTCCTGGGCTACGGCGCCATCGGACACGAGCACAATGCCGCCATCCAGCTCACCACGGGGCTCACCCTGGCCGCCGTCTGCGACACCGACGAGCGGCGCCTGGTGGCAGCCCGGTCACTGGCTCCCGGTCTGCACACCCACACCGACGGGCGCGACCTGCTGGCCGACGACGGCGTCGACCTGATCATCGTGAGCACCCCGCCCAACACGCACGCGGAGTGGGCGTTACGGGCGATCGAGGCCGGCAAGCACGTCGTCGTCGAGAAGCCGTTCTGCCTGACCGTCGCCGAGGCCGACCGGCAGATCGCTGCAGCGAAGGAGCGCGGCCTGACCCTCGCGGTGTACCAGAACCGCCGCTGGGACGCCGACTACCTGGCGTTGAAGCACGTCATCCGCAGCGGCCAGATCGGGGAGGTCTTCCACTACGAGAGCTTCATCGGCGGCTACGGCCACCCCTGCAACTTCTGGCACTCCGACGAGGCGGTGTCCGGCGGCGCCATCTACGACTGGGGCAGCCACTACCTCGACTGGGTGCTCGACCTGTTCGGCCAGGAGGTCGAGTGGGTCTCCGCGACGACCCACAAGCGGGTCTGGCACGACGTGACCAACGCCGACCACAGCCGGGTCCTCGTGCACTTCGTCGACGGTGTCGAGGCCGAGTTCACCCACTCCGACCTCAGCGCCGCCCTGAAGCCGAAGTTCTACGTCCTCGGCACCACCGGCGGCATCATCGGTGACTGGCGGCACGAGCGGGTCGTCGCCCGCTCACCGATCGGCACGTTGCTCGAGGACCGGCTCGCGCACTCCGACTCACCCGCCGACCTTCGGGTCTTCACCCCCAACGGTGACGGCCGCAGTCACGAGACGCTGCTGTCGGTCCCGCCGTCGCCGCCGCAGCCGTTCCACCGTCAGCTCGCCGACCACGTCCTGTCCGGCGAGCCGATGGATGTCACCCCCGAGGGCAGCAAGCGCAACATCGCCGTCATGCAGGCCGCCACCATCTCGGCCGCCCAGGGCGGTCGCCCGGTGCCGCTCCCGACGTGATCCGCTGGGGCTTCCTCGGCGCCGGTTACGTCGCCCGGGTCGCCGTCGCCCCCGCCGTGCGCGCGGCGCACGGGGCCGTCCTGCAGGCTGTGGCCGCGCGCGACCCGGAGCGGGCTCGGGCCCTCGGCCCGGTCACGGTCCACCCCTCGTACGCCGCCCTGCTGGCCGATCCTGAGGTCGACGCGGTCTACGTCAACCTGACGAACGAGGCACACCTGCCGTGGACGCTGGCGGCGCTGGCCGCCGGCAAGCATGTGCTGTGCGAGAAGCCGCTGGGGCTGACCGCCGACGAGGTCGACGTCATGGACGCCGCCCGGGGGCGCCTGCAGGTCGTGGAGGCCAGCTGGTACCGCTGGCACCCCCGCATCCGGCTGGCCCAGAAGCGGCTCGCCGAGATCGGTCCGGTCGAGCACGTCAGCGCCGGGTTCGCCTTTGCCGGCGTCCCCGACGGCAACTACCGCCTGGACCCGACCCGCGGCGGCGGCGCGCTGTACGACGTGGGCCACTACGCGGTGAGCGCGGTCCTCTGGGCGACTGGTCGTGGGCTGCCGACGGACGTCTCGGCCCGGACCCGTCGAGGACCCACCGGCGTCGACCTCATGACGGAGGCGGTCCTGGACTGGGACGGCTGCTCGGCCGAGGTCCGGGCCGGCATCGACGAGGGCCTCGGGCAGTGGCTGGTCATCACCGGTCGCGACGGCGAGCTCGAGCTGCGGGACGCGCCGTACACGTCGTGGAAGGACGACCCGACGCAGCTGTGGGTGTCCGACGGCAGCGGGACGGAGCGGGTCGACGTACCCGCCGTCGATGCCTACCGGGTCATGGTCGAGGAGGTGTCGTCGGCGCTGGCGGGTGGTCCCGGGTGGGTGTTGCCGCTGGCGGAGTCGCGGCTGACCGCAGCCACCCTGGACCTGGTCCGTCAGGCCGGCGATGACCTTGGGCTCGTGCCCCGTAGGCTCGAAGGCATGTCAGAGATGCTCTCCTACACCGACGTGGCCGAGCGGCTGGGCGTCGGGATCACCGGGGTGAAGACCCTCATCACCGAGCACCGCCTGCTCGCCCTCAAGACGCCCGACGGGATGGCCGTTCCGGCTGGCTGCCTCGACGGTGACGAGATCGTCAAGCACCTGTCCGGTGTGCTCACGCTGCTGCACGACGCGGGCTACAGCCCCGACGAGGCCTACGCCTGGATGACCACGGAAGACCCGTCGCTGCCCGGCAGCCCACTGCAGGCCCTCCACGAGAACCGCGCCACCGAGATCAAGCGCCGGGCCCAGGCGCTGGCGTTCTGATGCTCCTGACCGTCAACGGTGCGGCGCGTGAGGTCACCGACGGCCTGTCCCTGCCGCAGCTCGTCGAGCAGCTCGGGCTGCGTGTCGGCTCCGTCGTGGTCGAGCACAACGGCACCGCGCTGCTGCGCTCGGAGGTCTTCGCGGCCCACCTAGAGGACGGCGACCGGCTCGAGCTGGTACGGGCGGTGGCGGGTGGCTGAGCGGTCCCGTCGCGACCGCCTGGCCGGCGCGCGGCTGTACCTGTGCACGCCAGACCGGCCTGACCTCGCGGACTTTCTCGAGGAGGTCCTCGCCGGGGGGGTGGACGCGGTACAGCTGCGCGAGAAGGGCATCGAGGCCCGACGGGAGCTGGCGCTGCTCGAGGTCGTGCGGACCGTCGCTGCGCGGCACGGGGCGCTCTGGTCGGTCAACGACCGGGCCGACGTGGCGCACGCCGGCGGTGCCGACATCCTGCACCTCGGCCAGGACGACCTTCCCGTCCCGGATGCCCGCAGGCTGCTCGGTGACGACGTGCTCATCGGCCGGTCGACCCACGACGCCGCCCAGGTCGCCGCCGCCGACGTGGAGCCGGGCGTCGACTACTTCTGCGTCGGCCCGACCTGGCCGACCCCGACCAAACCGGGCCGTCCCGCCCCGGGACTGGAGCTCACGCGGTACGCCGCCCGCACCGCGACCCGGCCCTGGTTCGCCATTGGCGGCATCGACCTCGACAACCTCGATCAGGTCCTCACGGCGGGGGCCACCCGGGTGGTCGTCGTACGTGCCCTGACCGAGGCGGCTGACCCGCGCGCGGCGGCGGAGGCCTTCAAGGCCCGGCTGTGAGGGCGACCTACGCGCTGGTGCTGATCGGCTGCCTGCTCGGGACACTGCCACTGGAGCTGGTGCTGCACGTCGGCGTCTATCGGCAGTGGCGCCGCCTGCTGCTGACCCTGGCGCCGGTCGCCGCCGTCTTCGTGACCTGGGACGTGCTCGCGGTCCGTGCGCACCACTGGCACTTCGACGCGCGGCAGGTGCTCGGGCTCGACCTCGGTGCCCTGCCCCTGGAGGAGGTCCTGTTCTTTCTCGTCGTGCCGACCTGCGCCGTCCTGTCGGTCGAGGCCGTTCGGCGCGTCCGGGGCTGGCGGCTGTGAGCTACCGGTGAGCTACACCGTTGCAGCCCTGCTCGGGGTGGCCGGCTCGGTCGTGCTGGATGTGGCCGTGCTCAGGACCAGAGTCCTTGCCCGCAAGGCGTTCTGGGTCGGCTACGTGATCGTGGTGGTCTTCCAGCTGGTCACCAACGGGGTGCTCACCGGACGGGGTGTCGTGCTGTACGACCCGCAGGCCATCACTGGCCTGCGGATCGCCTTTGCCCCCGTCGAAGACCTGCTGTTCGGCTTCGCTCTGGTCGTCCAGACGCTGTCGTGGTGGCTGTTCTGGGGCCGCCGGCTAGCGCACTGACGGGCGCCTGGCGCGGCGGGCGCGGACCAGGCCTGCGCCGGCGACCGCGGCCCGGCGGCCGTTGCCGACGCAGACCCGCCGGTACAGCACCGGGAAGTCCTGGCGCTCGAGCTCGTCGAGGATCCCGCCGTACAGCGTGAGGGCGGTCTCGATGCAGGGTCGGGACGTCGGGTGCAGCAGCCGCACGCCCTGCCGGGCGCTGCGGTACAGCTCGCGGGTCCGGGCGACCTCGAAGGCCATCAGGCGACGCAGCCGCCCGTCGACGACGCCGGACCGGAGGCTGTCCCAGGTCACCCCGAACGCGTCGAGGTCGTCCTGCGGCAGGTAGATCCGGCCGCGCGCCAGGTCCTCACCGACGTCCCGGAGGAAGTTGGTGAGCTGGAACGCGACCCCGAGGTCGCGCGCGTAGGGCGCCGCGACGTCGTAGGGCACGACCGGCTCCAGGACCGGCACCATTTGCAGCCCGATGACAGCAGCCGACCCGTACATGTAGCCCATGAGGTCCTCGAACCCCTGGTACGACGACGTCGTCAGGTCGAGCTCCATCGCGTCCAGGAACGCGTCGACATGGGCCAGCGGGATGTCCCAGCGGCGCATCGTGTCCCGCAGGGCGAGGACCACCGGGTGCGCCGGGCCGGTGAGGACCGAGGCCCGCAGCTCCTTGAGCCTGGCGGCCTTCTCGGCGGTGGACAGCAGCGAGCCGAGGTCGTCGACGACCTCGTCGGCGTAGCGGGCAAAGCCGTAGAGGGCGTGTACCGCAGGCCGCTTGGCCGGCGGCAGCAGAGCGGTGGCGAGGTAGTAGGTCCTACCGTGCGCGGCGTTGAGCTTGCGGCAGGTCTCGTAGGCCGCGCGCAAGGTGGGGTCGGTGATGCCCGCGGCGTCAAGAGCGCTCACACGAGCACCGGGGTGTCCGGGGCGATCTCCACGCGCAGCTGTCGGGCTGACCTGCGGACCTGGTAGACCGCGAAGCCGATCGCGGCGACCACCGGGGCGCCGTACAGCGGAGGGTCGATGAGGCTCTTGCCGTTGGGGAACAACGCGAGGCACAGGGCCAGCGACAGCGCACCGAGCGGGAGCAGGCTGCGCTCACCGCCGACCGCGGCCAGCAGCACCAGGCCCCACAGCAGGTACCACGGCTGGACGACCGGACCGAGCGCGACGACCGCCACCATGGACAGGCCGAGGGCCCGCATCGGGCCGATCCGGTGCGCCCGCAGGAGCAGACCGAGGGCGAGGACCCCACCCAGGGCCAGTCCACCGGCCAGGAAGACGCGGGTGACGACCGCCGGGGTGTCGACCAGACCGAGGGCGCTCAGAGCGTTACCGGTCAGGAAGCCGAGGCCGGTCACCGGGGAGAAGATCGACAGCTTGGCGCTGCCCGCGTCGAGGGTGTGCAGCCAACCCCAGCCGAGCCCCGTGGCGGCGGTCAGGATCACCGCCGTGACAGCCGCACTGGCCCCGATGACGGCAGCCGCGCGGAACCGGGCGGGCCACCCGGGCGACAGCATCGGCAAGAACCCCAGGGCGGCCGCGGCAGGAAGCTTCACCAGGGCGGCCACAGTGATGATCGCAGCCGCGACCGCGAGGCGACGGTGGCTGGGGGAGCGGCCGGCGAGTGCCAGGCCGGTGACGAGCAGGCCGATCATGAGGGCGTCGTTGTGGGCGCCCGCCACCCCGTGGAGCAGCACGAACGGGTTGGCCAGGCCCAGCCACAAGGCGCGCTGCGGGGCGACGCCGTGGGCCATGGCCAGCCTCGGTAGTGCCCAGGCGACCAGAAGCAGCCCGACGACTGCGAGCAGGCGCAGCAGGATGATGGCGGCGACGACGTGGTCGCCCACGAGCAGCACGACCCGACCCGACAGCCACAGCCAGACCGGCCCGTACGGCGCCGGGCTGAAGCGCCAGATGCCGTCGACCCGGAACGACCACTTCCCGGTCAGGGCACCCGGACCGTAGGTGTAGGGGTCGATGTGGTTCGCAACGAGGTTGCCCTGACCGGCGTAGGCGTAGACGTCACGGCTGAACAGCGGCGGCGCGATCAGCAGCGGCAGCGACCACAGGCCTGCCACCACGAGCACTGCCCGAGGGGACAGGGTCGGCAGCAGGTGCCGGAGCTGCCACCAGCAGGTCACCAGCAGCACCAGGCCCAGGAAGACCAGGACGGTGCAGACGGTCTGGATGGGGCCGTCGTCGCGCAGCCAGGTCAGGTGCAGGAAGATCGCGATGGCGTCGTGGAGGGTGGGCTTCGTCGCGCCGACGCCGCCGAAGGCGAGCAGTGACGTGCCGACCACCCCGCCCACCAAGATCTTGCGCGGGACGCCGGTGTGCATCCACGCCGGCAGCCTCACATCAGGGCTCGCGAGCGGTAGGTGCGGTCCGGGCCGAGGATGCGCTCCGCGGCGAGGCGGCCGCTGATGAGGACCATGGGCACGCCGACGCCAGGCTGGGTCCCGGACCCGGCGAACACGACACCCTCGACGTGCGGGGCCAGGTTTGCGGGCCGGAACGGGCCGGTCTGGAAGAACGAGTGCGCGCTCGCAAACGGAGCGCCCCGCTCCATCCCTCGCGCCTGCCAGTCGGCTGGTGTCGTGACGTGCTCGACCTGGAGGCTGTCGCCGAACCCGACGTAGCCGAGGCCCTCGAGCCGGCCGACGATCTCGTCGCGGTACCGCGGCCCGAGCACGTCCCAGTCCAGGCCCGCGTCGAGGTTGGGGGTGGGCACCAGCACGTAGTAGCTGTGCCCTCCCGCGGGAGCGAGTGACGGGTCGGAGTACGTCGAGTTGGTCACCAGGATCGACGGGTCGGACATCAACTGGCCACGGTCGATCAGGTCGGTGAAGACCTCCCGCCACGCACGTCCGAAGTGGATGTTGTGATGCGCCGTCTTCGTGTAGGCCTGGGTCGAACCGGCCAGCAGCACGAAGCACGAGGGGGAGTAGGTGAGGGACTTCACGCGACGCGGGGTGGCCTCGGGCGGCAGCAGCTCGCGGTAGGCCACCGGCAGGTCCGGGTTGAGGACGACCACGTCGGCGCTGATCCGCTCCCCGGACGCGGTCTCGACCCCGACGGCACGGCCGTGCTCGACGAGGACGCGGGTGACGCTCTCGCCGTAGCGGAAGACGACGCCGTGTTTCTCGGCCGCCCCGGCGAGCGCCTGCGGCACGGCGTGCATGCCGCCCTTGGGGAAGAACACGCCCGCGACGGAGTCCATGTAGGCGATGACCGCGTAGATCGCCAGCGCGTCGTAGGGGCTCAGCCCGGCGTACATCGACTGGAAGGACAGCACCCGCTGGGTACGCGGGTCCTTCAGGTAGGACGCAACCTTGGGTGCGAGCCGGCGGAACGCGCCGGCGGCGGCGAGCCGGGCCAGGTTGGGCGTGAGCAGGTCGAAGGGCGAGTCGATGTTGCGGTCGATGAAGTCCTTCATCTCGTGCCGGTAGAGGGCACTGACGAAGTCGACGTACCGCTCGTAGCCGGCGGCCTCCTCGGGGCCGCACACCTGCCGGACCTCCTCGGCCATCGCCTCGCGGTCGGCCTTGACGTCGAGCGTGGAGCCGTCCGGGTAGAACGCCCGGTAGAGCGGGTCGACCGGTGTGAGCTCGAGCCAGTCCTCCATCCGCTCCCCGACGCAGTCGAAGGCATCGGCGATGAGGTCGGGCATCGTCAGGACCGACGGTCCGGTGTCGAACTGGTAGCCGCCCAGCTCCAGGCGGCCGGCGCGGCCCCCCGGAATATGCTCGCGCTCGATGACCGTGACCTCACGGCCGGCTCCGACGAGCCGGAGCGCGGCACTCAGCCCGGCAAGGCCGGCGCCCACGATGACTACACGGTCGGTCGATCCGGGGACTGTTCTCACCCGGTGATCCTATCCGCGGCGTCCAGCGTCCACACGTCGAGCGTCGGGGCAACAAGGACAGCGGAGGGGTCAGCCGGGGGTGACGCCGGCGAGCAGGGCGTCGGCGAGGGCTTTCTGGGCAGGCCACGTGGCAGCGTCGGGGGCGGACACCATCGCGAGCAGCGGTACGCCGTCGACGTCGGTACCGAGGACCTCGAGGCGGCCACGCGGGACGGCATCGAGGTGGAGGGTGCCGCTGGGGCTCGCGAGGACCTGGCCGGAGCCACCGACGACGTCGAAACCGTGAGCGGGAAGGCCGGCGAGAGTGCCGGTGACGGCAGTGACGCTCCCCGTCAGGTGCGGTCGCAGGGCCGCGAGGGCGCCCGCGGAGGTGTCACCGTTCGGCGTGACGAAGGCGACCACGACGACGGGCGCGGCACCGGAGGGTCCCCGACGGCTGAGGTCGAACGCGTCGTCACCGCGACGCGCGCTGAACCACCCGACGGGAACGGTCAGCGCCAGAGGCGGAACGAACCCGTCGGGGGAGAGTAAGGCTCCTGCCGCCAGCGGCAGGTCGCTCGTGCCGGCCGCGAGCACCGTCGGACCCGCGGACGCCGACGGGGGGTCGGTGGCGCCCACCGACGTCGCCGACGTACCGGAGCAGGCCGTCAGGCAAAGCAGACAGCCAAGGAGCAGGACGGGTGCGCGCACCCTTCCTGCCTAGCAGGCGCGGGTCAGCCGGTGAGGTGCGGGTCGGCCGGCACGGCGGTCGGTACGTCACCGGCACCTGAACCGGCACCTGAACCGGCACCGGCACCCGTGGCGCTCGGGCTGGTGAAGAACGCGACCCCGGCGCTGGCGCTGGCGGCCTGCGCGCAGTCCGCGACGATGCCGCCGTCTCCTACCTTGGCGGTCTTCGGGATCGTGAAGGTGCCCTTGTACGCCGTGTCGGAGGTCTGCGTGACGTCGGCGTCGGCGACGGTGAAGTCGTTGCCGGCACCGTCGAGGACGTAGAGGTCGGCGAGGCCACCGACGCAGCCGGAGAGGGTGAACGTGAAGGGCGTGCCGAGCTTCACGCGCTTCGGGTCGGCCGTGATCACCGCGGCCGCCAGGGCGTCGACGAGGATCGTGCCGGACGCCTGCGCCTGGTTGGCGGTGAGGGCGGCGGTGAGGGCGGCGCTGCGGGCGGCGTGAGCGGTGGCCCGCACGACCAGCGGTCCCGCTGTGGGCGTGGCGTCGACGGTCGGCAGCGGGCTCGGGGAGGCCGTCTCGGTGGTGCAGGTCGCGGTCACGGTGACAGTGACCGGTTTCTCGGACAGGTCGCTTCGCGCGGCGTCGGCCGGGACCGTGATGGACACCGTGTAGACGTTGGGGTCGGAGGTGACGACGGGCGTCCCGGCCGGCGTCGCGGTGGCAGGATCGCCGTTGACGTCGACGTAGGACTCGTCCAGCACGAAGCTCGGAGCCGTGCAGTTCGCCACGGTGATGGTGCCGGTCACGCTCGCGCCGGGGGTCCCGTGCGTCGGGTCGATGCTCAGCGCGACGGTGGGCGCGCCGGCGGCGGCCTGGGCGGCGCCGGGCACGAGGACGGGCACGAGGGCGAGGGTCGCGCAGCCAGCGAGGCTAACGACGGTACGACGAGCATGCATGCGGGTTCCCCTAGCGAGATGAAAGTGGGGCGCAAAGTAGCATCCAACCGTGACCCAGGCCGCTCGGACCGCCCTCAGCGTGGGTGTGTCGGCCGCCCTCAGCGTCCTCGTCGTCGGCTGCGCACCCGGGTCGCCCGCTGCGGGAGCGGCGGGAGCGGCCGGAGCGGCGCCCTCCCCGTCCCCGGTGCCCTCCCGGGTCGGCTTCGTCCGCAAGCCACCCGCGATCCGCACCGTCTATCCGGCGCGCAGCGCGACGGCAACCGTCCCTTCGGTCGCGGTGCATACCGCTCCCGATGGCCCGGTCCGGCTGGGCCTGGCCAATCCCCAACCGTCCGGCGCGCCACTGGTCTTCCTGGTGGTCAGCCGCCGCGGGGACTGGGTCGAGGTCCAGCTGCCCGTCCGCCCCAACGGCAGCACCGGCTGGGTTCGCGCCGGCGACGTGACGCTCGCCGGCGTGGCGTACCGGCTCGATGTCCAGCGTTCGGAGCACCGGCTGCTGGTCTACCGCTTCGGCACCCTGCTGCACACCTACCCCGTCGGGATCGGTACGACGGCAACCCCCACCCCCGGCGGGACGTTCTACCTCAAGGAGCTGCTCAAGCCGCCGACGGCCGACGGTCCGTATGGCCCGTTCGCCTACGGGCTGTCGGGCTTCTCCAACACCCTGACGTCCTTCGATGGTGGCGACGGCGTCATCGGGATCCACGGCACCGACCACCCCGAGCTGGTCGGCACCGACGTGAGCCATGGCTGCATCCGGCTCCGCAACGCCGACATCACCGTGCTGGCCCACGAGCTCCCTCTCGGCACGCCGGTCCGCATCCTCACCTGACGGCAGTACCTGCATCCGGCAGGCGACTCAACCCAACTGTCAAGATGCCGACAGGGAAGGGGTGACCGTGCAGCTCGCGCCGCTGCCCGACTCTGGCCTGCCCACGTCCCGAGCCGCCTCGCTGGAGCGGCTGCACGGCCTGATTCGGTCGATCAACGGTGACCTGGACCTCGGTCGGACCCTGCAGAGCGTGTGCCAGGGGCTGGTCGACGGCCTCGGCTTCGACGTCGCGCTGCTCAACCTCGTCATGCCGGACGGCTCGCTCGACGTGGTTGCGGGAGCGGGTGCGGCGCAGGCGCGCGAGGCCCTGCTGGGCACCAGCGCACCCCGGGAGGTCTGGGACGACATGATGCGGCTGTGCCAGCCCGTCGGCGAGCTGCTCGTCGACTACCTCCACGTCCTGCCCCAGGAGGGCACGGTCCCGACGTGGATCCCTGACACGCCGGTGCCCGAGGACGACGGGGCGTGGCACCCGCTCGACGAGCTGCTCGCGCCGCTCTGGACGGCCCGTTCCGGCCTGGTCGGCGTGATCAGCGTGGACCTGCCGCGCGACGGCCGCCGCCCTGCTCCCGACCAGCTCGCGCTGCTGGAGATGTACGCCGCTCAGGCGAGTGTCGCGATCGAGAACGCCCAGCTGCACACCGCGCTCCTGGCCCAGAGCGAGGACCGGGCCGAGGCGCTCGGCCGGTTGTCGACGCTGGTGAGCAACACGCCTGTCGCGATCGTCGAGCTCGACCTCGACGGCGTCGTGCGGCTCTGGAACCCGGCCGCCGAGCGGATCTTCGGCTGGCCGGCGGTCGAGGTCGTCGGTGGCCTGAACCCGGTCGTTGCCGAGGAGGAGTACGGCGCGACGCTGCAGCGCCTCGACGACGCACCGCTCGTCCGGGAGCCCGTCCGTCGCCGTCGGCGCGACGGCAGCCCGGTCGACGTGGAGATGAGCGCCAGCGTCCTGCGCGATGAGGAGGGCCGCCCGTTCGGCTACCTCGGCGTGTATGCCGACATGACCGACCGGATCGCCCTCGAGCACAAGCTGCGCACGGCCGCATACACCGACACCCTGACGGGCCTTGCCAACCGCGCCGCCTTCGGGGAGCGGCTCGAGCGCGCCGCCGCCGTAGGCGGGGCGACGGTCCTGCTGCTGGACCTCGACGGGTTCAAGAGCGTCAACGACACCGCTGGGCACGCCGCCGGCGATCGAGTCCTCGTCGAGGTGGGCCGCCGGATCGAGGCGACCTGCCGGGACGACGACCTCGTCGCCCGGCTCGGAGGGGACGAGTTCGTGGTCCTGCTCAACGGTCGTACGGCGGGGGGAACCCCCACCAGCGACGAGGCGGTCGAGGCGCTCGCCGAGCGACTGGTGAGCGTGCTCGCCACGCCCGTCGACGTCGAGCGTCGGGCCGTGCGGCTCGGTGCCAGTATCGGCGTGGCGCGGTTGGGCGGCGCAGGCAGCGCTGATGACTTGCTGCGCGATGCCGACGTGGCGATGTACGCCGCGAAGGCGCAGGGAAAGGGTCGCTACCGGGTCTACGAGCCCCGGCTGAGGGCCGACCTGCTCGAGCACACCGACCGGATCGCGGACTTTCGCAGCGCCCTCGAGCGCGACGAGCTGTTCGTGCGGTGGCACCCCGTCGTCCGGGTAGCGGACCAGCGGCTGCTCGGCTTCGAGTCGCTGGTGCGATGGCAGCACCCGGTGCAGGGAGAGCTGCCGCCCGCGGCGTTCGTGGCCCTGGCCGAGAAGTCCGGCCTGGTCGTCGAGCTCGGTCGGCAGGTACTGCACCGCTCATGTGCCACGCTGCGCCGGTGGCAGGACGAGGTGCCCGGCACCGCGCACCTGCAGATCAGCGTCAACCTGTCGCCCGTGCAGCTACACGGCGACATCATCGCGACGGTCCGAGAGGTGCTGACCGACACCGGCGTGCATCCCGGGCATCTCCTGCTCGAGTTGACGGAGGACGTGCTGCTCGAGGACATCAGGGCCGCGGTCGAGGTGCTCGAGGGGCTGCGCGACCTCGGCGTGCGCCTCGCCATTGACGACTTCGGGGCGGGCTACAGCTCGCTGGCCTACCTCAAGCGCCTTCCGGTCGAGGTGGTCAAGCTCGACCGGTCCCTGCTGGGGGAAGTCGAGACCGACCGCGACGCCCTCGCGCTGTTCGACGCGGTCGTGGGGCTCGTCGGCCGCCTCGGCCTCACGGCCGTCGCGGAGGGCGTCGAGACGGTCGGGCAGTGGGCGCTGCTGGAGCGGCTGGGCTGCCCGGTCGCCCAAGGCTTCCTGCTGGCCGAGCCACTGCTCGAGGGCGACGCCCGTCGGATGCTGGCCGTAGGGCGACCCAGCAGCGGCCTGCGGCGGGCGCGCTGATCGTCGCGCGGCACGAAGACTGACAAGCGATGCTCCACGCTCGAAACCGGCCGATCCCAGGGTCGGATGGTGGCCACCCTCATCGTTGTGAACGGACCGTCGGGAATCGGGAAGTCCACGCTTGCGAGGCGCTACCTCGAAAGCCA
Organism: Mycobacteriales bacterium; assembly: GCA_038230355.1. GTDB lineage: Bacteria > Actinomycetota > Actinomycetes > Mycobacteriales > SCTD01 > RYN-111. The sequence goes on along the minus strand of JBBRNK010000008.1, from coordinate 26,176 downwards.
CCTGAGCTGTCACGCAGCACCACGCGGACGTTCGGTCATCCCGATACGCGGCCGAGGATCAGATAGACACCATCCGCTCTGCTGGCTCCGACGGGTTCGGTCTCCCGACCATCGAAGAACGGACCGAAGTCCCCGTCACAGCCGACACTGCTTTCGCCAGACGAGGTGGTACTGCTCGCCTAGACTCCGGCCCACACTGAGGAGCTCGCATGCGTCGCCTTGCCGGAGTGGCCAGCCTGGTCCTGCTGGCCGACCAGCGGGGCGCGCGACGCGTGACCTCGCAGGTCCTTCGGGGACCGGGCATCGAGCGCGCTGAGGTCCTCGTCGCTGAGGTTGCGAAGCAGTGGGTCAGCCATGGCCCCTGCCGAGTAGACAGCACAGGACATCATCGTGTCGCAGTTCATCGTGCAGCCGAGCTTCAGGCGAGGGTGAGGATCTCCGCGCCGGTGTCGGTGACGACGAGGGTGTGCTCGAACTGGGCGGTTCGGGAACGGTCCTTGGTCACGGCGGTCCAGCCGTCGTCCCACATCTCGTGGTGCCAGTCTCCGACGGTGATCATCGGCTCGATCGTGAAGGTCATCCCCGGGACGAGGACATCGCGGGCCTGCGGGTTGTCGTAGTGGTAGACCTGCGGCTCGCTGTGGAAGGCGCGGCCGATGCCGTGGCCGACGAAGGCGCGCACCACGCCGTACCCGCGGGCCTCGGCGTGGGTCTGGATGGCGCGGCCGATGTCGCGGACTGTGCCACCGGGCTTGACGGCGGCGATCCCGAGGTCGAGGCACTCGCGGGTGACGTCGACGAGCGCCCGCGACTCGGGGTCGACGTCGCCGACGAGGAAGGTCGCGTTGGTGTCGCCGTGCACACCGTCGAGGTAGATCGTGACGTCGAGGTTGATGATGTCGCCGTCCTTGAGGATGGTCGAGTCCGGGATGCCATGGCAGATGACCTCGTTGACCGAGGTGCACAACGACTTGGGAAAACCGTTGTAGCCCAGGGGGGAGGGATAGCCGCCGCGCCTGAGGCACTCCTCGTGCGCGATCGCGTCGAGCTCGTCGGTGGTCACACCGGGACGTACCGCAGCACCGACGGTGGCCAGCACCTCGGCTGCGGCCTTGCCGGCGACGCGCATCTTGGTGAGTGTCTCGGCGTCCTTGGGGGCGGAGCTCTCGCGCACCCCGGGACGTCCCTGAGGGTCGTTGGCGTACGGCGGCCGCACGATCTCTGCGGGCACCTCGCGGCGGGGGCTCTGCCTGCCGGGGCGAACGTAGCGCTCGGCCTCGCGGGCGGTCTCGCCGCGGCGGGCCTGCTCCGCCGCTGCGCGAGCCGGGTCGAGGTCGGCGATGCGGTGGCAGCGTTTGTACTTGCGTCCGCTTCCGCAGTGGCAGGGGTCGTTGGCGGTGAGGGTCGGCGCAGTCATGGTGCTGCCAGGGTAAGCCTTCAGTCCAGAACCGACGTCCTCGAACGGCGGCCCGTCAGTCTCGCGACCAACACGACGCTACGTCGAACGACTTCACGGGTCAGTGCACGCGGGCGGTGGCCGCGACGGCGAGCTCGCGCAGGACCGTGACGGCCTCGGGGGTGACGGCCGTGTCGTCGAGGGCCGCGAGCGCCTGCGTCGTACGGTCGGTGATGAGGTCCTCGACCCGGTCGACGGCCCCGGTCTCGACCAGGACGGTCTGCAGCGCCTCGACGCCCGCGAGATCGAGAGCGGGGTCGCCGAGCAGGCGGCGTACCAGGGCGGCTTGGCTTTGCGTGGCGCGCTCGAGGGCAAGGGCAACCAGGGCCGTGCGCTTTCCCTCACGCAGGTCGTCGCCGGCCGGCTTGCCGGTGACGGAAGGGTCGCCGAAGACGCCGAGGACGTCGTCGCGCAGCTGGAAGGCCTCCCCGAGCGGCATGCCGTACGCGGTGTAGGTCGCCAGCACCTCGGGAGACGCCGCGGCGAGGCAGCCGCCGAGGTGCAAGGGCTCGACGATCGTGTACTTGGCGGACTTGAAGCGGGCCACCCGCAGCGCCGACTCCACGGTGCTGTGCCCGCGGACCTGCTCGAGCAGGTCGAGGTACTGCCCGGCCATCAGCTCAGCCCGCATCGTGTCGAAGACGTGCCGCGCCTCAGGGTTGACGATGCCGCTGCTCATCAGCAGCTCGTCGGCCCAGGCGAGGCACAGGTCGCCGAGCAGGATCGCCGCCCCGTTTCCGAACGCGTCGGCCGAGCCCTCCCAGCCCTCGTCTGCATGCAGGGTGGCAAAGCGGCGGTGTACGGCGGGCCGTCCGCGCCGGGTGTCGCTGCCGTCCATGACGTCGTCGTGGATGATCGCGCAGGCCTGGAACAGCTCGAGAGCGGCCGCGGCGTGGACGATCTCGTCCCTGTCCTGGCCGCCCGCCCCGAGGTGCCCCCAGAAGCAGAACCGCGGCCGCAGGCGCTTACCGCCCGACAGGAACTGCGCGACCTCGTCCATCAACGGCGCGAGCTCCTCACCCATCGCCCGCAGGGCCGGCTCGTGGTCGGCGACAAAGCCGTCGAGGGTCTTCTGGACCCGCCCGAGGAGGTCGGTGCTATCAAGAGCTCCCATGGTGCAAGCCTAGTCTTCACGCATGCCAGCCATCGACAGAAGGACCGTGACGACCCAAGGCACGGGGACGGCGGGCGCCGTCCCCGACGCCGTCACCGTCGTGCTGACCGTCGAGGTGCCTGGGTCCACGCCTGCCGAGGCGCTTCGTGGGTGCGGCACCGCCCAAACCGCCGTTCTTTCCGCCCTCGGGGTGCCCGCTGCCGCGAGCGGCGTCAGCGTCCAGCCGAGTTGGGACAACGAACACCAGCGCCCCGGTCCACCGCACGCCATCGCGACGGTGACCGCCCGCCTGCCCGACCTGGCGTCGGCCGGCGACGTGGTGACCGCGGCACTGGAGGCCGGCGGCAACGTGGTCCGGCTCGAACGCCTGACACCGGTCATCACCGACGGTGCAGCGGCCAGACAATCTGCCCGCGAGGCGGCCTTCCAGGAGGCCCGCAGCTCGGCAGAGCAGTACGCCCGCCTCGCCGGTGGCCGCCTCGGAGGCCTCGTTGAGGTCACCGAGGGGGCCGCCGGTGGGGCCATCGGTGGCGGATGGGTCACCGCCGCTCGTGCCCCCCATGACTTTGCGGTCACCGACGGCGCGCAGGACGTGTGCGTGTCGCTCGAGGCGGTGTGGGAGCTGGTTTCGGACTAGCCTGCTCGCATGGGCAGCCACGCGATCGCCGACCTGCTGGCGACGGGGGAGCGGCTGTTCTCGTTCGAGTTCTTCCCGGCGCGGACGCCCGAGGGTGAAAGGCAGCTCTGGCAGGCGATCCGGGAGCTCGAGTCGCTGCAGCCGCACTACGTCTCCGTGACCTACGGCGCGGGTGGCTCGACGAGGGCCACGACGGTCGCGATGACCGAGAGGATCGCCAGCGAGACCACCCTGACGCCGCTGGGGCACCTGACGGCCGTGGGCCACTCCGTCGCGGAGCTCCGCAACATCGTCGGGCAGTACGCAGCTGCCGGCGTCCGCAACGTCCTTGCCCTGCGCGGCGACCCCCCGGGCGACCCGCAGGCGCGCTGGGAGCAGCACCCGGACGGCTTCGCCTACGCCTCGGAGCTCGTCGCGCTGGTCAAGGACAGCGGCGACTTCTCGGTCGGTGTCGCGGCCTTCCCCGACAAGCACCCGCGCTCGCCGGATCTCGACGCCGACGTGGAGTTCTTCGTCCGCAAGTGCCGCGCCGGTGCCGACTTCGCGATCACGCAGTTCTTCTTCGGCGCCGACGACTACCTGCGGCTGCGGGACCGGGTGGCGGCGTCAGGGTGCGACGTACCGATCATCCCGGGCATCATGCCGGTCACCAACGTCGCCAGCATCGAGCGGATGGCAGTGCTGTCCGGTGCCGCCCTGCCGACGGCTCTGACCGACCGTCTGCGCGAGGTCGCCGACGACCCGTTGGCCGTCCGCGAGATCGGCATCGAGGTCGCCACCGAGCTGTCCGACCGGCTGCTCGCCGAAGGTGCCCCAGGCCTGCACTTCATCACCCTCAACCGCTCCACCGCGACCCGCGAGATCTGGTCACGCCTCGGCCTGTCCGCCACCTCTGCCTCCGGCTGAACCCGAGCAGCCCCGGCTGCGTCCTACCTCCACGACAACACCTGTACCCGTGGAGGTCCCGTGAACCGCTCCGTCCTTGCTGCCCCGCTCGTCGTCGCCACCGTCGCGGGGGCGTTCCTGCTCGGCGGCGGTTCCACGCCGAAGGTCGCGGTCGCCGCCGACCCGCCCGCAGCGACCAGCGGGGTCCTCGTCGACGGTCTGGGCAGGACGACGGGTACGCCGGACGTGCTGCGCGTCGTCCTCGGGGTGACGCTCCGGCGCCCGGACGTGAGCGCCGCCCTCTCGGACGCGAACGCCCGTCAGACCCGGCTGCGCGACACGCTGAAGCGGGCGGGCGTGGCGGCCGCGGACCTGCAGACGTCCGACGTGAGCGTCTACCCGTCGTACGACAACAAGGGCCGGCCGGACGGCTACCAGGTGAGCGAGACGCTGACCGCCAAGCTGCGAAACCTCAAGAAGGCCGGCCGGGCCATCAGCGACGCCGTCGGCGCGGGTGGTTCGGAGGCCACCGTTCAGGGCGTGAGCTTCGCGCTGGAGGACAACGCCGCCCTGCTCAAGCAGGCCCGTGACAACGCCTACGGCGACGCCAAGGACAAAGCGCAGCGCTACGCGCAGCTCTCGGGGCGCACCTTGGGCGACGTGCAGCTGATCGCCGAGTCGGCCCAGGCTCCGCAGCAGCTGCCTCAGGCCCTCGACTCCTTCCGCGCAGTGGCGGGCACGACCGGCAAGGTCGCGGACGTGCCCGTGGACCCGGGCAGCTCACAGGTCAGCGTGTCGGTCACGGTCCGCTGGGCGCTGCGCTAGCCCGCTGGACCCTCTACGGTGCGGGCATGAGGCTCGTTCACCACGTGCATACGACGGCGTCACCGGCGCAGGTCTGGGCGACACTCGGCACGCCCACCCGCTGGCCGGAGTTCGACGTCTTCCTGGCCAAGGTGCGCGGGCCTGAACGTCCCGCCGCCGTCGGTCAGCACCTGGTGGGCATCTCCCGCTGGACCGCGCTCGGCATCCCGCTGGACGTGCTGGACGTCGAGCCCGAGCGGCGGCTGGTGATGCGGGTGCGCACCGCCCCCGGCATTACCGAGGAGCTCACCTTCGTGCTCACGCCGACCACCCGAGGGGGTACCTCGATCTCGGTGTCGGTGGTGGTCGACGGGTTGTTCGCGGGGGTCGCCGCTCCCGTGCTGTGGTTGACGAACGGCCTGAACGCCCGCGTCCTGGCGGCCAGGACCCACAACCTCGCCCGGCACGGCCGTCGTACGGCGAAGACGGTGGCGTGACGCTGGAGCCGGAGGCGCTGCTGTCGCAGGCGCAGTGGCTCGACCGTTGGCAGGACCTGCACGGCGGCTACGACCCCCGGCAGGGCAGTGCGTGGGTGCGCCGGTGGCTGTCGCTCGTCCACTCCGTCGCGCGGCCGCTGGCGCGCACCGGCGTGCACCCGGACCTGCTCACCCTCGCGTCCCTGCTGGTCGCCGGTGCGGTCCTGATCACGCCCTCCTGGGCCGGCGTCGTGTTGGTGCTGCTGTCCGCCCTGATCGACGGCCTCGACGGCTGCGTCGCGGTCCTCCAGCAGCGGACCTCGCGGTGGGGCTACCTGCTCGACAGCGTCGTTGACCGGTGCGCCGACATCGTGCTGGTTCTCGCGATGGTGCAGCTCGGGGCTCCCGGTGCCCTCGGTGCCGGCTGCGGCTTCGCGATCCTGATGCTCGAGTACGTGCGCGCGAGGGCCGGCAACGCGGGCAGCGGGGAGATCACCGTCGTCACCGTCGGAGAGCGCCCCACCAGGGTGATCGTGGCCGTGCTCGGCCTGGCGACAGGGCTGGGCGAGGTCGCGCTGTGGGTCCTCACGGTGCTGACCGGGGTCGCGGTCGGGCAGCTTCTCGTGGCGCTGCGTCGAACGTGGGCGGCCGATCGGGGCTAGGTTGCGCCGCATGACCGATCCCTGGGGCGTCTCGTGTGGTTCGTCAAAACCAACGGCGCGCTCAACCGTTACTGGCAGTCGCTTCAGCGTTGAATCCCGTTTCGTTCCCGGACCGTGACCCGCAGCACGTTCTCGACCGACTCGCTGGACCCTACGGTCAGTGGGTGCGCGTGCAACGGCCTGCGGTCGATGGCCTCGCCGTGGTCGGCCTCACCCGGCCGGACCCCGACGAGGGAGATGTTCATGTCCTGGCCGACGGCCACCTGCACGGCGACGTCGACCAGGTCTGCCCTCGCTGCCTGAGCTGGATCGAGGGGCGGGACTTCGTTCGGCGTACGGCGTACGGGGTGCTGCAGCACGAGGTGTGCCCCACGGTGCTCACGCCGGACCGACCAGCTCGCTGACGATCCGAGCGGACAGCGCCACCAGGGGTAGCCCGCCTCCGGGGTGGGAGGACCCCCCGACCAGGAACAGTCCCGGAACCGGCGAGCGGTTGGCTGGCCGCAGGAAGGCCGCCCGCGTGCCGTTGCTCGACGAGCCGTAGATCGCGCCGCCGACCGAGCCGGTGCGCTCCTCGAGGTCGGCGGGGGTTCGGACCTCGTGCCACAGCAGCCGGTCCCGGACGTCCACCCCGCGCTTGGCCATCACGCGCAGCACCCGGGCCGCGTACTCCTCGCGCACCCCGGGGACGCGCCAGTCGAAGGGTCCCTGGCGGGGGGCGTTGACCAGGACGAACCATGCCTCGTGCCCGTCCGGCGCGCCGTCCGGCGCAGCGCAGACGTAGACCGTCGGGTCTTCGACCGGTCGTGACCCGAAGACCGCATTGAGCTCGGCGTCGTAGTCGGCCGGGAACAGCACGGTGTGGTGTGCCTGGTCCGCCGACCTTCCTCGCAGGGCGAGCAACAACACGAAGCCCGACAGCGACGGGACGGTGCGGGCCAACCGCCGGGCAGCTCGACGGGAGGGGACGAGGTCGCCGTACAGGTGTGCGGCGTCGGTGTTGGCGACGACCACGTCGGCGCCCAGCTCGCTGCCGTCGGCCAGCACGACGCCGGTCGCCGGGTCCAGGATCTGGGTCACCCGGGTCGCGAGGCGCACCTCGACGCCCAGGTCGAGCGCCCGTTGCAGTAGGGCCTCGGCGATCCGGTGCAGGCCGCCTTCGACGTACCAGCCGCCCTGCTGCTGCTCGACGAACGGGATCGCAGCCAGTGCTGCGGGGGCCAACCGCGGGTCGGAGCCGGTGTAGGTCGCGTAGCGGTCGAGCAGGACGCGAAGGCGTGGGTCACGAAGGTAGCGCCGACCCAGCGCCCGCAGGCTCCGACCCGGGGCCAGGGTGGCGAGGTCCCCGGGATGGCGCAGAGCGAGCGAGGCCAGCGTGCGTGGACCGTGCAGCGGGCTCTCCAGGAACGGTCCTCGGCTGGCCTCCCAGATCCGGCCCGCCCGCGCCAGGAAGGCCCGCCAGTCGGCACCCGCACCGGCGCCCAGGGCGGCGTCGAGCCGGGCGGTCAGCTCTGTGAGGTCGTCGCTGGTGTCGAGCCAGGTGCCGTCGGCGAAGCGGTGCCGGATCAGCGGGTCGAGCCGCTGGAGTACGAGCGACGAAGGCCAGCCACCGGTCGCGGCGAACAGGTCCCGGAAGACGTCCGGCATCGTCAGCAGCGACGGCCCGGTATCAAAGCGGAAGCCGTCCCGCTCGTAGGTCCCCAGCTTGCCGCCGACCTGGTCCGTGGCCTCCAGCACGGTCACCCGATGCCCACCTGCGGCCAGTCGGCACGCGGCTGCCAGACCTCCGACCCCTGCGCCGACGACGACGACCCCGCTCACACCGCCCGACCCTTCCACCGCAGCGACCCGCACCGCCGGGCCCTACGGCTGCGGACGTCGAGGACGACCAGGGCGGCGACACCAAGCGGGTGCGTGAGGCTGTCGAGGACCCGGCCGCCGGTACGTCGTGCGCTGACCGCCCGGCCGACAACCCCTGCCGCATAGGCGATCCGGTTGCCCTGGAGCACCGGCAGGACGTAGAGCACGAACAGCAGCAGCGGGACGGCCGGCGGGGTGGTGTGCAGCGACTTGGTGTAGCCATCGGCGAGCTCGCGCCATCCGTCGTACATGCGGGTGGTCGCGAGGGCGGTGCCGTCGACGACCCCACCGCGACCACCGACCCGCTTCACGGCCCTGAGCAGCGCGACGTCCTCGACGACCTCGCTGCGCACCGCCGCGTGCCCCCCTGCCCTCCGGTAGGTCGAGCGACGTACGGCGAGCAGTTGCCCGTTCGCGGCCGACAGCGACGGGCGGCGTGAGCGTTCAGCGAGGCGCAGCGGCAGGAACGTCAACCACGACCACTGCAGCAGCGGCTGTACGAGCCGGGTCAGCCCGGGGGCCTGCTGGCGCGGGTAGGGACTGATGAGGTCCAGCTCGTGCGCGAGCAGTGTGGCGACCGTGGCGGCGACCGCCCCGGGTGACAGAACGACGTCGGCGTCGAGGAAGACGAGCACCTCGCTGGCAGGATCGGCCGCGTCGGCGAGCTGCTGGCAGGCGTGCGGCTTGCCGAGCCAGCCGGCTGGCAGGGGAGCGCCCTCCAGGACGCGGAAGCCACGACCGCGGGCCAGCTCGGCGGTGCCGTCGGTGGACCCGTCGTCGAGCAGCAGGACCTCGGCGATCCCCTGCTGCGCAAGCAGTCCGTCTAGGCAGGGCCCGATCCGATGGGCTTCGTCACGCACCGGCAGCAGGACGCTCGTGCGGACCTGGAGCGGACCCTCGACCGGACGCCGCAGCAAGGTGGCGTTGACAGCGGTGTGGGCGGTGAGCAGCCACACGGCCCCGGTGAGGACCTTCACCGCAGCAGGCTGCGGGCGTAGGGCAGCGCGACCAGTCCCATCCCGATGCCGCCGGCCAGGGCCACTCCGAGGCGGTCGAAGAAGACGGCGTTGGCAAGGACCGACGACGCGTAGGTCCACAGGAACACCGCTGACGGGACGCGGTCGTCGGCGGTGCTGCGCGGCAGCTGGGCGAGCAGGGCCATCAGCGCGGTCGCGACCAGCAACCAGCCCAGGGTGTTTGTGAGCGGGATCGCGTTGAGGCCGGGACGGGGATGGTCCCAGCGCCAGTGCCCGGCGGCGACGAGCTGCGGGTCCAGGAACAGGTCCCATGACGCGAGCGCTCCGGCGCTCACCAGGACGGCTGCGACCCCGCGAGCGAGCCGCTGACCCACCAGCAGGCACGGGTAGGCCAACATCGCCCACGCAAGCGGTACGACGAGCGGAACCCCAAGCAGCCGGGGTCCCAGCGTGCTGGCATAGGAGTAGGAGCCGAAGGGGAAGCCGGTGGCAACGCCGAGGGCCTCGGCCGCGAAGGCGACCACCACGACGGTCCCCGTCAGGGACCCGGCCCACGTGGCCCCGCGGGTGGCGGCAGCGTGGGTCGCGGCAGCGGCAAACAGCAACAGCACCGTCGCCACGGTCAGCGCGTCCCGCGCGCCTCCGTGGGTGAGCGGGTAGGCGACCTGGGTGAGGATCCCCGCACCGGCGAGAGCAACCGAGAGCCGCAGCGACCCGACCGAGGTCGGGCGCGGGCGCAGGGTCGCCGTGGGCATGTCCGGAGCCTAAGGGCCGCCGGGAAACGGGGCTGGTCAGGCGCGGCGGCGGGCCGCGTAGAGGTCTACGGACTCCGAAGGTCCTGCCTGCAGGAGAGCCCCTTCGAAGGAACGGGCGTCGCGGCGCAGTCGCCACTGCTCACGGAGCCGGACCAGCAGGCCGGGTGTGGCCACCGAGTTATCGACGGCAAGCCCGGACGTACGGGCCGAACCGAGGCTCGTCGAGGGCGTCTGGGTGGTGAGGGTGTTGCTGCTCATGCTGGTCTCCCTGGGGCGATGCGCTTGTTGCCTTCCCCACATTCGGCACTGAGTGCCAGAAGATCCACCTGAAACGACGTGACCTCGCGCATAGAGCCGGCTCCGCCAGCGTGGGTGGTGGCAGGTGTCACATCGCGCGGAAGGTGCTGCGCAGTCGTGAGACGGCCGATGCCAGTGCCCGCCGCGAGGCCTCGCCGTGCTGGGCGAACCAGTCGTCGACGTCCTCGACCAGGTCGTCGTAGGCCTCACCGAGCTCCTCGGTGTCGAGCACGCCACCGGCCACCGGGTCGTCGTACAGCAGGTGCCAGAGCTCGGAGACCTCCGCGGTGGACGGTTCGGGAGCGCCCTCGGGCAGCCAGCCGCCGAGGTCGAGGTCGACCTCGTCGGGCAGGTCGTCGTGCAGCGCGAGGTGGTGCTCCTGCGCGTGGTGCTCGAGGGCTGCGCGGCTGCCGAACAGCAGCACCTTGCCGTTCTGGGTGAGCAGGAGGTCGGTCTCGGTCTCGTCGTCGACGATCCAGCCGACGTGCCAGCGCACGCCGCTGTCGACAAGCAGCACCTCGTAGAGCTCAGCCACGGCGGATCGTCCTTATGGCTCGGGTCAACGCCCGGCTGCGTGCAGAGCGGTCTGACAGAACCGTACGGGCCGCGAGCCGGCCGCTGGCGCCGAACACGCCCCCGCCCGGGTGCGTCGAGGCCCCGCAGAGGTAGAGACCGTGCGTGCCCGGCACGCGGTAGCCCGCGAGGTCGGGTGCGGGTCGGTAGAGGAACATCGAGTCCAGGGACATCTCGACGTGCATGACCTGTCCCTGGCGCAGCCCGAGCTCGCGCTCGATCTCGAGCGGCGTCTGCACGTGCATGGCCTGCACGCTGGAGGCGAAGCCGGGGGCGCAGCGCTCGACGGCCTCGATGAGCTTGGTGCCCTCGCGCTCGGCGATGGCGTCCCAGTGCTCGCCGTTCGCCAGGGCGTAAGGGTGCCACTGCCCCCAGATGCTCATCGTGTGCATCCCTGCCGGGGCGAGGGTGTCGTCGAACGCGCTGAACGTCATGGCCAGGGCGGCGGGCTCGGTAGGGGGCAGGCCGGCGCCCCACTCGCCGTACGCCCTTCGCAGCGCCTGCCGGCTTGGCGCGAGCAGCTGCAGGGCGCGGTAGGTCTCCTGCGTCGCCGTCGGGTACGGCGGCAGCGCATCCGTGACCAGCCGCACGACCATCCCGATGCCGTTGCCGACGTGCACGTCCCGCCGAGCCTTGTCGAGGACCGGGGAGGCGGCCAGCTCCAGAGTGGTCAGGACGTGGCAGGCCCCCACGACGGTGTCCGCACGAAGGTGGTCCCCGGAGTCGGTCAGGACGCCCGTCACCCGGTCGGCGGTGGTCGTGATCGCGGCCGCGCCGTCGCCGAGCCGGACCCGGCCACCCAGCGACCGCAGACAGGCCGCCAGGGCCTCGCTCAGGCTGCCGCTGCCACGGCGGGGGTGGCCAGGGGCGCGCAGGTGCATGACGGTGTTCCACCCGACGAGGTCGGCCGTCGCCGGCTCGTGGGTGGGTGGCCCGGACTGCGCACCCAGCCAGGCCAGCGCCGTCTTGAGCCGCTCGTCGTCGAAGTGTGCGTCGAGCAGCGCGTCCGCCGAGCCGAGGAACTGCCGTGACAGCTCCAGCCCGCCCAGCCCGGTCTCCTTGCCGACACCCCACAGCGCCCGGCCGAGGTGTCGCGCCGTCGGCGGGTTCTGGAAGGCGTCGAAGACCCGCAGGTTACGAGCCGACCAGTCCGTGACGAAGGCGTGGTAGGCGGCCGCATCCTTCGCGCCGCAGGCACTCTCGATCGACGCGCAGGTCTTGTCGAGGTCGACGCTGAAGGTCAGGTCGGTGTCGCCGAAAGGCGCGAAACCCCATGGGTCGAGGTCGAGGTAGTCGAGGCCGAAGCGGTCGAGGCCGAGGTCCTCCACGATGCCGGTGTGGCGCACCATGATGTGCGCGCTGGACCCCCGGTCGACGCGGTAGCCGGGCCAGCGCTCGACGGTGCTGACCGCGCCGCCGACGACGGTGTCCCGCTCGACGACCTCGACGTCGAGGCCTTCGCGAGCCAGGTAGCAGGCCGCGACCAGGCCGTTGTGCCCTGCGCCGACGACGACCACCCGGTCCGCGGTCACAGCTCCAGCCCCAGGACGGCGAAGGTCCGCGGGTCGCCCGGGAAGGACAGGTCTCGCACCAGGTCGACCCACCCGCCGGCCCGGTAGAACCGTCGGGCGCGGGTCTCGACGTCCGGGGTCGTCAGGACCGCCGTGGCGGTCCCGGCCTGCGCCAGCAGGTCCTTCAGCAGGGCGTGGCCGAGGCCGGTGCCCTGCAGCTCGGGAAGCACGTGCAGCTCGCACACCTCGAAGGCGTCGCGCAGCCAGCTGGCCGCGGCGGCCTGGTCCATCGCCGTCTTGACCTGGTCGTGCCACCACTGCCCAGGGGCGCCGCGGTAGCCGTAGGTGATGCCGACCAGTCGCGGACCGTCGACGGCAGCGACGGCATGCAGGCCGGTGCGGTCCAGGTGGGCTCCGAGGACGGCCCGCCGGCCGCGTGCCGCCGAGCGTGGGACGTCCATGGCGGCGGCGTAGACGTCGAGAACCTCATCGGTGCGTGCGGTGAGGTCCTCGCGGGTCCAGCGCACGACCTGGGCGCTCATCGGAACGGCTCCGCGCCGTCGAGCGTCCCGGTGGCATCCAGCACCGCGAACCGGGCGAACAGCTCCTCGACGTACCAGTCGAGGCGGGTCGTTTCGGCGACGACGCGGGCGTGGGCCGGGCTGGTGGTGAAGGCCCGGACGTCCCTCGCCCCCTCCCAGAGGCTCACCGTCCCTTGAAGGCCCACGGGTGCCTCACCCACAGCGAGCGACGCCCGCAGACCGGGGGCGCCGGCCAGGGCTGCCTGGACGGGGGCCACGGACCGCCAGAAGGCGACCGCCCTGCTCGGCGCCAGCCGGGCCCGCGTGAGGGCGGCCAGGGGGCCGTCGTACCGCTCGGTGCGAGGGGTACCGAAGGGCTCACGGCCGCTCCACCGTCCGGTGCTTGCCAGGGGACGCAGCTCGAGCCGGAGGGTCTCGGTCGCCAGCCGCTCCCAGGCCGCGGCCACCGGGTCGGGGCCGGGTGCGGCCCAGGTCGTGAGCTTGGCCCAGCGGGTCGGGTCGGCCTGCGACACGGCAAAGCCACGGCCGGTGCCGAGCATCTTGGCGAACCGCACCCCCGGTGTCCGACGGGCGGCGCGCCGGTCGACCGCCATCCGCGCCACAGCCGCCGGAACGGCGCGAGCCGAGACGCGCCATACATGCAACGTGACGAGAGCAGGGACCGGTTCCACACTGATCAGCCTTTCATGCCGGACGGGAAGGCTCCCGGCGTACCGCTGGTTGGATGGGGGTGTGGAGACCGACACGGGCGTGAGGACGAGCGACCAGGGGGAGACCGACCTCGAAGCCTTGGCCGTCGCGGCGGGGGAGCGCCTCGAGGGCGCGATCCCCCTGGAGGTGCTGCGCTGGGCCGTCGACACCTTCGGTGCTCGCTTCGTCGTGTCGAGCTCGATGGGGGACGGTGTGCTCGCCTCCCTGGCGGCTTCGGTCAGCCCAGGCGTGGACGTCGTCTTCCTCGACACCGGCTACCACTTCGCCGAGACCATCGGCACCCGTGACGCCGTCGCCCAGGTGTACGACGTCCGGGTGCGGACGATGCTGCCATTGCTGACGGTCGCCGAGCAGGACGTCGAGCACGGCCCCGAGCTCTGGCGACGCGACCCCGACGCGTGCTGCGCGATGCGCAAGGTCGAGCCCCTCGGCCGAGCCCTCGCCGACTACGACGCCTACGCCTCGGGCGTGCGCCGCGACGAGTCCCCGTCCCGTGCGCAGACCAAGGTCGTTGAGTGGGACGCCCAGCGAGGCAAGGTCAAGGTCAACCCCATTGCAGCCTGGACCCAGGACGACCTCGACACCTATGTCGTCGAGAACGAGATCCTGGTCAACCCGCTCGCCGACGACGGCTACCCCTCGATCGGATGCGCCCCCTGTACGCACCGCGTCGCACCCGGTGAGGACCCCAGGTCAGGGCGTTGGAGTGGCTCGCAGAAGACCGAGTGCGGCCTGCACCTGTAGCCAGATCAAGGGGTTTGGTAGCGCCTTACTGGGTTTGGTAGGGGTGGTGCGGGCGGAGCCCATCGTGCACCCCTGTGGCCTGGTGCGGCGAACGGGGTCAGTCCCGGCCCGTGGTCCCCTGGTAGCGCAGCTCGAACACCCGCAGACACGCGTTGCAGGCCCAGCGGGCGTGCTCGCTCAGCTCGCCCCACGGTCGCAGGTCCTCCTCGCCGCAGTACGGGCAGTACTGGGGGGCCGCACGCTCGTTCACCGGAACCTCATCGCAGCACCGCAGGTGTCACGTGAGCAGGGACTCGTCGGCCCGGCGCACCCAGACGGCAAACTTCTCACCCTCAGCCCGCTCGGCCTGGAAGGTCCGTAGCAGCCGCTCGACGTAGTCCGCGGCGTCGTCGGCCGTCACCTTGAGGCCGCGGGCCTTGCGCCCGAAGCCAGCGTCCTCACCGAGCCGGCCACCGAGGTGCACCTGAAAGCCTTCCACGCCGTTGACGATCGAGCCCTTGAGCCCGATGTCGCCGGTCTGGAACCGGGCGCAGGAGTTGGGGCAGCCGTTGACGTTGATCGTGAGCGGCTCGTCGAAGTCGGGCAGTCGCTTCTCCAGCTCGGTGTAGAGGTCGACGGCGCGCGCCTTCGTCTCCACGATCGCCAGCTTGCAGAACTCCAGCCCGGTGCAGGCAAGCGTCCCGCGCCGAAAGACCGAAGGGGTGACGCGCAGGTCCTGCGCCTCGAGCTCGCCGACGAGCTCCTCGACGTTGTCCTCGGGTACGTCGAGAAGCACCAGCCCCTGTTGGGCCGTCGTCGCCACCCGCCCACCGCCGAGCCGCTCGGACAGCTCGGCGACGAGGGACAGCTGCGACCCACTCGTGCGGCCGGCACGGGCCACTGTCCCGACGTACATCCGGCCGTCGGCCTGCCGGTGCACACCCAGGTGGTCCCGGTCCGGGCGAGGTGGGGCGGCCGGTGCCGGGCCGTCGGGCAGCGGGGCGGACAGGTACGTCGCCTCGAGCACCTCGCGGAAGCGCTGCGGACCCCAGTCGGCGAGCAGGAACTTCAAGCGGGAGTGCATCCGCGAGCGGCGGTAGCCGTAGTCCCGAAACACCGAGATGACGCCCTCCCACACCTCGCTGACACGCGCGGGCTCGACGAACGCGCCGAGGCGGACGCCGAGCTTCGGGTTGGTCGACAGACCACCCCCGACCCACAGGTCGTAGCCGGCGCCGAGGTCGGGGTGGACGACCCCGACCAGGGAGATGTCGTTGATCTCGTGGTTGGTGCAGTGCGTCGCACAGCCACTGACGGAACTCTTGAACTTGCGTGGCAGGTTCGAGAAAGCCGGGTCGCCCAGATAGCGCGCAGCAACGTCGCGGATGGCCTGGGACGCGTCGATGACCTCGTCGGCGTCGATGCCCGCCAGGGGGCAGCCGAGGATGACGCGGGGCGTGTCGCCGCAAGCCTCGGTCGTCGACAGGCCAACGGCCTCGAGCCGGCGCCAGATCTCCGGCACGTCCTCGATCCGGATCCAGTGCAGCTGGATGTTCTGTCGGTCGGTGACGTCGGCGACGTCACGCCCGAACTCGGTCGCGATACCGGCGATGACGCTCAGCTGTTCAGCGGTGAGCTGACCGCCGTCGATCCGAACGCGCAGCATGAAGAAGGGGGCTTCGAGCTCATGCGGCTCCAGGATCGCGGTCCTGCCGCCGGGGATGCCCTGCGCGCGCTGGGTGTATAGCCCGAACCACCGCAGGCGACCGCGCAGGTCGGCACCGTCGATGCTGTCGAAGCCTTGCTTGCTGTAGATGTCGACCACCCGCTGCTGCACGGTCAGCGGGTCGCTGTCCTTCTTGATCTGCTCGTTCGGGTTGAGCGGCTCTCGGTAGCCGAGGGCCCACTGCCCCTGTCCGCGTTGGGCGGGCACGGTGACTCCAGAGGGTTGTCCGGGATGAAGGTCCACCATGGCACAGCACTAACTCCCAGCGCCTACTAGGAAATCCCCCGCCAGGTGTGGCATCATCGCTCCGTGACCCGCCCCACCCTCGTCGCGCGACTGCATGTGGACCTGCAGCGCACCGCGAGCGCGATCTGTCACAGCTGAGCCTCAGCCGCGCCGCGTAGGCGCCCAGCACTCCCCTCGCGCCACGCGCCGCCGTGTCGGCCCGCTCTGAACG
The DNA here is from genome assembly GCA_038230355.1 of Mycobacteriales bacterium. Classification (GTDB taxonomy): domain Bacteria; phylum Actinomycetota; class Actinomycetes; order Mycobacteriales; family SCTD01; genus RYN-111. Next base: position 10,010 of record JBBRNK010000008.1, on the reverse strand, counting down.
CCCATGATCTATCGAAAGGCTAGTAATCCTGTGGGGAACATGTACTGCCCGCCTCGACTGCTCGCTGTCGGCGCGGCCCTCGGCGCTGTGGTGCTGACCGCGGCCTGTGGTGGGGGGTCCACCGGCGGTAGCACGAACGGTGCCGCGACCACCCCCGCCAAGACGATCCACCTCGGCTACTTCGCCAACGTCACGCACGCCGGGCCGGTGTACGGCGTCGCCAGTGGGCTCTACCAGGCCATGCTTGGTCCCACGCGGCTCACGACGACGACGTTCAAGGCCGGACCGGCTGCGGTCGAGGCGCTTTTCGGTGGTGGTGTCGACGCTGCCTACCTCGGCCCCGGCCCGGCCGTGAACGCGTTCCTGAGGAGCCACGGGGACTTCGTGGTCGTCGCGGGGGCGACGTCAGGTGGTGCCGCGCTCGTCGTGAAGCCGGGCATCACCGGTGCTATCGGGCTCAAGGGCAAGAAGATCGCTGACCCGCAGAGAGGGGGCACGCAGGACATCGCCCTTCGCACCTACCTCGCGGGGGCAGGCTTCACGGAGGACAAGCAGGGCGGCGGCGACGTCTCGATCGTCGCGCAGGACAACGCCCAGACCCTCGAGCTGTTCACGTCCGGGAAGATCGACGGGGCTTGGGTCCCGGAGCCGTGGGCCTCGCGCCTGGTCCTCGAGGGCAACGGTTTCGTTCTGCAGGACGAGAAGGCGCTCTGGCCGCAGGGCAGGTTCGTCACCACCAACCTGCTCGTCAACAAGAAGTTCCTGAAGGCGCACCCGGAGACCATCACGTCCCTGATCCGGGCCCAGGTCGAGGCCGACCGGCAGATTGTCCGGGACCCGACGAAGGCGCAGGCCGTCGTCAACGCAGCCCTGAAGACCCTCACGGGCAAGAGGCTGCAGCCTGCGGTCATCACCCGGGCGTTCGCGCAGTTCACCGTCACAGAGGACCCGCTCGCCGCGTCGCTCAAGGTCGCCGCGGAACATGCCTTCGCGACCGGGCTCGTGAAAAGAGGCGACCTCAAGGGCATCTACGACCTCACCCTGCTCGACGAGGTGCTCGGCAGAACAGTCAACGACGCAGGACTCGGGAAGGGTTGAGACGATGAGCGTTCTCCAAGACGAACGAGGGACGTCGAAGGTGCAGGTCGTCAACGACGGGCCGGCCGTCTCGGTCCGAGGTGTGACCAAGCGCTTCGGGACCGCACCCAACGTGCTCGAGGACGTGTCGCTCGAGGTGGCCGAGGGCGAGTTCCTGTGCATCCTCGGTGCGTCCGGCTGCGGCAAGTCCACGCTGCTCGGCCTCGTTGCGGACCTCGACCAACCGACGTCCGGCTCGGTGGAGGTCCTCGGTGGTAAGCCGTCGCTGATGTTCCAGGAGCCGGCGCTGTTCCCGTGGCTGACCGCTCGTGAGAACGTCGAGCTGGCCCTGCGGCTGACCGGCGTCGGCAAGAAGGAGCGCCGGACCCGCGCAGCGGACCTGCTGGCGCTGGTGCGGCTCAAGGACGCCGGTGACAAGCGGGTCCACGAGCTCTCCGGTGGGATGAGGCAACGCGTCGCCATGGCACGCTCGCTGGCCCAGGACAGCCACGTGCTGCTCATGGACGAGCCGTTCGCAGCGCTCGATGCCATCACCCGCGACGTGCTGCACGAAGAGCTCGTACGGATCCGTGAGTCGCAACAGCTGACCGTCTTGTTCGTCACGCACAACGTGCGTGAGGCCGTCCGACTCGGCGACCGGGTCGTCCTGCTCTCGTCCCGACCGGGTCGGGTCGTGAAGGAGTATGCCGTCGAGATCGGTCAGCCGCGTCGCATCGAGTCACCCGAGGTCGCCAACCTCTCGGTGGCGATCACCGAGGACCTGCGCACCGAGATCCGGCGTCATGGCGGTCAGTCATGACCTTGCAGGTCACCGATGACCTCGCTGAACTCGAAGCCGGCCTGGACGCCTTGGAGACCCAACGCGCCCAGAGGACCTCCCGGGTACGCATCTGGTGGGCCGCCACCTGGCCACCGCTCTTGTTCGTCGGTGCGCTGATCGGGGTGTGGCAGCTCGTCTTCGACGCCCACCTGCAGCCGTCGTACCGTCTCCCGTCACCGGGACAGACCCTGACCTCGCTGCGCGACGAGTGGGACTCCGGCGATCTCCAGAGGGCCGTGTGGAACAGCGTGAGGCGCGGTGGTCTCGGCTTTGTGGCCTCGCTGGCAATCGGCACGCCGCTTGGGCTGCTCGTCGGTCGCGTGAAACCGGTACGCCGGGCGGTGGGCCCCATCCTGTCCGGGCTCCAGTCGCTGCCCTCGGTGGCCTGGGTCCCGGCCGCCGTCCTGTGGTTCGGAACCTCGGACAAGACGATCTACTTCGTCGTGCTGCTCGGCGCGGTGCCCTCCATCGCCAACGGCATGATCTCGGGCCTGGACCAGGTTCCACCGCTGTTCTTGCGGGTGGGCCGGGTCCTGGGTGCCCGTGGCCTCGCCTCGGCCCGGCACGTCCTGCTGCCGGCCGCCCTGCCCGGCTACGTCGGCGGTCTGCGACAGGGATGGGCGTTCTCGTGGCGATCGCTGATGGCCGCGGAGCTGATCTCCCGCACCCCCGAGCTCGGCCTGGGAGTCGGACAGCTGCTCGACCAGAGCCGTGAGGCGTCCGACATTGCCGGTGTCGTCGCCGGGATCTTCACGATCCTGGTGATCGGCATTGCCATCGAGCTCTTCCTGTTCGCGCCGTTGGAGCGCCGGGTGCTGCGCAGGCGTGGACTGCTTGCTGCCACTGTCTAGTCCGTGACCTTCCCTCTGCACCTGGACCTGCGCGATCGCCGGGTCCTGGTCGTCGGCGCCGGACCCGTGGGCGCACGTCGGGCTGCCGCCCTCGCCACGGCCGGGGCGCTGGTGACCGTGGTAGCCCTCGAGGCGCCGGCTGACCTCGAGCTGCCGGTAGCGCGCAGGGCGTTCGTACCGTCCGATGTCGAGGGCTGCTGGCTCGTGCTGGCCTGTACGGGAACGGTGGACGCTGAGGTCGCTGAGGTCTGCGAATCCCGGCAGGTCTGGTGTGTGCGTGCTGACGACGCCTCGCTGTCGGCCGCATGGGTCCCGGCAGTGACGAGGGTCGGCGACGTCGTCGCGTCGATCACGGCCGGGCGGGATCCAAGGCGTGCGGTGGCGCTGCGGAACGCGTTGGCCCTCTCCCTCGAGACAGGCTCACTTCCCCTGCGACGCATGCGTTCTCGTCGCGGATCGGTGGCCCTCGTCGGCGGTGGACCAGGCGCGCCCGGCTTGCTCACGGTCCGCGGCAGGCAGCTGCTGGCTGAGGCGGACGTCGTCATCCGAGACCGTCTGGCTCCGCAGGTGGACCTGCCCGCAGAGGTCGAGGTCGTCGAGACCGGCAAGCAGCCACACCGGCCGTCGTGGTCCCAGGAGGACATCTCGGCGCTCATGGTCGCCAGGGCGCAGCAGGGACTGCGGGTAGTGCGACTCAAGGGGGGAGACGTGCACCTGTTCGCGCGGGGGATCGAGGAGGTGGCCGCCTGCGTCGACGCCGGTCTTGACGTCGAGGTCGTTCCCGGGGTCAGCAGCGCCTTTGCCGCGCCCGCATGGGCGGGCATTCCCATCACGGCCAAGGGGCTGACCCAGTCGGTCACCGTCGTGAGCGCCCACCTCCCGCCCGGGCACCCCGACTCGACGGTCGACTGGCCCGCGCTGGCAAGGCTGGGCGGCACGCTGGTGCTGCTCATGGCGGTGGAGCGCCTCGGTGCCTGTGCCCAGGCTCTGGTCGACGCCGGGCAGGCGCCGACGACGCCGGTCGCCGTGATCCGCGAGGGCACGCTGGCGACCCAGCAGGTCGTCCTGTCCACGCTCGCCGACGTGCGGGTGGACGCTGCGCACATCACCGCGCCGGCGGTCGTGGTCATCGGCGAGGTCGTCTCGGCAAGGGTGGCGCCGTGAGCGTGCTGCTCGGGGTTGCGCACGGCTCCAAGGATGAAGGGTCACAGCAGGTCGTGCGGGACTTGCTGGTCCTGACAGCTGCCCAGCGGCCGGGCCTGCGGGCCGAGGCGGCGTACGTCGACAACGCCTCGCCCTCGGTGAGGGACGCCTTGCGCGCGCTCGTCGAGGAGGGCGAGCGGGACGTCACCGTCGTACCCCTGTTGTTGGGGGCGGCGTCGCACTCCAAGACAGATGTCGCCGCCTCCGTGCAGGCCGCCCGGTTCGCCCACCCAGGGCTGGTGCTGCGCTATGGACGGCCGTTGGGACCGCATCCTGTCGTCGTCGACGTGCTGGTCCGAAGGCTCGCAGAAGCCGGTGCGGACGGACTCCCCGTGGTGCTCGTGGCCGGTGGCTCGCTCGACCCCGACGCCAACGCCGGCGTAGCAGCCACGGCCCGCTTGCTCTGGGAGGGACGGGATTTCCCGTCGGTCGACATCGCGTTCGTATCGACGACGGGGCCGACTGTCGTGCAAGCCCTCGAGCGCCTGCGGGCGCAGGGAGCCACCATGGTCGCCCTGGCCAGCTACTTCTTAGGACCCGGCTACTTGCCGCGGCGGGCGGCGGTGCAGGCCGGCCAGGTCGACGGGGTCGACGTCGTGGTGTCCGAGCCGTTGGGCGCGTCGGACGGCCTCGCCGCCCTGGTGCTCGGGCGCTTCGACGAGGCCAGGGCCGGTGACATCCGGATGAACTGCGACGCCTGCCTCTACCGGATCGCCTACCCCGGGTTGGAGACGTCGGTGGGCGCTCCGCAGGTGCCGCACGCCCACCCGGACGACGGGCGCTGACCTACAACAGATCGCTGGCGTCGCCGGGGACGTCGCAGGCATGTTCGCGCATCACCGCGAGGGGGATGACATCGAGGGCGCGCCGGTGGGTGGAGGCGAGCACCACGGGCGCGGCCACGCCGTCCTGATGGGCCTGCAGCCAGCGCATCGCCACGACGCACCAGCGGTCGCCCGGTCGGAGCCCGGGGAACAGGTACTCCGGACGCGGCGTCGCCAGCGGGTTGCCGACGCTCTCCTGGTGGTCGAGGAACTCCCGGGTCATGACCGCGCAGACGGTGTGACTTCCCACGTCGTCCGGGCCGGTCGTGCAGCAGCCGTCCCGGTAGAAGCCCGTGACGGGGTCCATCCCGCAGGGCTCGAGTGGTCCGCCGAGCACGTTGAGGTCTTCCGGGGGAGCGGGCACCCGATCATGCTCGCATCCCGGTCGGGTCCGGAGACCGCGAAGGGCCCCGACCAGAGGTCGGGGCCCTTCAACTGCACGAACTACAGCGCGCGGACGTTCTCCGCCTGCGGGCCCTTCTGGCCCTGCGTCACGTCGAAGGAGACGCGCTGGTTCTCATCGAGGGTCTTGTAGCCCTCGCTCGCGATCGCGCTGAAGTGGCAGAAGACGTCGGCGCCGCCGCCGTCCTGGGCGATGAACCCAAAGCCCTTCTCCGCGTTGAACCACTTGACTGTGCCTTCGGCCATGACGATCCCTTTGCTGTCGTTCGGAGGTCGCATCTGCTGACTCCGGGTTGGTGCCGTCACTCACAAAAAGAACGTCTGCGACCGAGTGTCCGCAGACGTTCAAGAACGACGAAAGAACAACAACCGAGACAAGCGTAACCCGTACCGGGCCCCGGTGGGGGATTCCGTCGCAAAAGGTTTCCGTTGCCGTGGCCCCACGCCCAGTCGGTCAGCTCGCCTGGCTGACGCTGCTCATGTTGAAGTCCGGCACCCGCAGGGTCGGCATCTGCGTCCAGGTGAAGTAGTCGCTCCACTCCCGCGGCAGCGTCGGGACCGAGGCGCCCACCTCGGTGACCCGCCCCAGCAGGTCGACCGGGCTCTCGTTCCAGCGGAAGTTCGTGACCGTGCCGACGACCTCGCCACCCTCGACGAGGTAGACCCCGTCGCGTGTCAGGCCGGTGAGCAGCAGCGTCTCCGGGTCGACCGTCCGGATGTACCACAGACAGGTCAACAACAGCCCGCGCTCGGTGGAGGCGACCATCTGCTCGGTGCTGTTGTCGCCGAGGCCCGCCACGATGAGGTTGTCGACGTACGGCGTGAGGGGGCAGCCGGTCTTGGCGGCCGACGAGCGGGTCTGGGTGAGCGCGTCCAGTCGACCGTCCGCCACCCAGTCCGTGGCGGCGAGCTCGAGTCCGTTGTCGAAGACGCTCACGTGTGACGACGACCCCCCGGCGACGGTGAAGGGACGGATCCCCAGGGTCGGGTGGTGCGGGTCGCTACGGACCGAGAAGCCCTGAGGGGCAAGGACTTCCCCGACACGGGTGCCGCCCGGCCGCGAGTACACGGTGCGTCCCTCGGCGGCGTCCCTGCCGGACGCGGTCCAGTACGCGTAGACCATCAGGTCAGCCACGGCACTGGGTGGCAGCAACGTCTCGTACCGGCCGGCCGGGATCTCGACGTACCGCTCGGACCAGCTGAGCCGTCTGCGAAGCTCGGTGTCCAGGGCGGGTACGGCGAGGTCGGTCCAGTCCCGGGTGTGCTGGCCCACCCAGGACGAGCCGCCCCGTCGGTTGTTCTTCGCCGTCATCTCGACGTACCCCCGCGGCTGGGCATGCCGGCGGCGCAGACCGGTCGAGGAGCCGAGCCAGGTTGTCGTCACCTCGTGCGAGGCGTAGCCGTAGTGCCGAAGGCCGTCGGCCCGGCCAGTGGCGAAGGACTCGCCGAGGTCGCCGGCCAGCTGGGCGAAGACGGCCGTGGTGGTGCTCTGGGCAGCGTCGGTGAAGTCGGGGTCCTGGGTGCCCGCGAGCAGGGGACCGTAGTCCTGGGCCGGGCCGGCCTCGCGGGCTGCCTGCTCGCTGGCTCGCACCAGCCCCTCCAGGTCGTCCAGGCTCGAGGAGCTGCGCACACCGACAGACTGGCCCATCACGGAGATGACGGTGAGGCTGCGCTCACGCCGAGAGCCGTTGGTCGTCAGCGTGTTGGTCGCCCATCGCAGGTTGACGGTCGTGCTCTCCTCGACGATCACGACGCAGCCGTCGGCGGTGGACAGGGCGAGCGCGCGCTCGACGACCGTGCTCAGGTCGGTCATCGACCGGCCTCCCGGACCGTGTTGAGGATGGTGACGTCGCGAAAGAGCGCCGACGGGCAACCGTGGCTTACTGCCGCGGTCTGCGACGGTTGTGCCTTTCCGCAGTTGAAGGCGCCGCCCAGGACGTAGGTCTGCGGCCCTCCAACGGCCTCCATCGAGCCCCAGAAGTCGGTGGTCGTGGCTTGGTAGGCCACGTCGGCGAGCTGACCGACAAGCCGACCGGCACGGATCTCGTAGAACCTCTGGCCGGTGAACTGGAAGTTGTAGCGCTGCATGTCGATCGACCAGCTCTTGTCGCCGACGACGTAGATCCCGCGCTCGACCCCGGCAATGAGGTCCTCGGTGCTGGGGCCGCCGGCTGCCGGCTGCAGCGAGACGTTGGGCATCCGCTGGACCGGCACGCGGTGCGGGCCGTCGGCGTAGGAGCAGCCGTTGGAGCGGGTCACCCCGAGCGCCGCGGCGTTCTGGCGGGCCATCCTGCGGTCGAGCTGGTACCCCACGAGGGTGCCGTTCCTGATCAGGTCCCACTCCTGCGCGGCCACCCCCTCATCGTCGTAGCCGACGGTCGAGAGCCCGTGCGGGGTGTGCCGGTCGCCGGTGACGTGCATCAGGTCCGTGCCGTAACGCAGCGACCCCAGCTGGTCGAGGGTGGCGAAGGAGGTCCCGGCGTAAGCCGCCTCGTAGCCCAAGGCACGGTCGAGCTCGGTGGCGTGCCCGATCGACTCGTGGATCGTGAGCCACAGGTTCGTGGGGTCGATGACCAGGTCGTAGCGGCCAGGCTCGACGCTGCTCGCCTTCGCCTTCTCCACCAGGCGCTCCGGCATCTGGGCGAGCTCGTCGTCCCAGTCGTAGGAGCCGTCGGTGAGGTACTCCCAGCCCCGGCCCACCGGGGCGGCGACCGTGCGCATGGTCTCGAAGCCACCCCCTGGGTCGACGCGGGTGCCGGTGACCTGGGGCTGTAGACGGACCCGCTGCTGGGTGGTCATCGTGCCGGAGGTGTCGGCGTAGAACTTGCCCTCCAGGGCCTGCTGCAGGCTGATGTCGACGTGGTCGACGTCATCGTGGGCCATCAGCCGCCGGCTCCACTGCTCGAACAGCGCGACCTTCTCCGTCGGGTCCACCGAGAACGGGTCGACGTCGTAGGCCGAGACCCAGGTCACGTCGGCATAGACCGGCTCGTCGGCCAGCTCGACGGGCTGGGAGTTAAGAGGTCGGGAGGTGCGGGCCACGTCCACTGCCTCCCGCGCCAGTCGGACGGCCTCGGCGACGCTCACGTCCGCGCTGCTGGCGAACCCCCATGTACCGTCGTGCACGACGCGGACCGCGAGCCCCACGCTGACGTCGTCGCTGAGACTCTCCAGCCGGCCGTCGCGCATCGACACGTCCTGCCCCCGAAGGCGTTCGACGCGCAGGTCGGCATGCGTTGCGCCTGCGTCGCGTGCGGCCTGCAGAGCGGCCTCGGCCGCCTCGCGCAGCGGGAGGGCCAGGAAGGCGGGATCGACCGGGTGGTTCACCCGGCCACCCTAGGCCTCAGGCGAGCAGTCCCGCTCGTCTCGACACCGCGGTCACCGGGCATCCCGTTCGAGGTGACGAGTTCACGCTGCCCGGGCGAAAATCACGGAGTGCCTGGTCTCGTCGCCGACCTCCGGGAGGCAGTACTGCAGGTCAGGGGTGTTCGGGTCCTGGTTGAAGGCGTACCGCAACAGGCCTGCATGACGATCAGCTCGAACCACAGACCCACGCTGGAGATGCTCGCGAACTCCTGCCAGGACAGCTGGACCCTTTGCTCCTGCGACATCTGCGACCACTGGTCGCTCCCGCACAGAGAGACGCGGTGCTCGGGCAGGGCGAACAGGGTCAGCTGCTGCTGCTCGTGACCGTCATGGCAAGCACTCCCAAGTAGTTGGGGCCAAAAGAAACACTTACTTGGAGTCCGGCCCACTTTCCCACGACGCCCGGTAGGACGCGAAGGACTCCGGTACCAATCCGCCGCCCGGGTTGTCGTCGAAGCCGAACTCGAACGCGCACACCGGGCACACCTCGTAGGACGGTCGCCCCAACTGGGCCTCGTAAGGCGGCACGAGCTCGACGCCATCCGGTGGTGGCCAGCGCTCGTACGGCTGAGCTTCCAGCACCAGCGACTGGCACACAGGGCAGGTGAACAGTGTGCTCACTGCTTCGTCAAGATCGTGACCAGGTCGAACGTCCCGTCACCATGTGGTGCGACGCGGATCCCCAGCCTGAAGGTGCCCGAGCCGTCGGCCCTGGGAAACAAGCCCATGACGTCCTCCACCCCGTTGGTGAGCGAGGCCGTTGCAGGGCGCCCGGCCAGGTCCTGAAGATAGGCAAGCCACCTGTCCGTGTTGCTGCCCGGGTCGATGACACGCAGGGCGAGGCGCCCCTCACCGAACATGTGCTTGCTCACGTGGCCCTTCGTCAAGCCCCACTTCGGATGCACGTCACGCGGGCGATAATGGAGGACGCGCGTGCGAGCTGCATCCGGATGGATCAGCAGGACGCCCTCGCTAACAGTGGGTGTCGGCGGCGGTGTTTCGGTTTGTAGGCGTGTGCGGTAGCGGGTGAGGGCGGTTTCGGTGGCGCTGCCGCCGACGGCGAACAGGGCGGCGGTGGCGGTGTCCCAGGGGTCGATCTTGCCGGTTTCGATGTAGTCGTTGGCGGTGGTGGTGGCGGCCCAGGCGGTGCTGGTTGCCAGGGCGGGGAGTAGCCAGGTGGTGAGGGGGTGGGCGGCGCTGGTGGTGACGGCGCCGCTGAGGGTGCGGGCGAGGCGGCCGCCGGCGATGCCGTAGGCGGTGTTCTGCAGGGCGTGGCTGCTCAAGGTGGTGAGGTTGAGGTGGCCGGTGGTGCGGACCTGCTGGAACGCGTCGTAGTCGGTGAGGCCGGCGGTGACGGTGATCTGGGGTTTGAGGAAGGTCGCGACGGCGCGGAGGGCTTGCAGGGCGCGGACGGCGAGGGTGACGGCTTCGGCGGCTTCGACCGCG
>JBBRNK010000007.1:0-178595 GCA_038230355.1 Mycobacteriales bacterium | reverse complement strand
GTCACGCCCGTCCGGCTGATGCGCGTGTGGAGCACCGTCGCCGAGCCGACAGCTCAACTGAAAGGCACGAAGCCAGTCCACAGACGAGTCAGACCCGAAGACGGTGCAGATCATGCACAGGGATCATCACTGTCCACAGATCTAGCGAGCCTTTGTTGTTGTCGTATATGCGGTCTATCATGTGAGGACCAGCGCGACGCGGAGGGGAGATCGTCATGGACGGGGACGACGGTTTCGCGTCGACGTTTTTCGTGGAGCCTGAGGATGACCTGTTCGACGAGTTCGAGGCGCCTGAGGTGGTGCTGCCGGCTGATCCTGCAGGGGCGTGGCCGCTGGGGGTGTTCGCGTCGGACTTCCTCGTGGTGCCGGACTGTCCATGCTGTGTGGAGCCCGATGCGGTTTCGCCGGACCTGCCGCCCGAGCCGGCCGACCCGGCCGAGCCGCCGCGTGCTCCAGTGCGGTGGGCGGTGCCAGGGGTCTGGGACCCGCCCGTCGTTTCGAGCCCGCCATCGCCGGGCCCGCTGGTGCAGGCGGTGCTGCTCGCCGTCACGGCCCTGCAGAAGGTCGATCCGGCCGAGGCGAGGGCGGAACAGGCCGTCGCCGACCTGGATGGGTTGCTGCGGGTGCAGCAGGACCTGCGCAGGGTCGTGATCAGCGCTCTGGGGGACGCGCGGGTCCGCCGTACCTACGGGCAGGACAACGAACCGTCACTGGGCAGCTGGCTGCGCCGCCGCCATCCCGAGCGCCCGACCGCCGACATCACCTTGTCGCAGCACCTGCGGACCTATCCGATACTGCGCCAGCGGGTCCTCGCCGGGCGGCTCACCTGCGACGCCGGCCGGCAGGTCGCGAACGCCCTCGGGCACGCCCGAGCGAACGTGGACCGCCCCGACGGGCTGATCGACGGCCAACCCGCCGGCCCGGTCCTGGACGCGATCATCGACAACACCCTGGACCTGATTCGGACCGGCACACTGAGCAGCACGCTGACCACCACCACCGTGGACGACAACGGCGTGGAAGTCGAGGTGGAGGACCCGCGGATCCTCGCGCTGCGGGCTGAGCTCGATGCCATCAGGAACGGCCGCGGCCCCGACTCCGACTCCGACTCCGACTCCGACTCCGACTCCGGCACGGGCGGCGGCAGCGGCGTTGCCTCCGAGCTGGCCAAGGTCGAGGCCGCCCTGGTGTTGCTTGCCGAACACCTGCCTGCCCGGTTCCTGCCGAACGCGCTGGCCGAGCAGCTCGGCGCGCTGCTCCCGAGCAGGTTGGAAGACCAGGCCCGCCGCGCTGAGGACGCCCGCCGCCTCGCCCTGCACCCCCACCCCGACCGGCCAGGGGGGCGGATCACCATCGACGCCAACGCCGAGCTGTGGGAGACCCTGCACGTCCTGCTCGCCGCGATGGCCACCCGCGACCCCGTCAGTCCCCTGGACACCGCGGCCCTGCACACCCTCCGCGATCAAGGCGTCACCCCCGACGACCTCACCGAGCTTTACCAACACCACGAACACATCGACTGGAACCCCCTCAGCCAGCCAAACGGACCCAACGAGCCCGGCGTGCACCGGCCGCGGTCCAAGGGCAAACGGCTGCACGACGCGTTACTGCTCCTGCTGCAGACCGCACTGGCGCAAGGTCTGGCCGGCAGCCGCGACAAAGCCCCCGTCAGCATCAACGTCACCCTCAGCGAGCGGCTACTTCACCATCTGCCCGGCGCCCGCCCCGCCACCGGCGGCAGCGCGAAGATCCTGCCGACGAGCCTCATCCGCCGCTGGTGGTGCGACGCGACGATCACCCCCATCGTGCTCAGCCACACCCTCAAGCCGCTCGGCACGATCCACACCCAACGCACCCTCACCAGCCGCGAACGCAAAGCCAGCCTCACCCAACACGGTGGACCCGCCAGCGCCTGCGCCGGCATGAGTTGCTGCCGCCCCGGCGACCCCCTCGTCCAGCTCGAACCCCACCACCTCACCCGCTACGCAGTGACCGGCACCACCAGTACGAGCGACACCATCTGGGCCTGCCAAGCCCTCCACCACCAGCTCCACCACAACCAGACGATCGAACTCCGCAACGGCAACTGGGCCAACGAACACGGCTACGTCCCGATGCCTGAAGCGGCGCGGCAATGAGGCGGCTGCGGGTCGGGTGCTCTGGCGAGATCCACAGGCGGAGCTGAGTAGAGCCTTATGCAGGCGGCTGCGCGAGGTTGGTGTGAAGCCGCCGCTGGGGGACCACCCGGGGGCCGGTGTCGAGTCCGCGGCCCTGGCCGTCGAAGCCCCACCCGGCTGACGCGAGGAAGTCTGCGAGGACGGTGTCGGCCTCGAAGGCCCAGTGCACGGCTGTCGCGAAGCCGGCACCGCGCCAGTGGTCGACCGAGGCGGTGAGCAGTCGGGAGCCGTGGCCGCGGCGGCTCCAGCGGGGCTCGATGAGAAAGGCGGTCAGCTCGACCGCAGCGGGTGGGGGAGCCAGAGCAGAAGCGGAATCGTGAGCTTGGGTGGCAGGAGGAGCGGTGCCGATGGGGGGAGCGGTGCCGACAGGGGGAGCCGCCCCGAGGTCGTCATCGGTGGCTGGCTCACTCGCGGCGAAGCCGACGACCTCGGCCTGCTCCAGCGCCACGAGCAACCGGTGCCGCGGGGAGGGGGGTGCCTCGATCGCGTTCAGCCAGACGGCCGCCACCTGATCCAGCGGGAGCTCGAGGGCGGCTGCTGGCAGCAGGTCGCCGTACACGGCCTTCCAGGTCTGGAGCTGGAGGTGCGCGACCGGCTCGGCGTCCTGCGGACGGGCGGGGCGCACGCTGACATCGGCCACCGGGTCAGGTTAGCCGCGGCCGGCGGTACCGCACCTCGAGCGCGCTCAGGTCGGGGTGCTCCTTGCTGGTCCCGTCAGGGGCAAAGCCATGCTTGTCGTAGAACGCACACGCCCGGGCGTGCCCCGGCCGGCTCGACCTGCGGTCCGGAGCGAAGGCGCGGCTGCCGTCGACGGCTGCTACCGGCCGGTGGCTCGCCGGACGGGCCTGACAGGATGCCTCGCGTGGCTGACCTCACGCTCGCGCAGGCGCGCCGGATCGCCCTCGCGGCGCAGGGGTTCGCGGACCCGCCTCCGACGGGGGCGGTCGACGCGCGGCACCTGCGGCGGGTGCTGGGGCGGACGCAGCTGCTGCAGATCGACAGCGTCAACGTCTTCACGCGGGCGCACCTGATGCCGGCGTTCAGTCGGCTCGGACCGTGGCCCGCGACGCTGCTCGACGATCTCGCGTTCGGTCGACGGGAGCTGTTCGAGTACTGGGGTCACGAGGCGTCGTACCTGCCGGTGGGGCTGCATCCGTTGCTGCGCTGGCGGATGGCGCGGGCGGAGGCCCTCGACGAGGGATGGGGCGGGCCGCTGCGCGTGTTCCGCGACCGCCCAGACTTCGTCGCCGACCTGTTGCGCCGGGTCGAGGACTCCGGGCCGGTGGGCGCAGGGGCGCTGCGGGACGCACCACGGGGCGGGAGTGCCTGGTGGGGCTGGGATGACGTGAAGCGCGGCCTGGAGTACCTGTTCTGGAGCGGCCACGTCACGACGGCCCGCAGGACCAGCGGCTTCGAGCGGTTGTACGACGTGACCGAGCGGGTGATCCCCTCCGCCGTGCTGGCGCTGCCCACCCCGACGCGGGAGGACGCCCAGCGCGAGCTGGTCCGGATCTCCGCGCGCGCGCACGGCGTGGCGACCCGCAAGGACCTGCGGGACTACTTCCGGCTGCGGCCGGCGGAGGGGGACGCGGCGGTCGCGTCTCTCGTCGAGGAGGGGGCGTTGCTGCCAGTGACGGTCGAGGGCTGGCGAGACGACGCCTATCTGACGCCCGGGACGGCAGTGCCCCGCAAGGTGCGCCGGTCGGCGCTGGTGTCGCCGTTCGACCCGCTGGTGTGGGAGCGGGGTCGGACCCAGCGACTGTGGGACGTCGACTACCGGATCGAGATCTACGTCCCCGCTCACAAGCGGGTCTACGGCTACTACTGCCTGCTCTTCCTGCACGACGAGGCGATCCGCGCCCGGGTGGACCTCAAGGCCGACCGCAAGGCCGGCGTGCTCCGGGTGCTGGCTGCCTGGCGCGAGCCGGGTGCTCGGGACGGTGACGGGACGGCCGCGGCGCTCGCGGGCGAGCTCGCCCGGGCGGCGGCATGGCTGGGGCTCGCGGACGTGGTCGTCGAGGAGCGCGGGGACTTCGCCCGCGACCTGGCGCGCGCCAATGCCCCTGCCGCCACGACGGTGACGGGCGCGCCCACCCCGAGGTGAGCGCGCCCGACGTACCGGTTGACGCTGGTTACAGGCGTGCCGACCAGACGCTGCGGCCGTGGGTGGCGGCGTAGAGCAGGCCCTTGCCGGTGTCCATCGTCAGGCCGAAGACGGCCACCACCGGCAGGCCGGGCATGGCCGACCAGGTCTGACCGGGCTTGGGGGCCTTGGCGGCCAGGACTCCGAAGTCGGTGCCCAGGTAGACGGTCAGCCGCTGCCAGTCGACCGCGACGGCGTCGATCGGCATGTCGCCGAGGTCGCCGGACAGGTCAGTGAACGTCGCGTGGCCGGTGCTGTCGACGCGGACGTCGAAGACGTGACCCGGCGCGCTCGGGTTGTAGGCGTTGTAGCCGCTGTACGTGACCACGGCATGGTTGGCGTCACTCGGGTCGACCGCGATGCCGGAGACGAAACGGGTCGGCGTGGAGCTGTTGTCGAGCCGGGCGAAGCTGACGGCGGACGGGTCCTTCGCGTTGGCGTTGTGCGTGATGAACAGCCGGCCGCGCCGGTTGCCGACCCACATCGTCCCGTTGTCCTCGGTGGAACGTGTGATCGCCACGACGTAGTCGCCGCTGCGCTTGTCATCGCCGAAGGACATCCCCGTCAGGTCCGCCCCAAGCGGCTTCCAGTCACCGCACGGGGTTGCCGGGTCGAAGTCACCCGTGAACTCGTTGCAGTGCTTCTCGAGGTAGGCCCGGTTCCCGCCGTGGTCGGTGGTGCGCCACACGTGCTGGAGGCCGTCAAAGACGGTGCCACCCTTGCGGGGGTCGGCGACGAAGGGCGTGTAGAACGACGCCGCCTCCTTGCTCGCGAGCAACGGGTCGCTGATGAAGTTCCACCCGGTCGGCTCGCTGCCCTTGAAGTTCACGTCGTGCTGGGGCGCGTAGTAGGAGTGGTAGCGGATGTCCTGGTTCTTGGCGTCGAAGCCTGACTGGCCACCGTCGCCACCGACGCTCTCGAAGGAGTCGCCGCCGCTGCGATTGAAGGTCCAGGTCCCGTTGTCCTGCGTGCCACCCAGAAGCTCGGTGCTGTCCGGTGAGACCGAGACGCTCTGGAACTGCAGGCTCTGCAGCCCCTTGACGATGGGCGTGTTGTGGACGGGGATCGCCTTGAGCCAGGCCTGGCAGTCGACGAGCTGCACCGCCGTCAGGCCACGGGAAGCGCAGTCCGCGGACGTGTCCACGAAGCCGCCGGACAGCCGGTTGACGCCACCGTCGGACCCGAGGAACGTGCGGCCACCGGCGAAGGCGATCGCGTGCTGGTCAGGGTGCAGGCCGTTGCCGCCTCGGTCGTTGGTCATGTCCGTGAAGGACCGGCCCGCGTCGGTGCTTCGCTGCACGGCGCGGCCGTTGCTGGGCTGGTTGCGGGTGAAGATCTCGCCGTACTGCATCTGGCCACCGACGTAGACCGTGTCGGGCTGCCCGGGCGGCGAGCTCACCGGCATGTCGTACGAGCACTGGCCACCGCAGTAGTTGTACGACGCGTACGAACCCGGGTCGGCCGGGTCCGCGGCCGACAGCAGCGTGAACGTGGGTGTCGCCGTACGGGCGTCGTCGGTGCGGAGCAGGCCGGCCGAGCCGTCGTCGCTGGCGGTGGCATCACCGAGGTAGATGCGGGTCTTTCCACCGGGCAGGGCCACCGCATCGAACTCGGTGCGGGCGATCGAGGACAGCGCCACGTTGCCCGGTGCGAACGACGTGTAGATGTGGTCCCACGCGCCTGTCCCGGTACGCCGGAACAAGCCGTAGCCGTTGATCGAGGCGTAGTACGTCGAGGCGTCGACCGGGTCCTGCTCGACCCTCGTGACGCCGCCGCGGAAGAAGTCGCCGCCGTTGGCCGAGGTCGGGTTGACCACGTCGGAGGCCTCGGCGTGGGCGAGGGCCCACGTCCGGCCGGCGTCGAAGCTCTCGTAAAGACCCACCTTGGCGCTGCCGGGCGGCGTGAAGCGGCCGCCGTTGACGCTGGACGAGCCGTGCCGCGCGACAGCCGTACCGACGAGAAGATGCTGGGTGTCCTTGCGGTCGAGCACGATCGAGGCCACGGAGCGCCCGACGGCGAGGTCGGTGCCGTCGGGGAGCAGGGTCGGGACGCGGGTGAAGGAGCCCCCGTTGTCGCTCGAGGCGAACAGGCCGGTGCCGGCCTCGCTGTCGCTGGACCCGTTGGGCTCGCCCGTACCGACGTAGACGAGGCCACCTCCCTTGGTGATCGAGCCGATCGCGTTGGAGGTGAGGCCGGCCCCGACCGGCGCCCACTTCGCGGGGCCCAGGGCGTCGGTGGTCTTCCACAGGCCACCGCCGGCCGTCCCGGCCAGCAGCGTGCAGGCCGACGATGTGCAGCTACCCAGCGGCAGTAGCGCCGCGACCCGACCGGCGACAGTCGCGGCCACGCCGGTGTAGGTGACCGCAGCGGGGACCCGCTGGGTGTCGGGTCCGACCTGGCTGAAGCCAGCCGCCGACTTTCCCTTCCGGGAGTACGCAGCACGGGCAGCGGTGACCTGCGCCGGGGCGACGGCTGCGGCGGGGTAGGCCCGGGCGTCGTACTCCTCCTGGCTGGGACCGCGGCTGGCCTCGGCGCCGCTGGCTCCGAGCTTCTCGGCCTGGGTCGCCAGCGTGGCGGAGTGCCGGTTGCGGTTGCCGTTACTGGCCAGCGCGGTCAGCGTGGCAGCCCCGAGCCCCAGGCCACGAGCACCCGAGGAGGACGAGGGGGCGGCGTTCACGGTCGGCGAGGTGCCCCCCGTCAAGCCCAGAGCGAGAAGCGACAGGGCTCCACCCGTGGCCAGCGCTGAGCGCGTGCCACGAGAGAACCGACGGGAGGATTGACGCGACATCCGGGCCTCCAAGGGGAATCCGCCCGGTTGGGCTCGTGGCGACGGTAGGTCAGTCGACCCCTCGGGGCTATCAGGCAAGTGACATTTCTTCGGTTCTGATCAAAGGGGTGTCCATCGGGCAAGGTCCCGGCACGTCGGGGGCGTCTTACCGGCGCCCTCCGGCTAGGCTCCTGCATGCCGCTCTTCCCTCCCCGCGGCCCGCTTTCCGCCGTACGGAGAAGTGTCTTGTCTGCAGTTCCGGCGCTCGCGCCGCTCAAGGTCCAGGTCATCGCCTACACCCACTTCGACCCGCCGGCCGACGTGCCGTGGGAAACCGACGTGGACGGCGGCCAGGCCCTGGCCGAGTTCGCCGGGCGGGCCTGCTACCAGAGCTGGAGCAAGCCGAACCCGGCGACGGCGAGCAACGCCGGCTACCTCCAGCACATCCTCGAGGTCGGCCACCTCAGCGTGCTCGAGCACGGCTCGGTCAGCTTCTACCTGAGCGGGATCAGCCGCAGCCTCACGCACGAGCTGATCCGGCACCGGCACTTCTCCTACAGCCAGCTCTCCCAGCGCTACGTGCCCGAGCGTGACGCCGCGATGGTCGAGCCCGGCGTCATCGCGGACGACCCCGCGTTGCACGCGCTGTTCCTGGAGGCGGGGGAGGCGGCGCTGGCGTCGTACACCAAGCTGCTTGAGGGTCTGGAAAAGAAGTTCGCCGACGTCGAGAACGTCACCGCCCGGCGCAAGCAGGCCCGTCAAGCCGCGCGGGCCGTCCTGCCCAACGCGACCGAGACCCGCATCGTCGTCACCGGCAACTACCGCGCGATGCGGCACTTCGTGGCGATGCGAGCCTCGGAGCACGCCGACGTAGAGATCCGCGAGCTCGCGATCGCGATGCTGCGCGAGCTGCAGCGGGTCGCGACCAACGTCTTCGCCGACTTCGTCATCAGCCCGCTCGGTGACGGTACCGAGGTCGCCAGCAGCCCCCTCGTCGGCGAAGGCTGAGCGCCGCACGGACCGGCGGTGCCGTCGCGGTCCCTCGGGGGAGAGGTCCACGTGGGAGTAGTGCGGATAGTTATCCCGGGTGGTGTGCTCATGACCCGCCCGGTGGCGCCGACAGGACAGCACCCACCCCTGAACCGTCCATCGAGGGTCACCGCCCGGGAGCCTGCATGAACGAAGCAACCCGCCCCACCATCCGCTCCACCGACCGGCCGGTCGACCGGCCGGTCGACCGGCCGGTCGTCACCACCCGGGGGCTGCGTGGTGCCCTGCGCCTGTCCGGCGAGGCCGACCTGCCCGTGACGGTCCTGGTACGTCACACCTCGGACCTGCCCTCGGCGGTCCGGCTGGTCGTGCTCGAGAACGAGCAGCTGGCGGACCTCGTCATCGACCGCTCGCTGCTGAGCGCCGGTCTGGGCACCCCGACCAGTGACGGGGAGGTCGCGGTCCGCGTCGAGGGTCGGACCGTGCTCCTGGCGTTCGGCCCGCTGACCGTCGTCCTGGCGCTCGCCGAGGTGGCCGAGGCCTTGCTCGCGACCTTCGAGGCCGCCCCCACGGGCACCGAGGCCGACGAGGTCATCCGGCTCACGGCCGGCGCGAAGGCCCCCACCGAGGCTTGACCGTCCGAGCGGCACCAGCGGGAGCCTCCCGGACGGTAGCCTCGCGTCATGACGACCCCTCCCTTCGGACAGGTGCTGACCGCGATGGTCACGCCGTTCACCCCCGACGGTGCCGTCGACCTGGACCGGGCCGCGCAGCTCGCCGACCGGCTGGTCGGCGACGGCAACGACGGCCTGGTCATCAGCGGTACGACGGGCGAGGCGCCCACGACCCACCGCCACGAGAAGGCCGACCTGTTGCGAGCCGTCGTCGACGCCGTCGGGGGCCGCGCCTCGGTCGTGGCCGGGGTCGGCAGCAACGACACCGCGCACGCGACCCTCATGGCGCAGGACGCCGCGAAGGCCGGCGCCTCCGGGCTGCTGGTCGTCACGCCGTACTACAACAAGCCTCCGCAGGCCGGAGTCATTGCGCACACCGTGGCCGTCGCCGAGTCGACCGACCTTCCGGTGATGCTCTACGACGTCCCCGGCCGCACCGGGCTCGCCCTGACCCAGGCAACGGTCCTGGAGCTCGCGGCGCACCCGCAGGTGGTCGCCATCAAGGACGCCAAGCTCGACCTCGAGTCGACCTCGTGGGTCCTGTCGCAGAGCGACCTGGCCTACTACTCCGGCCACGACCCGTGGACGCTCCCGCTCCTGTCACTCGGCGCCGTCGGCGTCATCGGCACCTCCACGCACGTCGTCGCAGGGCGGACCAAGCAGATGATCGAGGCCTTCGCCTCCGGTGACGTCACCGGAGCCCGCGCGCTGCACGAGGGGATGCTGCCGATCTACTCCGGCATCTTCCGCAGCCCCGGCACCATCTTGGTGAAGGCGGCGCTCACCCTGCTCGGGTTCCCGGTCGGCCCGGTACGCCTGCCGTTGGTCGAGGCCACCGCGGACGAGATCGCGCAACTGCGCCTCGACCTGGTTGCCGCAGGGGTGCTCGCGTGAGCCACCCGCACCCCGGCCTGGGGCCGCCGCCGCCACTGGCGGCCGGGGCCCTGCGCGTCGTGGCTCTCGGCGGTCTCGGCGAGATCGGTCGCAACATGACCGTCTTCGAGTACGACGGGCAGTTGCTGATCGTCGACTGCGGCGTGCTGTTCCCGGAGACCGAACAGCCAGGGATCGATCTGATCCTGCCCGACTTCAGCCACATCCGCGACCGGCTCGACGACGTCGTCGCGGTCGTCCTCACCCACGGGCACGAGGACCATGTCGGGGCCGTCCCCTACCTGCTGCGCGAGCGGCGCGACATCCCGATCATCGGGAGCCGCTTCACCCTCGCGCTCCTACAGGCCAAGCTCAAGGAGCACCGGATCACGCCGGTGGTGGACGAGGTCGTCGAGGGGCAGCACGTCACCGTCGGCGCGTTCAACCTCGAGTTCTTCGCTGTGAACCACTCCATCCCGGACGCGATGGCCGTCGCCATCCGGACCGGAGCCGGCCTGGTCCTGCACACCGGCGACTTCAAGATGGACCAGCTGCCGCTGGACGGCCGGCTCACCGACCTCGGTGGGTTTGCCCGCCTCGGCGGGGAGGGTGTCGACCTGCTGCTGTCGGACTCCACCAACGCCGAGGTCCCCGGGTTCGTCACCCCCGAGCGGGAGATCGGTCCGGTCCTCGACGAGGTGGTCCGAACTGCCGGGGGTCGGGTCGTCGTCGCCTGCTTCGCCTCCCACGTGCACCGCGTCCAGCAGGTGCTCGACGCCGCGGAGAAGCACGGACGCAAGGTGGCTTTCGTGGGGCGCTCGATGGTCCGCAACATGGGCGTGGCCTCCGACCTCGGCCTGCTGCGCATCCCGGCCGGCATCGTCGTCGACATGAAGCAGCTCGAGAGCCTCGACCCCCGCAAGGTGCTGCTCGTCTCGACCGGCTCCCAGGGGGAACCGCTGTCGGCGCTGTCGCGGATGGCCAACCGTTCCCACCACCAGGTCCGGATCGAGGCGGCCGACACCATCGTGCTGGCCTCCTCCCTGATCCCCGGCAACGAGAACGCGGTGTACCGGGTCATCAACGGTCTGTCCCGCTGGGGCGCCCGCGTGGTGCACAAGGGCGTCGCGAAGGTGCACGTCTCCGGACACGCGCCGGCCGGTGAGCTGCTCTACCTGCTCAACGCGGTGAAGCCTTCGAACCTGATGCCGGTGCACGGCGAGTGGAGACACCTACGGGCGCACGCCGAGCTCGGTCGCCTCACGGGGGTCGACAACGTGGTTCTCGCCGACGACGGGGTCGTGGTCGACCTGGTCGACGGGCGGGCCTCGATCGTCGGTGCCGTCCCGTGCGGCTACGTCTACGTCGACGGTCTCGAGGTCGGCGACGTGGGCGAGTCGACGCTCAAGGACCGCAGGATCCTCGGCGAGGAGGGGTTCATCTCGCTCACCATCGCCGTCGACTCGATGACCGGCAAGGTTGCCGGTGCGCCGCAGATCGCGGCCCGCGGCTTCAGCGATGACCCGAAGGCCTTCGACGAGGTCCTGCCCCTGCTCGAGGCCGAGCTCGACCGGGCCGCCGCCGACGGTGTCTCCGACCCGCACCAGATCGGGCAGTCCCTGCGCCGGGTCCTGGGCCGCTGGGTCAGCGACACCTACCGCCGCCGACCCATGATCATCCCGGTCGTCCTCGAGGTCTGAGCGTCGGCAGCCGCACGGCGTGTCGCCTCTGGGACAGGTGGGACAGGTGGTATCAGCCGGTACGGTCCCATCATGGCCACACGCACGTCCGCTCGCCCGTCCGGTAACTCCGGCAAGCCGACGGCTCGCAAGGCCGCCGCGCCCGCTGCCCGCAAGCCCGCGCCTCGCAAGCCTGCATCGCGCAAGCCTGCATCGCGCAAGCCCGCCGCCCGCAAGCCGGCGTCGCGCAGACCGGCCGCTCGACGTACCGGTCCTCGCCCCCTTGCGGTGGGCGGCAGGGCAGTCGTCGGTCTCGTCGGCGGGTCGTTCCGGCTGTTGGCCGCAGGAGTGGGCGGCGTCGGCCGGGCGGCCGGGAGCAGCGCCCATGACCTCGACCCGGCGCACCGGCGCGACGGGGTCGGTCTGTTCCTGCTCATCGGTGCGCTGCTGTCCGCAGCCGGTGCGTGGTGGCACGCAGGCACCGCCGGCAACACCCTCGCCGACGCGGTCGAGGGCCTGTTCGGTCGGGGTGCGATGGTGCTGCCGGTCGTGCTCGCGGTTGCGGGCGTGCGGGTGCTGCGCCACCCCGTCAGCCAAGGGACCAGCGGCCGGCTGCTCGTCGGGTGGACCACCCTGTCGGTCGGTGCGCTCGGAGTCCTGCACATCGTCCGCGGGGACCTGCCGCGGGCCGACAAGGGCGGCGTCGTCGGGTTCGTGCTCGGCGACCCCTTGGAGCACCTGCTCACGCCGTACATCGCGGTGCCGGTGCTGCTGTTGCTCGCGGCCTTCGGACTTCTTGTCGTGACCGCCACCCCCGTGCACCAGGTGCCGGGACGGCTCGCTGCGCTCCGCGACAAGGCTCTGCTGCGTCCACCGCCGCAACCGGCGCAGCCCGACGTCGGGCTGGAGCCGCTGGCCCCGCTCAACCGCAGCCGGCCGCGTCGGCGCGTCGGCGTGCAGGTCGGCGTGCAAGGGGCCCCCGAGGACCTCAACCCGGTGGTGCTCGCCCTCGACGACCGGGCGCGGATGACAGAGCCGGTCGCGGCCGAGCCGCCGCCGCACACGCCCGTGCCCACGAAGGCCGAGCAGCTGGTGCTGAAGGGCGACTACCAGTTGCCCCCACCGGAGCTGCTGGGTGCCGGCACGCCGCCGAAGAAGCGCAGCGCCGCCAACGACGAGGTCATCGCCGCCCTGTCGCAGGTGCTGGTCGACTTCCAGGTCGACGCCCGCGTCACCGGCTTCAGCCGCGGTCCGACGGTGACCCGTTACGAGATCGAGCTAGGCCCGGCCGTCAAGGTCGAGCGGATCAAGACCCTCGCCCGCAACATCGCCTACGCCGTGAAGAGCCCTGACGTCCGGATCATCGACGTCATCCCCGGCAAGAGCGCGATCGGCATCGAGATCCCCAACACCGACCGCGAGCAGGTCTCGCTGGGCGACATCCTGCGCAGCCCGGTGGCGACGAACGACCACCACCCGATGCTCGTCGGTTTGGGCAAGGACATCGAGGGCGGCTTCGTCTGCGCCAACATTGCGAAGACGCCACACATCTTGATCGCGGGCGCGACCGGCGCCGGCAAGTCGGTGTGCATCAACTCGCTGCTCGTGAGCATCCTGTCGCGGGCCACCCCTGACGAGGTGCGGATGGTGCTGGTCGACCCCAAGCGGGTCGAGCTCACGTCGTACGAGGGGATCCCGCACCTCATCACCCCGATCATCACCAACCCCAAGAAGGCCGCAGAGGCCCTGCAGTGGGTCGTCCGCGAGATGGACATGCGGTACGACGACCTCGCGGCCTCCGGCTTCCGGCACGTCGACGAGTTCAACGCCGCCGTCCGCGCCGGTCAGCTGGTTGCCCCTCCCGGGTCGGAGCGGGTCTACAAGCCCTATCCCTACCTGCTGGTCATCATCGACGAGCTCGCCGACCTCATGATGATCGCGCCGCGTGACGTCGAGGACTCGATCGTCCGCATCACCCAGCTCGCCCGGGCCGCCGGCATCCACCTGGTCATCGCGACCCAGCGTCCCTCCGTCGATGTCGTCACCGGTCTGATCAAGGCGAACGTCCCGTCGCGGCTCGCGTTCGCGACGTCCTCCGGGACCGACTCGAAAGTCATCCTCGACCAGCCCGGTGCGGAGAAGCTGATCGGCAAGGGTGACTCGCTGTTCCTGCCCATGGGTGCGTCCAAGCCGTTGCGGATCCAGGGCGCGCTGGTCACCGACGCCGAGGTGAGGGCGGTCGTCGACCACTGCAAGGCGCAGCGTCAGCCGGCGTTCCGGGAGGACATCTGCGCGCCGGTCGCCGCCGAGCGGCAGGTCGACGAGGAGATCGGCGACGACCTCGACGTGCTCCTGCAGGCGGTCGAGCTGGTCGTCACGACCCAGTTCGGCTCGACGTCGATGCTGCAGCGCAAGCTGCGGGTCGGCTTCGCCAAGGCCGGGCGTCTGATGGACCTGATGGAAAGCCGCGGGATCGTCGGGCCTTCCGAGGGTTCCAAGGCGCGCGACGTCCTCGTCACGCCCGAGGAGCTCGACGGGACACTGCTTCTCCTGCGGGGCTGAGCCGGGCTGCCCGGCTCCCTGCTGGGTCGGAGCAGCTGGGTTAGGTTCGGACCATGTGCTTCGCCGATGGTTCCCTTGCCCCCGCCGCCCCCGGTGCCGGAACGTCCGGGGAGCAGCGTGCGCTGACGCTCACCGCTGCTGACGGCAACGTCCTGTTGGCGCACGCGTGCCGGGCGGCCGCGCCGTCGAAGGTGGGCGTGGTCGTGCTCCCGGACGTCCGTGGGCTGCATGCGTACTACCGCGACCTGACGGTGCGCCTCGCGGAGCTCGGCTGGGAGGCTGTGGCGGTCGACTACTTCGGCAGGACCGTCGAGGGCGAGGACCGCAGCGACGGCTTCGACTTCATGCCCGAGGTGCAGAAGGCGACGCCTGCGGGCATCGCCGCCGACACCGCAGCCGGGGTGGCGCACCTGCGCGCACGCGGCGTCGAGCGGGTGTTCACGCTCGGGTTCTGCTTCGGCGGGTCGTACTCGTGGCGGCAGAGTGCGGACACCCCGGGGCTCGCGGGGTGCATCGGGTTCTATGGTCGGTCGTCGATCCCGCTGCCGGTCGTCGACCAGATGACAGCCCCGCTGCTGATGCTGGTCGCCGGTGGCGACGCCCACATCCCGGTCGAGGACCCCAAGCAGCTCGCCGAGGTCGTCCCGGTCCCGGCCGACCTCGTGGTCTTCGACGGCATGCCGCACTCGTTCTTCGACCGCACCGCTCCCGAGCACGCGGGCGAGTGCGAGAAGGCCTGGGGGCACATCTGCGGGTTCGTCGCCGACAACTGCTGAGCAGCCGGATCAGAAGGGTCAGCCGGGCCGGGCCGACAGGCGCAGCAACACCTCGGGTCCCCGCTCCGACCACAGGGTCGCGGCCAGCTCGCGGGCACCTGCTCCCAGGGCTGCGCCGTACAGGGGGCCGAGGAGCAGCAGGGGCGCTCCGTGCTCGCTGGCTCGAACCGCTTCGGCCAGGACGGCACCGCCACCTGGATGCTCCTGGCCGCGGGGTCCGGCAAAGACCGCGACGCCGCACACCGCGAACACCATCACCGCGTCGAGGTGGCCACCGGGGGAGTCGCGCCCGCGGCGGGACCGCAGGAGCCGGGCGAGCCACGCTGCCGTCGTACGGCTCAGGGCGACACAGAGCGCCAGCTCGAGGGGCACGGCCAGGACCGCCATGCCGTACGACGCCAGGCTGTCTCCGGTACCCGCTACCAGGCCGAGGCAGGCCGTCAGGGTGGCGATCGGGGCGACCCCGAGCAGGGCTGCGACCCCGTGCAGGACAAGGACGTCACGGGACCTGCCCGAACGACTTGCGTAGCCCGCGGACCTGTACGGCCACCACGTCTGGTGTCACCGGCCGACCCTATGGTCTGGGGGTGCGGGTCACCTGGTGCGGCGAGCGGCACCGGGCCGGTCTCGTGGACCTCGTCCAGGCCGTTGCGGCGACCGGGGGAGCCGTCGGTTGGCTGAGCGTCCCTCGTGCCGACGACGTCCTCGCCTGGCTCGACGGCATGCTCGCCTCAGGTGCACGGCTGGCGGTCTGCACCGACGGTGGCACGGTCCTCGCCTGCGGCGCCTGGCGCCGGTACGACGGGGTCGTGCTGCACGCCATGGCCCAGGTCACGAAGGTCATGAGCCACCCCGACGCGCGTGGACGGGGTGCGGCCAGGGCGGTGATGGAACTGCTCGTCCAAGACGCCCTCCAAGCGGCTGTCGAGGTGCTGACGCTCGACGTACGGGGCAACAACCACGGCGCGCTGCGCCTCTACGCGGGCCTCGGGTTCGTGGTGACGGGTCGGCGGCCGGACGTGCTGAGCGTGGGCCAGGAGCGGTTCGACCAGGTGCTGATGCACCTGGACCTGCGGTCTGGCCCGTCCGGTCTGCTCCGGCACGGCAGCCGCCGAGAGGGCCCCGGAGCAACCTGAGCCACGACGAACGGGCGCTCGGTTGACGGCGGCGACGCGCACCAGAGACAGGAGCTTTGTCGACGTGGCCACTTCGGTCCTAGGATGGGACGTACGTCGTTCGCACGTCCTTCCCCCTACGCCGTCCCCGGTACCTTCCCCCGTACCGCCTTCCCTCTGTGAGGTTCGCGCTGTGTCCCCCGGCCCCTCCGATGACGGCCGCTCCCAGGACGCCCGCTCCCAGGACGCAGCCCGTGGCGAGCAGACGCTCGGCGCCGCCCTGCGCTCCGCCCGTGAGCAGGCCGGCCGCTCGGTCGAACAGGTCAGCAGCGACACCCGCATCCGGGGGACGCTGATCCGCGACCTCGAGAACGACCACTTCACCTCCAGCGGTGGCAGCGTCTACGCCCGGGGCCACGTCAAGTCCATCGCCTCTTCGCTGCGTATCGACGCCGGACCGCTGCTGGCCCTGTACGACCAGGCGCAAGGCCCGGTGGCCCCCCTCGTCGTCGACGCCACCCCGGTGGCCGCGCCGGTGGTCACCTCCTTCGGTGGCAGCGCCTTCGCCCTCTCCGCGGCGGCCTCCCTCACGCCTGAGCGACGGGGTCCGCGATGGGGTCTGGCCTCCGCCGCGGCCGCCGTCGTTCTCGTCGGTCTCGTGACTGTCGGCTACCTCGGCTCCTCCGGCGGGTCGTCCCCTACGAACCTGCGTGCCGGCCAGCCCACCGCGGCGCCCGCGACCACGCCACCCGCCGCCGTACGGACCCCGGCGCCGGACGCCGTTGCCTCGAAGCCGCCGGTCACGGGGGCCCAGCTGCGGCTGCGGGTCATCGGCAGCCCCTCCTGGGTGAGCGTCAGCAACGCCAGCACGACCTTGTTCGAAGGGGTTCTGAGCAACGGGATGTTCAAGGACTTCACCGACCCGAACCGCCTCAAGGTCGTCGTCGGCAACGCCCTGTCCGTGAGCCTCAACTGCGGTGGCAAGGACAGCGGTCCGGCGGGAGCGTCCGGGGCGGTCCGTCGCTTCGAGTGCACCTCCACGGGCCTCGCCGCCCTCTGACCCGGTCAGGACCCCAGCGGGTCGCACCTAGACTCAGAGCGTGTCCCGCCGCCTCTCCCTCGTTACGTTGGGCTGTGCACGCAACGAGGTCGACTCCGAGGAGCTCGCGGGAAGGCTCGACGCCGCTGGCTGGACACTGACCGACGAGGACGCGGACGTCGTGGTCGTCAACACCTGCGGGTTCGTGGAGTCCGCCAAAAAGGACAGCATCGACACCCTGCTCGCCGCGAGCGACACCGGCGCGAAGGTGGTGGCCGTCGGCTGCCTTGCCGAGCGGTACGGCAAGGAGCTCGCCGCGCAGCTGCCCGAGGCCGATGCCGTCCTCGGCTTCGACTCCTACGCCGACCTGTCGAACCATCTGCAGACTGTCCTTGACGGTGGCCACATCGACAGCCACACCCCCGGGGACCGACGCACGCTGCTCCCGATCAGCCCGGTCGAGCGCCAGCAGCCGGCTGCCGACCTCGAGATCGGCATCCCCGGTCACGCCGGCGGTCCGCACGTCCTGCGCAAGCGCCTCGACGACGGGCCCGTCGCGTCGCTCAAGCTGGCCTCAGGCTGCGACCGGCGCTGCTCGTTCTGCGCCATCCCGTCCTTCCGCGGTGCGTTCGTGAGCCGCCGCCCGTCGGACGTCCTGGCCGAGGCCCGCTGGCTCGCCGACCGCGGCGTGCGCGAGCTGGTCCTGGTCTCTGAGAACTCCACGTCGTACGGCAAGGACCTCGGCGACCTGAAGCTGCTCGAGACGCTGCTGCCGGAGCTGGCCGCCATCATCCCTCGCGTCAGGCTGTCCTACCTGCAGCCCGCCGAGATGCGTCCGACCCTCGTCCGGACGCTGACCTCGACCCCGGGCGTCGCGCCGTACTTCGACATGTCCTTCCAGCACAGCTCTCCGACGGTGCTGCGCCGGATGCGCCGCTTCGGCGGCACCGACGCGTTCCTGACCCTGCTGGCGGACGTGCGCGCGGCCGCCCCGACCGCCGGGGTCCGCAGCAACGTCATTGTCGGTTTCCCCGGCGAGACCGAGGACGACCTCGCCGAGCTCGAGCGCTTCCTCGTCGAGGCCCGGCTCGACGCGATCGGGGTCTTCGGCTACTCCGACGAGGACGGCACGGAGGCCGAGGGCCTGCCCGACCACCTCCCGCAGGACGTGGTCGATGCGCGGGTCCAGCAGATCACCGCGCTGGCCGAGCAGCTCACCGCGCAGCGCGCCGAGGAGCGCCTCGGCGAGCTGCTCGACGTCCTTGTCGAGTCGGTCGAAGGCGGTGTCGCTGAGGGCCGCGCCCTGCACCAGGCCCCCGAGGTCGACGGCTCCACCCTGCTGTACGACGCCTCGCTTCGGGTGGGCCAGCTCGTGCGAGCGGTCGTGACCGGCTCGGAGGGCGTCGACCTGGTCGCTGAGCGGGCGCCGTGAGCGCGGTCGAGCCCGAGCCCCGGATCGACCCCCTCCTGCCCGGCAAGCCGTCGCTGGAGCCGATGGCCGCCCCCGTCTCGGCGGCCAGCGCGTGGAACATCGCCAACGCGCTGACTGTCCTCAGGCTGCTGCTCGTCCCCGTCTTCGTGGCGGCCTTGCTCGCCGGGGGCGGCCACTCCCACGGCTGGCGCTGGGCCGCGTTCGGCGTCTTCGCCCTGGCCTCCTACACCGACAAGGTCGACGGCCAGATCGCCCGCAGCCGCAACCTGGTCACGGCCTTCGGCAAGCTTGCCGACCCCATCGCCGACAAGGCCCTCACCGGCGCGGCACTGATCGGGCTGTCCTCCCTCGGTGACCTGCCGGTGGTGGTCACCGTCGTGGTCCTGCTCCGCGAGGTCGGTGTCACCGCGCTCCGATTCTGGGTCATCCGGCATGGCGTCATCCCGGCCTCCCGGGGCGGCAAGCTGAAGACTCTGCTTCAGGGGTTGGCTATCGGCTTCTACGTCCTGCCCCTCACGGGGTTGCTGGCGAGTGGGCGGGCCGTGGTGATGGCGCTGGCGGCGGCCGTCACGGTCGTCACCGGGATCGACTACGTCGCGAGGGCTCTCACGCTTCGGCAGACCAGCGAGCGGGCCGCGATGAAGCGCGCCCGCAAGGCGGCTCGGGGTGCCTGACGTGAGGGGCGCCGTCCTCGCCGTCGGCAGTGAGCTGCTGCTCGGTGACGTCATCAACACCAATGCCGCCTACCTGGGCCACCAGTTGGCCGCCGCCGGGGTCGAGGTCGTTGCCTCCGCCGCGGTCGGCGACGACCTGGAGCGCCTGGTGACCGCGCTGCGCCACCACCTGGTCGAGGCCGACGTCGTGGTGCTCTCCGGGGGGCTCGGGCCGACCGTCGACGACCTGACCCGCACCGCGGTGGCGCACGCCTTCGACCTCCCGCTCGACCGGGTACCAGCCCTCGAAGACGGGCTGCGCACGAAGTTCGCCGCGTACGGCATCACGATGCCCGAGGCGATCCTGGTGCAGGCGGACGTGCCGCGCGGCGCGGAGGTCCTGGACAACCCGGTGGGAACGGCCCCGGGGCTCTGGCTGGCCGTCGGTGACCGGGTCGTCATCGCCCTTCCGGGGCCGCCGCACGAGCTTCGGGCCGCGTCCGAGACGGTCTGGCCGCGGTTGTCCGCGCGCACCGGCCGGGCCGTCACGACCCGGCAGGTCCTTGTCTGCGGCCTCGGCGAGTCCGCCGTCGCGGAGTTGGTCGAGAAGGCAATCGCCCTGCCGGACGGCGTCGCGCTGTCCTACCTTGCCGGTGGCGCGGTCGTGCGCGTGCGCTTCACCACAGCCGGTGACCCGGCGGTGCTGGAGCCGCTCGTCCGGTCAGCTGACCGGGTCCTCGGGGAGAACGTCTGGGGCCACGACCGGGAGACGCTCGACGGGATCGTGCACGACGCGCTCGCGGCAACCGGCCAGACCGTGGCCGTCGCTGAGTCACTGACCGGCGGTCTGCTGGCGGCGGCCCTGTCGCAGCGGCCGGGGTCCTCGGCGACGTTCCGGGGCAGCGCGGTCGTCTACGCCACCGACCTCAAGGAGACGCTCGCAGGCGTGCCCGCGCAGGTCCTCGCCGAACACGGTGCGGTGTCCGTGGAGACCGCCGCCGCGCTCGCGACCGGTGCCCGCGAACGGCTCGGGGCCGACTGGGCAGTGGCCGTCACCGGCGTGGCCGGCCCGACCGAGCAGGAGGGCCATCCGGTCGGCACCGTGCACCTCGCGGTGGCCGGACCGGTCGGTGCTCCCGTCGTCCGCTCGTTGCGGCTACCCGGCGATCGCGAGAGGGTGCGGGCACTGTCCGTCACAGCCGCCCTCGACCTGCTCCGGCGCCGGCTGACCTGACCTCCTCCCACGATGGACGGTTCCCCCAGGAGCGAACGCGCGGGTCCCCGCTGGCCCCACCCGCAAAGACAGGTAGCGTGAAGGGCACTGACGAGACGAGGTGACCGACGTGATGGTGCTCCGCAGGTTGATGGGCGATGCCCTCCGTGAGACACGTCTGCAGCAGCAGCGCACGCTGCGCGAGGTGGCGAGCCAGGCGCGGGTCAGCCTCGGCTACCTCAGCGAGGTCGAGCGCGGTCAGAAGGAGGCCTCCTCCGAGCTGCTCGCGAGCATCTGCCGTGCTCTGGGCGTCCGGCTGTCCGACCTGCTGCGCGAGGTGAGCGAGGAGCTCGCGGTCGTGGAGCCCCACCCGCTGCCCCAGGCACGCCCGATCACCAAGGCGCAGCCGGTCCTCGAGTCCGTGAAGCTCCCTTCCGCGACAGTGACCGTGCATCCGGTGCGCGATGTGGTCGCGGCGGCCTGATCTGTTGCCCTCCACGATGTCTGGCTGCGCCCGGTGACCAGTCCCACAACCAGGGGCGCCTCGGACGAGCCGGTCCGCGAGCCAGGCACCCGGGCCCGTTCCGGCAACGCGATGGGCCGCACCCGCTCCGCCCTGCTGCACGCCACCGCCGAGTGCATCGCCCGGTACGGCGTCCGCAAGACCACGATGGTCGACGTCGCCTCCAGGAGCGGTGTCGCCAAGGCCACCCTCTACAACCATTTCCGCACCAAGGACGATGTGCTCGCAGCCCTGGTGGAGCAGCAGGTTGCTGACCTCGTCGCCACCTGCGCGAGTGCGGTCGCCACCGACGGTCTGGTCGCCGCGCTCGTTCTGGTCGGTGAGGCTCTCGCCGGCAGCGCGCCGCTCCGCAAGGCGGCCGAGGGCGAACAAGCCCTGATCGCGCCGCTGGCCACCCCGGGTGAGGCGCGCGGCTGGCAGGTGGCCCGCGACGGCGTCACGACGGTGCTCACGGCCGCCCGGGTCCCTCACGGACCCGCCGAGGTGGAGCTGCTCTTGCGCTGGTGCGCCAGCCAGGTGCTGTGGCCGCTGGCTCCCGCAGACCTGCCGGCCGCCGTCCAGGTCCTCGCCACGGGGCTGGGTGGGATGGCGGTTGCTACTCCTGCCATGCCTACCTCGATGCCTACCTCGATGCCCACCTCGATGACCACGGGAACGCCCCCCACCGCGGCGTCCCTCGTCGGTGCCGGTGCGCCCAGCTCCGGTCTTGGCTGGCCCGGCTGACCCGAGCGGTCGACCGGTGCGCAGTCAGGACAGCAGCAGCAGGGTGTCGCTCTGGCGTGACCCACCGCCGGTGGGTCCACCCCCGGGCAGGTAGAGGGTGTCTCCCACGATGGCTGCGCCGATCCCCTGACGGCCGGCAGGCAGGTCCGGCAGGCGGCTCCACCGCCGGGAGCCCGGGTCGTAGGCGTCGACCTCGGTGTCGACGAACTGCTCTCCTGGGTGCTCCCCACCGAGGACGACGAAGCGGTGACCGAGCGACGCCCCGGCGACGGCCGACCGCCCCAGCGGCAGGGGTGGCAGCGTGGTCCAGCGCTTGGCGGCAGGGTCGTAGGCGAGCATCGACGTGAGGTCGTTCGGTCGCCCGGCCGCGATATAGATCCGACCGTCGACGACGGCGCCGGCGGCGTGGTCACGGGCTGTCGGCATCGGCGCCGCGGTCGCCCAGCTCTTCGTCGCGGGGTCGTAGACGTCGTGCTCGGCGACGTCGACGCCACCACTTTTCCCACCCACGTAGTGGATCTTGCCGTCCAGGACGACGGCCACCCCCGCGGCCCGACGGTCAGGCAGCGGCGCCTCGTCGGTCCACTGGTCGGACGCCTGGTCCCAGGAGTAGACCCGCGAGCTTCCTCCTGGGCTCGCGCCGTAGCCGCCGATGGCCCACAGCCGTCCCGCGAGGGCGACGACGCCGACGTGGTCCAGCGCCTGCGGCAGAGGGGCGGCGGTGTGCCAGCGGCCGGTGGTGGTGTCGAGCACGAGGTGGGTCGTGGAGTGGGGAAGCCCGTCCACGTAACCGCCGAGCACGTGCACGGCGGTCCCGAGGGCGGCGACCCCGACCTCGCTGACAGCCCGAGGAAGCGGCTCACCTGCCGACCAGTGCATCGTTGGCGGTGTCGCGCCGGGCGTCGTGGACGATGACGTCGTTGCGGTCGGTGGCCTCGCGGGGGACCGGGTGACGGTGGGCGAGGAGCCGGTCGTACTGGGGGGCGCTCCTGTCGTGGACGAGGAGCAGGCCGCCGCCAGCAGCAGGACGGCCAGGCGTCTCATCGAAGGACGCCGGTGTGACCGAGGGAGTAACGCCCGGGCTGGGGCCAGACGCACAGGCCGTGTGGCGAGCCGCCGACCTTGATCCGGGCCAGCAGGTGGCCGTCGCTGACGCGGATCGCGTAGACCTCACGGGTGTAGCGACCCGACAGCCACAGGACCTTGCCGTCGGCCGAGACGCCGCCCATGTCGGGGGAGCTGCCGGGGATCTGCCAGACGGTACGGACGGAGCGGGTCGCGAACGACAGCACCGACACCGAGGCACCCTTGCGGTTGGTGATGTAGAGGTCCTTGCTGTCGCGGCTGACGTAGAGCCCGTGGGCGCCGGCACCGGTGGGCAGGAAGCGCAGCACCTTGAGGGTCCTGGCATCGATGAGGAACACGCCGTTGCTGTTCTCGTCCGCGACGTAGAAGACCGACCCGTCCGGGCTCGTCTTCACGTCCTGCGGCTTCGGGTGCTGGGAGGTCTGCCGGGGCAGGTCGAGGGTGCGTACGACCTTCTGGTGGACCAGGTCGACCCACACCATCTGGCCGCTGAACTCGCAGGAGAACAGCGCGTGCGTGCCGTCGGCCGAGAAGTCGGCATGGTCGACCCCACTGCACGGAACCGGCAGCGAGTGCTGCAGCTTCATGGTGTGGGGGTCGCGAAAGTCCAGGCGCCCCAGGCGTTCTGCGACAACGACGGCGTGCCGGCCGTCGGCGGTGAAGTAGAGGTTGTAGGGGTCCTCGACGGGAACGGGCCGGCCGAAGGTCCCGGTCCGCGGGTTGATGGGGGTCAGCGTGTTGCCCTGGTCGTTGTCGACCCACAACGTCTTCAGGTCGTACGACGGTGTGACGTGCTGCGGCAGGCGACCGACCTTCTCGACGCGCAGCACCTTGTAGGTCCTCGGGTCGATGACGTGCACCGTCGCGTCCTCGTCGTCCGGCACGTAGATCAGTGACGTTGCCTTCGCGGCCTCGGTCGACAGCAGGCCTGGACGGTCTGCGGCGTACAGGTCGTGGGCATTGAGGTTGGCGGGGATGGCGGGGAGGGTCGCCGCGCTCGGCGCGGCCACAGCGGACCGGGTTGCGACCGGCGACGGGCTGGTTGCGGTGCTGCTCGGGGTGGGGCCCGAGCCCACGCGCGAGGTGGTGGAGCTGCACGCGCTGAGGAGCAGGGCGGCCGTGACGGCGGTGAACAGGGCGGGGCGGGGTGACGGGCGCACCGAAGCAGTCTGCCCGTTCAGCCCTGTCTGGCACCTGTACGAGTCCGGGATGACAGGATGTCCTGACCAGTTCGAGAGGAAACCCGCGTGGCTGCCAACCCGTTCGTAAAGGCCTGGAAGTACCTCATGGCTGCCTTCGGCGCCAAGATCGACGAGAAGGCCGACCCCAAGATCCAGATCCAGCAGGCCATCGAGGAGGCTCAGCGCCAACACCAGGCCCTCACGCAGCAGGCCGCTGCCGTCATCGGCAACCAGCGCCAGCTCGAGATGAAGCTGGCCCGGCAGATGGGCGACGTCGAGAAGCTCCAGGGCTCGGCGCGGCAGGCCCTCGTGCTCGCCGACCAGGCGCGCGGAGCGGGCGACGCCGCGAAGGCCTCGGAGTACGAGCAGACCGCGCTGCAGTTCTCAAACCAGCTCGTGTCGTCGGAGAAGTCGATGGAGGACCTCAAGACCCTCCACGACCAGGCGTTGCAGGCTGCCGGCCAGGCCAAGAAGGCCGTCGAGACCAACGCGTCCCTGGTGCAGAAGAAGCTCGCGGAACGCACCCAGCTGCTCAGCCAGCTCGAGCAGGCCAAGATGCAGGAGCAGGTCACCAAGAGCCTGCAGTCGATGTCGGAGCTGTCCGCTCCCGGCACCGTGCCGTCGCTCGAGGAGGTCCGGGACAAGATCGAGGCGCGGTACGCCAAGGCCCTCGGTGGGGCCGAGCTCGCGAGCAGCAGCGTCGAGGGCCGAATGCTCGAGGTGGAGAAGTCCGCGATGGACCTCGCGGGTCAGGCCCGGCTCGACCAGATCCGGGCCAGCCTCACCGGCCAGCTCCCGGCCGCGACACCGGCTCCGGCGGTGCCGCTCGCCAAGCCGGCGGCCACCGACGCCGCCGGCTCCGCGAACGCCACGACCGACGGGTCGCCTGCCTAGCTCTGCCGGACGCGTCCCAGTCGGCGGGTCAGGGCCGGGCCGGCCAGCCCGAACCCGGCGCCGGTGACGGCTGCCGCCAGCAGGGCCGGGGCGCCCTGCGTCACCCGTCCGGCGAGCGCCCCGCCGGCTGCGAACCCCGCCGCGCCCGCCAGGTTCTGGCAGGTCACCAGCCAGGAGTAGGCCTCGTTCCAGCGGCCCTCCGGCTCCAGGACCGGCACGGCGGCGTTGAGGGTCGCGATCATCGCCCCCACGGGCAGGCCGACGACGGTCACGGTGACGACCAGCGCCACGGGGCTGGTGCTCACGGCCAAGGGCAGCATCAGCAACGGGGTCACCGTCCACAGCACCCCGAGGCGTCGGCCGGTCGTGAGCCGTCGCGTCAGGGTCGCCACCAGCGCCAGCCCGACGAAGGCGCCGACCCCGTCGAGGGACAGCAGGACGCCGTACAGGGTGGGGGAGTGCAGGTGTTGGGCGGCGAGCGCGATGGTGGCACCGACCAGGCCCTGGCCGAGTGCGCTCAGCCCGAGCAGCACGCCGACCAGGTGGGTGCTGCGGGTGAGACTCCCACGGCGGACCTTCGAGCCGGCCTCCGGGGCGGCGGCCCCGAGCAGCAGCGCAGCCGTGACCAGCAGCAGGCCCACCAGGATCAACGCGATGTGCGGGCCGGCGGCAGCGGCCACCACGCCGCCCAATGCGGGAGCACCCAGGAAGCTGGCCTCCTCCAGACCCGCGTCGAGGCGAAAGGCTGTCTCGCGCAGGTCCCCACTGCCGCCGAGCAGGTGGCCCCACGTCGCGCGGACCGTGGATGTCACCGGTGGTGCCAGCACACCGACGAGCAACAACATCCCCGCCACCAGCGCGCCCGGCCCGGTGGCCGCGACGAGCGCCAGGACGGTGAGGGCGGCGAGCACCAGCAGCACCGGCCGTCCGTAGCGGTCGACGAGCCGGCCCTTGCGCGGGAACGACAGCGCTCCGACCAGTCCCTCGGCCGCGGTCAGGACCGCGGCGTCGCGGACGCTACCGGTCGCTCGTAACAGTGCCAGGTACGCCGCCACCGGCAGCGCGCCGAAAGCCACCCGGCCGGCGATGCTGCCCGCCACAAGGGCAGGTACGCCGGGGAGGGCGACCACCTGACGCCACCGGGACGGGACGCCTGCACTCGAGGGACGACGGCGCGCGGGGGCGTGCACGCGTCGCCCCGGCCTGAGCCGGGACATGGACGTTCTCCTTCACCACGGGGGACCTGCAACCGGACGGGGACACCGCACTGCGGCGCCGCGGTCAGGGAGGCGTGGTGGTCATGTTGGGAGGGTAGCGCCCAGTGGCACCCGTCGCTGGTCAGCGGCTCACGATCTGCAGGACCCCGTCGCTGCGGCTGGCCACGGCGACGGTGCCGGTGACGGGGTCGACGGCGATCGTGTTGGGCTGGCGGACGCTGGCAAACCGTCGAACCTCGGTGAGCTGGAGGCCCTGCAGGCCGACGACCTCGTTACGGCTCGTCAGGGTCACCCACAGCTCGTCCCGGGTGGTGTCGTAGGCCAGCCCGTAGGGGGTGCCGGCCAGTGGTACCCGCCTGAGGAGCTTGAGGGTCGGTGAGAAGACCAACAGCGCGACCCCTCTCGTGTCGGCCACGACCAGGTTGCCCCGACGGTCGGCGAGGACGTGGGTCGGTCCGTTGCCGGCGGCGACCTGGCCCTCCCGGTGCAGGTCTTGGGGGCCGAGTCGGGTGAGGGTGGAGGCGGCGACGTCGATGACGTAGACGCCTTCGGAGGTGGTGGCCAGCCCGCCGGGTTGCTTGAAGCCGGCGGCGGTGGCGACCACGGATCCGTTGCGTACGAGGGAAATCCGGTGTCCGTGCTCGTTGGCCACGGCCACGGCGTCGGAGCCGACTGCGGTCACGCCGTGCGGGTAGTCGCCGGTCGTGACCC
Source organism: Mycobacteriales bacterium (assembly GCA_038230355.1). Taxonomy (GTDB): domain Bacteria; phylum Actinomycetota; class Actinomycetes; order Mycobacteriales; family SCTD01; genus RYN-111. Next base: position 152,167 of record JBBRNK010000007.1, on the reverse strand, counting down.
GTGAGGTGACTGTTCCGTCCGGCAGGTGCACCCGTACCAGGGCGCCGGCATCTTCAACCGGCACAAGGACGTCCTGGCCGAGCAACGCCAGGTGCCTGACATGGCCGGACAGGGGAACCGTGCTGAGCAGGGCGCCCGCCCCGGTGGCGACGAGCGCCAGGCCGGACGGCGCCCGAACTCCGACGGCGGCGAGGTGGCTGACGGGGTCGATGACGACGCCTTCGGCCTCGTGTCCGACCGCGACGAGCTTTCCGGCCGGGGCCACGGTCACCGGGGGCGCCTTGGCAGGCTCCGCGGCCTTGCCGCCCGATCCGTTGCTGCCGCAGGCGGCCAGGGCCACGGACAGCAGCAGGGTCGTGACGACCGCTCTGATCGACCCGTTCATCGACGCTGACGGACCTGCCGTAGGGCGGCTCCGAGCGTGGTCACGATCACCAGCGTCCCGACAGCGACCGCAAGCCCGGTCGGGTAGGGCCACCGCGATCTTGGAGCCGACGTGCACGGTCAGCGCACCGATGACGACCCAGGCCGACCAGTAGTGGACGGTGGTGAAGAAGAACCCGAAGGCGTACCACTGGAAGATGTTCATCACCCCGGTGGCGAGCTGCAGAAGCGAGCCTCCGACGAGCAGCAGCACGCCCCGCTCGGTGGCGTGCCGCAGGTTCTTCAGCGGTGGCCACGCGAACAGCTGGGGGTAGACCGTGAAGAGTTTGGCCAGCAGCAGCGGGACCGCCGCCAGGCCGGTGGTGATGTGCACTCCCTGGGTGACGCGATAGAGCCAGCTCGGATGCGCCGGAACCGTGAACCACGAAGGTGGGTGCTGGACGAAGTGCGACCACAGGCCGGTCAGCATGCACAGCGTGAACGTAACGCCAAGAAGGAGTCCGAGCCAGGAAGCCACTCGCTCGCTGTGCAGGCGCGACGTGAACGCCCCCTCCTTGAGCGGGCCGACGCGGAGCGCCTCCGAAGAAAGTGGCAGGGGCATGGGGCTCGGGTCCTTCAGGGTCGGGCCAGCGCGGCGAACCATCTGCCGGCACCCTCCCACTGCTCGACGACGTGTAGCCCGGCCGCTTCGGCGACGACCTCGGCATGGTCTACACAGACATGGGCCCAAGAGAACCAGTCGCTCACCGTGCCCACGTGCTCAACGCGGACCTGCACCGGCCCGCTGGCCGTGCCGGGAGGGTCGAGCTCCACGAGTACGACGCCGTCGACCGCCAGCAGGTCTTTGAGGCGGGCTAGCAGCCCCACCGGGTCGCCACCGATCCCGACGTTGCCGTCGGCCAGCAGGGCTGTGTTCCACCGCCCGTGGCCGGGCAGGGCTGAGAAGACCGATCGGGCAAGGACAAGGGCTCCGCGCGAACGCGCCAGCGCGACCGCGCTGGGGGCAATGTCGACCCCGAGCGCGGGCAGTCCGCGCAGCCCGACGTTCACCGTCAGACGACCTGGGCCGCAGCCGACGTCGAGCGTGGCGCCCCGGCAGCGGTCGAGCAGGCCCTCGTCACCGGCGACGTGTGTTGCTCTCCACGTGCCCACGGGCAGGGTGCGCGTGCTGCCGTCCTGGTACCGCAGGACAAGGGGCAGGGCATCGGTGTCCAGACCCGCGGCGTGGAGGTCGACGGCGGCCGTCATGAGAGCACCTCCCGCACGACACGGGCGAAGCGACCCTCGGGGGCGAGCTCCGCGACGTGCCGCAGATCGGCCACCGTGTCGACGTCCCGCAGCACCGGCAGATCCACGAGGGTCAGGCCCGCGTCGAGCAGGCGCCGGCGTTGCACGGCACCTGTGTCGTCGCGGCTGGTGACCACCCCACGAACCAGGTGCGGCTGCGGGCGGCGCAGGCCGAGGCACCACCAGCCACCGTCCTCGGCCAGGCCGAGCACCGCGTCGACGCCAGGGGAGAGCAGGCAGGCCAGGGCCCTCTCGATCAGGACCTCCGTCACCTGAGGCGTATCCATCCCGACCAGCAGCAGGGGGACCGTGTGGTCCTTCCAGGCTTCGTCGAAGGCGGCGGCGAGCCGCACGTCGAGGGGTCCCGGAACCTGCTCGTGCACGACGAACCCCGGCGCGTCGAAGACGCCGTCGAGGACCAGGACGCGATGGTCCACCTCGGTCCGTCGTACCGCGTCGAGGGTGTCTTCCAGAGCCGCGTGAGCGATGGCCGCGGCCTGGTCGGGGGTCAGCGGCGGTGTGAGGCGGGTCTTGACCAGACCGGCGACGGGTTGCTTCGCGAGGACGAGCACCTGGGCTGCGGTCATGCCAGGCCCCTGACGGCGAGCAGGCGCCCGTCGGTCACGCCGACGACCAGAAGCCCGTCGCCCAAAGCCGGGTAGCTGTCGATCGTCGCTACCGTCTCCAGGTCGAACAGCTCGTGGCCGGCGGTCTGGTAGCTGCGGTGGGAGTCGGTGGGTGACAGGGCGACCGAGCCGTGGCTGGAGCTGCCAAGATCGACCCGCCACTGCACGGTGTGGGTCGGCTCGTCGATGGAGAGGACGGTACCGCTCTGGCTGCCGACGACGACGCGGGTGTCGTCGACAGTGGGTGACGTCGGCCCGGCAACGCTCTCGCGCCACAGCTGCCTGCCGGTGCGGTCGAGGGCGTAGAGGCCACCCGGACCCGGCCAGACCACGGTGCCATCCGCGAGCACCGCCGGTGAGGTCGACAGGTCGATGCCATAGCCATCAGCGGGGGGGAAGGTCCACGGGTCCTTGCCGGTGCGAGGGTCGAGGGCATGCAGCGTGCCCTCGTTGCTGGCCGCATAGATCGTGCCACCGGGACCGATGACCGGCCCGGGTGTCACGTTGCCTTCGAGCTGCCGTGTCCACCTGAGTGCAGGGGTGCGCGGGCCGGTGCTGCTGCTGGCGCCGCTGCGACGTGCGTCGTGACCGGCCTGCGGCCACGGTGCGTAGCTGTCGGTGCTGACGGTGCCGGTCGCCGTCCCGGCCAGCGCCCTCGCAGGGAGCGGGGTGTCACGGCCGCAGGCGCTCAGGCCCAGCAGGACGGCGACAGCGAGGGTCAGTCGGTGCATCACACGACCGTAGGCATCCCCGGGGTCCTGGGCACCCCGGAGGCGATGACAGCCCCGTGACGTCCACGCCCGGGAGGGGCGCTCCGGTCGCCGTCCGCCTAGCGTGGACCAGGACGGGACGAGAGGGAAGAACCATGACGCAGGCGTCCGCGCGACAGCGCGTGCTCGTGGTCGACGACGACCCGACGGTGAGCGAGGTCGTGGGCCGCTACCTCGAGCACGCTGGCTTCGCGGTGGCCGTCGTGGCGGACGGCCGGCTCGCCCTGGACCGGGCGCTCGCCGACCCTCCCGACCTGGTCGTGCTGGACCTCATGCTTCCCGGCCTCGACGGCCTCGAGGTCTTCCGCCGGTTGCGCGCCCAGGCCCCTGTCCCCGTCGTGATGCTCACCGCCCTGGGTGACGAGTCGGACCGGCTCGTCGGCCTCGAGCTCGGAGCGGACGACTACGTCACCAAGCCCTTCTCCCCTCGAGAGCTGGTGCTGCGCGTCCAGTCGGTGCTGCGCCGCAGCTCTGCCCCGCTGGCGCAGGCTCAGGGCACCATCCTGCGCGACGGGGACCTCGTCGTCGACATCGCGGCGCACCTCGTCCTGCGCGGCGGCAAGCCCCTCGCGCTGACCGCGCGGGAGTACGACCTATTGGTGTTCCTGCTCCAGAACCCCCGGCAGGCTTTCAGCCGGGAGCAGCTGCTCAAGCAGGTCTGGGGCTGGGAGTACGCCGACCACTCCACAGTGACCGTCCACGTGCGGCGCCTGCGCGAGAAGGTCGAGCCCGACCCCCGCGACCCCACCCGGGTGGTCACGGTGTTCGGCGTCGGCTATCGGTATGACCCGTCACCCGTCGTCAGCGCTGAGGAGCTCGTGTGATCGCGGATCTGCTGCTCGTCATCGGCATCGCCCTTGCCTGCTCCGTGGCCGTGGCGGTCGGCGGGTTGCTGGTGCTGCGCACCATCCGGCAACGCTCGCTCGTGCTGTCGCTCGTCGTCGTCGCGATGGTCAGCGTGGGTGCCGTCCTCGCGGGTGCTCTCGGCACGGCCCAGGCGATGTTCCTGTCCGGTCACGACCTGTCGGTTCTGCTCGTCGTGGTTCTGGTCGCCGGCTCGGTCGGCATCGTCACCGCCGTCGTCCTCGGCCGGGCCGTCGTCGCCGGGAGCCGCGCCCTCGGGGTTGCCGCAGCAGGCATCGGCGACGGCGGCTACACCCCGACCGGTCGGCCGCTGAGCTCCGAGCTCGCCATCCTGGACCGGCAGCTCGCCGAGACCAGCGCCCGGCTCGAGGCGTCCCGCGCGCGGGAGCGGGCCCTGGAGGCTTCGCGCCGGGAGCTCGTGGCGTGGGTCAGTCATGACCTGCGGACCCCGCTGGCCGGGATCCGCGCGATGGCGGAGGCCCTGGAGGACGGGGTCGTGACCGATGACGAGACGGTGGGTCGCTACCACGCGGGCCTGCGACGCGAAGCCGACCGCCTGGCCGCGATGGTGGACGACCTCTTCGAGCTGTCCCGCATCAACGCCTCCGCCCTGCAGCTGTCACTGCAGGAGGTCTCCCTCGCCGACGTCGTCAGCGACGCACTGGTGTCGGCCCATCCGGTGGCCACAGCCAAGGGCGTTCGTCTGGTCGGTGGCGCCGCAGAAGGGTTGCCTTTCGTCGAGGGGAGCCTGCCCGAGCTCGGCCGGGTGCTGCGGAACCTGCTGTCGAACGCGATCCGGCACACACCCGCGGACGGGGTCGTGTCGATCCAGGCCGGCTCCGATGGGCGGTCGGCTTTCGTCGAGGTCGTCGACGCGTGCGGTGGCATCCCGGCCGACGACCTGCCCCGCGTCTTCGACGTCGCCTTCCGCGGTACGGCGGCACGCACGCCCGACGACGACGGTGGCGCCGGCCTCGGGCTCGCCATCGCCCGCGGGCTCGTCGAGGCGCACCGTGGCGAGATCACCATCGCCAACGCGGGGCCGGGCTGCCGCGTTGTGGTGAGGCTGCCCGCGGCCGGCCGGACGGCCGATGACCTCGAGTCCGCCTGAGTGCTTCAGAGGGTGCGCAGCACCCGGCTCATGTCCTGCACGGCGCCCACGGTCCCGCGGACCGTGCCGGTGACCTTGGAGCGCCCTTTGCGTGGGAGGTAGTCGACGTCGACCTCGACGACGGTCCAGCCCTGTCGTGCCGCCCGGCCCACCATCTCCAGCGGGTACCCGGAGCGTCGGTCCTCGATCCCCAGCGACAGCAGCGCTTCTCGTCGTCCGGCCCGCATCGGACCCAGGTCGTGCAGGTCGTAGCCGGTACGGCGGCGCAACTGTCGGGCAAGCTCGCGGTTGCCCAGTCGGGCATGCAGGGGGAAGGCCCCGCGGGCCGTGGGCCGACGACGGCCGAGGACGAGGTCGGCCCCGGCGAGCAACGGGGCCACGACCCGGGGCAATTGCTGCGGGTCGAGCGAGCCGTCCGCGTCCAGGAAGCAGACGATGTCGTCGGTGGCCGCCAGCAGGCCGGCGTGACACGCAGCGCCGAAGCCCTTCGGCCGAGCGTCGACGACCCTTGCTCCCAGGCTGCGGGCCAGGTCCGGCGAGCCGTCGGTAGACCCGTTGTCGGCCACGATCGCCCGGTACCCCAGCGGAAGTCGCCCGATCACCCACGGCAGCGCAGCGGCCTCGTCGAGGCAGGGCAGGACGACGTCAGGCACGTACGACCGCCGCCCGCAACGGTGCCGTGGCGAGCTCCCTCATGCCGTCGTCGAAGGCCACGGCCGCCGTGAACCCCAGCTCGGCGCGGGCCCTCTCGGGGGAGGCGACGACGTGGCGCACGTCGCCGAGTCGGTACTGCCCGGTCACGACCGGGGCCGGCCCACCGAACGCCGCCGCCAACGCACCCGCCATCTCGCCCACGGTGTGGGGCGTCCCGCTGGCGATGTTGTAGGCGGTCAACGTCCCTGGCGTGCCGCTGTCCAAGGCGAGCAGGTTGGCGCGGGCCAGGTCGCTGACGTGCACGAAGTCCCTGGCCTGTCGTCCGTCCTCGAAGACCCGGGGAGCCAGGCCCTTCTCCAGGGAACTGCGGAACAGGCTGGCGACGCCCGCGTACGGCGTGCCCTGGGGCAGGTGTGGCCCGTAGGCGTTGTGGTAGCGCAGAGCAACCGCCGTACTGCCGCTGGCTCGGGCCCAGGAGGAGGCGAGGTGCTCCTGAGCGGTCTTGCTCGCGGCATAGGTGTTGCGTGGGTCAAGGGGCGCGTCCTCGCCGACGACGACGCTGTCCAGGGGCGCTGCGCACACCGGGCAGGGCGGCTCGAAGCGGCCGGCGTCGAGATCGGCCACGCGACGCGGACCGGGGCGGACGGGGCCGTGCTCCTCGCAGCGGTAGCCACCCTCGCCGTACACCACCATCGAGCTCGCGAGGACCAACCGGGTGATCCCGCGCCGCGCCATGGCCGAGAGCAGAACGGCCGTGCCGAGCTCGTTGTGGGAGACGTAGGCGGGCAGGTCGTCGAGGTCGACGCCGAGGCCGACCATGGCTGCCTGGTGGCAGACCGCGTCGATGCCGTCCAGAGCGCTGTCGTCGAGGTGGCGGACATCGGCGTGCACCCGCTCGGCCCGCGGGTCGAGGTGCTCGGGCCAACCGGCCGCGTGCACCTGCGGGAGCAAGGCGTCCAGGACGACGACCTGGTGGCCTTCGTCGAGGGCGGCGCTCACGATCGCCGCGCCGATGAAGCCGGCGCCGCCGGTGACGAGAAGTCTCACCTTTGAAGGCTCGCTGCCTCGGGGAGTCTGGGCAAGCGGGAGCGCCGCGTGTCACAGCATCGTGATGTGGTTCTGTCAGGGGGTGACCTCACTGACCCGTCCCGCTCCGGTGGCGAGGGGACAGGTGCAGTTGCTGATGGCCGCCTCCGCGACCAGCAGCTTCGACCGCTTCGTGACCGGTCCGTTGCTGCTGACGGTCGCGGCCTACTTCTCGGTCAATCTCGCCACCGCCGCGTCGGTCGCCTCGACCTACTACCTGCTGTACGGCGTGAGCCAGCCCTTCTGGGGACTGTGCAGCGACCGGCTGGGGCGGGTCCGAACCATGCGGCTGGCATTGACAGTAGCCACCGTGGCCGGCCTGTGCGCCGTGCTGGCGCCTACCCTCACGACGTTGGTCGTGGCCCGGTCGTTCGCGGGAGCGGCCATGGGGGCCGTCGTACCCAGCTGCCTGGTCTACGTCGGCGACGCCGTGCCGATGGCCCGTCGGCAACACACCCTCACCGACCTCAACGCCGCCACCGCAGGGGGCATCACCCTCGCCACCGCCCTTGGAGGGGTGCTGGCGGCCGGTGTGTCCTGGCGGGCGGCTTTCGCCGTTCCCGTGGTGGGTTCGGCGGTGCTGGTCCTGTTGCTGCGCAGGCTTCCCGAGCCCGCGCTGTCCGCGTCGGCGCAGCGGGGCGTCGGCACCGTCCTGCGGCACCGCTGGGGTCGGCGGGTGCTCGGTCTGACCCTCGTCGAGGGCGCGGCCCTGCTCGGGCTGCTCACCTACCTGGCACCGGCGGTCGAGAGCACCGGCCGCAGTGCCACCACCGCCGGCCTCGTCGTTGCCCTGTACGGCGTCGGGCTGCTGCTTGCCTCCCGCGTGGTGAAGCGGGCTGTCGGGCGCACCCCTCCGGCGCGGCTGATCGCCGCCGGGACGCTGTCGCTCGTGGTGGCCTACCTCCTGGTGGCCGTCAGCCAGGAACCCCTCCCTGTCGGGGTTGCCGCGCTGCTCGTCGGCTGTGGGTGGGCCGCGATGCACTCGACGATGCAGGCCTGGGCGACCGAGGTCGTCCCCGAGGCGAGGGCGGCGATGGTGTCGCTCTTCGCAGCCATGCTGTTTCTCGGCAGCGGTCTGGCGACCGGGGCGCTCGCGCCGCTTGCGGGCGGCAACCGGTGGGGCACGATGTTCGGCACAGCAGCCCTTCTGGCCGCCGGCTTCGGGGTGGTCGCTGCCTTCACCCGGGCTCGCTTCGGCTCGGCCCGCGTGCAGGTCTGAGTCGACCCACGCTCAGGGAGCCGTGCGCTTGCGCGTGGCTCTGCGACGCAGGGCCGGAATCGGCTCCTGGTCGAGTTCGGGGGCGTCCGCCGCTTCGAGTGCCAGTCGTCGTTCTGCCTCGGGCATCGTTTCCGTGCCGTCGGCGGACAGGGGGGGCAGGTTCTCGAGCAGCTGCTGGCCGCTGTGCTGAAGGCCGTCGCGGAGCGCGTTCAGAATGGCCATGCCCTGGCCGGCGATACCCGCGGCGACGCCATTGATCCCGTCGGCGCCGTTCAGCACCGTCACGTTCGCACCCTTCAACCCGTCCGCGGCGGCCTCGGCCAGGATGGGCAGCATCGATAGGAGCTTCTGGTCCAAGGCGATCCGGCCCTCGGCTGCGTTGGCGTGCGCCGACAGCCGGGTCGCCTCGGACTGGGCCCGCGCCGTGACGAGGGTCGCCTGGGCCTCGGCCTCGGCCGGTTTGACGATCTCCGCGACGAGCTCGACCTCGCGCAGCTCTGCGTTCTTGGCGGCCACCTTCGCCTGCTCGGCGAGCACAGCCTGCTGCGCCTGCGCCTCGGCCAATGGCCCTGCGGCGGCCTGCCTCGCCTCCGCCTGGTCGATCTCGGCCTGGTACTCGGCCCGCTTCACCGCGGTCGCGCGGGCATACTCGGCCTGGTTGCGGTCGGACTCCTGCTGGGCCATCGCGCTGGCCTGGTCGGCCGCCGCCTGGGCGATCTTGGCGGCCTGGTTGACCGTCGCCTGGTGCGGGGCGGCGAGCGCGGCGATGTAGCCGCTGCCCATGTCGTCGATCTCGCTGATCTGCAGCGAGTCAATGGCCAGTCCCATCCTGGCCATCTCGCCCTTGCTGGCGTCGAGGATGTTCTCGCTCAGGGTCTGCTGGTCCCGGATGATGCTCTCCACCGTCATCGAGCCGACGATGGACCGAAGGTGCCCCGAGAAGATCCGTCGTACCAGGACCGGCATCTGCTCCTGGGCGGCCTGGAACCGGCGGGCAGCGGCGCTGATGGATTCGTGGTCGTCGCCGACCTTGAACGCGATCACCGCCTTGACGTTCAGGATCAGGCCCTGCTGGGTGATGCAGTTCTCCTCGACCTCCGCCTCCTGCATGGCCAGGGTGATCGTGGAGGACCTGGTGAAGATGGGCATCACGAAGGTCCCGTGGCCAGTGACGATCCGGAACTGGACGTCGTCGCTGCCCTTGAGCTTCTTGCCGCTGATCAGCAGGGCCTCGTCCGGGTGCGGGATCTTGTAGCCGAACACAGGTGCTCCTTCGACAGCCCGGCCGGCTCAGGCAGGGGCAACAGGGGGAAGGAGATCAGTATCCCCTGCAGCAAGGATCCACCGCTCGACTTCCACCTTGCCAGGTCCCCGTGAGGAGATGACGAGAATCGGTGTCCCCACCGGGAGTGCCTCGGCCGAGTACGCCAGGAAGGTGTGGGGCACCCCGCGGTGGACGACCCGTACCTCCCCCGGCAGCTCGGCGCCGCGGATCCTGGCGACGACAGTTCCTACCTGCCCGACGTGCGAGCCCTGCATCCCAGCCTCCGCTCTCGACAGGTCGCGTCGGGCCACGAGCGTATCTCGCCGCAGCACCCTGCTTCGCCCACGGGGCTGCCTCAGGACAGCCCGACCGTGTTGCCGTCGGCATCGATGTCGATGCGCTCGGCGGCGGCCGACGTACCGAGCCCGGGCATGGTGGCCATCGCGCCGCAGATCGGATAGATGAAGCCGGCACCGATGTTCGCGCGCACCTCGCCGACCGGCAGACGCCAGCCGGTGGGCGCCCCGAGCAGGGTGGCGTCGGACGAGATCGACAGATGCGTCTTGGCCACGCACACCGGCAGGGCGCCGTACCCGTTGGCCTCGTAGACGTCGAGCTGTCGAGTAGCCGCCGGCGTGTAGTCGACGCCGTCCGCGCCGTACACCTTGGTTGCCAGGACCTCGATCTTGTCCCTCAGGGAGGCGGTGTCGGGGTAGAGGAAGGCGAACGACGACGGTTCCTCGCACGCCTCGGCAACGGCCTGGGCGAGGTCGATGGCCCCCTTGCCGCCTTGCGCGTGGTGGTGACCGACCGCGACCCGCACGCCCAGGTCGGCGGCGATGTCGCGCACCGCCTGGTGCTCCGACGGCCAGTCGCCCGGGAAGGCGTTCACGGCGATGACCGGCGTGACACCGTGCAGCCGGATGTTGTCGATCTGCTTGCGCAGGTTCGCCGCACCCTCGTGGACCTCGTCCGGCCGCTCGAGCACCAGGTCCGGCGGCAGCGGGCGCCCAGCCACGACGCGGTGCCTGCCGGAGTGCGACTTCATCGCCCGGACGGTGGTGACGAGGACGGCGGCGTCCGGGACCAGGCCGGACGCCCGGCACTTGATGTTGAAGAACTTCTCCGCGCCGATGTCCGCGCCGAAGCCTGCCTCCGTGACGAGGTAGTCGCCGCCGCGGATGCCGATGAGGTCGCCCACGACCGAGGAGTTGCCGTGCGCGATGTTGCCGAACGGCCCGCAGTGGACCAGGACCGGGGTTCCCTCCAAGGTCTGCAGCAGGTTGGGCTTGAGTGCCTCCTTCAACAGCACCGTCATGGCACCACCCGCCTTGAGCTGATCGGCGGTGACCGGCTCGCCCTGTCGGGAGTAGCCGACGACGATGCGTCCGAGGCGCTGCCGCAGGTCGGTCAGCGAGGTCGCCAGCGCCAGCACCGCCATCACCTCGCTGGCTGCCGTGATGTCGAAGCCGGTCTGGCGTGGCACGCCGTCCAGCCGCGTGCCGAGCCCGACGACGATGTTGCGCAGCGCGCGGTCGTTGACGTCCAGCACCCGGCGCCAGGTGATGTCGTGCTGGGACAGACCGGTGGGGTTGCCCTGGTAGAGCGAGTTGTCCAGCATGGCGGACAGCAGGTTGTGGGCCGAGGTGACGGCGTGGGCGTCACCGGTGAGGTGCAGGTTGAGGGGCTCCATCGGTACGACCTGGCTCAGGCCGCCGCCGGCAGCGCCGCCTTTGATCCCGAAGGTCGGTCCGAGGGAGGGCTGGCGCAGCGTGATGGTGCAGCGCTTGCCCAGGTGCCTGAACGCCTGGCCGAGCCCGACCGTGGTGACGGTCTTGCCTTCGCCGAGCGGCGTCGGGGTGACCGCGGTGACCACGACGTACTTCGCGAGTGGCCGGTCCTTCAGTTCCTCGACAGCCTGCAACCCGATCTTGGCGACGCCGGTTCCGTACGGCTCGAGCAGGTGCGACCCGATGCCCATCTCACCGGCAACCGCGTCGAGCGGGCGCAGCTGCGCCCCCCTGGCGATCTCCAGATCGGTCAGTCCCTTCACCGCTGCCCCCTCGTCGGTCGCCGTGAGCTGCCGGTTCCCCAGGCCACCACCGTGGGACGCATTTATCCGTGGCCGATCGTCAGCGGTGCAGGGGCTGCCTGGGCGCGCGCGAGAGGGGGTGAGTCCGTCATGGCCGTGATGGTGCCATCGACGCGAAACGGTGTACGCACCGCGGTCCGCGGTTGATTGCACAATCGTCAGCGGACCTTCGGCTACCGGCGGGTACGTCGACGGACCGCGCGAAGTAGAGCCGGCCGGTCCTGCTACTCGGAGGCTCGCGGCGAGTGTGGTGGTCGGGGCTCCCGGGTCGCTGGGTCCTGCCGGTAGAAGCGCCGGAGCACGTCGTACAGGGCAGGCTCGAGCCCTTGGAGCTCCCTCGGCTGCTCGAAGAACAACTCGGTGGCGACGGAGAAGAACTCACCGGGGTTGGTCGCGCCGTACCAGCGAAGGGGTGGCCGTGGCACGCCGGCCACGAGGTCGTCGTAGACCTCCGAGCAGACGCGCACCCAATCAGCCCGGAGGTCGCGAGCCAGCACCGGAGTCCCGTCGACAAACCCATCGAGCATGTCCAGCTTGTGCGCAAACTCGTGCAGGACGACGTTCGCGCCGGGCTCCGAACGGTGTGCGCCGGCGAGCGCCTGGTCCCAGGCCAGCACGATCGGCCCGCGGCCGCCCTCCGCCAGCCCGACGACGGCGAGCCGGTCCGCACTGACCGTGCCCGCCGACGGTCCGGGACGCTCACCGCGGGTGTGCAGGGTCGTGGGGTGGACGATGATGGCGCTTACGCCGCGGTAGTGGTCGAGGCTCAGGCCGAGCACGAGCAGGGCGGCCTGGGCGGCGATGACGACCCGCACCGTGTCGTCGAGGGAAAAGCCGCGGGCCGCCTCCCAGGTCTTTGACGCAAGCAGCTGGTCGATGTCCTGCAAGAGGTGCCGCTGCTCCTGGGCCTCGAGCAGAGGCCAGACCGCAAGGTGCTCCTCGACGAGGGCCGGTCCGTTCTCGGGGAGGCCGTGGCGGCGGAATCTCACGACGTCAGGTCTACCTCAGCCGTAGGCCGGTGCGTGTCGCCGACGTCGCGCGAAAGCCTTGTTGGCCAGCGGTGTGCGTCGGGCTGATCGGGGGTGTCGTTGCCTTTGGACGCGGCGGCTTTGGATGTGCGGCTCACCTCCTTGTGTCGGAGGCCATCGACTGCCGCCAGGCCGGGCTGACCTGCGATGATGCATTTTTGGGGCGGTAGCTCAGCTGGTCAGAGCACGGGACTCATAATCCCTCGGTCGTGGGTTCGAGCCCCACCCGCCCCACTGCAGGTACACCCCTGTGGCCCGCGCAAATGCCTTAATCGTTCCGTCGGCGCGGGATCCGAGCCTTCTCTGGTCTTGTCCTTGGTGTGGGACCGGTGTGGGGAGGGTGTGGCTGGCTGTGCCGTCATGTGAGGCCCGGGGCGGGGATCGGTGCTCCGGCCTGACCAGACTGGGCAGGGATCGCCTCGCGAAGGGCGACCACAGCAACGAGCGGCAGGGTCGGGAGCAGCCGGTCGAGCCAGGTCGGGGTCCACCAGTTGGCGGCGCCGAACAGCTTCATCAGCGCCGGGACCAGCAGGGCGCGGATGACGGTGGCGTCGAAGATGATCCCGGCGGCGATGCCCACGGACAGGGACTTGATCTCGAAGCCGGGGCTGGAGGAGAGCACGAGGAACGCGAACATCAAGATGAGGGCGCCACTGGTGACGAGCTTGCCGGTGCGGGCGAGACCGAGCTCTATCGCCTTATCGGTGGAGCCGGTCTCGTCATACGCCTCCCGCATGCGGGACAGCATGAAGACCTCGTAGTCCATCGAAAGCCCGTAAAGGAAAGCGAAGATCATCAGCGGCACGTACGCCGTGAGGGAGCCGGTCGCACCGAGACCCCACAGGCTGGAGCCGTGGCCGTACTGGAAGACGAACACGACGATGCCGAACGCGGCGCCGAGTGAGAACAGGTTCAGCACGACCGCCTTCACTGCCAGGACGACGGAGCGGAACGCGCGGGTCAGAAGGACCAGAGTCAGGAGCAGGACCATGGTGAGCACGTACGGGAAGCTGCCCAGCAGTGCGTGCAGGAAGTCCTGGTTGACCGCGGCGACACCGGTCACTGTGCCGCGGGTGCCGGCCAGTGCCGTCTGCATCCGGGAGATGACGCCGGTGATGCCGGGGGAGGCGCTGTCGAACGCCGGGAAAACCTCGACGAGAGAGGTCTGACCCTCGCGCCAGGTGGCCGGCGCAGCCGCGCCGGCGACGCCCCGCACCGTGCGCATCTTGGCCGCGACCTGGTCGGGGTTGCCGCCGTTCTCGACGAGCACGGCGAGCGGCTTCATCACGCCGGGGCTGATCTGCGCGTCGGCGAGCATCTGCCGGCCGGCGATCGCGGTTCCCGTGCCGGGGAAGTGCGCGAGTGCGGTCTCGCCCGTCTTCAGCTGGGTGCCGATCCCGGCCAGCGTCACGACAAGCACCAGCCCCACTCCTGCGACCGCGGCGGGCCGACGGAGCACGAAGCGCGCCCAGCGCCCCCACGCGCCGTTCTGGCCGTGGCCGCGGTCGAGCCACCATCGCGGCATCACACGGACCCGGTTGATGCGCTCGCCGAGGACAGCCAACACGGCCGGCAGCAGCGTCAGTGACGCAATCACCGACACCGCTGGGATGAGCATGCCACCGAGGCCCATCGAGCGGATCAAGGGCAGCGGCAGAACGACCAGGGCAAGCAGGCCGATTGCTACGGTCGACCCCGAGACGATGACCGATCGACCGGCGTGGGTCATCGTCTCGACGAGCGCCGTCTCGACGTTCTTTCCCCCGCGCAGTTCGTCGCGGAACCGGAAGATGACGACCAGCGAGTAGTCGATGGCCAGGCCGAGGCCGACCAGGGCGATAAGGAACTTCACGATGACGGATACGTCGGTGAGGTAGGTCAGCCCCCACACCAGCGTGAAGGTGTTGAGGATCGCTATGACGGCGATGCCGATCGGCGCCAGCACGGCGGGCAAGGTGCCGAAGACGAAGAGCAGGATGATGAGCGCCCCGAGTCCGCCGATGAGCGCTTCCAGCAGCACGCCGGTGCCGCCGCCTTTGCCGTCCTTCGATGCTTCGTCCAACGCGTCCCGGCCTGTCACGTTGACGGTGACGCCGGTAGGCAAACTGCTCACGGCCGCTGCACGGATGTCCTTGGCGCCGCTGACGATGTCGACCCCGGCCCGGCCGGGCGCGTAGATCATCTCGAAGGCGGTATGCCGGTCCCGGGAAACGTAGATCAGGTCGTGGGTCGAGAAGTAGGAGCTGGTGAACGCTCCGGGAACGGCGCCTGCCGCGCGTTGCATCGCCTGCTCGATCGCGGGGCTCTGCGTGACGTCACCGCTGGTGTGGAACACCACCACGGTGGGAGTCTTGTCGCCGAAGCCCAGATCCTGCAGGATCCGCTGGCTCGCCTCGTAGGCCGGTTGGCCGGGGATCGCCGTGGCGGTGTACCAGCGGGTCTCCACCTTGCCGGAGGCGAACACGCCGAAGATGGTGAGCATGAGCCAGGCCCCGATGACCAGCCAACGGTGTCGGATGGTCAGGTGGGTCAGACGCGCGAGCAGGGGGACCGACGTGGTCGACCGGGTAGTGGTCATCAGGGCTTCCTTGTTGGGTTGGGTTCGACGTGGGTGACGGAGACCAGTGGCAAGCCGATGTCGCGGACTTTTCGCAGCAACCCGTGAAGGGCGCTCTGGTCGATGACAGGTCCTGCTAGCAGGGTGACGCCGTCCGCCTCCTGGCTGAGGCTGAGACCCTCGAACAGAGCGGCCCATCTTCGGTCGAGGTGCCCCTGGAGGCGGATCTCGTACTGATCGGCGTGGGGATCGTTCATGGCGCTCCTTCGTGTCCTTGCGCTCTCGGACGTTAGAAGCGGAGGTGGTGAGCGGGCATCGCCACAGGTGGTGAGTCATGTGGTGATTCCTTGACGTGGGCGTCAGCAGTTCCCGGCACGAGTGAGGGCACGACGGGTGAGTCCCGAGTTGGCGAACTGCCCGGCCAAGACCTGCGCTACCGCGCCCTCGACGTTCCTCGGGAGCGGGCCTGCTTTCCTATCGCGATGGTGATCGCGATGGCGATCACCATCGCTGCGACGGCGAACGTGATCCTCATCCCGGTGGCAACAGCCTCGGTGCCTGCGGTCGTGATGTCGGTCGTCGCCGAGGCGACGGCAAATACGGCGCCCATGACCGATGCCCCGGTGATGAGCCCGAGATTGCGCGACAGGTTGAGCATTCCGGAGATGACGCCCCGTTGCTCCGGACGCACATCGGCCATGATGACGGTGTTGTTGGCCGCCTGGAACATCGCGTAGCAGGAGGTGATGACGACGATGGGGGTCACGTACCCGGCGATGCCGTACGTCGCTGGCATGAGGGACAGGACACAACAGCCGACGGCCATGCCGATGAGCCCGACGAGGGTCATGCGTTGTGCACCAAACCGGTCCACGAGACGACCGGCTGGCACGCCGGTCAGTGCAGCGACAAGCGGGCCGGCGGACAGGACGAGTCCGACAAGAACCACGGTGAGCCCGAGGCCGCGCGAGAGGTAGAACGGCCCAACCACCAAGGTTGCCATCATCACCGTCGAGACCAGCGTGCTCATCGCGAGGCCGCCACTCAGTATCGGATCTCGGAGCATCCCCAAGCGGATCAACGGGGATGCGCTTCTCGCTTCGGCGAGAACGAACAGGCTGATGCCGACGAAGGCAGCCACCAACAAGGCGAGGTTGAGCTGGCCGAAATGGCCACGGCCGATCGTCATGGCGAGCGCGTAGGCCGCGAGCGTCAGGCCCAGCAGCAGTGTGCCTACCTTGTCGAAGTCCGCCAGATCCACCTTCGCTCCCTGATGGTCGACCGGCAGGAAGCGACGGGCGAGAAGATAGTTGAGGATCCCCAGCGGAACGTTGACGAGGAAGATGCTTCGCCAGCCGAGCCCCGCGATAAGGACACCGCCAAGCGAGGGCCCGAGAGTGGTGCCCATTGCTGACATCGTCCCGAGTAGCCCCATCGCGCTCCCGGTTCTCTCCTTCGGAACCGTGTCACCGACGAACGCCACGGTGAGGGCCAGCATGATGGCCGCGCCGAGGCCCTGCGCCGCCCGGGCCGCGAGCAGCAGCGGCAGGGTGGACGCCGCTCCGCACAGGAGCGATGCCACTGTGAAAAGGACGATCCCGGCCAACAGCATCCGTCGGCGGCCGATGAGGTCACCGAGGCGCCCGACACTGACGATCAGTGAGGTGATGGCGAGCAGGTACGCAAGGACGATCCACTGGACCTGCTGGAAAGAGGCCGTGAACGCGTGGGCCAACGTCGGCAGGCCAGCATTTGCGATACTGGTATCGAGAGAGGGCATCAACATGGACAGCGAAAGAGCGCCCACCGCCCACCGAACCGAAGGTGTGTCTGTTGCAGTTGCGTCTCGTTTTGCCGTGATGGTTGTCATCGGTGGCTCCGTTCTCTGGCAAGCGGGGTCCGGCACTGCGGACAGTCGGGACGAACGGTCGGGAAGACCGCCACGGCAACCACTTCGGCGCCGGCGACGGCCTCGGCCAAAGACACGTGACCACGTCAAGTCCCGCTGCCGAGCTCATGCTGGGAAGCGTGAACTGGTCGGGCGTGCGAAGGCCAGCTTTATTGCCGTTTCCGGGAAACCCAGGATGGACTGTCCACACTGAGATCGACCGCTGCCCGGCCCTCGACAGCGTCGGCGACCCCGCTCAGCGCAGCGCGCTCGGCCCGGCAGTGAACGCCGCGGCTCGGGGCAAGGATTCTGCCGTTGCGGGGGCCGCCGACTCTCAGCGCTGCTTGCGGATCAGGTTCAGGTCCTGTGCCTCCCGGACGGCGGTCCGGCGACTGTTCACACCGAGCTTGGTATAGATGCTCTTGGTGTGGCTGCGCACCGTGTGTGGTGACACCACGAGCTCCCGGGCGATCTCCGGTCCGCTGAGTTCGCCTCCGAGCAGGCGCAGCACGTCGAGCTCGCGCTCGCTCAGGGGGTCGTTCAAGTCCTGTTTCGCGAGGGGTGTCGCGGTGCCCGCGATGGCGAGCAGCTTCCGGACATACGTGCGCGAGATGCCCTGCCGATCTGCAGCCTGCAGCAACTCCCGCATGTCCGGTCCCGCCCCTGCGAACGGGCGCACGTAGCCCTGGGGCGCCCCAAGAGCGAAGGCCCGCTGGAGTGTCACGAGGGCGGCGGCAGTGTCCCTGTGCGCCTGATGTGCGAGGGCCTGCAGCACGAGAATCTCAAGGGCGCTCCCCGCCCTGCCGCCTTGGTCAGCAGCGCGCAGAAGGCGCTCGAGAAGGCTCCTTGCTGCGGGCAGCTGATGCTGAGCCAGCAGTAGGCGTGCGAGGGTGACGTGCTCGAACTCGCGCAGGTACGTGAGCTCGCGATCGGCGGATACTTCGTGGTCGTTCGCCCAGCGGTCGGCCTCGTCGAGTTTGCCCTGCTCGACCCAGACCCGGGCCCTCATCGCCGCGACTGGACGGACCTTGGGGGAGAAGTCGCCGTCGTACACGCGCTCGGCCTCGTTCAACCGCTCGACCGCAGCGTCCAAGTCCCCTTCTGCCTGCCGTAGGTGCGCCTCGGCCACGTGTGAGCGGTAGGGGTGTTGCGGTAGTCCGAGGCTCTCGCCCAGCTCCTGGGATCGCATCAGGTGTTGCCTTGCGAGCTCGAGGTCACCGCGTTCCAGTTGGAGCAGGCTCAGGCCCACGTGCATGTCGGCGGCTCCACGCAGCAGCGGACCGTCCGGCGGGGTCGCGAGCTGTAGACCGGACGCGTAGATGTCCATGGCTTCGTGCAGCCGTCCTTGGGTGATGCGGATGTCGGCCAGGGTGATCGAGCACGCGACCACGTCGGCGAGCGAGCCCTCGCTCCGCAGGTGCGTGATGCAGTCGGTGTACCTGGCGAACGCCTCGTCGAGCTCGCCGTTCCCCCAGGCGGTGAGTCCGATGAGCGCGGCGGCGCCTCCGCGCGTCAGGTGGTCGTCAGGACTGGAGAGCTGGAGCGCCTCCCGGGCGTGCTTGACGGTGCCCGTCGGATCGCCACCCATCAGGTGTGCGCCTGCGCGCCACATGGCGATCGAACCAGGGAGCCGAAGGAAGCTCGCCTCGTCCACCACGACCATCTCGTGGACAGGAGCAGCCGGGTCCAGCCACCTCGCGGCGTCGTCGAGTCGGGACTCGACCTGCGCCAGGAGGCCGTTCGAGAGCAGGACCCCCGCATACCTGGCGTTCAGAACCGGCCGGTTGCGAAGCACCTCCTCGGGAAGCGCACGC
Organism: Mycobacteriales bacterium; assembly: GCA_038230355.1. Lineage (GTDB taxonomy): Bacteria > Actinomycetota > Actinomycetes > Mycobacteriales > SCTD01 > RYN-111. Next base: position 133,523 of record JBBRNK010000007.1, on the reverse strand, counting down.
AGCCAGGCCAGCAGGGTCGCTTCCTGACGCGCCTGGCTTAGGCCGGGCGCCGCCGCCTCGACGAGATCGGCGACGTGCTCGACATCACCGGCAGCCAAGGAGTGCCGGATGGCATCCGGTAGAGAGCCATTGTGCTCGAACCACCGCGCCGCGCGCCGGTGCAGCGTTGCGAGCGCGTCCGGCTGCTCCTCGGTCAGGTACGCCCGTAGGACCTCAGCGAACAAATGGTGGTAGCGATACCACTGCCGGCGGTCATCCAGCGGGACGACGAACAGGTTGTCCCGATCCAACGACTCCAGACGAGCGCCGCCGCTGCCTTGCCCGGTCACCGCGTCACAGAGCGGTCCACTCAAGCGGTCGAGGATGGCGGTCTGCAGCAGGAAGGCGCGCACGTCATCGGTCTGCCGGCCAAGGACCTCCCCGACCAGGTAGTCGGTGATGAAGCGGTGGTTCCCGGCGAAGCCGCGGATGAACTCCGAGACGTCCTCGTGACCGCGCAGCGACAGCGCCGCGAGCTGCAACCCGGCGATCCAGCCTTCGGTCCGACGCTCCAGGATCGCGATGTCCTCGACGGTCAGGTTCAGGCCCATCACCGAGGTGAGGTACTGGGCCACCTCGCCGGGATCGAACCGGAGGTCAGCGGCACGCAGTTCAGTGAGCTGCCCGCGCGCGCGTAGCCGCGCAAGGGGCAGATGTGGGTCCTGCCGGGTGGAGATCACCACGTGCAGTTGCTGAGGAAGGTGATCGAGCAGGAACGCGACCGCTGAGTCCACTTCCGGGTCATCGATCGTGTGGTAGTCGTCCAGCACCAGGGTCATCGGTTGTGCCATCGCGCTGAGGTCGTTCAGCAGCCCGATGAGGACCGACTCGACCTGCGGTGACGGGGACAGGAGTGCCCCCTGCCCGTCCTCGCCCACTCCGGGCGCAACGGTTCTGAGGGCAGAGATGAGGTAGGTCAAGAAGCGCAGGGGGTCGCTGTCTGCTTCATCCAGCGAGATCCAGGCCACCGGCCGCTCGCTTGTGGAGGCCCAGTCTGCGACCAACGTGGACTTCCCGAAGCCGGCGGGTGCACAGACGACGGTCAGTCTGCTGAGCAGCCCAACGCTGAGCAGTTCGACCAGGCGCGGACGGGGCACGAACCCGGATCGGGGGGTGGGAAGGAAGAGCTTGGTGACCAGTACCTGCCCCGTCGGCGCTGTCATGCCCGCTCACGCACCTGCATCCGCTCGCCGGGGCGCCCGAACAGGCTCAGGACCTCGGCCGGGTGCTCGCCGGCGCTCCCGAACCAGTGGGGCACGCTGGTGTCGAACTCGATCGCCTCGCCCGCCTTCAGGACCAGCTCCCGTTGGCCGAGGATGAGACGCATCTGGCCGGTCAGCACGTACAGCCACTCGTGGCCCTCATGAACCCGGACCTTCGGCGTGGTCATGGCGGGAAGGATCATCTTCCAGGCTTGCACGCCGACGGGTCCGTTAGTCAGGGGCAGCACCGTGCGCCCGCGGACGCGTCGCGCCTTGAGCCGGATCCTCGGGTCCCCGACCTCTGGAGCGCCGACCAGGTCATCGAGCGGGACCCGGTGGGCCTGCGCGATCGGGAGGAGCAGTTCCAGGCTGGGTCGGCGCTGTCCGTTCTCAAGTCGGGACAGGGTGCTCTTGGAGATGCCCGTCCGCACAGCCAGGTCGGTCAGTGTGAGACCCCGAGACTCCCGGATCTGCCGCAGCCGCGGACCGACCCCGTCAAGGGTCTCGGCGATCGCTGTCGAGTTCTCCACCGGCCTGATGGAACGCCCAGTTCCCAGGAATGGCAACCCCCGTCGGAGCTCGCCGAAGCAACCAACAGCATCGACGCATGAGCAAGGGCGACGTGCGTCACGCCGTCGAGCGGTTCCAGCTCGGACGCCTCGTCTGACATCGCCTGCCAAACCCTGTGACAACAATGAGAACAAGATGACCTCATCCGGACCGGTGGATCCAGGCGAAGGGGGTCCAAGGCGCCTCGGTGCTGGGCCATGGGGAGTAGGCCCAACCAGCATCCCTCAGATCTGTGGGCGGACGAGGAACTTGCTGCCCGTGGCCTGGCGGACGTACGCCTGGGCCGTCGACGGGTCGAGCAGTCCCCCGAGGGACACCTCATCGGAGTAGCTGCTGGCGAACGTCGTTGTCAGGCCGGCCACGACGCGGCCGCGCAGGCGCAGGTGGTCGTCCATCGAGAGGGTTCCCAGGAACGGCGTCAGAAGCCACCCGCCAACCCCCCAGGTGAAGCCGAAGCGCCGGTTGATCACGATGGGCCCGACATCGAGTGCGCCGTAGATGTAGACCTGCTTGCGCACCGAGGTCCCGTACCCCGTGGCAGCAGCACCGTTGGCGATCAGCGCGGTCTCCATCGCCATGAGCAGTTCGCTGGCGGTGTCGCCGCCACCGATCGCGTCGAAGCCCAGGGTGGCTCCCGTGACCGCGACCGCCGCGGTCAGGTCAGCGAGGTAGGTCTTCGAACCGCTCACGACAACGTGCTCGGCTCCCAGCGCCCGGAGCAGCTGCGCCTGTTCGGGGCGACGGACCACGTTGACCAAGCCGATGCCGTCCTCGAGGCAGATGCGGATGAGCATCTGCCCGAGGTTGGAGGCAGCGGCGGTGTGGACGAGAGCGGTGTGCCCCTCGCGACGCATCGTCTCGACCATGCCGAGCGCGGTCAACGGGTTCACGAAGCACGAGGCCCCGTCCCGCGGGTCCGTCCCGCCGGGCAGCTGCAGGCACATCATGGCTGGCACCACGCGGTACTCGGCGTAGGCCCCACCGGCGAGGAAGGCGACCGTCGTACCGGCAAGCGCCTCTGCGCCGGGGCCGGCGGCGACCACCACGCCCGCACCCTCGTTGCCAACGATCGTCGGCTTTGCGACCTGCGCCGTCAGGACACTGCGAGCTCCTTCGGGCAGCGGCGCTATGAGCGTGTCACCGTCGCGTCGGGCCTGGGCGACCGTCGCCCCGGACAGCAGGACGGCGATGTCGGACGGATTCAGCGGGGCCGCCTCGACCCTGATGAGGACCTGGCCGTCCTTCGGCTGCGGCATCGGCACGGTCTCCAGCGAGACCTCGACCTGGCCTTCGGCGCTGACGAGGCTACTGATCCGCCGCATCGTGGCAGGGAGATCGCTCATCTGATCCTTCCGATGTGTTGCATGCTCGTGCTGTCGGGTACGCCGGCGACTCTACGCAAAGAGCCCTCGTCGTACAGGTGACGAGGGAGACGTGCTCGTTCGACCCAGCCCAAAGGGGACCGCGCATCGGGGATCGTCGACGAGAGCCAGAGCCTCGGCATTTTAGGGCCTCAGGTACGAGGCCCCGTTGAGGTCCAGCACGGTGCCGCTGCTGAACTGCGCCCCGGGCGACGCCAGCCACAGCACGGCCCCGGCCACCTCGTCCGCTGTGGCGACGCGGTTGAAGGGCGATTGTGCCCGGATCGCGTCCCCCGTCGGCCCCGTAAGCAGCTCGGCCGCCATGTCGGTGTCGACGAACCCGGGGGCGACGGTCGCCACACTGATTCCCTTGGGGGCCAAGGACAGTGCCAGCGACTGTCCCAAGGCGTGCAGCCCGGCCTTTGAGGCGCCGTACGCCGGGCAGTCCGGTTCCCCCCGGAACGCCCCGCGGCTGCCGACGTTCACCACAGCGCCGCTGCCGGCCGCCACCAGGTGCGGCAGGGCGCAGAAGACGGCGTGCGCCGCGGCCGTCAGGTTGACCGCCAACGTGCGGGACCACGCTTCCTGCCAGGCAGGCCAGTCGGTCTCGAACGGTGGGTGGGCCGTGAAGATCCCGGCATTGTTGACCAACACGTCCAACCCGCCGAGTCCGGCCGCAGCAGCAGCGACCATTGCCGCAACCTGGTCGGCGTGGGCCAGGTCCCCCTGCACGACCACGTGCCCCGTCCCGGGGAGGTCCGCGACCAGCTGCGCGGCGAGGGCGGCCGAGTCGCGGTGATGCACAGCGACGGTGTCCCCCGCTGCGGCAAACGCCTTGGCGATGGCGGCCCCGATGCCCCGGGACGACCCGGTGACCAGGACCTTCCGGCCGCTCATGACAGATCGGCGAGCGCGGTGAGCAGCCGGTCGACCTCGTCCGCGGTCGTGTACGGCGCCAACCCCACCCGGACCCCTCCACCGTCGCCCAGGCCGATCCAACGGGAGGCCTCCAGCGCGTAGAAGCTGCTGGCCGGGGCGTTGATGTCCCTGGCCGCCAGCGCCTCGTGCACCTCACGGGACGTCCTGGACGCGAGCGTCAGCAGCACCGTCGGCGTACGGCAGGGCGGAGCGCCGTGGACCGTCAGCCCGTCGATGCCGTCCAGACCGGCCAGCAGGACGCCGAGCAGCTCGTCTTCGTAGGTCTCCACGGCCGCCATCGAGGCGAGTACCCGCTCGCGCCTGGTCCCGGTTCCGGGCAGGAGGTCGGCGATGACGTCGACCGCCGCCGTCGTCCCGGCCAGCAGCTCGTACGGCAGCGTCCCGAGCTCGAACCGCTCCGGCACCACGTCGCTGGACGGGGCCAGCTTGTCCGGCCGCAGGGTCTCCAGCAGCACCGGGTCGGCGACGAGGACGCCGTGGTGCGGCCCGAAGAACTTGTACGGCGAGCAGGTCAGCAGGTCAGCGCCGAGCGAGGGCAGGTCGATGGGAGCGTGCGCGGCCAGGTGGACCGCGTCGACGTGGACGAGCGCCCCCACGGCATGCGCGGCCGCGGCGATCGCCGGCACGTCCGGGCGCGATCCCAGCAGGTTCGAGGCCCCGGTGACGGCCACCAGCCGGGTCCGTTCCGACAGCACCTGGCGGACGTGGTCGACGGTGAGCTCCGCCGTATCTCGGTCGAACTCCACCCAGCGGATGGTGGCGCCCGCCGCCTCAGCGGCCTGCACCCACGGGCGGATGTCGGCGTCGTGGTCCAGCCGCGTCACGACGATCTCGTCACCCGGACCCCACCCGGTGGCGAGCGTACGGGCCATCAGATAGGCCAGGGACGTCATGGACCGGCCGAACACCACGCCCGCCGGGTCGGCTCCCACCAGGTCGGCGACCGCCCGACGGGCCGCCACGACGACCTCGTCCGCCGCCCTCTCACCGGCGGTCACGGATCCCCGGTTGGACAGTCCAGCGGTCATGGTGGCCGCCACCGCCTCGGCTACCTGCTGTGGGGTCTGCGAGCCTCCGGGCCCGTCGAAGCGGGCGACACCGTCGGCCAGGGAGGGAAAGAAGCTGCGCACTCGTTCGACGTCGTAGGTCACGCCGTCATCATGCCCGGCCGCCGGCGCCCAGGCCCGGGTGGGCGGGAGTGGGCGGGCGACGTCGCCGCTGATGACCGGGGCCGACTGCGCGGCACCTGCGGGTGGTCACCTGCACCAGCGGGTGTCGACCGTCCCCGGCCCGGCGCACGGGACGCACCGGGTGACGGTCAGGACGGCGTCGAGCCGTTCGCGGGGGATGGGGCCGCCGCAGTCCTCGCACGTGCCAGCCAGGCCCGCGTCGAGCCGCTCGAGAGCCCGGGCGGCCCGACGCTCGACCTCGTCGTCGTGTCGGGCGGCGCCGCTCGCCGCGCAACCACTGCTGACGGCGAGCCCCCGGCCGGAGCCCGCGAGCCGCTCCACCAGCGCCGTCCGACGAGCTTGCACCCAACTCTGTTCCGTCTCAGCCACCTCGGCCGTCCCTCCTCCTTCGAGCGTCCCGGAGACACACCTCACGGTCCTGGCTGCCGAGAGTGGCACGACTGGACCGCGCCTGAACCCCCACGGCAGGCTAAGGCGGGAAAGCCACCGTCTCAAGGGCCTTGGCACCTTCCGGGCCGCGGCAACCTCAGGGGCACCCGAGCCGTCTGGCACCCGAAGGCAGCTGCCTTCACGGACACCGAGGAACCTGAGGACCCGTGACCCCAAACGACCTGGCCGAGCTCTACGCCCGGCAGGCCCCCAGGGCCCGCAACCTGGCCTACCTGCTCACCGGTGACCGCCAGCTCGCCGAGGACATCACCCAGGACTGCTTCACAGCCCTGGCAGGGCGGTTACGTCCGGTCGACGACCCCGAGGCGTACCTGCGACGCATGGTCGTCAACGCCGCGCACAGCGCGCACCGCCGGAAGCGGGTACGCCGCGAGCGGGCGCGCGAGGAGGCGCTCGTCGTGGGGGCCGACACCGACGCCTCCGCCGACGGCACGGACGCACGCGCCGAGCGGGCGCGGCTGATGGCCGCCCTCGCCGAGCTGCCTTCCCGGCAACGGGCCGCCGTCGTCCTGCGGCACTGGTTGGACCTGTCCGAGCAGGAGTGCGCCGCGCAGCTCGGCTGCTCCGTCGGCACCGTCAAGTCCCTCGCGTCACGTGGCCGCGCCGCCCTTCGCTACACCCTGGAGAACGCATGACCGACGACCTCGATCTCGACTCCCTGCTGCTCGACCTCCCACCGCTGGGTCCCCTTCCTGCCGGCGTCATCAGCGGTGGGGCCCGTCGTCGCCGCGTCAAGCTTGCTGCCCTGGGGGGCGTGACTGCGCTCGGGTTGACGGGGGTGGTGGCGGGCGTCGCGGCTCGTGCTGCCGGGCCCGGGCAGGCCCCCCTCTCGCGGCTTGTCGTCGGCACGTCGGCGGGTCCGACGTCCCCCGCCCCTGTCTCGCCCGCTCCCGCCCCGCCCACCGTGGAGCCGACGGCGCCCGCCCCGACCGCGCCCGCCCCGACGGCGACCGCCCCGACCGGGCCGACCCCGACCGGGCCGACCCCGACCTCCGATCCCGGGCTGCAGCTCGTTCTCGAGCCGGACGGGCTCGGCTACCTCGCCGGGCCCGCCTCGATCCGGCACCTCACCTTTGCCGGCGCCGACCCCGGCACGGTGGAGCGGACGGTCGCTCAGGCCCTCGGCGACACCGCCACCCGTGCGCCGCTGCCCGACTGCGGCGCAGGCGTGCAGGTCGCCGTGTTCACCGGCTTCGCGCTCTTCTACGACCAGACGTCGTTCGTCGGGTGGTCGCAGACCAAGGCATTGACGCGGAACCCGGCGACCGCGGACGGCATCGCCGTCGGCACCACCCTGACCGAGCTGCGCCAGGCCTACCCCAACGTCGTCGTGACGACGGGCAGCCTGGGCCCGGAGTGGTCGGTGCCGCGGGGTCTTGCCGGCGGCTTGGACGGGACCTCAGCGACCAGCACGGTCAACCGGGTCGGCGCCGGGCAGAACTGCCTGGCCCGATGACGCCGCCCGCAGCGGCACGATCCGCGCCTCACGTCCAGCTCGCGCGCATGGTGCCGATGGGCGCCGCCCGATGTGCTCGTCGGCATCGACCGGCGGCGTTAGGGTGTCGTCACCTCACCAAGGAGCAGCTATGACCAGCGACGATCAGATCCTTGACCAGCTGAAGGCCGTCGATCTGTTCGCGTCCCTTTCCGGTCGGGACCTGAAGCGGCTGGCTGCGTCCGGTCGCCGCGTCGATCACGCAGCGGGTCACGAGATCGTGTCGGAGGGTGGCGGAAGCGCCGGCTTCCATCTGATTGTGGGTGGCAGTGCGTCCGTGGAGGTCGGCGGCAAGCAGCGACCCGAGCTGGGTCCCGGCAAGTACTTCGGCGAGATCTCCCTGCTCGACGCAAAGCCCCGGACCGCCACGGTGGTCGCAGGGGCGGCGGGGGTCGTGACGTTCTCGCTGACCGCCATCGACTTCAACGGACTCCTCGAGAAGCATCCCGAGCTGAGCAAGGCCATCATCGTGGGTCTGTGCGCTCGGCTTCGCGCTGCCGAGACCGCAGTCACGTCACCCGGCTGAAGCTGCTCGTCCCGCCCAGGTCGACGAACCCCAGTCGGCGATACCACCCGACCGGCCAGTCGTCGGCGTCGGCCACGATCACGACCGTCGTCGCGCCGGCCTCGAACCCGCGGGCCACCGCATCCAGGACCACGCCCGTGGCCAGCCCTTGCCCCTGGTACGCCGGGACGGTGAGCACCTCCTCCACCTGTGCGATCCCCTGGTGGACGTAGAGGTCGGCCGTGCACGCAACGACCCCGTCAGGACCGAGGGCGGCCAGGAACGTCGGTGTGCAGGCGCGGGTCATCCGGACGACCCGCTCGCCGAGCTGACGCCAGACCTCTGGACCTGCAGCGGGCAGGTCAGCGGTCCACACGGCAGTGGCTGCAGCCGTGCGTCCGGCCAGGTCGAGCTCGACCGTGGCCCGCCGCCCGGGGGTGTCCCCTGACCACGCCAGCAGCCGGTTGTCGCCGCGTGCGTAGCCGACCAGCGACGGTCCGAGGACGTCACCGAGCAGAGGGGTGCGGACCTCGACGAGGCGATGGCCCAGGCCGCCGAGGGCCCGCTCGGCCGCGGCCGCCAGTGCCGCGCCGTCACACGGGCCCTGCACGAGCAGCTTGTTGTGGTCGTGGGACAACGGGTAGTCGTCGTCGCGGACCGCGAAGCCTCCGGGCGTCGCAACCGTGCGCTGGGCCCGCCGTCGGGCCAGCTCGGCGAGCCAGTACCTCACGGCCTCGACGTGGGTCACATCTGGCACCGTAGCCCCGCGGGTAGCGTCGCCGCCCATGAGCGTGTTCAGCCGGTACGGCGAGGTGCTGCGCCCGCCGGGTACGGCGACCGCCCTGACGGCCAGCGTGGTGGGTCGGCTCTCCCTCGGCATGACCGGGTTGGCGCTGCTGATCCTGGTCCGCGACGTGACCGGTTCCTACGCCGGAGCGGGGGCGGTGTCCGCGGCGTACGCGGTGGCGTTTGCCGTCGGAGCTCCGTCCCGGGCGCGCGGGGCGGATCGCAACGGTCCGGTGGGGGTCCTTCGCTGGTGCGGGGTGCTGCACCCACTGGCCTTCGGCCTGCTCGTCGCGCTCGCCGAGGCGGGTGCGTCGGTGCTCGCGCTGGCGGCCGCCGCGGTACTGGTAGGGCTGACGGTGCCGCCGCTCGGGGCGGTCATGCGGGCCCTGTGGGGCGTGGTCGTCGAGGGTGACCAGCTGTCCTCTGCGTACTCGCTGGAGTCCGTCGTCGTGGAGGCCTGCTTCGTCCTGGGACCGCTCCTGGTAGCCGTGCTGTCGACGGCTCTCGACCCGGCGGCGGGCGTCGTGGCAAGCGGGCTGGTGGCCGGCGCGGGTGCACTCTGGTTGTCGGCCAGCTCGCTGCTGGCCCAGGTCGAGCCACATCCGGAGCGGTCGTCTGGCCTGGCGGGTCCGCTCGTCTCGCCGGTCGTACGCGCCTGCCTGCTCAACGTGCTCTGGATCGGCGTCGGCTTCGGGACGATCGAGGTGGCGACGCTCGCCTTCGTCGACGAGCACGGCAGCGCCAAGGCCGTCGCCGGGGTGGTGCTGGCCGTGTGGAGCGTCGGGTCGATCCTGGGCGGCCTGGTCTACGGCGGCCTGCACCTGCGGGCCACCGCGTCCCGGCAGCTGCCGGCGCTCGTCGCGGCCGTCAGCATCGGGGCGGTCCTGCCCGTACTTGCCCCGGGGGTGCTGGCGCTCGCCCTGCTCCTGATGCTGAGCGGATCGACGATCGCGCCGTTCAGCACCTGCAACTCGGTGCTGCTCGGCAGCGCCGCGCCGCCCGGGACGGTCACCGAGGCCTTCGCCTGGAACGGCAGCATGATCTTCGGAGGTGCGGCGGCGGGCACGGCGCTCGCGGGGGTGCTGGTCGACGTCGCCGGTGCCCGCGCGGCCTTCGCGGCGACGGCCGTCAGTGGGCTGCTGACGTTCGGCTCCTCCCTGCTCGGTCTGCGGGCGCTGCGCCGCCACGGCGTGGCCGGCGCTCGGGTCTGACTCGGCTACGGTGGCCCGGTGGGTGGGGGTCGCACGACCGTCGTCGCGGTGGTCGGCATGCTCGTCGTCGGGGCCGCCGTTCTCGGTTACCAGCAGGCGGTGCGTCCACCCCGCCCGGACCTGCCCTACCCGGCTGGGCAGAGGCTGGAGAGCGTCCGTGGCAACTGCCGCGAGGGCAACGAGCTCGCCGGCTGTGACCCGCACGGCGGCCCGCGCAGCTTTCTGATCGTGCGTGCCGGTGGCGACCGACGGGCCGACGTCCAGGAGCTGTTCGGCTCGCTCGTCCGCGCGGGCTGGCACGAGGACGTCACCGGGGCGACCGGGCGCGACTTCTCCACGGGAGGCGCCCCTGAGGACCTGCAGCCGCTCTACTGCCGCACCGGGGCGGGGTGCGTCGGGTTGTTCCGCTTCGTCCCGTACGGATACGTCCTGGCCTGGTTCGACAAGCCCTGAGACCCCGCCCCGACGGGGCGGACGCTGACCCGTTCGGAGGACAGGGCTCAACACGGACGGCCCAGGCGTCGAGAAGACGGTATGACCACACCCCGGCGTCGGCCGCACGCCCCCGCGTGGTCGCTCGTACCGAGAGTCAACGCTCCCGCGGCCCGGCACCTTCTTTCGCGCACCACCTACGGCGCCACCCCCGAGTCGCTGACCGACGTCGTGCGGATGGGATCGCCGGGCGCGTGGCTCGACCGCCAGCTCGCCCCAGCCACCATCGACGACACCGCCTGCGACGCGGTCCTGGCCCGTTGGCCGCTCGCTTCCGCGACTGCACCAGCGGTCGAGGCCGCGATCAGCCAGGGCAGCTGGGACGCCATGGAGCAGGTCGTGCAGGCCACCCTCGCCAGGGCCCTTTGGTCCAAGCGGCAGCTGTTCGAGGTGATGTGCGAGTTCTGGTCCAACCACCTCAACATCACCTGCCCGAGCAGCGAGGTCTGGTCGACCAAGCCATGGGATGACCGCACCGTCATCCGCGAGCACGCCCTCGGGACCTTCGAGGACCTGCTGCTCGCGTCCTCGACCAGCCCCGCGATGCTGCTCTACCTGGGAAACGCCGAGTCCAACGGCGACGCCCCCAACGAGAACTACAGCCGTGAGCTGCTCGAGCTGCACACCGTCGGCGTGGACGCCGGCTACACCCACACCGACATCATCAACGCGGCCCGCGTGCTCACCGGCCTGTCGGTCTGGAACCGCTGGAACGGCGGTACGCCGGCCAACCAGGGCACCTTGCGATACCGCTCCGACTGGCATTACGTCGGTCCCGTCCAGGTCATGGGCTGGACGCACCCCAACGCCGACGCGACCCAGGGCAAGGTCGTCGCGCAGAGCATGGTCCGCTACCTCGCGCGGCGTCCGGAGACGGCGCAGCGGATCGCCGCGAAGCTCGCCGTCCGGTTCGTCTCCGACGCCCCTCCGCAGGCCCTGGTGGACCGCCTCGCGCAGGTCTACCTGGCGGGCGGCACGGCCGTCGTACCGGTGCTGCGGGCGCTGTTCGGCAGCGCGGAGTTCGCCGCGAGCGTCGGGCAGAAGCAGCGCCGGCCGTACGAGGACATCGTCAGCGTGGCGCGCGCACTGGGCATCAGTGCGCACTCCGACCCCGCCCGCGACCTCGGTGACCTGGCCTGGACGCTCGGCCAGCTCGGACAGGCACCGTTGGGATGGGGCCTGCCCGACGGCTACCCGGACGTCACCGGCGGCTGGACCGGCGCCGGGGGCACCCTCGGTCGTTGGAACACCCACCTCGGGCTGGTCGGCGGTTGGTGGGACAACGGGGCGATGGTCTTCCAGCGCGACCTGCCGACCTACCTGCTCGGAGCCTCCAGGCCCGCGACGAGGGGCGCCCTGGTCGACGCCCTGCTGGCTCGGTTGGTGCCGGGAGCGACCGTGCCCGCGCAGCACCGCGCAGCCCTGATCGCCTTCCTCGGAGCCGACGGCCCGCTGGGACAGGGCGACCTGCAGTGGGACTTCGAGCCGCTGGTGACGCTCGTCCTGGACATGCCCCAGAGGAGTGCCCGATGACCGTCTCACGTCGCTGCTTCCTGCAGGGCCTCGGCGTTGCCGCCGGCGCGGTGGCTGCCAGTCCGCTGCTGTCGGTGCGGGCCAGCTACGCCGCCACGGCCACGCCGTACACGGGGCCGGTGTTGGTGGTCCTGAGCCTGCGCGGCGGGTTCGACGGGCTTTCGGTCGTGGCTCCGGTTGGCGACCCCGACTACGCCGTCGCCCGCCCGACGATCGCGATCCCCGCCTCCAGGGCCCTGCCCACCGGGGACCGGCGCTTCGGCCTCCACCCTGCCCTCGCGCCCCTGAAACCGCTGTGGGACGGCGGGCAGATGGCCGCGGTCCACGCGGTCGGTACCCCCGACCTGAGCCGAAGCCATTTCCAGGCCACCGAGGAGCTCGAGCGGGCCGCACCCGGCACGTCGCTGCGGACCGGCTGGTTGGACCGGGTTGTCGGGGTCGCCGGCTCGGGTACGCCGTTCCAGGCCGTCCAGCTCGGCGACACCGCACCCTCGGGGTTGCTGGCCGGACCCGAGGCGGTTCTCGCTGCGGGCTCGCTCGACGCCTTCTCGCTGTCCGGATCCTCCTGGCTCGGGCCGCGCTTCGCGACCACCCTGCGCGCACTGCACCAAGGTGTGACGAGCCCGGCGGTCGCGCCCGCCACGATCACCCTCGACGCCCTCGAGACGGTCGCTGCCCTGGTCGCCGCCGACCGCACCCCGAAGAACGGCGCGGTCTACCCGACCGGCGGTCTCGGCGACGCGATGGCGGACGTCGCACGGCTGGTCCGCGGGGCAGCGGGACTGCAGGCGGTGAGTGTGGACTTCGGCGACTGGGACATGCACACCGACCTCGGGGCGGCGGGTGACGGCAAGATGCTCACCCACCTCGGCGAGGTCGCCCAGTCGCTGGCTGCATTCGCCCAGGACCTGGGCTCGCTGTTCGCGAACGTCACCGTGGTGACCCTCAGCGAGTTCGGCCGCCGCGTCGAGGAGAACGGCTCCGGCGGCGTCGACCACGGCCACGGCAACGTCCTGCTCGCCCTCGGCGGCGGGCTCAACGGCGGACAGGTGCACGGCACCTGGCCCGGGCTCGCCGCCGACAAGCTCGACGACGGCGACCTGGCCGGCACCACCGACTACCGGAACGTGCTGGTCGAGCTGCTCGTCAAGCGCCAGGGCCTGTCGCCGTCAGCCGCCGCGGGCGTCTTCCCTGGCTTGAGCCCCGCGGCAGTGGGACTGTTCCGGTAGCAGCGGGGAGGGCGGCCCTGCGTCGGCCCTGGTCGACGACCGCGCGCACCGGTGCGGCGTAGAAGCCGATCCGCAGGGTAAGGGTGGGCAGAGCTCGTGCTCGACCCCGTCGTGAACAGGGAGGGTGTTGTGGATCTCGTCCAGGTGTCGATCGACCCGCAGGGGAAGGTCGTCTTCAGCTGCAGGGTGTGCGGGGAGCACTGCCCGGCACCTGAGGGCGTACCCCTGGACCAGGCGACCAGGGAGTTCCTCGCGATGCACCCGGCCTGCAACGTCCCTGAGCTCCACGAGGACGGCTGCCCGATCGGGGCCTGATCCGGCTCCGGTACGACGAAGGCCCGGCCCCCTCTGCGGGGAGCCGGGCCTTCGTCGTACCGGAGCCGGTCGTGCTGGTGTCTAGGCCGAGACCTTCCAGAGGCCGCGGCCGTGGGTCGCGGCGTAGACCACGCCGTCCGGTCCGAGGCGGAGCTGCATCACGGTGACGTAGGGGAAGCCCGCGACCCGCTTCCACGAGGCGCCCCGGTCGGTGCTGGTGAGGACGCCGAGGTCGGTACCCAGGTACCAGCCCGAGGCGGCGATCACCAACGAGGACGCGGGAACGTCCGGCAGCGCGGTGCTGGCGTCCGTCCAGGTCAGACCGCCGTCGGTCGTGCGGTAGAGGTGACCGAGCCCGGCGCCGGGTCCCTCGGTGAAGCGGCGGCTGAAGCCGTTGACCACGACGTAGGCCGTCTTGCCGGTGGCGTCAGCCGGGTCGATCGTCGTACCCGCGAGGAAGCGGTTGGGGACGGTCGAGGGCAGGCTGACCTGGTGCCAGCTGCCGCCGGCGTTGGTCGCGGCGCCGCGGGTGAAGCCGTTGTTGTTGCACGGACCGCACCAGGTGACCCAGCCGGTGCCGTTCTGCAGGGCGGTCGCGGTGATCGCGTGGCCGGCACCGACGTCGAACGCCTTGGTCCAGTCGGCACCGCTGGCGATCGCATAGCCCTTGTCCTGGGTCCAGACGTACCGACCACCGGCGAGCCAGCTGTCGGGGTTGGTGGTGTCCGCGGTGAACGGCGCGATGAAGCGCGAGCCCGGGTCGCCCGGGTCGATGCTCCGGATCGCCGGGGTGGTGCCGTCGGAGACGCCACAGTTGTTGGTGACTGACATCGCGAGGAAGACGTACTCCGCGACGATGTTGCAGCCCTTGCCCTCCCGCGGGTCGACCAGGGTGTCACCACCGTCACCTCCGAACGGCGAACCGGCGTTGGTGTCGGTACCGAGTTGCAGCGACTGGCCGTTGTCCTGCAGACCACCGGAAAGCAGGCTGGTGCCGTTCGTGGTGCCGACGCCGACCGAGTAGTACTGCAGCGTGTCGAGGCCGGCGTTCAGGCTTCGCCAGTCGTTGGCGTGGCCACCCGCGTCGAGCGTCCCGCGGACCGGGCGGCTGTAGGCACCACCGTCGTTGCCGACGTAGACCCGACCGTTGCCGACCGCGATGGCGTGCTGGTCGCTGTGGGTCGTCTTGGAGCAGGTGTTCTTGGTCGGGTCGAACGACCAGCACGGGAAGCTGAAGTTCCAGTACGGGCCGGGCGTCGTCCAGCTGCTGCCGCCGTTCGTGGTCTCGAAGACCTCTTCGAGGCCGAGCCAGACGTGGTTGGCGTCAGCCGGGTCGACCTGGATGAAGTTGTTGTACCAGACCTGTACGCCAGGGCCGTAGCCCTTGCCCTGCAGGGACTGCTTGAGGGCGGAGCCGCTGCCGGCCAGCTTCTGGCTGTCGGCGATGACGTTCCAGGGGCCGTCGACGCTGCCGCTGTTGGAGACGTAGACGCCGGCCAGGTAGCTGTTCACGGTGCCGGTCGCCTTGGCGTACAGCACCGTCGACTCCACGACCGTGTAGAGCTTGGAGCCGTCGGCGGAGTAGGCGAACTCGGCGTTGCCGATCTCCTTGGGGTTGATCGCGCCGGTCGGGTTGACCTTCGCCCAGGTCTTCCCGGCGTCGTCGGAGCGGTAGAAGCCGTTGTAGGTGTCGCCGCCGCGCCAGGCGATGTCGGCCACCATGTGCTTGCCCGTGCCGTCCGGCTGCACCGCAACGTCGTTGACGATGTTCTTGTAGGCCGCGTTGGGCGTCGCCGCGTCAGCGCCGCCGGCCAGGTAGCTCGGGTTGGGGGCGTAGAGGAACGTCCAGGCGCCTGAGGTGCCGGCGGTGCTGTGCGCCCACAGGCCACGCGTCGTCGCCGCGATGATGCGGCCCTTGCCGTCGAAGCGGACCTTGTTGATGTTGGTGCTCTCGAGCTCGGTCCCGCCCACGCGGTTCGACGGGGCGAAGACGCCTGTGGCGGGGTTGGCCAGCCGGTAGACCCCGGAGCCGACGTAGGACGTGCCGCCGGTGTTGCCCTCGCCCGTGGCGTACCACAGCGAGTTCGTCGCGGCGTCGTACTCGAGGTCACCGGTCGACAGGGTGGGGAGGTTGTCGCTGATCGCGGTCCAGGAAACTTTGCCGGCGGTGTCGAATGTGCCGCGGAAGACCCCACCGTCGGCCCCGCCGGCGAACACCACGTTGTCGGTGGTGTCGTAGGCCATGCCGGTGATGCGTCCGGTCACGATGCCGGAGCCACCGGTTGAGTTGGAGGCGTTCGGGTCGCGGTAGCGCAGGTCGTCGCTGTTGTAGGGCTTGGTGCTTAGCTCCTGGGAGGAGCCAGCGGCAGGCAGGCCACTGAGCGACGCGAAGGCCGTGGAGTAGGCGCCGGCGGCGACGATGCCGGGCGCGGTGCGGGCCTGGGCGTACTGCTCCGCCTGCGACCGCAGCTCTGCGGACTCGCCGCCGCCGCCGCCGATGACGCCGAAACGCTCCGTCGTGGGGGCGTGGGCGGCGCCGCGCAAGGCTGCGCGCAAGTCGGCGGTTGTCGAGGGGGCGGCGCTGGTGACGGGGGTGCCCGTCGTCGCGACCGCGGCGGTCAGGCCGGCAACAGCCGCGACCGCCAGCGGCCAGCGCCTACCCGGTGAAACAGAACGCATTCGAGTCCTCCGATGTCGTCGGCACCCGACAGGGTGGCCGCGGGCCGAACGTATCCGGGACAATCGCCCGTGACTACAGCAACATGGACACGTTTTTGCGGTTCACCCAGTTGGCCGTCGCAAGAACCACAGAGTGCTGTGGATCAACTACGGAAGGTGACTTTTTCCGGCATCTCGGTTGATGTGGGCCTGCCCGACGGCCGCGACCGGCCGGTCCGAGGGTGTCCCGGAGCCGTCCCGCTTCCCGACCGCAGGCGGCAGGTCGACCGGGTCGCCGTTGCCCGAGGCCGCCCAGGGGGTGGTCCCGGCCCAGCCCAGCACGAGCAGCGCCTCGCCGGACAGCAGGCGATGGCAGCGGACCCCGCCGGTGGCTCGGCCCTTGCGGGGGTACTCCGACAGCGGCGTGACCTTCACGCTCGAGGAGATCCCCACGCCCTTGCCCCGCTCCGGCGGCAGGCCGCCGGCGGTCACGACGACCGGCTCCTCGAACAGCGTGTCGCCGCCCGACAGCGCGACGGCACTGAAGCCGACGAGGAACGCCCCGGTGTCCAGCCGCATGCCGACCATCCCGCCGGCCGCCCGGCCCTGGGGTCGGACCGCCTCCGCCGGGAAGCGCAGCAGGTCACCGGTGCTGGCGAACAGCACCAGCTCCTCCTGACCGTCCACCAGCTCGACGGCGCCGACGACCTCGTCACCCGGCTTCAGGCTGATGACCTCGACGGTCTCGCTGCGCGACGGCCAGGCCTCCGGGGCGACGCGCTTGACCACGCCCTGCCGGGTCGCGAGCGCGAGGCCCGGGCCGTCCTCGCGGATGGCCGCGAGGCCGACCACCCGCTCGCCCCGCTCGAGGCTGAGGAACTCAGCGGCCGAGGCGCCACCGCGCAGCGAGATCGCTCCCGTCGTGACGGCGGGGACCTCGGGGATGTCGAGGACACCGACACGCACCATCCGGCCTGCCGTGGTGAGCAGACCGAGGTGGCCACGGGTGGTCGTACGGGCGGTGGCGGTGATGACATCGTGCCGGTGCCGCCGCCCGCCGGCCTGCGTCTCGCCCCCGTGAACCGGGGTGCGGGCGAGCAGGCCAGTGCTCGACAGCAGGACGTCGCACGGGGCGTCGGCGACCTCGAGGTCGGAGGCGCGGCGGGTCACCAGCGCCTTGAGGTCCCCCCCGACGAGCACCGTACGACGGGGGGTGCCGTGTTCCTCCGCAACAGCGGTCAGCTCCTCGCCCAGGACCCGCTTGAGCACCTCCGGGTCGTTGAGGATCTCGAGCAGCCCCGCGATGGTGGACCGGAGCTCGGTCAGCTCGGCTTCGAGCTTCTCGACCTCGAGGGCCACGAGGCGGCGCAGCTGCATGTCCAGCACGTAGCCGGCTTGCACGTCGGTGAAGCCGAACCGGTCCATCAGGCTCTCGCGGGCCACGGCCACGTCGGGGCTCGACCGGGTGATGCGGACCACCTCGTCGATGTTGGCCAGCGCGAGCAGCAGGCCCTCCACCAGGTGGGCGCGCTCCTCCGCCTTGCGCAGGCGGTAGCGCGAACGACGGGTGATCACGTCCCGCCGGTGGCCGAGGAACACCTCCAGCAGCTGCTTGAGGCCCAGCGTGCGGGGCTGCCCGTCGACCAGCGCGAGGTTGTTGATGCCGAAGGACTCCTCGAGGGGCGTCAGGCGGTAGAGCTCGCCGAGGACTGCCTGCGGGTTGAAGCCGGCCTTGATCTCAAAGACCAGGTTGGTGCCGACCGACCGGTCGGTGAGGTCCTTGACGTCGGCGATGCCCTGCAGCTTCTTGCCGTTGACGAGCTCCTTCACCTTGGCGATGACGCGCTCCGCGCCCACGCCGTAGGGCAGCTCCGTCACCGTGATCGCGCTCTTGCCGCGGGGCAGTGGCCCGACCTCGGCGGTGGCCCGCATCCGGACGATGCCTCGCCCGGTCTCGTAGGCCTGACGCACCTCTTCCATCCCCAGCAGCTGGCCACCGGTGGGCAGGTCGGGCCCGGGCACGATCCGCATCAGGTCGTCGAGGTCGGCCGACGGGTGGTCGAGCAGGTGGCGGGCAGCGTCGACGACCTCGATGAGGTTGTGCGGGATCATGTTCGTCGCCATGCCGACGGCGATCCCGGCGGTCCCGTTGACCAGCAGGTTGGGGTAGGCCGCGGGCAGGACGGAGGGCTGTTGTTCCGAGCCGTCGTAGTTCGGCTCGAAGTCGACTGTCTCCTCGCCGAGCCCCTCGACCAGCGTCATCGCGGCCAGGCTCAGCCGCGCTTCTGTGTACCTGGCTGCAGCCGGAGAGTCGTCTGGAGATCCGAAGTTCCCGTGCCCGTCGACCAGTGGCACCCGCATCGAGAAGGGCTGGGCGAGCCGGACCAGGGCGTCGTAGATCGCCATGTCGCCGTGCGGGTGGTACCTGCCCATAGTGTCCCCGACGACGCGGGCGCTCTTGACGTGCGCTCGGTCCGGGCGCAGCCCGGCGTCGTACATGGAGTAGAGGATCCGGCGGTGGACGGGCTTGAGGCCGTCACGCGCGTCGGGCAGGGCCCGGCTGTAGATGACGGAGTAGGAGTACTCCAGGTAGGAGCTCTCGATCTCATCGACGACGGTGGTGTCGAGGATGATCCCGTCGCCTTCGAAGGGCGGGATGGCCTTGGTGCTCAGTCGCTTGCGGGGTGGCATGTCGTCCCGGATCAGGTGTCGAGCGCGGCGCGGTCGACCCGCCCGGCGCTGTTGATGATGAACTCGCGGCGGGGTGCGACCTCGTTGCCCATGAGCAGCTCGAGGGAATGCTCGGCCAGATCGATGTCACCGATGTTGATGCGCCGCAGCGTCCGGGTCGCCGGGTGCATCGTCGTCTCGGCCAGCTGGTCGGGGTCCATCTCGCCGAGCCCCTTGTACCGCTGCATCGGCTGCTTGACGCGCTTGCCGGAGGCCTCCAGGCGCTTCACGGTCTGCAGCATCTGCTTCTCGGAGTAGGTGTAGATCGGGTCCGTCGACCCGCTCACCTCGATCCGGTGCAAGGGCGGTACGGCGGCGTAGAGCCGTCCTGCCTCGATGACCGGCCGCATGTAGCGGGCGAACAAGGTGATGAGCAGGCAGCGGATGTGGCTGCCGTCGACGTCGGCGTCGACCGTGATGACGATCTTGCCGTAGCGCATCTGGTCGAGGTCGCAGGTCCGGCCGGTGCCCGCCCCGACGACCTGAATGATCGAGGCGCACTCGGCGTTGGCGAGCATCTCGCCGACGCCGGCCTTCTGGACGTTCAGGATCTTCCCGCGCAGCGGGAGCAGCGCCTGGTACTCGCTGTTGCGGGCCAGCTTGCCGGTGCCGAGGGCGGAGTCCCCCTCGACCAGCCAGAGCTCGGTGCGGGCGACGTCGGTGGAGCGGCAGTCCGCGAGCTTGGCAGGCAGGGTCGAGGACTCGAGCGCGGTCTTGCGCCGGGCGGCGTCCTTGGAGGCCTTCGCGGCCTGCCGGGTCTGGGCCGCGGCACGGACCTTGTCGAGGACCGTGCGGACCTGCGCCTTGGTCCGACGGTTGTCGAGGAACTCGCTCCTGAGCCCTTTGGCGACGACGTCGGCAACGATCCGGCTGACCCCGGTGGTGCCGAGCTCGTCCTTGGTCTGGCCCAGGTACTGCGGCTCGGGGACCTTGACCGTGACGACTGCGGTGAGACCCTCGAGCACGTCGTCCTTGGCGACGTCCTCGTCCTTGACCTTCAGCACCTTGGAGGTCCGCAACGCCTCGTTGAGGGTCTTGAGCAGCGCCCGCTCGAAGCCGTTCTGGTGCGAGCCGCCGTGCCCCGTGCGGACGACGTTGCAGAAGGACTGGCTGACGGTGTCGTAGGACGTGCCCCAGCGCAGCGCGATGTCGACCTCGCAGTGCCGCTCCACGGTGGTGGTGACCATGTCGCCCTGGGCGTCCAGGACCGGCACCGTCTCCTTGTAGTTGCCGCTCCCGGTGATGTGGATCGGGTCGCACACCCCACGGTCGGGCGCGAGGTGCTCGACGAAGTCGACGACCCCGCCGTCGAAGCGGAAGACCTCCTCCTCGTGTCCGTTCCCTCGCACGACGAGGGACAGGCCCGGGACCAGGAAGGCGGTCTGCCGTAGGCGGTCGCGGATGGCCGTGACGTCGGCGACGGACCCCTTGGCGAACAGCACCAGATCGGGCCACCAGCGGATGATGGTGCCGGTCTGCTTCAGCGGCGCCTTGCCGGCGACCGAGAGCCCGGCGCGTGGGGTGAAGCCGGCTCGCGGACCGGCCCCGTCGAAGACGCCCGCGACCCCGCGCTGGAAGCTCATCGTGTGCACCCGGCCGCCACGGCGGACGGTCGCGTCCAGCCGTGCCGACAACGCGTTGACGACCGAGGCCCCGACCCCGTGCAGGCCACCGGAGGTCTTGTAGCCCTCGCCGCCGAACTTGCCGCCGGCGTGCAGCTTGGTCAGCACCAGCTCTACGCCCGTCAGGCCGCTCTTGGCGTTGACGTCGACCGGGATGCCACGACCGTCGTCGTGGACCTCGATCGAGCCGTCCTCGTGCAGCACGACCTCGACCCGGTTGCAGTGGCCGGCGAGGGCCTCGTCGACCGCGTTGTCGATGATCTCGTAGACCAGGTGCGTCAGGCCCTTGGAGTCGGTCGACCCGATGTACATGCCGGGCCGCTTGCGGACGGCCTCCAGGCCCTCCAGGACCGACAGGTCCTTGGCGGTGTAGCCCCCCGGCTGGGGTCCCGGGTCGGGTGCTGCGCTGGTCAAGCTGCTCCTTGGTGAGGGGTTTCGGGAAGGGGTCCATCATCCCATGCACGACCGTAGGGTCCGGGTGCGACACGATGGCCCGGTGGGGGACCTGCGCACGCTGCCCAAGGCGCACCTGCACCTGCATCTGACGGGCGGGATGCGGCCTGCGACGCTGGTCGCCCTGGCCGCCGAGCAGGACCGGACCCTGCCGGCCGGGCTGCTCGACCCGACCAGCGTCGACCTCGACGCGACCGGCCTGCGCGGCTGGCTGAGGTTCCAGCGCCTGTACGACGCGGCGCGGTCCCTGCTCGTCGGGGAACGGGAGGTACGCCGGCTGGTGACCGAGATCGTCGAGGACCAGGCGGTGGCCGGCGTCGGGTGGCTCGAGCTGCAGGTCGACCCGTCGACGTACGCGCCGCGGCTGGGCGGCCTGCAGCGCACGGTCGAGGTGCTGCTCGACGCGCTGGCCGTCGCCGGCGGTGCGCAGGGGGTTGGCACCGGCCTGGTCGTCGCCGGCAACCGCACCCGCAACCCGGCTGACGCCGAGACCCTCGCCCGGGTCGCGAAGCGCTTCGTGGGCAGGGGTGTGGTCGGGTTCGGGCTGTCCAACGACGAGACCCGGGGGGATACCCGTGAGTTCGAGAAGGCCTTCCGGATGGCGCGCGAGGCAGGGTTGCTCGCCGTACCCCATGCGGGGGAGCTGCGCGGGGCCGGCAACGTGCGCTTGGCCGTCGAGCGGCTCGGGGCGCAGCGCGTCGGCCACGGCGTGCGGGCGGTGGAGGACCCCGACCTGCTGGAGGTGATGGCCTCGCTCGAGGTGGCCTGCGAGGTCAACCCGGTCTCCAACGTGGCCCTGCACGTGCACGCGTCGGTGCAGGACTCGCCCTGGCGCGCCCTGCGGGCCGCCGGGGTCCCGGTCGTGATCGGGGCCGACGACCCCCTGCTGTTCTGGGCGGACCTGCTCGACAACTACGCGGTGCTGGGGGCATCCGACGCCGAGCTCGTGGACCTGTCCCGCTGCTCGATCCAGGCCAGCGCCGCGCCGGCGCAGACCAAGGCGGCACTGCTCGCAGCCCTCGACACCTGGCCGGGCTGACGACACGCGAGTGGGACGGGTGGGACGGGTGGTGGCGGTGGGACCGCCTGCGTGGCTACCATGACTCCAGTCACATGACAGCACTGCGGGACCACCTGCACCGAGGCCGCTGGGGAAGGCGCACCTCGACCCTGGGAGGAACCGTGTCGCTGTCCTCGACCGCGGCAGGAGTGCTCTTCATCCACTCCTGCCCTCCTGCGCTGTGCCCGCATGTCGAGTGGGCCGTCGCGAGCGAGCTGGGGACGAGGGTCTCCCTCACCTGGACCGCGCAACCCGCCGAGGACGGCACGCTGCGCGCCGAGTCCGCCTGGCGTGGCCGCACCGGGACGGCGGGTCGGCTCGCGTCAGCCCTGAAGAGCTGGAAGCTGCTCCGGTACGAGGTGACCGAGAACGCCAGCGCGGGCAACGACGGCGAGCGGTACAGCGTGACGCCGGACCTCGGGGTCTACCGCACGATGATCGGTGCCAACGGCGACGTCGTCGTGGGGGAGGACCGGCTGCGGACCTTGCTGGCGACCGCCCAGGGACCGCAGCTCGCACACGGCATCGACGCCCTGCTGGGCAGCGCGTGGGATGACGAGCTCGAGCCCTACCGCGAGGCCGGAGAGGGCGCGCCGGTCACCTGGTTGCACCAGGTCGTCTAGGGGCAGGCCCCACGACATGATCACGACCTTGGCGCGCCTCGACGCCCTCGACCGCCGCCTGTTCCGACAGGCCGCCCTCCGCCAGTCCCCCGTCCTTGACCGGCTGCTGCCGCCAGTGACACACAGCGCCGACCATGGGCTGCTCTGGTTCGGCGTGGCGGGCGTCCTCGCCGCCGCGGGACAGCGCAGGGCCGCCGTCCGCGGACTGTCGTCGCTGATGCTGGCAAGCGTGGTGGCCAACGTGCCGGCCAAGCGCGCCGCCCGGCGGACCCGGCCGTCGCTGATCCCGGTGCCCATGCCCCGCCAGCTGTTCCGGCAGCCCTCGACGTCGTCCTTCCCTAGCGGACACAGCGCCAGCGCCGCAGCCTTCGCGGTCGGGGTCGCGCTGGAGCAACCGCTGCTCGCCGCCCCGGTCGGGGTCCTCGCCGCCGGCGTCGCCTACGGGCGGGTGCACACCGGGGTGCACTACCCGGGGGACGTGCTCGCCGGGCTCGCCGTCGGCGCCGCCTGCGCCGTCGCGGTCAAGCGGGCCTGGCCCGCCAAGCCCGCCCGTCCTGCCGCCGGCCGCAGCACCGCCGATGCGCCGGCCCTCGCCGATGGCGACGGCCTGGTCCTCGTGATCAACACCGGCGGGGGTTCGGCCGACCGGGCGGATGCCGTCCGGGAGCTGCTCGCCGAGCAACTTCCGAAGGCGGAGGTGGTCATGGTTGGTGACGACCTCGAGGACGCCCTGCACAAGGCTGCCGCCAGGGCGACCGTCCTGGGGGCGATGGGTGGCGACGGGACGCTCAGCTGCGCGGCCGGCATCGCCTTGGAGGCCGGCCTGCCGCTGGCCGTGTTCCCCGGCGGCACCCTCAACCACTTCGCCGGCGAGCTCGGGATCACCGGGCCGGAGGAGGTGATCGAGGCCCTCCGGGCCGGCTCCGCCGTACAGGTGTCCGTGGGGTCCTGCTCTGCGGACGGGGACGGCGACTACTTCCTGAACACCTTCGCGATCGGGGTCTACCCGGAGCTGGTGAAGGAGCGGGAACGGCACGAGGAGCGCATGGGCAAGTGGCCGGCGATGGTGCTCGCGACCGCCCGGGTCCTGCGCGCTGCCGAGGCGCTGGAGGTCACCGTCGACGGCGTCGACCGGCGGCTGTGGACCCTGTTCGCCGGCAACGGGCGCTACCACCCGGCGGGCTTCGCGCCGTCGTGGCGCGAGCGGATGGACGACGGCTGCATCGACGTGCGCCTCATCGACGCGACTCGCCGGTTCTCCCGGACCCGGCTGACGCTCGCGGTCCTCGGCGGTCTGCTGGGCCGCAGCCGGGTCTACGAGGAACGCGTCGTCGGCCGGCTCCCGTTGACCGCCCGCGAGCCGGTGCGGGTGGCCCGCGACGGCGAGGTGATGGAGCCGACGCGACGCCTGGTCCTTCGGGCGGCGTCGCGGGCGCTCACCGTCTACCGGCCGTGAGAGGGTGCGCGCATGAGGGAGCCGGCGGCTGACCTGCGGGCGATCGCGTTCTGCCTGGAGCGCGCGCTCGAGCCGACGTACCGGGTACGCGCCTTTCGCGCGGCCGCAGCCGTCGTCGACGGGCTGAGCCGTCCCGAGCTGCAGAAACGCGCGGACGAGGGGACTCTCGCTGAGCTCCCGGGGATCGGCACGGTCACGGCGCTGGTGATCAGCGAGTCCCTGGCGGGCGTGGAGCCCAACTACCTGCGTCGCGTGTCCTCCCTCGGGGATACGCCGGTCTCCGAGGGCGCCGCTGCCCTGCGCGCGACGCTCCGTGGGGACTGCCACGTCCACTCCGACTGGAGCGACGGCGGCTCACCGATCGAACAGATGGCATGGGCCGCAAGGGGTCTGGGCCACGAGTGGATGGTCCTGACCGACCACTCCCCACGGTTGAAGGTCGCCCGGGGCCTGACCGCGGAGCGCTTGCGCGCCCAGCTCGACGTGGTGCGTGAGCTGAACGAGCGCCTTGGTGATGAGGCTGGCCAGGGCGAGCCACCGTTCCGGGTCCTCACCGGGATCGAGTGCGACATCAACGAGGACGGCACGCTCGACCAGGAACCAGAGCTGCTGGCCGAGCTCGACCTCGTCGTGGCGTCGGTGCACTCCAAGCTGCGGATGGACTCCGCCGACATGACGCCACGGATGGTCGCCGCGATCAGCAACCCCCACACCGACGTTCTCGGCCACTGCACCGGCCGGATGGTGCGGGAGAAGAAGCGTCAGGAGTCCACCTTCGAGGCCGACCTCGTCTTCGCGGCCTGCGCGCAGTTCGGGGTGGCCGTCGAGGTCAACAGCCGGCCGGAGCGCCTCGACCCGCCCAAACGCCTGCTGCGCCTGGCCATCGAGGCCGGCTGTGTCGTCGCGATCGACACCGACGCGCACGCCCCTGGGCAGCTCGCCTGGCAGGAGCTGGGCTGCGAGCGGGCCTACCTCACCGGCGTGACTGCCGACCGGGTCGTCAACACCTGGACCGCTGAGCAGCTGCTGGCCTGGACCGCCCGCTGACCGCGCGGGTGACGGTCAGGCTGTTCGGGGCAACGGGATGAGCATTCGCAGGAGCGACCCTCCCTTACGTCCTAGGGTCAGCCCCCTCGGATCGGCGTGGGGGCTAGGCCACACGGAGCGTGCGGAGCGGCGCTGCTAGCCGCTGACGTCGCTGGCGCCGTCCTCGTTGGAGTCGGTCGTGTCGAGCCGGTCCGCGCGCAGCTGGTAGCGGTCGACCGCCTTGGCCGGTACATCCGCCTCGACCTCGCCGCGTGCGGCCAGCTGCTGCAGTACGGCGGCGGCGATGGATTCAGCGTCGACGTGGAAGTGACGGCGCAGGGCTGCGCGGGTGTCGGAGCGGCCAAAGCCGTCCGTGCCGAGCGAGGACCAGTCACCCGGGACCCAGCGGCTGATCTGGTCGGGAACGGCCCGCATCCAGTCGCTGACGGCAAGGACCGGACCGGTGCTGCTCATCAGGGCCTGCGTGACGTACGGCGTCTGGTGAGTCTCGTCGGGGTGGAGCAGCGCGTGCTCCTCGCAGGCCAGGGCGTCGCGGCGCAGCTCGTTCCAGCTGGTCGCCGACCACACGTCCACACCGACGCCCCAGTCCGCGCGCAGCAGCTCCTGGGCGGCGAGGGCCGCCGGCACCGTGACGCCGCTGGCGAGGACCTGCGCCTGGGTGGCGACGCCCTCGGACTGCCGGAGCCGGTAGAGGCCGCGCAGGACGCCCTCGCGCAACGCGGGCAGGTCCGGCATGGGGGGCTGGGGGTACGGCTCGTTGTAGACGGTCAGGTAGTAGAAGACGTCCTCCGGCGACTCGCCGTACATCCGCCGAAGGCCGTCCTCGACGATGAAGGCGACCTCGTAGGAGTAGGCCGGGTCGTAGGCGACGACCGCCGGGTTGGTCGAGGCCAGCAGCAGCGAGTGGCCGTCCTGGTGCTGCAGGCCCTCGCCGTTCAGCGTCGTGCGACCGGCGGTGGCGCCGAGCAGGAAGCCGCGCGCGAGCTGGTCGGCCATCTGCCACATCTGGTCGCCGGTCCGCTGGAAGCCGAACATCGAGTAGAAGATGTAGACCGGGATCATCGGCTCGCCGTGGGTGGCGTAGGACGTGCCCGCGGCGATCGTCGAGGCCATCGAGCCCGCCTCGGTGATCCCCTCGTGCAGGATCTGGCCGTTGACAGCCTCCTTGTAGGACAGCAGGAGTGCGCGGTCGACGGCCTCGTAGCGCTGGCCGAACGGCGAGTAGATCTTGGCGGTCGGGAACATCGCGTCCATGCCGAAGGTACGGGCCTCGTCGGGGACCACGGGCACGAAGCGCGCGCCGATCTCCTTGTCCTTCAGCAAGTCCTTGAGCAGCCGGACGAAGGCCATGGTGGTGGCCACGGGCTGCTTACCCGATCCGGCCTTGAGCTCGTCGTACACCTTCGGCCCTGGCAGCGGCAGGGACTGCCGACGGACGACCCGCTTGGGCAGCGACCCGCCGAGGGCCGCGCGCCGCTCGCGCATGTACTCGATCTCGGCGCTGTCGGGACCTGGCTGGAAGTAGGGCGGCAGGCCGCTGTCCAATGCTTTGTCGGAGATGTCGATGTAGAGCCGGTCGCGCAGCTCCTTGAGCTCGGCATTGGTGAGCTTCTTCATCTGGTGCGTGGAGTTGCGGCCCTCGAAGTCCTTGCCGAGGGTCCAGCCCTTGATGGTGTGGGCCAAGATCACGGTCGGCTGACCGACGTGGTCGACGGCGCTCTGGAAGGCTGCGTGCACCTTGCGGTAGTCGTGCCCGCCCCGCGGCAGCCCCTGGATCTGCGCGTCGGTCAGGTGCTCGACCATCTTGCGCAACCGGGGGTCGGTGCCGAAGAACTTTTCGCGGGTGTACGCGCCACCCTCGACCGAGTAGGTCTGGAACTGCCCGTCGGGCGTGGTGTTCATGGCGTTCACGAGCACGCCGTCGACGTCACGGGCCAGCAGGTCGTCCCACTCGCGTCCCCACACCACCTTGACGACGTTCCAGCCGGCGCCGCGGAACGACGACTCGAGCTCCTGCATGATCTTGCCGTTGCCTCGCACGGGCCCGTCGAGGCGCTGCAGGTTGCAGTTCACGACGAACACCAGGTTGTCGAGCTCCTCGCGCGCGGCGACGCCGATCGCGCCGAGCGACTCCGGCTCGTCCATCTCACCGTCGCCGAGGAAGCACCAGACCTTCTGGTCGCTGGTGTCCTTGATACCGCGGTGCTGCAGGTAGCGGTTGAAGCGCGCCTGGTAGATGGCGCTGAGCGGGCCCAGACCCATCGAGACGGTCGGGAACTCCCAGAAGTCCGGCATCAACCGCGGGTGCGGGTACGACGGCAGGCTGGCCGCCCTGCTCTCCTGCCGGAAGCCGTCGAGCTGCTCCATCGACAGCCGACCCTCGAGGAACGCCCGGGCGTAGATACCGGGGGAGGCGTGACCCTGGAAGTAGACCTGGTCGCCGCCGCCGGGATGGTCCTTGCCGCGGAAGAAGTGGTTGAAGCCGACCTCGTACAGCGACGCGGCGCTGGCGTAGGTGGCGATATGGCCGCCCACACCGATCTCGGGACGGTTCGCCCGGCTGACCATGATGGCCGCGTTCCACCGGACGTAGGCGCGGATCCGGCGCTCGACGTGCTCGTCGCCGGGGAACCACGGCTCCCGCTCCGGCGGGATGGTGTTGATGAAATCGGTGCTGCGTAGAGCCGGGACTCCGACGGACTTCTCTCGGGCCCGCTCGAGCAGCTTGAGCATCAAAAAGCGCGCCCGTCCGCGGCCACTCGCCTCGAGCAGGCTGTCGAAGCTGTCGAGCCACTCCTGCGTCTCGGTGGGGTCGACGTCGGGGAGCTGGCTGGGCAGCCCGTCGCTGATCACGCTGAACCGCTCTCCGGCCCGGGGGCCGCCGTGCTCTGCCACTACTGCGCCTCCACCTGCTCGACCGGTACCCGTCCATACAACCCCCTACTGACCAGTAGGGAGCGTCGTTCAGGTCACAGGTGGTGGGCCGTGGTGCTGTGGTGCTCGTCGCCCTCGGGGTCAGGATGGATGAGCGCCGCGGTGAGCCGCTTCACGTCGTGCAGGAGCCGGTGCTCGGCATCGACCGCGATCGCGTGGGCCGCGGTCAGCGACAGGTCCGGGGCGACCACGACCTCGGCCTCGGCGCGCAGTGCGTGCCCGACCCAGCGGACACGGACCCGGCCGATCGACCGGACCCCTGGCGTGGACCGCAGGACTGCCTCGACCTCGTCCACCAGGCTCTCGTCGACGGCGTCCATCAGCCGCCGGTAGACCTGTCGGGCGGCGTCCCTGAGCACCGACAGGATCGCCACGGTGATGAGCAGGCCCACGACCGGGTCGGCCTGCCGCCAGCCGAGACCGACGCCGGCGGCTCCGACGACGACGGCGAGCGACGTGAAGCCGTCGGTACGCGCGTGCAACCCGTCCGCAACGAGGGCAGCCGACCCGATCTCACGCCCGACCCGGATCCGGTACCTCGCGACCACCTCGTTGCCGACGAACCCGAGCAGCCCGGCCGCCGCCACGGCGTACAGGTGGTCGACGTGCTGGGGGTGGAACAGCCGCTGGAGGGCCTCGTAGGCGGCGAGCACCGAGCTGGCGATGATGAAGACGACCACCGCGATGCCGGCGAGGTCCTCGGCGCGGCCGTAGCCGTAGGTGTAGCGGCGGTTCGGAGGTCGCCTGCCGATGCTGAACGCAATGGCAAGGGGTACGGCCGTAAGCGCGTCAGCGACGTTGTGGAGCGTGTCCCCCAGCAGGGCCACCGAGCCGCTCCAGAGCACGACCAGGCCCTGCAGCAGCGCCGTGACGCCCAGCACGGCCAGGCTCACCACGAGGGCGCGGGTGCCCTTGGCGGAGGTCTCCAGGGCACGGTCGACACTGTCCGCCGCGTCGTGGCTGTGCGGGGCCGCCAGCTCCCTCAGACGCCCCAGCAACCCGGTGGGGTGGAGGTGCGCGTCGGCGTGGTCGTGTTCGTGGTCGTGGTCGTGGTCGTGGTCGTGGCCTTGGTCGTGCTGCAGGTCGTCGTGAGGGTGCTGATCGGGTGCTGCTGAGGGGTCGGGAGTGGCGGACATGTCGCCGAGTGTGCCCGGTCGCACTGCGTGTGGCACTTGCGCCGGGGGAGGAGGTCAGGTGGACTACGGCCACACCCGTAGCGTGCGGGCCGAGGAAAGGGGTCGTCGAGGGTGAGCACGTCCGCGGACCGCGCCGGAGCGCGTGGCCTGGCCGAACGTCTGGGGATCGAGCCGGGGCAGGTCGTGCAGGTCATGGGCGCGGAGGACCTCGACGACGTCGACGGCTCCCTGCTCGACGACATCACGGCCCGTACGGCGACCGAGTTGATCTACGGCGAGGACTCCGACGAGATGGTCGATGTCGTCGTCCTGTGGTGGCGAGAAGGCGACGGTGATCTCGTCGACGCCCTGGTCGACTCCCTGACCAACCTCGGCGACAGCGGCGTGATCTGGCTGCTGACCCCCAAGGCCGGTCGTGACGGTCACGTCGAGCCGTCGGACATCGACGAGGCGGCCCCCACGGCGGGCCTGTCGTCGACGCGCAGCACCAGTGCCGCCCCCGAGTGGTCCGGCACCCGCCTCGTGGCGCCCAAGGCCAGCCGGGCCAAGCAGCGCCGCTGACCCCCGAGCAGGTCCGCCTGCTGCTGTCCGACCGTGGCCGCGCCCTCGTCGACCGGGCCGCTGCGCTCGACCTGTCCGACCGCATCGGCGCCGCCGAAGCTGTCCGGGCCGACGGTGAGCTCGGTCGGCTCGCCCTCGAACAGGCCCGGCTCAAGGCCCGTGCCCTCACCAAGCACCCCGACGGTGACCTCCTGTGGTGGACCGCGGAGGCCTTGGAGCAGTCGACACCGCGGCCGGTCGCGGAGCACCACGCCCTGCGCTTCGCCGGCACCACCAGGGTGCTCGATCTCGGCTGCTCCGTGGGCGGTGACCTGCTGGCGCTGGCCCGTCTCGCTCCGGTTGTCGGGGTCGACCGGGATGAGGGGCGGCTGCTGCTCGCCCGCGCCAACGCCGCCGCCCTCGGCCTCGACGTGGACCTCGTGTGTGCCGACGTCACGACGCTGCGTCCCACAGGTGCGGTCTTCGCCGACCCGGCCCGCCGGTTCGCTGGCCGGCGTGGCTTCGACCCCGAGTCGTGGTCACCGCCGCTGTCGCTCGTGCTGTCCTGGCAGGCGTCGGCGCTCGGGGTGAAGGTCGCGCCGGGCATCGACTACGACCACGTGCCCAGCGACCTCGAGGTCGAGGTCGTCTCCCTCCGAGGGGACGTCAAGGAGGCGGTCCTCTGGGGTGGGACGTTCCGGCGCGGGGTCCGGCGTACCGCTTCTGTGCTGCCGGGGCCGCACGTCCTGACGGACGCGGGAGCCCCCGTACCCGCCGTCCGCCCGCCGGGGCGCTTCCTGCTCGAGCCGGACGGTGCGGTGATCCGCGCGCACCTCGTCGCCGAGCTCGCGCAACAGGTTGACGGTTGGCTGCTCGATGCCTCGATCGCCTACGTAGCAGCCGAAGCAGCCGTTCCCACGCCGTTCGGTGTCTGGTACGAGGTGTTCGAGACACTTCCGTTCTCGCTGAAGGGACTGCGGGAGCGGCTGAGGGCTCACGACGCCGGCCCACTCGTTGTCAAGAAGCGCGGTACGGCGGTCGAGCCCGAGCTCCTTCGCCGTCAGCTCAAGCTCACCGGGTCCCGCGAGGTGACGGTGGTGCTGACCCGCAACGCGGGCCGACAGGTGGCACTGGTGGTGCGGCCGATGCCGAGACCCTGAGGGACCCTAGGGGGACTCAGCGGCGGATCTTCCCGATGAGCTTCCCCACCCCACCGGTGACGGCCGAGAGGCCGCCGACTCCGGCCTTCAGGGCCGCCCCGCCGGGCAGGCCCGGTACCTCGGACAGGAGCGGTGCGAGGCGCATGAACTGCGGGAGGTGCTGGACACTGAGGCGGCGCGTAAGAAGTAGGGACGGCAGGGCCACCCGTCCGGCGGACACGTCGAGCAGGTCTGCGGTGCTGCCCCGGACCCCCACGCCCTGGTAGGTCCCGGCGGTGACCTCGTCGTTCGTCCAACCCTGCTCCGAGGCGGTGAACGACCAGCCGCCGGTGGGGGTCTGCGCGGTCACGGTGATCGCGACGTCGTGCCGCGCCGCGAGGGCGCCGGTGACGTCGATCAGGGCAGCAAGACCCCGGGACAGCAGGAACGGCGACGGTGGCTGCGCCCCGCAGGGCCGCAGGTCCAGGGCGTGCACGGCCAGCTCGTAGCAGCCGGCGCTCAGCAGCGAGAGCAGCGGCAGCTCGCCGACCGACGACCGCACCAGGGCCCGACCGAGGTCGTCCGGCTCAGGACCCTCGAACCAGGACTCGAGGTCGTCCCGCGAGCGTTGCAGGGCCACAAGGACATCGTCGACGGAGGCCGTGGCGTGCACCGCGATGAGGTCGTCGTTGGCCTTGTTGACGCCGGCCGCGTCCTTGGACGGTGCACCCCCTCCGTTGCGGGCCGCTGTCACGATCCCGGGCAGCACGTTGTGGTCGTCCCACGTGCCGAGGTGGATGCACAGGTCCCGGCCGGACCAGCCGGGCAGGCGCGACGCCTTCGTCAGGTCGGCCGAGTGGGCGACGGCGAGGAAGTCGTCCCAGGCGCCGACGACCGCGTCGCCGAGGTCCGGCACGGGGGTGTCGGCCAGGCCGCACGGGCGGGGGAACGGCTGGGCTCCTACCATGTGTCCATCCTGCCCTGACCCAGTATGAGGAGCACAACGTGGTGGACGTCGACGCTGTCAGCGGTGGCCTTGCCCTGGGCCTTGAGGTCGGTACCGAGGCCCCGGACTTCGAGCTTCACGACCAGGACCGCAACCCGGTCCGCCTCTCCTCCTTCAGGGGCCAGAAGAACGTGGTGGTCGTCTTCTACCCCTTGGCGTTCACGGGCGTCTGCCAGGGCGAGCTCTGTGCGATTCGCGACGAGATCGTCGACTTCTCCGGCGACGACGTGCAGACCCTGGCGATCTCTGTGGACTCGGGCCCCACGCACGCGAAGTGGGCCGCCGAGCAGGGCTACACCTTCCCCCTGCTCGCCGACTTCTGGCCGCACGGCGCTGTCGCCAAGGCCTACGGCGTCCTCAACGAGGACCTCGGATTGGCCCTGCGTGGCACGTTCATCGTCGACAAGGCCGGCATCATTGCCTACAAGGTCGTCCACGCCATCCCCGACGCCCGCGACCAGGCCGAGTACAAAAAGGTCCTGGCGTCACTCACCTGACCTTCCGGGCACGCCCTGAGCACAGGCGGCCGTAGGCTGAGGCTGCCGGGCGTGTAGCTCAGCGGTAGAGCGCTCGCCTTACAAGCGAGTGGTCGGGGGTTCGATCCCCTCCGCGCCCACCACGGCGCGCCACCACTGCGCGCCAGCCGTCGGTTGGTCGCACCCCGCCGAATTTCTGTTCCTACGCTCCGCTACCGCCGGAGGTCACGACCGGCGCCTGCTGCGGGGCCTGCTGCTGCGCGGCCTGGTTGGCTGCCGCCTGCTGTGCTGCGGCCTGCTGGGCTGCCACCTGGTTCGCCGCGGCGACCTGGGCAGCCTGGGCGGCCCGCTGGGCTGCGGCGTCCGCAGCTGCGGCCGAGGCCGAGGCCGCGTTGCGGACCTTCAGGCGCGCTGCCCGCTGGGCAGCCAGCCGCGCCGCGGCGGCTGCCTGGTTCGCGGCGTAGACCGCACGGGTGTGGGCCAGTGCCGCGCGCGCGACCGCCCGGTCGTGGGCGGCGAGGGCGTCCTGCGCCGCCTTGGCGCGGGCGGTCACTGCCTCTCGCAAGGCTCGGGCCTCGGCGGCGCTGGGCGGGAGGTTGACGAGCATGACAGCGACGCCGGCGACGGCCGTCAAGCCGGTCGCTGCTGTGACGGTCCTCACCAGGCGCGAGCCGCGGTCGCGGAAGCCGACATCGTGCCGGTATAGCTGACGGTGCAGGTGCAGGTGGCGTTGCATCGTCAGCCTTTCCGAGGTTGTCCGGCGTGGGTGGCGGGTGCCTGAGCACCGCGCAGGGCACCAAGTGTTCCACGGTCACGACCGTCGTACCTGCTCCGGAGATGACAGGGACCTGCGAGGTTGCTGTCAGGAGGTGGGGACCCATGCCTTGATCGCCGCGGCCAGGGCCGTGCCCATCTGTGCGTAGCCCGCGTCGCTCGGGTGGAAGTGGTCGCGGGACAGAAAACCCCTGTCGGTCACGGAGCTGAAGTGCAGCTGGCTGACGTACTGCAGGCCGCGGTCGTGGGCGACGCCGGCCAGGATCGCGTCGGTCTCGGCGTAGCGGGTGAGGTCCACGCCGGCAGGGGCGAACGCACCGACCATGACCACCCGGGCCCGAGGCTCCCTGGCACGAATGAGGTCGAGGGTGCGCAGGGCCTGCGAGCGCAGCTGGCTCAGCCGGCCGTGGTGGGCGTCGTTGGTGCCGCCCTCGAGGACGACCAGGTCGTAGCTGCGGGACAGGAAGTGGTCGTGCAAGAGCCGGTCGTCGTAGGGCCGGCCGTGCTTGCCTCCGGTGGTGTAACCGGTGCCCCCGAAGGCATCGACGTAGGGAACCCAGCCCATCCGGTCTGCAACCGTGGTGACCTCGACCGGTCGGCGGGGTAGCGCCCCGTTACCGGCGATCAGGCTGTCGCCGAAAAACAGGACGTGAGGTCCCTGCAGGCGGTGGCCACCCGCCGTACCGGTGCCGCTGAGGAGGCCGAGCGACAGCGCCAGCGCGGCGAGCGGCCAGAAAACCCTTCGCTGCATTCCCCCCATGGGAACAGTGTGCGACGGCACTGGCCGGTTGGTGCCGAAACCTGGCAGCTCCCTGGTCGAGGCCTCGCCAGCCTGTCCTTTGGCCGGACACACCGAGGCGCGCACCTGCGCCGTCAGGCGCGCCCTAACCTGCGGACGTGACCGTCTCCCTCGCCGCCGTGGCAGCAGCTCTCGACGCGCTCTACCCTCCCGCGCTGGCCGAGCCCTGGGACGCCGTCGGCTTGGTCTGCGGCGACCCTGACGCGCCGGTGCGCAAGGTGCTGCTGGCGGTGGACCCGGTGCAGGAGGTTGTGCAGGAGGCCCTCGCGACCGGCTGCCAGCTGCTCCTGACGCACCATCCGCTCTACCTGCGGGGGACCACCTCAGTTGCCGCGGACGACCCCAAGGGCAAGGTCGTGCACGCCCTCGTCCGGGGCGGATGCGGGCTGTTCGTCGCCCATACGAACGCCGACAAGGCGACCGGTGGCGTCAACGACACGCTTGCCGCCCTGTTCGACCTGCAGGACCCGACGGCGCTCGAACCGGTCCCGGAGCAGCTCGACAAGCTGGTCGTCTTCGTCCCGCTCGCGGACGCTGACCGGGTGCGGCTGTCGCTCACTGCTGCCGGAGCGGGCGCCGTGGGGCACTACGACTCGTGCACGTGGTCGGTCGCGGGCGTCGGCACCTTCCGCCCGCTGGAGGGGGCGCGACCGGCTATCGGTCAGGTGGGACGCTTCGAGGAGGTCGAGGAGGTCCGCCTCGAGACGGTGGTGCCCCGTCGGCTGCGTCGTAGCGTCGTCGCGGCCCTGCTGTCCGCGCACCCCTACGAGAGCCCCGCGTACGACGTGGTCCCGCTGGCTGACCGGCCGTCCGGGCTGGGGCTCGGCCGGGTCGGGGACCTGACCGCAGCGATCCCCCTGAACGAGCTCGTGGCCCGGGCCGCAGCCGTTCTTCCCTCCACGGTATGCGGGGTGAGGGGCGCGGGGGACCCGGCCCGGCTGGTGTCGCGGCTGGCCGTCTGCGGTGGCTCAGGTGACTCGCTGTTCGGCGCGGCGGCCGCGTCGGGCGCGCAGGCGTACCTGACGGCGGACCTGCGGCACCACCCCGCGAGCGAGGCCCCCGAGGGCCTGGCCTTGATCGACGCCGCGCACTGGGCGACCGAGTGGCCGTGGCTCTCGGCAGCCGCGACCGCGCTGACTAGGGTCGTGGACGTCGAGACCGTCGTCTCGTCGCTCTGCACGGACCCCTGGACCACTGCCACGAGGAGCTCCCACGCGTGAAGGCCGACCCCTTCGTCCAGCTCCGGCTGCTGGACCTGCAAGCCCTCGACACTTTGCTCGACCAGCTTGCCCATAAGCGCAAGACGCTGCCGGAGATCGCCGACATGGCGCGCCTGGACGGGCTGGTCGCGGCCCGGCGCGATGACGTCGTCCTGGCAGAGACCACCGTCAGCGACCTGCAGCGCGAGCTTGACAAGGCCGAGGCCGACATCGAGCAGGTACGCGTCCGCAAGGCCCGTGACGCCGACCGGCTCGCCTCCGGCGCGATCACCGCACCGAAGCAGCTGCAGGAACTCGAGCACGAGATCGGCACGCTGGCCCGCCGGCAGTCCGACCTCGAGGATGCTGAGCTCGAGGTCATGGAGCGGATGGAGCAGGCGCAGTCCGCCCTGGACGGCCTGCTTGCCGAGCGGTCGGACCACGAGCGCTCCCGCGCCGCCGCCCTCGAGGCCCGCGACGCGACGTGGGTCACGCTCGACGCCGACCTCGCGACCACGTCGACCGAGCGGAGGGTCGTTGCGACGGAGATCCCCGCGGACCTGCTTGCGCTCTACGAGAAGGTCCGCGCCTCGGAGGGCGGTATCGGAGTGGGCATGGTCGCCCGCGGCGCCTGCTCCGCCTGCCGTCTGGACCTGATGCAGAACGAGAAGGCGGAGTACCGCGCGGCCGCCGTCGACGAGGTGCTGCGCCATGAGTGCCGGCGCATCATCGTGCGCACGGCCGAGTCCGGCCTGTGAGCCTGCCCGCGTGACGCGCGTCCTCGTCGAGGCCGACGGTGGCTCGCGCGGCAACCCCGGCCCCGCCGGGTACGGCGCCGTCGTCCTGGACGCCGTGACCGGGGAGGTGCTCGCCGAACGGGCAGCCGGCCTCGGTCGCGTCACCAACAACGTCGCCGAGTACTCGGGGCTGATCGCCGGGCTCACCGCCGCCATCGAGGTGGGGGCCACCGAGGTCGAGGTCCGGATGGACTCTAAGCTGGTTGTGGAGCAGATGTCAGGGCGCTGGCAGGTCAAGCACCCCGATATGAAGCCGCTTGCCCGCGAGGCCGCCGCCCTCGTCGCGCGGCTGCCGCGGGTCCGCTTCACCTGGATCCCGCGCGAGCAGAACAAGCACGCCGACCGGCTCGCCAACGAGGCCATGGACGCAGCCGCCAAGGGCCTGGTGTGGCGAGCCGGTGGTGACACCGGGAAGGCCGACGCTGCCGACACGTGGCTGGCCGAGCGTGAGACGCCGGCCGTGGCCTCTCCCGGCTCGTCCGCGACCGGCACCGGCTGGTCCGGCACAGGCTCGTCCGGCACTGACCTCCAGGCGACCACGATGCTCCTGCTCCGGCACGGCGAGACTGCGCTGTCGGTGGAGAAGCGTTTCTCCGGGACCGGCAACCCGCAGCTGACCGACGTCGGCCAAGCCCAGGCCGCAGCCGCCGCGGCCCGCCTCGCCAGATCAGGGGCCGAGGTCGTCGTGAGCTCGCCACTGTCGCGGGCCCGGCAGACCGCCGAGGCCGTCGCCGCCGCGTTGGGCCTCGACGTGGAGGTCGAGGAGGGCTTCCGGGAGACCGACTTCGGCGACTGGGAGGGCTACACCTTCGCCGACATCCGCCAGAAGTGGCCACGGGAACTGGACGCCTGGCTGGCCTCGTCCGCGGTCGCGCCGCCTTTCGGGGAGAGCTTCGACGCGACCACCACGCGCGTCCGGCAGGCCCGCGACCGCGTCCTGGTCAGGCACGGCGGGAAGAAGGTCGTCGTCGTCAGCCACGTATCACCCATCAAGACGCTGCTCAGGCTCGCCCTCGACGCGCCTCCCACCGCGCTCTACCGGATGCACCTGGACCTCGCGTGCCTGTCGGAGGTGCAGTGGTTCTCAGACGGTCCCGCCGTGGTCCGCTCGCTCAACGACACCCACCACCTCGATGGCCTCGCCGAGGGCTGACTCAGCCCGGCGGTAACGCGGTCGGCACGGGGCCGGCCTCACTGGAGGCTGGCCTCAGAGCACGGGGACCGTGCTCAGCCGCAGCACCGGGACGAGCACCAGCCCGGCGAGGCCGAACCGGACCCAGGTGACCGTCACGCCCCTGGCCCTGCAGCGCTCGGCCCACAGCAGGGTAGGCGGTCTGCAGGGGCAGCCGACCCCGTGGCGGAGCAGGCTGTCCAGGCCGTGCGGTCCGACCGCCTCCATGAGAGCCGCACCGGACGATCATGTCCGTCTGCTCGTGGTTCACACGTGATCAAGGTGAGATCGACGTCGGGTGCTGGGAGCCTCGTGCGGGGGTAAAGGTCCAGCATGGACATCGCCGACCTCGTGCTCGAGGACCACCACCGCCAGCGCAAGGCCTTCGCCCTGCTCGACGAGACCGATCCTGCCAACCACCCGCGCCTCGGGGCGATCTGGGGCGACCTCGCGGACTTCCTCGAGACGCATGCCGCAGCTGAGGAAGCAGTGCTCTACCCACGGGTGCTCGAGTTGTCGGACCCGGACGCCTCAGAGACCAAGGACGCGATCGGCGACCACAACGACATCCGCGACGCGCTGGCGCGCGCTGCCGCCGAACCCGTCGGCACCGACGCCTGGTGGCAAGCGGTGGGGGACGCCCGGTCAGCGAACACCGAGCACATGGGGGAGGAGGAGGACGAGGTGCTCCCACACCTGCGCCGAAGGGCTGCGATCGCCCTGCGCACCGACCTCGGCCTGGCCTTCGAAGCGGCCAAGACCTCCGCGCGCAAGACCCGGCTCGACACCGGCGACAAGGACCCGGACGACTTCGTCGCCGAGTACACGTGATCGACCGCCTCGACTCCTACCAGCGCACCCACCGCTGGGCCGGGTTCCCCCTCGCCGTGGTCTACAAGTTCGTCGACGACCAGGGCGGCTACCTCGCCGCGCTGCTGGCCTACTACGGCTTCCTGAGCCTGTTCCCGCTGCTGCTCCTGCTCGTGACGATCCTGGGTTTCGTCCTGGCCCACGACCCGCACCTGCAGGCGCAGGTGCTGGGTTCGACCCTCGCGCAGTTCCCCATCATCGGCGACCAGCTGCGGTCCAACGTGGGAACCTTCAAGGGGTCCACACCGGCGCTCATCGTGGGTGTCCTCGGCTCCCTGTACGGCGCGATTGGCATCGCCCAGGCCGGGCAGAATGCCATGAATGCCATCTGGGGGGTACCTCGGAACCGCCGCCTCAACCCGATCCGTAGCCGCGTCCGAAGCTTTCGGGTCGTGGCCGTCCTGGGGACCGGCACCGTCGCGACGACGGTGCTATCGGGGCTGTTCACCTCCGGTGGCGCCTTCGGCAAGGACTTGGGCACCGTCGGCACGCTGGTCGCCGTACTCGTGTCCGTAGGCGGAAATGCCCTGCTGTTCCTGGGGATCTTCCGTTTCCTCACCACCCGGCACGTCCACCTGCGCGACCTGTGGCCGGGCGCGCTGGCGGCGTCTGTGGCGTGGCAGGTGCTCCAGGCGGTCGGCAGCCTGCTGGTGGCACACCAGGTGAAGCGAGCCTCGGAGGTCTACGGGCTGTTCGCGATCGTCTTGGGCCTGCTGGGGTGGCTGTACCTCGCGGCCTTCACGACGCTGATCTGCGCGGAGGTCAACGCGGTTCGCTGTCGGCGGTTGTGGCCGCGCTCGCTTCTCACGCCCTTCACCGACGACGTCATTCTCACCAGGGCTGACGAGCTGGCGTACACCTCGCTGGCGACCACGCAGCAAGCCAAGGGCTTCGAGAAGATCGAGGTCAGCTTCGACGACCGATAGTCTGTGACGGGACGAGTCGGTCGGACGGTCGCGGCGCCGTCGCTTCTTGCGAAGGGATGGCGTCGAGGAAAGTCCGGGCTCCACAGGGCAGGGTGGTCGTTAACAGCGACCCGGGGTGACCCGCGGGAAAGTGCCACAGAAAGCAGACCGCCTTCCCTCTCGGGGGGAGGTAAGGGTGAAACGGTGGGGCAAGAGCCCACCAGCGCCCGGGGTGACCCGGGCGGCTCGGCAAACCCCACCCGGAGCAAGGTCAAGAAGGTTCCCCTCGGGGAACCGGCGCAGACGTTCGAGGGCGGCCCGCCCGAGTCTGCGGGTAGACCGCACGAGGCCGTTGGCAACAGCGGCCCGAGATGGATGACCGTCACCTCCGCTCCGGCGAAGGGACAGAACCCGGCTTACAGACCGACTCGTCCCCACAACTTATCCACAGGGCGCTGTGAGTGCCCGACCTGCCCAAGTGGCGGCGCCGCCTGGACCTCTGCAAGCGTGAAGCGACAACTGGCGACCAGAGCGGGTGACAGGCCGCGGGTCAATCCGCTGAGACACGATGGCCCGTGACGAAGGTCCTCCCGGGCGGGAACGCCGCGGCGGCCTGCCGGGTCGCCAGGGCGGAGCATGCCCAACCGGCGGCCTCCTGGGTCATCAGCGCCTTGAGGACCTCGGCGGGTTCCCAGCGTTGCGCCTTCGCGGTCGCCAGGACGTCGAGGGCGCGCCGGCCGGATGTGCGGCAGGCTCAGGCCGCGCAACAACCGTTCCAGGT
This sequence comes from Mycobacteriales bacterium, assembly GCA_038230355.1. Lineage (GTDB taxonomy): Bacteria > Actinomycetota > Actinomycetes > Mycobacteriales > SCTD01 > RYN-111. The sequence goes on along the minus strand of JBBRNK010000007.1, from coordinate 94,030 downwards.
CTTCAGGCAGGGGCAGCGCCGGTGGGACTCCCATCGTGGCGTCGTCGTCGTGGAGCGCACCGCACCGCTGCCCCTGACGGTCGGGGTGTGCGATCACCGCCACCGGTCGTGACCAGTGGGGCAGCTACTCGTATGTGGCGGCGCCTGGGTAGCAGACTCTGTCGCTTTTCATGGCGATAGTCGCAGGAAGCTCAGCAGCGACGGCGCTTGAGATGTCGCTTGGGTGCAGGCACACCGCCGCGCTGCCGGAACCTGCGTCATCACGGTTTCGATGTGGCGGCCGCAGCCGGTCCAGGTCGTCAAGCCGCAGGTGCGGCATGGGGTGGGCGAGCACATGGTGACCTCCGCAGAACTGGTCCATGATGGCTAGTGGCTGAAGTGGACCTGGGGGAGGACCTTGTCCAGCCAGGCGGGTCGGTGCCAGGCGGTGTGGCCGGTCAGGCGCAGGACGACGGGCAGGAGCACCATTCGGATGAGCAGAGCGTCGACGAACACGGCGACGGCCAGGATGATGCCCATCTCCTTGGGTGCCAGCGGCCCCGACAGCGCGAAGGTGAGGAACACCGCGACCATCACGCCCGCGGCAGCCACCACCACGCGGCCTGAGGTGCGCAATGCCATGCGCATGGCGTGCTGGGGGTCGCCGGTGAGGTCGTAGTGCTCGCGGGCGGCGGACAACAGGAACAGCGTGTAGTCCATCGCGACACCGGAGAGCATCGCGCCGAAGAACAGCGGACCCCAGGCGTCGACGAAGCCTTGCGGTTCGAAGTTGAGCAGTCCGGACAGGTGACCGTCCTGGAAGATGAGCTTGGCGACACCGAAGGCTGCCGCGATGGAGGCCAGGTTGCTGACGACCCCGACGAACGCGACCAGCGGGCTACCGAGGGCGACGAGCAGGAGCAGGAACCCTAGGCCGATGAGCAGGCCGAACACCAAGGGGGTGCGGCTCGACAGAATCCTCTCCAGGTCGTGGTTCTCCGCGGCGGCGCCGCCTACCAGGGAACCTGGCGGAAGCTCGGTCCGGAGCCGGTCGATGGTGGCGCCGGTGGCCTTCGATGACGCGTCGGTGGTGGGCATCACCAACGTCAGGGAGTACCTGGGGGACTGCCCGGCAGGAAGGACCGCGGCCAGGCCGCGCTCACTGCCGAGTGCGGCCCGGGTCTGGCCCTGATTGGCCAGCGGGGTCAGGACCGACAGCATCCCTGGCGCCCCTGGCCCGAACGCGCTGACGACCTCGTTGTAGCCGGCGCGGGCAGTCGCGCTCTGCGGGATGACCGCGATGCTCGGCATGCCGGTCCGGAGCGACGTGACGGGCCAGGCCATCGCGGCGATGAGCAGCGCCACGATGCCGGCCGCGACCCAGGGGCGGCGGTGCAGCACTGCACCCCAGTGGTGTAGGAACCGCTCCAACCCGACCACGCTGTGGTGCAGGTGGGGGTGGGATCCGTTGTAGACCGCCTCTGCGCTGCCGACATCGGTGCCGCTCGCTGCGGCCTTGGTAAGGCGCTTCTGGGCCCGGTGCTCGGCCCGGTCCAGGGCGCCCGGGAGGTGGATCCGGCCGGCGTCGACGCGGCTACCGAGCTTGCCCAGCACTCCGGGGAGCAGCGTGAGGGTGGCGGCCAGGACGGCGACGACGGCGAGCATGATGCCGAGGGACATGCTGCGGAAGGCGGGACTGGGCACCAGGAGCACCGTGGACAGTGACACCAGGACGGTCAGTCCGCTGAAGGCGACGGCCTTGCCTGCGGTGCCCATGGTCTCGGCCACCGCGTCACGAGCCGCCTGCCGGCGGTCGGGTTCGGCTTCTCGACGTACGAGGGCGGCCCGAAACCGGACGACGATGAACAGCGCGTAGTCGATCCCCAGCGCGAGGGCGAACATCATCGCGAAGTTCATGGCCCAGATGCTGACCGGCGCGATGTGCGTCGAGAGCACCAGCGCCCCTGCGGCCGTGAGTAGTCCTACCAGGGTGAGCATGAGGGGTAGGCCGGCGGCGACGAGGCTGCCGAAGGCGAGGAACAGCACGATCATCGTGACCGGCCAGGAGAGCACCTCGGACCGGATCATCGCTGAGTGGTTGACGCGGTTGAAGTCCGCCCACAGCGCGCTGGAGCCGGTGAGCTCGACCGTCACAGCGCTGCCGGACAGGGCGCGCAGCGGCTTCGCGAGATCGTGGGCAGCCCGCACCATCGTGTTGGCGTCAGCTTTCGCGCCGGCTTGGAGGATCGCGGTCTTCCCGTCGCGCGAGAGCGATATACCTGGCTGCGGCGCGATGACGGCGCTGATCCGGCTGTCGCGCCGCAACAAGGCAGTGGCTCGCTCCAGCACACGCTGCGCTTGCGGGTCAGTCTCGATCTGCCCTTGCGTGTCGTGGACGATCACCTGCAGGGCCGTCGAGTTCAGCCCAGTGAACTCCTTGCCCAGGATGTCGCGGGCCCGTACCGACTGGCTGCCGCTGTCCTGCCAACCGGCACCAGCCAGAGCAGACTCGACCTGAGGGGCAAAGGCACCGAAGACCCCGAGGATCAGCGCCCAGACGACGAGGACTGTCCGAAAGTGAGCCCCGGACCAGACACCAAGGCCGGCGAGCCACCCCTGCGCCTGCGACGGTGGTGCATCGGACCCGAGGGTGGGGGTTATGGTCGCCACGCGGAACGCCTCCTGCAAGCAAAGGGATCGGCCCGCTTCTCGGCCATCCTCAACGTTAGCAACGATACCATGGGGGGTATGCCTCCCGAGTTCCCCGGTGGCTCTGGAGGCGGTGCAGCGTGCCCGTTCTCACCACGGCGGGCCATACCCGAAGGTCCCGACGTGCACCCGTCGGTGAGGTCAGGCCGATGACGCCGGCGATCTGACCTTCTCCGCGACGCAGGCGGCTCGTGACTGCAGCGAGGTAGGCGCTGTCGCGTTGCATGTGCCCTCCCAGGCCTATCTGACTGGTACCCCCGCAGGTACCCTTCTGCCGACCTGCGTGACTGTCTGGACAGCCGAGTTCCCCTACCCTCAGGGACCTTTGACCCTGACCCCTGCCGAGGCACTCTGCCTATGCTCAGACATTGGCAACAGCCAAGAAACTCGTCAGGAGCCTTGATGAGCAGCATCACCGTGAGCCATGTCGCGGGAAACCGCTTCGCCATCGAGGTCGGAGAGCACACCCTCATGGTGGATCAGCCGATCAAGGACGGCGGTGAGGGGACAGCGCCCACGCCGACCGAACTGTTCGTCGCATCCCTGGCCTCCTGCGTCGCCCACTACGCCCGCAGGTACCTCGCCAGGCATCAGCTCGCGACCGAGGGTCTGACCGTCACCGCCGACTATGAGACAGGGAGCGGGCCGGCGCGGGTAAGCGCGGTACGGGTCGTCGTCACGGTGTCGTCCGAGGTGCCCGCCGACCGGCGCGAGGCGCTGCTCGCCGTGGCCTCGCACTGCACGGTGCACAACTCCCTCACCCATCCGCCCACCGTGCAGGTGACACTGGAACCAGCGCCCGCACCCCAGGGGTGATCACCGTTTGCGTTGGGGTGCTAGGCACGCTCGGGGCAGCGGGAACGATCGCAGGTCCTCGAAGTCCGACGCCAGCCCTGTCGGCTCCTGATCGTCCCACGTCGGCGTTGCCGACCGTGCGTCGAGCAGTGCCCGGGCCCGTTCCAGGTAGAGGACGTAGGCGTTCGGGGGAGCCTGGTCATGCGCCGATGGATAGCGCAGCACGCCGCCGTCGTCGTACGTCATCTGGCTGAGCCGCAGCGGCGGCTCCGTGCGTGCGTCCGCGTGATGCCAGAGTCCCGTGGTGGCGTCGAAGCGGTAGTCGGGCAGTAGCTTCCAGGCATCCCGGGCAATCAGGTGTACGGCCTCGATGAGGTAGTCGCAGCAGTCGAGGGTGATGAAGTAGTTGACGTTGAGGCGGGTCCAGCCTGGCTTGATACCCTCGCAACCCTTGGTGATCTTGCGCTGGAAGGCGTGCGAGAGCTCCGGCTCGATGCCGAGCAACCGGTGGCAGTAAGGGCCCGCACACGAGCAGCCGCCGCGTGCTTGGACGCCGAACAGGTCGTTGAGCACTGCCACGACGAAGTTGTGGTGCAAGTAGCGCGGTCCGTGTCGTAGGACGAATGACACGATGGACAAGCGGTCCGTTTCGGTGTCGCCCAGCACGACGATGTTCGGGTCTGCTGACCAAGAGGTCACGGCGCGTCGCCAGAAGGCCTGTTCGCGTGCCTGGATCAGCTCGGTTCCGACAGCGTTCTTGAGCTGGAACACCAGGCCTGCGCGGATGGCGCCGACGATGTCGGAGTTCCGCCCTCCTCGCGCGCTACCGGGTCGGTGAGGTACTGCTGCTCAGTAGGGTTGACGTACGCAACAGTTCCCCCTCCGGGCACGGTCGGGACGCGGTTGTGCACGATCTCGCGCCGGACGGCAAGAACTCCGGGTGTCCCTGGTCCGCCGATGAACTTGTGCGGTGACAGGAACACCGCGTCCAGGTACCCCGGGCCGGAGGCAGGGTCTCCCATGTCGATCGGCACGTACGGGCCGGCCGCCGCGTAGTCCCAGAACGACAGCGCGCCGTACTCATGCAGCAGCGTGGCGATGGCGGCGGTGTCGCTGAGGATCCCGGTCACGTTGGAGGCGGCCGAGAAGGACCCGATGAGCAGGGGACGCTCGGCGTGCCGGGCAAGCTCCGCGCGGAGCCGCGCGAGGTCGATGTGTCCGTCAAGGTCGGCTGGGATGACGACGACGTCGGCAACCGACTCGCGCCACGGCAGCTCGTTGGAGTGGTGCTCATAGGGTCCGAGGAAGACCACAGGCCGTTCCGCAGCCGGGATGTGGCCGGATAGGTGATATGGGTCGTAGAGCGATGAGGCGATCCATAGGCCCAGGACGCACATCAGCTTGTCGATTGCGCCCGTAGCGCCGGAGCCGCAGAACAACACGAGGGTGCCCTCGTCCGCTCTCAGTGCTGAGGCGGTCAGGCGACGGGCGTCCTCCCGCAGCCGGCTGGTCTGCAGCCCGGTCCCTGAGCTCTCCGTGTGCGTGTTCGCACACCGGGGCAGCACCTCCTCGCGGACAACGAGAACTTCGGTCTCACCGATCACGCTCGAACGAATCCGCTCCACGAAGGGTGACGTCGGCAACTCAACCGCTCCCGCAACATGTGTCACTGCCACGACCTCCAACGGACAGCAGGACCTCCAACCTTCTTGGGGTTGGCCACTGACGCGAGGGTCGGGATACCCCTGCCGCCAAGGACCTTTGGCCCTGACTCACGCGCGCCTTGGAGCCGAGAATGGACATCGACAACCGACGATCACGGGAGTTCTGATGAGGCGGCTGGTGGTTCTGGGTGCTGGTACGGCGGGCACGATGGTGGTGAACAAGTTGCGCCGCAGGCTCGATGTCGATGAGTGGACGATCACGATCGTCGACCAGAATGACACCCATCTCTACCAGCCTGGGCTGTTGCTTCTCCCGTTTGGGGTCTACACCCCCGAGGAGCTCGTCAAGCCACGTGCAGGGTTCATCCCTGATGGGGTCGAGCTGATGGTCGGTGAGGTCGACCGGGTGGATGCGTCGGCGAACGAGGTGCATCTGGCCAATGGCAGCGTGCTGATCTACGACTACCTCGTGATCGCCAGCGGGACGTCACCGCGACCGGACCAGACCCCGGGCATGGACGGGGACCAGTGGCGTACGAGTGTCTTCGACTTCTACACCTTGGAAGGTGCCGTGGCCCTGCGCGACAAGCTCGCCAGTTGGGAGGGTGGCCGGTTGGTCGTTCAGGTGGTGGAGATGCCCATCAAGTGCCCGGTCGCGCCGCTGGAGTTCACGTTCCTCGCGGATGCGTTCTTCGAGGAGAAGGGCATGCGGGACAAGGTCGACATCACCTATGTCACCCCGCTCGAGGGGGCCTTTACGAAACCGATCGCGTCCCGGCACCTGGGTGCGATGTTCACCGACCGGCACGTCGCGCTCGAGGGCGACTTCATGGTCGACCGGATCGACAACGCGTCCAAGACGCTGGTGTCGATGGATGAGCGGGAGGTCCCGTTCGACCTGCTGGTCACGGTGCCGCTCAACATGGGTGCGCAGTTCGTGGCCCGCTCAGGCCTGGGTAACGAGCTCAACTATGTGCCGGTCGACAAGCACACGCTGCTGTCCCGGAGCTATGACAACCTGTTCGCGATTGGTGATGCTGCTGACCTGCCGACTTCCAAGGCCGGGTCGGTGGCGCACTTCTCGGTCGAGTTGTTCGTGGAGAACTTCCTGCAGCACGTCGCGGGTGAGCCGATGACACACCCGTTCGACGGGCACGCGAACTGCTTCATCGAGTCCGGCCATGGCAAGGGCCTGCTGATCGACTTCAACTACGAGACCGAACCGCTGCCCGGTAAGTACCCGCTGCCTGGTGTGGGGCCGTTCACGTTGTTGCAGGAGAGCCATGCCAACCACTGGGGGAAGCTCGGGTTCCGCTGGGCCTACTGGCACCTGCTGCTCCCCGGCCGCCCGATGCCCGTTCCGGCACTGATGTCGATGGCCGGCAAGCACACCGAGAACAAGTGAGGAGCACGTCATGGCTGTCACCGAGCTCAACGGCCGTCAGGTCCACGTCGACGACGAGGGCTTCCTGACCGAGTACGCCGAGTGGGACGACGACCTGGGCAGGGTCCTCGCCGCCCAGATCGGGATCGACCTCACCGAGGCTCACTGGAAGGTCATCCGCTTCCTGCGTGAGGACTTCACAACCCAGGGTGAGACCGCTACGGCGCGCCGGGTCCAGACCGTCGGGGGCGTGCCGGTCAAGGAGCAGTTCGTGCTGTTCCCCAAGAAGCCCGCCAAGAAGATGGCCTACATCGCCGGGCTGCCCAAGCCGCACGGCTGCGTCTAACAGGAGACCGCCATGACCACCACCGCACCAGCAACAGCACCAGCACCGGTACTCGTGCCGAACTTCGACGACGACACCCAGACCGACCGCAAGCTCGCGATCATCTGCTCCAAAGGCAACCTCGACATGGCCTACCCGGGCCTGATCATGGCCAACGCCGCCTTGGGTGAGGGAGTCCAGACGATGATCTTCTTCACCTTCTGGGGCTTCGACATGATCACCAAGTCCCGGATGAACGACCTGCAGTTCAGCCCCGCCGGCAACGCCGCCATGCACCTGCCGATCGGGGACATGCACCTGCCACAGTCGCTGGCCCCCCTGCCAGGGATGACGGCCATGGCCACCAAGATGCTCAAGAAGCAGATCGCCGACCTCGACGTCCCCGAGGTCCCCGACTTCCTGGACCAGATCGTCGCCGCCGGCGGCCAACTCTGGGCCTGCCGCATGTCAGCAGACATGAACAAGCTCACCGAGACCGACCTCCGCGACGACGTCGAAGGCATCATCAGCGCAGCCGACTTCATCGAAAAGACCGCCGGCGCCCAGCTTTTGTTCATCTAAGACGCAGGCGATGTCAGTCAGCAACGGCATCGGCATCGGGAAGCGGTCTAGGTGGGTGTAGGTCGGTCTAGGTCGTGACCGTACCGAACAGTTGACCAATGCCGAAGGTCACGGCCATGGCCAAGGCCCGCCGACGACGATGCGGTGATGGCTGTGCGCTTGGCGGTGCCCCGACGCTTGCGCTCACTGCGCTGGAGGAACGTTACGGCGGAGCTGTCTGCTCCGTCAGACCGGGTCGGTTACCTTCGTAGGCTGTGACTTTGTGAGGAACTCGGACGGGTCGGCGGTGAAGCGGTCGGCGCAGCCCTGGGAGCAGAAGACGTAGTCCCGGCCGACGACGGTTGCCCTCGCACCCGGCGTCGCGACGTCCACCGTCATGCCGCAGACGGGGTCACGGGCCTCGCTCAGGAAGGCCAGCGGGTTGGCGTCGAAGCGGTCGTGGCAGCCGGTGGAGCAGAAAGGGAAAGCCTGTCCGGCGTAGTCCTGGTGCGCGGAAGCCTTGGCGGGGTCGATGGTCATCCCGCAGACCGGGTCGGTGGACTGCTCGCCGGTGGTGGTGTCGGCGTCGATGGCCGCGGCGGGGCCGTTGCCGTACTTGCCGGGCTCCTTGTCGAATTTGGTCTTGCACCGGTCGGAGCAGAAGTAGACGGTGTGGCCGTCATGTTCGGTGGTCGCGCCGGGGTTGTCGCGTTCGACCTGCATGCCGCAGACGGGGTCCTTGGCGTAGGCCCCGCCGGCGCCGAAGCGTTCACGGTTGCGGTAGGTCCAGTAGACGACCGCCGCAACGACCAGGAACAGGATGTTCAGGACCATCGTGTAGTTGAACGAGAACATCGTCGGGGCGATCTCGATGGGCCGGGCCGGGAAGCTGATCCCGACCGCGCGGAACAGCAGGTCTACGGCGAGGCCTGCGACGCTCATGACCGCCCAGAAGCTGAAGAACAGGCGGGTGGCGATCTTGCGGCCGTAGAACTTGCCGTAGATCACGACCAGCGGCAGCGCGATGAGGTCGGCGAAGATGAACGCGACGGTCCCACCGAAGCTGATCCCGCCCTTGTAGAGCGACGCGGCGAGCGGGACGTTACCGATCGAGCAGACGAAGCTGATGAAGGCGATGATCGGCCCGAGGACGACGTTCTCCAGGTCGGTCAGGATGCCGTGGCCGGACAGGAACACGGTCTTGAAGACCGCGGTGGGGACGGCGACCGCGATCAGGCCGGCGACAAGGTAGCCGATGACGAGCTCGCGTCGCAGCATCGTCAGGTCCGACACGGTGTAGCCGGCGGCGTCGGCCCAGCCGGCTTTGCTGCGTAGCCGCTCCCGGAAGGGCTTGGCCTGCTCGGTCGCGTCCCCACCCATGTCACCGCTACTCATACCGGCGTGGCCCTCGTGACCGCTCGCGCCGGTCTTGCCGGCGTTCAGCCGTTCCCGGGCGGCCTCGAGCTCGGCGGCGGGAAAGATCCGCGGGGCGAGAAGCGTGAACAGGGTGATCATGATTGCGCCGCCGACGAACTCGGCGGCGGCGAACTGCCAGCCCATGAGCAGCCACAAGATGATGCCGAGCTCCAGCACCAGGTTGGTGCTGGCGAACATGAAGACCATCGAGGACGTGAAGTCCGCACCGCGCTGGAACAGCGACTTGCTCAGAGCACTCGCGGCGTAGGAGCAGGAGCTGCTCGCCGCTCCCAGCAACGACGTCCGCACGATCGTGCGGGGCTTGTGGTCACCCATCGCCTTCTGCATCTCGGCACGCGAGACGAACGACTGCACCGCCCCGGACAGGGTGAACCCCAGGACCAGGGCCCACAAGGTCTCCCAGAACATGAAGAAGCCCTCTTGCAGGCTGTCCCCGATCGTCGTCAGGAAGTCCATCAGTCGCTCCTTGTGCTCGCGCTCTTGTGGTCCTTGCGGTCCCTGCGGCGACGCAGGGCCGCCCTGAACTCGGTCACGACGAAGGCGAACCGCCCGCCCGGCCCGGTGTCACAGCCCGGAACGTCAGCGATGTCGCACACCCGAGCCGGCTTCACGACCGCACCAACCGGGCGATCGCGTCGCTGGCTTCCTTGAGCTTGACGTCTTTCTCCTGCCCACCGACCTCTACTGCACGCACCAGGCAGTGGTTCAGGTGCTCATCGAGCAAGCCCAGAGCGAGCGCCTGGAGCGCCTTGGTCGCGGCGCTGACCTGCGTCAGCACGTCGATGCAGTACTTGTCCTGCTCGACCATCCGCGCGATCCCTCGCACCTGGCCCTCGATGCGGGCCAGCCGCTTGAGGTGCTCGTCCTTGGTCCCGGTGTAGCCGGGATTCGCGTCCTGCGTCACGTCGGTAATCCTCTCGACCACATACACCCTACCCAGGTGGGGTACCTAGTCAAACGCCACAACCAGAGGTGTGTTCCCCACCAGAAGGTCGAACCTGCCACCAGTGGCGCTAACGGTGACGGTGGGCGTACCGCCTCCTCGAACTGTGAGGACAGGGTTGCCGTCGACGAGTGCCGTCAGGTCCGAGTCCAGCCACGCATGAACCCGGACGAACTGGCTGGGGTGACCACTGGCAGGGCCCAGTGGGCGCTATCCCGCGAGCCGTACGGCTCCGGCGTATTCGGCTTGGTAGTAGCCGGACAGGGCGCTGATCTTCACGACATCCCCACTGTGTGGGGCGTGGATGAAGCTCCCGTTGCCGACGTACATGCCCATGTGGCCGAGGCTGGACCCGAAGAAGACGAGGTCGCCGGGGCGTAGGTCGCTCTGGGGGACGTGCTGACCCTGGTTGAACTGGTCACCGGTGTAGTGCGGGATGCTGATGCCCGCGTGTGCGTAGGCGAACATCGTGAGCCCTGAGCAGTCGAAGCTGTTGGGGCCGGACGCACCCCAGACGTAGGGCTTGCCGAGCTGGTCCATCGCTACCTGCAAGGCGATCTGGGCGGCCCCGCCGGCATAGTGCTTCGATGGTGCCGCAGGTGTGTTCGGGATCGAATCCGGCCTGGTCACGCTCGGGGTACTGGGGCCCGCCGTCTGCGTCGTCGCGACAGGCGTAACGGGGGCGGCGGCCTGCATCTGGGCGAACGCGGCAGCGGCGGCAGCGTTGGCGCGCGCCTGCGCAGCCAGGGCGTCCGCTCGGGCCTGAGCAACCCGGCGCGCCGCAGCATCCTTCGCTGCCTTGACGAGCTGAGCCTGCTTGACCCGCAGATCTTGCAGGACGCCTTGGGCCTGGTTGGCCGCGTGAAGGACGGCTGCCTTGTCCTTGTCGAGGGACTTCAGGGTCCGAGCCGCCGCGTCGGCGACGAACTTGGCATCAGCGCTGGCTTGTTCCTGGCGGTGGCGCGCCGTCGCCAGGCTGGCCATCACCGCGTTCTGGCGGACGCTGATGCGATCCAGGGCGGACGAACGGTCCAGGAACGTCTGCGGGCTGCTTGTCGAGACAAGAAGAACGATCTGGTCGGTGCCGCCAGAGCGGTACACCTGAGCGGCGAAGGCACTCACCTGGGTCTTGAGGGCATCCAGGGCCGCCTGCTCCCGTACGACCCGGTTGCTGGCGATCGCAGCGGCTGCTCGCGCCTTGACCAGCGCGATGCGGCCCGCGTTGAACCGCTCAGCCGCAGCCTCAGCCTGGTTGTTGAGGGTGTCCAGACGCGCCTGCTCGCCCCGGATCTGTGAGGCGATGTCCGCGGCAGCCGGTGCGGCTATCACGGTGACGAGCCCAGCAGTGAGAGCCAGGGCCAGTCCAGGTGCCACAAGTGCGCGGGTTACCGAACGGCCATGCAGGGGTGCGTTTCGCACTCTTGTGGTGCCCTTCTTCCATGAACCGCCTACCGGGTTAGCTGACGGGCTCGGGCTGGAAGGTGCCCTACGACGACCTGGCGCTGGGCCGGGCCGTTGATTCGCCCCAAGGATTGGTTCCCCGGTTCGTGTCGCATGCGACGTGATTAAGCGGTGTCCTCACGTTTCGCCAACCCGGGTGAGCCGGCCGTCCGCGTGGAGACGTTGTGGAGTCTACGCAGGTCGGGGTCAGCTGGCAGAACGCAGTGGCATGACCGCAGCCTGCCGAGGCGTGACGCCGCCCGGACCGGCTCAGCCGGGCGCAGCCCTCAGGAGGTGAAGACGGCGATCAATGCCGGGTCACCGCTGGACACGGTCCCGGCCGGCACGCGCCCCCACAGGGCGAGCAGCAGTGTCGCGGCTGTTCCTTGGAACACGGCATCGGCCGCGCCCCCTTCCACAAGCTCCCAGCGTCCCTGCCCCAGCCGAACCGACCAACTCGCCTCGTCATCGGTGGGCCGCACCGCGACAACCCCCGAGAGCCGGTCAGCCAGGGGCTTCATCGGTCCCATGACGGTCAGCAGCTCGTCGACACCATCGAGCGCCACCGCCAGGTCGAATGGGGAGCTGTCGCCGTACGCGGACTCTGCGTCCCAGCGGTGCACTGCCGTCTCCAACGCCATCCGGCGTGGCCAGAACGCCAGGACCTGTGGCGTGTGCGTTGCCCAGTTCCAGGCGGGGCCATCCAGCGGGGTGCTGTTCAGAGCGATGAGCAGTTCGTCGACGCCCGTGTCGAACCAGGTGAGCAGTTCATCGTCGTGGGGCAGCTGTACGACGAAAGGCTCCGGTGGGTCAGCGACTGCGCGAGTGACGTGTCGTGTGTGGAAGCGATGGACGCTGCCCAGGTGCTGGGTCAGCTCCCGCACGGTCCAGTCGGGGCAGCCCGGAACCGGCGGTCCAAGGCCGCGGCGGGCGGCGCGCAGGAACGCATCGGCCTCGTCACGAATCGTGAGGATGGCGTCGTAGGGCATGTCGCACCTTCCGTCAGGGCTGGGGGTGTTCGGCGGCTTCGGACCAGAGGCTTCAGCTGGCGGGTGAGTTGGGCTCGCCTGGGGACGGTGACGGCAGCGCGATCGCGCTTCCCCCGGGTCGGTACTACGCGTCGCCCCGCGGGGGTCCCCGCCAGCCCCCATCGTCACCTGTTGACGGCGAACACCTGCACCCCGACGGTACCTGTGGGTGGGGGTCGCGCGACGCGACGGGACGATCCTTCCCCCTGGTTCGAGTCCCAGCTGACCCCCACTCGGTGCACTGCCCCCGTGTGCTGACCGGCCTTGCGCAGCGTTGGCTAGCGGATGCTCTTGTGGTGCTTCTGAGTTTCGGTGAGAGGGCGTGGCGGGGTGATGAGGGTGGCTCGTGGGCAGTCGTTGAGGGTGAGGTCGGCGTGTTGGAAGGCGTCGTTGCACAGGGTGGCGGTGGTCCAGCCTTGGCGCAGGCCGTAGGCGGTGAGGGAGACGCGGAAGATGGTGACGCAGTAGCGGCTTGGGCTGTCGTAGACGGAACTGATGGTGCCGATGTGGACTGCTTCGCCGGGTTGGTCGCTTCCTGGGCTCCACGGGGCGTCGTAGCGTCGCCAGGTGCCGACGCGGGTCCACCAGTGACCTCCATCGCGGACGTCGTCCTCGGAGAGGGCCTTGAGGATGTTGCGGGTGGCTGTTTCGGAGAGCACGGCTGCTGGACGGATGACTTCTTGTGAGGCGAAGTCGTTGGTGTGGGGGGTGGTCATGTTCGTAGCCTCGACAGGGGGATGCGTGTGTTCATGGGGTTGGGGTGTCCGAACAGGTAGCCCTGTCCGTGGCTGCACCCCATCGTGCGGAGCAGGTCGAGCTGGTCTTGGTTCTCGATCCCCTCGGCGATGGTCTGCAGGCCGAGGTCGCTGCAGATGCCTAGGACTGCTTTGACAATGGCTTGGGAGCTGCGGTCGGTGAGGAGCGCGGCGATGAAGGACATGTCGATCTTGACGGTGTCGACGGGGAACTGGCGGAGCAGCGACAGCGAGGAGTAGCCGGTGCCGAAGTCGTCCAGGGCGATGTGGACGCCGAGTTCGGAAAGTTCCCGGAGTTCGCGGGTCAGGGTTGGGGACGCGCTGATGAGGGCGGTTTCAGTGATTTCCAGGTGTAGCCGTTCGGGGGCGAGGGTGGACTCGGTCAGGGCTTGGGTTATGTCGGTGGCGACGCCGGGGCGGGTCAGTTGTGAGGGTGAGGCGTTGACGGCCACCCAGGTGTCGGCGGGCAGACCGATGGCTCGGGTCGCGTCGTGGCAGGACTGCTGGAGCATCCACCAGCCCAAGGGGTGGATCAGGCCGCTGTTCTCGGCGAGCTCGAGGAACTGCGCTGGTGGGAGCAGTCCGTGTGTGGGGTGTTCCCACCGGATCAGGGCCTCGTGGCCGACGACGGTGAGGTCGTCCAGTGCCACCACGGGCTGGTAGTAGGCGCGCATCTGGTCAGCCTCGAAGGACAGGCGCAATTCGTCCTCGAGCTGCAGGTCGGCACGGGTGGCGATCCTGTCCTCGGTCGGGTCGAAGGCGACGTAGCGGGCCCGGCCGAGTCGTTTTGCCCGGAGCAGCGCCAGGTCGGCGCGCACGAGGACGTCGTCGGCGGTGTCGGGGTGCGCACCGATGGACCCGCCGAGCGAGATCGTCACGGCGTGTTGGTGACCACCGAGCTCGAACGGTGCCTGGAGGGACGTCGTCATCCGGTGCGCGATCCCGGCCAGCTCCGCCTGGCTGGAGATGCCTTCGATGATGATGACGAACTCGTCGCCACCGACCCGCCCGAGCAGGTCCTCCGGACGCAGTGGGCCACGGAGGCGCTCGGCGACCTCCATCAGGAGGTGGTCGCCCGCTGCGTGTCCGAGCGAGTCGTTCACGAGCTTGAACCGGTCGACGTCGCAGTAGAGGACACCGACGCCGCCACCGGGGTGGTCCTCCAGGGCGGAGGCGAGCCACTGCCGGGTGAAGAAGCGGTTCGGGGCACCGGTCAGGCCGTCGTGCAGGGCGCGGTTCGCGAGCTCGAGCTCGGCTTCGCGGCGACTGGTGATGTCCTCGACCTGCAGCACCACCCGTGCCCCCGAGCCCACCGGGCCGAGGGCGGCGGCAGTCAGCCGGCCCCAGAGTGGTTCCACACCGAAGGCGAGCAGCCGGTCGGCCTGGACGTTCTCGCCGTCCGCGGCCAGCACGTTGGCCCAGAACTGCTGGATCGGCGGACCGCTCTGGTCGGAGAGGATGTCGCTGAGGTGCATCCGCGTCACCTCGTGCTCGCGCCAACCCGACATCCGTACCAGAGCCTCGTTCGCGACCAGGATGTTGCCGTCCGTGTCCAGCAGCGCCCCACCGATTGGGGAGTGCTCAAACGCCACGCGCCACTGGTGCTCCGAGGCCGCGAGCAGGTCGGCCGCCTGCACCTCGTGGGTGACATCACGACCCACCACCAGGATCGGTGTTCCCGGCTCGTCAGCCAGCAGCTTGGCCGAGACATCAAGCCAGGACGCCCCAGCCGTCAGGGTCGTCTGCAGGGTCATCCGGGCGCTACCGGACGCCAGAACACGACTGGCCAGCTCCCTGGCGGCGGCCCGCTGCGCCTCCTCCAACACCACACTCCCCAAGCCCTGCACAGCCGCCGCCTCCAGCGACGCGCCGAGCAGCCGCGACACGTTGTCACTGGCCGCCAACAACTCACCCGTGAGCGCGACCCGCATGACGAAGTCCGCGTCCGTCGCAGCGATCACCGGCACACCGCGAAAGGGCATGGTGGTCATACCCAGGCGTCGACACGTCGGGACCGCAAGTTGACCCCCCGCTAGACGAAACTTCACCCCATCCCCTGAGCCGTTCGGAGCAGTGACGGGGGCAGTGCCTGAGGTGGAGCGTCCCGACCCGGCACGCGACACCGCACCACCGGACCGTGGATCCTTCTCGAATCGGCACGGGCGGGTTACTCTCCCGCGGTGACGGAGGTTTCGGAGTCTGCGAGCCCAGCCCTGCCCTTGGTCAGGCCAGAGCCGGACATCTGCCTGCAGGGTGTGACGAAGCGCTTCGCGGACGTCCTCGCCGTCGACGACCTGTCCCTGGAGGTCCACCCCGGCGAGTTCTTCGCCCTGCTGGGCCCGTCCGGATCGGGCAAGACCACCTGCTTGCGGATGGTCGCCGGTTTCGAACGCCCCACGGCAGGCACCGTGTGGTTGGCCGGGCGGGATGTCACGCAGGTCGCGCCGTTCCAGCGCGAGGTCAACACTGTCTTCCAGGACTACGCACTGTTCCCGCACATGACGGTCGACGACAACGTGGCGTACGGCCTGAGGGTCCGCAAAGTGCCCAAGGCCGAGCGGCGTGATCGGGTGCAGGAAGCGTTGCGCACGGTGCGGCTCCAGGGGTACGGCGACCGCCGTCCCGGCCAGCTCTCCGGAGGGCAACGCCAGCGGGTCGCGCTGGCCCGGGCACTCGTCAACCGTCCCAAGGTGCTGCTGCTCGACGAGCCGCTCGGCGCGCTCGACCGCAAGCTGCGCGAGCAGATGCAGCTGGAGCTCAAGACGCTCCAGCGCGAGCTCGGCATCACCTTCGTGTTCGTCACTCACGACCAGGACGAGGCGTTGACCATGTCCGACCGGATCGCCGTCTTCAAGGACGGCAGGGTCGAGCAGGTCGGTGCCCCGGAGGACGTGTACGACCGTCCGGCCACCCCCTTCGTTGCCGACTTCATCGGAACCACGAACTTCGCCGAGGGTGCGGCCGCGGTCACCCTGTTCGGCAACGAGGGCCCGTACGCCCTGCGACCGGAGCGTCTGCAGGTGCTGGACGGCGAGCACAGCCCGGGACCCGGAATGGGTGGCGCCACGGGGCGGGTCGTCGACGTGGTCTGCGCCGGTGCCCAGTTCCGGCGAGTGGTCGCCCTCGACCTCGGCCCGAACTGGGTCGTGACCACCCCGGCCACCGGCCATCCCTCGAGCGGGCCGCGCCGAGGTGACCGGGTGACCCTGACCTGGCACGACGACGCGGCACGGCGACTGGAATGAACGACTCGGTTGACACACGGAGAACGAACAGGAAGAGGGACACCATGAACGGACGGCCCAGAACGCTGGCAGTGATGTCGGGGCTTCTCGGAACGCTGCTGCTCGCGGCCGGTTGCGGCAGTTCCAGCGGCTCCGGCAGCAACAACAGCAACAAGGCCGCGCCGGCCGTCCCGAAGGTCCCCGTGCAACAGACGGTCGGCGCTGGTGAGGGACAGCTCGACCTGGTGAACTGGGCCGGCTACGCCGAAGACGGCACCAACGACAAGACGGTGGACTGGGTGCACCCGTTCGAGAAGGCCACGGGATGCAAGATCAACGAGAAAATCGGCAACACCTCCGATGAGATGGTCACGCTGATGAAGTCCGGCCAGTACGACGGGGTCTCGGCCTCGGGGGATGCCACCCTGCGGCTGGTCTACGGCGGTGACGTCGCTCCGGTGAACACGGCGCTGGTCGCCAACTACGCCACCATCCAGCCCTTCCTGAAGGATCGGCCCTGGAACTCGGTAAACGGCCAGATGTACGGCATCCCACACGGCTGGGGCGCCAACTTGTTGATGTACAACTCCTCGTCCGTCACGCCGGCGCCGACCTCGTGGGCAGCGGTCTTCGACGCGAGTTCGCCGTACAAGGGCAAGGTCACGGCGTACGACTCGCCGATCTATATCGCGGATGCAGCGCTCTACCTGAAGGCGACCAAGCCGGACCTGAAGATCACCAACCCCTACGCGCTGGACAAGACCCAGCTGGCAGCCGCTGTTGACCTGCTGAAGGCGCAGCGCAAGAACGTCGGGGAGTACTGGGCGGACTACACCAAGGAGGTGCAGGCCTTCGAGTCCAAGAACAGCGTCATCGGCACGACCTGGCAGGTCATCGCGAACCTGGTGACGACGGACAAGAAGGTCGGGGTCCAGGCGATCACGCCGAAGGAGGGCACCACCGGCTGGTCGGACACCTGGATGATCGCCGCAAAGGCCAAGCACCCGAATTGCATGTACAAGTGGATGAACTGGATCACGTCAGCAAAGGTCAACGCCCAAGTTGCCGAGTGGTTCGGGGAGGCGCCGGCGCAGTCCCTCGCGTGTGCCGAGACGGCCGACAAGGGTTTCTGCACGACATATCACGCTGCGGACAAGGTCTACTCGGACGCGATCGCCTACTGGACCACCCCGACCACCCATTGCCTGGACGGACGGGGCAACATCTGCACCGACTACACCGCCTGGACCCAGGCGTGGACCGATATCAAGGGCTGACGCAGCGGGGGTCGGGGTGGCTGCATCGCCACTCCAACGCCCGGCTGCTCGGCCTGCTGTCGCTGCCTGCGGCGTGGCTCGTGCTCGCCTATCTCGGCGCGCTCGCGGCCATGCTGCTGGCCGCGTTCTGGTCCACCAACGACTTCACCGGGGCCATCGAGCACACCACTACGCTCACCAACTTCACTGCACTGGTGACCCAGCCCGTCTACCGGACGATCGCGGTGCGCTCGCTGGAGGTGGCGGTTCTCGTCACTGTCGTCGATGCCGTGGTGGCCATGCCGATGGCCTACTTCATGGCCAAGGTGGCCTCACCCCGGACCCGTCGGCTGCTCGTGGTCGCGGTACTTACGCCACTGTGGGCGTCGTACCTGGTGAAGGCCTATGCCTGGCGGGTGATGCTGGCCAACGGCGGGGTGGTCGACTGGCTGCTGGCCCCCTTCGGGATGCACGGGCCGGGCTACGGGCTGCCGGCGACGGTCCTCACCCTTTCCTACCTGTGGCTGCCGTTCATGGTGCTGCCGCTGTACGCCGGCCTCGAACGCATCCCCGACACCTTGCTCGAGGCCTCGGCGGACCAGGGGGCCCGGGCCGGACGGACCTTCCGCTCGATCGTCCTGCCGCTGCTGTACCCGGCCCTGTTCGCCGGCGCCCTCTTCACGTTCTCCCTGTCGCTGGGGGACTACATCACCGTGAAGATCGTGGGGGGCGCGACCCAGCTGGCGAGCAACGTGATCTACGACAACATCACCACCGGCGGCAACCTGCCGTTCGCCGCGGCGGCGGCCTTCTTCCCGATCCTGGTGATGGTCGTGTTCCTGGTCGGGGCTCGACGCACGGGCGCACTGGACGAGCTGTAGATGCTGGGGAACCGTGGACGCCGCCTGCTCGCCGGGCTGATGGCGGTCGGCCTGGCGATCGTCTACCTGCCGTTGGCGGTTGTGCTCCTCAACAGCTTCAACAGCTCACGCACCTTCAGCTGGCCGCCTACCTCTCTCACCACGCACTGGTGGTCGCAGGCCTGGGACAGCCAAGGGGCTCGGAGCGCGCTGCGGACCAGCGTCGAGGCGGGGCTGGGTGCGACGGCCATCGCCCTGCTGCTCGGGACCATGGCCGCCTTCGCGGTGGCGCGCTACACGTGGTTCGGACGCAACACGGTGTCGTTCCTCGTGCTGCTCCCGATCGCGCTGCCCGGCATCGTCACCGGCATCGCGCTGAACAACGCTTTCCGGGTCGCGGGAACCACCTTCGGCCTGCTGACCATCATCATCGGCCACTCGACGTTCTGCATCGTGCTGGTCTACAACAACGCCCTGGCCCGGTTGCGCCGGGTGGGAGGCACCCTCGAGGAGGCGTCGATGGACTTGGGGGCCGGCGTCTGGCAGACGTTCCGGTTCGTGACCTTTCCGTTGCTGCGGTCAGCCCTGCTGGCCGGCGCGCTGCTGGCATTCGCGCTGTCCTTCGACGAGATCATCGTGACGACGTTCACCGCCGCCCCGGGGGTGCAAACCCTGCCGTTGTGGATCTTCGCGAATCTGTTCCGGCCCAACCAGGCGCCGGTCATCAACGTGGTGGCGGCCGCTCTGGTCGTGCTTTCGGTGATCCCGGTCTGGCTCGCGCAGCGGGTGTCCGGCGAGCCCGCCGGTGTACGGCGCTGAGCGCTCGCCCAGGCAAGCTGAACGAGCGCCGCCGCCGCCCCGTTCTATGTGATCTCAGGCCACATGAAGGTCGTCGTGGACGACGGGGAGGAGCTCGAGCTCGGTCCGAGCGAGGTCATGCATGGCCCGCCGGGTCACGACGCCTGGATAGACTGCGACGAGCCATGTGTCCTCATCGACCGGCAGGGGCGTCGCGGACGACGCGAGGCGCTGACACCCCATCGCCCCTGCCCCCCGACACTCGTACGGCGGTGGCGCTGCCGTGACAGTGCTGCTGGGCGAGGGTGCCGTCAGGTAGCCGGGCGTCGCCACTCGAGCATGAGCAGGGTCGCGTCATCGGTCAGCTGATCGGCGTGATGGGTCAGCAGTTCGCGAACGACCCGGCGCATGGTCTCGGGGGCGTCGAGACCGCCCGCGAGCTGGATCCTCACCAGCTCGGCCAGCCGCTCGACCCCGAAGAACTCGCCATCGGGTGAGCGGGCCTCCACGACGCCGTCGGTAAACAGCAAGACCATGTCACCGGGCTCAAGCTGCTCCTGGCCGATGTGCGGCCCCTCGTCGACGAGCAGGTGACCCAAGCCCAACGGAGGTCGAGGGTCAGTCTCGAGCACCTTGATGAGCTTGCCGCCACGCAGCAGCAGGGGGAAGGGGTGTCCTGCGTTGACCCAGCGCAGCAACCCGGTGTCGGTGTCCAGGTCGGCCATGATGGCGGTGCTGAAGAGCTCTCCTCCCAACCCCGTCACCAGCGCCTCGTCGACGCTGTTGAGCACCTCGACCAGTCCCAGGCCCGAGCGTCGTGCGCTCCTGTACGCCGCGACGGTGAACACCGCGCACTGTGCGCTGTGCAGGCCGTGACCCATGCCGTCGAAGATGGCCACCTGCGTACGTCCTGGGTCTACCGAGTAGTCCACGACGTCGCCGGCCACGGCGTAGCAGGGCTCGAGGGCAGCGGACACGGTCACGTTGGTGCTGGCGTAGCTCAGTGGCGGCAGGACCGAGGAGTGCAGCTCGGCGGCGACGCCCAGGTGGTGACTGCGACGGAGCCGGACAATCGTGTCTCCATAGGCGCTCTTCGCCTGCAGGAGCACCCCTGCTGCGTCAGCCAACCGCCCGAGCGCGGCCGTCTCGTCGGGGCCGACCGGGTCGGTGAAGGTGGCTGTCAGCACACCCAGGCGGTGCGAGCCGATGCCCACCGGCAGCCAGAGCCGCGTCCCACCCTCGGACTCCACCTGGGTCTGCACCTGCACGGTCTGGTAGGCCCGACCGGCCAGGGTGCTGTCGACCGGCAGGACGGGTAAGGCCCGCTGCTCGGGTGACACGTTCGGCCCGAGCAGCGGCTGCAGCACGCGCTGCTGCAGGTCGGTGACGTAGACGAGTGCATTGTCCGCTCCGAGCTGCTGCGCGCAGGCGTCGAAGAGGTCGGCGAGCTCGTGGGGAGCCGCGAGCTCCGCGGCCCGCGCGAGGGTGTCCAACGCATGTTCCGTCCGGGGCATTCGGCCATTTTAGGCGCTCCCGTCTGAGCAGGCAGCATCCACTGTCGGGTACCGGCAGACGCCGGCCAACACGCCGACGGTCCCACCCAGCGCCAGCCTGACACGCGCGGGTCGCGGCTGGAACCGTGCCAGTTGACCCGCACAGCAACGGTTTTGGGAGTTCTGAGCGCTCGCCCGCCTGTCAGGTCGCGGGGAAGTGGGGGTTGACGATGAACCCCACGACGGAGCCCTGCGGTGTCCGCACGCTGGCCGTCACGATGCCGTCGCCCACCTCGGTCGATGCCGTGTGCAGGGTCGCTCCCTTGGCTGTTGCGGCGTCGACGGCGGCCTGCGCGTCGGCCACGCCCCAGTAGGTGACGGCGCCGTCCGCGGGGTCGCCGTCGGGCAGCAGACCGAGCTCGTAACCACCCACCTCGAAGCCAACGTAGAAGGGCTCGTGGAAGTACGGTCCGGTGCCGAGCAGCTCGGTCCACCACGTCGTTGCCGCGGCCAGGTCAGGTGTCGGGTAGATCACGGTGCGCAGTCCGAGCAGCTCCAGTCCCATAGGCGTGAGTCTGTCACGGCCGGTCCGCGTAACCTCTCGCCCATGACCACCTACTGTGCGCCGTGCCTCGCCGATCTGGCTCTTGTCCGAGAGGCCGTCACGGCCGTCTCCGGCACCGCTTCCTGCATGGCCCACGCGGTCCTGCTCACCCACCCGACCGACACCCCGCAGCGCCGGCTGACCCGGCTCGGGGAGCTTCGGACCATGGCGGAGGGCAAGCTGCTGACCGCCTCCACCGAGGACGCGCCCACGATCGAACTGCTCGTGCAGGAGTACGCACTGGCCGGCGCCATGGACATGACGGTGCCGCTACGCGACCTGGCTGGTGACCGCACCCCTCGACCGGCCAAGAGCCGCCGCACCCGGCCCGGACGCGGTGACCGTCCAGAGGGTGCTGAGGGTGGCCGTCCTGAGGGTGGCCGTCCCGACGGTGGCCGTCCCGACGGTGAGCGTGGCCCCCGGAGCGAACGCGGTCCGCGCGGTGACCGGGGCTCACGTCCCGAGCGGACCGGGGATGCTGCTCCTGGCCCGAGTGCCGACGCCAGCGCTGACGTCACCCCGGCAGCGAACCTCGAGGCTTCCCAGGCCGGACCCGCGCAGATCGAGCGTTCCGATCCCGGGACAGTCGTTCCCGGGACAGCGGCTCCGGAGACAGCTGCTCCCGTGACAGCTGCTCCCGTGACAGCGGCTCCGGAGAAAGCTGCTCCCGAGACTCCCGCTGCCTCCACCGCTCCCGCGCCGCAGGGCGTACCTGCTCCCGCGCCGCCGGCCGCCCCTGCTCCCGCGCCGCCTGCCGAGGCTGTTGCCCCCGCTCCCGAGCCTGCCGGCCAGCCAGCCGCGCCAGCCGTGTCGGCTGAGCCTGCCGGAGGGCCGGCTCCCAGCCCGGCCGGCTAACCAACGCGCTGGTCCAAGGAGCGATCCGCTACCCGGGCCCGCTCCCCGTCGGTCGACGGGCCTCAGCATCGATGAGGTGGCCGGCGTGGATCCGGCAGGTCCGAGCGCGGCCGCGGTCATCAGCCCAGGTCGTGGGGTGACCCACGACCTGGGACGTCGCGTTGTCGTCGAAGCCGTCCAGACGGTGCGCGCTGCCGACGCCGTGGATCGACCTCGGTCCCAGCGCCGTGCAGGGCTTCCTGCACGGCTACCCCAGCTCGCCCGTAGACCTAGGGGTCCTTCTGTGCTCCGCCCCGACAGCTCGGTACGTCCGCTCGTAGGCTGGCGCCCATGTGCGCCTGGCCCTCTGCTGTTGGTCTCGCGTCCGGGCTCGGTCTGGACGCGCTGCTGGCCGACCCTCGACGCGGGCATCCCGTCGCGGCGTTCGGAACCCTCGCCGGGGCGACCGAGCGGGTGGTGCACCGCGACTCGCGCGCGGCCGGCGCCGTGTACGCGTTGGCCCTGACGGGAGGTACTGCCCTGATCGGCGCCCACCTGTCCCGGCTGGTGCGTCGCCCCGGTGGACGGGCTGCCCTGATGGCCCTCGCGACGTGGTCCGTCGTCGGCGGGACCTCCCTACGGCGCGAGGCCGCAGCCATGCACGCTCTGCTGGAGGCCGAGGACCTCGAAGGGGCCCGGGCGCGGCTGTCGCATCTGTGCGGCCGTGACCCGTCACAGCTCGACGTCGCCGGGCTGGCCCGTGCCACGGTCGAGTCGGTCGCCGAGAACACCTCGGACGCGGTCGTCGGTCCGCTGGTGTGGGGGGCCGTCGCGGGAGTACCCGGCCTGTTGGCCTACCGAGCGGTCAACACGCTGGACGCGATGGTGGGGCACCGCTCGCCCCGCTACGCCCGCTTCGGCTGGGCGGCGGCCCGCCTCGACGACCTCGCCAACCTGGCGCCGGCCCGGCTCACCGCGGGCCTGGCCGTCCTGCTCGCGCCGCTTGTCGGCGGACGACCTTCCGCGGCGGCCCGGTCCTGGCGCCGAGACGGCCACAAGCACCCGTCTCCGAACGCCGGACCGGTCGAGGCGGCCTTCGCCGGTGCCCTGGGACGCACCCTCGGTGGACGGCTGGCCTACAGCGGAAGGGTCGAGGACCGCCCGCTGCTCGGCGACGGACCCGCGCCCACGGTCGACGACATCGTTCGGGCGGCCCGGCTGTCGGCGGCGGTGTCGGCGGCTGCAGGGGGGCTCGCGGCCGGGACCGCTCTCGTCGTACGCAGGTCCCGTCCGTGACCGGGATCTCGGTGCGGGGGGCGTTGCTCGTGGCGGGCACGACGTCGGATGCGGGCAAGTCCGTGCTGACCGCGGGCCTGTGCCGCTGGCTGGCGCGCCAGGGAGTGAAGGTAGCGCCGTTCAAGGCCCAGAACATGTCGCTGAACTCCGCCGTGACCGTCGACGGAGCGGAGATCGGCCGAGCCCAGGCGGTGCAGGCCGCCGCGGCAGGGGTCGCACCGGAGGCCGCCATGAACCCGGTGCTGCTCAAGCCCGGGTCCGACCGCACCTCGCAGGTCGTGCTGCTCGGGAAGCCGTACGCGAACGTCTCGGCGGTGTCCTACCGCGAGCACAAGGCCGCCCTGCTCGAGGTTGCCCTCGACTGCCTCGCCGACCTGCGCTCGCGCTTCGACGTGGTGATCTGCGAAGGTGCCGGGTCGCCGGCCGAGATCAACCTTCGGGCTACCGACATCGCCAACATGGGCCTCGCCCGCGCCGCTTCGCTGCCTGTGTTGGTCGTCGGGGACATCAATCCCGGTGGCGTCTTCGCTGGACTGTTCGGGACCCTCGCCCTGCTGTCGCCCGAGGACCAGGCACTGATCTGCGGCTTCGTCGTGAACAAGTTCCGGGGTGACCCGGCGTTACTGCAGCCCGGCCTCGACATGCTGCGCGGGCTGACCGGCCGGCCGACCCTCGGGGTCATCCCCTGGACGGAGGGTCTCGAGCTCGATGTCGAGGACTCGCTCGGGTTGTCCGCCCCGGTCGCACCGTTGCCCGCAGTCGGTCGCGATGTGCTTCGCGTCTCGGTGATTCGGCTGCCGCGACTGTCGAACTGGACCGACATCGACGCGCTGCGCACGGAGCCCGGGGTCCTCGTCCGCTTCGCGACGACCCCCGAGGAGCTTGCCGACGCCGACCTCGTCATCGTCCCGGGCACCCGGCAGACCGTCGCCGACCTCGCGTGGCTCCGCGACCGTGGGCTGGACGCGGCCCTACTGCGTCGCGAGGCCCCGGTCCTCGGCATCTGCGGCGGTTTCCAGATGCTGGGTACGTCGATCACCGACGACGTCGAGTCCCGGTCGGGGGAGGTTCTCGGCCTGGGCCTGCTGCCAGTGCGGACGGTGTTCGGCGTCGAGAAGGTGCTCTCTCGGCCGGTCGGCAGCTGGCGCGGTCAGCCCGTGGACACCGCCTACGAGATCCACCACGGGCTGGTCACGGCGACGGCGGGGGAGACGTTCCTGGACGGGGTCAGGGTGGGCGCCGTCAGCGGGACCCTCTGGCATGGGGCCCTCGAGTCCGACGGCTTCCGGCGGACCTTCCTGTCCGAGGTCGCCGCCCTTGTCGGCCGCGCCTGGGAGCCGGGGACGGTGGCGTTCGAGGACGTCCGGCAAGCCCGTCTGGACCTGCTCGGTGACGTCGTCGCCGACTACCTGGACACCGACGCGATCCTGCGACTGCTGGCTGACGGGGCCACTGCCGGCCTGCCCTTCGTCCCGCCCGGCGCACCGCCTGTTCGGACCTGATCCGACCCGTCCCTGACTGATCCGGACTGATCCTGACTGATCCTGACTGATCCGTCGGGCCCCGTCGCCTGGGCCCGACAGATCAGCCGGCGACGGACTCCTTGAGCGAGGCCGCGGCCTCCGCAGGGGTGAGCCGGATGAGCAGGGTGCAGACCACGGCGGCGGCTGTCAGGAAGGCCGCGCCCACCACGAAGCCGACGCTCCAGCCGGACACGAGGGCGTCATTGACCTTGGCCCCGAGCTGCTGCAGGGCCGGGGTGAACGCATGCGACGCGCTGGCTTGCTGGAGTTGCCCTTGGGCCTGCTCGATGCCCGGGAAGACCCCTTTGGTCTTGGTGCTGCTGACGGCGGTGAGGATGGCGAGGCCCAGCGCGCCGCCGACCTGCTGACCGGCGTTGAGCAGCGCCGACGCGATCCCGGCGTCGTCGGGGTCGACCCCCGCGACGGCGGCACTGGTCAAGGCAACGAAGGTGAAGCCCATGCCGCCGGCGACCAGCGCCAGCGACGGCAGGATCGTGCCGACATAGGACGAGTCCGGCTGCAGGCGCAGGCCCAGCATCAACAACCCGCTGGCAGCGAGCAGGGGACCGACCGTCAGCAGCGGGCGCGGGCCGATCTTGCCGAGCAGCTGCGAGCCGATGCCGGCTCCGACGCCGATGAGCACGGTCATGGGAAGAAAGGCCAGGCCAGCCTTGATGGGGGAGTAGCCGTTGATGACCTGCATCCACAGAATGAGGAAGAAGAAGATCGCGAAGATCCCCGCGCCGACCAGCAGGGCGCCGAGGTCGGCGCCGGCCACGCTTCGGGAGCGGAACAGCCGGAACGGCACGAGTGGGGCGCTGCTGCGCACCTGAACGATGACGAAGCCGGCCAGCAGGGCGGCCGCGACGGCGAGGGTGCCGACCGTCTGGAAGGACCCCCAGCCCGCGTCGTTGCCCTTGACGAGCGCGTAGACCAGCGACATCAGGCCTCCGGTGACCAGCACCGCGCCGGGGATGTCGAAGCCCTGTGCGCGCTCATCCTTGCTCTCGGGCACGAACCGGAGCGCACCGATGACGGCGATGACAGCGATCGGCACATTGACGAAAAGCACCCAGCGCCAGGAGGCGTACTCGGTCAACACTCCACCCAGGATGAGCCCGAGGGCCGCGCCACCGGCGGTGATGGCGGACCAGATGCCGAGCGCCCGGTTGCGCTCCTCGCCCTCCTTGAAGACCACGGTGAGCAAGGACAGAGCCGCCGGCGACATGAGCGCCCCGCCGATGCCCTGCAGCGCCCGCGCGGCGATGAGCAACCCGAGGTTGCCGGACAGTCCACCCATCATCGAGGCGACGGCGAACAGCACCGCGCCGCCCATGAAAACGGTCCGACGGCCGACCCGGTCGGCGATCTTGCCGCCGAGCAGCAGGAAGCCGCCGAACGTGAGGGTGTAGGCGGTGACGATCCACGACAGGTCGCTGTTGGACTTCACGTGCAAGGACGTGGCGATGTCGGGCAGGGCGACGTTCACGATGGTGGCATCGAGGACGACCATGAGCTGGGCGATGGCCACGGTGAGAAGGGCCAAGCCCTTGTGGACCTGCCTCCCATCGGCGTGGGTGAGATCCGGCCGGTCGGCCTGGGAGGTGGTGACGGACATGTGGAGTTCCCCTCTACGTACGTTGACTCAACGACCGTAGACGCTTGCGTGGTAAACGGTCAACGGATGTAGAGTGACTTCTGTGACATCAGCGTCTCCTCTGCCCAGCAGCCTGCCTCCGACGTCCGACAGTGTGGCGTCCATGCCGGCCAGCCCCGCCCATCCGGTGGGCCTGCCGAGGGAGGAACGTCGCCGTCGTACCGAAGCGGCGATCGTCGAGGCGGCCAGGGAGCAGTTCGCCGAGCTGGGGTTCGAGCGCACGACGATCCGGTCCGTCGCCGCGGCGGCCGGCGTCGACCCGGCCCTCGTGATGCAGTACTTCAAGAACAAGGAAGGGCTGTTCGGGGCGTCTGCGCGGTGGCACGTCGATCACAAGAAGCTGTCGGAGGCCACCCTCGACGAGGTTCCCCGGACGGCCCTCGACGACCTGTTCGCCGGCTTCGAGGACCCCAGCCGCCGCGACAGTGCGATCGCCCTGCTCAGGAACTGCCTCACCCATGAGGCTGCACTCGACGTCATGCGCGAAGAGGTGATGTGCGAGCCGCAGGCCATGGTGGCCGCCACGATCGGCGGTGTGGAGGGTGAGCTGCGAGCCGGCTTGCTGGGCGCCACCATGATCGGGATCACGATCGCGAGGTACCTGCTGAAGATCCCGGTCGTCGTCGAGGCCTCCCGAGAGCAGATCGAGCAGATCATGACGCCGGTCCTGCAGGCCCTGGTGGACCCGGAGCGCTAATCCCGGTTTGACACCTGTGGACACTGGAGCAGTGCTGCTGCTGCTCTCCACCGCCGACACCGACCTGCTGGCCGCCCACGCGGTCACCGACCCGGCTCTGCCCCTGCGACTTGGCAACCCGGCTCGCCTCGACAGTCCCGTCGACCTCGGGGGGGTCTCCCTCATCGTGGTCCGGCTGCTCGGCGGGCGGCGGGCCTGGGAGGGCCTCGACGACCTGCTGGCGGGGGCCCAGGTCCCGGTGGTGCTGTTGGGGGGCGAGGGCCTGGACGCCGAGCTCACGGCCCTGTCGACCGTGCCCCCCGGTGTCGTGTCCGACGCGGCGGCCTACTTTCGCGAGGGCGGTGTCGACAACCTTCGCGAGCTCGTGGCGTTCCTGTCCGACACGGTGCTCCTGACTGGCCACGGCTTTGCCGCGCCGGTCAGCCTTCCCGCGTACGGCGTGCACGGCACCCGCCCGAGGGTCGACGGCCGCCCTACGGTGGGAGTCGTCTTCTACCGGGCGCATGAGCTGTCGGGCAACACAACGTTCGTCGACGTCCTGTGCGACGCCCTCGAGGCGCGCGGCGCCAACGCGCTCCCGGTCTACGTCGGGTCCCTGCGCCCCGACGCCGAAGGACACATCCCGGCGGTCGGCGAGCTGCTGGCCGGTCGGGTCGACGCGCTGGTCGTCACCGTCCTGGCCGGCGGTGGCTCGAACGCCGCGGACGCCGAGGGCTGGGACGCGCGCGCCCTCGAAGCCCTCGACGTACCGGTGCTGCAAGGGCTGTGCGTGACGAGCAGCCGGCGGGAGTGGGAGGACTCGACCGCGGGGCTCGCGCCGATCGACGCCGCCATGCAGGTCGCGATCCCGGAGTTCGACGGACGGCTGATCACGGTGCCGTTCTCCTTCAAGGAACAGGGCGCCGACGGCGTCCCGGTGTATGTGGCCGACGCCGAGCGCGCGGGGCGCGTCGCCGGCGTCGCGGTGTCCCACGCCCGGCTGCGCCACACGCCGAACGCCGACAAGAAGGTCGCGCTGGTCCTGTCGAGCTATCCGACCAAGCACGCCCGGGTCGGCAACGCCGTCGGTCTCGACACACCCGCCTCCGCGGTGCTGCTGCTGCAGGCGATGGCTGCGGCCGGCTACGACGTCGGCACCCCCCCGACCGACGGTGACGAGCTGATCCACACCCTGATCGCCGCGGGTGGGCACGACGTCGAGTGGCTCACCGAGGACCAGCTGTCGGCGGCCGTCGCACGGGTGCCGCTGTCGACGTACCAGGGCTGGTTTGCCGAGCTCCCAGGTGATCTGCGCGAGAAGATGCTGGAGCACTGGGGTCCGCCGCCCGGCTCCCTGTACGTCTCCGGGGCAGGCGACGAGGCCGTCATCGGCCTGGCCGCCCTGCAGTACGGCAACGTCGTGCTCGCGATCCAGCCGCCGCGCGGGTTCGGCGACAACCCGATCGCGATCTACCACGACCCCGACCTGCCGCCCTCGCACCACTACCTGGCCACCTACCGCTGGCTGGCCCAGGAGTTCGGTGCCGACGCGGTCGTCCACCTGGGCAAGCACGGGACGCTGGAGTGGTTGCCCGGCAAGGGACTCGGGCTGTCGGCGTCGTGCGCGTCCGATGCCGTGCTGGGGGACCTGCCGCTGTTCTACCCGTTCATCGTCAACGATCCCGGCGAGGGGACGCAGGCCAAGCGTCGCGGCCACGCGACCGTCGTCGACCACCTCGTGCCGCCGATGGCCCGGGCCGAGACCTACGACGAGATGGCCCGCCTGGAGCACCTGCTCGACGAGTACGCCACCGTCCAGGCGCTCGATCCGGCGAAGGTACCGGTGCTGCGGGCGCAGATCTGGGAGGTCGTCACGGCCGCGCAGCTGCACCACGACCTGCACGTGTCCGAGTCGCCCGACACCGACGAGTTCGACGACTTCGTGCTGCACCTCGACGGCTATCTCTGCGAGGTCAAGGACGTGCTGATCCGGGACGGGCTGCACATCCTCGGCCAGCCCCCGGTGGAGGACTCGCTGGTCAACCTGGTGCTGGGGATCCTGCGCGCACAGCAGACCTGGGGTGGGGCAACCGGCGCGGTCCCCGGGCTGCGACGGGTCCTCGGGGCGGCCTATGGGATCGCCGAGGACGACCGGGTCGGGTCCGACCAGCTCGAGACCCTCGCCCGCGCCCTGGTCGAGGGCGTGGCGGCCCGCGACTGGTCGGGTGCCGCCGAGGTCGCCTCGGCGGTCCTGGACCGCGACGTACCAGGCGCAGTGGCGTCGCTGGAGTTCGCGTGCACCGAGGTGGTCCCGCGTCTGCGGCGGACCACCGACGAGATCGACAACCTGTTGCACGGGCTGTCCGGCGGCTTCGTCCCCGCCGGCCCCTCCGGGTCGCCGACGCGCGGCCTGGTCGGAGTTCTCCCGACCGGCCGCAACTTCTACTCGGTCGACCCCAAGGCGATCCCGTCCAAGAACGCCTGGGACACCGGGGTCGCGCTCGGTGACTCGCTGCTGGCCCGCTACGTCGCCGACCACGGGGAGTACCCCGCCTCGGTGGGGCTCGTCGTCTGGGGCACCTCCGCGATGCGGACCGCCGGTGACGACATCGCCGAGGCGCTGTGGCTGCTCGGTGTCCGGCCCGTGTGGGATACCGCATCCCGTCGCGTGACGGGCCTGGAGGTCGTACCCGCTGGGGAATTGCGCCGGCCCCGGATCGACGTGACCCTGCGGATCAGCGGCTTCTTCCGGGACGCCTTCCCGCACGTGGTCACCCTGCTCGACGACGCGGTCCAGTTGGTCGCCGTCCTCGACGAACCGGCCAACTTCGTGTGGGAGCACGTGCAGGCCGACGTCGCCTCCGGCGTCGAGGAACGGCGAGCCACCGCCCGCATCTTCGGCTCCAAGCCCGGTGCCTATGGCGCCGGCCTGCTGCCGCTGATCGACTCGCGGGACTGGAAGACCGACGCCGACCTGGCCGAGGTCTACGCGGTGTGGGGCGGCTACGCCTACGGCACCGGCCTCGACGGTGCACCGGCGCGCCGCGACATGGAGCGGGTCTACACCAGGGTCCGGGTCGCCGCGAAGAACCAGGACACCCGCGAGCACGACATCGTCGACTCCGACGACTACTTCCAGTACCACGGTGGGATGGTCGCGGCGGTCCGCGCGCTGACGGGGGAGTCGCCCGCGGCCTACGTCGGCGACTCGGCCATCCCCGACACGGTCAGGACCCGCACCCTGCAGGAGGAGACGCACCGGGTGTTCCGCGCCCGCGTCGTCAACCCGCGGTGGATCGCGGCGATGCAGCGGCACGGCTACAAGGGCGCCTTCGAGATGGCCGCCACCGTGGACTACCTGTTCGGGTACGACGCGACAGCCGGCGTCGTGGAGGACTGGATGTACGACAAGCTGACGACCGAGTACGTCTTCGACGAGACCAACCGGGCCTTCATGAAGAAGAGCAACCCGTGGGCGCTGCGCGGCATCGCCGAGCGCCTCCTCGAGGCCGTCGACCGGGGCCTGTGGGCCGACCCGTCGAAGGAGGCTCTCGACGGGCTGAAGGCGACGTACCTGGAGCTCGAGGGCGACCTCGAGGGCTGACGGTCCGTGCGGCCAGCTCTTTCGCCACCGCCCACCATCCGCCCCCCTCTGGCGCAAATCCACACGACCCAGGCCGTGTGGATTTGCGCCAGAGGGGGTGGCGGTCAGGTCAGCTTTCGGAGGGGGCGTCGCGGTCGCCGGTCCGTGGCGGCCCCTCGGCCTCCAGCAGTGCCTGCTCGGCCTCGTCGTACAGGCGGGAGCGGATCAGGAAGCGGACCCCACGAGGTGCTTCGACACTGAAGCCGCTGCCCCGGCCCGGGACGACGTCCACGGTGAGGTGGGTGTGGCTCCAGTACTGGAACTGCGGTCCGCTCATGTAGAACGGCGTGTCGTGGACATCGCCCAGGTAGACGTCCCGGCTGCCGACCCGGAACTCAGGTCGGGGGTAGCACATGGGGGAGCTGCCGTCGCAGCAGCCGCCCGACTGGTGGAACATCAGCGGGCCATGCTCGCCGGTCAGCGACGCCAGCAGCTCGAGGGCTGCTGGCGTCGCGGCGACCCGCTCCAGGCTCAGAAGAAGCCCAGCTTGTCGGGGCTGTAGCTGACCAGGAGGTTCTTGGTCTGCTGGTAGTGGTCGAGCATCATCTTGTGGTTCTCGCGCCCGATGCCGGAGGCCTTGTAGCCACCGAACGCCGCCCCCGCCGGGTAGGCGTGGTAGCAGTTGGTCCAGACCCGGCCGGCCTGGATCTCGCGGCCGGCGCGGTACGCGATGTTGCCGTTGCGCGACCAGACACCGGCGCCGAGGCCGTACAGGGTGTCGTTGGCGATGCGCATGGCGTCGTCGAAGTCGGTGAACGTCGTGACCGACACGACCGGCCCGAAGATCTCCTCCTGGAACACCCGCATGTCGTTGGTGCCCTTGATCACCGTGGGCTGCACGTAGTAGCCGCCGTCGAGTCCCTCCACGACGCGCTTCTCGCCGCCACGCAGGATTTCGGCGCCCTCGGCGCGCGCGATGTCGAAGTAGCTGACGATCTTCTCGAGCTGGTCGTTCGAGGCCTGTGCGCCGAGCATCGTGGCGGGGTCGAGCGGGTTGCCACGGGTGATGGCGTCGACCCGGGCCAGCGCGCGCTCCATGAACGCGTCGTAGATCGACTCTTGGATGAGGGCCCGCGACGGGCAGGTGCAGACCTCGCCCTGGTTGAGGGCGAACATCGTGAAGCCCTCGAGCGCCTTGTCGAAGAACGCGTCATCGGCGTCCATCACGTCGGCGAAGAAGAGGTTGGGCGACTTACCGCCGAGCTCGAGCGTCACCGGGTTCAGGTTCTCCGACGCGTACTGCATGATCAGGCGGCCGGTCGTGGTCTCGCCGGTGAAGGCGACCTTCGCGACGCGGTCGGACGACGCCAGCGGCTTGCCGGCCTCGACGCCGAAGCCGTTGACGATGTTGAGGACGCCCTCGGGCAGGAGGTCCCCGATGAGCTGGGCGAACAGCAAGATCGTGACGGGGGTCTGCTCGGCCGGCTTGAGGACGACGCAGTTGCCGGCGGCCAGGGCCGGCGCCAGCTTCCAGGTCGCCATGAGCAGCGGGAAGTTCCAGGGGATGATCTGCGCGACGACGCCGAGCGGCTCGTGGAAGTGGTAGGCCACCGTGTCGCCGTCGAGTTCGCCGGCGGAACCCTCCTGCGTGCGGATCGCCGACGCGAAGTAGCGCCAGTGGTCCACCACGAGGGGGAGGTCGGCGGCGAGCGACTCCCGTACCGGCTTGCCGTTGTCCCACGTCTCTGCGATCGCCAGCTCCTGCAGGTTCGCTTCGATGCGGTCGGCGATCTTGTTGAGGACCGCGGCCCGCTCGGTCGCGCTGGTCCTGCCCCAGGCGTCCTTGGCGGCGTGCGCGGCGTCGAGCGCGAGCTCGACGTCCTCGGCGGTGGTGCGGGCAACGTCGCAGAAGACCTCGCCGGTGACCGGGGAGATGTTCTGGAAGTACTGACCCTTGACCGGCGGGACCCACTTGCCGCCGATGTAGTTGTCGTAACGCGGGTCGAACGTGACGAGCGCGTCGGGGGTACCGGGGTTCGCAAAGACCATGGGTCTGTCCTCCTGCAAGCGTGACGGTTGCACTGTCGCGAACCGTGCACGCAACACTGCGCCGAGATGGTTGGCCCAAGGTTGGCGCTGCCGTGACGATCCCCGGCGGCAGGGTCAGGCTGAACGGGCGCGATCGAGGCGGGCCCTCGCCGCGGGTCGCCGGGGGTCACCGGCTGGCAGCACGTCGACGAGGTGCTGCTGCACCTGCTCGTCGTAGGGCTGGGTGTCGGCCAGCGCCATCGCACTGGCCACGTCGTCGCCAGCCAGGACCGCCGAGCGCAGCGCCACCTCCAGGTAGCGCCGCCACTCCTCGAGGTCCGGCGACGCCGACTCGGGCAGCAGCGGGCCGCGAGCGGCCGCGACGGCCGCCCTGACATCGCCGGCGTCGAGGGCGCGAAGGGTCCGCTGCACGTCGCTGTCGACGGGCACGGTCAGCCGGTAGGGACGGGAGCCCACTCCGCCATCGAGGGCGCTGCGCAGGTGCGAGACCTCCGCCTTCAGGGTGGACGTGCTGATCGCCGCGTCGCCGTACAGGCGGGCGTGCAGGGAGTCGAGGGACAGGCCTTCCGGGTGGAGTGCGAGCAGCACCAGGATCTCCACCTGCCTGGCGGGCAGCAGCAGCGGTCGCCCGGCCAGCAGCACCTGCGACGTCCCCAGTACCTGCAGCTCCAGCGCGGGTACGGCGGACGAGCGCCGCTGAAGGGGTATCGCAGCCGTGACGAGCCGACCGAGGAGCTGGGCGGTACCGAGGAACAGCGGGTGCGCGCGGTCCCAGGTGGTCGACAGGTCCAGGACGCCAAGGATCGCGCCGGTCCCCGGTTCGGTCAGGGGCACCGAGTAGCAGACCCACCCGTGCACGGCCCGGCTGTAGTGCTCAGCCGAGTAGACCGTCGAGGGTTGTCCGGTGCGCAGCGCCAGGTCGAGGGCGTTGGTGCCCACCGAAGCCTCGTCCCACCGTCCGCCCGGGACGAAGTTGACGCGCTCGGCGGCACGCCGCATCACCCGGCTGCCGCGGGTCCACATGATCCGGCCGGTGTGGTCGGTGACGGCGGCGACCATGTCACCGTCGTCGACGACACGGGACATGTCGTCGGTCGTGGCCTGCAGCCCGCGGGCGACCGGTCCGCCCCGCCACTGCTCGAGGGCCCGATCGGCGTCGTCGACCGGCGCGGCCTCGACCTCGGGGTTCACCCAGGCCGCCGAACGCTGCCAGGACTCGAGCACCCCTCGGTTGAGGCCGACCGCAACGGCGGCGTCGCTATGGCCGGTACGGACGTGCGACTCCCAGGTGCGAGCGAGCACGGAGCGCCGCTGCCTTAGCTCTGCGTGGCTCGGCACGTGACTCCCTTCGCCGCTGTGACCTGACTCACCTGTGGAAGGTAGGTCAGAACGCCCCGGGTCGCCCTACAGCCGCAGGTCCACGACCAGCGGTGCGCCGGACCTGAGCGCCAGGTAGGCAGAAAGGGCGGCCGCCGTCGCCTCGTCTGGCGACACTTTTCGCACGACGACAGGCGGTGCGTCGAGCGCGGGCTGGGGCCAGCGACGGCAGAGCGGGTGGAGCTTGTCCTGACCCTGTCCTGCCCCGACCGCGTCGGGGTCGTGCACGCCGTCACCGGCGTCCTCGTCGCGCAGCAAGCCAACATCGTCGACAGCCAGGAGTGGGGCGACCCGGACACCGGCCGCTTTGTCATGCGGGTCCACGTCACCGCAAGCCCTGGGCTGCTGGAGGCGCTGCGTCCCGTCGCGGAGCAGTTCGGCATGGAGCGGGGCTGGCGGAGGTGGCCGGACGCCCGAAGGTGCTGGTCCTCGTCAGCCGTCAGGGGAACTGCCTGCACGACCTGCTCTACCGCCACAGCAGCGGAGCGCTCCCGGCTCAGATCGTGGGGTCGCCAGCAACCACGAGGACTTCTGGGAGCTCGTCGAGGGCTACGGGCTGGCCTTCCACCTGGTGGCCAATAAGGACGAGGAACGGCTGCTGGAGCTGGCGGACGGCGTCGACCTGGTGGTGCTGGCGAGGTACATGCAGATCCTGTCCGACGACCTCGTCGCGCGGCTTCCGGACACCATCAACATCCACCACTCGTTCCTGCCGTCGTTCAAGGGAGCGCGGCCCTACCACCAGGCCCACAACCGGGGCGTCAAGCTGATCGGGGCCACCGCCCACTACGTCACCGCCGAGCTCGACGAGGGGCCGATCATCGAGCAGGAGGTCACCCGGGTGTCCCACACCCACACGCCCGTACAGCTGGCCGCGCTGGGCGCCGACCTCGAGACGGTCTGCCTGGCCCGGGCGGTGCGGTGGCACCTCGAGCACCGGGTCCTGCGCAATGGCACCCGCACCGTCGTCTTCACCTGAGGCGCGTCCCGCCTCTGCCGCTAGAGTGCGGACGCTAGCGACGACAACGGAGGAAGCCGGGAAGCCGGCGCGGTCCCGCCACTGTGAGCTCCCGCACGTGGGAGCCAGCCAGACACTCCGACCGTCGATCCGTCCACCCGGGGCGCGGACCCCGAAGGAAGGCCCTCGTGTATCCCTTCAGTGCCGTCGTCGGTCTCGACGACCTACGGCTTGCCCTGCTCGTCAACGCGGTGTCGCCCGCTGTCGGTGGGGTGCTGGTCCGCGGCGAGAAGGGCACCGCCAAGTCGACCATCGTGCGCGCGCTGGCCGCTCTGCTGCCCCCGGTCGAGGTCCTCGAGGGCTGCCGCTTCTCCTGCGCCCCCGCCGATCCCGACCCGACGTGCCCTGACCGCGCCGCTCACGGCGTCGCAACCGAGCGGTCCGCCCGCCTCGTCGAGCTCCCGGTCGGCGCCTCCGAGGACCGCCTCGTCGGGTCCCTGGACCTCGAGCGCGCCCTGACGACGGGGGTCTCGGCGTACGAGCCCGGACTCTTGGCCGGAGCCCACCGCGGCGTGCTGTACGTCGACGAGGTCAACCTGCTGCACGACCACCTCGTGGACCTGCTGCTGGACGCCGCCGCGCTCGGCACGTCCTACGTCGAGCGCGAGGGCGTGTCCGTCCGGCACGCCGCCCGGTTCCTGCTGGTCGGCACGATGAACCCCGAGGAGGGCGAGCTGCGCCCGCAGCTGCTCGACCGCTTCGGGCTGACCGTGGAGGTCACGGCGACCCGCGACCCGGTCGAGCGTGCAGAGGTCGTCCGCCGCCGCCTCGCCTACGAGGCCGACCCGGCTGCCTTCGCCGCGTCCTGGGCTGCTGAGGACGCCGCGCTGGCCGAGCGGATCGCCGTCGCCCGTGACCTGCTGCCCAAGGTCGTCCTGAGCGACCACGCCCTGCGCGAGATCACGACCGTGTGCGCCGCCTTCGACGTGGACGGCCTGCGCGCGGACCTGGTGACCGCGAAGGCCGCGCTGGCGCTCGCCGCGTGGGCCGGCCGCTCCGACGTCACCACCGAGGACGTCCGCACGGCCGCCCGTCTCTCCCTGCCGCACCGCCGCCGCCGTACCCCGTTCGAGGCCCCGGGCCTCGACGAGGAGCAGCTGTCTCAGGCCCTCGACTCGGTGGAGCCAGAGGGCCCCGACGACGCGGGTCCCGACGGCGGTGGCCCCGACGACGCGGGTCCCGACGGTGGTGGCCCCGATGGCGGTGGCTCCGACGGCGGTGGCGGCGATGGCTGTGGCTCCGACCCCGCTACGTCCTCCGAAGCACCCCCGGCAGCTGGCGCGGAGGCTAGGACGCAAGGGAGTGCGGGGGTGGGGGAGACGTTTCAGGCTCGCCGCCTCGAGGTGCCCGGGGTGAACCGCGACGGTGCCGCGGGACGGCGTTCGCGCACTCAGGGCGGCACTGGGCGACTGACCGGAGCGCGTACGGCGAGCGGCCGGCTCCAGTCGCTGCACCTGACCGCCACCCTGCGGGCTGCCGCGCCACACCAGCGGGCGCGCGGGCGACAGGGTGCGGGGGTCACGCTGCGCACCGCCGACCTGCGGGAGGCGGTCCGTGAGGGCCGCGAGGGCAACCTGGTGCTCTTCGTCGTCGATGCCTCAGGATCGATGGCGGCCCGCCAGCGGATGAGCGCGGTGAAAGGAGCCGTCCTGTCCCTGCTGACCGACGCCTACCAGCGGCGCGACAAGGTCTCGCTCGTCAGCTTCCGGGGTCACACCGCCGAGCTGCTGCTGCCTGCGACCTCCTCCGTCGACGCGGCTGCGGCCTGCCTGGCCGACCTGCCCACCGGCGGCCGCACCCCGCTGTCGGCCGGCCTGCTCCGGGCCGCTGAGGTGCTGCGGGTCGAGGCGGTGCGCGACCCCTCTCGTCGGGCCCTGGTCGTGATCGTCACCGATGGGCGGTACACCAGCGGGCCGGCGCCGGAGCTCGCCGCAGCGCACCTCGCCCGGTCCGGCGCCGCCTGCGTCGTCGTCGACTGCGAGAGCGGCCCGGTGCGTCTCGGGCTGGCCGGTGAGCTCGGTGCCCTGCTGGGCGGGGTCGCCCTGCGCCTCGAGGAGCTGTCCGCCGACGCGCTCACCTCCGTCGTGAAGGCCGCCTGATGCCGCAGGGCCAGCCGTCCGTCGTCCCCCAGGACGGGATGACCACGCGGCAGCGACGCAACCGGCCGCTGGTCGTGGTGCACACCGGTCAGATGAAGGGCAAGTCGACCGCGGCCTTCGGACTGGCACTGCGGGCCTGGAACCAGGGCTGGTCGATCGGAGTCTTCCAGTTCGTCAAGAGCGCGAAGTGGAAGGTCGGCGAGGAGCACGCGCTCCAGGTCCTCGGGGCCAGCAGTGAGGGCGGGACGGTGGTCTGGCACAAGATGGGCGAGGGCTGGTCCTGGACCCGCAAGCAGGGCACCGACGACGACCACGCCGCCAACGCTCGCGAGGGCTGGGAGCAGGTCAAGCGTGACCTGGCGGCCGAGACCTACCAGTTCTACGTGCTCGACGAGTTCACCTATCCCATGGCGTGGGGCTGGGTCGACGTCGAGGACGTCGTCGAGACCCTGCGCGTCCGCCCCGGCACGCAGCACGTCGTCATCACCGGCCGCGACGCCCACCCCCTGCTCGTTGAGGCAGCCGACCTCGTCCTCGAGACCACCAAGGTCAAGCACCCGATGGACGCCGGGCAGAAGGGTCAGCGTGGCATCGAATGGTGACGATCCCTCGGCTCGTCATCGCCGCCCCGTCCTCCGGTGCGGGCAAGACGACGATCGCCACCGGCTTGATGGCGGCCTTCCGGACCCGGGGCTTGCAGGTCAGCCCGCACAAGGTCGGACCCGACTACATCGACCCGGGGTACCACGCGCTCGCCACCGGGCGACCCGGGCGCAACCTCGACCCGGTGATGGTCGGGGAAGACCTGGTGGCGCCGCTTTTCGCGCACGGGGCAGCGGGGGCT
Source organism: Mycobacteriales bacterium (assembly GCA_038230355.1). Taxonomy (GTDB): domain Bacteria; phylum Actinomycetota; class Actinomycetes; order Mycobacteriales; family SCTD01; genus RYN-111. The sequence goes on along the minus strand of JBBRNK010000007.1, from coordinate 55,819 downwards.
GACCTCGCCGTCGTCGAGGGTGTGATGGGGCTGTTCGACGGGCGTGGCTCCACCGAGTTTGGCTCGACCGCCCACGTCGCGCATCTGCTCGAGGCGCCCGTCGTGCTGGTCGTCGACGCGTCCTCGCAGTCCCGCAGCGTCGCCGCCCTCGTCCACGGCTTCACCTCGTACGACGAGGACCTGCTCCTGGCCGGCGTCATCCTCAACAGGGTCGCCTCCGACCGGCACGAGCAGGTGCTCCGCGAGGCCCTGCTCGGTCTGCTGCCCGTGCTCGGCGTGCTCCGCCGCGATGCCGAGGTTGCCACCCCTTCCCGGCACCTGGGGCTGGTGCCGACCGCGGAGCGGACGCCGGAAGCTGTGGCCACCGTCGATCGGCTCGGCCGCGTCGTGGCCAAGGCCTGCGACCTCGACGCACTCCACCGGATCGCCTGTGCCGCAGGCAATCTCGAGGTGACGCCGTGGGTTCCGCCGGCGCCGGCGACCCTGGACCTTCGGGTGCGTCCCGTGGTTGCCCTTGCCGGGGGCGCCGCCTTCACCTTCGCCTACGCCGAGACCGCGGAGTGCCTGGCGGCGGCGGGCGCGGACGTTGCCGTGGTGGACCCGCTGAGGGACGATGCGCTACCCGAAGGCACCGCAGCGGTGGTCCTCCCAGGTGGCTTCCCCGAGATCTACACCGAGCAGCTCACCGCCAACCGTGGCTTCCTGGACAGCCTGAGCGCACACCTTGCCGGGCGTCGGACGACCTATGCCGAATGCGCCGGGCTGCTGATCCTGTGCAGCAGCCTCGACCGGGTCGAGATGGTCGGGCATTTCGACGCCAGGGCCGAGATGACCCCTCGGCTGACCCTGGGCTACCGGACGGTCGTCGCGCACTCCGACACCCTCGTCGCGAAGCAGGGCACCGTCCTGGTGGGCCACGAGTTCCACCGCACGGTCGTCGAGCCGCGGGCCGGCCATCGACCGGCCTGGCAGCTCGAGGACGGAACCGTCGAGGGCTTCACGACCAGCGTCGACGTCGTTGCGTCCTACGTCCACCTGCACCCGGCTTCGGTGCCGTCGCTGAGCAGCAACATCGTCGCGCGTGCCTGCCGCCCCTTGGCCGTGGCATGAGGCTCGTCGGGGTCGGGATGGGCCCCGGTGACCCGGAGCTGGTCACGGTCAAGGCCGTCCGCGTCCTGTGCGAGGCGGACCTCGTGGTGGTCCCCGTCATGAGCGCCGACGAGGTCGGCCGGGCCGAGGCGACCGTCCTCGCGCACATCGACCACGACCGCGTGCAGCGGCTGGTCTTCGCCCTCGACGACAGGGGTGGCGCCACCCCCGAGCGGGTCAAGGCCTGGGACGTCGCCGCCGATGCGGTGGCAGAGGCCCTGCGCAGCAGCGGTTCTGTCGCTTTCGCGACGATCGGCGACCCCAACGTCTACAGCACCTTCACCTACCTCGCGGACGCCGTGCGGGAGCGCCTGCCCGAGGTGGTCGTGGAGACTGTCCCGGGCATCACGGCCATGCAGGCCCTCGCTGCCCGGTCGGGGACGGTCCTGTGCGAGGGCACGGAGTCCCTCGCCCTGCTGCCGTTGACGGCGGGTCTGGAGGCCTTCGAGCAGGCCCTGACCCACTTCGACACGGTCGTCGCCTACAAGGGTGGCCGCCAGGTCGTTGCCGTCCGCGATGTCCTCGCGAAGCACGACCGGCTCGATAGCGCCGTGTTCGGCGCTGCCCTCGGCCTGCCCGACGAGCAGGTCGGCCCGCTTCCGACCTCCGCGGCGCCCTACCTGTCGACGGTCATCGCGCCCGCTCGCCGTACCACTCGTGGAGGAAAGCTGTGACCGGCCTTGTCTCGTTCGTCGGTGCCGGCCCGGGAGCTGCCGACCTGATCACCCTGCGGGGCGCGCAGCGGATCGCCGAGGCCGACATCGTCATCTGGGCCGCGTCGTTGGTGCACGAGGACGTCCTTCAACACGCGCGCCCCGACGCGCTGGTCGTCAACTCGGCCGAGCACTCCCTGGAGGGGATCACCGCCCATTACGAGCGGGCTGCTGCCGAGGGCTTGCGGGTCGCTCGCATCCACTCCGGGGACCCGGCGCTCTGGGGCGGCACACAGGAGCAGCACGAGCTCTGCGCAGCCCTGGGGCTGGCGACGGAGGTCATCCCCGGGGTCTCGTCCTTCAGTGCCGTGGCCGCTCTCGTACAGCGTGAGCTCACCATTCCTGAGGTCGCGCAGTCGGTGGTGCTGACCCGCCTGGAGGGCGGCAAGACGCCGATGCCCCCGCGTGAGACGGTCCGGGCGTACGCCGAGATCGGCGCCACGATGTGTCTGTTCCTGTCGGCTGCCCGCACCCGGCAGCTGCAGACCGAGCTGCTCGCCGGTGCCTACGACGAGGACACGCCCTGCGTCGTCGCCTACGCCGCGACCTGGCCTGAAGAGCTCGTCTTCACCTGCCGGCTCGGCGATCTGGCTGAGAAGGTCAAGGAGCACAAGCTGTACAAGCACACGATGGTGCTGGTCGGTCCGGCCCTGGCCTCCGGCGGGACGCGCTCCCACCTCTACCACCCGGGGCACTTCCACGAGCACCGCAAGGTCGAGTCGCAGCAGGCCCGGCACTCCCTCAGGCTCGCCAAGGAAGCGGCCCGTTGAGCGAGCTGCGTGAGCCCTCCCTCCCGCGTACGGCGAAGGTCCGCACGGGCCCGCTCCGGAGCGGGTGGACGACGGGCACGTGCAGCTCGGCGGCAGCGAAGGCGGCTGCCCTCGCGCTGCGGGACCAGGCGCCGGTGACCGACGTCGACGTGGCCCTGCCCAGCGGGCAGCGGGTGTCCTTCGCGGTGGAGTCCTGTGTCTTCAGCTCCGAGGAGGCGACGGCAGTGGTCATCAAGGACGCCGGTGACGACCCGGACGTGACGCACGGCGCCGCGCTCACCGTCACCGTGTCCTGGGCGCCGGAGCTGCTCCTGGAGGCTGGCGTCGGCGTCGGTACCGTCACCAAACCCGGTCTGGGGCTGGAGGTCGGGGGCCCGGCCATCAACCCGGTGCCTCGGGAGATGATCACCCAGGCCGTGCGGGAGGTCACCGACCGGGGCCTGCGGGTCGTCGTGAGCGTGCCGGACGGGGACAAGCGCGCCCGTAAGACGACCAACGCGCGGCTTGGGATCCTGGGCGGCATCAGCATCCTGGGCACCACCGGGGTCGTCCGGCCGTTCTCGACCGAGTCCTGGCGCGCGTCGGTCGTACAGGCCGTCAGCGTGATGGCGGCCCAGCAGCTCGACACTCTGGTGCTCTGCACCGGAGGTCGCACCGAGAAGGGCGCGATGGCACTGCTGCCGGACCTGCCCGACGTGTGCTTCGTCGAGGTCGGTGACTTCACCGGGTCCGCCCTGCGGCAGGCCGTCCAGGACGGGCTGACCCGGGTCGTGTTCGTCGGCATGGTCGGCAAGCTGGCCAAGCTCGCGGGCGGGGTCCTCATGACGCACTACACGAAATCCAAGGTGCCGCTCAACGTCCTGGCCGCGCTCGAGCCGTCCACGGCTTCGCCTGTGCTGCAGGCCAACACGGCCCGGCACGCGTATGAGGTGTGGGAGTCGGCGGGGGTCTTGCGCGAGGCCGGCGATCGGCTCTGTGCCCAGGTCGCCGAGGTGCTCCAGCGTTTCACCGAGGGTGCGCTCACCGCTGAGGTGGCGATGGTGGACTTCACGGGACGGGTCGTCGTCGCGGCTACCCGGCCCGAGTGGGTCGCCGCATGACGGGGTGGTTTGGCTCCCCTGGGTCCGCGGCCAGTCGCGAACCCGTGACGGTCGTGGGATGTGACGGCAGCCCGTTGTCGCCCGCGGCCGAGCAGGCCCTGGCCGCTGCCGACCTGGTGGTGGGCGGTCGACGGCACCTGGACGCTGTCGCCCTGTCCGCCACGGCGAGGACGGTCGTGATGGGCCATGTCGACATGGCAGCCAACGAGATAGCCAAGGCCCACCACGACGGGGAGCGCGTCGTCGTGCTTGCCAGCGGTGACCCCGGATACTTCGGCATCGTCCGTCGGCTGTCGGGACGTCAGGGCGGCTACGTGGAGCTTCGGGTGCTGCCGGCGGTGTCCAGCGTCGCGGCGGCCTTCGGGCGCCTCGGCCTGCCCTGGGACGACGCGGTGGTGGTCAGTGCGCACGGCCGGCCGCTCGCCCCCGTCGTCAACGCCTGGCGCAGGTACGCAGCGCAGTCGCGCCCGGTTGCGGTGCTGACCGACACCGACAGCGGGCCGGTGGCCCTGCTCGACGCCCTAGGCGAGGACTTCGATGGCTGTGAGGTCCTGGAGCGGCTGGGGGAGCCCGACGAGCGCCGCACCACCGTGCTGACCCAGGAGCCCACAGCCGAGGTGCTCGAGGCCTACCACGCCGCGGGCCACGAGGTCGTCGGACCCGCTGGAGTGCGGGAGCGTCAGTGGCAGGAACCGCTGCTGCTCGTCTACCCCGGTCGGGTTATCGGGAACGCCCCGTGGCTGGCTGGGCAGCGGGTCGCCCTTGGCGACGAACCCTCCGGGTGGGCCTTGCCGGACAGCGCTTTCGTGCACCGGGACGGGATGTTCACCAAGCGGGACGTGCGTGCCGCCGTACTCGCCCGGCTGGCGCCGGCGGTGGGCACGATGGTGTGGGACGTCGGTGCGGGCTCCGGCTCGGTGGGCGTCGAGTGCTCCCGGCTGGGGTCGGCCGTGATCGCCGTCGAGCGCGATTCTGAGGCGCTGCAGCACATCTCGGACAACGCGGCCGCCCTACACGGCCCGGTGAAGCTCGTGAACGGATCGGCTCCGGAGGCCCTGGCCGGTCTGCCCTGGCCCGACGCCGTCTTCGTCGGCGGTGGTGGACCTGACGTCGTCGCGGCCGTCGCCGGCGTGCGCCCCCGGCGGGTCGTCGTCGCCCTCGCCACCGTCGAACGGGTGGCCCCGACCGTGGCAGCCCTAGACGGCTACATCGTCGACACCGTCCTGCTCCAGGTGCAGCACCTGGAGCCCCTGGGCGGGGGTCACCGCCTCGTCCCCGCCAACCCCGTGTTCGTCGTCTCCGGAGCCCTGTCGTGATCGGCCTCGTCACCACCACCATGGCCGGCGCGCGCGCGGCTGCCGACCTCGAGCAGGTCCTGGCCCCGACGCGCACCTACGGCGTGCGCGACCTCGCCCTTGCCTTCGCGGAGTGCGACGCACTCGTCGTGTTCCTGGCCACCGGCGCGACGGTGCGGCTGCTTGCGCCGCTGCTGCAGGACAAGGCCACCGACCCCGGGGTCGTGTGCGTGGACGAGGCTCAGCGATTCGCGGTGGCCCTGCTCGGTGGCCACGGCGGGGGAGCCAACGACCTCGCGCAGGAGGTGGCCGACGTGCTCGGTGCCGAGGCCGTGATCACCACCGCCACCGACGCGGTGGGGCTGCCCGGCCTCGACACCTGGTCCTGGCCGGTGGAGGGGGACGTCGCCACGGTGTCCCGTGCGCTGCTCGACGGCGTCGACGTCCGTCTGGTGATGGACCCCACCTGGCCCATCCCGCCGCTTCCTGTCGGCACCCACGGCGACGTCGTGCTCGCCGTCACCGACCGGGTCACCGACGCGGACGTCGTCCTGCGGCCACCGTCCCTCGTCCTCGGCGTGGGTGCGTCACGGGGAGTCAGCGTCGAAGAGCTGGACGAGCTCGTCACGACAACCCTCGCGCAGCATGGACTCTCGCCGCGCAGCGTCTCCCTCGTCGCGACGGTCGACGCGAAAGCGGACGAGGCGGCGATCCTCCAGATGTGCCACCGCACCGGGTGGTCGCTCGTCACGCATGCCGCGGCCGTGCTCGCGGAGGTCGCCGTGCCGAACCCCAGCCGCCACCCCCTGGAGGCCGTCGGCACGCCGAGTGTCGCCGAGGCTGCGGCGATGCTGCACGGGGACCTGGTCGTCGCCAAGACCAAGAGCGCCATGGCTACCCTGGCCGTCAGCCGGATCCGGCCGCGCGGCCGGCTGAGCATCGTCGGCATCGGACCCGGGGCACGAGACCTGCTGACGCCGCGGGCGGTCGAGGCGCTGCGGTCCTCCTCGGTCTGGGTCGGGCTCGACCAGTACGTCGAGCAGGTACGAGACCTCGCCCGCCCCGGCACCCGCTTCGTCGAGACCGGCCTCGGCAAGGAGGAGGAACGGGCGCACTCCGCCGTGGCCGAGGCCGCTCACGGGCATGCGGTCGCGCTGCTGGGCAGTGGCGACGCGCAGGTCTACGCAATGGCGAGTCCCGCGCTCGAGGTGGCCGGCGACGACATCGACGTGGACGTCGTGCCTGGCGTCACCGCGGCGCTCGCCGCAGGGGCTCTTCTTGGCGCTCCGTTGGGTCACGACCACGCCAGCATCAGCCTGTCGGACCTGCACACGCCCTGGCCGGCGATCGAGGCGCGCGTACGGGCCGTCGCGCAGAGCGACCTGGTCGTGAGCTTCTACAACCCCCGCAGCCGTGGCCGTGACTGGCAGCTCCCGAAGGCGCTGGCGATCCTGGCGGAGCACCGGCCGCCGACGACACCGGTCGGCGTCGTCACGCAGGCCAGTCGGGAGGCTCAAGACGTGCACCTGACGACCTTGGCCGAACTCGACGTGGAGCTCGTCAGCATGTTCTCGCTGGTGACCGTCGGCTCGTCCCAGAGCACCGTCGTCAGTGGCCGGTTCGTCACCCCGAGGGGCTACCGGTGGTCGCAGTGACGGCACACGCAACCTCAAAGGTGGCGAGCTACCAGGTGACCGACGCCTGCACCGCCTGCGGTGCGTGCCTGCTCACCTGTCCCGAGCACGCCTTCGTGGTCGGCGTGCCCTTGCGGGTCAGGGCAGACCGCTGCACCGACTGCGGGGAGTGCATCGAGATCTGCCCGGCGGACGCGTTGGTGCGCACAGTGGGCCCTGCGTGATGGAGCTGACCGCGTGATGGAGCCAGGCACCGTCGCTCTGGTCGGTGCGGGGCCGGGCGACCCCGGCCTGCTGACGCTCAAGGGCGCCCAGTTGCTGGCCGAGGCGGACGTCGTGCTGGTCGACCGGCTGGTGGACCCGCAGGTCCTGAGCCACGTCCGGACCGGAGCCGAGGTCGTCGACGTGGGCAAGACCAGCTGGACCGGCACGGCTCCCCGCCAGGAGGAGATCAACGCCCAACTGGTGGGACATGCACTGGCCGGCAAGCGCGTCGTACGCCTCAAGGGGGGTGACCCGTTCGTGTTCGGACGGGGGAGCGAGGAGGCCGAAGCCCTTGTCGCGCACGGGATCGGCTTCCAGGTCGTCCCCGGTGTGAGCAGCGCGATTGCGGCACCGGCCTACGCCGGCATCCCGGTGACGGCCCGTGGGATCACTCAGGACGTGTGTGTCGTGACCGGGCACCTCGACCCCGACGACCCCGCCAGCACCGTGCGCTGGCAGGCCCTGGCTACCGGCCCGGGCACGCTGGTGATCCTCATGGGGCACGACCGGCTGGCGCTGCTGATGCAGGGGCTGATCCGGCATGGCCGGGACGCGTCGACGCCCGCGGCCTGCATCGAGCAGGGTACGACCGAGCAGCAGCGGGTTGTCGTGAGCACGGTTCGGGACCTTGCCTCGGACGTCGCCGCTGCCGGTCTGAGGGCTCCGGTCGCCACCGTCGTCGGGGACGTCGTGCGGCTTCGCGAGCGGCTCCGGTGGTTCCTGTGAAACGGGTGGTCCCACGAACGAAGTCCGACAGATGACCCAGCAGCCGAGGATGTCCCGATGAGAACGAGTGTCCACCCGATCGAGCAGGAGAGCTTCGCGATCCTGCGGTCCCGCGTGGACCTGTCCCACCTGCCGCCTCTGACGCGGGCCGTCGTCGAGCGGGTCGTGCACAGCAGTGCCGACCTCGGCTATGTCGAGGACCTCGTGCTGGACGAGGCGTCCCTCGAAGCCGGCCTCGCGGCCCTGCGGAACGGCGCACCGGTGGTCACCGACGTGCAGATGGTGGCGGCGGGCATCACCACCCGGGAGACGGTCTGCCGGGTGCGCGAGGCGCAGGCTGCCGAAGGCTTGACCCGCTCGGCCGCCGCGATCCGGATGGCGTTCGACGAGGTCGGCCCGGGCGCTGTCTGGGTCGTCGGCTGCGCCCCGACAGCCCTGTTCGAGATCGTCGACGGTGCCTACCGGCCGGCACTGGTGATCGGGTTGCCGGTGGGATTCGTCGGGGCTGCCGAGAGCAAGGCCGCGCTACGGCACAGCGGGCTGCCGGCGGTGTCCAACACCTCCGAGAAGGGCGGGTCGGCTGTGGCCTCCGCTGCGCTCAACGCGCTGCTCTACGCATGAACACCAACCCGATGCTGATCATCGGTCACGGTACGAAGGACGCCGAGGGCGTGGTGCAGTTCGGCGAGCTCGTCGACCTGGTCCGCAAGAACGCCGGGGGTGACGTCGAAGGTGGGTTCCTCGAGCTGTCCGCGCCACCCATCCAGGACGCCGTCGTAAGCCTGGTGGCCGCCGGCCACCAGACCATCGACGTCGTGCCCCTGGTGCTGGTCGCCGCCGGGCACAGCAAGGGGGACATCCCCGCCGCCCTGGAGCGCGAGCGACGGCGTCACCCCGGGCTGCGGCTGCGCTACGGCCGACCGCTCGGCCCGCATCCCCTGCTGCTCGCCGACCTCACCGACCGGTTGGCTGCGGCCGTCCCGGAGGCGGAGTGGCCCGACACTGCCGTCGTACTCATCGGTCGGGGTGCCACCGACCCCGACGCCAACGCCGAGGTCGCCAAGACGGCTCGGCTGCTGCTGGAAGGACGGGGGATCGGCACCGTCGAGACGGCCTTCATCAGCCTCGCCAAGCCGAGCGTGCCCGAAGGCCTCGACCGAGCGAAAGCCCTGGGCTACAGCAAGATCGTTGTGCTCCCCTACTTCCTGTTCGCCGGGGTGCTGCCTGACCGGATCGTCACCCAGGCCCAGGCCTGGGCCCGGGCCGCAGACGTCGACGTGACCGTCGCGGGCCTGATCGGAGCCTCGGAGCGGCTGGCCCAGCTGGTCGTCGACCGGCATGCCGAGATCGCCGCCGGGGACGTACGGATGAACTGCGACACCTGCCTCTACCGCACGCTGATGCCGGGGTTCGAGGGTCGCCTCGGCCAGCCACAGACCCCGCACGACCACCCTGACGACCCCACCGGGCACGGCCATCACCACCCTTGACGAGGGCACGCCTGAGGACTTGCGGCATCACGGCGACGCCGAGCTGGCCCCCGGCCTGCTCGACCTGGCCGTCAACGTCCGTGGCGACGCGCCGCCGCCATGGCTGCTGAGCCGACTGGAGCGGAGCCTGAAGCTGCTCTCGGCCTACCCGAACCCGGCGCAGGCGACGAAGGCCGTCGCCCGTCGGCACGAACGGGACGTCGAGGAGGTGCTCGTCACGGCCGGAGCTGCCGAGGCTTTCGTGCTGCTGGCCCGGGCCCTGCGGCCCCACCGGGCGGTGTGCGTGCACCCCGGATTCACCGAGCCCGAAGCGGCCCTGCGCGCAGCGGGCCATGCGGTGACGAGGGTGCTCCTCCCAGCGCCGTACACGCTGGACCCGGGTCAGGTGCCGGACGACGCCGACCTGGTCGTGGTCGGCAACCCGACCAACCCGACGGGGGTCGTGCACAGCCGACTCGCCGACCTGTGCCGGCCCGGCCGGGTCACCGTGGTCGACGAGGCCTTCATGGACGCGGTGCCGGGTGAGCCCGACTCGCTGGCCTCTGTGAGGCTTCCCGGCCTGGTGGTGGTCCGCAGCCTGACCAAGACGTGGGCACTGGCCGGACTGCGGGTCGGCTACCTGCTGGCCGAACCGTCGGTCGTGGAGCGGCTCCGGGAGGCGCAGCCGCTGTGGAGTGTGAGCACGCCCGCGCTTGCGGCGCTCGACGCCTGTCTGGCCAGGGGCCCGGTCAAGCATGCCGAGCGCGAGGCTGGTGTCGTCGCCGACGAACGGGTCTTCCTCGAGGGCGCCTTGCGCGAGCACGGCGTCGAGGTCAGCCGGGGGAGTCTGGCGCCGTACCTGCTGTGCCGGGTCCCGGGCCGGCCGGACCTGCGGGAGTCCCTGCGCGCGCAGGCAGTGGCGGTGCGCAGGGGGGACACGTTCCCCGGACTGACCGGGGAGCACTGGCGCACGGCGGTCAGGGACCGGCCCAGCTCCGAGCGGCTGCTGGAGGCGCTCGAGCGGTGCGGTCTACCCCGGTCCCTGGGCTGATCGGGGGGCTGAACGGTCAACCAGGTTGAGCTAAATGGCGGCACACCGGGCGCGAAGGCCTGGTTACTCTCAGTGATGTCGGGGCCAACCCCCTCGACGAAGCGAGCGTTGATCCCCCGGGTGACCCTTGGTCGCCGCTGCACCGCATGCCGGTGCGTTCCCGGGGGGGAGCAGTGGCGAACCCGGCGCTTCGGAGCAGTCAGCCGAAGACCAGCCGAAGGAGCAGCCGTGGACGCCGAGATCCGCACCCTCGACGCCCACCCGCGGGTGTCGGTCGTCGTACCGACCTTCAACGAGGCCAAGAACCTGCCGCACGTGTTCGCGCTGCTCCCGGACGACCTGCACGAGGTGATCGTGGTCGACGGCCGCAGCAGCGACGGGACCATCGAGGTGGCCCGGGCGCTGCGCCCCGATGTCGTGATCGTGCGCCAGACCCGGCGCGGCAAGGGAAACGCACTTGCCTGCGGCTTCGAGGCCGTGACCGGTGACGTCGTCGTGATGCTCGATGCCGACGGCAGCGCCGACCCGCGCGAGATTCCCGCGTTCGTCGCCGCGCTGGTCGCCGGAGCCGACTTTGCCAAGGGCACCCGCTTCGCCGAGGGTGGCGGCAGCAGCGACATCACGCGGTTCCGGCGGATCGGCAACTGGTTTCTCAACGCCATCGTCAACGTGCTGTTCGGGACCCGCTACAGCGACCTCTGCTACGGCTACAACGCCTTCTGGGCCCACTGCCTGTCTGTCCTGGACCTCGAGACCGGCGAGAGCGTCGACGCCATGCGCTGGGGAGACGGCTTCGAGATCGAGACGGTCATCAACACGCGGATCGCGCGAGCCGGCCTGGACATCCGCGAGGTCGCCAGCTTCGAGCACGAGCGGGTCTTCGGCGTCAGCAACCTCAACGCGGTCACTGACGGATTTCGGGTCCTGAAGGCCATCTGCATCGAGCGCTTCGCCCCAACCCGACCCGCGCCGACGGTCCCGGCCGAGGTCCTCGCCCTGCGCCAGAAGAAGGCCGCGTGACGTTCGGATCGACCCTCACGACCGCCAGGCCGTGGGAGACGTGCCCTTCCAGCGTGTGAAGGCGTGCGTGAAGCTGGCGGTCTCGGCGTAGCCCAGCCGGCGCGCGACCTGCTCCACGGGCAGCTGCGCGCCCAGCAGCTCTTCAGCAAGGGCCTCGCGCACCTCCTCCACCAGTCCGCGGTAGGACGTGCCTTCGGTAGTGAGCTGACGCCTGAGGGTCCGGACCGAGACGTGCATCCCGTCGGCCACCCGCTCCAGGCCCGGCATGGTCGAGGGGCTGTGCACGAGGGCGTCCCGGACCCGGCCCGCCCAGCCGGTACGCGCCCGGCGCTGCTGCACAAGCGCCCGGCACTGCGCCTCGGTGGCGGCGGCGGTCAGCTCGTCGGCCTGGGGGAGGGGGAGGTCTAGGAAGGCCGCGTCGAGCGTGGCCGTGTTGGTGGAAGCCCCGAACTCCGGAGCCCGGCCGAAGACCCGCTCCCACGGCCCGGGGTCGACCGGGGCGGCCAGCGCCACCGACAGTGCACGCAGCGGCACGGTGCTCTGCGTGAGCTCGGCGACGATCGTCCGCAGACCCGCGAGGTCGCGCGCGACGACGAAGTCACGCAGGTCCGGGGGCACGGCACTGTCTCGTCGAGGGTGATCGAAAGCTCCGCGGCGCTCTCCTTGATCGACAGGGCGCAGAACGTGAACGACAGGTCCACGAACCGGGCGCCGACATCGAGGGCGGCGCGCACGGTCGGGCTGCTGGCCAGGGCGAAGCCCCAGATCCCGTACGTCGTCAAGTGGTATCGAGTACCCGCTACCAGCGGCAGGGTCGGGTCCGGCACGGCTGCCTGCAGCGCCCGGAGCACGGCGAGCTCCTGCAGGGCGGTGATCTCGGTGCCCGGGGCCCTCAGCGCCTGGAGCGTCAGGCCGGTCCCGCGCAGGAGCGCCTCCGGAACCAGCCCGTGTTCTTCGCCGAGGCGAGTCAGCAGCAGCGCGCTCGCCGCGCTCCTCGGTACGGACTCGTCCACCATGTGGCCGAAACTATCAAGTCGCTGGCCGCGACGGACGTTCTGCCGCCCTCTGCGCGGACCTAGCGTCCGGTCCGTGACCAGGGTGACGATCATCGGAGCGGGCTTCAGCGGCATCGGGCTGGCCGTGAGCCTGAAACGGGCAGGGGTCACCGATCTCGTCCTGCTCGAGCGCAGCCACCAGGTCGGTGGTGTCTGGCGCGACAACACCTACCCCGGCGCGGCCTGCGACGTCGCCTCGCACCTCTACAGCTTCTCGTTCGCCCCGGAGAGCCGGTGGTCGCGGCGGTTCGCACCGCAGCCGGAGATCTCGGCCTACCTCGAGCGCGTCGCCGCGGACTTCGGGGTGCTGCCTCACGTGCGGTTCGGCGCCGACGTCGTGCGGTCCGTCTGGGACGACCAGCGGCGGGTCTGGTCGCTCGAGCTGGGCTCCGGCGAGGTCCACGAGACCGACGTTCTGGTCGCCGCGTGCGGACAGCTCAGCCGCCCGTCGTACCCGGCCTTGGAGGGGGAGTTCTCGGGGACGGCCTTCCACTCCGCGCGCTGGGACCACGGACACGACCTCGCGGGCAAGCGGGTCGTCGTGCTCGGCACCGGTGCCAGCGCGATCCAGTTCGTCCCGGAGGTCGCCGCTCGGGCCGCGCACGTCACCGTCCTGCAGCGCTCCGCGCCGTACGTCCTGGCCAAGCCCGACCGTGCCTACGGCCGACGCGAGCAGCGGCTGCTCGCTCGGTTTCCCCTGCTGCTCAAGGCAGACCGGCTCCGGACCTTCGTCGTCAACGAGGCCCGCAGCCTGGGTTTCAATACCGACCCGCGGCTGATGCGAGGGCACAAGCACCGGTTCCTGAAGCAGCTGGCCCGCGAGGTTGCCGACCCCTCGTTGCGAGCCGCGCTCACCCCCACGGACCCGATCGGCTGCAAGCGGATCCTGCAGAGCAACACGTGGTATCCCGCTCTGGTCCAGCCGCACGTCGACGTCGTCACGCAGGGCGTCGTGCGGCTGGTGCCCTCGGGTGTCCAGACCGCCGACGGTGTCGTGCACGAGGCCGACACCCTCATCTACGGGACCGGCTTCACCGCGACCGAGCTGCTCGTCCCGATGGAGGTCGTCGGTCCGCACGGCACGCTCCGCGACGCGTGGAAGGACGGAGCCGAGGCCTACTTCGGGTCGGCCGCCGCCGGCTTCCCCAACCTGTTCCTGCTCTACGGCCCCAACACCAACCTGGGCCACAACTCGATCATCTTGATGCTGGAGAGCCAGTTCGCCTGGATCACGCAGGCCATCTCCCGCGTCGTGCCCGGCGGCAGCGTCGAGGTCCGGCCAGAGGTGCAGCGCGCCTTCAACGTCTGGCTTCAGGGTCGCCTCGCGGGCACCGTGTTCGCCGGTGGCTGCACGAGCTGGTACCTGACCGCTTCCGGTCGCAACACCCAGAACTGGCCCGGTACGACGCTCGACTTCCGCCGCCGCACCCGTCGGCTGCGGGAGTCCGACCTGCTCGTACGTCGGCCTGCCCAGGACAGTGAGCGGGCCGGCCTGAAGGTGCTCACGTGAGGGTCCCGCTCCCGGTCGTGCGGGCGGTGCTGAAAGGGACGGCCCGACCCGTCTTCGGGCCGCCGGTGCCGGTGCGGGCGCAGCGCGTGTTCATGGATGCTGCGTCGCGCGGCAATCCCGTGCCCGCGCAGGTCGTCGTCACCGACCTGGTTCTCGGCGGTCGGCCGGCGCGCCGCTTCGCCGCACCGGACGCGACCGAGGCCGGTGCCGTCCTGTGGGCGCACGGCGGTGCCTTCATCACCGGCTCGCTGGTCAGCCACGGAGCCTTCGCCGGCCATCTCGCGGTGGCCTGCCTGGCTCCGGTGTACCTGCTCGACTACCGGCTCGCCCCGGAACACCGGCACCCCGCGGCCACCGACGACGTCGTTGCCGCCCTCGCGCAGGTGCCCGAACCGCGCCTCGTGCTGGGCGGGGACTCCGCCGGCGGGTGCCTGGCTCTGCTCGCCGCCCCCCGCGCCGAGCGGGAGCTGGCTGGGCTCGCGCTGGTCAGCCCGGTCGTGGACCTGACCCTCGCGAGCTGCGCCGCCTGGACCGGTCCCGACCCCCTCATCCGTACGGCCTGGGCCAAGCAGGGTGTCGCGGCCATGTTCGGCGACCGGCTGCCGGAGGTGGTCGACCCGACGGTGCCCTGCGTCGTCCACGTGTCGGAGCAGGAGCGGCTGCGCCCGGAAGGTGAGGCCCTTGCCCGTCGCCTCGGGGCCGAGCTCGTCGTCGTCCCCGAGGCCTGGCACGACATCCACCTGCAAGCCGGCCTGGTACGCCGGGCTGACGAGGCCGTCACCGATCTCGGCAGGTCGATCAGGCGCCTCCTGGCCTGACGCGCCGGTGCCGTGCCGGCCGAAGGCAACCGAAGTGCCCGCTGGGGCGTCAGCAGGGCATGACTACTCGGCGGTTGCTGACCTGGTGGGTGCTCGGCACCGTGCTGGTCTGCCTCGCGCTGGTCCTGTGGGACGGTGCCGCGCCGCACGACCGCCCGGTGTCCCAGCGTCCGGCCGCTCCTGCTGAGCGGGTCGTTCGGCCGTTGGCACTGCCGCCGGTCGCTCCGGTCCCGAGACACGTCGCGTCCATTGCTCTCGTGCCCTGGCACGGCCCGGTCGAGCACCTGTTCTTCCACCCCCTGGTTCTGCGGCCCGAGCTCGCCTTCAGAGGCGATCTGCTCGGGCACGGGTTCGCCGACTACTTCGTCACAGCCAGGGAGTTCCGCGCGATCCTCGATGGTCTGTGGCGCAACGGCTGGACGTTCGTCGACGTGCACCGCGCGCTGACCGGCCGGGTCCGCGTCCCTTCCGGGCGCAAGCCGCTGGTGCTGTCGGAGGACGACGCCAACTACTACGCGTACTTCGCCGGCCGCGGGCTCGCGGACCGGCTGGTGCTCGATCCGGCCGGCGACGTCCGGGCCGAGGTCGGCGCCGAGCTCACTGACCAGGACCTCGTCCCGATGGTCGACGAGGCCGTGCGCCGCCACCCTGAGCTGTCGGCGGACGGCGCGAAGGGGATGATCGCGCTGACCGGCTACGAGGGACTGCTGGGAGAGCACGCCGTTGCCACCGACCCAGCTGCCCGGGCGCGCGTGCGGGCGCTCGCCGAACGCCTCCGGGCAACGGGCTGGAGCTTCGCGAGCCACACGTACGGGCACATCACGTTGGCGAAGGACTCCGTTGCCCGGATCGCCGCCGACACCGTGCACTGGCGGCGGCTCGTCGGGGACCTGCTCGGGCCGGTGGACCTGCTCGTGTACCCCTTCGGCTCGAGGCCTTCTCCCACGGGCGTGGCGTACCTGGGTGCCCACGGCTTTCCCTACCAGTTCGACATCGACGTCACGGCACGGATCGTCCGACAGCAGGGGGCCTTCGTCATGTCCCGTCGGCACGTGGACGGCTTCGCCTTCGCCGTACCGGGTCGGCTCACGCCGTTCTTCGACGTCGCTGCCGCGCGCGACCCGAAGCGGCCGCGTTGATGCCGACGAACGCGGTGTTCGGCCGATCATGCCCGCCTGGCCCGACGCCGGTGGGCTGAGCCGAGGCCGTGCGGCTACTGTCGGGGCTGACCCGCGGGAGCCTCACGTCCGAGGCTGAGATGACGGCAGGACCGGCCGTCGACCGTTCGCACCTGATCCGGTTAACACCGGCGTAGGGAGGACCCGTCCCATGACGGCACTCGAATCTCCATCCACCCTCGGCTCCGCCGAGGCAACGACCGGCACCAGCTTCCCTGGTTCGCGCAAGACCTACCTGCAGGGTTCGCGGCCGGACCTGCAGGTCCCGATGCGCGAGGTGTCCCTGACCAACGGCGACAGCGTCGTGCTCTACGACACCAGCGGTCCCTATACGGACACGTCGTTGCGGACCGACATCCGGCTCGGGCTCCCGGGGCTGCGCAAGCAGTGGATCGCTGAGCGAGGCGACGTCGAGGCGTACGAGGGGCGCGAGGTCCAGCCGATCGACAACGGGCTCAGGGCCAACGCTGCAGCCCGCTCTGCTGCCACTTCGGATGGCCGCGACCTCGACAGCGTCTTCGCCGGGTCGAACCAGCCGCTGCGGGCGGTGGCAGGTCGGAACGTCACGCAGCTGCACTACGCCAAGCAGGGGGTCGTCACCCCCGAGATGGAGTTCGTCGCGCTGCGCGAGGGCTGCACCCCTGAGCACGTCCGATCCGAGCTGGCCGCGGGTCGCGTGGTGCTGCCGCTGAACGTCAACCATCCCGAGTCCGAGCCGATGGCCATCGGACGCAACTTCCTGGTCAAGATCAACGCCAACATCGGCAACTCGGCCGTCGCCTCCTCCATCGAGGAGGAGGTCGAGAAGATGACGTGGGCCACCCGCTGGGGCGCCGACACCGTCATGGACCTCAGCACCGGTCGCAACATCCACACCACCCGCGAGTGGATCATCCGCAACAGCGCCGTCCCGATCGGCACCGTCCCGATCTACCAGGCGCTGGAGAAGGTCAACGGCAAGGCGGAGGACCTCACGTGGGAGGTATACCGCGACACCCTGATCGAGCAGTTCGAGCAGGGCGTCGACTACATCACCGTCCACGCCGGCGTGCTGCTTCGCTACGTCCCGCTGGCGGCCACCCGCAAGACCGGGATCGTCTCGCGCGGCGGCTCGATCATGGCCGCCTGGTGCCTGGCGCACCACCAGGAGAACTTCCTTTACACACACTTTCGCGACATCTGCCAGCTCATGCAGCAGTACGACGTGACGTTCTCCCTCGGTGACGGTCTTCGTCCCGGATCGATCGCCGACGCCAACGACGCCGCGCAGTTCGCCGAGCTGCGCACCCTCGGCGAGTTGACCGAGATCGCCTGGGAGTACGACGTGCAGGTCATGGTGGAGGGCCCCGGCCACGTCCCCATGAACAAGATCAAGGAGAACATGGACCTCCAGCTGGAGGTCTGCAAGGAGGCGCCGTTCTACACCCTCGGGCCGCTGACGACCGACATCGCACCCGGCTACGACCACATCACGTCCGCCATCGGCGCGGCCATGATCGGCTGGTACGGCACCGCGATGCTCTGCTACGTCACGCCCAAGGAGCACCTCGGCCTGCCGAATCGCGACGACGTGAAGGACGGCGTGATCACGTACAAGATTGCCGCCCACGCAGCCGATCTGGCGAAGGGCCACCCCGGCGCTCAGGCCTGGGACGATGCACTGAGCGACGCCCGGTTCGAGTTCCGCTGGCAGGACCAGTTCAACCTCTCGCTCGACCCGACGAAGGCTCGCGACTTCCACGACGAGACGATGCCGGCCGAGGCCGCGAAGACCGCGCACTTCTGCTCGATGTGCGGTCCGCACTTCTGCTCTATGCGCATCAGCCAGGACGTCCGCAAGTACGCCGCCGAGCACGGCGTGGGTGAGGTCGAGGCGCTCGAGCTCGGCATGAAGGAGAAGTCGTCGCAGTTCCTCGCCGACGGCGCCCGCGTCTACCTGCCGGTGGTCGACCTCGAAGGGTCGGTCGACTGATGTGCACCTCGCACGCTCCTCAGAACGTGGTCGTCTGCGACGTCGCCCTGCCGGACGTCAAAGAGCTCGTCGGCACGCTCCCCGGGGTGACGCTCACCCACCTGCCCTACGAGGGGACCCGGGTGGAGTCTGACGGCACCATCGGGGTCGAGGACTTCCGGGGTGCCGTCAACGAGGCGATCGGCAAGCACGGCGGCCGGCTCTGACGTCGGCGTGGACCGCGAGCCGGGTCGAGGCGCCTCGGGCATCGTGACCGGTGGTGGCCGACTAGCCTGGTGAGGGTGACGCACCTGCTCGATCCCACCGCCGGCGCCGGACCCTCGCGGGACGGTCTGGACGCCTGGCGTTCGCTGCCCGCGGCGCAGCAGCCGAGCTGGCCGGACCGGGCGGTGCTCAAGGAGGTCATCGACACCCTGACCAGCGTGCCGCCCCTGGTGCAGCCGCACGAGTGCGACATCCTGCGCGAGCGGCTGGCGGCCGTCGCACGTGGCGAGGCGTTCCTGCTGCAGGGCGGCGACTGCGCCGAGACGTTCGACGCGAACACCGCAGAGGGCATCCGCGGCAAGGTGCGGACGCTGCTGCAGATGGCGATCGTCCTCACCTACGGCGCGAGCATGCCGGTCGTGAAGGTGGGTCGGATGGCGGGTCAGTACGCCAAGCCACGGAGCACGGACCTCGAGGCGGCCACGGGACTCGCGTCGTACCGGGGAGATGCGGTCAACGACCTGCACGGTGACCGGACACCGGACCCGCGCCGTCTGGTCCGGGCCTATGCCAACTCCGCCGCCGCCCTGAACTTCATGCGCGCCATGGCGACCGACGGCAGCGCGGACCTCGAGAAGGTCCATGACTGGAACACCGCGTTCGTGGCGTCGAGCCCGCTCGGTCACCGCTACGAGCAGCTCGCCCAGCAGATCGAGCGGGCCCTGGCGTTCATGCGCGCCTGCGGCCTCGACATCTCGGGGATGCCCGCGACGCACGGCGTCGAGCTGTACGCCAGCCACGAGGCACTCCTGCTCGAGTACGAAAGAGCCCTGACCCGGTACGACGACGCAGGCGTGAGCGCCTACGCCCTCAGTGGCCACCTCGTCTGGGTGGGCGAGCGGACCCGCGACCTCGACGGTGCGCACGTCGACCTGCTGTCGCGCGTGGCCAATCCGATCGGGCTCAAGCTCGGGCCGTCGGCGACCCCCGAGGTGGCCCTCGCCCTGATCGAGAAGCTCGACCCCGCAAGGGTTCCCGGGCGACTGACCGTCATCATCCGGATGGGCTCCGGCAAGGTCCGGGACCTGCTCCCCGCGATCGTCGCGCACGTCGAGCAGGCCCGCGGAGAGGGCAGCGTCATCTGGTGCTGCGACCCGATGCACGGCAACACGACCGAGACGGCCAACGGTTACAAGACGCGCCACTTCGACGACGTCCTCGACGAGGTGCGCGGGTTCTTCGAGGTGCACGCGGCCCTGGGCACGCACCCGGGTGGCATTCACGTGGAGCTCACCGGAGACGACGTGACCGAGTGCCTGGGAGGTGCCTACCAGCTGACGGACCAGGACCTGGCCGGCCGTTACGAGACCGCGTGCGACCCCCGCCTGAACAACGGTCAGTCGCTCGAGCTGGCCTTCCTCGTCGCCGAGATGCTGCAGTCGGCGCGGGTCAGCCCGTCGCGTTGAAGGTCGCGGTGGCGGTGTTGGTCCCGTCGCCGGCAGTGACGCTGTGCGGTCCCGGCAGGCCCTGGCTGTCGTGTGCGGTGAGCGTGGTCGTGAAGCGGCCGAGGTCGTCAACCTGCACTGCGGCCGAGGAACCGGGGTTGCCCCCGACCTGCTCCAGGTAGGCCAGCTGCACGAAGGCGCCGCGTGTCCATCCCCTTCCGTTGACCGTGATCTTGGTGTCGTTGGGGCCGCTGCTCGGGTTGATCTCGAGCGACAGCGGCTCGGTGGCCGAGGTCGGTGTCGCTGTCGGAGGGGCGACCGTGGCGGTCGGCGTCGGGGTCGGGGTGGGCGAGGGGGTGATGAGGAACACCCGGGGTGTCGTGGGTGTGCTGGGCGTGGGCCGGCCGGCCTGGCCGGGTCGTGGCGCGAGCGAGATGACCGGCGCGGCGGTGACGAGCGCAGGCTGTCTGCCCCCGGCCACCAGCGGCTCGGCGCCCTTGCTCCGGCTGGCGAGCAGACCCCCACCGACACCGGCACCGATCGCGAGGACAAGGCCGAGGGCCATCAGCGACAGCGAGTAGCGACGCTCCGGTTCCTCCTCCCACCCCTCGAGCTCGATGAGCGGCTCGGCCGCCGGAAGCACAGCGCGGGCACGGGACTCGACGCGGGTCAGGAGGGCCTCGCGCTCGACGTCGGGCAGAGCGACGACGGTCAGGCCGGACAGCAGCCTGCGGGCCCGTTCCTGGGCGTCGACCACGTCGCCGCACTCGTGACAGTTCTGGACGTGTCGGCGGGTCGTGGCGTCCCGTGCGGCGGTCTGGCCACCTTCTGACTGGCGGGCGAGGGCGCCCACGTCGACAGCGTGGGTGGACACCTCGATGGGGGAGCCGCCCAGCAGCGCCGGCAGGAAGGCCAGCCGGGCGTGACCCACGACGTTCATCGCCGAGGCGGCGTCGAGCCCGAGGGAGGTGCCCACGGCGGCCGCCGGCAGGTCGTAGGAGTCGCGCAGCAGCAGCGCTGCGCGGTCCCGTTCCGGCAACGACTCCAGCGCCGCGGCCAGCCGGGCCTGGTTGGCATCGGCGCTGAGCACGCCGCCCCCGACGGGCAGGTCGTCGTCATGCCCGGAGACCGACCGCGCGAGCGCCCGCGCTCTGGCGAACCACCAGCCCACCGGGTCCCCGACGCCCTCCGGAGAGCGTGCTGCCGCGTCGACGAGGTCCTGGGCACTCTGCTCGACCACCTCGACCGCGGCCTCAGGATCGCAGCCGAGGCGGCGTACCGCGTCATGGACCCGGTCGGCGTGGACCCGCACCGCGGCGAGGACCTCCTCAGCGGTGAGCACCCGGCTACTTTAGGCAGGTGATCGTCGACCTGCGCAGTGACACCCTGACCCGACCCACGTCTGCCATGCGTGCCGCCATGGCCGCCGCCGAGGTCGGCGACGACGTGTACGGCGAGGATCCGACCGTCAACGCACTCGAGGACCGCGTCGCCGCGCTGTTCGGGCACGAGGCCGCCGTCTTCGTGCCGAGTGGCACGATGGGCAACCAGATCTGCCTGCGCCTCGTCGTGCCGCCGGCCGGTGAGCTGCTCTGCGACGCCGACGCGCACGTCGTCACCTATGAGCACGGGGGAGCGGCCCAGCACGGTGGCATCCAGTCCCGCACCGTCCCCGGAGGCCTGCTGACGGTCGAGGCGGTCGCCCGCGAGCTTCGCCCCGACGGCTGGGGGACGGTCCCCACGAGTGCGGTCAGTCTCGAGCAGACCCACAACCGGGGAGGCGGTGCCGTACACGCCCTGGACGTGATCGAGGCGGTAAGGGGTCTCACCGCCTCGGCCGGGGTCAGGCTGCACTGCGACGGAGCCCGGATCTGGAACGCCCACGTCGCGACAGGCGTCCCCCTCACCACCTACGGCGCGCTGTTCGACACCCTTTCGGTGTGCCTGTCAAAGGGCCTGGGTGCGCCCGTCGGTTCGGTGGTCGTCACCTCCGGCGAGCTCGCCACCGAGGCGAGGGTGCTGCGCAAGCGGCTCGGTGGCGGGCTTCGGCAGGCCGGGATCCTGGCAGCAGCAGGCCTTTACGCCCTCGACCACCACCTCGCGAGGCTGGCCGAGGACCACGACCGGGCGGCCCGGCTGGGAACGGCCCTCGGTGTCGGGACGACCACCAACATCGTCCCGCTGACCGTGCCCGACGCGCGGGCCTTTGCCGCCGCCGCCCGTGAGGAGGGCGTGCTGGTGGGCGTCGTCGGGTCGCAGCGGGTGCGGATGCTCACCCATCTCGACGTCGACGACGCGGGCATCGAGCACGCCGCGAAGGTCGTGGGTGCCCTGCTGGGGCGGTCGGCGGCCTGAGCGGCCGCGCGGGACCTAGCGGACCAGGCGGCGGCCCACGAGCGGCGGCAGGGCCTCGCAGGCCGCGGCCAGCTCGGCCAGGTCGTCGCCGTACAGCGCCTGCGGTCCGTCGCACAGCGCGGCCGTCGGGTCGGGGTGCACGTCGACGATGATGGCGTCGGCGCCGGCGGCGATGGCCGCCCGGGACAGCGGTACGACGAGGTCGCGCTTTCCACC
This sequence comes from Mycobacteriales bacterium, assembly GCA_038230355.1. GTDB lineage: Bacteria > Actinomycetota > Actinomycetes > Mycobacteriales > SCTD01 > RYN-111. The sequence continues at coordinate 33,875 of JBBRNK010000007.1, read as the reverse complement.
GCTGTGCGACGGGTCGACGACCACCGGCAGGTGTGACAGACCGTGCATCATCGGCACAGCGGAGATGTCGAGGGTGTTACGGGTGCCGGTCTCGTAGGTGCGGATCCCGCGCTCGCACAGGACGATGTCGAGGTTGCCGCGCTGCGCGATGTACTCCGCCGCCATCAGCCACTCCTCGTACGTGGCGGTCATCCCACGCTTGAGCATGACCGGCTTGCCGGCCGACCCGACCGCCTGCAGCAGAGCGAAGTTCTGCATGTTGCGGGTGCCGACCTGCAGCATGTCGGCCCACTCGGCGACCAGCGGCACGTCGGCCGCGTCGACGACCTCGGTCACGACCGGCAGGCCGGTCTCGGCCCGCACGTCGGAGAGGATCCGCAGCCCCTCCTCGCCCAACCCCTGGAACGCGTACGGCGAGGTGCGCGGCTTGTAGGCGCCGCCACGCAGCAGGGTGGCCCCGGCGCCCTTCGCCATCAGGGCCGCGGCCAGGGTCTGCTCGGGCGTCTCGACCGCGCACGGGCCGGCGATGAGTGTGAACGTGTCGGGACCGATCGGGACACCGGCGACCTGAACGGTCGTCGCCTCGGGGTGGTGCTCCCGGCTGACCAGCTTGTAGGGCTTGCTGACCCGTACGACCTCGCCGACACCCGGCATCGCGCGCAGGTTGAGGGCATGGAAGGCGGCGATGTCCCCCACCAGTCCGACGATGGTCCGCTGCACGCCGCGGCTGACGAAAGCCTCGCCACCGGCGGCCTCGACCCGCGACACGACGGCGTCGATGTCCTCGGGGGCAGCGCCGGGGCGCATGACGACAACCATGAAATCTCCTCAGGACGCAAAAGAACCCCGGGCAGGGGGCCCGGGGCTCAGGTGGTCAGGTGCGTCAGCAGGCACCCGACCGGGAGTCCCGGTCGGGAAAGCCATACCACCGTGTGATCACGACAGGAAGGTACCCCACCTGAGGGGATCTCGACCTCCGGGGGGAGACTGGAGTCGTGACAACGCCCTTCAGCCGTCTTGGCGCGAAGAAGCGGGCAGAGGGCGTCCCCGCTGACCGGCTCCCGCCCGGGCAGTACATCCCACGCGGCTGGCCGGTCCTGCATTACGGGCCGGTCCCGAAGTTCAAGCCGGATGCGTGGGACTTCAAGGTCTTCGGCCGGACCGCCTCCTGCGAGGACCGCCGCTGGACCTGGCCCGAGATCGGGCAGCTCCCGCGCACCGAGGTCGACGCCGACTTCCACTGCGTCACCAAGTTCTCGCTGCTGGGCAGCACGTGGCGGGGAGTCTCGACCGCGGTCTTCCTGGAGCTCGCCCCGCCCGCCGCGGACGTCACGCACGTCATGGTGTGGGCCGAGTACGGCTACTCCACCAACCTGACGCTCGCCGACTTCTCCGCGCCGGAGGCGCTGTTCGTCACCCACCGGGACGGGGAGCCGCTGACGGCTGACCACGGCTACCCACTGCGCCTCGTCGTACCGCACCTGTATGCCTGGAAGGGGCCCAAGTGGGCGCGGGGCATCGAGTACCTCACGCAGGACCGGCGGGGGTTCTGGGAGGAGCGTGGCTACCACAACCTGGCCGACCCGTGGCTCGAGCAGCGGTACTCCTACCAGGAGGGACCGGGAGACGGGCCCGCGCTGTAGCTCTCCGTCCGGGCCTCAGACCTCCAGCCGCTGCTGGGCTCCTTCGGCGCCCCGGCGGGGGCCGACCTCGGTGAGCACCATGGCGCCGAGCACGAACGCGGCACCGAGGAGGGTCTTGGGTCCGAGCGTGTCGTCGTTGACGGCAACGGCGAACAGCCCCGCGAAGACCGGCTCCATCGTCATCACGACGGCCGCTCTCGTCGGGGGCAGGTGCGCCTGCGCCCAGGTCTGCACGACGAACGCCAGCGCCGTCGCGGCCAGCGCCGTCAGGGCCAGCGCCCCCCACACTCCTGCATCCGGCGGGACAGCCAGGCCACCCGGTACGGCGACCACCGCACACAGCGCTGCGGTCGTGAGCAGCTGCACGACGGCGAGCCCGAACGCGTCGTAGGAGGCGGCCCACTGCCCCAAGCCCACGATGTGCAAGGAGAACGCTGCGGCACAACCGAGGGTGAGCAGCTCGCCCGACCCGACGGACAGTCCGTGCAGTGACAGCAGCCCGAGCCCGAACGTCGCGAGTGCGACAGCGCTCCACGCGGTCCAGCCGGGTCGGGTCCCGAGCAGCACGGCCGCGCCGAGCGGCGTGAGGACGACGAACATGCCGGTGATGAAACCGCTGACGGCGGCAGACGTGTGCTGCAACCCCAGGGTCTGCAGCAGGTAGCCGGTCCCGAGGGCCAGTCCGAGCAGAACGCCGGCCCGCCGGCCGGACCGGCCCAGGGCCACGACCGAACGCGGTCGCAGCACGAGCATCGCCAGTGCTGCCATGGCGAAGCGCCAGGTGAGGAAGTCCGTGACGGGCATCTTCTCGACGGCGTCCTGCACGACGACGAACGTGCTGCCCCAGATGGCGGTGACCCCGACCAGAGCCAGCGTCGGGCGGCCGACCGCGGCGGACCGGTCAGGCATCCCGGAGGGCACACAGCTGTTCGATGTCGGCGCGCTGGGACGCCGCGTCGCCCGGCGTCTCCACGACCACGGGCACGTCCCGCGTCGAGGGATGGCGAAAGAGCTCGACGAAGGGGTCGAGGCCGATCTGGCCCTTGCCGATCGCCTCGTGCCGGTCACGGCTGGAGCCGAGCGGGTCCTTGGAGTCGTTGGCGTGCACCAGACCCAGGCGTCCGCGTCCGACAGCGCGGACCAGCGCGTCGAGAGTCTTCTTCACCCCCCCGGGAGCCGCTAGGTCGTGCCCGGCCGCGAACGCGTGACAGGTGTCGAGACAGACGCCGAGCATCGGGTGGTGGTCGAGCTGCTCGAAGTAGGCGGCGAGGTCCTGCACCGTCGACGCGAGGGCCTGACCACCTCCGGCGGTCGGCTCGATCAGCAGCCGGGGGCCGTCGGACGGCAGGCTGTCGAGGACCGGTAGCAGGTGCTCGCGCAGCTGCACCATGGCCTCGTCCCGGTGGGCGCCGGCGACGGCGCTGCCGGCATGGACGACGACCCCGCGGGCACCGATCTGGGCGCCGCGGCTCATCGCGTGCGCCACCGCGTCGACCGACTTCCTCAGCGTCGCCTCGGTGGGCGACCCGAAGTTCACTAGGTACGGCGCATGCACGTACGTCGACAGGGACCGTTCTGCCGCGAGCCGCCGGAACTCCTCATCGCGGGCCGGGTCGCCCGTCGAGAGGGCCCAGCCGCGGGGGTTCGAGACGAAGACCTGGACGGCAGCGGCGCCTACCTCCTGGGCGTAGGCGAGTCCCTTGACGAGCCCTCCGGCGACCGGCACGTGGGCGCCCACGGGAGACGGCTTGCGGGGAGGCATCCGGCAAGGGTGACAGACCGGTCCCTCGCCCGTGACGGCAGGTCAGACCACGAAGATCGTGACCGTCGACCCACGCTTGATCTTCTTTCCGTGTGCCGGGTCGGTGGTGTAGACGACGCTGCCCGTACCGAAGGGCGCGTCGACCCGCTTGCCGACCAGGCCGCTGGCAGCGAGCTTGCGCAGCGCCGTGTCGGGGTTGTCGCCGCGCACGTCGGGCACCTCGACCACGTCCGGGCCCTTGCTGATGGTGAGCGACACCGTCGAGCCCTTGACGGCGGCACCCGAGGGCGGAGACTGGCTCATGACCTCGTCGACGGCGACGGTGTCGCTGAAGACCTGCGTCACGGTCACACCGAAGCCTAGGGCGCGCAGGGCCCGGACCGCCTTGTCCCGCTTTTGACCGACCTCGCGGGGGACGGGGACCGGCTGCTGTCCCTTGGAGAGCACCAGCCGCACTGCGGTGCCGGGTCGCAGGCGGGTGCCCGCCGTCGGGTCGGTGCTGATGACCTCGCCCTTCGGCACGGTGTCGCTGTAGGCCTGCGCCGGTCCGGGCGCGGCGACAAGCCCAGCCGTCCGGAGCGCAGCCGTGGCACGAGCCAGGTCCCTGCCGACCACCCCCGGTACGGCGCGCCGGTCGGCGCCCTTCGACACGATGACGGTCACCGGGCCTCCCTTGCGGAGCCGGCCGCCCGGCTGAGGGGTCTGCTGGAGCACCAGGCCGGCCTTGACCTGCTCGCTGAAGCCGTCCGGTGCGCGCCTGACGACGAGGTCCGCCTTGTGCAGCCTGGCGGTCGCCTGGCTCAGCGACAGGCTCAGGACGGAAGGTGCCTGCGTGTAGCGGTAGCTCCCGAGGTAGTAACCGCCGCCGAGCGCCAGCAGGGCGAGCACGAGGACGGCTACCAGGGCGATCAGGCCCCGCCGTCGTCGCCGTCCTGGCCGCGCCGTGGTGGCGGGTGCAGGTGTGGCTGTGGGCCCGGGCGTGGGTGGGGGTAGGACCCGGGGTACGACAAGCGTCTTGTGCACCACCGGTGGTGTGGTCGCGCCCGCCAACTCGCCCTTGAGGGCGAGCAGACCGGCCAGGAACGCGGCGCCGTCGCGGAGCCGCTCCGCGGGGTCACGGCGGGTTGCCGCCACGACGAGCGCGTCGAGGGAGGGTGGGATCCCGGCGACGACGGTCGAGGGCGGGGGCACGTCGTCGGTCACGTGCTTGTGGGCGAGCATGTAGTCGGTGGTGCCGGAGTGCGGGGGAGACCCTGTCAGAAGCTCGAACAACAGGACGCCTGCGGCGTAGACGTCGGAGCGTTCGTCGGAGATGCCCTTCTCGACCTGTTCGGGCGAGAAGTAGGCCGGTGTGCCGATCAGCAGCCCGGTGGTCTGCCCGCTGGTCTCGACCGCCCGCGCCAGCCCGAAGTCGGCGACCTTGACCCTGCCGTCGTCGGCCAGCAGGACGTTCTCGGGCTTGATGTCGCGGTGCACGATGCCCGCGGCGTGCGCGGCGGCCAGTGCGCGCAGGATCGACTCCATCAGCGACACGGCCCGTGCGGGGGACAGGGCTCCGTTCTTGACCAGCAATTGGCGCAGGTTGAGTCCCCGCACGTGCTCCATCACGAGGTAGGCCAGCCCGGTCGCGGGGTCGGTGCCGGTGTCGTGGATCGCGACGACCTCGGGCGTGGAGAGCTTCGCCGACGACTGCGCCTCCCGCGTGAACCGGCGCACGAAGCCGGGGTCCTCCGCCTTGTCGCGATGCATGACCTTGACGGCCACGAGACGGTCGAGGCGGGTGTCGGTCGCGGCGTACACCGTGCCCATGCCGCCACGGGCGATGAGGCTGTCGAGCCGGTAACGGCCGTCCAGGAGCCGCCCTACCAGCGGGGCAGGACTGATCTCCCCCGTGGTTGTCTCTCCCGTGGTCGCCTCCATCGCCCGTCAGTCTAGGTCGGGTTGAGTCAGGTGACTCGACGGCGCGCGCGGGTCACGCGAAGCGTGCCTCGAGTGCCGTGATGTTGCTGATGTAGGCGCGCGTCTGCGGGAGCAGCCCGATCCGGCCGACCGAACCGAGCCCCTGGTAGTAGCCGGCCATCGCCTTCGGGGCACTGCCGGTGACGCGAAGCAGGTCACTGAGCAGAAGCACCCCGGCCTCCACGTTGTCCCGGGTGTCGAGCAGGTCGAAGATCTGGCCGTGCAGCTGCCCGACGCCTCGTCCAGTGCTCGGGAGCACCTGCATGACGCCGATGGCGTCCACGGGGGAGACGACCCGCTGCTGGAAGCCGCTCTCCTGGTAGGCGAGGGCCAGCGCGAGCGCCTCGGGCACATGGTGACGCCTGGCTGACGCGCGGATGAGGCTCCGGACGGTGCTCGCGCCCGGCAGGCTGCGGCCGCCCAGGATGGCGCGGTGGTGCGCTGCAGAGGCAGTGACGCTCCCGGAGACGGTGGCCTGGCTGGTCGCAGGTCGAGCTACGGCGGTCACGCCGTAGGTCAGGTGCTGACCGATGAACACCATCGTGGTGCGCAGGTGGTTGCGGGCGGCCAGGCGCCGGGGGGTGGTCGCGAACCGCGCGGCCAGCCCGATCAGGGTGTCGCCGCTGCGGACGGTGTAGGAGCGGTTCGCCACGGTCGCGCCCGACGCGCGGGGGGCTGCCGGCCCGGCGTTGCCCGGGAGGGTCAGCAGACTGCCGGCGTAGATCATGGTGCCGTGCAGGTGGTTCGCCTTCTGCAGAGCAGCCACGGTCGTGTGGTGGCGACCCGCCAGCTCGCTGAGCGTGTCGCCCGGGTGGATCCGGATGACACCGGGGGCGCCGGCCGTCACGACGAGGGTCAACAGGCCGAGCAGCCCGAGCGTACGGGCGGTCATGCGGGCGGTCGTTCGGGGGGTCGTGCGATCGGTCGTGCGGGCGGTGACGGTCCTACGGGCACGGCGTGGCATGGCTGATCCTCGATCTGTAGCTGCTCATGTCGACATTAGAGGTCTGGGACGCATGTGGCAACTGTTACTGCTGGGACTGTTGGGACTGTTGGGACTGCTGAGGACGCAGACGGGGTGCTGCACGGCGGACTCCGGCGAGCGACAGGTTCTAGCCAAGGCAGGCTCCGGCGGTACGGCTCGGGATTCCGTGCTCGTCCGCGTTAGAGTGAGCGGGTCAGACCGGGGAGCTCGCGGAGGCGGGCTGAGAGGCCGATCCGGGCACGTCCTGCGTGCTGCACCGTCGGCGACCCGCACCACCCGATCGGGGTCATGCCCGCGTGGGGAGTCGCTCATGAAGGATTCGATGGAGAGCACGACAGGATCGCTGGTCATTGCCGGCCGGGTCTTCACCAGCCGGCTTCTGGTAGGCACCGGGAAGTTCCGGTCGCACGCCGTCATGCGCGAGGCGCTGCTCGCCTCGGGCTCGGAGGTTGTGACCGTCGCGCTGCGGCGCGTGGACCTGACCCGCGCCGGAGAAGGTGACGTCCTTGACTTCGTGCCCCCGGGGATGACGCTGCTTCCCAACACCAGCGGTGCGGTCGACGCCGACGAGGCGGTCCGCCTGGCCCGCCTGGGCCGGGCCGCAACCGGAGCGGACCTCGTCAAGCTCGAGGTCACCCCGGACCCGCGCACGCTGGCGCCGGACCCGATCGAGACCCTGCGGGCCGCCGAGCGCCTGGTCGCGGAGGGCTTCGCCGTCCTGCCGTACTGCTCGGCCGACCCGGTGCTGTGCCGCCATCTCGAGGAGGCCGGTTGTGCCACCGTCATGCCGCTCGGTGCCTGGATCGGCAGCAACCGGGGACTGCGGACACGCGACGCGATCGAGGTGATCGTGGCGCAGGCTGGCGTACCGGTGGTCGTCGACGCCGGACTCGGGGTGCCGTCGGATGCGGCTGAGGCGATGGAGGTCGGTGCCGACGCGGTGCTGGTCAACACCGCCATCGCGGTCGCACGTGACCCGGTGCTGATGGCCCGCGCCTTCGCCCTCGCGACCGAGGCCGGCCGGATGGGCTTCCTGGCCGGCCGCGGCGCGATCCTCGACACCGCCGAGGCGTCCTCCCCGCTGACCGGGTTCCTCGCATGAGCGCCCCCCGCGGCCGGTTCGCGACCTACCTGGACGACCTGCCCTCAGCCGGGTCGGCCTCGGACGTGGCGGCTGCGGACGTGGAGCTGGCGCTGGCCCGGCCCTCGTTGGACGGCCTACCGGCTCTGCTGAGCCCGGCCGCGGCGCCGTACCTGGAGGTGATGGCGCGGCAGGCGCGTGAGCTGACGCTGCAGCGCTTCGGCCGTGCCGTGCGGTTGTTCGCGCCGCTCTACGTCAGCAACGCCTGCCTGTCGTCGTGCACCTACTGCGGCTTCAGCAAGGGGCTGGACGTCACCCGCCGGACGCTGTCCGTGCCCGAGGTCGTCGCCGAGGCGCAGTCGCTTGCGGTACAGGGCTTTCGGCACCTGCTGCTCGTCAGTGGCGAGCACCGGATCGAGGTGTCGGCGAACTACCTGGTGGCCTGCATCGAGGCGCTGCGCGAGCTCGTCCCGTCGATCTCGATCGAGACCCAGACCTGGTCTGACGACACCTACGCGCGCCTGGTGGACGCGGGGCTCGAGGGGGCGGTGCACTACCAGGAGACCTACGACCGGGTCCGCTACGCAGAGGTCCACACGGCCGGCTGGAAGCGGGACTACGACCGGCGGCTCGCCTCGACCGAGCGGGCCGCTGAGTCCGGCGTGCGCCGCCTGGGCATCGGTGCCCTGCTGGGGCTCAGCCTTGACTGGCGGGCGGACGTGCGCGCCGTCGCGGAGCACGCGGTGTGGCTGCAAAGGCACTACTGGCGCACCGAGGTCACGGTCTCGCTGCCGCGGATCAAGCAATCCGCGTCGGGCTTCCAGCCCCTCGTGCCGGTCACCGATGCCGAGTATGTCCAGGCGATGGCCGCCTTGCGACTGGTCGCGCCCGAGGTCGGGATCGTGCTGTCTACTCGCGAGCCTGCCGCGTTGCGCGACGGGCTGGCCCGGATCGCCGTCACGACCATGAGCGCGGGCTCCTCCACCGAGCCGGGTGGCTACCTGCAGCCCGGACAGGCGCAGGAGCAGTTCGCGGTCAGCGACGAGCGGTCCCCGGCCGAGGTGGCGGCGATGCTCGAGTCGGCTGGCTATGAGCCGGTGTGGAAGGACGCGTTCGCCTTGCGTTGACGATGCCAGCCCACGCTTGCCCTGGTCAGGGTCGGGATCAGGGTCGGGATCAGGGTCGGCCAGGCGGGGATCAGCCTGGGGTCAGACGCCGCCGGCCGTGACGACCATGTCGGTGACGAAACCGGCCATCAGGCCGAGTAGCAGACCCCAGCAGAGGATGTCCTTGCGGCCGGCCTTTTGGGCGACCCCGAGCAGCTGGATCACGACGTACAGGATGGAGCCGGCGGCCAGGGTCAAGAAGGCGACCGAGAGGGCGTCGCTGGTGAAGGTGTGGCCGACGGCGGTGCCGATGAACGTCGGGCCACCGGCGATGGCGGCGAGCCCGAGCAGCGAGCCCCACGACGGACGTGCCTCGCCCTGCGCGCGGTCCGCGCACAGGGGCGCGGTGATGCCGAAGCCCTCGGTGGCGTTGTGGAGCGCGAAGCCGACGACCAGCAAGGTGGCGAGGGCGATCTGCCCACCGGCCGCCGCCGAGCCGATCGCGAGACCTTCGGCGAAGTTGTGCAGGCCGATGCCGACGGCGATGAGGAACGCCAGCCGACGGGCGGGGGTGAGGCCGGTGATGCTCAGAGGACCGGTGGCCAACTCACCGACGGCCATCGTCCCCGGGCCGAAGCGGCGAGCCGTGCGGGCCCGGCCGAGGAACCGCTCGTAGTAGACCAGGCTCATCAGGCCGATGACGGTGCCGGCCGCGAACAGGGAGCCGTAGCCGAACACCGGCCCGAGGCCCCCGGTGCCTTCGTGGTGGGCGACGAGAGCGGCGTCGATGGGCTCCCAGGCGCCACTGAAGACATCCCAGACGAGGAAGATCAGGATCCCGATGGCGGTGCCGTTGAGGGCCAGCCGCAGCGTGGGCGCCGGGCGCTCCATCCGGCCGAGCGGCATGCCCAGCAAGATGGTGCCGCCCGCGATCGCTCCCAGGAGCAGGGTCTGACCGGTGCCCATCGGTGTCTCCTCATGTCCGCGCCGCGAGCGCCAGGGGGAGGCGCTCGTGCTGCGACGAACTGCTTAGGTAAACCTAACCAACTCTCTTTCGCTCAGCAAGGTGACGCTCGCCACCTCCGGGTCACACCAGCTGGCGGACGAGCACCGTGTGGCCGGCTCGTTCGCCGTCCCGGGCGAAGCCCAGCCCGGTCAGCAGTCGCAGGCTCGGCTCGTTGCCGGGCAGCACCTCGGCCCTCGCCGACACCGCGCCCTGCTCCCGCACCCAGTCGAGCAGGAGCACCACGGCCGCTCGCCCGTGCCCCGCCCCGCGCGCCGACGGTGCCAGCCCGTAGCCGATCTCCACCTGCCCGTCGGGCTCGTTCGGCGTGCCGTGCGCCTGCTCGGACGGTGGGCCGAACCAGCCGCAGTCCCCGATGACGGTGCCGCCCGTGCCTGCGCCCTCCTCCAGCACGACCAGGAAGGTGCCGGGCCCGGTGTCGTCCGGGTGTTCCGCGAGTCCCCGGAGGGCGTCGTAGGTGTCGTCGTGCGGCCAGTCGGCCACCCTCGACAGCCCGCCGAGGGCTCGCTCGATCCCCGCCGTCCCGTCGTACCTCAGGACGGCCTGGGCGACGGCCACGGTCACCGGGACCAGCGCGATCACGCTGGGGGTTCCGGCAGGGCGGCAGCGAGCGCGGAAGCCGTCAAGGCGACCTGCCAGGCCCGGGCCCCGTGCCCGAGCAGGGCGTCGCGTACGGCGCCTTCGTCGATCCGCTCGGGCGGCGTCCACGCCAGGCGCCGCAGGGCGTCTGGGGGCAGGAGGTTCTCGGCCGGCATGGAGTACTCCTCGGCGACCCCGGTCACCGCGGTCCGCGCCCGGGCGAGGCGCTTGGCCGCCACCGGGTCCCGCTCGGCCCAGCGGTTCGCGGCCGGGGGACCGTCGCCGGTGGGTACCGGCTGGGGGAGCTGCTCGTCGGTCAGGCCGGCCGCGCTCTGCAACGCACCCCACCAGGTGTCGACGTGCCGGCGCGTGCTGCGGCCGCCGAACACCGGCAGGGCCATCAGGTCACCTGTGGTCGCCGGTGCGGCGGTCACCGCGCTGATGATCGCGGCGTCGGGCAGGATCCGGCCCGGCGCCGTGTCCCGCTTGCGCGCCATCAGGTCGCGGACCTCCCACATCGCCCGCACGCCAGCAAGCTGGCGTCGGCTCCTGAGTCGGTGTATGCCGCTGGTACGTCGCCACGGGTCGACGCGCGGCCCGACGGGGGGCGCAAGCCGCACCGCCTCGAACTCCTCGTGGGCCCACGCGAGCTTGCCTTGGCTGGCGAGCTCCGCCTCGAGGGCGTCCCGCAGCTCCAGCAGCACCTCGACGTCGAGCGCCGCGTAGACGAGCCAGGAGTCCGGCAGTGGGCGGGTCGACCAGTCTGCCGCGCTGTGGCCCTTCTCCAGGCGCAGGCCGAGGACGTTCTCGACCATCGCGCCGAGGCCCACCCGCTCGAAGCCGGCCAGCCGGCCGGCGAGCTCGGTGTCGAACACTGCCGGCGGCACCATTCCGACCTCCGCCAGACACGGGATGTCCTGGCTGGCGGCGTGCAGGACCCACTCGTCACCCTGCAGCACCTTGCCCAGCAGGCTCAGGTCGGGGCAGGCGATCGGGTCGATCAGGGCGCTGCCGGACCCCTCTCGTCGCAGCTGGACGAGGTAGGCGCGTTGGGAGTATCGGTAGCCCGACGCGCGCTCGGCGTCGACCGCCACCGGGCCCGTCCCGTCTGCGAACCGGGCCACGACCTCGGCCAGGCCCGCGGCCGTCTCGGTCACAGGGGGAGTTCCCTCACGGGGAACCAGGAGGGGGGTCACGTCGGACTCGGACTCCGGGGTGGCTTCGGGCACCTCCTGGTCAGCAACCGGCAGGGTCTCTGTCACACGGGGAGCCTACGTCCGTACCGCTCACCGGGCCCTTCGCCCCGCCGAGGCAGCCGCCGGCGGGACGCGCTCGCCCGGCGTCGTACATCTCCGTCCCTGAGTGGGGCATGCCCGTGCGCGCCCTGGCGGGACGGCGTACGGGGACAGCGGAGTGACAGGGCAGGCGGGCAGGACTAGCGGATGACTCCGGCGCGCATGGCGAGGGCGACCATCTCGGCGCGGTCGCCGGTACCCAGCTTGCGGGCGATCCGTGCGAGATGGGACTTCACGGTCAGGGCGGACAGGCCGAGCTCGTCACCGATCTGCTTGTTCGACTGTCCGTCCGCGACGAGCCGAAGGACTTCGACCTCGCGGTGCGACAGCTCCGACACGCCGGTGTCGACCGGTCCGCCGCGCAGCCCGGCCGCGAGCAGCGAGGCCACGGAGGGGTCGGCGTACACGCCGCCATCAAGGACCCGGCGGACGCCGTCGGCCACGACGACAGGGGAGGCGGACTTGAGCAGGTAGCCCTGGGCGCCGGCCACGAAGGCGGCGCGCACGGAGTAGGGGTCGTCGGCCGCGGACAGCACGACCAGGCGCTGCCAGCCCGCGGAGCGCAGGTCGGCGAGCAGGTCCAGGCCGGAGCCGTCGGGCAGGCCGAGGTCGAGGACGCACAGCTCGCGCGGGCCGGAGACGTTGGCGCGGGCCCGGGCCTCACCGATCGTGGCAGCCTCGACCACCTCGCGGGCGCCCATCATCTTGAGCCGGTTGACCATCGACTCCCGAACCAGCGGGTGGTCATCCACGACCATGGCGGAGAAGCCTGGCTTCTCGCCCCCGGTCTGTGCCGGGATGCTGTCAAGCGCGCTCTCAAGACCGGCAGCCACCGAGTCCTCCACCCTTGCTTGCTGTTCCGGACGTCGGGGTTCTCCCCGTCGTTCCAGGTCTGCTTCGGCTTCCCGGTGCCGTCGCTGTAGGGGCGAGTTGCTCCGACTGGCGCAGTGTGCCGCACTACGCCGTTCGGCTGACAAGCCCCCTCGAGGCTGTAGTTCGGTGCCGTTGCTGCCGACGAGGGGACGTACGCCCTGAGCAGGAGGCCCGTCTTGACCCGATCAGCACCCGTCCGCCGCACGGCTGCGAGCGCGCTGTCCGCGGCCCTCCTGGGCGCGAGCCTGGCAGCCGCAGCTCCCGCGGGCCCGCTCGTTCAGGCCGTTGTCTCCTACCGGGGGGCACTGGCGCCGGTGGCCGGCGTGCGTGTCGTGGCCGCACTCCCGACGTTGCACATGAGCGTCGTACGGGGCCCGGCTTCCGCTGTGCGCCAGCTGGGGTTGGCAGAAGGCGTGACCGGCCTCGCCCCCGACGACGCCCTCCAGCTCACCAGTCGCGAGGACGACGGCCACGGCGCGAAGGGTGTCCTTGCCTCGGCTGGCCTCGGCGGCGACGCCGGCCAGCGTGGTGCGGGAGCCGGCGTACGCGTCGCCATGATCGACACCGGCGTCTCCGACACCGCCGCCCTCAACCGCGCCTCCGGGCGGCTGGTCGACGCAGCCGACTCCTCCGGAGTGGCGAACGGCAGCCCGGTTGCCACCGGCGGCACCTACGACGACGGGTACGGGCACGGGACGTTCATGGCCGACCTGGTCGCCGGCGGTCCGGTCGAGGGCACCCGCGGGCGCGCACTCGGCGTGGCCCCTGGAGCGACCGTCCTGGTAGTCCGCGTCGCCGAGCAGGACGGTACGACGAGCCTGTCGCGTGTCCTGGGTGGTCTCGACTGGGTCGCCTCGCATGCCTCGAGCGTCGACATCGCCAACCTCTCGCTGTCCCACGAGCGGCCGCAGGACGCCTTCGGCGCCGACCCGTTGACCGCCGCCGTCGAGCAGATCCGCGACGCCGGTGTCACCGTCGTCGTGAGCGCCGGAAACACCCGCGGCACCGTCGGCGACCCCGGCTTCGACCCGAAGGCGCTGACCGTCGGCGCCGCCAAGGTCGACCACGGCCGGGCCCGGGTCGCCGGGTTCAGCGGCAGCGCCGACGTCTACGGGGTCGCCAAGCCGGAGGTCGTCGCCAGCGGCGTGGACGTCCTGAGCCTGCTCCCGCCCGACTCGGTCATCGCGCAGTCCCCGGGCACCCGGCACCTGGACCACGGCCTGTTCCGCGGCTCGGGCACCAGCCAGGCCACGGCGATCGTGTCCGGGGTCGCGGCGCTGTTCCTGGCCGACCACCCCGGTGCGACGCCGCTGCAGGTCAAGGCGTCCCTGCGGTGTGCGGCCCGCGACCTGCACGGCGGCCGGGACGGTGCCGGTCTGGTGCAGGCAACCTCGCAGGTCTGCGCCGGTGCCGACGGCCAGGCCCTTGACGGCAGTGGCGACGCCAGCGGCGAGACCAACTTCGACGCGAACGCGTGGGCTGCCAACGCTTGGGCCGCGAACGCCTGGGCTGCCAACGCCTGGGCCGCGAACGCGTGGGCCGCCAACGCGTGGGCCGCGAACGCCTGGGCTGCCAATGCCTGGGCTGCCAATGCCTGGGCCGCCAATGCCTGGGCCGCCAATGCGTGGGCTGCCAATGCCTGGGCCGGCGCCGACTGGGGGACCGGCTCGTGAGCCCCACTCGCACGGTCCGCGCGGTCGCGGTCGCCACCGTGGTCGCGGGCCTCGTCGCCGCCTTCGTCCAGCCCTGGGGAGCGCCGAGCTGGTACGCCGTACCGCTGCTGGTCCTTGCCGTCGCGGCGGCCGAGATCGCGGTGGTGAGCCTGCAGTTCGGACGGCAGACGTGGACGTTCAGCTTGACCGAGAGCGCGCTCGGGGCTGCCTGGGTGATGGGCACCGGCAACTGGACGGTGCTCGCCGTCGTGCTCGGCGTCTACGCCGCCCAGACCGTGCTGCGCCGGCCGGTGCTGAAGAAGCAGTTCAACATCGCCGTGTTCGGCGCGGGCGCCGCGGCCGGGAGCCTGATGGCCGGCGTCGTCGGGGGCGGCATCCCCGGCGCCATCGCCGGTATGGCGATCTGGTTCGTCGTGAACTTCACCTTGGTCGCGGTCGCCGTCGCGGTCACGAGCAACCGCCCGCTGCTACCGATGCTCGTCTCCAGCGCGCCTCTGTCGGCGGTGCACATGGCGGGCAACAGCTCGATCGGCCTGCTCGCCGCGTACCTGTCGCTGAACGCCCCCCTCGGGCTGCTCGGGCTCGTCGTGCCCCTCGCTCTGCTCTGGTCCTCCTACGACCAGCAGACCCGTCGCAGCCAGGAGGCGAGGCTGTTCGCCGAGCTCGCCGCCGGGCAGGAGCGGCTCACTGCCCGCACGAGCGACACGTCGGCCCGCATCGTGGTCAGCGCCGCGGCCCGGCTGTTCGGCGGGGCCGACGTCGAGATGCTGCTGCTCGCTGCCGACGGTCCGGTCAGGTACGCCGGTGACGAGGCGACCGCCCCTCAGCGGCTGCGCGTGGACGCGGACGTGTTCGACGAGCCATGGGTCATGCGGGCACTCGGCGCACGGGGGGTCTCGACCGGCAGCGAGCAGAGCCGGCCCTGGTGCTCCGCCGTCCTCGGTGACCCTGAGAACCCCCAGGCTGTCCTCATAGCCCGCCGTCCGGCTGGTTCCGCGAGCTTCGGCCGGCGGGAGGTCCGCCTTGCGGAGGTGCTGGTCGGCCAGGCCGACTCGTGGCTGTCCGTCGCGGACCTGTCGGACAGGGCCCGGGCCGCCCGGGCACGGGCCGAGGTTGCCGGCGAGGCCGCCAAGGCTCTTGGCGACATCGGTGCCGCGACCGCGCCGTCCCTGACCGTGCTCCGCGAGTCCGCCGACCGGCTGGCCCGGCTGGCGGAGTCGGCTGGTGGGGTCGACGACATCGTCGAGGAGCTGCATCTCGTCGAGCGCGCCGTCGCCTCCCTGCTCGGCGCCATCGCCCTCGCCGCTGACCCCGACCTCGTCGCCGTGCACGGCCAAGGCTCCACAGCTGCCCGGTCGGCGGCGGACTGGACCACCACCGGCGTCCTGCGGTGATCCGTCGGTCCCGTTCCGGGTTGCCGCTCGCGGTCTGGGCGACTCTGCTCGGAGCGGGGTCCGTCCTCACGGTCGTCGGCGTGGTCGCGGTCGTGCTCGGGGCCGACCACAGCCTCAGCAACGTCGCCGTGGAGGCGCTCGCCTCCGGTGCCTGCGCCGGTCTGCTGGTCGTCCTGTGCTCCGTCGTGGCTGCCATCCGGCTCGCCAACACCCTGCGTGGCCTGCACGGCGATGCGGTACGACGCCTCGCCGAGCCGGGCCTCCCGATGCACATGACCAGGCGTCTGGTCACCCGCGCGTCGCTCGAGGTCGGCGAGCTCGCTCGCACCCTCGATGCCTTGCACCTTCGGGTCCGCGTGGCCGACGAGCTGGGAGAGCGGCACCGCCGAGACGCCGAGACGGCCGGCGCGGGCGTCTTCGAGCTGTTGTCCGGCCTGGTGGCCGCGGAGGAGGGGGCCCGCGGGCAGCTCGCCGCCGAGCTGCACGACACGGTCGCCCAGTCCCTGATGATCGCCCGCGGCCTGCTCGCCTCGTCGCCCTCCACGCCGGTCGAGCTCGCCAAGCTCTCGGACTACGTCGAGGACGCCGAGGAGCAGGTTCGTGCCGTCATGGCACGTACCCGCCCTCCTGCCTTGCGGGACGGCGACCTGGCCACCGCGGTGGGGATGCTGCGGCTCGACATGAACGCCCGCTACGGCCTGCAGGTCAGCGTGGAGTGGCCCGACTCGCCGTACCCGCTCCCGCTTGCCTCTGCCGTCACGGTCTACCGCTTCTTCCAGGAGGCGCTGTTGAACGTCGTCAAGCACGCGGACGTCGACGATGCGGTGGTGTCGCTGCGCATCGACGAGGCCACGGTGCTCGCCCAGGTGCGCGACGCCGGGCCCGGCTTCGACCCCAGCACCGTCCGTCCCGACCGTGGCCGGCATGTCGGGCTGGGTCTGCTGCGTGAGCGGGCCCGGCTGTCCGGCGGCAACCTGGAGGTCGCCAGCCGCCGTGGCGAGGGAACGAACCTCACGCTGCGGCTGCCTCGGCCCTCGTCGGCTGTCGTGCCCCCGGTGGCAGAGGTTCCTGATCAGCAGCAGGCGGCGTTGCGGCGGCTGTCGGACCGCGCGAGCCGCTGACCCGGGTCAGGTACGGCTGCGCAGGGCGGTGACGCCCAGCGGCGGCAGGCCGGCCGTCATGCACAGCAGGTCGCACCAGGCCCGCAGGTGCACACCGAGGTCAAGGCTGCCGTCGGGGTCGTGCAGGGGGCTCCAGGAGGCCCGGACCTCGACTTCGTTGGTCTCCTGCGGGTCCTCGACCAGCCCGAACGTCAACGAGGCGGTCCGGGTGACGGTGCCGCCCGCGGCGGTGTGCTGGGCGCCCCGTCCGGCGAGCGAGTCGGTGAGCCAGGACCAGCCGACCTCGGCCAGGGCCGGGTCACCGGCCATCTCGGGGTCGACGTCGGCGCTGACGAAGGCGACCACGCGGGTGTCACCGCGCCAGCCGTCCTGGCCCGCAGGGTCGTGCAGCACCACGAAGCGCCCCGTCGCGACCTGGTCCCCGTCCTTGCTGACCTCCGCACTGAACGCGACGGAGTGCGGGGCGAGCCGACGCGGGGCGGGCACCTCGTGCAGCTCGAGCAGTCCCGGCCGCGTGATGTCTCGCAGCGCCGCCTGCAGGCCCTCGACGGCCCGCGCGAAGACGTTCGGCGCAGCCGGCGGCTCGAGGGGAACGGTCACCTGCTCAAGGTAGGTGGGGTGCCACCGCGGTGGGTCGCAACGCGCCGGTGTGCTTGGGTGCCCGGGTGTCTGTTGCGCTGGCCCTGCTCTCCAGCCTGCTCTGGGGTACGGCGGACTTCCTCGGTGGTACCGCCACGAGAAGGCTCCCGTCTGCCGCGGTGGTCGGCGGCTCGCAGGCCGTGGCCCTGGTCTGCCTCGTTCCGTTGGCCCTGCTGTTCGGCGCCCGACCGGACCACCTGCTGGTCGGTTGCGTCGCCGGGCTCGCGGGGGTGCTCGGGCTGGGCTCGTTCTACGCCGCCCTGGCCGGCGGCAGGATGGGTGTGGTCGCGCCGATCGCCGCGCTCGGGGCGCTGCTGCCGGTTTCGGTCGGGTTGGTCCGGGGGGAGTCGCCCAGCGGGCTGCAGGTGACCGGCATCGTCGTGGCGATCCTCGGGGTAATCCTGGCCAGTGGTCCTGAGCTGTCCGGGGGTGCCCCGGCCCGGCCGCTGGTCCTCGCATGCCTCGCGGCCCTGGGCTTCGGGTTGGTCTCGGTCCTGCTGGCCTATGGCGCCAAGGGGCCGTCCGGTGCCGTGGTCGTGACGTTGCTGGTGATGCGTTCGACGTCGGTCGGGGTGCTCCTGCTGGCGTTCGCCGTGGTAGCCGGCCGGACCGGCTTTCGGACCGGCTTTCGGACCGGCATCGTCCCGGCTGACCTGCGGCTGCTCTCGGCGATCGGGATCGGTGACGTGGGCGCGAACGCGTGCTTCTCGGTGGCCTCCCGCGGTGGCCTGCTCAGTGTCGTGTCGGTGCTCGGGTCGCTCTACCCGGTCGTGACGATCCTGCTGGCCCGCCAGCTCCAGGCCGAGCGGCTGCTGCCCCTGCAGGTCGTGGGCTCGCTCGGCACCCTCGTGGGGGTGGCCCTGCTCGCAGCCGGCTGAGCCCGGCTCAGGCGGCGGAGCTCTCCTGAGCGGACGCTGGGGTGAGCATCCCGCCGAAGGTGATGGCCGCTCCGCACAGCACGCACATCAGGTCGAAGGCACCGAGGCCGTCGCCGCAGTCGGGCTGCTCGAACAGCACGATCTTGTCGCAGTCCACGCACAGCATTTCGGTCGTCGCACTGGCCACGGTGACCACCTCCGTCCTTGCCAGCACCGTGCCACGAAGGTCCGACAAAGCGTGGGAGGCGGCTAGCCTCGACCGTGATGAGCACCGACAGAACGACCCCCCCGCAGCGCGCCGCCGCCCACCCGGGCCTGCACGAGAGCGCCTTCCTCAAGGCGTGTCGACGTGAGCCCGTCCCGCACACCCCTGTCTGGTTCATGCGGCAGGCTGGCCGAGCGCTGCCGGAGTACCGCGCGCTTCGCGAGGGCACCGGCATGCTGGAGTCCTGCTTCCGGCCGGACATGGTCACCGAGATCACGCTCCAGCCGTTGCGCCGGTTCGGCGTCGACGCTGCCATCTTCTTCAGCGACATCGTCGTGCCCCTGAAAGCAATCGGGGTGGACCTCGACATCGTGCCGGGTGTCGGCCCGGTCGTCGCGGAGCCGTTCCGGACGCGCGCGGACCTCGACCGGCTGGTGCCGCTGGAAGGTGCTCCCGAGATCACGCAGGCTGTCCGGCAGCTCGTCGCCGAGCTCGGTGCGACCCCCCTGATTGGCTTTGCCGGCGCGCCGTTCACGCTCGCGTCCTACCTGGTGGAGGGCGGTCCGAGCAAGGACCAGCGACGTACCAAGGCCCTGATGTACGGCGATCCCGCGCTGTGGGACGAGTTGATGTCGCGGCTGGCCGACCTGACGATCGCGTTCCTTCGGGTGCAGGTCGATGCGGGCGCGTCGGCCGTGCAGCTGTTCGACTCGTGGGTCGGCGCGCTGCCCGCGCAGGACTACCGGCGGCACGTGATGCCGCACAGCGCCCGCATCCTCGCCGGGGTGCGGGACGTGCCCCGGATCCACTTCGGGGTCGGCACAGGCGAGCTGCTGCACGACATGGGCGCTGCGGGCGCGGACGTCGTCGGCGTGGACTTCCGGGTGTCCCTGGACGAGGCAGTGCGGCGTGTCGGGCCGGGCAAGGCGGTCCAGGGCAACCTCGACCCGACGCTGGTGTTCGCCCCCGAGGCGGTCGTGCGGACGATGACCGATCGGGTGCTCGAGCAGGCGAAGGCGGCCGAGGGGCACATCTTCAACCTGGGTCACGGCGTCCTCCCCGAGACCGACCCGGACGTGCTGACCCGCGTCGTGGCGCACGTCCACGAGGCCACGACGGTCTGAGGGAGGGCGTGACAGGCGGTGCGGGAACCTCGCTCCGGGCCGGCCCCTCACTGTCCCTTGAGGCGGATGCGGGTCAGGATCCACAGCGCTTCGACGCCGTCGCGCCAGGTGAGCTTCTTGCCCTCGGCGCGCGAACGAGCGCGGTAACTGATCGGCACTTCGTAGGGCCGGACGCCGCGGCGAAGGAGCTTGGCGGTGACCTCCGCCTCCATGCCGAAGCCGGCTGAGCGCACGTCGAGCTCGCGGTACAGCGCGACCGGGAGCAGCTTGAAGCAGGTCTCGAGATCGCTGATGTAGGAGTCGAAAAGCACGTTGGCGGCCAGCGTCACGGCCTTGTTGCCCATGACGTACCAGAATGAGTACGCGTTGTGGGAGCCGAACGTGCGGGTTCCGTAGACAACCTCGATGCCGCTTTCCTCGAGCACCACGCGGACCAGCGACGGGATCTGTTCCGGCGCGTACTCGAGGTCGGCGTCGCAGATGATGAGATAGGTGCCACTGGCCGTGCACGACGCCGTCCGGATCGCGGCGCCCTTGCCCTGGTTGACCTCGTGGTGGCGGACGACCACGCGCGGGTCGGTCAACCCCCGCAACAGGTTCCCGGTGCCGTCCGTGCTCCCGTCGTCGACGATCACGAGTTCGAAGGTGCAGGGGTATTCCACGTCAAGAACGCGCTCGACGGCAGCCAGCAGCGTTGCGGACTCGTTGTAGGCCGGCATGAGGATCGACAGAAATGTGCTCACACGTCAGGACGCTAGCGGTCAGCAGCGGATTACTACCCATACGCCTCGCTCGACCCGGCCGCCGCCTGCCTACCCAACGCGAAATCGTGACCGGCGACCGGGGGAGCCGGCTTCCAGGGTTCTGTTCGGGGGCAGCCGCCCTGCTCGCGCGGTGCCGGGTATGGCCGGGAAGTCAGCATTTAGTGTGACCCGTTCGACAGCGGGTAAGGCTGCGTGCACAGTCCAGAAAGCGGTGAACGTGAGCAGGCAACGCGCAAGGTGGGTCCCCCACGGTCCGTACTCCCTCCGAGGCAAACCCTTTGCGTGGGTGCTGGCGCCAGTCGCCCTGGCAACGACGGCCTTCGGTGTGGCGAGTGCCGCGACGTGGCCCCAGGCCACGTCGGCACCACGATCGGCGTCGCAGGGGCAGTCACCCGCCCCCGACAACTGGGTCGCCCGGCTGAGCGCCGGTGCGCCCGCGGGCGCAAAGATGCTCACCGCGGAGCCGGTCATGGTGGCCCACCCGGTGTCTGCGACCCCAGCACTGGTTTCGGCGCTGGCCGCGAACGGCATCCCGCAGGTCGCGTTGAACGCCTATCGGGTCGCGGCTGCCCGCATCGACACCGCCTTGCCCGGCTGCCACATCGACTGGTCGCTGATCGCCGCCATCGGGAGGGTGGAGTCAGACCACGGGCAGTTCGCCGGTGCGACGCTGCAGGGTGACGGCACGTCCACGCCCCCGATCATCGGGCCGGCGCTTGACGGGCGAGCTTTCGCGTACATCGCCGACACCGACCAGGGTCTGTACGACGGCGACAGCACCTACGACCGCGCGGTCGGACCCATGCAGTTCATCCCCAGCACCTGGAGCAGCTACTCCGTCGACGGCAACGCCGACGGGACGGCCACCCCGATGGACATCAACGACGCCACGCTGGGGGCAGCCCACTACCTCTGCCTCGCCGGTGGCGACCTGAGTGCTGGCCCGGGACAGGCCCGCGCTGTCCTGGCCTACAACCACTCGGACGCCTACGTCGCCGAAGTGCTCGCGTTGGCACGCGGGTACGCCGACGGAACCCAGGTCGATGCACCTCTGGTGGGGTCGATCTCCGCGCCTATCGACGCCCCGACCGGCGACTACCAGGCTCCGGCAGCGCCCGGGCCCGCCCCGGCCACCTCCCCGTCTGGGAGCAGCTCCCGTCCCCGTGCAACAGCCAGCCGGCGCCCGGCGACCCAGCCGACACAGCAGACGGCCCCCCGGTCGGCGGTTCCCGCAGCTCCGGCGCAGCCGCGGCAGCCCGCGCCAGCAGCGTCCTCCTCGCCAAAGCCCGTGCCCGTGCCCGTCCTGCCCGTGGCTCCTTCCGTCAGCACCGGACCGGTGCCACCGGCCAGCACACCGACCCCGACCTGTCTGCTGCCACCCCTCTGCCTCCTCCCCTAGGCGCCCGGGTCCTGAAGGGGTGACCGTGCCGCCGCCCCGCCACGCCGACGCAGCCACAGCAACCGGCCTCCGACAGCGAGCAGCAGCAGCGGGCCGAACGGCAGCAGCGCCCCGACGGTGACAGCGACCGCAGTCGCGATCACGGTGACGGCGTGCCAGCCCCCTGCCAGGCCGTCGCTGAAGCCGAGCGCACCTACGACAACCGGCGGAGCCGCGCTCGACAACGACACCTCGACCGTGGCCAGGTCGACCTGGCCGACCAGAGCCTGCGACCGGTTCTGCAGCGACTCGAGATCGGCCTCGCGGCGGGTGAGTTCCCCTTCGATCGAGGTGATCTCTGACAGTGAGCTGGCCCGGGCCAGCAGAGCCCGCACCCGGCTGACGCTGGCCCGCTGAGTCCTGATCCGGCTGGTGAGGTCGATCGCTTGGTCGGTGACGTCCCGGTCGTCGGCCTGGCGGCTCTGTTCCTTGCCCAGCTTCGACAATGCCGTCAGCGTCGACGGCACATCCGCTGGGGGGACCCGCAGCACCAGGTGTGCCGACCCACGGCCCTGGCGGTTGCGGGTGTCGTCCTGCACCATCCCGCCGCCTGCCTTCGCGAGGGCCGCTGCCCGGTCCGCCGCCGCCGCGGCGTCCTTGACGGTCACCGTGATGGAGGCCGTGCGGATCACCGACCGGGGTAGGACCGGTGTGCCCACCGTCGCCCCGTCCGCCTTCACCACGCTCCCGGGGGTCGTGGGGCTCCGGGAGTCCTTGGCGTCGGCTCCCACGACGCCCGTGGACCCTGCTGGGGCCGCCGCCTTGGGAGCCGGCGCCCCGGAGGTGCTGGCGGACTGCTGGTTCGCCCCGCAGCCGGTCAGTAGCAGCGGCACGAGCAGGACGGGGAGCAGGTGTCGGGACATAGGGACCTCCGGACGGGGCGGGGCGAACCTGATGCGTGCCGGCGGTGTGACGCAGCCTGGGGCATGGCGGCTCCCGCTGTCGGCCACGGAAGGGCACCGGTCTGGTCACGCCTAGGCTTCGACCGTGGCTGCCCTGTTCGCTCCTGACGGCCGGCTGGTTGCCGTGGTCGGCGCTGGGATCGCGGGTCTCGCGGCAGCCCTGGAGCTCCAGCGCGGTGGTGCGCGCGTCGTGGTCTTCGAGGCATCCCCACAGGTCGGGGGCAAGGTCAGGGTGTCCGACGTCGGCGGCGTCCCCGTCGACGAGGGAGCCGACTCGATGCTGCGCCGCGTCCCGTACGGCGTCGACCTCGCCACCGCGGCGGGCTTCGCCCTCAGGTCCCCGGCTGCGGGCGCGGCGAGCCTCTGGACGCGCGGCAGGCTGCGGCCGCTGCCGACCGGGACCGTGATGGGGATCCCCACGGACGTCGCCGGGCTCGGGCAGGTCCTGACCCCGGAGGGCCTGTTGCGCGCGGGTGCCGAGAGGCCCGGATCGCCTGTGCTGCAGGATATCTCGGTCGGTGACCTGGTCACTGACCGGCTCGGCCGGGAAGTGGTCGAGCGGCTCGTCGACCCCCTGCTCGGTGGCGTCTACGCCGGCCGGGCCGACCTGCTCTCGGTGCAAGCCACGCTGCCGCAGCTCTGGCCGCATCTGGTGCGGCACACGTCCCTGCTGGACGCCGCGAGGGCGGCACGGGGCACGCCCACCGCCGGTCCGGTGTTCGCCGGGATCGAGGGTGGGCTCGGGCACCTCCCTCCGGTCCTTGCGCGCAACCTCGACGTCCGGCTGGGTGCCACCGTCCGCGGGCTCCAGCGCACCTCGGGCGGTTGGCGGCTCGAGTCGGGGTCGGGTGCCGACCCGTCGTACCTGGACGTGGGGGCGGTGGTGCTGGCCGTGCCGGGGGGTCCGGCGGCCCGGCTGCTCGCTCCCCACGTCAACGTCGAGGAGCTCGCCGGGATCGGGTACGCATCGGTGGGCATCGTCACGCTCGTGCTCGACGGCGACAGCCCCGGCAGCGGCAGCGGCTATCTCGTGCCCGCCGTCGAAGGGCGCGTGACGAAGGCCGTGACGTTCACCAGTCGCAAGTGGGGACGTCCGGGGCCGGCGGTCGTCAGGGCCTCGGTCGGCCGGTACGGCGACGTGGCCGACCTCCAGCGCGACGATGCCGACCTCGTCCGGGCAGTGCTCGCCGAGCTGCGCGAGGCCGTCGGTCCGCTGCCGCGGCTCGTCGACAGCCGGGTCACGCGCTGGGGCGGTGGGCTTCCGCAGTACGCCGTCGGTCACCTCGACCTCGTCCGCCGGCTCCGGGCCTCGTTGCCGCCGGGGATCGCGGTCGCGGGCGCCGCTTACGACGGCGTCGGTGTACCCGCCGTCGCCCGGAGCGGGCAGGAGGCGGCCCGCGCGGTGCTGGCCGGCGGCTGACGGTCCACAATGGGGGCATGGCCGAGTCACAGCAGTCCGCGAAGGAGCTCAACGACCAGCTCCTGTTCACCACCTACGCCGTCTTCAAGGCGACGACCCCGCTCCCGAACGACCGGGGCCTGGTGGCCGCCGAGGCGCAGGGGCTGCTCGACGAGGTCCTCGAGAAGGACGTCTACACCCGTGGGACCTACGACCTGTCCGGCTACAAGGCCGACGCCGACCTGCTGGTCTGGTGGACCTGCCCCGACCCGGACGTCCTCCAGGAGGCCTTCGGCCGGTTCCGCAGCACCACCCTCGGACGGCACCTCACCCCGGTCTGGTCCAGCGTCGGCCTGCACCGCCCGGCGGAGTTCAACCGCAGCCACATCCCTGCCTACGTGCGCCGGGAAGACCCCAAGAGATACGTCTGCGTGTACCCCTTCAACCGCTCTCTCGACTGGTACCTGCTGCCCGACTACGAGCGCCGCGGGATGCTCGCCGAGCACGGCATGCAGGGCCGCGAGTTCGACGACGTCCGGGCCAACACGGTGGCGGCCTTCGGCCTGGGTGACTACGAGTGGCTACTGGCCTTCGAGGCCGATGAGCTGCACCGGATCGTCGACTGCCTGCGGCACCTGCGCTCGAGCCGGGCCCGCCTGCACACCAAGCTCGAGACGCCGTTCTGGACCGGGCTACGCAAGCCGCTGGCCGAGATCGTCGCCAGCCTGCCCTGACGCAGGCCCGCTCACAGCCCCTCAAGCCAGTTTCCGACCCAGTCACCCTGGCCGGCGCTGCCGATCGGGACGGTGAACCACACCGCCTTGACGAAGCCGTTCTCGGACCCGGATCGGACCCCCCAGGCCGTCGCGAGCCGCTCCACCAGCCCCACCCCACGGCCGGTCGCCGCCGTCGAGCTGTGCCGCCTGACCTGGGGGAGGACAGTGGAGCCGTCGAGGACCTCGATCGTCACCTCGCTGGCCCCGCGCAGGACGGTGACCGCGTACGCCGTACGGGCGTGGAGCACGGCGTTGGTGGCCAGCTCGGACACGAGCAGCGTGGCGACCTCCACGGTGTCCTCGAGGTCCCAGTCGAGCAGGACCCGGCGGACGAACCGCCGGGCGTCCGCGACGCTGGCGGGCTCCGACGGAAGGAGGACACGTTCGGTGTCGCTGGCGGTCACAGTCCTCACCTCGGTCGTCGCTGGCACGCCTGACACTTTTACCATCGACTAGGAGGCATCCGGCTCAAGTCGCAAACAGACAGAGTTCATGCAGAAGCGGTCGCCGGTCGGTGTCTGCGGCGCGTCGTCGAACACGTGGCCCAGATGGCTGCCGCAGGTCGCGCACCGAACCTCTACCCGCAGCATGCCCATCGTGCGGTCCTCGATCAGCTCGACGTTGTCCTTCGCGCTGGGCTCGTAGAAGCTCGGCCAGCCGCAGTGCGAGTCGAATTTGGCGTCGGACCGGAACAGCTCGGACGCGCAGGCGCGGCAGGAGTAGACGCCCTGCGTCTTCGTCTCGTTGTACTCACCGGTCCAGGGGCGCTCGGTGCCGGCACGACGGAGTACGGCGTACTCCTCGGCGCTCAGCTCTTCGCGCCACTGCTCCTCGGTCTTCTGTACGGGGTAGGTACGGGTGCTGTCCATGGCGGGTCCTCTCCTGCTGCTCGTGCGGGTCCATCTCACGCTCACTCCAGCGAACCAGGGCGCTCCGGTGTTCCGCGACCCGAGGTGACGTCCCGGTGACGGCCGGCCTCGCGTCGTACCGTGCCAGCATGGCCTCGCCCTTCCTGGAGCTCACGATCGACACGCCCAGCGGGGAGCGGCTGCTCAAGGTCACCAACCCCGACCGGACCTACTTCTCGGGCCTGCCCGAGGGTCGTGGTCGCAAGATCGACCTGGTCGAGTACTACCTGTCCGTCGGGGACGGCATCGTCCGGGCCCTGCGGGAGCGTCCGACCGTCCTGAAGCGGCACCCCGAGGGTGCCGAGAGCGAGGCGATCTACACCAAGCGGGTCCCCAGCAGTCGCCCGCCCTGGATCGAGACCGTCACCGTGCACTTCCCCAGCGGCCGCTCCGCGACCGAGCTGTGCCCGGTGGACGTCGCGCACGTCGCCTACGCCGTGCAGATGTCGACGCTCGACTTCCACCCTTGGCCGTCGCGCCGCTCGCACGTCGAGAACCCCGATGAACTGCGGATCGACCTCGACCCCATGCCGGGCACGGACTGGGACGACGTCGTCGAGGTGGCGTTGGAGCTGCAGGCCTTCTTCGACGAGCTGGGGATCGTGACGTTCCCCAAGACCAGCGGCTCCAAGGGGGTCCACGTCTACATCCGCTGCAAGCCCGCCTACACGTTCACCGAGGTCCGGCACTGTGCCGTCGCGGTTGCCCGTGAGATCGAGCGCCGGCGGCCGGAGCTGGCGACCGCCAAGTGGTGGAAGGAGGAGCGCGGGGAGCGGGTGTTCCTCGACTTCAACCGGATGGCGCGGGACCAGACGATCGCCTCGGCGTACAGCGTGCGTGCCCGACCGCAGGCAACCGTCAGCGCCCCCGTCACCTGGGCGGAGCTGCCCGACTGCGAGATCGCCGACTTCGACATCTGGACGATGCGTGACCGCTTCGCCCGGCTCGGCGACGTGCACGCCGCGATCGACGACGTGGCCCACGACCTGACGCCGCTGCTCGAGCTCTACGACCGGCAGACCGAGGGTGAGGCACCGTTCCCGCCGTCGTTCGCGCTGCAGCCGGGGGAGCCCAAACGGGTCCAGCCGAGCCGGGACAAGGACCGCCCGAAACCCTGAGGTCAGCGTCTTGCGAGCGTGCGCGCGGAGGCGGACCATGACGGCGTCAGCCACCTTCTGCGGAAGAGGAAACGAACATGGCGATCGTGATGCGGATGACCTGGAAGGGCATCACCCAACAGACGTACGACGAGATCCGTCGCCTCGCCGACTGGGTCGGCAACCCTGCTGCCGGTGGGGACGTCCACGTCGCGTCCTTCGACGCCGACGGTGTTCTGCACTGCACCGACGTGTGGGACAGCGAGGACGCCCTGAATGCCTTCCTGCACGAACGGGTGTTCCCCGTGGTCGCCTCGATGGGGGTCACCTCGCACCCCGACGTCGACATCGAGCTGTGCCACGAGTTGTTCGTGCCCCACATCAACACGATCACGTTGCCCGCGTCGGACCGGATCCTGGCCGCCACGCCCCTCTGAGCGAGCAGGGCGACGGCTACCGGCCGACGCGGATCAGCCCCTCCTGGACGACGCTGACGGCCAGATGCCCGTCGTGGGTGTAGATCTCGCCGCGGGCCAGACCGCGGGCGCCGCCGGTGTGCGGGGAGTCCTGGTCGTAGAGGAACCACTCGTCGGCCCGGAACGGCCGGTGGAACCACATCGCGTGGTCGAGGCTGGCGAGCTGGATGTCGTCCTTGCCCATGGCGAGGCCGTGCGTGAGCAGAGTCGAGTCGAGCAGCGTCATGTCGGAGGCGAAGGTCACGGCGCACACGTGCAGCAGCGGGTCGTCGGGCAGCGTGCCGTCGGCCCGCATCCACACCTGCGAACGGGCCTCGACCTTCAGCCCGCGGTCCCGCGCCACCAGCGGGGGCTCGGAGACGTAACGGATGTCGATCGGCCGTGGCCGGGCAAACCAGCCACCGAGAGCGTCTGAGTAGTCCGCCATCCGCTCCTGCATCGTCGGAAGCGTTTCGGGCGCGGGTACGACGGGCGCCGCGCTCTGATGCTCGAGGCCGGCCTCCACGACCATGAAGGAGGCGCTCATGTTGAAGATGGCCTTGCCGTGCTGCACGGCGATGACGCGGCGCGTGGTGAAGCTGCGACCGTCGCGGATCCGGTCCACCTCGTAGACGATCGGGATGCTCGGGTCACCGGGTCGCAGGAAGTACGCGTGCAGGCTGTGCACGGGACGGTCGCTGGGGACGGTCCGCCCGGCGGCGACGAGAGCCTGGCCGGCGACCTGACCGCCGAAGACCCGCTGCAGTGACTCGACCGGCTGCTTCCCCCGGAAGATGTCGACCTCGATCGTCTCGAGGTCGAGCAGGTCGACGAGTCGGTCCAAGGGGGTCGGAGAGGTCACCGGGGCATTCTGCCAGCCGGCGCAGGCGGAGCGGAACGGTCAGCCCAGGGTGACGGTACGGGTGACGGCGACGGCGTCGGCCAGCCGACGGTCGTGGGTCACCAGGACGAGCGTGCCGTCGTACCCCTCCAGGGCCTGCTCGAGCTGCTCGATCGCGGGCAGGTCCAGGTGGTTGGTGGGCTCGTCGAGGACGAGCAGGTTCACACCGACGGCCTGGAGCAGGGCCAGCGCCGCCCGCGTGCGCTCACCAGGGGACAGCGAGGCGCCGGGCCGCAGGGCGTGTTCACCGCGCAGCCCGAACTTCGCCAGCAGCGTCCGCACCTCCCCGGAGGGCCAGGCTGTGCGTTCCTCGAGCACGTGTGTCACCGACGCGTCGCCAGCAAACAGCACCCTCGCCTGGTCGACCTCGCCGAGCCTGATCCCGGAGCCGAGGGCGCTTTCTCCTGAGGTCAGGGGGATCCGGCCCAGCAGGGCCTCGAGCAGGGTCGTCTTGCCCGAGCCGTTGGGGCCGACGAGGGCGACCCGTTCGCCGTACGAGATCTGTAGGGAGAGCGGGCCGAGGGTGAACGTGCCGCGCTGGATGACCGCGTCCTTCAGGACCGCGACCACCTCACCCGAGCGAGGGGCGGTCGCGATCGACATCTGCAGCTGCCACTCCTTGCGTGGCTCCTCGACCTCGTCGAGCCGGCCCAGCTGGGCCTCGATGGTCTTGACCCGCGACGCGGAGTGCGTCGCCGCCTCCATGCGGGCACCGCGGGCGACCTTGTCACCGTCAGGGGCCTTGCGCTTGGCTCGCACCGCCCCCCGCACGGACTGCTCGCGCTGCCTCTGGGCCTGGTCGACCAGCCCGGAGCGCTTGTCGTCGTACTCCTCGAAGGCGTCCCGTGCCTGTTGCCTGGCCAGGGCGCGGTGGTCCAGAAACGCCTCCCAGCCGCCGTTGTAGAGCTTCGCGGTGCGCAGCGGGCCGTCGATCTCGAGGACCGACGTGATCGTGCGCGACAGGAACTCGCGGTCGTGCGAGACCAGGACCAGGCCGGACTGCAGCCCCCGCACCCAGCCCTCGAGGTGCTCCAGCCCGGCGAAGTCGAGGTCGTTGGTCGGCTCGTCGAGAAGGAAGACGTCGAAGCGGGACAGCAGGATCGACGCGAGGGAGGCGCGGGCCGCCTGCCCTCCCGACAGCGATGTCATGTCGGTCGTGAGCAGGGCGGGCGACAGACCGATCCGGGCGCAGATTTCCCCTGCGCGCGACTCGACATCCGCGCCGCCGAGGTCGAGCCAGCGCTCCAGGCTGTGGTTGAAGGCATCGTCGGCCCCGGGGGCTCCGACGGTGAGTGCTTGCGTGGCGGCGTCGAGGTCCGCCTGCGCCCGCGTGACCCCGGTACGTCGCAGCAGGAACCGCACCACACTTTCACCGGGCACCCGTTCGGGTTCCTGGGGGAGCAGGCCCACGTTCGCGGTCGGTGGCGCGAGGCTCAGCGTCCCCGTGTCGGGACGGAGCTCGCCCGCCAGGCACGCCAGCAGCGTCGACTTGCCCACCCCGTTCGGCCCGACGACACCGATCCTGGAGGTCGGAGCCACCGTGACGGAGACGTCGGACAGGACGATCAGCGGGCCACGCACGACGGTCAGGCCGGAGACGACGAGGGTGGCAGACACGGGACAGGAGTCTGACACCCTCGCCGAGCGGCTTCCGACGTCAGTGCGTCGCCGTCAGAGCGCGAGCCGAACCACCTGCCCGGTGGCGTCACAGACCGGCGGGTCGTTCGGCCCCACCAGGGCAAGGTCGCTCGGGCAGATCGAGTTGGTTGCGACGTAGAGCTTCCCCCCGTTGATGGCGACTCCGGACGGGAAGCTCAGGCCCTCGGAACCGGCAACTGTCGTGACCGTGCCGCCGGGCGTGATCTTGCTGACCTTGCCGCTGTGCGGGGCGAAGAAGGTGTTGGCGTCCACGCCGAAGATGTTGCTGGCGTAGAGGTTGCCCGCACGGTCGGTTGCGCAGCCGTTGACGGCGGTCAGGCCGTCGCTGCGGTCGGCGACCAGGGTCATGTGGCCTCCGGAGTACCGGTAGACCTGACCGGACAGCGTCCCGACCCACACAGCGCGACCGGACGTGGCGACGCACGTCGGGACGGCGTCGTAGGGGAAGCGCTGGTCGGCTGGGCCTGGGGGATTGGGGAAGTAGGCCAGGACGTGCACGGTCCCGTTGCGGTCGACGCGGTCGAGCGTGTTGCTGCCCGCATCGGTGATGTACCAACCGTCACCCGGCGCTGCGGTGATGCCGTAGGGGTTGGCGTCGCCTGGCCGGAAGTCCGGGTTGGCCGGGTCGAGGGTCGCCTTGTTGTCGACGATGTACTGGTAGTCGATGGTGCCGACCTCGGCGAGCGTGCGGGCCTGGTGCCTGCTGTTGACGACGAAAAGGTCGCCGACGCGCTTGTTCACTGCGGCCACCGTTGCCGCGCAGGTCGGGTCGGTCGAGCCGGTGCAAGCATCGGGCGGGGCGCCTTGAGGAGCGCCGGTCATGATGCCGGCGACCCGGCCGTCGTTGATGGCGACCCCGTCGATCCCGGTCGAGGCGACAGCCGTCCCGATCGACGGCAGGTTCTTCACGACCGTTCGGCGGGCACCGGTGCCGACGTTGAGGACACTGATCCGGGACGTGAAGCCGACGCAGGTCGGGCCGAGCTCGCCCGGCGCGCCGAGGCAGAGCGGGCCGGCATGTCCGGCCTCCCCGACGTAGAGGGCCTTGCCCGCACCGAAGACGAGACCACGTGGGTTGTCGAGGCCGCTGGCGACCACGACGGGACCCGTCGCAGCGACCGCGGCCTCGTGGGGCAGGACGAGCTGGGTGAGGGTGAGCGACGCGACGGCTGACAAGACGGCCGTGGCACGTCGTCGGGCAGGTGGCTGAGCGATCTTCATGTGTGCTCCTCATCTCGAGGGGCCCAGGGTCAGAGTGGCCCACGAGGGCACTTCATCACCGGCTGCGCGGGGAAGGGCAACCCCCAGGTGGCGTAGGCGGTCAGGCGCCGAGGACCGCGCCGAGGTCGAAGCGCACCGGAACCTCGAGCTGCTCGTAGGTGCAGGTCGTCGCGTCCCGGTCCGGGCGCCAGTGCTTGAACTGGGCGGTGTGCCGGAAGCGGGTCCCCTCCATGGCGTCGTAGCCGACCTCGGCGACCAGCTCGGGCCGCAACGGCACGAAGCTGAGGTCCTTGCCACTGTTCCATCGGCTTCCCGCGGCCTGGTTGGGGTTGCGCTCGGGCACCACGTCACCGACCCACGGGTGCGGCCCGTCGGCCACGAACGGCGCGAGCTCGTCCAGGAGCTCCTTGCGCCGTCCCATCGTGAACGATGCCGCGACGCCGACGTGCTGAAGGTTGCCGCTGTCGTCGTACAGGCCGAGCACGAGGCTGCCGACGACCGGGCCGCTCTTGTGCAGCCGGTAGCCCGCGACCACGACGTCCGCGGTGCGGGTGTGCTTGATCTTGCGCATCACCCGCTTGTCCTGCTGGTAGGTCTCGCTCATCGGCTTGGCGATCACCCCGTCGAGCCCGGCCCCTTCGAAGACCGAGAACCACTCCCGCGCCGTGGCCGGGTCGGAGGTCACCGGCGTCAGGTACACCGGCGGCCTGACCCCCTTCAAGGCCTCCTCCAGCGCGGTACGCCGCAACGACTGCGGCTGTCCCGTGAGGTCCTCGTCGCCCAGGGCCAGCAGGTCGAAAGCGATGAACGAAGCGGGCGTCTCGAGGGCCAGCTTCTGGACGCGACTGTCCGCGGGGTGAATGCGTTGCAGCAGCGCCACGAAGTCGAGCCCCTTGCCCGCTGCGATGACGATCTCGCCGTCCACGACGCACCGTTCCGGCAGGTTCTCCCTGACCGCCGCGACGACCTCGGGGAAGTACCGGGTGAGCGGCTTCTCGTTGCGGCTGCCAAGCTCGACATCGTCGCCGTCCTTGAAGAGGACACACCTGAAGCCATCCCATTTGGGTTCGTACAGAAAGTCGCCCTCGGGTACGTCGGGGACGCTCTTGGCAAGCATGGGCTTCACCGGTGGCATGACGGGCAGCTGCATTGCCTCATCATGCCCCGGACGCGGGCTCCGGGGGGTCCGGGCTGCTTCCTGCGATTTCCTGCTGCCGCGGCTCAGCGGTCCGGGCCAACGTCGAGACCCAGGACCGATGTGTCGCAAAATGCATTGTCTACATCTCCCGATGTCATGTGCCGAAAAGCCCTTTGCCTGTGCACAACTTTTTCACAGTGAGTCGAATTTCCGTATGATTCTACGGTGTCCGCTCCTCAGTCCCCAGCCCGCGTGTTGCAGCTCCGCGCGCTGCACCTGGAGCGGCTGGCTGAGGTGCATCGGCGGGTGCAGGTCGACACGTTGGTGTTGCGGCAGCTGGTGCAGGAGTTCGCCCAGATGCACTCGATGGCAGAGCGCCGGTTCGTCCCGGATGAGTTGTCGTTGTTGTTGGCCCAGTCGCCGCAGAGCATGAAGAACCTGCTCCAGGACTCCGAACATGCCTGCGAGCACCCGAAGGTCATCGAGCTGGTGGGCAGTGGGGCTTGGTCGATCAAGCACGCCGACGCGGCGTTGAACGCGTTGCTGTCGTGCCGGCTGACCTTCGAGCAGGAAGAGGTGGTGCTGGGGATGGTCGCGGCGCAGCGGGGTGCCCGGACGCCGTATCAGGTCGGCAAGGCCGTCCACGCTGCAGCGCTGGTACTCGATCCGGAGGCGGCGGCCGCGCGGCACGAGAAGGCCAAGCAAGGCCGGGGGGTGTGGGCCGGTCAGTACCAGGCGGGGGTCGGGGTGTTCGAGGCGCACGGCAGTCCCGGGCAGGTGGCGGCCCTGATGGCCGCGCTGGATGCCCAGCTGGGATGCGCCGAGCCGGAGGAGACCCGCACCCTCGCGCAACGCCGGTTCGACCTACTCAGCGACCTGGTCTGTGGCCGAGCCGACCCCGCCGAGCATTGGCAGGCGCTGGTGGTGCTGAGCTTCGAGGCCCTCACCGGCGCCAGCCAAGACCCGGGGGAGATCCCCGGACTGGGCCTGATCAGCGCCACCGAAGCCCGTGAGCTCGCCGCGAACGCCACCCTGCGCCGGGCCGTTGTGAATGCCGACGGGGAACTCATCAGCCTCGACAGCGCCGTCCACCAACCCCCCACCTCCACCACGCCACCGTCACCTCCCGACACCAGCCCGGCGCCCGCACCATCGCCAGCGCCGGCAACAGTGCCGGCGGCTGGGCCGGTGGTGGCGGAACGGCTCAGGACGCGGCAGGTCGAGCTGGTCGACCTCGACCTCGACGAGCTGCCGGAGACCTGCGAGCCGGAGCCGGCGGAGCGGGGGTGGTTGGCGGGGCAGCGTGGTGTCACCACGGCTGGGTTCGAGCAGGCCCAGCGCGAGGAGCAGGAGATGTTCCTGGACCACTGGTACCCGGTGCACGAGGCCCTGTTGGACCTGCTGGATCGGGCGCGGTCCAGCCCGCCTCCGCCGGTCGTGAGGTGCCAGAGCTACCCGCCCTCCCCGAACCTGCTGGTCGAGGCTGAACGCGACGACGGTCAGAGTCCCGGCGTGCACCGGTGGCAACGACCACCCCGACCTGCCAAGCCCACCCCACCGCCAGCCACCCCAGCATCCACCGACCCACCGCCGGTCCGGCGGCAGCTGAGCTCTGATGTCCCACCCTCCGCGGGAGACCTGGCCTGGGCTGAGGACAGCACCGACGTGCGTGCGTTCCTCGCCAGCATCCCCCGCCCCCGGTATGTCCGCGAACCCGGACCAGACCCCGACGCCACCCGACCAGCACAGCCGCCCGCCTGGACCGACCCCGCACTGCAGGTCGCCCTCACCCGGATGCTCACCGCCAAAGTCGACCCGACCCCGGCACACAGTGGGAGCTACGCCCTGCCGACCCGGATGGCCCGGCACGTCAAAG
>JBBRNK010000006.1:0-184680 GCA_038230355.1 Mycobacteriales bacterium | reverse complement strand
CTCGACCATGCGCTTGGCCGACTTGATGTTCTGCGCGTGGTCGAGGTCGACGAGCCGCTTCATGACGAACGGCTTGAACAGCTCGAGCGCCATCTGCTTCGGCAGGCCGCACTGGTGCAGCTTGAGCTGCGGACCGACGACGATGACCGAACGGCCCGAGTAGTCGACGCGCTTGCCGAGGAGGTTCTGGCGGAAGCGGCCCTGCTTGCCCTTGAGCATGTCGGACAGGGACTTCAGGGGCCGGTTGCCCGGACCGGTGACCGGACGGCCGCGGCGGCCGTTGTCGAACAGCGCGTCGACGGCCTCCTGCAGCATCCGCTTCTCGTTGTTGACGATGATCTCGGGCGCACCGAGGTCCAGAAGGCGCTTCAACCGGTTGTTGCGGTTGATCACGCGGCGGTAGAGGTCGTTCAGGTCGGAGGTGGCGAACCGGCCACCGTCGAGCTGCACCATCGGACGCAGGTCCGGCGGGATGACCGGGACGCAGTCCAGGACCATGCCCATGGGTGAGTTGCGGGTGTTCAGGAACGCCGCGACGACCTTGAGGCGCTTGAGCGCGCGGACCTTCTTCTGGCCCTTGCCCGAGCGGATCGTCTCCCGGAGGGACTCGCCCTCGGCT
This sequence comes from Mycobacteriales bacterium, assembly GCA_038230355.1. Lineage (GTDB taxonomy): Bacteria > Actinomycetota > Actinomycetes > Mycobacteriales > SCTD01 > RYN-111. The sequence goes on along the minus strand of JBBRNK010000006.1, from coordinate 184,061 downwards.
TCGAGGTCGAAGTTCTCGAGCAGTCGCTGGAGCGCCTCGGCTCCCATGCCACCGGTGAAGTACTCGGCGAAGCGGTCCCGCAACTCGCGGTACAGCGTCTCGTCGGCGATCAGCTGCTTGGGCTCGAGCTTCTTGAAGGTGTCGATGACCTCCTCGAGCTTGTCGAGCTCGCGCTGCGCGCGGTCGCGGAGTTGGCGCAGCTCGCGCTCCGCGCCCTCACGGACCTTACGGCGGACGTCGCCCTTGGCGCCCTCGGCCTCGAGGGCAGCCAGGTCGTCCTCGAGCTTCTTCTGGCGGGTCTCGGCGTCAGCATCGCGCCGGTCCTCGATCCGCTTCTTCTCGACGCCGATGGTCGCCTCCAGCGTCGCGAGGTCACGGTGCCGCGCATCGACGTCGACGGAGGTGATCAGGTAGGCCGCGAAGTAGATGATCTTCTCGAGGTCCTTCGGGGCCAGGTCGAGCAGGTAGCCCAGCCGGGACGGAACGCCCTTGAAGTACCAGATGTGGGTGACCGGGGCGGCCAGCTCGATGTGCCCCATCCGCTCACGACGAACCTTGGCGCGCGTGACCTCCACGCCGCAGCGCTCGCAGATGATGCCCTTGAAGCGGACCCGCTTGTACTTCCCGCAGTAGCACTCCCAGTCGCGAGTCGGACCGAAAATCTTCTCGCAGAACAGGCCGTCCTTCTCAGGCTTGAGGGTGCGGTAGTTGATTGTCTCGGGCTTCTTGACCTCGCCGTGCGACCACTGACGGATGTCGTCAGCGGTAGCGAGGCCGATACGCAGCTCGTCAAAGAAGTTGACGTCGAGCACGGTGCCTTCTCTCTTGGCTTCTCTAGCAAAAAAGACTGGTGTGGAGCGAGAGGCGGGGTACGACGGGCGGGCGGAGCCGGAGCGCCGGCCGACCGTCGTACCCGGCGCCGTTAGACCTCTTCGACGGAGCTGGGCTCACGTCGGGACAGGTCGATGCCGAGCTCCTCCGCTGCGCGGAAGACGTCCTCGTCGGTGTCGCGCATCTCGATGGCCATGCCGTCGCTGGAGAGCACCTCGACGTTGAGGCACAGCGACTGCATCTCCTTGATGAGCACCTTGAAGGACTCGGGGATGCCGGGCTCTGGGATGTTCTCGCCCTTGACGATGGCCTCGTAGACCTTCACGCGACCGAGCACGTCGTCGGACTTGATGGTCAGCAGTTCCTGGAGGGCGTAGGCAGCGCCATATGCCTGCATCGCCCACACCTCCATCTCGCCGAACCGCTGGCCGCCGAACTGGGCCTTACCACCCAGCGGCTGCTGCGTGATCATCGAGTACGGGCCGGTCGAGCGGGCGTGGATCTTGTCGTCGACCAGGTGGAGCAGCTTCAGGATGTAGATGTAGCCGACGCTGACCTTGCCGGGGAACGGCTCGCCGGAGCGACCGTCGAACAGCTGGGCCTTGCCGGTCTCACCGATCATGCGGTTGCCGTCCCGGTTCGGGAGCGTGGAGCTCAGCAGGCCGATGATCTCATCCTCGCGGGCACCGTCGAAGACGGGCGTGGCGGTGTTGGTTCCCGCGGGGGCCTCGTCCGCACCGATGCTCCTGAGCCGGTCCTGCCAGACACCCTTGCCCTCGGCCTTCCAGCCGGACTTCGCGATCCAGCCGAGGTGGGTCTCGAGGACCTGCCCAACGTTCATGCGCCCCGGTACGCCGAGCGGGTTGAGGACGACGTCGACCGCGGTCCCGTCCTCGAGGAACGGCATGTCCTCGACGGGCAGGATCTTGGAGATGACGCCCTTGTTGCCGTGCCGGCCGGCGAGCTTGTCGCCGTTGCTGATCTTGCGCTTCTGGGCGACGTAGACCCGGACCAGCTCGTTCACGCCGGGGGGCAGCTCGTCGCCGTCCTCCCGGCTGAAGACGCGGACGCCGATGACCTTGCCGGACTCACCGTGCGGCACCTTCAGGGACGTGTCCCGCACCTCGCGGGCCTTCTCGCCGAAGATGGCGCGCAGCAGGCGCTCCTCCGGGGTCAGCTCGGTCTCTCCCTTGGGCGTGACCTTGCCGACGAGGACGTCACCGGGGGTGACGTCGGCGCCGATCCGGATGATCCCGCGCTCGTCGAGGTCGGCGAGGACCTCCTCGGAGACGTTGGGGATGTCGCGGGTGATCTCCTCGGCGCCGAGCTTGGTGTCGCGGGCGTCGATCTCGTGCTCGTCGATGTGGATCGACGTGAGCACGTCGTCCTGCACCAGGCGCTGCGAGAGGATGATCGCGTCCTCGTAGTTGTGGCCCTCCCACGGCATGAACGCGACCAGCAGGTTCTTGCCGAGCGCCATCTCGGCCAGCTCGGTGCAGGGACCGTCGGCGATGACCTGGCCCTGCTCGACCCGCTGGCCCTCCTCGACGATGGGCTTCTGGTTGATGCAGGTGCCCTGGTTGCTGCGGCGGAACTTGTTCAGCCGGTACGTGCGTCGGGTCCCGTCGTCGTGCATGACGGTGATGTAGTCCGCGGACTGCTCCTCCACCACACCCGCCTGCTCGGCGGTGATGACGTCCCCGGCGTCGACAGCGGCGCGGTACTCCATGCCGGTGCCGACCAGGGGAGCCTCGCTGCGCAGCAGCGGGACGGCCTGGCGCATCATGTTGGACCCCATGAGCGCGCGGTTGGCGTCGTCATGCTCGAGGAACGGGATCATGGCCGTCGCGACCGAGGTGATCTGGCGTGGCGAGACGTCCATGTAGTCCACGCCGGACGGGTCGATGTAGTCGACCTCGCCACCCTTGCGGCGTACGAGCACCTTGGAGTCGGAGAACGAGCCGCCGTCGTCGAGCGGGCTGTTGGCCTGGGCGACGACGTGCTTGTCCTCCTCGTCCGCGGTCAGGTAGTCGACCTGATCCGTCACGCGGCCGTTGTCGACCTTGCGGTACGGCGTCTCGACGAAGCCGAACGAGTTGACCCGCGCGAACGTCGCGAGCGAGCCGATCAGACCGATGTTCGGCCCCTCGGGGGTCTCGATCGGGCACATCCGGCCGTAGTGGCTGGGGTGCACGTCGCGGACCTCGAAGCCGGCCCGCTCGCGGGACAGACCACCCGGTCCGAGGGCGCTCAGCCGGCGCTTGTGGGTCAGGCCCGACAGCGGGTTGGTCTGGTCCATGAACTGCGACAGCTGCGACGTCCCGAAGAACTCCTTGATGGAGGCGACGACGGGGCGGATGTTGATCAGGGTCTGCGGGGTGATCGCCTCGACGTCCTGGGTGGTCATCCGCTCGCGGACGACGCGCTCCATCCGGGCCAGGCCGAGGCGGATCTGGTTCTGGATCAGCTCCCCGACCGTGCGCAGGCGACGGTTACCGAAGTGGTCGATGTCATCGGTCTCGAAGCCAGCCTCGCCGGCGTGCAGCTTCACGATGTAGTCGATCGTCCCGAGGATGTCCTCCTCAGTCAGCGTTCCCTGGTCCAGCGCCTGCGTGAGCTCCAGCTTCTTGTTCACCTTGTAGCGGCCGACCTTGGCGAGGTCGTAGCGCTTGGCGTTGAAGAAGAGGTTGTCGAGCAGCGTCTGGGCCGACTCCTTCGTCGGCGGCTCGCCGGGACGCAGCTTGCGGTAGATGTCGATCAGGGCGTCGTCCTGACCGGTGGTGTGGTCCTTCTCGAGCGTCATCCGCATCGACTCGTAGTCGCCGTAGCGCTCCAGGATGCGGGCGTCGTCCCAGCCCAGGGCCTTGAGCAGGACCGTGACGGGCTGCTTGCGCTTGCGGTCGATGCGCACGCCGACCGAGTCGCGCTTGTCGACCTCGAACTCGAGCCACGCGCCGCGGCTCGGGATCACCTTGCAGGAGTAGGTGTCCTTGTCGGTGACCTTGTCGATCTGCTTGTCGAAGTAGACACCCGGGGACCGGACCAGCTGCGACACGACGACGCGCTCGGTGCCGTTGATGACGAACGTTCCCTTGTCGGTCATGACCGGGAAGTCACCCATGAACACCGTCTGGCTCTTGATCTCGCCGGTGGTGTTGTTGGTGAACTCCGCCGTGACGAACAGCGGAGCGGCGTACGTCATGTCCTTGTCCTTGCACTCCTCCACGGAGTACTTGGTCGGCTCGAAGCGGTGGTCCCGGAAGCTCAGGGACATCGAGCCGGAGAAGTCCTCGATCGGCGAGATCTCCTCGAAGATCTCCTCAAGGCCCGAGGTGGTCGAGACCTGCGAGCCGGCAACCGGGCTGGCGTCCAGGGCGGTCTGCACCCTGGTCTGCCAGAGCTCGTTGCCGACGAGCCAGTCGAAGCTCGAGACCTGGAGGTCGAGCAGGTTGGGCACTTCCAGCGGTTCACGGATCTTGGCGAACGACATGCGGGTGGACGGGCGAGGAACGGCCAACAGAGGGTCCTTCCGGGGGCGGCCGGGGGTCACCCGACTGCCGATCGATCTCAGCGGCGCTTACACACTCGACCGACTGCAGACATCATCGGGACGTGAGCAGATATATGACGGGAGGCAGCGCAACGCTGAACTCTACGCAAGAATCCTTCACCTGTCCAAAGGCAGGCCTACGGGTGGCGGTCTGTCGCTCGCAGCGCGTCCTACCACTGCCCAGCGTCACCGCCTGACAACAGTGAGGCTGTCACCCCTGCCGCGTCAAGACCCCACGCCTGGCTTGTGGACACGCCCGCCCGGCTCCGGTCGAGAGCATGCAGTCGAGAGCACGGGGTCTCGAGCTGGTCCAAAGCGGTCTAGAGCGCTTTGATCCTGCCGACCAGCCAATGGCCATCCCGGTGCACCATCGTCAGCTCGAGCCGACTCTGCGTGATCTTCGGCTGAGCCGCGAGGGTGCTGCTGGAGCTCTGGTTCAGGAACACCAGGGCCACCACCTGGCTGGCGGAGGCACTGGTCACGGCTGCGTCGCTGACGTCGGCGACCACGACCGCCTTGTAGCGCGGCGCCACGTCGTTGACGAGCTTGGCCGTGGTCTTGTCGTACTCACCGCGGAACACCCCGGTCGTCGTCGCCCGGCCGGCCGCGAAGTCCTTTGTCAGGTGCCGGTAGTCGTAGCTGAAGACCAGCCGGGCCGCGTTGCGCGCCGCACCGACCGCGTCCCGGCGGCTGGTCTCAACGGTGCTCTGACCGCGCGTCGCGTAGGCCTGGTAGCCCAGGAAGGCGGTCAGCACGGCGAGCACCAGAACGACACCGCCCAGCACCAGCACCAGTCCGCGACCACCCGTCGCCACACCTACGGCGGGTACGGCGGGTACGGCGTCCGGTTCCTCGGCGGGCGCCGCCGTGGCGGGTGGCACTGCGCTGGGCGCGGGTTCGGGCCCCTTCACCAGCCCGATCGGGGCCGGCTCGGCTGGCACGGGCGGTTCGAGCCTTGGCGTGGGTGTTGTCGGGAGCGCGGGCGTAGGCGTTGGCGTGGGCGTTGGCGTGGCCGTTGGCGTGGGCATGGCAGCGGCGGCCGACGTCGAACCGGCCGGCTCGGCGAATCGGGTGCGCTGAGGCGGGGAGGGCGCCGGTGCGGGGTCGACCGGACCGGTAGAGGGGTCGGCCGGTTCGTCGGCGAGCACCGGCGGGCGGCTGGGCTGGTCCGTCATGGGTCAGCTCACCGGGTTGAGGTTGGAGACGAGCCAGCGGCCGCCGTGCTTTTCCAGGTCCAGCCGCCAGCGGTCCGTGGTCGTGGCCGGCTGTGCCGTCGAGGCGTCCTTGACCGTGCGGTCGACGGCGATGAGGACAGTCGCCGTGTCGCTGTCGGAGCGAACGACGCCGGAGGACCGGATCACGCCGGTCGAGATGGTCCTGCGCTGGGCGACCACCTGCTTGAGGTCGGTCTTGGCCTTGACGAACTGGTCCTTGAACGACCCGACGGCACCAGCGATGATCTTCGCGAGGTCAGCGTCGATGGTGCCCGCGCTCAGGCTGTCGAGGTTCACCATCTCCTGACGCGCAGCAGCGACGGCGTCCGAACGGGCCTGTGAGCGGTCGTCGCGCGAGCGCTTCTCGCCGGCCCACACCAGAGCAAGCGCCACGCTGGCCGCGAGCAGCAGAGCCCCGAGCACGGCCAGCATGACGAGGGCACGACGGGCACCCCGGGTCAGCACCGTCCCTCCGGCAAGCGAAGGAGGTACGACGGGCACTGGGGTCACCGCACCAGTGTCCCCCCCGGTCGACGAGGGCCCGGCCGACGAGGGCCCGGTCGACGAGGGCTGGGCCGAGGCGTTGTCGACCGAGCTGGGCACGGCCGGTGGTGCGGTGCTCACGAGCGACGCAGAGGGTCGAGCAGCAGCCACTCCCAGGCTGCTGGTCCGAAGGCGGAGATCGCGGCTGCGTTGTTGCCGACCGTGTAGCGGGCGCCGTCAGCGGTGATCGCATGCCCCGTGGTGGGGTCGTAGTCGGCCAGGACGGTCGCGTAGTCGTTGGTTGAGGTCGTACCGGCGTAGAGGGAGGCAGCCCTCGCCGAGGGTGAGGAGTTCACGCCGCCCGCGTCGTTGGGGTACGGCCTCAGGCCGTCGGCCCGGGGCGCGTGCCCAGCACCCCTGATGCTGGTCCCGGTGGAGCTCGGCGAGGCACAGTAGGCCCGAGTGTTGGACGGCCGCGCCGAGACGTTGGACGGGTCGCGCTTGGCCGTCGTCTGATAGCCGGCGCTACAGGCGGACGGGGACATCGTGCTGGCCAGCCCGAAGTGGGCCGTGCCGTCGCCTGGCGTGACGGTAAAGCCACCCGCGACGACATTCGGGTAGGTCACGAGAATCTGACGCAACGCCGGGATCCGAACGGCCTGGATCTGGGCAGTCGTGATCAGGTTGCCCAGCAGCACCGGCAGGTTGGTCCGGTTTGCCTCGAGCAGCGAGGTGGTGGCCTTGGCGCTGTCCGTCCCGGCCGCGAACAAGGAACGGAAGTCGGGGTCGCTGGCCCGCAGCTGCGCCGTCAGCGAGGCGAGCGAGGCGGTGTAGGACCGGAAGCTTCCCGCCACATCGCGTTGGGTGTCCAGCACCGGCTTGCTGTCCCGGATCAGCTTCAGCGTTTGCGGCAGGTTCTGCGTCGCCGCGGCGGTGAGCTGGGTGCTGGCGTCGATGAGTCGTTGCAGGTCGCCGCTGGAACCCGAGAAGGCCTTGCCGAGCTCGTCCAGGACCACCGTGATGTCGGCAGTGTTGACGCTACGGACCAGCCGGTCGAGGTTGACCACGAGCTGCGTCGGCTGGATCGGGATCGACGTCATCGAGACCGGGATCAGGTCCCCGCCCCTCAGGAGCTTGCCGTCGTCGCTCTGCGGCTGGAGGTCGACGAACTGTTCGCCGACCGCGGAGCGGTTGTCGACGAAGGCCTTCACCGGTGTCGGGACCTTGCTGCCCGGCCTCAGGCGCAGCCCGAGCTCGATGCCCCCGCCGATCAGGTTGAGCCTCTCGACCTTGCCGACGGCCACGCCGCGATAGGTGACCTCGGCGCCCTGGAAGATGCCCCCGGAGTCACTGAAGTCGGCCTTGACCAGGTAGCCCTTGTCGTAGCCCGGCACGAACTTGCCCAGTCCGGCGTAGTTCCCGCCGGCGTACACCAGGCCGAAGAAGGCGACGACCGCGAAGACGACCAATTGGAGCTTGGTCTGCCGGGTGATCATGCGAGGCCTCCGAACAGAAGTCGGTCCAGGTCACCGGGCGAGCCGGCGAGCCCACCGGGCAGCCCGCCCAGGCCCGGAACGGCAGGCGGGGCAGGTACGGCGGGCAGCTTCGGGACGGCGGGGAGCGTGGGGACCGTCGGCAGCCGCGGCACGGTCCCGCCGCCTGGGAGCACGGGGCCGAGCGGCGTGTTGCGCAGCAGGTTGTTCACCAGGTCGGCGGGAGTGCCGTCAACCGTCGCGAACAGGTTGGCGTAGTCGCCGCGGATGCCGCCCTTGCCGTTCGGCAGGGCGACGGTGCGTGGAAACGGGTAGGTCGTGAGCAGCTCAAGCGCGTTGGGCAGGTCCTTGCCGGCCCCGGACAGCTGGCGAAGGATCGGCTGCAGTGCTTTCAGGACTGCGATCGTGTTCTGCTGCGTGCCCTGGATGACGCGGGTCGCGACGGTGCCCAGGTTGCTCAGGCCGGCGAGGACCTTGGTGAGCTGGACCCGTTCGTCGGCGAGCACGGAGGCGCCCTGCGGCAGGTCGCGCAAGGCCACGTCGAGGGTCTGCCTCTGGGCCGCCAGCCGCGAGGTGAGCCGGTCCAGGCCGTCGAGCGCGTTGACGATCTGGCCCTTCTGGCGGTCGAGGCCAGAGATGAACCCGGTGAGCTGAGTGAGGAAGTCGCGAACCTTGCCCTCGCGGCCCTTCAACGCCTTGGTCAGCTCGCTGTTGATGACCTGCAGCTGTTCGAGGCTCCCGCCGTTGAGGACGAGGGACAGCGCTCCCAGGACCTCCTCGATGTCGGCGTTGCGTTGCGTCCGGGCCAGCGGGATGTACATCCCGTCGCGCAGCCGCCCCGAGGCGGTGGCGGGCTGGTCGAGGCTCACGAACTTCTCACCCAACAGGGAGGTCTGCCGCAACGCCGCGTCGGCATTCTCCGGCAGCACCACATCGGTTTTGATGCTGACGGTCACGACCGCGGTGTAGCCACCGGGCGACAGCTCGATCTTCCTCACCGAGCCGACGGTCACGTCGTTGACCTTGACCGACGACTGCGGCACCAGGTCCAAGACGTCCGAGAACTCGATCTTGACCTGGTAGCCACCGCCTCCGACGCCACCGGGCAGCGGGAAGCTGGCGGCGCCCTGGAACCTGCAGCCGGTCAGCGCCAGCGCGGACGTGCCCACGAGGGCGACCCAGGTCGCCGTACGACGCAAGGTGGAGCGGCCCGGGTGGAGCAGGGGACCGGTCATGAGGCGCCTTCCAGGATGCCGCCGAGCGTCGGGTCCTGCTTCGGGCTGAAGGAGCCCGGGGGGTCGAACGAGCCCCTGGCTGCTCCGGGGAGGACGCCGCGGAGAACGGAGCTGCAGGCCGTCGGGGACCGACCGGCCACGGCAAGCAGGTTGCAGAGGACCCCCGCGGCCCCGCCCTGGGAGGCGCTGTTGTCGCGGGTGTCGAGCGTCCCGGATCTCGGGTTGTAGGCGAGCTGCAAGTTGGACAGGGCAGTCGGGGCGGTGTCGATGAACTCGCGAAGCGCCCGTTGCTGCTTGACCAGGACCTTGGTCACCGACGCGAGGTTGGTGACGTTGTAGGTCAGGTTGTCCTTGTTCTCCTTGACGAACTGGGCGACCTGGGCGAGGGCGACCGACAGCTGCCGTACCGCGGTGGCCAGGTCGGTGCGCTCACCGTTGAGCTGGGCGGCGACACTGGCCAGGTCGGTGTTGAAGGCGCGGACGGTGCTGTCGTTCCTCGCGATGACCGTGGTGAACTGCTGCAGGTTGGAGATCGTCGAGAACAGGTCGGTCCGGGAGTCGGCGAGCGTCTTGAACGCCTGGGACAACCCACCCAGGGTGGTGTGCAGCTTGTCGCCGTTGCCGGCGAGGTTGTCCGCACCAACCTTCAGCAGGTCCGACAGCGCTCCGTTCTTGTTCGCGCCGGCCGGGCCGAGGGACTGGTTCAGGCTGTCGAGGTTCTGGTAGATCTCGTCGAGCTCCACAGGCTGCGTGGTGCGGTCGGTCTGCAGGTAGGCGCCGTCAGGCAGCAACGGCCCCGACGTGTACGCCGGGGTGAGCTGGACGTAGCGGTCGCTGACGATCGACGGGGCCAGCAGCACCGCCTTCGCGTCCTTCGGGATCTTGTAGGACGCGTCGTAGACCATGTCGATGTGCACCTTGGTGCCTCTCGGCCTGATCTTGGTGACCTGGCCGATCTTGACCCCGAGGACCCGGACGTCGCTGTGGACGTAGACGCCGATGGCACGGTCGAAGTCGGCGGAGAAGTGCTTCTGGCTCGCACCCCCGAAGATCCCGCACCCGGCGAGGGTGCTGGACAGGCCGGCGAGGGCCAGGAGCGCGAGCCGGCGCGAGCGGGTGCGCATCAGCGCTTCCCGAAGCTTCCGGGGCCAAAGCCCGAGGGGTTCGTCAGGTTCTGCACGTAGGTGTCGAACCACCGTCCGTTGCCGAGGTTGTTGGCGAACAGGCGCACGAACGGCGCGAGCTCCGCCAGGCTCCTGTCGAGGTTGTCCTGGTTGGCACGCAGGACGGTGACGACTCCCTTGAGGCTGGCCAGCGCCGGCGCGAGGTTGGCACGGTTCTCACGGACAAGGGCGATGAGCTGCTCCGACAGGGTTGTGGTGCTGGTGAGCAGCGTGTGGATCGCCTCGCGGCGTGCCTTCACCTCGAGCAGGATCTGGTCGCTGCTGCGCAAGAAGGCCACCAGGTCCTGGTCGCGGGCGGCCAACACCTGCGTGACGCCTTGCGCCCGGTTCAGCAACATGCGCAGCTTGGCGTCGCGGGAGGCGATCGTCGTCGACAGGCGGGACAGCCCATCGAGGGAGGCACGGACCTCGGCCGGGGAGCTCCGAAAGTCGTCGGCGAGGGTCGTGAACGACTTCGCCAGCTGGGGCGTGTCGATGTTGCCGACCGTCCCGGCCAGCTTCTGGAAGGCCGGGGAGATGTCGAACGGAGAGGTGGTGCGCGTGACCGGGATGTCCCCTGACAGGGTGCCGTCACCGTCGGGGACGAGAGCGACGTACTTGCGTCCGAGGACCGTCTTGATCTTGATCGAGGCCCGGGTCAGGGCTCCGAGCTTGACCCCCTTGATGCGCATCTGAATGACCACGTGGTCACCGCGCAGCGTTATCCCGGTGACCTTGCCGACCTTGACCCCGGCGACCCGGACCTCGTCCATCTTCTGCAGCCCCGCACCTTCGGTGAAGTCGGCGCTGTAGACCTTGCCGCCGCCGATGAACGGCAGCGAGTCGGTCTTGAACGCACCGATCAGCAGCAAGAAGATCAGCGTCAGGCCGATCGCGCCGATGACCGTCTTGTTGCGCTCCCTGAACGGCGTCATGCCTTGCACCGGTCCGCGTTGTTGACGAGCTGGACGCCGTTGACCTCGACGCCGCACAGGTAGAAGTTGAACCAGCTGCCGTAGGTGGCCGTCGCGATGATGCGGTTGAGCTTGTCCGGCAGCCGCTGCAGGACACCGTTGATCACGTCCTTGCTGCCGTCGAGGTTCGCGGCCAGCGTCTTGAGCTGGGCGACGTCGCTGCGCACGCCGGGGCGGATGCCGTTCAGCAATCCGGCCGTCGCGTCCGTCAGGTTGCCGATCCCGACGATCGACTGGCCGATGCTGGTGCGGTCCGCGGCGAATCCCTCCGCCAGCCGGCGCAGCTGCAGGATCAGGTTGCTCAGGTCGCTGTCGCGTTTGTCGACGGTGTCCAGGACGCTGGTCAGGTTGTCGACGACACGGCCGATCACCGCGTCCTTGTTGGCGAGGGTCGTGGTGAGGGAGGCCGTGCGGGCGAGCAGGGTGTCGATGGTGCCGCCCTCACCCTGCAGGGTCTGCACGATCTCGAAGGAGACGTCGTTGACGGTCCTGGGGTCGAGCGCGGTGAACAGCGGCCGGAAGCCGTTGAACAAAACGGTCAGGTCCAGGGCGTTCCTCGTCTGGGCCAGCGGCACGGTCGACCCCGATCTGAGCGGCTTGCCCGCGCCCTCGCCCTCGGAGATGGCCAGGTACCGCTCGCCGACCAGGTTGCGGTAGCGCAGCTGCAGGATGTTGGAGCTGGTGATCCGCCGGTCGCCCTCGAGCTTGACGACCACGTCGGCGAGCTTGCCCTTGAGCGAGACCTTGTCGATCTTGCCGACCTTGACGCCCGCGACCCGGACCTCGTTGCCAGGGAGCAGGCCGGTCACGTCGCTGAACTGGGCGTGGTAGCTGGTGCTGCTGCCGGTCCCGAAGTTTCCGATGGTGGCGGCCAGCACGAACGTCAGCAGCGACGTGACGACCATGAAGATGATCAGTTTGATGCCGGCGGCGGTGGTCTTCATGCCTGAGCCTGCTTCTGGCCGGTCGTGGGTGCTGCGACCCGGTAGGCGGAGGCGGGTAGGACGGTCTGCGCTGCGGTCGATCGGCCGGGTGTCATGAGAGCCCGACCGTGCTGCCCTGGGCGAGCGGTCCGAGCAGCAGGGTGGCCAGGGCGGGCACCTGGTCCGACAGCTGCCCCATCAGGGGGGCGACGACGGTGGAGATGGTGGCGTTCGTCCCCGACGTGGGGTTGAGGTAGCGCGCGGCTGCCGCCCCCGCGCGGGTGGCCGACGTGCCGTAGCCGTCGTCGAAGGAAGCGTCTCCCTGAGGGACCTTGGGCGTCGGGAGCCCGTTGCAGTACGGCCTGCGCGTGTCGCGGTACCTCGGCTCCTGGCCCTGCGCGTAGCCACCGTTGTCCTGGGTGGGCTCGAGGGTGATGTGCAGTCCGGGGGTGAGCCCGCCGAATGTCTTCTCCACGATGGGCTCGTAGGCGGCGAGGCCCTTGAGCAGGCACGGGAACTCCGGCGAGTACGCGGCGTAGAGGTCGAGCGAGGCTTGCGAGACCCGAGCCAGGCTGACCAGGCGGCGCTCGTTGTCAGCCAGGAGGGACTGGGCGCTGGCCGCGAAGCCCTGGGTGGAGACCAGGAAGGCATCGAGGGACTGCTTTTCCTGGACCAGGTTGCGGCTGCTGGCGGACAGGTTGTCGAGCACGTGGAGCAGGTTGGGCGTGACGTCCGCGGCGGTGTTGCTGAGGTCGGCCAGTCCCTGCATGTCTGCCGCGAGCGTCGGGAGCGCCGGGTTGAGTCGGGAGAAGTAGGCCCCGGCCGCGACGAGGTTCTGCCCGAGCTGGTCGCCCCGGCCCCGCAGCGCGGTCGAGAGTGCGTTGAGGGTCTCGGACAGCTCGACCGGCCGTAGGGCCTGCAGGACCGGGAGCAGGTCGTCGAGGACCTTCTCGGTCTCCAGTGCCGTCGTCGAGCGGTCCTGTGGGATGACGTCGCCGGCCTTGAGGTGGGAACTGCTCGGGTCGGTCGGTACGACCAGCAGGACGTACTTCTCCCCGAACAGCGTCTTGGGCAGCAGCTGCGCCTGGACGTTCGCCGGGATCAGCTTGACCTTGTCGGGTTGAAGGGCCAGGTCGATCGTCGCGCCGCTGCCGGTCGAGTGAACGCCGCGCACCTCACCGACGACCAGCCCGCGCACCTTGACGTCGGCTGGAGCCGACAGCTGGTTGCCGATGCGGTCAGCCTTGAGGCTGACGTGGACGACCGGCGTGAAGGCCTTGCGGTAAAACAGCACCGTCAAGCCGACGAGCATCGCCAGCACGAGCAGGAACGCGACACCGGACAGCCGGCGCTTGACCACGGCCGCCTTGCCGATCGCACCAGGTACGGACATCAGCCGGCGATCTTGACGGTGGTGGTGGCGCCCCAGATGGCGAGGCTCAGGAAGAAGTCGACCAGGTTGATCGCGACGATCGCCGTACGGACCGCCCGGCCGACGGCCACGCCGACGCCGGCCGGGCCGCCCGAGGCGTAGTAGCCGTAGTAGCAGTGGATCAAGATGATGATCACAGCGAAGATCAGCACCTTGACGAAGCTGTAGATGACGTCGATCGGCGGCAGGTACTGGTGGAAGTACTGGTCGTAGGTGCCGGTCGACTGACCGTAGAAGCCGGTCGTGATCAACCGGGCAGCGAAGTAGCTCGAGAGCAGCCCGACGACGTAGAGCGGGATGACTGCCACGAAGCCGGCGATCATCCTGGTCGTCACGAGGAAGGGCAGCGAGGGAACACCCATGACCTCGAGGGCATCGACCTCCTCGGAGATCCGCATCGCGCCGAGCTGGGCGGTGAAGCCGCAGCCGACCGTCGCGGACAGGGCAAGGCCCGCCACCAGAGGCGCGATCTCGCGGGTGTTGAAGTAGGCGCTCAGGAAGGCGGTGAAGTTCGACGTACCGAGCTGGTTGAGAGCGGCGTAGCCCTGCAGACCCACCTCGGTGCCGGTGAAGAAGGTGAGGAAGGCGATCACGCCGATGGTGCCGCCGACCAGTGCGAGTGCCCCCGAGCCGAGGGAGACCTCCGCCAGCAGGCGGACGACCTCCTTCTTGTAGCGGACCAGGACGCGACCGGTCCAGGCCAGCGAGCGACCGTAGAACGACAGCTGCGCGCCGAGGTCGTCGAGCAGGCCGAAGACCCCACCGAGGACCTTGCGGCCGGCACGCACGGGGGCTCCCAGGATCGGGGGCAGCGGGGTGCCGGTACTGATGGCCACGTCAGCCGCCCTTCTGGGGGATGACCTGGAAGTAGATGGCCGTGATGATGAAGTTCGTCAGGAACAGCAGCATGAAGCTGATGACGACGCTCTGGTTCACCGCGTCACCGACGCCTTTGGGCCCACCCTTGGCGTTCAGCCCCTTGTACGCCGCGACGAGGGCGGCGATCAGTCCGAAGATCGCGGCTTTGATCTCACCGACGTACAGGTCGGGGAGCTGTGCCAGAGCCGTGAAGCTGGCCAGGTAGGCACCCGGGGTGCCGCCCTGCAGGATCACGTTGAAGAAGTAGCCGCCCATCACGCCGACGACCGCGACCATGCCGTTGAGGAAGACCGCGACCAGGATGCAGGCGAGCACGCGGGGAACGACCAGGCGAGCCAGCGGGCTGACCCCGAGGACCTCCATGGCGTCGATCTCCTCACGGATCTTGCGGGCCCCGAGGTCCGCGCAGATCGCGCTGCCACCCGCGCCGGCGATCAGCAGGGCCGTCACGATCGGGCTGGCCTCCCGGACGACGCCGAGGACAGCGACCGCGCCGGTGAAGCTCTGGGCACCGATCTGCTTGGTCAGGTTGCCGATCTGGAGCGCGAGGACGGCGCCGAACGGGATGCTCACGAGCGCGGTCGGGAAGATCGTGACGCTGGCGATGAACCAGGCCTGCTGCACGAACTCGGCAAACTGGAAAGGGCGCTTGAACAGCCCACGCAGCACGTCGAGCGACAGCGCGAAGAACTCCCCTGCCCCGCGCACGGGGGCGAGCACCGAAACTGCCATCAGTCCTGGGTCCGCCTTGCCGCGGGGGTCTTCCTGGCGGGCGGCTTCGGAGCCGAGGTCGCAACCGTCGGCTCGGGAATCTGCTTGCGCGGGGTCACCTTGCGCGGGGCCACCTTTGCCGTGGCCTGGGTCGGACGGGGCGTCGCCCGCTGCTCCGCGGCCGCGCGAGCCCGGCTGCTGCGCTCATCAGCGGCGACGACGGGCACGGCCCGGACGCCCGCGGGGTCGCCCTTGCCCAGCGGCACACCACCGAACGGACGATCCGGGGAGGACGCGTTCACCGGGACCGCCGTACCCGACTTGGTGTCGTGAAAGGTCAGGTCCAACCCAGCGAACGAGCCCGGCGGCGGCACGACACCGTTGTCCCGGAGCCAGGAACCGGGAGCACGCTCGGTGGAGCGGGCCTGGCCGTTGCTGGTGGCGAGCTGCACCGGAATCGGCGGGAGCGAGCCGAGCTCGATACCCTTTTCCGACTCGAGCTCACCGGCGTCCTTCTCCTCGGCCATCCCGATCGGTCCCTCACGCTGGGCGTTCAGGAACTGGCGGACGACCGGCTCGTTGCTGGACAGCAACATCTCGCGCGGGCCGAACATCGCCAGGTGCCGTCGGTACAGCAAGCCGATGTTGTCCGGCACGGTGCGGGCGGTGTTGATGTCGTGGGTGACGATCAGGAACGTGGCCTCGATCTGCGCGTTGAGGTCGACGATCAGCTGGTTCAGGTAGGCCGTGCGCACCGGGTCCAGACCCGAGTCCGGCTCGTCGAACAGCAGGATCTGCGGGTCGAGGACGAGAGCCCGAGCCAGGCCGGCGCGCTTGCGCATCCCACCGGAGATCTCGCCGGGAAGTTTTTTTTCGGCGCCGGACAGGCCGACGACGTCCATCTTGTCCAGGACGATGTCCTTGATCTCCTTCTCCGTCTTGCGGGTGTGCTCGCGCAGCGGGAAGGCGATGTTGTCGAACAGGTTCTGAGACCCGAACAGGGCGCCGTCCTGGAACAGGACACCGAACAGCTTCCGGACCTCGTAGAGCTCCTTCTCCTTGATCTTGGTGATGTCCTTGCCATCGATGATGATCGAGCCGTTCTCCGGCTTGAGCAGCCCGATGAGCGTCTTGAGGAACACCGACTTGCCGGTACCGGAGGGTCCGAGCAGGACCGAGATCTCGCCGGCGGGGAGCGTCAGGCTCACGTTCTCCCAGATGGTCTGGCGACCGAACCTCTTGGTGAGGTTCTCGACGCTGATCTCGACACCCACTGGGCGGAACCCTTTCCGACTCATGCCTCGCCTCTCGGTGCCGCGGGGGCGGCAGCAAGGGGCGGCGAGGGGCAGTGATGGGAAGCGACGGGCCTATGTGACCGTCTTCACATCATCAAAGGTGAGGATACGGTGCAAGACGGGGTGTTTGGGACCAGTTTGTAATATTGCTACCTTACGGACGTGTGACGACAAACATATCGACGGCAGGACAACGAAGATCGATGCGACGCCGGCCATGACGTGCTCCGCGTTTCGCCACCATCTCGTGGCTGTT
The DNA here is from genome assembly GCA_038230355.1 of Mycobacteriales bacterium. GTDB lineage: Bacteria > Actinomycetota > Actinomycetes > Mycobacteriales > SCTD01 > RYN-111. Next base: position 167,622 of record JBBRNK010000006.1, on the reverse strand, counting down.
CCCGAGCGGTGTCGTGGCCAGGTGTTGCCGCGCGGATGACGGTTCAACCCTCGCCGGGCCAGGACCCGGCAACGATTATGGGGCGGCCCCCCCGAAGGAAAGCCGCCCCATGATCGATGGTGCAGGTCGTACAGGTGCTGCTCCGACTACTTGACGGTAACCGTCGCGCCAGCAGCCTCGAGGGCAGCCTTCGCCTTCTCGGCGGCCTCCTTGTTGACCTTCTCCAGGACCGGCTTGGGGGCAGCGTCCACGAGGTCCTTGGCCTCCTTCAGGCCCAGGCTCGTGAGGGTGCGCACCTCCTTGATGACCTGGATCTTCTTGTCGCCCGCAGCCTCGAGGACGACGTCGAACTCGTCCTGCTCGGCCTCGGCCTCGGCGGGGGCGGCAGCGCCACCACCTGCGGCGGCAACCGCGACGGGTGCCGCGGCGGTGACGCCGAAGGTCTCCTCGAACGACTTCACGAACTCAGAGAGCTCGATCAGCGTCATCTCCTTGAACTGCTCGAGCAGGTCGTCAGTGCTGAGCTTCGCCATGAGGGCGTCTCCTTCTTGTTAGTGCCGTGCCACGGGTGTGGGATCCGGCGTACGGGGTGGTGGGTCGGCCGGAGCCGGTTACTCAGACTCGGTGCTGGACTCGGTGCTGGACTCGGCGGCGGGCGCCTCGGACGTCTGCTCTGTACTGGCCGCTTCAGCCGCAGGCGCCTCAGAGGCTGGGGCGGCGTCCTCGGGAGCAGCAACGCCGGCTCCGCCGGCGAGGACGGACGGGTCGTCCGTGGCCTTGGCCTCCAGGGCACCCAGTACGCGGGCGGCCTGCGAGAGCGGAGCGGCGAACAGGTAGACCGCGTTCGTGAGCGAGGCCTTCAGCGCACCAGCCATCTTGGCCAGCAGGACCTCGCGGGACTCGAGGTCAGCGAGCTTCCTGATCTCGTCGACGGTGAGCGGCTTGCCGTCCATGACGCCGCCCTTGACGACCAGGGCCGGGTTGGCCTTGGCGAACTCACGCAGCGCCTTGGCCGCCGTGACGGGGTCACCGGTCACGAAGGCGACGGCGGTCGGACCGGCGAGCAGCACGTCGAGGCCCTCGAGCCCCGCGTTGCCAGCCGCGATCTTGGTCAGGGTGTTCTTGACGACGGAGTACGTCGTGTCGGTACCCAGGGCGACCCTGAGGTCGGTGATCTGCTTGACCGTGAGCCCGCGGTACTCAGTGAGGACTGCCGCGGTGGCGCTGGTGAACCGCTCGGTCAACTCAGCAACGGTTCCCCCCTTGTCGGGACGAACCGTGGCTCGCTTGTGCTCGACCACGCTGGTGTCAGCCATGGGCTTCCTCTCGTTCGGCGACCGTAGGGGGTCGAGCCTCGCAACGAAAGACGCCCCGGCGCAGGAGGCGCACGGGGCGTTCAGGCCCACAAGGAGGGGCTGGCAGCTCGCGTTCACACCTGCGCGGGTCGCCCGCCGGAGCGGGACCTTCTGCCGAACTTCCCGTGGGGGAGTCGACGACCTGCGGTCTTGGGCTGTGATGAGGTTAGCAGTCCGCCGGCCCGGCCACGTGGGGTGCGGGCCGGCGAACTGTCGTCTGGGAGTGCGGGAGTGCGGGCGAACTGTCGTGCGGGAGTGCGGCCGTGCGGGCAGGCGATCCGGTGTCAGGCGTCGGCGGAATCGTCAGCCAGCAGGTTGCGGGTCTTGTTCGGGTCGACATTGATGCCGGGGCCCATTGTGGTGGAGAAGACGATCCGCTTGAGGTACTTGCCCTTGGAGGACGAGGGCTTGGCGCGCAGGACCTCGTCGAGAGCTGCGGCGTAGTTCTCGACGAGCTTGGTCTCGTCGAACGATGCCTTCCCGACGACCAGGTGCAGGTTGTTCTGCTTGTCGACGCGGAAGTTGACCTTGCCACCCTTGATGTCGTTGATGGCCTTGGTGACGTCAGCAGTCACGGTGCCGGTCTTCGGGTTGGGCATCAGGCCACGCGGGCCGAGGACACGCGCGATCTTGCCGACCTTGCCCATCATGTCCGGCGTCGCGACGGCGGCGTCGAAGTCGAGGAAGCCCTTCTGGACGCGCTCGATAAGCTCGTCGCCACCGACCTCGTCGGCGCCGGCCGCAATCGCCTCGGCCGCCTTGTCGCCCTGGGCGAAGACGATGACGCGGGAGACCTTGCCGGTGCCGTGGGGCAGGTTGACCGTGCCGCGGACCATCTGGTCGGCCTTGCGGGAATCGACACCGAGGACCATCGCGACCTCCACGGTCGCGTCGTACTTGGTGACGCTGGTGTCCCGGGCCAGGCGGACGGCCTCGAGGGGGGTGTAGATCTTGTCGCCGTCGATCTTGGCTGAGGCGGCGGTGTACGCCTTGCTGCGCTTCATGGTGGTGCCTCTCCTCCCGGTTCGACCGGGACAAGCAGTGGTTCTAACGGGTTCCGGACGGTCCGGGCCCTCCCACGTCTGGCTCTGTCACAAATCCACACGGTCCTACCCGTGTGGATTTGTGACAGTGGTGGTGACAGTGGTGGTGGTGGTGACAGTGGTGGTGGTGAGTTAGCGCTAGTCGGTAACGGTGATGCCCATCTGGCGGGCTGTACCCGCGATGATCTTGGCGGCGGCATCGAGGTCGTTGGCATTGAGGTCGGCCAGCTTGGTCGTGGCGATCTCGCGGACCTGGGCCTGCGAGATGGTGGCCACCTTGACCTTGTGGGGGGTCGGGGAGCCCTTGTCCACACCGGCCGCCTTGAGGATCATCCGGGCTGCGGGCGGGGTCTTGGTGATGAAGGTGAAGGTGCGGTCCTCGTAGACCGTGATCTCCACCGGCACGATGTCCCCACGCTGCGACTCGGTCGCGGCGTTGTAGGCCTTGCAGAACTCCATGATGTTGACGCCGTGCTGGCCGAGCGCGGGACCGACGGGCGGTGCAGGCGTGGCCGCACCGGCCTTGATCTGCAGCTTGATGAGCCCGGAGATCTTCTTCTTGGGAGGCATGTCCGTCTTTTCCTAGGAGGTGGTGGGGGCGTCCGGTGGTGGGGTGGCGGTGGCGGAGCGATGGTGGGGCAGCGGGGGCGGTGGGAGCGCCCCGATCAGAGCTTGGCGACCTGGTTGAACGACAGCTCGACGGGCGTCTCGCGGCCGAAGATCGACACCAGCACCTTGAGCTTCTGGCTGTCGAGGCTGATCTCGTTGATCGTCGCCGGAAGCGTCGCGAACGGGCCGTCGGTGACCGTGATGGACTCGCCGACCTCGAAGTCGACGGCCTTCTGGGCCACGACGACCTTCTGCTTCGGCGGAGCAAGCTGCTTGACGACCTCGTCGATGGTCAGCGGCGTGGGACGTGACGTCTGGCCGACGAAGCCGGTGACCCCGGGTGTGTTCCGGACTGCGGACCACGACTCGTCCGTCAGGTCCATGCGCACGAACAGGTATCCGGGGAGCTTCTTGCGGATGACCTGCTGGCGCTTACCGCCCTTGATCTCGGTGACCTCCTCGGTCGGGACCTCAATCTGGAAGATGAAGTCCTCCATGTTGAGGCTGGAGATCCGTGACTCGAGGTTCGTCTTCACCTTGTTCTCGTAGCCCGCGTAGGAGTGCACGACGTACCAGTCTCCGGGCAGCCAGCGCAGGGCCTCGCGCAGCTCGTCGGCCGGGTCGCCCGGCTCCGTGGGCGCGTCGGGGACCGCTGGGGTCTCAGCAGACTCGGCGACCGAAGGAGCATCGGCCACGTCGGCAGCGTCGGCAGCGTCGGCAGCGAGATCGTCCACCGAGTCAACGGCGTCCACCGTGTCAGCGGCGTCCACTGGGTCCACTGGGTCCACTGTCTCCAGTGCATCTGGCTGGGCCTGCAGGTCCGGCTCGTCCGACGAGGTGACCTCGTCGGCGGCGGGGTTCAGGCTGTACTCCGACACGCTCACGTCCTGTTCTGACATCTCGAGGGACCTACTTGCCGAAGACGACAAGAACGGCCTTGGTGAACACCGCGTCGAAACCGGACACGATGAGGACCATCACGACCACGAACACCAGCACCACGCTCGTATAGGAGACGAGCTCCGGCCGGGTGGGCCAGATGACCTTGCGCAGCTCGGAGACGACCTGACGCACATAGGTCGTCGTACGCGCGATCGGACCAGGACGACGCTCCTTCTGGGGGGCCCGGTCATCGCCACGAGCCGCAGCAGCGGCCGGTGCGGTGTCGCTCACAGGGTCCTCGTCTCATCTGGTGGCGTCTGATCTGGTGGGCCGATGGTGCAGGTGCTGCAGGGGTGACAGGAGTCGAACCTGCGACATCCGGTTTTGGAGACCGGCGCTCTGGCCAACTGAGCTACACCCCTAGGCCGTGGGGATCGGCGCTCCCGCACCTGACGCGTGGGCGCGCCGGAACAGAGGCTCCGAGCCCCAGGGGCACAAGTGTAAGGCGTCAGCCGTCCGGCCCCAACCCACCCGCCTCCGGGACGACCTGACCGAACGATGAGGGTGGCGTGCTGACACGGCGCCGGCCCAGTGCCGACAGCGGGCCGAAAGGGTTACTGAGAGGATGACGTCATGACCGGCTCACCCACTGGAGCAGCGATGACCGCAGCCGCCCGCATCTCGACCCGGATCGGGAGCATCGCCGAGTCGGCGACCCTCGCGGTTGACGCCAAGGCCAAGGCGAAGAAGGCGGCCGGTGAGGACGTCGTCGGCTTCGGTGCCGGGGAGCCTGACTTCCCCACCCCTGCGCCGATCGTGGCCGCGGCCGTGGCGGCGTGCGCGGAACCCAGGTACCACCGCTACACCCCCGCGGGCGGGCTGCCGGAGCTCAAGGAGGCGATCGCCGCGAAGACGCTGCGCGACAGCGGGTTCGCGATCACCGCCGGCCAGGTCCTCGTCACGAACGGCGGCAAGCAGGCTGTCTACGAGGCATTCGCCACCTTGCTCGACCCGGGCGACGAGGTCCTGCTGCCCGCGCCCTACTGGACGACCTACCCGGAGGCGATCAAGCTCGCGGGTGGGATTCCGGTCGACGTCGTGACCACCGAGGACCAGGGGTATCGGGTCACGGTCGAGCAGCTCGAAGCCGCCCGCACCGACCGCACCAAGGTTCTGCTCTGGTGCTCTCCGTCCAACCCGACCGGCGCGGTCGCCTCCCCGGAGGAGGTCGAGGCGGTCGGCCGCTGGGCCGTCGAGCACGGCATCTGGGTCGTCGCGGACGAGATCTACGAGCACCTCGTGTACGGCGACGCCAGGCACGTCTCCATGCCGGTGGCCGTCCCCGAGCTCGCCGACACCTGCGTCGTCATCAATGGCGTCGCCAAGACCTACGCGATGACAGGCTGGCGGGTGGGCTGGCTGATCGGCCCAACCGACGTGGTGAAGGCGGCCACCAACCTGCAGTCCCATGCCACCTCCAACGTCAGCAACATCTCCCAGGTTGCCGCCCTCGCAGCCGTCAGCGGTGACCTCACGGCCGTGGCGCAGATGCGGTCCGCCTTCGACCGTCGCCGGCAGACGATGGTCTGGCTGCTCAACGAGATCCCCGGTGTGCACTGCCCGGAGCCGTTCGGCGCCTTCTACTGCTACCCGTCGGTCAAGGGCCTGCTGGGCAAGACCCTGCGCGGGAAGGTCATCACGTCGAGCGCCCAGCTGGCCGAGCTGGTCTTGGACGAGGTGGGGGTTGCCGTCGTACCGGGCGAGGCTTTTGGGACACCCGGTTACTTCAGGCTTTCCTATGCCCTCGGCGACGCGGACCTGGAGAAGGGCGTCCACCGGCTCGGCGGGTTGCTCGCCGAGGCGGTCTAGGAAGCAGGCGACGACGAGCGGGTACGACGGCGGCCCTCCGGCCTCGGCAGGGCGTCTGCTAGCTCGACCAGGCGGGCGCTGACCTCCGCGGCCCGTTCGAGCTGCACCATGTGTCCGGCTCCGGGGTAGACGACGAGCCGGCCGTGCGGGAGGGCCGCGGCGACGTCGCGGCTGTGGTCGAGCGGGCAGATCCGGTCCCGTGAGCCGCACAGCACGAGCACCGGCACCGGGGCGAAGGCCTCGAGCGCGGCGACCCGGTCGTGGTCGACGAACGTGGCGTGGAAGTCCGCAACCGTCGCCGCCGGGCACGCGGCCATGACGGCCAGGGTGGCCTCGACGTCCTCCGGGAGCGCGCCGGCCCCGAACAGCAGACGGGCGATCCCGGGGCGGGCCGGCTTGCCCCTGCCGGCCTGCTCGCGGGCCTGGGCCCGCTCGTTGAACCAGGGAAGCGACCGCTGGGCCAGCCTGCCGACCACCTTCGGCAGGCCGTAGGTCACCTCCAGCAGCCGCCCGGGTGAGGTGCTGAGGAAGGCCGCGCCGACGAGGCGCTCGGCGACGTATACCGGGTGCCGCTCGGCAAAGGCCATCAACGTCATGCCCCCCATCGAGTGACCGACCAGCAGCACCGGACCGGCTGGGGCGGCGGCCATCACTACGGCGTACAGGTCGACGCCGAGCTGAGCCAGGGTCGCGTGCGCCGCAGGGCTGCGGTCCGACGCACCGTGGCCACGGTGGTCGTAGGTGACGACGCGCAGGTCCGGCCGGGCTGATCGCAGGGCCTCGACCTGGTGGGCCCAGAGCCGCTCGGACAGCTCGTAGCCGTGCACGAGGACCACCGTCGACGTGGCGTCGGCTGGTCCGTGGACGGTGCCACGCAGGACCACGCCGTCGTCGGCAGTCACCTCCAGCGGGCGTCCCGACGGGGAGGGAAAGGGCCGCCCCGCGGGGGTCACGGTCCGGCGGCGGCGGGCGACGATGACGGCCGCGGCGGCCGGGAGCGCGAGCAGGGGCAGGCGGTTCACACGGCCTCCAGGTGGGGCGAGCCGACGAGCAACTCGTAGGACTCCGCGTCGAACCGGGCGGTGCGGGCCCGGAACGTGTAGGTGTGCGTCGGCCAGAGGGTGAAGTTGTGACCGGAGGCGTTGGTGTACCACGCCTTGCAGCCGCCTTGCGCCCAGACCGTGGTCGAGAGCTGCGCCTGCAGCTCGACGTTGTAGGCCTCTTGCGCGGCGGGCCGGACGTCGAGGGACGTCGCGCCGACGCGGTCCAGCTCCTCGAGGGCCGACAGCACGTAGCCGATCTGTGCCTCGATCATGATCACGACCGAGCTGTGCCCGAGCGCGGTGTTCGGGCCGAGCAGCAGGAACAGGTTGGGGAAGCCCGCGACGGTCGTCCCAAGGTGGGCTGTGGGACGGTCGCCCCAGTGCTCGCTGAGGGTCTGGCCGGAGCGACCGGTCAGCCGGTGCGCCACCGGCAGGTCCATCACCTGGAAGCCGGTGCCGTAGACCACGACGTCCACCTCGTGCTCGCTGCCGTCCGTCGCCACGACCGATCCGGTGCGCAGCTCACGGACCCCCTGCGGCACCACCGTGACGTTAGGGGAGGCAAGCGCCGGCAGGTAGTCGTTGCTCACGAGGACCCGCTTGCAGCCCATCCTGTAGTCAGGGGTCAGGACCGCCCGCAGCGCCGGGTCAGGGACCGCCTTCGCCAGGTGCCGCAGCGCCTGCTTCTCACCCAGGCTGCGCAGGCCACCCCTGCCGGTGAAAGCCAGCAGCTGCAACTCGCGGCCGGCGAACAGCGCGCCCCTGACGAGCTTCTGGGCCGCGGGAACCCTTGCGTACAGGGACTTCTCCAGCTCCGAGAACTGACGGTCCCTGCGGGGCACGATCCACGGAGGCGTGCGCTGGAAGACCGTCACCTGGGCGGCCTCACGCTGCAGGTAGGGCACGAACTGGATCGCCGAGGCACCCGTCCCGACGACGGCGACCCGCTTGCCCGCCAGGTCGACGGAGTGGTCCCAGCGGGCGCTGTGGAAGGCCGGCCCCTCGAACGACCCTGGTACGTCGGGCAGCCGCGGTTCCACCAGGCCACCGCAACCGGACACGAGCACCTGAGCGGTGAGGTCCCCCCGGCTGGTACGGATGCGCCAGCGCTGGCCCGCGTCGTCCCAGTCGGCTGCCTCCACGTCGGTGCTGAAATGCACCGACGGCAGCACTCCGTAGTCGCGGGCGACCTCCTCCAGATAAGACCGGATCTCCGGCTGGCGGCTGAAGCTGTGCGACCACGTCGGGTTGGGCGCGAACGAGAAGCTGTAGAGGTGCGAGGGGACGTCGCAGGCACAGCCCGGGTAGGTGTTGTCGCGCCAGGTGCCGCCGACGCTCTCGGCCCGCTCGAGGACCACGACGTCGGTGATCCCCCGCTGGCGCAGGCGGATCGCCATGCCGAGACCGGAGAAGCCCGAGCCGATGATCGCGACTCGAACGTGCGTGGGCAGCGGGCGCATGGGGTCCCTTTCGACTGGCCGAATCCTGCCACCCGCCCGTGCGGCCGCAACCGGGGCGTCAGCCGGCCCGGGGAACGGGGAGCTTCGCGAGGGCGAGGGCCTCGCGAGCCACGCCGTAGCCGGCCGCCATCAGCCGGGGGGTCTGCGAGAAGTCCCGCATCTCCATCCGGCCCACGTCCGGTCGGCGCAGCCGGATGACCTGCTGGTCCGGCCGCATCCCGACGACCGGGCGGTCCAGGTGCATGCGGCTGATCGCGAAGGACTGGAGCAGGACGTCCAGGGCGCTCATCCGCTCGTCGCGCCGGCCGAGGCTGCCACCGGAGACGTCCAGCACCCAGACGCGCACCGCATCGAGGTCAAGGGCCCGCTCGATCGGGACCGGACAGGTGATACCGCCGTCGACGTGCAGGGAACCTCCAAGGGCTACCGGCGGGAACAAGGCGGGCAGGCAGGCACTGGCGGTCAGGATCGCGATCGGGTCGCCCTCGCTCCACCAGCACGGGCTCCCGGTGTGCAGGTCGGTCGTCACGACATGGCAGGGGACGGCCGTCTCGCTGAGGTCCTTCAGGGGAACCCAGGTGCGGACCAGCCCGCGAAGCGCGTCCGGCTCGTAGAGGTGGTCGTCACGGCGTACCGCTCGCAGGAAGGCCTGGGTCGAGGCGAGCTTGTTGACCCGGCCGAAGACGTCGCTGCGCCCGAGCTTGCGCCAGATGCCCTCCAGCTCGTCGAGCCGCTCGAGCGTGGGGTCGACAGCCATGAAGGCAGCATTGAGGGCGCCGACGGAGCAGCCCACGAACAGGTCCGGGCGGATCCCGGCCTCGTAGAGGGCTCGCAGCGCCCCGATCTGGGCTGCTCCCAACGAGCCGCCACCGGACAGGACGACAGCCTCACGGGGGCGGCCGTCGGCGGGTCGGGGCGCTCGGCGGTGGCGCAGTGACGGGAGCATGGGCACCTCGCAACGGGACAGCGACGAGAGCCCATCGGCGGGTCGGCCTCGTTCCTGAGACCCCTCGAGCCTCAGGGCAAGCGCAGGTCCTCCCGGCCGCGGAACCGCTGGAGGAACCGGTCGTAGGTCTTCTTCGACTCCCGGTCGCGCATCACCGGATCGCTGTCGTAGTAGCCCCGATGCCGGTCCTGCCGCACCGGCACGTCCACCGCCACCAGCCGGAACCCGGCCTCCCTCAACAGGAAGGACCACTCCATGTCGGCGTTGCGGTAGAACCGCGCCTTCGGTGGGAGGGGCACCTGGAGGGCGACCGACCGCCGTACCGCGATCAGGTAGGACAGGAGGGCCTCGACCTCACCGGCGGGGCTGTCGGCGAAGCTGAGCCAGCCGTCCTCGACGTGCACGCCGCGCCACCCGGCGGCGTCGGCGCCGGCCTCGATCAGGGGGGTGATGCCGTCACCCTCGAGCACGGTCGACAGGTCCATCACCACGTGGAACTGCGCCGTGTCCGCGCGGACCAGCGCGTTGCGGGCCTCGGCCCAGCCGGCGGCGCGCTCGACGTGGAGCTCGCTCACCCGTTCGTGCTGCGCCAGCTCGTGGACAACCGCACCGGCGTCGGTGTCGCCGTTCTCGAGCAGCGCCACCTGCAGGTCCTGCGGGCCGTGCTCCAGCAGTGCTGCCACTGTCGTCCGGAGGTCCACCGGCCAGCCCTCGATGAGCAGCGCGACGGTGCAGCGGTGGCTGTCCGGCTCCTGCGAGCGGTCCGGCAGGTCCCCGACCTGCTGCAGGACCGGGTACGGCGGCAGCGCGCTCAGCACCTGGCCGTCGGCCGTGTCCTTGACGCCCCACCCGAGCGCGTTGATCTCGGCGCGCAGGGCGTCGCTGGCGGCGTAGTCCTTGTCGGTGCGGGCCTTCGCCCGTCGATCCGCGAGCTGCTGCACGTCCTGGGGAGCGGTCACCCGCCGAGCCTAGGACGGGGTCAGCTGGTCGCGGGTGCCAGCTGGGCGCGAAGGACCTTGCGGTCGGTCTTCATCACGCTGGTCAGCGGGATCGCGTCGACGACGCGGACCTCCCGTGGGTACTTGTAGGCGCCCAGGTGCTCCTTGGCGAAGGTGATGAGCTCCTCCGGCGTGGCCGGAGCACCGAGCTGGACGAAGGCGACGACCTCCTCCCCCAGCCGCGGGTCGGGCCGGCCGACGACGGCCGCCCCGATGACGGCCGGGTGGGCCAGCAGCACGTCCTCCACGTCACGGGGGTAGACGTTGAAGCCGCCCCGGATGATGAGGTCCTTGATCCGGTCGACGACGTAGAGCCAGCCGTCGGCGTCGAGGTGCCCGACGTCGCCGGTGTGCAGCCATCCGTCACGCACGGCGAAGGCAGTCTCCTCCGGGCTGTTCCAGTAGCCCTGCATGACGGTCGCCCCGCCGACGCAGATCTCACCGTCCTCACCGGCAGCCGCGTCGCTGCCGTCCGCGAGCTCGATCCGGACGGTCACCCCCGGCACCGGTTTGCCGACGGAGCCGAGCTTGCGCTCGCCGGCCGGCTGCGAGCTGATCAGCGCGCTCGACTCCGTGCAGCCGTAGCCCTCGCGGATCTCCGCGCCCGGGATTCGCCGCTCGAGCTCAGCGGCCACGTCGGCGGCCAGGGGCGCCGCGCCGCTCCCGACCCGCTCCATGCAGCTCAGGTCGTGCTCCTCGAGCGGCTGGGTCAGCAGCATCGAGATCATCGACGGGACCAGCGCGGTCCCCTGGATGCGGTGCTCCTCGACGAGCGCCACCCATCCCGCCGGGTCGAACCAGCGCATCAGGTAGGACGTCCCGGGCTCGTGTGCGTGCAGACCAGCCACCGAGACGAGCAACCCGTAGGCGTGCGCGAGCGGCAACGGCAGCAGGATGCTCGTGCGCCCCGGGCTGGCCGACAGGTCGGCCGCCGCCTTGCCCGCGGCGTCGAGACCGTCGTGCGTCAGCGCGACGCCCTTGGACCGCCCTGTCGTCCCGCCGGTGTAGAGCAGCGCGGCCAGGTCCGTCCCGGCGCGCTCGACCAGCGGCAGCTCGCCGTGGCTCTCCAGGTCCGCCCAGGCGATGCCTGCCTCACCCCCGACGACAACCACCGGCAGCGTCGGGGCGCTCGCCTGGACCTTGGACAGGAACTCGGGCGTCGTCACGACGGCGACCGCGCCGGAGTCCTCGATGACGTGGCGCAACTCGTCCTCCGTCAGCAGGAACAGCACCGGCGTGGGTACGGCGCCCGCCCGCCAGAGCGCGCTGTACGCGATGCCCACCTCGGGGCAGTTGGCCATGACGATCACGACCCGGTCGCCCGGTTCCACGCCCAGCTCGACGAAGCCCTTGGCCGCCGCCCGGGCCCGCAGGGCCAGCTCACCCGAGGTGTACCAACGTCCCTCGAAGAACAACGTGGGCCAGTCACCGAACCGTTCGAGCAGCAGTTCCGCGCGACGACCCAGCGACACGGACGGGGCGAGCAGGGTCACGGGGCCTCCTGAGGCGAGCACGGGAACTCTGCCTATCACGCGCGTCGCAGCAGTGTCGTGACTCAGCTCAGGCGGACGACGACCTTGGCGGCCATCAGGACCTTCTCGCCGCCCACCGTGACGGTCAGGACGACCGTCACGGTCCCGTTGTCGTGCTTGGCCTCGACAGTCCCCGAGACGGTCAGCGTCGTGCCGGTGTCGTCGTCCTCGACCACGACCGGCCTGGAGAAGCGCACGCCGTAGGACACGACCCGGCCAGGGTCGCCGACCCAGTCGGTCACGACCCGGCCGGCCATCGCCATCGTGAGCATCCCGTGCGCGATCACGTTGGGCAGGCCGACGGCCTTCGCCGTGCGCTCGTTCCAGTGGATGATGTTGAAGTCGCCGCTGGCCCCGGCGTAGCGGACCAGGTCCGCCCGAGTGAGGGCGAAGTCCTGAGCCGGCAGCTCGGTGCCCACCTCGACCTCGGCGTAGCCGGGCATCTCAGGCCTGCTTCGGCGCGGCCGTACCGCGGCTGACGATGGTGTTGGTGACGGTCGCGACCGGCTCACCGTTGCTGGTGACCTCGATGACTAGCGTGAGGAGCTCGTTGCGCCCGACGGTGCGGATGTCCTGGATCCGGGCGACGGTGTCCAGGACGTCCCCGGCCACGACCGGCCGGTGGAACGCGAACGACTGCTCCCCGTGCACGACCATCGCGTAGTTCAGGCCCAGTTCGGGATCGAGGATGAAGCCGCCGCCTCCGCCACCGGTACTCGCGGCGATGAGGAACGTCGGCGGTGCGACCACATCCGCGTAGCCGAGGGCCTGCGCGGCTGCCCGGTCGTGGTAGGCGGGGTTGTCGTCCCCGACCGCCGTCGCGAACCGTCTGATGTCCCCGCGCGTCACCTCCACGGGTTCGCCGCGCGGCCCTTCGCGGCCGATGAAGTCACGGTTCAGGGGCATGCGGGATGTCCTCTCCGTCTGGGCGAGACGCTAGCCCACAGACCACCCGGGTGCGACGCCCCGGTGCTGTTCGCCGCACCAGGGCAACCTCCGGTCACGCCGACGGCCGGCCTCCTCGAGGGGAGACCGGCCGATGGCATCTGCAGGTGGGAGAGCGGCTAGCGCGTCTCGCGGTGCCCGGTGTGCGTGCGGCAGGTGGGGCAGAACTTCTTCAGGTCGAGCCGGTCGGGGTCGTTGCGCCGGTTCTTCTTGGTGATGTAGTTGCGGTGCTTGCACTCCTGGCAGGCGAGCGTGATCTTCGGACGGACGTCGGTCGCGGCCATGCGGAGGTGCCTGCGCTTTCAGGAGTTCGGGAGGCGTTCAGGATGGTGTCGGGATGGTGCTTGAGCGTGCGGGTCAAGGCTACCGGAAAGCGGTAGCGGAGTAGCGATGACCGGACTTGAACCGGTGACACAGCGATTATGAGTCGCTTGCTCTGCCAGCTGAGCTACACCGCCCGGGGTCGTGCGCCCTCTGTTCCTGCTGATCTGCGTGCCGGTTCTGGGGGGAACCGCGGAGCCCCTTTACGGAATCGAACCGTAGACCTTCTCCTTACCATGGAGACGCTCTGCCGACTGAGCTAAAGGGGCGGCGAACCGGCAGAAGCGTACACGTTCTGGCGTGTGGGCCGCGATGAGTTGCTGCCGTCCGGTGCCCGCGACGGCCATCACCCTGGGCGACTGTCTCACCGGCTGGACGCACTTTCCGTAGCCAACAAGGCATCAGTCGCGACGTGGTGATTACCTTCCGTGACGATGCGCCCTGAATTGTCTATTTTAGCGGCCACACATCATCACTCAATGTTCCGGGTGATCGCGCCGAGTCCTCCATCATGGCTACGCACCGTTACCAGAGCATCGGTGTCGTCATGGCCGCGGCCACCACGCTGCTCGTCGGCGGATCGGTGCCCGCGCAGGCCACCCCCTCGCCGGCCCTGTCCGCAAGCGCCGCCGTCAGCATCGCCTCCTCGGGCAGCTCCCCCGCGGTCGCCACAAGCACGCCGTTCACCGACCGGGTGGTGCTCGCCGCCCACCGTCGCGCCGCGGCCCGTCGACTGGCCACCTCCCGTGCGGCCGCGCGCCAGCGGGTGATCGCCCGGGCCGCAGCCCTCCGGTCAGCCCGTGCCCATGCGATCGCCCGCCAGGCCCTCGGGACGGCCACCAACCCAGCCACGGCGACTCCCCCCGCGACTGCCCCCGCGGCGGTCACGGCGGCAGTCACGGCCAGCAGTTCCGTCAGCAGTTCCGTCAGCAACAGCACGACCAGGGCTGCCACGCCCAGCCCGGTTGCGTTCCCCAGCGACTCCCCCTCGGGTCAGCCGGCGCCGCGCGGCGACCTCCCCGGTTGGCACCAGAAGTACGTCGAGGACTTCTCGACCGACGTCGCGACCGGTTCGTTCCCCGGTGCCTATGCCAGCCACTGGTACGCCTACGCCGACGGGGTAAGGGACACCAGCAGGAACGGCACCTACATGCCGTCGAAGGTCCTTTCCGTGCACGACGGCGTCCTCGACTACGCGATCCACTCCGAGGGCGCACAACACCTGGTGTCCGCACCGGTCATGAAGGACACCTACGGGCAGGTCTACGGCCGGTACAGCGTCCGCTTTCGTTCCGACCAGCTGGCCGGCTACAAGAACGCCTGGTTGCTGTGGCCGGACAGCGGCCGGTGGCCTGACGACGGCGAGATCGACGGCCCCGAGGGCGACCTCGACGGGACCATCAACACGTTCGCGCATTTCGCCCGTCCAGGTGGCGGCCAGGACGCCTTCGCGTCGAACGCGAGCTTCAGCAGCTGGCACACGGTCACCATCGAGTGGGTGCCCGGCAAGGTCACCTTCTACCTCGACGGCGCGGTGCTTGGTACGTCTACCCAGAACGTCCCCACGACCGCGATGCACTGGGTCCTGCAGACCGAGACCTCGCTCGGCGGGGCGGCCCCCGCCGGCAACGTCGCCGGGCACGTCCTCATTGACTGGGTGGCGCTGTACACGCGGGCGTGACGGCCACCGCGGATCCGACGACCACCCGACAGCACGATGGGCCTGGCGATCGGTCAGGGAGTGCTCGGCGTGAGTGCCCGCTCGACCAGCGCCGCGTGCGCGCGCACCTGGGCAGCCGACAGCGCATGGTCGTAGTAGGCGACCTCGCTGATGCTCATCCCGTCGAGCGGACCCTGGAACCCCGACCCGGATCCACCAATGCCCAGCGGCCCCGGCTGGGAGTAGACCGCCGACGCCGCCAGCAGTTGGGTGCCGACCTGGTGGCCGTCCTCGTAGCACGTGAGGCGGCGGCCTGCGTAGGTCACAGCCAGGTGCAGCCAGCGCCCGATCGCGGGGACGCCAGGAGGGTGGCAGCCGGCCACATAGGCGCCCCGGTGCCACAGCTCCACACCCAGCCGGCACGGGCTCAGCTGGAACTGGGATGGGAAGTGCAGGACGTCGAGGCCCTCCCGACCGCTCTCGGTCAGGGCAGTCGTGCCGCCGACCCGTCCCCAGGCAGTCGTGCAGGCGTCGGCCCGCAGGGTCATCTCGAGCGACCACGGGACGGTGCTCTCGATCCCGGAGTCCACACCTGTGACGATCCGGCCACCCCGCAGGAACAGCGCCCCCCGTGCGCCGCCAGGGCTCGACGTACCGCTGATCGTGCCTCCGATGACGTTCGCGGCGCGGCCCGTCGGAGCGAGGTCGGCCACCTCGTCGCGGGCGTTCAGGCCGTCGGCGTCGCGCAGCGGCCACAGGCCGGTCGGTCCGTCGGCGAGTACCGCCGCCTCGTACGGGAGCGGGGCGCCGAGGGCGGCAGCTTTGCGGGGCCGGCTATCGCTGCTGTGCGAGCACGAAGCGAGGGCCGCGGCCAGCAGGACAGCGGTCAGGGCAGCAGGAGTACGACGCACGAGCCCCACCATGCAGCCAGCCTCCCCCGGGGGCAACGCCCGACACCCAGTGCGCCGCTTGGAACCCGTCTCTGTCTACCTTGCCACCTTGGGTGAGTATTTGCCTACACTACGTCACCGAAAGCCTCGGGTGGGATGCGCGGTGCCGCGCGAGGTGGCCGAGCGGGTGCTGTGGAAGGATTGGCCCAGCAAGCCGACAGAACGGAGCCGGACGCGTGGCTGCGCCCTCTCGCCACGACCGCCCGCCCCCCGACCGACCCTCCGCCGCAGGCCTGGGCGACCGGCTCGGTCCGGCCCGGACCCGTGACCGTATCCGGCTGGGCTGGCTCGTCTTCACCCTGGGACTCCTGGCGGTGCTCCTCGGGGCAGCAGCGGCCCCACGAGAGGTACGAGGTCCTGTGGTTCTGGCTGCCGCGACGCTGCTGCCTGGCTACCCGCTGGTCGCCCGGCTGCCGGTGGACCTGGCGAGCCTGCTCGCCCTTCAGGTGTGCGTCAGCCTGGCTCTCGAGGCGGCCGGGGCGTTCCTGCTCGTGCAGATCCGTTTCTGGCACCCGCAGGCCTTTGGCCTGACGGTGGTGGGCCTCGGCGTCGCCGGAACTCTGGTGGTGCTCCGACTGCTGGGGCAGGAGCGGCCGTGATGGGGCCGGTGGTAACCGGGACCAGGGCCCCTTCCGCGACGCCGCCCTCCGATGGGCCCTTCCGGCAGCGCCGGACCGGCCTGCTCGCGTGGGGGGTCCTCGTCCTGGCCGCGGCGCTGTGGGCTGCCTCCCTCGCAACGACCGACGCCGGCAACCTCCGGGAGTGGGGCCTGATCCCTGCCCTGACCTGGCCGTACTGGGTGGCACTGGTCCTGGTCCTGGCCGGGGCCATCGGGCTGTCCCAGGCGGACCGTGTGCGGCACCGGCCGCTGCTCGCCCACCTGGCCGTCCTCGTGGCCATGCTCTACGCGACCGCACCGGCCCTGGAACAGGCCCCCCGCTACACCTACACCTACAAGCACATCGCCATCACGCAGTACATCGAGCTCTACGGCAGCGTCGACAAGAGCATCGACATCTACCACCGGTGGCCTGGCTTCTTCTCGCTCAGCGCCTGGTTCTCCCAGACGTCGGGGGTGCTCGACCCGACGAGCTACGCCGCCTGGGCGGAGCTCTACTTCGCCGCCCTGGACGCCCTGGTCGTGTGGGCCGCCGTCCAGGTCGTCAGCCGCTCGACGCGTACCGCGTGGCAGGCCACCTTGCTGTTCACCGTCTCGAACTGGGTCGGCCAGGACTACTACTCACCCCAGGCCTTCGGCTACCTGCTGATGCTGGGCGTGCTGCTCGCCTGTCTGCTCGCCCTGCGGGCCCGGCCAGGTCCGGTGGGTTCCTGGGTGGAGCGTCGGGTGGTGTCCGCCTTCCGGGTCCGGGCACCACTGCGGACCGCGGCGGTGAGCGAGCTCGACCGGGGCACCGTGGCGACGGTGGTCGCCCTGGCCGTGCTGCTCGACGCCGTGCTCGCCGCGAGCCACCAGCTCACGCCGTACGTCCTGCTCCTGCAGCTCGGCGCCCTGGTCGTGGGCGGCTACGTCCGGCCCTGGTGGGTGCTGCTGGCCGCGTCCCTCGCGACCATCGGCTACCTCGTCCCCAACTACGACTTCGTCGTCAACACCTTCGGCATCCTCACCAGCGCCGACCCGCTCGCCAACGCCACCAGCAAGACCGTCGACGGCTCGCCGGTGCTGGCACTGCGCCTCATCGGGGACCTCGCGCTGCTGTCGCTGCTGACCTGCTTCACCGCCTGTTTCGTCGGGCTGGTACGGCGGGCGCGCCGCGGCCTGGTGGGCGACGCCGTACTCGTGGGCACCCTTGCGTTCACCCCCGTTCTCACCCTCGTCGCCCAGAACTACGGAGGCGAGGCGCGACTGCGGGTGTTCCTCTACGCGCTGCCCTGGCTGTGCATCGGCGTCAGCTGGGCCTGGGCGCCGGTCGGCGAGACGCTCGAGGGGCTGCGGCTGCTGCTGCCCGCCGGAATGACGGTCGGACTCAGCATCTGCTTCGTGGCGTTCTTCTTCGGCCGGGAGGACATCAACCAGTTGACGGCGCAGGAGGTCGGCGCGGCGGCGTACCTGTTCGACCCTGCTTATGTGCAACCGGGCGCCGTCGTGATGCTCACCTCGCCGAACTTCCCGGCCCGCTACGGCCCGCTCTACTTCCGGCTGGCCCGTGCCGACCTACCCGCGCTGTCCTACGACCGCTTCGGTGAGCGGCCGCTGCTGTTCCCGACCGAACAGGATGTGGAGGCCGCCGCCCGCATCATCGAGAAGGAGAACGGGAACGGCGGCTATCTGGTGTTCTCCCGGGCCCAGGAGAGCTTCGCCCGCGACTACCAGCTCTACCCGAGCTTCGCGCTGCGTGCCTTCGAGGGCGCCGTCGCCCACTCGACCCGGTTCAAGCTGGTGTACGACCAGCCCGCTGCACGGGTCTACAAGCTGGTGCCGTGACCGACGTCGCCGAGGAGGCCCTGGGCCGCGCGGCGGCTCGCGGCGGGCTCTGGGGGGTCGCGGCCGAGGCCAGCACGCGGGCCTCGCAGAGCATCTGCTTCTTCGTCCTGGCGGGGGTGCTGAGCCCCAAGCAGTTCGGGGCCGCCGCGATCGCCTTCGTCTGTGTCCAGGTCGCCAACTCCCTGACCTACGCCGGAGTCGGCGCCGCCGTGCAGGTTCTGGGGCCGGACACCCGACGCGACCGGACCGCCGTCGCGATGGCGTTCCTGATGGGCACGGTCGGCGCGCTGCTCCTCGCCGGCATCGCCGGTCCGCTCTGTCGGGTCCTGGGCACCCCCGAGGCCGTCAACCTCGTGCGCCTCGTCGCGCTGGCGCTGCCGCTGGCGCAGACCAGCGAGGTCATGTCGGCCCTGCTCGACCGGGAGCTCCGCTTCCGCACCACCGGTGTCGCCGTCGTCATCGCGTCGGTCATCTCGGCCACCGTCGGCCTCACCTTGGCGGCGACCGGCGCCGGGGCGGCCGCCCTCGTGGCGCAGGGCGTCGTCCAACCAGGAGCCCGGACGCTGCTGCTGGCCGTGGCCCGTCCGGCCCTCCTGCGGGTCGCGCTGCACCGCCAGCAGGTCGTCGCGCTGTGGGCTGCCGGCAAGGAGCTGCTCGTCGGGCAGGTCTTCGCGACTGCCTCGGGCAACGTCGACAACATTGTCGTCAGCGCCCTCGCCGGACAGGCAGCCCTGGGTGGCTACGGCTTCGCCTACAACCTCACCACGCTGCCGTTCTTCCTGGTCGGGCTGGCCGTCGGACGGGTCGCCCTGCCGATCTACGGGGCGCTGCGGGCCCGGCTCGAACCCGTCAGGCCGGCCTTCCTCACCACGCTCGAGGTGACGGCATGGCTGGCGGCACTTCCACTGGGGTTTCTGGCTGTTGCCGGTCCGCCAGCCCTCGTCGTCATCTTCGGCCACAAGTGGGACCCGGTCAGCGGCGTGCTCAGACTGCTCGCTCTGCACGGCTGGCTGCGGACTGTCGAGAGCACCTCCGGGTCGGTCCTGATCGCGCTGGGCGAGGCCAGCGTGATGCGCCGGGTCCAGCAGTGGCAGCTGGCCGGTGTGCTGGTGCTGCTCGTGCCACTGGTGCTTGCCGACGGACCGCTCGGGGCAGCGGTCGCCGTCTCGACAGCAGTCGCCTTCGGTACGTCGTACAGCCTGCGCAAGGCCGGCCAGCACACCGGCTCACCGTTGCGGCCGATCGTCGGCCGGCTGGCCGAGGCTGCCGTCGGCGGAGCTGCTGGTGGCGCAGCCGGTCTGGTGGCGCTGGAGCTCGTGAGGGGTGCCACCGGCCTCGCCCTCGGCCTGCTCGCCGCCACCGCCACCTGGCTGGCCTTCTACCTGCTGCTGCGGCCAGGGTCGGTGGTCCGGGGCGTGCGGATGGCGCGCAGACGGCGCGTACCGATATCCGTCGCGGCCCCGCTGCCGACCGAGGCCCCGGCCGCCGTCCTGGACCTGTCCTGGTCGGGCTCGCTGGCGGTGGCCGTCGAGCCCCGCTTCACCTCCGCACGGGTCCTCGTACGGGATCGAGGGACCCCGCTGGCGTGGGTGCGAGTTGCTCTCGACGAAGGCAGGGCCGACGACGCCCAGGTCCGCACGGCCGTCCTGGCCTCCCGGCCCGACGCCGGCACCCTCGAACCCTCGCCACTTCCGCCGGCCGTCGACGTGAGCGTCGTCGTCTGTACCGTGGGGCGACCCGAGATGCTCGCCCGGCTCGTGCGCTCGCTGCTCGCGTCCGACCACCCCGCCTTCGAGGTTCTCGTCGTCGACAACCGGCCCTCCGACCCGTCGACCCGGGACGTGCTCACCCAGTTCGACGACCCCCGGCTGCGCCTGGTCTCCGAGCCCGTTCCCGGGGTCTCCGGTGCCCGCAACCGGGGCATCGCCAACAGCGCCGCTCCGCTCATCGCCTTCACCGACGACGACGTGGTCGTCGACCCCAATTGGCTGCGCTGGCTCACCGCCCCGCTCGCCGCTGCCGAGGCCACCGTCACCACAGGGTTGGTCCTTCCGCTCGAGCTCGAGACGGCCGCGCAGGTGCACTTCGAGGGCTACGGCGGCTTCGCCCGCGGCATGGTCCGGCGGGCCTTCGACCTCGACGTCCACACCGCCAGCGACCACCTCGTCTACCCGTTCAGCGGCGGCTCGTTCGGCAGCGGCAACAGCATGGCGTTCACCCGCGAGGCGCTGCTGTCCATCGACGGCTTCGACCCCGCTCTCGGTGCGGGCTCCGCCACCGGTGGCGGCGAGGACATCGACGCCTTCACCCACCTCGTCCTGGACGGGGCGACCCTCGTCTACGAGCCACGGGCGGTGTGCTGGCACCAGCACCGGCGCGAGCAGGAGGCCCTCACGCACCAGATCTTCACCTACGGCACCGGGTTCGGAGCCGTGACCGTGAAGTGGGTGCTGCGCAGCAGCCGGCTCCGGCGGGGTCTCCTGCGTCGGCTCGGAACCCTCCTGCAGGCGCTGCGCCCCGGCCGGCCGGGGGCGGCACGGGACCGCGAGTCTCCCCCAGAGCTGTCTGTCCTGGAACTACGCGGGATGCTCGCCAGCCCACTGCTCTACGTTCGGGCCCGCCGCTGGGCCCGGCGGCACGCCGCCGACCTGGCCCGGCTGTGACACCCGAGGACCTCGTGCCGACGCACCTACGCCCCTCGACCGCTGAGGGTCGAGGGCCGTAGGACACGCTGGTGGCGGGTGAAGGGTTTGAACCTTCGTAGGCTAAGCCGACGGATTTACAGTCCGCTCCCATTGACCACTCGGGCAACCCGCCTTGGTGCGGGGGAAACAATAGCAACACCCGACCTCACCCTGAACCGCATTGGAGCCTCCCGTGGCCGACCCGTCCTTCGACATCGTGAGCAAGGTCGACCGGCAGGAGGTCGACAACGCCCTGAACCAGACGGCGAAGGAGGCCACGACCCGTTACGACTTCAAGGGCACCGGCGCCGAGATCGGCTGGAGCGGCGACGACATCGTTCTCAAGGCCGGCGCCGAGGAACGCGTCAAGGCCCTGCTCGAGGTGTTCAAAGAGAAGCTCGTCAAGCGGCAGGTCAGCCTCAAGACCCTCGACGCCGGCGAGGCGGTGCAGTCGGGCAAGGAGTACCGCATCGTGGCCAAGGTCGCCGAGGGGATCAGCCAGGACAACGCGAAGAAGGTCGCAAAGGTGATCCGCGACGAAGGACCCAAAGGCGTCCAGCCGCAGATACAGGGCGACCAGTTGCGCGTCTCGGCCAAGAAGAAGGATGACCTACAGAGCGTGATCGCCCTGCTCAAGGGCCACGAGTTCGACTTCGCCCTGCAGTTCACCAACTACCGCTGAGCTGCGGGTCCCGGACCGGCGCAGGGGCCGACGCCTCCGGGGGGAGCGGAGGCGCCGGCCCGTCTCGCCGGACCACCGAGGCGGTCCTGCGAGGGCCTTGCGGCGTACCGGCCGGAGCCGGCGCGGGGATCAGCCGGTGGTCTCGGCCATCGCCTCCAGTCGGGCGATGCGGTCGGCCATGCTCGGGTGGGTGCTGAAGAGGGCGCCCATCCCGCCGCGACGGAAGGGGTTGGCGATCATCAGGGCGCTCGTGGGGGCAAGCCGGGCGTCCTGCACCAGGGGTCGCTGGGCGACACCGACCTCCAGCTTGCGCAGGGCCGCCGCAAGGGCGAGCGGGTCCCCGCTCACCTTCGCGCCGGTGGCGTCGGCCTGGAACTCCCGACTGCGACTGATCGCGAGCTGGATCACCGCGGCCGCGACCGGACCGAGGAAGGCGAACAGCAGCATCCCGGCGGGGTTGCTGTCCCGCTCGTCGCGTCCGCCGCCGAAGATCGCGGTGAACTGCGCCATCTGCGCCAGGAACGTGATGACCGTGGCGACGGTCGCGGCGACCGAGCCGATCAGGATGTCGCGGTTGCCGACGTGAGCCAGCTCGTGCGCGAGCACGGCCCGCAGCTCACGGGCGTCGAGCAGCTCGAGGATCCCGCTGGTGCAGCAGACGGCAGCGTGCTGCGGGTTGCGACCGGTCGCAAACGCGTTGGGGGCGCCGGTAGGGGAGAGGTAGACCTTGGGCATCGGCAGGCCCATGCGTCCGCACAGCTCCTCGACGATGGCGTAGATCTGCGGTTCCTGCTCACGCAGGACAGGCTGCGCGCCCATGGACCGTAGCGCCAGCTTGTCGCTCTGCCAGTAGGCGTAGCCGTTGACGCCCAGCGCCAGCACGAGTGCGATCACGAGGCCACCGCGGCCACCGATCAGGCCACCGGCGAGCAGCATCAGGCTCGATAGCGCCCCGAGCAGGACAGCCGTCTTGAGGCCGTTCCGCAGTCCGCTCCGGTGCTGGTGCACGTCGTCCTCCCTCGTCTCGTAGAACGCATCGGCGCCCTGCCTCGTTCCCTTTCAGCGGTCGAGCGCGGGGGGCGCGGGAACCTCCGCGAGCCACGAGCGCAGCTCGGCCCGCTCGTGGACCAGGTCGGTCGCGGCGGTCGTCGCGTGCTCGAACGACGGCGACCAGAACAGCGCGTCGAACGGGCACACCTCGATGCAGATGCCGCACCACATGCACAGTCCGAAATCGATCGCGAAGCGGTCCAGCACGTGCAGCACCCGGGGCCGCCCGCGCTCGGTACGGGCGGGCACGGTCTGCTTGTGCGAGTCGATCTCGATGCACCAGTCCGGGCACTCACGGGCGCACAGCATGCACACCGTGCAGTTCTCCTCGAGCAGCGCGATGATCCCGCGCGAGCGCGGCGGCAGCGCGGCTGGGGCTCCCGCCCGCAGGGCGGCTAGCCCCCGCTGGTACGCCGAACCGCCCGTCACCGGGGAGGTCCCCACCCCGTGGGAACCCCCGGCGGCACCGCCCGTCGGCGTCCGGGACCGGTGGGGTCGGCGGTCAGGTCGGAGTCGGACTCTCCCGGCTCCTTCGCCCCCGGCCAACGCTTCGCGACCCGGGCTGCGAGCACGAAGTCCTTGCGCAGCGGATGGCCGTCGAAGCCCTCGGCCAGCAGCAGGTGCGTCGTGGCGTGCCCGTCGAAGGTGATCCCGAACAGCTCGGCGGCGGCCCGCTCATGCCAGCCGGCACCGGCGAAGACCGCCGTCAGCGTCGGAACGCGAGCGTCTTCACGTGGGCACCGGGTGCGCAGCACGACCCCCTGGCGGGCCGCCGGGTCCCACAGTCGCAGGACGACCTCGAAGCCCTCGGCCTCGAGGTCGACGGCGGTGAGGACGTCGAAGAACGCATAGCCCAGCTCGCGGACATCAGTGACGGCGGCGGCCCAGTTGTCCCGGTCGACGCCGCCCACGACCACGCCGTACGAGGTTCGCGGCTCGTGACCAAGCACCTCGGCGAGCGTCACGGAGGCTGCTCGGGAAGGCGGTCCCTCAGGGAGCGGTCCCTGATCAGCCGCAGCGCCTCCAGGACCGTCTCGGGCCGCGGCGGGCAGCCGGGGACGTAGACGTCGACGGGCAGCAGCTGGTCGACGCCCTTGGTGACGGAGTAGCTGTCCCAGTAGGGTCCGCCGGTGTTGGCGCAGGCTCCGAACGACACGACCCAGCGGGGCTCGGGCATCCGCTGGTAGGCGGCGAGCACGGCGGGGATGGTGACGTCGGTGAGGGTGCCGCTGACGACCAGGACATTGGCCTGCTCGACCGGGCACAGGATCGCCCCGAGGTCGGCCAGCACCTCGGGGCCGAGGGTCGCGGCGACGAACTCGACGGCGCAGCAGGCCAGGCCCAGGTCGTACAGGGACAGCCTCAGCGCAGGGCCCGGGTCCAGGCCCACCTGAGGGGAGGGACCGCCCGTCAACCGGTGCGAGCCATCACGAAGTCGGTCAGGGCCAGGAACGCTTCGCGGGTCGGCCCCTGGGGCAGTTCGGTCGCGACAGCGCGGGCCCGGTCGACGTAGGACTGGAGCACCTGGCGGGCCTGCCCCATCGCCGGGTGTGCGCGCAGCTGGCGCAGGGCTTCCGCCAGGGGCGCGTCGCCGGACAGGTCGCTGTCGAGCAGCCGGGTGAGCAGCTTGCTGGCGGGATCCTCACCGGCCTGGACGAGCAGCACGGGCAGGGTCGCGACACCTTCCCGCAGGTCCGTGCCGGGGGTCTTGCCGGACTCGTCGGTCTCCGACAGCACATCGATCAGGTCGTCGGACAGCTGGAAGGCCAGGCCGATCAGCTCGCCGTACTCCGACAGCGTCCCGACGACCGAGGTCTCGGCACCCGCCATCAGCGCCCCGAGCCGGGCGGAGGTGGAGATCAGTGAGCCGGTCTTGTCGGCCAGCACGTGCAGGTGGTGGGCGACCGGGTCCTCACCGTCCAGGGGCCCGGCGGTCTCGGCGATCTGGCCCTCGACCAGTCGGGCAAAGGTCCGCGACTGCAGTTGCGTCGCCTCGGTCCCGAGGCCGGCCGTGAGGTCGGAGGCGCGCGCGAACAGGTAGTCGCCGGTGAGGATCGCGACGGTGTTGGTCCAGCGCGTGTTGGCGCTCTCGGCGCCCCGACGCACGGGCGCCTCATCCATGACGTCGTCGTGGTAGAGGGTGGCCAGATGCGTCAGCTCGACCACGACTGCCGCGTCGATGACGGCCGGGACGGCGCCGTCGCCGAACTGCGCGGCCAGCAGGGCCAGCAGTGGCCGGAAGCGCTTGCCGCCGGCCTCCATGAGGTGCGCGGCCGCCTCCGTCAGGAGCGGGTGGCTGCTGCGCACGACCTCCCGCAGGCGGGCCTCGACCTGCTCAAGGCTGGCGTTCACCGCGGCCTGCAGCTGCGGGTCAACGCTGCCCAGCAGTCCAGCCGACGACGTGGTCACCGGAGGAAGAACCCGGCCCTGTCAGCCAGGTCCAGGACCGGCTGCGGTACGACGCCGAGCACGGCGGTGAAGGCGGTCCCGAGCGCGATGGTCACCGCGGTGTAGGCGCTGGGAACCGCCACCGTCGGACCGTCGACGGCCGGCTCCTGGAAGAACATCAGGACCACGACGCGGGCGTAGAAGAAGGCGGTGACGGCGCTGGCGATCACGCCGACGACCACGAGCGCGGTCGCGCCGCCCTGGCTGGCAGCGCGGAAGACCGCGAACTTCGCCATGAAGCCGCTGGTGAGCGGGATCCCGGCCAGCGCGAACAGCAAGAAGGCGAACGACCCGGCGACGAGCGGGCTGCGCTTGCCCAGACCTGCCCACTGGGCCAGGTGGGTCGCCTCGCCGGAGCTGTCCCGGACCAGGCTCACGATGGCGAAGGAGGCCAGGGTCGTCAGGCCGTAGGTCAGGAGGTAGAACAGCGTGCCCGACAGGCCCTGCCGGTTCAGCGCGATGACGCCGAGCAGGATGAAACCGGTGTGGGCGACCGAGGAGTAGGCAAGCATCCGCTTGACGTCGGTCTGCGTGACGGCGAGCACGGCACCGACCACCATGGTGAGGATCGCCACCGCCCACATCATCGGCCGCCAGTCCCACTTGGTCGTGCCGAAGGCCACGTAGAAGACACGCATCAGGGCGCCGAAGGCGGCCACCTTCGTGCAGGCCGCCATCAGCGCGGTGACCGGCGTGGGGCTGCCCTGGTAGACGTCCGGCGTCCAGGCCTGGAACGGCACCGCACCGACCTTGAAGAGCAGGCCGACACCGAGCATCGCGATGCCGAGGAAAAGCAGGCTGTCGCTCTTGCCGGTCTGCGACGTGGCGGTGAAGATGTCGCCCAGGTCGACCGAGCCGGCGTAGCCGTAGAGCAACGCGACGCCGTACAGGAAGAAGGCGGAGGCGAAGGCGCCGAGCAGGAAGTACTTCAGCGCGGCCTCTTGCGAGAGCAGGCGACGACGGCGCGCGAGCCCGGCCATCAGGTACAGCGGCAGCGACAAGACCTCGAGGGCCACGAACATCAGCAGCAGGTTGTTGCAGGCCGGGAAAAGCAGCATGCCACCGAGGGCGAACATCGCCAGCGGGTAGACCTCGGTCTGCACCCGGGTGCTCTCGGCCAGTGCCAGGTCCTCTCGTGACCCGGGCAGGTTGGAGGCCTGGCTGACCACGTGCCCGCCACTGGCGTCGAGCCGCGTCTCCGACAGGAGCAGAATGCTGCCGATCCCCAGCACGCACAGGGTTCCCTGCAGGAAAAGGGTCGGCCCGTCGATGACGACGGCGGACTCCACGACCAGCCGGCTGGTGTTCTCGTTCGCCAGGTAGATGACCTGGCCGAGCGCCGCGGCCAGCCCGACGACCGCGACCACCACCTGGGTCAGGCGCCGGTGCGCCATCGGGACAAAACCTTCGACGAGCACGCCGAGGGTGGCGGCGCCGAAGACGAGGAGCATCGGGAGCAGCGGGAGGTAGGCGATCGACGGCGCCTGGATGTCGGTGGGCATCGTCGTTACCTACTTGGTCTCGGCGGCCGTGGCCACGTCGGTCGGTGCCGGGTCCTGCGCACCGACGTCCTGCATCGTGGCCTTGACGGCCGGGTTGACGACGTCGGTCACCGGCTTGGGGTAGAAGCCGAGGAACAGCATCAGCGCGATGAGCGGCGCCAGCGCTACGACCTCGCGGGCGTTGAGGTCCTTCATGGTGGCGTGCACGGCGCTGAGCGGGCCCTGCATCGTGCGCTGGTAGGCCAGCAGGATGTAGAGCGCGGCCAGGACGATCCCGACGGTCGCGATGATCGTGGCGACCGGGTAGCGCGAGAAGCTGCCGACCAGCACGAGGAACTCGCTGACGAACGTCGACAGACCGGGCAGCGCGAGGGCGCTCAGGCCGCTGATGAAGAACAGCGCCCCGAGCTTCGGGGCCGTCTTGGCGATGCCGGAGTAGTCCCCGACGAGCCGGCTCTTGCCGCGGTTGATGAGGAAGCCGATGACCATGAACAGCGCGCCCGTGGAGAGCCCGTGGTTCACCATGTACAGCACCGCACCGGTCCCAGCCTGCGTCGTGAAGGCGAAGCAGCCGAGGCCGATGTAGCCGAAGTGGGCGACCGAGGTGTAGGACACCAGCCGCTTCATGTCCTTCTGCCCCATCGCGAGCAGCGCACCGTAGATGATGCCGATGACCGACAGCGTGATGACGTACGGCGCGAACTCCCGGGCTGCCCACGGGAACAGCGGCAGGCAGTACCGCAGGAAGCCGAAGGTCCCCACCTTGTCGAGGATGCCGACGAGCAGGATCGCGTTGCCGGTAGGAGCCTCGGCTCCGGCGTCCGGCAGCCAGGTGTGGAAGGGGAACAGCGGGGCCTTGATGGCGAAGGCGATGAAGAAGCCCAGGAACAGCCAGCCCTGCGTGGCGTGGCTCAGGTCGAGCTTGGTCAACGCCTCGAAGCTGAACGTGCCGGTGCCGACCTTGGCCGACTCGACGTACAGCCCGATGACAGCGGCAAGCATGAGCAGCCCACCGAACAGGCTGTAGAGCAGGAACTTCACCGCGGCGTAGGACCGCTTCGGGCCGCCGTAGGACCCGATGAGGAAGTACATCGGGATGAGCATCGCCTCGAAGAAGACGTAGAACAAGAAGACGTCGGTGGCCGCGAAGACGCCGATCATCATCGTCTCGAGGACGAGCAGCAGCGCGAAGAAGGACTTGACGCTCTTGCGGCTGGCCGCCGGGGCATCGGCACCCTCGGACAGGCTCTCGACGTCGTCCCAGCTGGCGAGCAGGACGACGGGGACGAGGACCGCGATCAGCGCGATGAGCACCAGCGCGATGCCGTCGACGCCGACCGCGTAGTGGACGCCGAACGTCCGGATCCAGTCGTAGGACTGGGCGAACTGGAAGCGGTCACCGCTGCCCGCGTCGAACTGCACACACATCACGACGGTCACGACCAGAACGACCAGGGAGGTCGCCAGCGCCACCTGCTTGGCGAGCAGGTCCCTGCCGGTGGGCAGGAGCGAGACGACCAGGGCACCGAGGAGAGGGACGATCCCGAGGATCGTGAGCCATGGCGTCACTGGCCCAGCCTGACAGCGAGAAGGGCGCCGACCACGAGCAGGGCTCCTCCGAACATGGACAGGGCGTAGGACCTCACGAAGCCGGTCTGCAGACGTCGCAGTCGACCCGACCCGCCGCCGATCCCGGCGGCGAGAGCGCTGACC
Source organism: Mycobacteriales bacterium (assembly GCA_038230355.1). Taxonomy (GTDB): domain Bacteria; phylum Actinomycetota; class Actinomycetes; order Mycobacteriales; family SCTD01; genus RYN-111. The sequence goes on along the minus strand of JBBRNK010000006.1, from coordinate 139,487 downwards.
GCGCCGTCGATCCCGCGGTTGTCCACGAAGACCAAGAAGCGCGTGAGGTACTGCCCGGGTCGCATCAGCAGCGACTCGTTGAGGGCGTCGAAGTAGAGGTTCTTGCGGGCCGCCACGGTGAACGGCGTGACCGCGACCGGCGGCGTCACCGGGACCGGCTTGGTGCCGTACGCGACCCAGGCGTACACCGCACCGATCGCCACGACGGCGAGGGTGGCGAGGCTGATGACGGTGGCGTTCACCTGGCGGTTGACGACCTCCTCCCCCAGGACCGGCCGCAGCCAGTCCTGCAGCCCGTGGGTCGGCCCGAGCAGCAGCCCCGAGAAGGCGGCCCCGACGGCGAGGACCACCATCGGACCGAGCATCGTCCAGGGGGACTCGTGCGGGTGCTGCTCGTCGGTCCAGCGCTTCTCGCCGAAGAAGGTCATGACCATCAGGCGGGTCATGTAGAAGGCGGTGATGCCGGCGCCGATCAGGGCGACGATCCCGAGGATGGTGCCGCGGGTCCCGCCCATCGCGAACGCCGACTCGATGATCTTGTCCTTGGAGAAGAACCCCGCAAACGGTGGCACGCCGAGGATCGCGAGCCAGCCGACCGTGAAGCAGCCGAAGGTCCACGGCATCGCCTTGCGCAGCCCACCGAAGCGCCGCATGTCGACCTGGTCGCCCATGCCGTGCATGACGGAGCCTGCCGACAGGAACATGCAGGCCTTGAAGAAGCCGTGAGCCAGCAGGTGAAAGATCGCGAAGGCCCCGGCACCGGGGATGCCGACGGCCAGGAACATGTAGCCGATCTGGCTGACCGTCGAGTAGGCCAGCACCTTCTTGATGTCGTCGTAGGCGCAGCCGATCAGGCAGCCGATCACAAGGGTGACCGCGCCGATGATCGTGACCACGGTCTGCGCGTCGGGGCTGGCGCTGAAGACCGGCGTGGAGCGCGCGATCAGGTAGACGCCTGCGGTCACCATCGTTGCGGCGTGGATCAAGGCCGAGACCGGGGTCGGACCCTCCATCGCGTCCGGAAGCCAGGTCTGCAGCGGGAACTGGCCGGACTTGCCACAAGCACCGAGCAGCAGCAGCAGGCCGATCGCGGTGGCCGTGCCGCCGTGCACCCCGCTGCCGAACACGCCCTGGAAGCTGGTCGTGCCGAGCCGCGTGAACATCACCATGATGGCGAGCGAGAGGCCGACGTCACCGACGCGGTTCGCGATGAACGCCTTCTTCGCGGCCGTGGCCGCCTCCGGCTTCCAGTACCAGAACGCGATGAGCAGGTACGACGCGAGGCCGACGCCCTCCCACCCCACGTACAGGGCGAGGAAGCTGTTGCCCAGCACCAGGATGAGCATCGCGGCGACGAACAGGTTCAGGTAGGCGAAGAACGTCTGCTTGCGCTCGTCGTGCTCCATGTAGCCGAGTGAGTAGACGTGGATGAGGAAGCCGACGCCGGTGATGAGCAGCACGAACGTCATGGACAGCGGGTCGAGCAGCAGGCCCGCGTCCACCTGGAAGCCGGCGACCGGGATCCAGCTGAACAGGTGCAGGTCGACCGACCGCTCGGTCAGGCCCTTGAGGGAGAAAAAGCAGACCAGGGAGTAGACGAACGCGCCGCCCACCAGACCGGTCGCGAGGTAGGGACCCCACTTGGCGCTGGCCTTGCCCGACAGCAGCAGCACCGCCGCCCCTGCCGCGGGCAGCGCGATCAGCAGCCAGAGCGCTGACAGCGTGCCCGTCGCGGGGACGTAGGTGACCTTGTCCGCGGACAGCACCGTCACGTCGGCCATTCTCGAGATCAACATGGTCCCTAGTACTTGAGCAGGTTGGCATCGTCGACCGAGGCCGACCGGCGGGTGCGGAAGATGCTCATGATGATCGCGAGGCCCACGACGACCTCCGCGGCGGCCACGACCATGACGAAGAAGGCCATGATCTGGCCGTCGAGCGTGCCCTTCTCGCGGCTGAACGTGACCAGCGTCAGGTTGACCGAGTTGAGCATCAGCTCGACGCTCATGAACACCAGGATCGCGTTGCGCCGCAGCAGCACGCCGAAGGCACCGATGACGAACAGCAGGGCCGCGACGTACAGGTAGTGGTCGGGGCTCATGAGTCCACCTCGTGGTGCAGGTGCTCGTGATCGTGCCCGATATCGAAGTTCGCCGGGAGCTCGAGCAGGGTAGGTGCGAGGCTGCCGGGGGCGATCGTGCCGTCGGGCAGCAGGGCGCCGCGGGCGATCGAGTCGCCGGCGGCGAACACACCGGGACCGGGCAGGGGAAACGGGTGGTCGCTGGCGAAGCGGGCCCGTGACAGGTCCTTCTGGCTGAGACGGGGCACGATCCGCTCCTTGTGCGCCAGCACCATCGCGCCCAGAGCGGCCGTGATCAGCAGGGCGCTGGTGATCTCGAAGGCGAAGACGTACTTGGTGAACAGCAGGCGGGCGATGCCCAGGACGTTGCCGTCGGTGTTGGCCGTGTCGAGTCCCACGTTCTGGCTCGCCACCGCTCCTCCGATCGTAGCGATGAGCAGGCAGGCGAAGCCGACGCCCACGACCAGGGCCGCGACCCGCTGACCGCGCAACGTCTCGACGAGCGAGTCACTGCTGTCGACACCGACGAGCATGATCACGAACAGGAACAGCATGAGGATCGCGCCGGTGTACACGATGACCTGAACGGCCGCGAGGAAGGGAGCGTCCTGCAGGGCGTACATCCCGGCGAGGCTGAGCATGACCGCAGCGAGGAAGAGCGCGCAGTGCACGGCGTTCCTCGCGATGACCATGGCCAGGGCGGCGAGGACGGCGATCGGCGCGAGGATCCAGAAGCCCACCTGCTCGCCGGAGCTCGAGGCGGCGAGCAGCGTCGTCGTCACTCGACACCGCCCACGTAGTAGTCGGTGTCCGTCGTGCCGAGACGCATCGGGTGCGGCGGCTGCTCCATGCCGGCGAGCAGCGGCGCGAGCAGCTGCTCCTTGGTGAAGATCAGCGACGCACGGCTGTCGTCGGCCAGCTCGTACTCGTTGGTCATCGTGAGCGAGCGGGTCGGGCACGCCTCGATGCACAGCCCACAGAAGATGCAGCGCAGGTAGTTGATCTGGTAGACCGCCGCGTATCGCTCGCCAGGGGAGATCCGGTGATCGTCGGTGTTGGTCGCGCCCTCGACGTAGATCGCATCGGCGGGGCAGGCCCACGCGCACAGCTCGCAACCGATGCACTTCTCCAGGCCGTCGGGGTGCCGGTTCAGCACGTGCCGGCCGTGGAAGCGCGGCGGGACGGGACGGACGTACTCGGGGTACTCCTCGGTGGTCGTCGGCTTGAACATGGTCAAGAAGGTGACGCCGAAGCCCTTGACGGGGTCGAGCAGGCTAGCCACGGGGTGCCTCTTCCGGTTCGGCGGGGGCGGGCGCAGGCGCGGGGACCGAGCCGACGAGCGCGGTCTGCAGCGACCGTGGGGTCGGGGGGACCACCAGGTCCATCGGCGGCAGCGGGAAGCCGCCGTCCTCGACCGGGACGAGGGCGAACTCGGCGTCGAGCTCGGCCTGGTCTTCCGGTTTCTTGGCCGGCCACAGGAAGAACAGTCCGAACAGCACGGCCATCGCGATGGCGATGTAGGTGAACCGGTCGCGGGTGCTGGACACCTCGGTGGTGAGAGTGCGGATCGAGGCGACGAGCATGATCCAGACCAGGCTCACCGGGATGAGCAGCTTCCAGCCGAGCTTCATGAACTGGTCGTAGCGCAGGCGGGGGAGCGTGCCGCGCAGCCAGATGAAGAAGAAGATGAAGCCGACGACCTTGATCAGGAACCACACGATCGGGAAGTACCCCGAGTTGAAGAACTCGATCCGACCGATGAAGGGCGGCGGCCGCCAGCCCCCGAGGAACATCGTGGTTGCCAGCGCCGAGACGGTGATGACGTTGATGTACTCGGCGAGGAAGAACATCGCGAACTTCAGGCTCGTGTACTCGGTGTGGAAGCCACCGACGAGCTCCGACTCGGCCTCGGGCAGGTCGAAGGGCGCTCGGTTGGTCTCACCGACCATGGCGACGACGTAGATCACGAACGACACCGGCAGAGTCACCGCGAACCAGCGGTCGTGCTGAGCCGCGACGATCTCGCTGGTCGACAGCGATCCGGCGTACAGGAAGACCGCGACGAACGACAGTCCCATCGCGACCTCGTAGGAGATCACCTGGGCGGCCGAGCGCAGCGCCCCGAGCAGCGGGTAGGTCGAGCCGCTGGACCAGCCGGCGAGCACGATGCCGAAGACCCCGACGCTCGAGCAGGCCAGGATGAACAGCACCCCGATCGGCATGTCGGTGAGCTGCAGCGCGGTCTCGTGGCCGGCGAAGTTGACCTTCGGGCCGAAGGGGATCACCGAGAAGGCAAGGAAGGCCGGCACGGCGGAGAGGATCGGGGCGAGGATGTAGACCGGCTTGTCGGCCAGCGCCGGGATGATCTCCTCCTTCAGCGCGAGCTTCAGGCCGTCGGCGAGCGACTGGAGGTAGCCGCGGGGGCCGACCCGGTTGGGGCCGGTGCGCTGCTGCATCCAGGAGACGACCTTGCGCTCGAAGACGATCGTGAACAGCGTCAGCAGCACCAGCAGCACGAAAACGAACAGCGCCTTGACGATCGTCACCCAGAACGGCTCGTGGCCGAAGGAGGTGACCGGCAGCTGGGTGGAGTCGGTCCCTGGCAGAGCGAGGGCGATCACGGCGCAGCTCCCGGGGCGAGGGTGACGACGCTGCCGTGGGCGGCGGCGAGGTCGGTGCGAACCGCGGCTCCGGCGGTACGGGTCGGCACCCACACCACGTCGTCAGGCAGGTCGGCGAGGACGAGCGGCAAGGTGAGGCTGCCACGCTCGGTGCTGACGGTCACGGGGTCACCCGCACCGACGCCGAGCCCGGCTGCCGTCGCGGCCGACAGGTGCAGTCGCGGGGCGCGCGCGGTGCCGGCCAGGTGCGGCTCGCCGTCCTGCAGGGAGCCGTCGTCGAGCAGCCAGTGCCAGGTCGCGAGCCGGACCTGCGCCGCAGCGGGTGCCGCCGGCTTTGCTGCCTCAGCCCCGTCGGCGGCGGGCGGGGCAGCAGAGGCCTCGGGCCGGTGAGCGGTGGGCGCGGCGGGCCTGGAGTCGGTGACCCCGAGCCGCCCGATCTCAGCGCGTACGGCGGCCAGGTCGGCCAGCCCGAGAGCGTGGTCCATCTCCTCGGCGAGCACCTGCAGGACGCGGAAGTCCGGCAGGGCACCGCTGGTCGTGAGGACCGCCTCGAACGGCCGGGCGCGGCCCTCCCAGTCGAGGTAGGTGCCGGCCCTCTCGACGGCCGCGGCGACCGGCAGCACCACGTCGGCGCGGTCGGTGACCGAGGAGCGACGCAGCTCGAGGCTGACGACGAACTCGGCCGTCTCGAGCGCGTCGAGGGCGAGCAGCGGGTCGGGGCAGTCGGCGGGGTCGAGCGCGCCGACCAGCAGGCCCTTGAGATGCTTGGCCTTCGTGGCCGCCAGGATCGCGGTGAGGTCCCTACCGGGATGCTCCGGAACCGGCCCCCACAGGCCCTCGACGGCCGCCCGGTCGGACAGGGACCGGCCGCCGGGGAGCAGCGTGGGCAGCGCACCGACGTCGACCGCTCCCCGCTCACCTGCCCGGCGTGGGATCCAGGCCAGCTTCGCGCCGCTGCGGGCAGCGAGGTCGGCGGCGGCCGACAGGGCACCGGGGACGGACGCGAGCCGCTCGCCGACGACGATGACGCAGCCGGCGGCGCCGAGCGCGGCGGCGTCGAACGCGACCAGCGCGGCCGTCTCCTCACCCGGGACGGTCTGCACGAGCGTGGCGGACGTCTTGACCGAGCCGGGGCTGCGGAACGCCGCCATCGAGTAGACCCTGGTGCCGTGGTTGCGGACGGCCTTGCGCAGCCGCAGGAAGACGATGGGCGAGTCCTCCTCCGGCTCGAAGCCCGCGAGCAGGACCGCGGGGGCGGTTTCGAGATCGGCGTAGGTCGTCTCGAGGTAGCGCCCGGCGACGGAGGCGGCCAGGAAGGCGAGCTCCTCGTCGGAGCCGGGGCGGACTCGGGCGTCGATGTCGTTGGTCTGCAACGCGACGCGGGCGAACTTGCTCCACGCGTAGGCGTCCTCGACGGTCAGCCGGCCACCGGGCAGGACCCCGACCCCGCCCTCGTCGCGGGCCAGGGCCAGACCGCGGGCCGCCCGGGACAGCGCCTCGGTCCAGGACGCAGGACGGAGCTTGCCGTCCTCGCGGATCAGCGGGGTGGTGAGCCGGTCGGGCTGCGTGGCGTAGGTGAAGGCCCAGCGGCCCTTGTCGCAGTTCCACTCCTCGTTGACCTGCGGGTCGTTGTCGGCCATCCGGCGCAGGACCTTCCCGCGACGGTGGTCGGTGCGCAGGGCGCAGCCGGACGCGCAGTGCTCGCACGTCATCGGCGTTGACACGAGGTCGAACGGTCGGGCACGGAAGCGGTACGCCGCACCGGTGAGGGCACCCACCGGGCAGATCTGCACGGTGTTGCCGGAGAAGTAGGACTCGAACGGCGCGTCGGCGTAGATCGACACCTGCTGCAGCGCACCGCGCTCGAACAGCTCGATGAACGGGTCGCCCGCAACCTGCTGGCTGAACCGGGTGCAGCGGGCGCACAGCACGCAGCGCTCACGGTCGAGCAGGACCTGGCTGCTGATCGCTACCGGCTTGGGGAAGGTGCGCTTGACGTCGTGGAAGCGGCTCTCGCCGGGCCCGTTGCTCATCGTCTGGTTCTGCAAGGGGCACTCGCCACCCTTGTCGCAGACCGGGCAGTCGAGTGGGTGGTTGATGAGCAGCAGCTCGAGCGTGCCGCGCTGGGCCTTCTCGGCGACCGGCGAGGTGAGCTGGGTCTTGACCACCATGCCCTCGGTGACGGTGACCGTGCACGAGGCGATCGGCTTGCGCTGGCCCTCGACCTCGACGAGGCACTGGCGACAGGCACCGACCGGGTCGAGCAGCGGGTGGTCGCAAAAGCGCGGGATCGAGATGCCGACGAGCTCCGCGGCCCGGATGACGAGGGTGCCCTTGGGGACCTTGACGTCGAAACCGTCGATGGTGAGCGTGACGAGGTCAGTGGCGACCGCCAGATCCTGAGTCGCCGTCACGCCGGCACTCCTGCGAAGACGGTGCTGGCCACCGGGTCGAACGGGCAGCCGCCAGAGGTGAGGTGCTGGGTGAACTCCTCGCGGAAGTACTTCACACCGCTCACGATCGGGCTCACAGCACCGTCGGCGAGGGCGCAGAACGCCCGGCCGAAGATGTTGTCGCAGGTGTCGAGCAGCGTGACGATGTCCGCCTCGGTGGCTGTGCCGCCCTCGAGCCGCTCCAGGATCTGCACCATCCAGTAGGTGCCCTCGCGACACGGGGTGCACTTGCCGCACGACTCGTGGGCGTAGAACTCCGTCCAGCGCAAGATCGCGCGGACAACGCAGGTCGTGTCGTCGAAGCACTGCAAAGCCTTGGTGCCCAGCATCGAGCCAGCGGCCGTGACGCCCTCGTAGTCCAGTGGCACATCGAGGTGGTCGGCCGTCAGCAACGGCGTCGAGGACCCACCGGGGGTCCAGAACTTCAGGGTCCGGCCCTCTCGCATGCCGCCGGTGAGGTCGAGCAGCTGGCGCAGTGTCACGCCGAGCGGCGCCTCGTACTGGCCCGGCTGCTTCACGTGGCCCGACAGGGAGTACAGCGTGTACCCCTTGCTCTTCTCGGTGCCCATCGAGGCGAACCACTGCGCGCCGCCGAGCACGATCGACGGGACGGACGCGATCGACTCGACGTTGTTCACGACGGTCGGGCAGGCGTACAACCCGTGCGTAGCAGGGAAAGGCGGGCGCAGTCGCGGCTGCCCCCGGTAGCCCTCCAGGCTGTCGAGCAGCGCCGTCTCCTCACCGCAGATGTAGGCCCCGGCTCCGGCATGCACGACCACGTCCAGCGCGTAGCCGCTGCCGTGGATGTCTTCGCCGAGGTGACCCGCTGCGTAGGCCTGCTGAACGGCCTCCTGCACCCGGCGGATGACGTGCACGATCTCGCCGCGAACGTAGATGAACGCATGGCTCGCCCGGATCGCGTACGACGCGATGATGACGCCCTCCACGAGCGCGTGCGGGTTGGCCATCATGAACGGGGTGTCCTTGCAGGTCCCCGGTTCTGACTCGTCAGCGTTGACCACCAGATAGTGCGGCTTGGCGCCCTGCCCCTCAGGCCCCTGCGGGATGAAGCCCCACTTCATGCCGGTGGGGAAGCCGGCGCCACCGCGGCCGCGCAGGCCGGAGTCCTTGACCAGCGCGATCAGGTCGTCCGGGGCCATCAGGAGTGCCTTGGTCAGCGCCTCGTAGCCGCGGTTGCGGGTGTACCCGTCGATCGTGAACGAGTCGGGCTCGTCCCAGTGCGCGCTCAGCACGGGTGTGAACACCATGTCAGCTCTCCATCTCAGGGGCAGCAGCAGGAGCGGGGTACGCCGGAGCGAGGTCGCCGCGCTTGTTCGCGAGGGCCAGCCCCACGAGGGTCGGCGTACCGGCAGTGGGGCCTTGTTGGCCTAGGCCGTCGTTGAATCCGGCGAGCACCCGGGAGACCTCCTTGAACGTGACCAGCGTCGACGGGCCGCGGGTGGGGGCGGGCGGGTTGCCGGCCTGCAGCGCGTCGACCAGTGCCCGGGCGGACTGGGGGGTCTGGTTGTCGTAGAACTCCCAGTTCACCATCATCACCGGCGCGTAGTCGCAGGCCGCGTTGCACTCGAGGTGCTCGAGGCTGATCGTGCCGTCGGCGCTGGTCTGGTTGTGCGTGAGGCCGGTGTGCTCCTTGAGGGTCGCGAAGATCGCGTCGCCGCCGAGGACGGCGCACAGGGTGTTGGTGCATACCCCGACGTGGTAGGTGCCGGCCGGCGTGCGCCGGTACATCGTGTAGAACGTCGCCACGGCGGCGACCTCGGCCTTGGTGAGGTCGAGCTCCTCTGCGCACAACGCAATGCCGGCGGGGGACACGTAGCCCTGGACGGACTGCACGAGGTGCAGCATGGGCAGCAGGGCCGACCGCGACCGCGGGTAGCGGGCGATGATCTCGCGCGCCTCGACGCGGGTGTGCTCGGTCAAGGCCGGGATCCCGTCCGGGACCACGGTGGTCTCGGGAAGGCCCAGGACGACCGGGCTGGAGGTGTCTGTCACTACCGGTCCACTCCACCCATCACGGGGTCGATCGAGGCCACCGCGGCGATGGAGTCCGCGATGAGCGACCCCTCGCACATGGCGGCCGTCGCCTGCAAGTTGACGAAGCTCGGCTCGCGGACGTGGACCCGGAAGGGCCGCGTGCCGCCGTCGCTGACAGCGTGTACGCCGAGCTCGCCGCGCGGCGACTCGATGGCGACGTAGACCTGGCCGGCCGGGACCCGGAAGCCCTCGGTGACGAGCTTGAAGTGGTGGATCAGGGCCTCCATGGACGTACCCATGATCTTCTTCACGTGATCCAGGGAGTTGCCCATCCCGTCGCTGCCGAGGGCGAGCTGCGCAGGCCAGGCGATCTTCTTGTCCTCGACCATGACCGGTCCGGACTGCGTCTGCACGCGGTCAACGGCCTGCTCGATGATCTTCATCGACTCCCGCATCTCGGCCAGCCGCACCAGGTAGCGGCCGTAGCCGTCCGCCGTCGTCTGGGTCGGGACGTCGAAGTCGTAGGTCTCGTAGCCGCAGTACGGCTGGGTCTTGCGCAGGTCCCACGCGAGGCCGGCCGAGCGCAGGATCGGGCCGGTGACACCGAGCGCGAGACAGCCCTGCACGTCGAGGTAGGCGACGTTCTGCAGGCGCTGCTGCCAGATCGGCTGCCCGGTCAGGAGCTTCTCGGTGTCGGGCAGCCGCTGCTCTAACGCCTCGAGCAGCTCGCGGACCTTCTCGATCGCCCCGGGCGGGAGGTCCTGCGCCACTCCACCGGGGCGGACGAAGGCGTGGTTCATGCGCAGCCCGGTGATCATCTCGAGGACGTCGAGGCAGAGCTCCCGCTCCCGGAAACCGAAGATCATCGCGCTCAGGGCGCCGAGCTCCATGCCACCGGTCGCGAGCCACACCAGGTGCGAGGCGATCCGGTTGAGCTCCATGCACAGCACCCGGATCGTGGTCGCGCGCGGCGGCGGCTCGATGCCCAGCAGCTTCTCCACCGCGAGGCAGTACGCCGTCTCGTTGAAGATCGGCGAGAGGTAGTCCATCCGCGTCACGAAGGTCACGCCCTGGGTCCAGGTGCGGTACTCCATGCTCTTCTCGATGCCGGTGTGCAGGTAGCCGATCACCGTACGGGCGCTGGTGACCGTCTCCCCCTCGAGCTCGAGGACGAGTCGGAGCACGCCGTGCGTCGAGGGGTGCTGCGGGCCCATGTTGATGACCATGCGTTGGTCGTTGCTGGCGCCCTCGATGACGGAGTCCCAGTCCCCACCGGTGACGGTGTAGACGGTGCCCTCGGTGGTCTCGCGGGTACCGGCGTACATGTCGGAGGTGCTCGTGCTGTTGCTCATGCGTAGGCCCTCCGCTCGTCCGGCGGCGGGATGCTCGCGCCCTTGTACTCCACGGGGATGCCGCCGAGCGGGTAGTCCTTGCGCTGTGGGTGACCGTCCCAGTCGTCCGGCATGAGGATCCGGGTCAGGGCGGGGTGGCCGTCGAAGATGATCCCGAACATGTCCCACGCCTCGCGCTCCTGGAAGTCCGCGGTCGGGTAGGCCGAGCAGACCGACGGCAGGTGCGGGTCCTCGGCGCTGACCGCCGCCTCGACGCGAAGCCGGCGGCGGTAGGTCATCGAGGTGTAGTGGTAGACCGCGTGCAGGCGGGCTGCCTGCGCCGGGTAGTCGACACCGGAGACCGACGAGAGCAACTCGAAGCGAAGGTTGGGGTCGTCCCTGAGGACCTTGGCGATCTCAAGGACAGCTGCCGGCTTGACGTGCAGCGTGAGCTCGCCACGGTCGACGACGACCCGCAGGACGTTGTCGCCGAAGCCCGGCCAGGCCGCCTCCAGGGCGTCGGCGGCCTCGTCGAACCACTCGCCGTACGGGCGGGGGGTCGACAGCTCCGCGACCTCTCGCGGGACCAGCCCCCCGAAGCCGGAGGTGTCCCCACCGAAGGTCGCTCCGAACAGGTCGGTGCCGGCCCGGACGGGCGTCGCGCCGGGAGCCACCGACGAGGGGGTCGCAGGCGAGGGGGTGCTCTCGACCGGCAGGCCCGAAGTGCTCGGGGAGGAGTCGCTCACGCCTCGCTCCCGGCGCGGGCGGCGCGCTTGCCGTCCTTGGTGTAGCGGACCGAGCTGGCGACGAGCTCGCGCGGCTGGTAGTCGTGCTCGAGGCGACGCTTGGCGTTGGAGCCCAGCGGCTCCTCCATGATCTTGTCGTGCAGCTTCAGGATCGCGTCGATGAGCATCTCCGGTCGCGGTGGGCAGCCGGGAAGGTAGATGTCGACGGGGATGATGTGGTCGACGCCCTGCACGATCGCGTAGTTGTTGAACATGCCACCAGAGCTGGCGCAGACGCCCATCGCGATGACCCACTTCGGCTCGGGCATCTGGTCGTAGATCTGCCGCACGACCGGCGCCATCTTCTGGCTCACCCGACCGGCGACGATCATCAGGTCGGCCTGTCGCGGAGAGGCCCGGAAGACCTCCATCCCGAAGCGGGCGAGGTCGTAGCGGCCGGCGCCGGTCGCCATCATCTCGATGGCGCAGCAGGCCAGCCCGAAGGTCGCCGGCCACAGGGAGCTCTTTCGGCTCCAGTTGACGACCTTCTCCACGCTGGTCAGGACGATGCCTGAGGGCAGCTTCTCTTCAAGTCCCATGGGGTGTCGCTCCTAGTCCCATTCGAGGCCGCCGCGGCGCCACACATAGGCGTAGGCGACGAAGACGGTGAGGATGAACAGGACCATCTCGACCAGGCCGAAGACGCCCAGCTTGCCGAAGGCGACGGCCCAGGGGTAGAGGAAGATGATCTCGATGTCGAAGACGATGAACAGCATCGCGGTCAAGTAGAACTTGATCGGGAAGCGCCCGCCGCCCATCGGCTGCGGAGCGGGCTCGATGCCGCACTCGTAGGCGTCGTACTTGGCCCGGTTGTAGCGCTTGGGGCCGGTGAAGCTCGCGGCACCCACGGAGAAGGCGGCAAAGCCGAAGGCGAGCACTCCGAGCACCAGCATCGGCAGGTAGTACTGCAGCACGGGTGTACGCCTCCTTCAGGTCCTGCGGACGGGCTGGCAGGGAATGTGACGAGCCTGGGCTCGCGCTCCGCGGGGCCAGCCTACGGGTCCAGACATCCGGGTCAGGCTGCGGGGGCGACCTTGACCAGGCCGTTGACGACCCGGTCCAGGGCGTCCCCACCGCGGGGGTCGGTCAGGTTGGCGAGCAGCTTCAAGGTGAACTTCATGAGCAGCGGTCGCGGCAGGCCGTACTTGGTGGCGACCTTCATGACCTGGGGGTTGCCGATCAGCGAGACGAAGACCCTGCCGAGCGTGAAGTAGCCACCGTAGGTGGCCTTCATCGCCGCCGGGTAGGCCTCCAGCGCGCGCTCCCGACCGGGACCCTCGGCACGAGCCAGCGCCTGTACGACGACCTCGGCGGCGAGCCGGCCGGACTCCATGGCGTAGGCGATGCCCTCACCGTTGAACGGGTTGACGGCGCCGGCGGCGTCACCGACGAGCAGCATGCCGTCTCGGTAGTGGGGCTGCCGGTTGAACCCCATTGGCAGCGCCGCACCACGGATCGGACCGCGGGCGTGCTCCTCGTCGTACTGCCACTCCGTCGGCATGGACGACGTCCAACGCGACATCAGGTCCTTGTAGTTGGTGTCCTTCCAGGCCGTGGTGGTGTTGAGGATGCCCAGGCCCACGTTGGACGTGCCGTCGCCGACGCCGAAGACCCAGCCGTAGCCAGGGAGCAGGTCACCCGTGGGGGTGCGCAGCTCCAGCCACGACTCGAGCATGTCGTCGTCGTGGCGGGGGCTCTCGTAGTAGCGCCGGACGGCCACGCCCATGGGCCGGTCATCGCGCTTGTTGATGCCCTGGGAGATCGCGAGGCGGGCGCTGACGCCGTCGCACGCAATGGTGATGGGTGCGCGGTAGGTCGTGGGGGTCTTGTCCGGGCCAACCTTGGCGGTGACGCCGACGATCCGGCCGTTCTCGACGACCGGGCCGGTCACGTTGGTGAGCGTCTGCAGCCGGGCGCCGGCCTTTTGCGCGTTCTGGGCCAGCAGGTCGTCGAAGTCCAGGCGCGGCCGGACCAGCCCGTAGTTCGGGTAGCTGGCCAGCTCGGGCCAGGGCAGTTCGATCTTGACGCCGCCGCCCAGGATGCGCAGGCCACGGTTCTGGATGAAGCCGTTGGCAGGACTGGTGTCGATGCCCATGTCGAGCAGCGTCTTCACCGCTCGCGGAGTCAGGCCGTCGCCGCAGACCTTCTCGCGCGGGAAGCTGGTCTTCTCGAGCAGGAGCACGTCGAGCCCGGCCTGAGCGAGGGCGTGGGCCGTGGAGCTGCCGCCGGGCCCGGCGCCGACGACGATCACATCTGCGTCGTCCACGTCCTGCTGCTGGCTCACCCTGGGCTCCTCGCGGCCGCTGCTTGTGAAAACTTTCACGAGCAGTTCCAGTGTAAAGCCCCGCCGCATTTACAGCCCGCTGACCCGATTGGGGATGGTTAGCGGATCCCCCGGTGGAGCGCGACGATGCCGCCGGTGAGGTCGCGCCAGCTGACCTTCGTCCAGCCGGCCCGCTGCAGCTCGGTCGCCAGGCCGCGCTGGTCGGGCCAGGCCCGGATCGACTCGGCAAGGTAGACGTAGGCGGACGGGTCGCTGCTCACCCTGGTCGCGACGGCCGGGAGCAGCCGCATCAGGTACTCCACGTAGACGGTCCGCAGCGGCTTCCACGTGGGGTGGCTGAACTCGCAGACCACGATCCTCCCACCGGGGCGGGTGACCCGGCGCATCTCGATGAGGGACTGCTGCACGTCGGCGGTGTTGCGCAGCCCGAAGGAGATCGTCACGGCGTCGAACGCGCCGTCGGCGAAGGGGAGCCGAAGCGCGTCGCCAGCGACCAGGTCGACGCCCCTGCCACGACCGACCTTCAGCATCCCCAGGGAGAAGTCGCACCCGACGACCTGGGCGCCGGTCCGGGCCAGGGCGGCAGAGGAGGTCGCCGTACCGGCTGCCAGGTCCAGGACGCGTTCGCCGGGCAGCAGGAGCAGGGCGTCGTTCACAGCCGTGCGCCAGCCGCGGTCCTGGCCGAGGGACAGGACCGTGTTCGTGAGGTCGTAGCGGGGCGCGACCTCGTCGAACATGGCGGCGACCTCGGAGGGGTCCTTGGCGAGCGTTGCGCGGGTCACCCCCCCAGTATCGCGTCGCCGAGGGCGGCACGCATCAGCGACGGTGGACCAGCCGCCCACCGAGGACCGTCGCGACGCAGCGCCCCGCCCCGTGCTCGACGAGCCCCCGGTACGGCGCCTCGGTTGGCACGTCGAAAACGGCCAGGTCGGCGCGCCGGCCCACCTCGAGGGTGCCGAGGTCCTGGCCGACGGCCCCGGCGCCGCCCACGGTGAGCGCCCGGACCAGCGCCTCTTCCGGGTGCTCGAGCCCCTGTAGACGGGCGAGGTCCCGGGTGCTCCTGGCCTCGGCGAGCAGGTCGAGGTCGGGGCAGCTCGCGAGCGAGCCGGTACCGAGCGCGACGGTGCTCCTGGCCAGGAGGTCGGCGACGGGGGCCGGCTCGACGCCGAGGAAGGCGTCGCACCGGGTGCAGAGCACGGCTGTGGTCGTCGGCCCGCATCCCGTCAGGGGCCCGTTGCGCGAGACGCCCTGCACGCCGAGGGACCGCGCGACCGTGAGCCCTGGTCCGTGGGTCACGACGTCGGCGACCGCGGTGGTCCCGGACTGCAGAAGCTGGTGGGCCGATCCGCGTGCCGCGGCCTGCCACTGGGCGTCGCTCAGAGACCGGTCCTCCACCCGTTCCCACCAGCCGTCCCGCGGGCCGAGGGCGAGGTCCGCGAAGGGCGGGCCGTACTCGAGGTGGGTGTGGGCGTTGACGAGCCCAGGCGTCATCACGCCGGTCCACTGGCGCAGCCGGGCCGCGGGGTGGCGGCGGGCGAGGACGTCGCGGAGGCCGACGTCCGTCAGCCGGCCACCTTCGACCAGGACCGCACCCTCGAGCAGCGGGGAGCCGACCATCGTCAGCACCACGGGCGCGGCATGCAGGGTGGCGGTCACCCACCCATCGTCGGGGGTAGGTCAGCCGGAGAAGGTCAGGTGGCCGGTCGCGGCCCCGAGGGCGAAGGCCAGAGCCGCTGCGACCAGCCCGGTGATGTCGGCGAACCGCTCAGCACGGGTCCGCGAGATCAACTGACCGCTCAGGCCACTCACGACCCCGACGGCCCCGCAGACCATGGCGGCGACGGAGTCGACGGCGAGCAGCGCCAGACCGACCGCCCCGAGGATGACGGTGACGACCGCGAGCGCCGCGTCGGCAGCGTGGGTGTCGTCGAGGTGCAGGTGCAGTGCTGTCGTGGCGTACATCGCGACCTCCAGGGCGGCGGGTCCTCAGAGGGTCCGCCTGCCTCGCCGGCTGCGCAAGGGTCTGCTTACCGGGCCCGCCTAGGATGGGCGCGTGCTCACCGTGCCGGAACCTGACCTGCTAGGGGTCAGCACCGTTCGGATCGAGGACCCCGGCGCGCTGCTCGACCTGCTTCCCGATACCGGTGGGGTGGCCTGGACGACGGCCGATGAGGGCCTGGTCGGGTGGGGCGAGGTGGCCAGGCTGGAGATCAGCGGGCCGGATCGGTTCGCTCGGGCGCAGTCCTGGTGGGACGCGCTCGTGACGACGACCCGGGTGGCCGACGAGGTCGGCGTGCCCGGCAGTGGGCTGGTGGCATTCGGGTCGTTCGCCTTCGACGGCGAGGACGCCACCTCTGTGCTGATCGTGCCCTCGGTCGTGGTGGGCCACCGCGACGGGCAGTGGTGGCTGACGACCGTGGGCGGTGCCTCGCCCGTGCTCGCGGCACACGCCCCAGCGCGGGCCCCCGAAGGCGTGTCCTTCGCCGATGGTGCCCGCGCCAGCACCGAGTGGATGGGTGTGGTCGCCGAAGCGGTCCGACGGATCGACGCGGGGGAGGTCGACAAGGTCGTCCTGGCACGTGACGTCGAGTTCTGCGCCTCCGCGCCGGTGGACGTCCGCTGGCCACTGCGCCGCCTTGCCGAGTCCTACCCCGGCTGCTGGACCTTCGCTGTGGACGGCCTGATCGGGGCCACCCCCGAGATGCTCGTCCGGCTGCGCGCCGGCGTCGCGACCTCCCGGGTGCTGGCGGGAACGCTGCGTGTGAGCGGTGACGCCAACAAGGACCTGCGCCGCAGCGAGGACCTTTCCCGGTCGATCAAGGACATCGAGGAGCACGGCTACGGTGTCCGCTCGGTCGCCGACGCCCTCGCGCTGCACTGCCGGGACGTCGACGTCCCGAACAACCCCTTCGTGCTCGAGCTCCCCAACGTGATGCACCTCGCCAGCGACGTCACAGGCACGGTCACCGACGGAGCGACCTCCCTCGAGCTGGTCGCCTCCCTGCACCCCTCCGCGGCGGTCTGCGGAACCCCGACCCCGGTCGCGCTAGAGGTCATCCGCGAGATCGAGGGGCTGGCCCGCGGTCGTTACGCCGGGCCGGTCGGCTGGATCGACGCGACCGGTGACGGCGAGTGGGGCATCGCCCTGCGCTGCGGTGAGGTCGACCGGCAGAACCCCAGCCGGATCCGGTTGTTCGCCGGCTGCGGCATCGTCGCCGGCTCCGAGCCGTTCCGCGAGCTGGCAGAGAGCAACGCCAAGCTGGTGCCGATGCGCGACGCGCTCGGCAGCTAGCCGACCGCGCGGGCCACGGCGTCGCGCAGCCGTGCGTCGAGCGCCACCGCGTCGGTGCGATCGGTACGGACTTCGACCACCCGCAAGCCCCCGGTCTCGGCCAGGGCCTGCTCCAGCTCCGCTCCGGTTCCCGCCCGCAGGTACGGCGTCCTCGTGGCCGCGCACAGCGCCCGCAGGTCGGCGTGGTGGGGTGTACCGAAGATCCGCTCGAAGGCGTCGGCGTACTCCGGGCGACCCTGCTCGAGCAGCCCGAAGATCGCGCCTCCGTCGTTGTTGACGACCACGAAGGTCAGGTCCGGACGGGGCTCCTCGGGACCCATCACCAGGCCGTTCGAGTCGTGCAGGAAGGTGAGGTCGCCGAGGAGCGCGAAGGCCTGCGCTGCGGGGGATCTCGACGTCTCCCGCTGGTGCGCCAGGGCCGCACCCACCGCCGTCGAGACCACCCCGTCGATGCCGGCGGCGCCCCGGTTCGCAAGCACTCGCACGCCTGGCTTGGTGCCGGCGAGGAACAGGTCGCGCACCGGCTTGGACGAGCCGACGACCAGCAGGTGGGCCGTCGCGGCCAGGACGGCTGCGGCGACCATCGGCTCGGTCAGGCCTGACGCGCCGAGCACGATGTCGACGGCCTCCCGGGCGGCCTCCCCCGCCTGCTGCCACCGCGGCAGCCACACCGGGTCGCTGCCCTGGGCGCCGGGTGTGGGGACAGCAGTCAGCACGCGGGTGGCCCGGTGGGCGGGGTCGGGCCAGGTACCCGCGGTCGCGACGACGTACGACGGTGCGGAGGCGACGAGTCGCCCGACGGCCCGGCTCAGCGTGTGCCGACCCACGACCAGGACACGGTCCGGCAGGTGCCGCTCGAGCCAGCCCGGGACACCCAGCAGCAGCTCCACCGCGTCGATCCCCTCGACCCCGGACGACGGCTCGGCGACAACCGGCCAGCCCCGCGACGCCGCGAGCACCGCGACCGCCCGGGCCGTGTCGAGGTCGGTGTCACCGACGACCACGACGGTGCGGTCGGGGAAGTCGTCGACCGACCTGCCAGGTCGGGCCGGCTCGCGGCTCGTCCACGGACCACCGCCCTCCCGACCCGGAGCGACCTCGCCGTCGACGGGGACCAGCGGCTCGCGGAAGGCGAGGTTGAGGTGCACCGGGCCCGGGTCTGCGCTCAGGTCACCCACCGCCGCCGAGAGCGCCCGGCAGGTCAGGCCGCGCCAGTAGGCGTCCTGGCCGAGCTCGGGAGCGCCGACCTCGACGAAGAGCCGCACCGCACCGCCGTACAGCTTGACCTGGTCGATCGTCTGGTTGGCGCCGGTGCCCCGCAGCTCCGGCGGACGGTCGGCCGTCAGGACGAGCAGCGGCGTGCGGGCATGGGAGGCCTCGAGGACGGCGGGGTGCAGGTTGGCGGTGGCCGTGCCGGAGGTGGTGACGACCGGCACCGGCCGACCGGACGCCTTGGCCAGCCCGAGGGCCAGGAAACCCGCCGACCGCTCGTCGATCCGCACGTGCAGCCGGATCCGTCCGTCGCGGTCGGCGGCATGCAGGGCGAAGGCGAGGGGGGCCGAGCGGGAGCCGGGCGACAGCACGGCCTCGGTGACGCCGCCTCGGACCAGCTCGTCGACGAGGACGCGGGCCAGCGCGGTCGAGGGGTTCACGCGGGTGATCCTCCCGCACCCAGGGCCGCGCAGCGCGCCAGCCGCCCACGCCACCAGTGCTCACGCTCCGGCGACGCCTTCAGCTGCTGGAGCAACCCCTCATCCGGTACGACGCGACCCACCGCGATCGACCCGCCGTGGCCGTCGAGGGAGTCGTGCACGACGTCGGCCGCCATCAGGCTGGTCGTTGCCAGGCCGCAGGCGTAGTTGAGGTCGGGCAGCGCCGCGGCCAGCGCGACGCCGGCGCTGATGCCGACGGAGGTGTCGAGGGCGCTGCTGACGACGACCGGGAGCCCGCAGGCCGTCGCGACCTCCAACGCCTTCGCGACCCCTCCCAGTGGGGCGACCTTGAGGACCACTACATCCGCGGCTCCGGCGACCGCGACCCGCAGCGGGTCCTCAGCTTTGCGGACGCTCTCGTCAGCCGCGATGAGGACCTCGATCCCCTGGTGGGCAAGGGATCGGCGCAATCGGGCCAGGTCGTCGAGTGAGGCGCAGGGCTGCTCGGCGTACTCCAGGTCGTAGCGGCTCAGGGCCTTCAACGCATCCACTGCCGCCGCGACCGACCAGGCGCCGTTGGCATCGACCCGGACCTTGCCCGTCGGGCCGAGCCGGTCCCGGACGGCCGCGACCCGGTCGACGTCGTCCCGCAGATCCTGACCCGCCTGGGCGACCTTGACCTTGGCCGTCGTGCAGCCGGGGAAGCGGGCGAGCACGCCGGCGACCTCACCGGCGGAGACGGCCGGGACGGTGGCGTTGACGGCCACACTCGACCTGCGTGCCGCAGGCCAGCCCACGGTGGCGGCCTCCACCGCCGCGGCCAGCCAGCGCGCGGCCTCGGCGTCGTCGTACTCCAGGAAGGGGGCGAACTCCCCCCAGCCGGCCGGGCCTTCGAGCAGCAACGCCTCGCGGTGCGTGACGCCCCTGAAGGGGATGCGCATCGGGATCGAGACGACGTGCACCTCGAGGTCGGCTCCTAAGGTGGTCACGTGGACACCGTCTCAGAGACCTTCGACCCGGCGCTCTGGCGGGAGGTCGAAGGGTTCGACTTCACCGACCTCACCTACCACCGGGCGGTGTCCGCGGGGGTCGTGCGGATCGCCTTCGACCGGCCCGAGGTGCGCAACGCGTTCCGTCCCGGGACCGTGGACGAGCTCTATCGCGCCCTTGACCACGCCCGGATGTCGCCGGATGTCGGGTGCGTGCTCCTGACCGGCAACGGCCCGGCTCCCAAGGACGGCGTCTGGGCGTTCTGCTCCGGCGGCGACCAGCGGATCCGTGGGCGCTCGGGCTACCAGTACGCCTCCGGTGAGACCGTCGAGACGGTCGACCCCGCCCGGGCAGGACGGCTGCACATCCTCGAGGTCCAGCGGCTGATCCGCACCATGCCCAAGGTCGTCATCGCGGTCGTCAACGGCTGGGCAGCTGGCGGGGGTCACTCGCTACACGTCGTGTGCGACCTCACCCTGGCCAGTGCCGAGCACGCACGTTTCAAGCAGACCGACGCTGACGTCGGAAGCTTCGACGGTGGCTATGGCAGTGCCTATCTGGCACGGCAGGTGGGCCAGAAGTTCGCCCGCCAGATCTTCTTCCTCGGCGAGGTCCACAGCGCCGAAGACGCGCACCGGATGGGCATGGTCAACGAGGTCGTGCCGCACGCCGAGCTCGAGGCGAAGGCCCTCGAGTGGGGTCGGGTCATCTGCGGCAAGAGCCCGACGGCGCAGCGGATGCTGAAGTTCGCCTTCAACGCCGTGGACGACGGGATGATGGGCCAGCAGGTGTTCGCCGGCGAGGCGACGCGGCTGGCGTACATGACCGACGAGGCCGTGGAGGGGCGCGATGCGTTCCTGGACAAGCGCGACCCCGACTGGTCGCCCTACCCTTACTACTTCTGAGCGTGCGCCGCCTCGTTGCGGTCCCGGCGGTCCCCGGCCCCGAGCTGTACCGGGCGCTGTCGGCCGCCCTCGACGGTTCCGGACCCTCAGTCCTGCCCGTGTCGACCGACCCTGCCGAGGCCGTCCGTGTCCTGGCGGCACTGCGGCCGGAGCTCCCCGTCGAGGACGACGTGTGTCTCGTCGTACCGACCTCCGGGTCGACGGGCGAGCCCAAGGGGGTGCTGCTCACCGCAGACTGCCTGCTGGCCTCGGCCCGGGCGGCCATCACCTTCCTCGGTGGTCCGGGCTCGTGGTGGCTGCCGTTGCCGGTGACACACATCGGTGGGCTGCAGGTCGTGATCCGCTCCCTGCTGGCGGGGGCGCAGCCGCGCCTCGGGGCCATCCCCCAGGAGGCCCGGTACTGCTCGCTGGTTCCCACGCAGCTGCGCAGGCTGCTCATCACGCACCCGGCTGAGCTGGCCCGCTACGAGGCGGTGCTGCTCGGCGGAGCGGCCGCGCCCCCAGACCTTCTCGCCGACGCCCTGGCCGCCGGCGTCAGGGTCGTCACGACGTACGGGATGTCGGAGACCAGCGGTGGCTGCGTGTACGACGGAGCGCCGCTGCCGGGGGTTTCGGTCGACGTAGCTGACCGGATCGTGCTGTCGGGGCCCGTCGTCGCCAAGGGCTATCGCCTGCGTCCGGACCTGACGGCCGCATCTTTTGCCGATGACCGCTTCACGACCGCCGACCTCGGAGAGCTGGTCGACGGGCGGCTGCGCGTTCTAGGCCGCGCCGACGACCTGATCGTCACGGGCGGCGAGAAGGTGGCGCCGCTCGCGGTCGAGGCGGCGCTCGCCGGTCACCCGTCCGTCGTGGACGTCGTGGTCGTGGGTGTCCCCGACGGCGAATGGGGGTCCCAGGTCGTCGCCGTGGTGGTGCTGCGCGCAGCCCTCACGTTGTCGGAGGTCCGTGACGTGGTGGGCGCGGCCGTGTCCCGCGTCGCCGCACCGCGCTCACTGGTCGTCGTCGAGGCGCTCCCGCTCGTCACAGGCGGCAAGGTGGACCGGTCCGCGGCTAGGCTGCTGGCTCTGGACGCCGCAGCGCGTGCTGCGGCAGCAGATCAGGAACAGGGGCCATGACGACCGCGGCGCAGTGGCTCGAAGGGGCGCGACCGCGCACTCTGCCCGCGGCGCTGTCGCCCGTCCTGGTGGGTACCGGGGCGGCGGCCGCAGCCTCGGGCGTACGCCCTGGACGCGCGTTGCTCGCCTTGCTCGTGGCCTTGGCGCTGCAGGTCGGCGTCAACTACGCCAATGACTACAGCGACGGGATCCGGGGCACGGACGCTGTCCGGGTCGGGCCGTTGCGCCTGGTCGGTTCCGGCGTGGCCCGACCATCGGCCGTCCGCACGGCTGCCCTGCTCTGCTTCCTGGTCGCGGCCTTCGCGGGACTCGTGCTGGCCCTACTCACCTCGCCATGGCTGGTGCTCGTCGGAGCCCTGGCCATCGCTGCCGCCTGGGGATACACCGGAGGCAAGAACCCCTACGGCTACCGGGGACTGGGCGAGATCTCGGTCTTCGTCTTCTTCGGTCTCGTCGCCGTCGTCGGCACGACCTACGTCCAGGTCGAACGGATCACGGGCCTCGCGGTCGTGGGCGGGGTTGCCAGCGGGTGCCTGGCCTGCGCCATCCTCGTGACCAACAACCTGCGGGACATCCCCACCGACACCACCACCGGGAAGCAGACCCTCGCCGTCCGTCTCGGAGACGGCCGAAGCCGTCTGCTCTACGAGGCCCTGCTTGCTGCGCCCTTCGTCGCCGCCCTGCTTCTCGCACCGTTCTGGCCCGGTGCGCTGCTGGCCCTGCTGGCCCTCCCCCTCGCCTTCGGCCCCTTCCGCCTGGTCCGCGGCGGCGCCGTCGGCCGGGACCTCATCGCGGTCCTCCAGGCCACCGGCAAGCTCCAGCTCCTGTACGGCGCCCTGCTCGCCATCGGCCTCGCTCTGTCCTGACCTGGTCCGCGGGCGCCCGCGAACTGGAGGCCCTCGGACTGGCCGACCTGACGCACGAGCCGCACAACCACCAGGTGCGGGCCGTCAACCCGAAGTGACCTGACAGGTTTCTCCTCAGGACGTGCCAGTTCCGCGGTCGAGTCTTCTCCGCAACGGCCCAACCGGGGCCGACACGAGAGGGAACGCGATGCCCAAGAACAAGCTCACCACGTACGGCAGCGCCGCCGGCCTGTTGGCCAGCGGCCTCGTCGCCGGCGGTGTCCTGGCCGGTTCACTCACGGCCAACGCAGCAACCACCGCGGCCACACCGAGCTCGCCGCCTGCCAGCGGCAGCACGTCCACTGCCCCGACCAACCCCAACCCGGGCGACCTGTCGAAGCCGCAGCGCTCCGACGAGAAGCTGCTCACGGGCGACACCGCCGCCAAGGTCAAGGCAGCGGCGTTGGCGAAGTACCCCGGCGCCACGGTCCAGCGCGTCGAAACCGACAGTGACGGCGTCTACGAGGCTCACGTCGTGACCGGCGGGAAGCCCCTCATCGTCTCGATGGGCAAGGACTTCGTGGTCACCGGTACGCAGACCATGGACCCCGGCCACGGCCCCGGCCCCGGCCCCGGCCCCGGGCCGGCCCCGGCGAGCAGGAGCACCACCCAGGGCTGATCTCGCCACCACCCGCTCCGTCGACGCAACACCGTCGGCGGGGCGGGTGGCGTGACCGGGCCAAACCGCTTGTGTCCCAGGTGATCCACCTGCGAGCCTGCTCTCTCCGACAAGAGATAGAGGCACCCGACCATGACCGCCACGCAGGTCGCACCCAAGCTCCTGAGCTGGGCGAGCGACATCGAGCCCGGCACCGTCGAGCAGGCAGCGCGGACGGCGCGGCTGCCGTTCGTCGAGGGCCACGTCGCCCTGATGCCCGACGCGCACGTCGGCATCGGGAGCACGGTCGGCTCGGTCATCCCGACCCGTGGTGCGATCATCCCGAGCTGCGTGGGGGTCGACATCGGCTGCGGCATGGTCGCCTCCGAGACCACGCTGACGGCCGCGGACCTCCCGGACAACCTCGACGCGCTGATGCCGCTCGTGGCCCGCCGGATCCCCTCCGGCGTCGGCAAGGGGCACGAGCACGCCGTCGCTGAGGGGGCACTGAAGGCGCTCGGGCTCCCGGAAACCACGTTGACAGGCAAGCAGGCGGTCACGACCGCGACCCAGTTCGGCACCCTCGGATCGGGCAACCACTTCGGTGAGGTCTGCCTGGACGAGCACGACCGGGTCTGGACAGTGCTCCACTCCGGCTCGCGAGGCATCGGCAACCAGCTCGCGGTCAAGCACATCGAGGCGGCCAAGGGCCTGATGAAGGAGCGCTTCATCAGCCTCGAGGACCCCGACCTCGCCTACCTCGTGCAGGGTGAGCCCAGCTTCGAGGCCTACATCGCCGACATGCTGTGGGCGCAGTCGTACGCAATGGGTTCGCGCACGGTCATGGCAACCCGGCTCCTGCAGTCGCTGTTCGAGGTCGTCGGCGCCGGTGAGCACGTCCGCACCATCAACTGCCATCACAACTTCACCCAGCTCGAGCACCACCACGGCAAGGACCTCTGGATCACCCGAAAGGGAGCGATCAAGGCCGCGACGGGTGACGAGGGGGTGATCCCGGGCAGCATGGGGACGCGCTCCTACGTGGTGTCCGGCAAGGGATCGGCTGCCTCGTACCACTCGTGCTCGCACGGAGCGGGACGGCGCATGTCGCGCGGGCAGGCACGGCGTGAGCTGACCGCGGACTCTCTGCGTACGGCGATGACGGGTCGTTCCTGGAACGCGGACGCGGCCGACAAGCTCGTCGACGAGCACCCTTCGGCGTACAAGGACATCGACCAGGTCATGGCCGACCAGGCCGACCTCGTGACGATCCAGCACACGCTGCGCCAGGTGTTCAACTACAAGGGCGTCTGAGGGACGGCCCCGCCAGCTCAGGCGGGGCCGTCGCCCTTGACGGCCTTGGCCAGCGACGTCGCCACTGCCGTGAGGTCCGACGGTACGAACCACACCTTGTTCGCTTGCCCGTTGGCGATCTCGGGCAGCTTGTCGAGGTACTTGAACGCCAGCAGCTTGTCGTCGAGGTTGGCGGCGTGCAGGGCGTCGTAGACCGTCTTGATCGCGGTGGCCTCTCCCTCGGCGCGCAGGACCGCGGCCTCGGCGTCGCCGCGGGCTGCGGTGACGGCGGCTTGCGCACGACCCTCCGCCTGCAGGATCGCGCCGGCCTTCTCGCCCTCGGCCGTCAGGATCGTCGCGCGCTTCTCCCGGTCGGCCCGCATGGACTTCTCCATGGCGTCCTTGATGCTCACCGGCGGCTCGATGCCCTTGATCTCCACCCGGGCGACCTTGATGCCCCACTTGCCGGTGGCCTCGTCCAGGACCGCGCCGAGCTGGCTGTTGACGGTCTCCCGGCTGGTCAGAGACTCTTCGAGCGCAAGGTTGCCAACGGCGTTGCGCAGCGTCGTGACGGCGAGCTGCTCGATGGCCTGCAGGTAGTTCTGGATCTCATAGGTTGCCGCCCGGGGGTCGGTGACCTGGAAGTAGATGACCGTGTCGATCCCGACGACCAGGTTGTCCTTGGTGATGACCTGTTGCGGCGGGAACGTCACCACCTGCTCCCGGAGGTCCAGGGACGGTCGCAGGGTGTCCACGAACGGGACGATGAGGTTGAGGCCCGGCTCCAGCACCCGCTGGTAGCGGCCGAAGCGCTCGACCACCCGCGCCGTCGCCTGCGGCACCACCCGCACGCCCCGCGAGACGACGGCGAGCACAACACCTACCAGGACCAGCGAGACGATCAGGGCTTCCATCTAGAGCTCCTCAGGGGACACGACGACGGTGGCGCCGTCGATCGAGCTGACGACGACGGAGGTCCCGACGTCATAGGTCAATCCGAGGATCAGCGACCGCGCGAGCCAGGACTCGGACCCGATCGTCACCCGCCCAGGACTGCTGCCTATGGCCACGGTCACCACCGCGCGGCGTCCCACCATCGCCGCCGTCCCGGTGGCCAGGCTCGGGCTCCGGCGGTGCAGCCGCTCGAAGGGCCGGACGAGCACGTAGCCCGCGGCGGCCGACGCCCCGAAGACCGCGACCTGCCCCGCGAGCGGCAGGCCCACGGCCGCGGCCCCGGCCGTGACCAGCGCGGCCCCAGCCAGGAGTCCGAGCACCAGCGTGAGGGTGAGCAGCTCGGCGACGAGCAGGCCACCTGTCAGGACCAGCCACACCACCCAGTCGGCCACCTCCTCAACCTAGGCGAAAGCCGCGTGACGCGCAGTGCCTCCACTCCGGGGCCGCTCCCACAGTTTCTCGACCCCGGGCTCTCAGCCCTTGGCGTCAGACCAGCGGTGCACCACGGCGACGTCGGCCACGAAGCGGACCCCCGAGCCACGCGCCCAGTGGCCGGCGGTCCGCTCGAGCGCCCCGTGAAGCAGGGCGACGGCGTCCTGCGCCTGCTCAGCCGGCACGTGCAGCAGCAGCTCGTCGTGCAGGCACAGCACGATCCGACCGTCGCCCAGACCGTTCCGGACGGCCGCAGCCCAGGCCTTGAACAGCTCAGCCGCGGCGCCCTGCACGACCGCGTTGCGGACGTAACGGCCCTGCCCCCTGGTGCCTGCGCGTACCAGTCGGCCGCCATGGGTCCGGACGTCGGTGCCCACCCGGCCGGCCTCCTCAGCAGCACGGAGGAACGCCAACGCGGTCGGGTAGGTCTGCTCCATCTGCTTCAGGGCCTGCCCGGCAGCGCCACTGGTCTGGCCGTACATCGCTGCCAGGACAGCGATCTTGGCGGTCGGCCGGTCAACACCGAGGGTCACCGCGACCGGCGTGTAGAGGTCGTCCTCGGCCGCGGCGCGCGCGAAGCCCCGGTCACCCGACACGGCCGCGAGCACCCGCGGCTCGACCTGACCGAGGTCAGCGCGCACGAGCAGGTGACCCGGTTCGGCGGCGACGGCAGGTCGGAGCTCGGCAGGTAGTGAGTGCAGGCCCGCCGTCGCCGTCATCCGGCCCGCCCCGCCGTCCGCAGCCGACCACTGCCCCCGCAGGCGGCCGTCCCGCACGTTCTGCTCGAGCCACCCGAAACCATAGGTCGTCGCGACCCGCTCGGCCTTACGCCAGGTCAGCAGCGCATCCACCAACGGATGCGCCTGCCGGTAGGCCTCCAGCCGCCACGACCGGGTGTCCGGCACATCGATCCCCAGGCGCAGCAGGGCATCCCGGACCGACAGCGGGTTGCGCAGGTCGACCTCATCCCCCCTGAGCAACTGTACGACGGGAGCGTCCCGAACCCCTCGGTCACCGTTGCCGATCACGGCCTCGACCAACCGGCGCGCCTCCCGCACGTCGATCGGCAGCCCGTCCGCCCCGAGCTCAGCGCACAGCAGAGCCGCCGCCGACTCCGCCCAGGCTGTGACCAACGGCAGGGGCGGCCCACCCGGGTCGGCCCGTGGGTCGGGGAGCTTCCGGAGCGCGGCCTCCTGCCGGGCCTGGATGAGCAGGGCGAGCTCGGCCCAGCGGACCGGGTCGGTGAGCTCCTCGGCGTCGGGATGCAGCGAACCGTCCGCACGGACCGGGTCGAGGTAGCCCTCGACCGGTGACAGCGCGCTGTCGAGCAGCATGAGGCCGCCACCGTGATGGGCCGGCACGGGCAGCTCGTGCGCGGCCGCCCAGACCGCGGCCGGGTCGTCGCGGCGTCCGCCGTACAAGACCTTGTGGACGGCAGCGAGGTCCCAGACCTGACGGGGACGCAGCGGCAGAAAGGGCGTCGAGGACGCGCTCCACAGGACCCACCGCGGGCGCCTGGCCTCCAGCTCCGGCAGGTCGGAGGGCGTCGCTGCCCAGGACCTGCCTTGCGTGGCCAGGCCGACACGGTCAGCCCGGGCGGCAACCGCGAGCAGCCCGCCCGTGCTAGACGCGGTCGTCGTCGAGCCGAGCGCGACGCTGGGCGATCTGCTCGGTCTTCGCCTCGCGCGCGGCCGCGAGGGCGGTGGCGAGCTGCGTGCGCTGCCGCGAGAACAGGAAGTAGCTGGCGACCGAGGACAGCAGCAGCGCCACGAGCAGGAGCGGCAGGCCGTTCAGCTGGCGGCCCGCGAACCCGGTCGCTGACCAGATCAGCAGGGCCAGCAGAGCGAAGACCCCGAAGCGCCCGAGGGTGTAGGTCAGCGCCGCCCGTCGTACCGAGAGCTGGGGGACGGCGAAGGTCCCACCCTGCCCCCCCGTGCCTTCGTCACCCGTGCGCTGCTCACCTGTGCCCTGCTCGTCCACGGTCCCAGCGTAGTGCGCGGCTCAGGCCGGTGGGATCCGACGACGGCCCTCGAAGCGGGTCGAGAGCACCACGGTCGTCCGGGTGCGGGTCACACCCGGGACGCGGCGCAGCACCGAGAGGGTCCGGTCCAGTGCCTCGAGGTCGGCGACACGGACCTTGAGCACGAACGCCTCGTCCCCGGCCACGAACCAGCAGTCTTCGACCTCCTCGATGGCCAGCAGAGCCTCGACGATCGCGTCGGACTCGACGCCCTCGCGCTGGTTCAGACCGACCAGGGCCGACACGCCCAGGCCGACGGCCCTCGGGTCGACGTCCGCGTGGCTGCCACGCAGGACCGCGTCACGCTCGAGCTTGCGGACCCGTTCGTGCACGCTCGGTGGGCTCAGCCCGACCTGCCTGGCCAGGTCGGCGTAGGACGTGCGGGCGTCGGCCTGCAGCGCTTGGAGCAGGATGCGGTCGATGTCGTCCACCTCACACTCCTTCACCTATAGCAAGGCCACTTACCAGAGTAACCTCATCTTCGTAGGTGAAACCACCTATACAGCGATGAATCTTCAGGAGAAGTCCGTGTTCGCCCTCGACCAGAACCTCGTCAGCAGCTACCACGTCCAGCAGCTCCGGGCTGAAGTCCGGCGCGACGCCGACGCCCGCGCCCTGCGGGGCGCCCGCGGCAGCCGGATGCGTC
Organism: Mycobacteriales bacterium; assembly: GCA_038230355.1. GTDB lineage: Bacteria > Actinomycetota > Actinomycetes > Mycobacteriales > SCTD01 > RYN-111. The sequence goes on along the minus strand of JBBRNK010000006.1, from coordinate 111,133 downwards.
GGATCGGCTCTCGGCGTACCCGCTGACAAGGAGCATCTGACCCGCCCTGCAGTCTGAATTGTCACCTCTGCGCGGTCGGAAACCCACATAGCATCACCCTCCCCACCTCAGGTGGTTGACCGGACAGTGGCGCGAGCGACACAGTTCTGCTGATCGAGGGGGGAGACGTCGTGACCGACGAGATCGAGGTGTCCGCACCCGCACCAGAACGGTTGCTCACACCGGGCGAGGTGGCCAGGATGTTTCGGGTCGACCCCAAAACCGTGACGCGCTGGGCCTCGGCCGGCCGGATCGGCAGCATCCGCACCCCTGGTGGCCACCGACGCTTCCGCGAGGCTGACGTGCGGGCCCTCCTGAGCGGTGGGATGACCGAGGTCGCCGTGCCGCCCCAGCCCACCACCGGGCTCGACGACCTCACCCCCGTCCGGCCCCGCTAGAGCTCGTCGACCCCGGGCACGGGGGCACCTACGGGCTCCTCGCCGACCCGACCGTCTGCGAGCTCGGTCAGCAGGTCCAAGTGACCTAGGTGCCGACTCGTCTCCTCGACCACGTGCAGCACGACCCACCTCAGCGTGTGGTCACGGCGCGCGCTGACCGCGTCGAGGTCGGCGCCGCCGATGACGGTGTCGCTGATCGCCACCTGCGAGAGGTAGGCCTCCACAAGCTCAGCCATCGGCCTCTCGTGTGCCACGAACTCCCGTTCGCGAACGCGCACTTCGGCACCGCCCGCGAAGTGCTCGACGAACCAGCCGCGCTCCACGCCGGTCAGGTGCGCCACCAGGATGTGCGCGGTGAGGCCGGTCGGCGTGCTGACGGCCCGCGCCCGCACGTCGTCCAACCCTTGCACCTTCCAGCAGACCAGCTGGCGCTGACGGGCCAGATACGCGAGCAGCAACTCCCGCTCCGGCAGCTGGTGGCGCGGGATCAGCCCACCCCCGAGCGACTCGGTCATCGAGGGCTCCTTTCCACGCGATCGTCCCGACTTGGCTACCGTGACGCTCTCACGAGGGAGGCACAGCATGCTGCTCGCCGACGGTGCCTTGGGCATGGTCCTGCTGGTGCTCTGGGTCTACTGCATCTTCGATGCCATCACCTGCGACGCGGCTGCGGTCCGCAACCTGCCCAAGGGTGTGTGGGTGGTCCTGGTCATCGTCCTGGCCGACATCGGGTCGCTGCTGTGGCTCGTCGCCGGTCGGCCTCAGGGACCGGCCCGGCCCCTGGGCTACAAGGGCAATGCCGGGATCCCGGCGGAGTACGACCGTCCCGGCCGGGCCGTTGCAGCCTCCCCGGACGACGACGCGGCGTTCCTGGCCTCGCTGCGGGCCCGGGCCTTGGAGCAGCGCAAGCAGGCCGCTGAGGACGCCCGTCGGCTTCGGTCCGCCGAGGGCGAGGCCCCGCCGGGGTCTTAGGCGCTTCGGCTTGCCAGGCTCGTGACGCCGACGTCCACTGAGGCAGCCAAAACGTGCCTTCCGGTGCTCTGGCCCCGGGACAGCTGAGTGCCGCGGCCCCGGAGCCGACGGAAGCAAGGGTTGGCCCTCGAGGCAGAACCCCCTCGATCGGCATCTCCGGACCCCGACGTGAGAAGGACACACCACGTCAGGCGTAGGAGTGCAGGCCGACCACGAAGATGTTGACGACGTAGTAGTCGACGATCAGGGCGCCGGCGGCGGCGACAGCCACCCAAGCGGCTTTCTTGCCCTTCCACCCGGCGGTCGCCCGGGCGTGCAGGTAGCCCGCGTAGAGGACCCACGTGATGAACGACCAGGTCTCCTTGGGGTCCCAGCCCCAGTAGCGCCCCCAAGCCGACTCGGCCCAGATCCCACCGGCGATGATCGCGAAGGTCCACACCGGGAAGGCGAAGGCGATGACGCTGTAGGAGACGCGGTCCAGGACAGGCGCGGTGGGTAGCTGGGCGCCGAGGGACACCGGGAAGTGCGGTGTTCGACGGGCGGTCAGCTGGGCGTCGTACCTGCTGCGGAGCAGGTAGAGCAGCGCCACCACACCCGACAGCAGGAACGATCCGCTGGCCATGATGGCGGCTGCCACGTGGATCTTGATCCAGTAGGAGTTGAGGGCCGGGACGAGCGGCCCGGCGGCGGTGTAGAGCACCGAGGACGCGAGCCCCAGATAGAGAACGACGGGCAGCATGACGAATGCGCCGAGGGCCCGTTCGACACGACCCCGGGCGACAAGCACGAGGAAGAACGAGACCGCCACGAGGGCGACGGCACTGGAAAACTCGTACATGTTGCCCCACGGCACGCGGTGCGCCGCGAACCCGCGAAACACCAGCGAGAGGACGTGGACGGCCCAGCCGCAGGCAGTGAGGGCGATCGCGAACCGGCCGGATCGTGAGGCCCTCTCGACGGTGACCGTCTCGGCGGGCAGCGAGACAGACGGGCCGCCGGCACCAACCAGGACCTGGGACGACGCGCGGACCGACGTGACGGCGCGACGGGCCTTACGGCTGGCCTGCTCACCGGCATAGCCGAGCATCGCGAGGGCGTAGACGACGACGGTGGCCAACAACAACCCGTCGCCGAGTTGGCCCAGGCTCTGGTCGGTCACGGTCGTTCCTCCTGGTTGGTCGACGTGGGGGTCGAGCTGGTCGTCGGGGTGGCAACCGGTCGCAGCAGCCGCACGAGGGCGGCGAACTCGTCGGCATAGCGATCCGGGTCGGTCCGCGCCAGGCCGCCGGCTTCCACGGTAGTCGGGGCGCCGTCTATCGCGCCTGCCCGGACCCTCACCCACAGCCGCCGGCGCCGGATGAACAGCGAGAGCATCAGACCGCCGACCATCCCGATCGCCGCGACGAGCGCGAGCCCCTTGCCGGGGTCCTGGGTGACCTGGAAGGTCGCCCACTCCTGCGTGTCCGCGTAGGTCAGCGAGGCGCCACCCGGCAGGTGGAAGACCTGCCCCGGCAACAGCGCGTGGGCCTGCCCGCCGTCGACGGGGGTCATCGCGGTCGTGTCGAGGCTGTAGACCGACTGCGGCGTCCCAGCGTCGACCCCGAGGTCCCCCGAGAACGCAGCAACCGTCAGCACCGGGTTCCTCAACCCCGGGTACGACGACCCCACGTGGCCGGTGCTGTCCGTCACCGTCGTGGGGGTGAACACCCCACGGAAGCCGAACTGCGTCCCCGTCGTGTTGGCCTCCTTGATGACGCAGGTCGACAGGAACTGGGGGTTCTGCGGCAGGCACGGCACGAGCCGGTCGTCGATGACCGCCCCGGTGCTGTCCTTGACGATGATGTGCGGGGCGTAGCCGTGCCCGATCAGGTAGGTCTTGGCGCCGCCCACGTCGAGCGGGTGGTTGACCCGGATGTCGTCGCGCTTCTCGGCTCCACCCAGGGGCGCCCAGCGGACGTCGGCGTCGAACGTCAGGGCCTTGCCGTCCGGCCCGTACGTCGCCCGGAAGGCGTCCAGCCGCACCGAGAACGGCACCAGCGACGACGGCGAGAACCGTCGTCCAGGCTGCAGGTCGTCGAAGGAGGCGACCGTGTTGGCGAAGCCCTTGCCCTCAACGACCAGCACGGTCCCCTTGAAGCCGCCAAACGCCCCGAGGGCAATCCCGACGAGCAGCAGGATGAGCGAGAGGTGGAAGATCAGGTTGCCGGTCTCCCGCAGGTAGCCCTTCTCGGCCGAGATCTCGTGCTCGCGGCGCACGACCCGCCAGCTCCTGAGCGCCGCGCCGGCCTGGTCGAGGACCTGGTCCACGCCGTTGACGGTCTCCCAGCGGTCGTTGACCGGGAGCTTGGCCAGGGAGCGCGGAACCTTCGGGGGCTTGCTCGTGAGGGCCTTCAGGTGCAGCCGGGTCCGCGGGATCAGGCACCCGACGAGCGAGACGAACAGCAGCAGGTAGATGGCTGAGAACCACGGCGAGCTGAAAACGTCGAACAACCGCAGCCGGTCCATCAGCGGACCGGTACCGGGGTGCTGGGCGATGTACTGGTTGACGCGCAGCGGGTTGAGGCGGCGCTGCGGGAGGAACCCGCCGGGGACGCTGGCAAGGGCCAGCAGGAACAGCAGCAGCAGAGCGGTGCGCATGCTGGTCAGCTGGCGCCAGCCCCTCCGCAGCGGGCCGAGCAGGTCGCCCTTGCGGGCCAGCCCCACCGGCTTGGGCTGGGTCGTCAGGCGGACGGCTTCCTCGTCGGCGTTGACATCGCCCGGCACGTCGCTTCGGACCGTCATCACACGCTCGGGGTGAAGCCGTTGACGACGGTGCGGACGTGGATCATCAGCTGCTGCCACAGGCCACTGACGAGCAGCAGTCCGATGACGACGAGCAGGCCGCCACCGGCCCGCATGACGACGGCGTAGTGCCTTTTCACCACGGCGAAGGCGCCGAGCGCACGACGGAACGCCACCGCTGTCAGCAGGAAGGGCACGCCCAGCCCGAGGCAGTAGGCGAAGGTGAGCAGCGCGCCGCGACCAGCACTCGCCTGGGAGAACGCGAGGCTCTGGACGGCGGCCAGCGTCGGACCGAGGCAGGGCGTCCAGCCGACCCCGAACAGGACGCCGAGCAAGGGAGCACCGGCCAGACCGGCACGCGGCAGCGCGTGGAACCGGACCTCCCGCTGCATCCCGGGGAGCAAGCCGAGGAAGACCAGCCCGAGGACGACCGTCACGGTCCCGAGCACCCGGTCGACTGCTGTCTGGTGCTCGAGCAGCTGGGCGCCGAGGCCACCGAAGAAAGCGCCCTCACTGACGAAGACGGCACTGAAGCCCAGGACGAACAGCGTGGCTCCGAGCAGGACCCGGACCTTCACCCGCTCCCGCACGAGGACGTCACCCTCGGACCGGACCGGGTCGGCGAGGTCAGCCAGATCGGCGCCGGTGAGGCCCGTGACGTAGGACAGGTAGCCCGGCACCAGCGGCAGCACGCAGGGACTCAGGAAGCTCACCAGGCCGGCCGCGGCGGCCACCGGCAGCGCCACCAGCACCGGCCCGTCCGTGACGGTGCGCACGAAGCTGTCGGCAACGCTCACGGCAGGATCTCGCAAGGGCTCACGGATCAGGCCTGCTCGCGGGCCAGAGCCTGAACCGGCGCGCTCAGCTCAGCCTCGGTCAGCGCGCCCGGGTAGAGCGCGGCGACCCGGCCCTGACGGTCGAGGATCAGCGTCGTGGGCGGCTGCTGGGGGGCCTTGCCGCGGAACTTCAGCAGCAGCAGGCCATCAGGGTCGACGATCGAGGGGTAGAGCACCTGCTTGCTGCGCTGGAAGGCCCTGGCAGCGACGTCGTCGTCCTTGATGTCGATGCCGACGAAGGCGACCCCGCTGGCCCTCGTCGCGGCGTAGACCGCGTTGAGGTTGGCGGCCTCGGCCCGGCACGGGTTGCACCACTGGGCCCAGAAGTTGACGACGACGACCTTGCCACGCAGGGAGTTCAGGTCGAGCTGTCCGCCGTCGAGGGTCCGGCCGGACAGCGAGGGCACGAGCTGCCGGTCGTCGACCTTGAACACGCCCGACGCGAGGGCGCCGACGCTGTTCTGCTGGGGCCCGTTGGTGCTGCCATTCGCCGTACCCGTGCGGCCGGTGCAGGCAGCAGCCAGCAGGCACGCCAGGGTGGCGGGGAGCAGCGAGCGGCGCACGGGAGGACCTGTTCTGGCGGCGGGTGGACCCTTCCAGTGTCGTCGACACGACCCTCGGCTGCCTACTGGGATCAGGCGCCCTTGCCGGGGCGCCGGGCGCCTTCGCCGGCCGGCTCGGAGTAGGTGACGAAGGCCAGCTCCTCATCCTCCCAGGTCAGGGAGGTCAAAGACGCGAGACCGCACTGCCGGATCCCCGGGTGATGCCAGAGGCGTCGGCCTTCGACGTAGCGGCGGACCGTCCAGATCGGCAGCTGGTGGCTGACACAGACCGCCTCGTGGCCCAGGTTGCGGTCACGGACGTCCTCGACGGCGTGCAGCATCCGGCGGGCGATCTCCAGGTACGGCTCACCCCAGGAGGGCGTGAACGGGTTGTAGAGGTGACGCCAGCTCGAGGGGGTCTGCAGGACGCCGTCGCCGACGCCGACCCGCTTTCCCTCGAAGACGTTCGCGCTCTCGATCAACCGTTCGTCGGTCGTCGTCGCGAGGCCGAAGACCCCACCGATCGGGGCGGCGGTCTCCTGCGCCCGCTGCAACGGCGAGGCGCACACCTCGGTGACATCGCGGCCCCGCAGCGCCTCGGCGGCGTCGACCGCCATCTGTCGGCCGTCGTCGCTGAGGCGAAAGTTCGGCAGCCGGCCGTACAGCACCTTGTCGGGGTTGTGGACCTCCCCGTGACGCAGCAGGTGCACCGTCGTCCTCACGCCGACACGGCTGCGGCTGCGGCGGCCGCCTTGGGGAGCGCGACTGCGACCCGCTCGAGAGCCCGATCGTCGTGGGCGGCGGAGACGAACCACGCCTCGTAGGCCGACGGCGGGAGGTAGACCCCCTCCGACAGCATGGCGTGGAAGAAGGCCTTGTAGCGCAGGGCTTCCTGCTGCGTGGCTGTCGCGTAGTCGACGACCTCGTGGTCGCAGAAGAAGATGCTGAACAGGGAACCAGCGGTGTTCACCCGGTGCGCCACGCCTTCCTTGGTGAGCGCCTCGCTGGTCAGTCGGGCGACGGTCGCTGCCGCCGCGTCGACATGGGCGTAGACCTCGTCGGTGCAGTGCTGCAGGGTGGCAAGCCCGGCGGCGACAGCGAGCGGGTTTCCGCTCAGCGTGCCCGCCTGGTAGACCGGTCCGGCCGGCGCGAGGTGGCCCATCACGTCGGCCCGACCTCCGAAGGCTGCCGCAGGCAGGCCGCCACCCATGACCTTGCCGAACGTGAACAGGTCGGCCGCGACGCCCTCTATGCCGTACCAGCCGGCCCGGGAGACGCGAAAGCCCGTCATCACCTCGTCGCTGATGAGCAGCGCCCCGAAGCGGCCGCACAGCGTCTGCAGGCCCTGGCTGAAGCCGGGGTGCGGGGGGACCACGCCCATGTTGGCCGCAGCCGCCTCGGTGATGACGCAGGCGATCTCGCTGCCGTAGGTCTCGAAGGCGGTGGTCAGTGCGGCCAGGTCGTTGTAGGGCAGCACGATCGTGTCGGCGGCGCTGGCGCCGGTGACGCCCGGCGTGTCCGGCAGGCCGAAAGTCACCAGCCCCGAGCCGGCGGCGGCGAGCAACGCGTCGACGTGCCCGTGGTAGCAGCCGGCGAACTTCACGACCTTGCTGCGACCGGTGAAGCCGCGGGCCAGCCGCACGGCGCTCATCGTCGCCTCGGTGCCGCTGTTGACCAGCCGCACCTGCTCGACCGGGGCGACGCGGGCGACGATCTGTTCCGCCAGCTCCACCTCACCCGGGCAGGGGGTGCCGTACGACGTTCCCCTGGCCGCCGCGGTCTGAAGGGCCTCGACGACCGCGGGGTGGGCGTGCCCGAGGATCATCGGCCCCCAGCTGCAGACCAGGTCGACGTACTCGCGACCGTCCGCGTCGGTGAGGTAGGGACCGGTGCCGCTGACCATGAACCGAGGGGTCCCGCCGACCGCGCGGAAGGCCCGCACGGGCGAGTTGACGCCTCCGGGGATCACCGCGGTGGCCCGGTCGAACAGCGCCTGCGACACCGGCACGTCGTACGGGTAAGGGGTTGCGGTCATGCGCCCTATCCAACCAGCAGCGAGGTCAGCGCAGCCAGGCGGCGGCTTCGGTGGCCCAGTAGGTGAAGATCATCGACGCGCCCGCCCGGCGGATGCCGACGAGCTGCTCGAGGATGATCCGCTGCCGGTCCACCCACCCCTGTGCCGCGGCCGCCTCGACCATCGCGTACTCCCCGCTCACCTGATAAGCGGCAACGGGTACGTCGACCGCGTCCGCCACGGCACGCAGCACGTCGAGGTAGGCCAGAGCGGGCTTGACCATCACCGCGTCCGCGCCCTCGGCGACGTCGAGCAGGGCCTCCCGCACGCCCTCCGCGGCAGACCTGGAACCGTCCTGCTGATAGCCAGCACGGTCCCCGAACTGCGGCGCGCACTCGGCTGCGTCGCGGAACGGGCCGTAGAAGGCAGAGGCGTACTTGGTGGAGTAGGACAAAATCGGAAGGGCCGAGAACCCGTGCGCGTCAAGGGATCCGCGGATCGCTGCGACCTGCCCGTCCATCATCCCGCTGGGTGCGATGACCTGGGACCCGGCGCGGGCCTGGGCCAGCGCAATGCTCGCGTAGCGCTCCAGCGTGGCGTCGTTGTCGACCTCTCCCGCGGGCGTGAGCAACCCGCAGTGGCCGTGGTCGGTGTACTCGTCCAGGCACAGGTCGCTCATCACCACGAGGGCATCCCCGACCTCGGCGGCGACGTCGGCCAGCGCGAGCTGCACCACCCCCGACGGGTCGTCGGCCTGGGAGCCTCGGGCGTCCTTGCTGGCCGGGATGCCGAACAGGATGAGCCCGCCGACGCCTGCCGACGCGGCCTCTGCCGCAGCCTTGCGCAGGGAGTCCCGGGTGTGCTGGAGCACCCCGGGCATCGAGGAGATCGGTGACGGGGCATCCAGGCCCTCCTTGACGAAGACCGGCAGCACCAGGTCGGACGGGCTGACGTGGACATCAGCCACCAGGCGTCGCAGGGCGGGGCTGCGCCGCAGTCGCCGGGGCCGTGCCGCGGGAAAGCCGCCCACCGGACCGATCTGCCGGCCCCTCGCCGTGGTCATCGCCGGGTCCGCGACGCTACCTTCTTCGCGCCCTTGCGGCGGCGCGCGGCAGGCGGCAGCTCGCCGGCGGCTCGCAGGGCCAGGGCGTACTCCGCAAGGCTCTCGACGAGGGTCGCCACGTCGGGCTTGTCGGCCAGGACGTCGACCCGCAGGCCGAGCTCCTCAGCGGTCGCCTTGGTCTGAGGGCCGATGGCCGCGAGGACTGTCGTGTCGTGCGGCTTGCCGGCGATACCGACCAGGTTGCGGACGGTCGAGGACGAGGTGAACAGCACCGCGTCGAACCCACCGCCCTTGAGGGCCTCCCGGGTCTCGGCGGGCGGCGGGGCCGCCCGGACGGTGCGGTAGGCGGTGACATCGTCGACCTGCCAGCCGAGGTCCTTCAGGCCCGCCACGAGGGAGTCCGTGGCAATGTCGGCCCGCGGTAGGAAGACCCGGTCGATCGGGTCGAAGACGTCGTCGTAGGGCGCCCAGACCTTCAGCAGGCCCTCGGAGCTCTGCTCCTCGGTAGGGACCAGCTCGGGCTTGAGGCCGAACTCGACGAGCGCGGCGGCGGTCGCCTCGCCGACGGCGGCGACCTTGACACCGGCGAAGGCACGCGCGTCGAGTCCGAAGTCCTCGAGCTTCTCGCGGACCGCCTTGACGGCGTTGGTGGAGGTGAACGCGACCCACAGGTAGCGGCCCGTGACGAGGCCCTTGATCGCCCGCTCCATCGGGGCGGGGGTCCGCGGCGGCTCGACGGCGATGGTGGGGACCTCGACCGGGATCGCGCCGTAGGCGCGCAGGGCGGAGGACAGCACGCCGGCCTGGTCACGGGTGCGGGGGACCAGGACCCGCCAGCCGTAGAGGGCACGGTTCTCGAACCAGCCGAGCTTGTCGGCCTTCTTGACGGCGTCCCCGACGACCACCACGACCTCACCCTGCAGGTCTCCCGCGGCGGACTCGACCGCGTCGAGGGTCGACAGGACGGTGCGCTGCTCGCTCGTCGTACCGGCGGCAGTGACCGACACCGCCGTCGAGGCCCGCCGGCCGTGCTCGACGAGGGCAGACGCCGCCTTCGCGACCTCGCTCGCGTCGCAGGTCAGGATCAGATGCCCTGGGGCACCGGCGATCCCGGCCCAGTCGAGGCCGTCCTCGACGCGTGCGACGGTCCGGGGCATCCCCACGGCCACCCCCGCGAACGCGGGTACGGCGACGGGCGCGGGCAGACCGGGGACGACCTCCAGACGCTGCTTGCCCTTGACGACCGCCTCGGCCTCGCGGGCACCGGCATCGGTGACGAAAGGGTCGCCCGGTAGCAGGCGTACGACGAGCTTGCCGTCCTTGGCTGCGGCGACCAGTGCCGCGCCCTGAGGGTCACCGCTGACGACCCGTTGCACCTCGGTCGAGGGCCCGGCCAAGGCGAGGATCGCGCTGCTGATGGTCTCGTCGGCGATCACGAGGTCGGCCGTCGCTAGCAGCTCGGCGGCGCGCATCGCAAGCAGCCCCGGGTCACCGGTACCGGCGCCCACCAGGGCGACCTGGCCGGCGGGGCGGCGGGGGCGGGTCGGGCTCATGGTGTCTCTCCCATCATGGGGCCCCGGCTGTCGGGACCCATCAGCTCTGCCGCGCCGAGGTCGAGCAGCTCGGCGGCGAGCCGCCGTCCCACCCCGGTCGCGTCGTGCGTCGGACCGGTCGCCGAGAGGCGGACCAGGTCGCTTCCGTCGAGGGCGGCCACCAGGCCGCGCAGGAACACCGCTGGTCCGTCGTCGTCATCGACGACCTCTGCCATCGCCCCGACCGGCGCGGAGCAGCCGGCCTCGAGGGCGGCGAGCAGGCCACGCTCGGCATCGACGGCCACCCTGGTGTCCGGGTCCTCGAGGGCCTTGAGCACCGCGACCAGGTCGGAGTCGGCGCGGCACTCGATGGCGAGCGCTCCCTGCGCGGGCGCGGGTAGCACCTGCAGCGGGTCGAGCGTCTCGGTGATCTCCCCGGTGCGTCCGAGCCGTACGAGGCCGGCGCGGGCGAGCACGACCGCGTCGAGCGCACCGCTGGTGACCATGGCGACCCGGGTGTCGACGTTGCCCCGGACCGGCACGACCTCGTGGCCCATCCCGAGGGCGAGCAGCTGCGCGGTGCGCCGCGGCGACCCGGTGCCGATCCGCGCCCCGGCCGGGAGCTCGCCGAGGGTGAGCCCGTCACGTGCGACCAGCGCGTCGCGGGCGTCCGCCCGCGAGGGTACGGCGGCGATCACCAGCCCATCGGCGGGCGCGGTCGGCAGGTCCTTGTAGGAGTGCACGGCCAGGTCGACCTCACCGGACAGCAACGCGTCCCGCAGGGCGGTGACGAAGACCCCCGTCGTGCCGAGGGAGGTGACGGCAGCGGTCGACGTGTCGCCGTGGGTCGTGATGTGGACGAGCTCCACGTCGTGACCGAGGGCCCGCAGGGCGTCGGCGACCTGCCCGGACTGGGCGAGAGCCAGGGCGGAGGCGCGGGTGCCGAGCCTCACGAGTCGTCGTCCTCGAGGGTCAGGGGAGCCGCGGTGACAGCAGCCGGAGCAGCCCGGTCGAGCCCGAAAAGCTCGCGCAGCGCATCGGCGTAGGACAGGCCGACGGGCGCCTCGGTGAGCTCCTTGACGCGCACGGTGGGGGTGTGGAGCAAGGTCTTCACGACCCGGCGCACGGCCTGCTCGACCTCGGCACGCTCGTGGTCGCCGAGCTCGGGCAGTCGGGAGGTGAGCCGGGCGAGCTCGACGTCGACGACCTGGTCGGCCTTGGTGCGCAGCGCCACGACGGTCGGGGCGACCCGGCTCGCTTTCTGCCAGGTGAGGAACGCGCCGACCTCCTCGGCGACGATGTCGCGGGCCGCCTCGACACCCGCGCCGGCCTCGGTGTCGGCGAGCGTGCTCTGCAGCGACTCCAGGTCCACCAGGGTGACACCCGGGATCGTGCGGACCAGCGGGTCGACGTCGCGGGGCAGCGCCAGGTCGAGCACGGCGAGGGGGCGCCCCGGGCGATGGGCCATCGCGGCAGCGACGACCTTGCGGTGGACCACCAGGCCAGTCGCGCCGGTCGAGGTGACCACGACGTCGGCAAGGACCAGTTCCGTCGCCAGCTCGTCCAGCCCCACACCACGACCGTCGAGCGACGTCGCGAGGCGGGTCGCGTTGTCGGCGGTGCGGTTGGCCACCACGACGTCACCGACGTTCGCCCGCCGCAGGGTCGCTCCGGCGAGGGCGCCCATCGAGCCCGCGCCGATCACCAGGACGCTGCGGCCCTCGAGCTCACCGACGGCCCGGACCGCGTGGGCGAGACCGACGCTGACCAGGGACTGCCCGGCCTCGTCGAGCCCGGTCTCGGAGTGCACCCGCTTGCCGACCCGCAGCGCCGTCTGGAACAGCTCGTGCAGGACCCGACCCGCGCTCTCCCTGGACGCGCCGTAGGCCCGCCGGAGCTGGCCCAGGATCTGCGACTCGCCGACCACCATCGAGTCGAGCCCGCACGCCACCTGGAACAGGTGCAGGACGGCCTGGCCTTCCCAGTGCACGTAGAGGTGCTTGGACAGGTCCTCGAGCGGTACGCCGGAGCGGCGGACCAGCAGGTCGGTGACGGCGTCGACGCCCGCGTGGAAGCCCTCGGTGTCGGCGTAGACCTCGACCCGGTTGCAGGTCGACAGCACCACGGCCTCGGTGACCGCGCCGACCGACAGCTCACCCAGCACACCGGTCGTGTCACCGAGCCCGAGGGTGACCTCCTCGAGCAGGGACACCGGCGCGCTGCGGTGCGAGATGCCGACGACGAGGATGCTCACGCGGTCGCCCCGGCCGCGCTCAGGGCTGCCTTGCGGTGCTCGTGGAAGCTCAGGATCTGCAGCTCGACAGACAGGTCGACCTTGCGCAGGTCGACGCCCTCGGGGACGGTGAGCACGGTCGGCGCGAAGTTGAGGATGCTCGTCACACCGGCGCCGACCAGCAGGTCGCAGACCTCCTGGGCCGCCGCGCCAGGGGTCGCGATGACCCCGATGCTGCCGGTGCTCACCACCTGCGGGAGGTCATCGACGTGCTGCACCGTGAGGCCGGCGATGACCTCGCCGACCCGGCTGCGGTCGGCGTCGAGCAGGGCGTCGATAGCGAGGCCCCGGGAGGCGAAGCCGCCGTAGCCCGCGAGGGCCCGTCCGAGGTTGCCGACCCCGACCAGGACGACCGAACAGCGGTGCTCGAGGCCGAGCTCGGCGGAGATCTGCTCGACCAGGTTGGTCACGTCGTAGCCGACACCGCGGGTGCCGTAGGAACCGAGGTGGCTCAGGTCCTTGCGGAGCTTGGCGCTGCCTACACCGGCCGCCTCGGCCAGCGCCTCGGAGCTGACCGTCCGGTGGCCGTCCTCGGCGAGCACGTGCAGTGCCCGAAGGTAGAGGGGGAGCCGGGCGACGGTGGCCTCGGGGACGCTCGCGCGGCGCCGACCAGGCGCGCGCAGTGCCTTGGTTGCGAGGCTGCTCGGGTCCACCTGGATGCTCCTGGGACGGGCCTCGGGGGAGGCCTCCTGGGGCGCCTGGAGTGCGCCGATAGGCCCACGTTACGCGCTTGTGAACGCGCGCACAAAGTCAGTGAGGGCGGTCACATCGGCGCTCGGAGGGCGCTCCGGAGCGCATTCTCCTCGACCCACCAGCGGCTGTGCAGGACGCCATCGAGCAGCACGACCGGCACGTGGTCGCTCCACAGCTGCAACCCCGGGTCGACGTCGACGTCCAGTACGGTCAGTGTTGCCCCCGCCTCGGCCGCGAGGCGCACCACCAGGGGCTGCGCCTCGGCGCACATCGAGCAGCCCTGCCGGGTCACGAACTCCAGCGCATGCGGCGTGCCGGTCTTGCGGGGGAGCCGTCGTCGGAGCACCCAGCGACGCTAGCCCCGACGCTAGCGCCCACGCTAGCCCCGACGCGTCAGGTCGACAGCTCCCGGAGGCGGCCCTTGGCAACCTTGCCCGTGGCCGAGTGCGGGAGCTCCGGCACGATGTCGACGGCCGTGGGGCACTTGAAGCGGGCCAGGCGGGTCGCACAGAAGGCGATGACGTCCTGCGCGGTGAGAGTCGCGCCCGGCGCTACGACGACGAGGGCCTTCACCGACTCCCCTGTGTACGGGTGGGCGATCCCGATCACGGCCACCTCCACGACACCCTCGAGCTCGGCGAGGACCTCCTCGACCTCTCGGGGATAGACGTTGAAGCCGCTGACGAGGATCATCTCTCGACGCCGGTCGACCAGGTGCAGGTCACCGTCGTCGTCAAGGACCGCGACGTCACCGGTGGCGAACCAGCCATCGGCGTCGGGGCCGTCGGCGCCGTCGGGCCAGTAGCCGGAGAACAGGTTGGCGCCGCGGACGACGATCTCGCCCGGGTCCCCCTCCTCGACCGGCTGGCCCTTCTCATCCAGCAGCCGCAGCTCGACCCCGGGCACGGGGCGACCGATCGAGCCCGGCTTGGCGACCTCGCTCATCAGGGTGGAGGTGAGCACCGGCGCGGTCTCCGTCAGGCCGTAGCCCTCGAAGACGTGGTGGCCGGTGACGTCGAGTACCCGGTGCAGGACGTTCGGCGGCAGCGGCGCGGCACCGGACAGGGCAAGGCGGACCGAACTGAAAGCGTCCCCGACGTCGGGGAGCATCGACCAGGCGACGTACATGGGCGGGGCGCCGACGACGTTGGTGACGCCGTCCCGGCGCAGCAGCTCGAGCGTCTCCACCGGGTCGAAGCGTTCGGCGAGCACCCCGGTCGCACCGTGCCAGGCCACGGCGCCGAGGGCCGCGTTGAGCCCGTAGACGTGGAACAGCGGCAGCACGAGCAGCACGACGTCGTCGGAGGTCACGACGGGAGGGTCGATCCGGGCGCCCTGCTCGAGGTTGGACAACAAAGCCCGGTGCGTGAGCATCGCGCCCTTGGGTCGGCCGCTGGTTCCGCTCGTGTAGAGCACGACCGCCAGGTCCTCGCCGCCACCCACGCTCTCGAACGGCCCGCCGCTGCCCACCAGCCCCTGGTAGGACGGGCTGCCCACGACCACCACGTGGGCCGGAACAGCGGGCAGGCCCAAGACCAGGGCGGCCGTCGTGTCTCCCGTGACCACTGCGGCCGTGCCGCTGTCGGCGAAGACGTGGGTGAGCTCTGCCGCGGTGTAGCCGGTGTTGACGGGCAGTGCCACGAGGCCGGCCCGAAGGGCGCCGAAGTACACGACGACGAACTCCGGGGTGTTGCCCAGGTGGACCGCGACCCGGTCACCGGCGGCCAGGCCGAGGGCGAGCAGCCCCCGCGCGGCGGCCGACACCTGCGCGTCGAGGTCGGCCCACGTGGTCACCTGCTGGTGGAACAGCAGGGCAGCCTTGTCCGGGCTGGCGGCGGCCGCGTCAGCGACGAGGTCGGCGAGGTTGCCGGCGGTGCGGGCGGTCACGGGATCCCTCTGCTCGGGCTGCCGGAGGAGCGGACCGGGGGAGCATCCCACAGCCTGGGCCTCCCAGCCCGCGCACCCGCTCGGACGGCTACCCGGGAGTGGGGATGGGGGCCGCTGGGCTGGGGTTGCTCGTCGGCGGGATCGGCGGAGCCGTCGCCGGTGGCGGACCGGGCGGCGCGGCCGTCCCGGTGGGCCTGGTGGACGTGATGGGCTTCGTGGGCGCAGCGGGTCTGGCGGCGGGGGTCGGGGACGACGTGACGCGAGGAGTGGGCGTCCGCACCGGCGCGGGCGGCGGCGTGTAGGGCCGGCTGGTCGGGACGGAAACCGCCGACGGGGCCGCCGTCGGCACGGTCAGCCCCGAGGCCTTCGCGGCCCGGTCGGCCTTGATCTGCCGGTAGAGCACCTGGGACCGCGCGAAGATCATCGCGGGCAGCGTCCCGCCAAAGACCTGGGGCACGCCGTGCAGGTTCTTCATGCCGCCGCAGGCCCCGTCGACCCGTAGGTGTTCCGAGGTCTTGCCGACGGAGCAGCTGCTGTACTCGTTGCCCATCCAGGTCGCGATGCACAGGTGCTCGTCGGGGATGCAGCCGGTGAACCACGCGTCGGTGGAGTCGTTGGTGGTCCCGGTCTTGCCGAAGACGGTCGACGCCTGCTGCACCGCCGTACCCGTGCCGCTGGTGACGACGGAGGTGAGGGCGTCGACGACCGACCCGGCCACGGCGGGGGTCAGGACCCGGCTGGAGGGGCTGGGGGCGGACCGTTCCAGGACCTGCCCCGGGTCGGTGCCCACCGCTCCGGTGCGGATCTCGGTGAACGTCCGCGGGCTGATGTGCACGCCGCCGTCGGCGAACGTGGCATAGGCAACCGCCTCGGACAGCGGCGTCACCTCCACCGACCCACCGACGCCGAAGGACAAAAAGCCGGGCTCGATCTTGCCGACCAGCCCGGCAGCCTTGGCGAGGTCCGCGACCTTGGCGCGGCCGACCTCCTTGGCCAGCGGGCCGTAGACGGTGTTGACCGAGTCGGCCATGGCCCGCTTGAGGGTGAAGGTGCCCGCCTCGGCCTTGTCGGCGTTGCACAGGTGGTAGGGGTTGGGGGAGCCGCCGGGGTTCACGATGTCGACGCAGTTGGCGGCGTAACGGGTCGTGTCGAGCGTGAGCCCCTCCTTGAGCGCCTGCGCGAGCGTGAACGGCTTGATGGTCGAGCCGCTCTGCCGCTGCGCGTTGGTGGCCAGGTTGAAGCCGAGCTTCTGCTCGTAGCCGACGACCCCCTTGCGGACGACCTTGCCGCTCGCATCGAGCAGGTTGGGGACGGTACGACGGGTGGCCATGGCCTTCACGTCACCGTTGCGGTAGTCGACGGCGACGATCGCGGCCTGCGGGTCAGTCGCGTCCGGGAGGACCTCCTTGATCGCCTGGTTGAACGCCAGCTGCAGGTCGAGGTCGAGCGTCGTCCTGACCCGGAGGCCGCCACGGAAGAAGACGTCCTCGTCATACCCTGCGCTGGACCTGATCTTGGACTTCACGAAGTCGGCGAACTCCGGCGCCACGGTGGGCAGCTCCGGCGGCGACTCACGCAACGGCTTCACGTCCACCTGGAAGGCGTCGCTCGCCTCCTGCGGCGTGACGTAGCCGCCGACGACCATCCGATTGAGCGTGTACTGCTGGCGGACGCGGGCCGTCGCGAACGCCTTGACCGGGTTCCAGCTCGACGGGGCGGGCGCGATGCCGGCCAGGATCGACGCCCGCGCCAGGGCCAGCCTGGGCTCCCGCTTGCCGGTCCTCTCGTTGAGGTCGAGGTCCTTCACCGGGACCCCGAAGTAGTACTTCGAGGCGGCCTGCACCCCGTACAGGCCGTTGCCGAGGTAAAGGGCGTTGAGGTAGTCGGTCAGGATCTCCTGCTTGGAGAACTTCTGCTCGAGGCGGACGGCGAGCGCGGCCTCGCGGACCTTGCGCAACGCGGTCCGCTCGTTGCCGACGTAGGCGTTCTTGACGTACTGCTGGGTCAGCGTCGAACCGCCCTGCGAGACGCCCCCGGTGAGGTCCCGGAAGATCGCGCGGATCGTGGCCAGCGGGTCCACACCACTGTGCTTGAGGAAGCGCTCGTCCTCGGCGGAGATGATCGCGTTGCGCATGACCTGCGGGATGTCCTCGGCCTTGACGACCTCCTTGCGCTCCGGGGGCAGGACCGTCGCGAACTGCCGCCCGTCCGCGGCGAGCAGCACCGCCGCGGTGGGTGGGGGGGCGACGGCGAAGTCGATGGGGGCGGCGAGCAGGCCACCGATGAAGGTGCCGGTGCCCACGAGCACGGCCAGCAGCCCCACGAGCAGCACCCGTGCCACGACCCGCGAACGACGTCGGCGCCGCCGCCGGGACGCCGCCGCGGCCCTCTGGCGCGCAGTCGTGAGGGGACGCCGCCCGCGTACGAGTGGACCGGAGGCGACCATGGAGGCAGGGTATGTCGTGGGGATGGCAATCCGGCACGGACGGCGACCCGGTGGCAAGCACGGCACGACGGGGGGCCGCATGGACGAGCAGCTGTCCGGACAGGGCCCACACGCCCAGTACAGCGTGCGGGTACTCGTGGTCGACGACACCGAGCACGTGCGGACCCTCGTCGCGGACATGCTCCGGCTCGACGGCTTCGACGTCGTCGGTACGACGGACTCGGGCGAGGCGGCCGTCGAGCTGGCCCGCCAGACCGACCCGCACGTGGTGGTGATGGACCTGCGGATGCCCGGGATCGGCGGCATCGAGGCGACCCGTCGGCTGCGTGCCGCCCGACCGGGGCAGCAGGTCATCCTCTACACCGCCTACGTCGACGCCGACGTCGAGCGGGAGGCCGAGGCGGCCGGCGCCGCGTTGTGCCTCGGCAAGGTCGAAGGGCTGCCGAGGCTCGAGCGGGAGCTGGTCCGGCTCACCCTCGCGGTGGCCCGCGGCCGCTAGCCCCGACCCCGGCCAGGAGCTTCCTGGTCGCCCCGGACGACCTGCGGACCGCAGACGGCTCGGGCGTCCCCTTCCCCAGATCCCGCTCGCACCGTCCACCTACCATGGTTGCCAGGTCCCATTCGTGACCCCGCGGCGGGTCGTGTCGGAACGGAGCGGGATGCAGGCGAAGGTGCGGAGCCCGTTTCGCCGGGCGGCTCCATGAGTCGACCGGCCTCCGCGCAGCGACTGTCCCTTCTTCGCGCCGCTGTTGCCGACGCCCGTCGTGAGGAGCTCACCCGGACCGCTCGGGCGGTCCTCACCGGTCGCGACCTGATCGACGGTGGAAGGCTTCCCGCGTTTGCGATCACCTCCACCAACCGGGTCGCCGCGCCAAGGGTGGCCGGGGACATGGCGCTGGGCAGTGCGGGGCACGCCGCGCCAGAGGGTGACACGGCCGTGTCGCTCGGGCTCGTTCAGCGGGCGCAGCAAGGCGACGCGGAAGCGTTCGGCGAGCTCTACGACCTGTACGTCGACCAGGTCTACCGCTACGTCGCCTACCGGGTCGCGAGTGCGCAGCTGGCCGAAGACCTCACCAGCGAGACCTTCCTGAGGGCACTGCGCCGGATCTCCTCCTTCACCTGGCAGGGCCGCGACGTCGGTGCCTGGTTCGTCACGATCGCCCGCAACCTGATCGCCGACCACTACAAGAGCGGCCGGTACCGCTTGGAGCTCACCTCCGACGACGTCTCCATGGTGAGCGGCGCCGCGACGGTCACGACAGCAGGGCCCGAGGGCGAGGTCCTCGAGGCGATGCAGAACAAGGTGCTCCTCGAGGCGGTGCGGCAGCTCAACCCCGAGCAGCAGGAGTGCATCGTCCTGCGCTTCCTGCAAGGGCTGTCGGTCGCGGAGACGGCGCAGGTCATGGGAAAGAACGACGGGGCGATCAAGGCCCTGCAGTACCGCGCGATCCGCACCCTGGGGCGCCAGCTCCCGGAGGGGATCGAGCTGTGAGCACCTCCACCTGCAGCGAACGCCTGGTCATTTCTGGCTGTTTCGCGACTCACCCCGTCACCGTTGTCCCGGCCGCCTCGTTGCAGGGTCAGACGGTTGACGTAGCCCACCTGACCACGACCCTGCCGCTGGCGAGAGGAGCCCGGTCATGAACCCGCTGGGCACCCGTGCACGGGTCGAGGAGCTCGCGGCCCTGCTCGAAGGCGGCGTCTCCGGACCGGACACTCCCACCGCCGGACACGCGGCCCTCGCCTTTCGCCTGCAGGCCGTCGCGCCGGACCTTGCGAGCACGGTCGTCCCGCGACCGGAGTTCCGGGCTGCTCTTCGGACCCGCCTGGTTGCTGTCGCGACCGTCCAGGCGGCGACGCTTGCGACCGCCCCGGCCCCTGCCTGCTCGGGGAGCAGGACGCTCGGATCAGCCGGGTCCTTGACCGAGACCCGTAAGGCGCAGCGCCGGATGGGCGTGGCTGCCGCCGCGATGGCCGGTGTCGTCGCCTTCGCCGGCGTGGGGGTCGCCGCCTCTCGGTCCCTTCCCGGCCAGCCCTTCTACGGCCTCAAGCGCGGGACCGAGGACGTCCAGCTCGCGCTCGCCCACGGCGACACCGCCAAGGGCCGCACGCACCTGGAGTTCGCGGCCACCCGCCTGCGCGAGGTCCAGGCCATGACCCACGGTGACGGCGAGCTCTCCCTCGGCGCCGGCACGACGGGTCCGGTCGCCGCCGGCGCCTTCGGGGCGTCGACCCAGACCAGGATCAACCGCACCCTGGCAGACTTCTCCCGCGAGACGCGTGCCGGACAGGCCCTGCTCGAGCGGGCGTACCGCGCGTCCGGCGGGCCCGAGCCGCTGCGGATCCTGACCGCCTTCTCCACGCTGCAGCGAGCCCGCCTGGTTGCCGTGCTGACCGACCTCCCCGCCGGCTCGCGCGCCTCCGCCGAGCGGGCCCTTCAGCTGGTCAGCAGCGTCGGCCGCGACGCCCGCCAGCTGCTGTTCCTCGGCGGCTGCGGTGGCGAGTGCTTCCCGCAGGGAGGTGGTCCGACGCCGCAGCCCACATCGGGCACGCTGTCGACGCCTACGGCGACTCCGAACCGTGCCCCGACCGACCAGCTCACGACCGGAACCTCGGGTGGCCCGAGCGTGACCGGTGCCCCGACGGCGCCACCCTCACCCGCGCCGGGCTCCCTCCCCATCGAGCCTGCGCTGCCGACCAGCCAACCGACGATTCCACCGCTGCCGACGATCCTCCCGACCGCTCTGCCGACCCTGCTCCCATCGATCCTTCCGGTGCCCTGAGGCCGCGAACGACCTCGGGGGAGCTGTTTTGACTGCTGTTCGCCCCTCTCGGGCGCTCCCGGGCCACGTCGAGGGGCCTGCTGTGGTTAAGGTCGATGGAACCGGGGACACAGCCCGGACGCCGACGAGAGGACCCACCGTGTCAGTCAGCCTCAGCAAGGGCGGCAACGTCTCCCTGTCCAAGGAGGCTCCCGGCCTGACCGCCGTCCTCGTCGGACTCGGCTGGGACGCCCGTACGACCACCGGAACCGACTTCGACCTCGACGCCAGCGCGATCATGGTCAAGGCCGACGGCAAGGTCGTCTCCGACAGCCACTTCGTCTTCTTCAACAACAAGACCTCCCCCGAGGGCTCGGTCGAGCACACCGGCGACAACCTGACCGGGGAGGGCGAAGGCGACGACGAGTCGATCAAGGTCAACCTCGCGACCGTCCCCACCGAGGTGGAGAAGATCGTCTTCCCGGTCTCGATCTACGAGGCCGAGGGCCGCAGCCAGAGCTTCGGCCAGGTCCGCAACGCCTTCATCAGAATCGTCAACCAGGCCGGCGGCACGGAGCTGGCCCGCTACGACCTCACCGAGGACGCCTCAACGGAGACCGCGATGCTGTTCGGCGAGCTCTACCGCAACGGCGCCGAGTGGAAGTTCCGGGCCGTCGGCCAGGGCTACGCATCCGGCCTCGCGGGGATCGCCCGCGACTATGGCGTCAACGTCTGACCCGGGCTGACCCTGATGGCCATCGACTACACCAAGCGGGGCGGTTCCACCCCCGAGCCGCCCACCGACGGTCCCGTTCCCGGTGCACCTGCTCCTGACGCCTCAGCTCCGGTCTCGCTGAGCAAGGTGACGCTGACCAAGTCGGCACCCACGATCTCGCTCACCAAGCAGGGCAGCGCGACCGGCCGCCTGCACGTCAACCTCAACTGGCAGGCCCGTCCCGCTGGCGGCGAGCAGCCCAAGGGCTTCCTGAAGCGGCTGGCCGGCGCCGCCCAGCCGGGCATCGACCTCGACCTCGGCTGCCTCTACGAGCTGGCTGACGGTCGCAAGGGCGTCATCCAGGCCCTCGGGGGCCAGTTCGGCCAGCTGGACGCGCCGCCGTACATCTTCCTGGACGGCGACGACCGGTCGGGAAGCAACGTGGGCGGCGAGAACCTGTTCATCAACCTTGCCCACGCCGCGCAGATCCGGCGCGTCCTCGTCTTCGCCTGCATCTACGACGGCGCGTCAGCCTTCGACCAGGCGCACGGCGTCGTGACGCTCACCCCGGCGACCGGTGCACCGATCGAGGTCAACCTCGACGAGGCAGCCGGTCGCTCGCGGATGTGCGCGGTCGCGCTGATCGAGAACAACAGCGGGGACCTGACGGTGCGCCGGGAGGTCAACTACGTCGACGGCGCCCAGGACGTGCTGGACCGGGCCTACAGCTGGGGCATGGACTGGACCCCGGGCCGCAAGTAACCCCCCCCACCGCTAGGTCCTCAGAGCTGAAGGGAACCCACGCCCGAGGTGGAGGACGTCAGCGGGGGCAGGCGTTACAGGTCGAAGTCGGCGGGCGGGATGCCGACCGCGAGGCAGGCCTCCTTGACGGCCTTCTTCTCGTCGGCGTCGAAGTTGCCGTCGGAACCACCGATGATGATGCCGATCTGGATGACGGCGCGGGCCTGGTCGGGCTTGGACCTCAACTTGCCGATGGTGGCGATCGCCTCGACCTTGCCGAAGTCGTAGTCGCTGCTCAGCTTGTCGCAGTAGAAGTCGAACTTGGTCTTCAGCTCGGCCGGGTCGAAGATGCCGAGTACGTCGTTGCTCATGATCAGCGCCGCGGTCTTCTGCCGCTCGCTCGCGTCGATGCTGCCGTCGGCGGCGGCGATCAGCGCGCACATCGCCATGCTGCCGGCCGCGAACTCCTTATTCTTGAACTGGCCCGCCTTGGTCTTGAGTTGTCCGCTCATCTCCTGCGTGCGGCTCTTGAGCTGGTCGAAGAAGGCCATCCGGGAAAGTCCTCTGCTCGTCCGTGACGCACCCGGGACCGGGCACGCCCCCAGTCAATCACCGACTTCCGGATGACTCTCAGCGCAGGAAGCGGCTGGCGCGAGCCAGCGGGCGCCGGCGGGCGACCTGCCTGCGACGCAGGGCCAGGCCGGCCATGACGCCGCCGACGAGCATCCCCGTGCCGGCCGTGGCCGGTACCCCGACCTTCGCGGCCTTGCGGCCGGTGCGAAAGTCCCGGATCTCCCAGCCGTTCTCCCGGGCGGCGGCCCGCAGGCCGGTGTCAGGATTGATGGCGACCGCGTTGCCGACGGCCGACAGCATCGGGACGTCGTTGACGGAGTCGGAATACGCTGTGCACAAGGAAAGATCGAGACCTTCGCGTTCGGCGAGGGCCTTGACTGCCTCTGCTTTGGACGGGCCGTGCAGCGGTTCGCCGACCAGACGTCCGGTGTAGAGCCCATTCTCGACCTCCGCGACCGTGCCGAGGGCGCCGGTCAGGCCGAGCCGTTTGGCGATGATGCGGGCCAGCTCGACGGGCGTGGCGGTGACGAGGAACACCTGCTGCCCGGCGTCGAGGTGGGTCTGGGCGAGGGCCCGGGTGCCGGACCAGATCCGCTCTGCCATCAGCTCGTCGTAGATCTCCTCGCCGTAGGCGATGATGTCCGCCACGGCCTTGCCGGCGACAAGGGACAGCGCCTTCTCACGGGCCTCGGCGACTGCGGCCAGGTCCTCCTTGCCGCGGACCCGAAAGCGCAGCTGCTGCCAGCCGAACCGGAGCAGGTCGCCGGTCGTGACCAGCCCTCGGCCGGCCATGCCCTTGCCGAAAAAGTAGATCGAGGCGCCGCGGATCATGGTGTTGTCGACGTCGAAGAACGCGGCAGCTGTCGGGTCGGCGCCGATCGCCAGCGAGGCCTCGACCTCGGCGGCGGCGGCCGCTGCCGAGGCCGCACCGGCGAGAACGGCACTCACGCCGTCACCCTCGGACCTCCTGCGCAATCTGACCACAGCCGTAGCCTAGTGGGCGGTCGCCGGCGGGTTGTCGTGAAGACGACGAGCCGTCAGAAGAAGACCGAGCGACGCTGCATCAGCAGCGTGTAGAGGGTCGACTGGATCGTCTCGCGCACCTGGTCGGTGAGGTTGAAGACCAGCATCGGGTCCTCCGCGGCGGCGGCACCGCCAAGGTGGGCGGTCTCGATCGGCTCGCCGAACTCGATGATCCACTTCGACGGCATCGGCACCAGGCCCAGCGGCCCGAGCAAGGGGAAGAAAGGCGTGATCGGCACGTACGGCAGGCCGAGCAGCCGCGAGAGCGTCTTGCTGTTGCCGATCAGCGGATAGATCTCCTCGGCGCCCACGATCGACACCGGGATGATCGGCTTGCCGGTACGCAGGGCGGCCGACACGAACCCACCGCGACCGAACCTCTGGAGCTTGTACCGCTCGGCGAACGGCTTGCCGATCCCCTTGAACCCTTCGGGGAAGACCCCGACTACCTCGTCGGCGGACAGCAGCCGCTCGGCGTCGGCGTTGCACGCGAGCGTGTTGCCGGCCTTCCGCGCGATCGGCGCGAGGATCGGCATGGTGAAGACGAGGTCCGCGCCGAGCAGCCGCAGGCTGCGATGCGCGGGATGGTGGTCGTGCAACGCGAGGGTCGTCATGAGCGCGTCAACGGGGATCGTGCCGCTGTGGTTGGCCACGATCAGCGCGCCACCGACGTCGGGAACGTTGTCCAGGCCTCGAGTCTCGACCCGGAACCACTTGTCGTAGAGCGGTCGCAACGGTGGCAGGAAGACGTGCTCGGTGAGGTCATGGTCGAAGCCGAAGTCGTCGACGTCGTAGTCGCCGGTGATCCGGCGACGCAGGAACGCCAGGCCGCCTGCGAGCTTGTTCTCCCACGCTCCGGCCGGGACCTGCGGGGGCGCCGCGGACGGCGGCGTGGGGGCGGGTTCCTCGGCCTTGGCCGAGGGGCGCGTACTCGGCTCCGGCTCGGTGGGCGTGGCTCGCAGCTGGATGACCCTGGCCTCAGGCACGGACCGGCTCCTTCGCCATGGTGGAAGCGGACGAGCCCGGCACGGTACGACGGCGCGCGAGCAGGCGCAGGACGCGCTCCTCGGCGGCCAGCACGGTCTCGGGGTTGAGGATCCGTGGGGCGCGCTCGACGAAGCTCTGCATCGCGTCGGCCGTGGAACGCGGCCCCCAGCCGAGCTCGGCGTGCAGCCGCGAGGTGTCGGCAACCCGCCCGTGCTCGAGGAAGCGCATCTGCTCGGGGGAGAAGTCGACCAGACCGGCCCGGCGAAAGCCTTGGCCCACGATGGACACCAGAGGCGAGGGCACGGAGAAGGACAGGCGACCGACCCGGCGCACCGCTTGGGAAAGCAGCAGGACACCCTCGCCACCGACGTTGACGATGCCCGGGTGCTCTTCGACGGAGCAGCGCCGCAGAACCTCGATGCCGTCGTCCTCGTGGCAGAGCTGGATGCGCGGGTCGAAGCCGAGCACCGTCGGGACCACCGGCAGCGAGAGGTAGCGGGTCAGCGGCGTCTCGATGACGGGCCCGATGAAGTTGGTGAAACGCAGCAACGACAGGGTCACGTCGGGGCGGCGGCGACCGAAGCCGCGGACGTAGCCCTCCACCTCGACGGCGTCCTTGGCATAACCCGACTTCGGCAGCGACTTGGGCTCGCTGTCCTCGGTGAACAGCGCCGGGTCGCGAGGGCTGCTGCCATAGACGGCGGTCGTGCTCTTGACGACGAGCTTGCGCATGGACGGCGCCTTCTGGCAGGCGGCCAGCAGCTGCATCGTTCCGATGACGTTGATCTCCTTCATGGCCGTCCGGCCACCCGCACCCAGGGGGGTGGCGATGACGTTCATGTGGACGACCGTGTCCACCTCGGCCTGCGCGATGACCTTCGCGATGAGCGGGTTGCGGATGTCGGCCCGGACGAACTCGGTGCGCCCGAGCTGCACTGCGGCCTCCGGCCGAGGTGGCACCGTGTCGACCCCGATCACCCGCTCGATCGTCGGATCGGCCGCCAAGGTCGCCGCCAGCCGGGTCCCCAGGTAGCGGCTGACCCCCGTGACGAGCACGACGCGTGGCTTCACCGGTCGCTCCTGTCGTCTGCGGACAGGCCGAGCGTACCGGGACGGCACCCGAGCAAAGCACCCCCTCAAGGACGGTGTGTCCTGTGTCACCTTCCTGTCGGCCGTCGTGACGCCGGCATTGCTCAACCAGCCTGCAGGTCCGCCGATAGGGGGGTCTTGGAGGAAGGACCCACGGTGCACCGCCTCATCTACATCAGCGATGCAGTCCGACCGATGACCGACGCCGACTTCGAGGCGATCCTCGGCCCGGCCCGAAGCATCAATGCCGACCTCGAGGTGACCGGCCTGCTCGTCTACGCCCAGCAGACCTTTCTGCAGGCGGTGGAGGGTGAGCGGGACGCCGTCGAGCAGGTGTATGCACGGGCAGCGGCCTCGTCGCGGCACCGCAACCTGCGCCGCTGCACCGCCGAGGTGGTGAGCAGCCGGTACTTCCCGGACTGGAGCATGGGCTTCGAGCATGCCGCTCCCTCCTCCGTCGTACAGACCCTGTTGGCGCCTCTGGTCGCCGAGGGCCACCTCAGCCATCGCGAAGCCGCCGGGATCCTGCTGGCCCGCTTCAGCCTCCTTGGCACCGACCCGGGTCCCGTCGAGGGTGCGGTCAGCACCCGCTGAGCGGGTGGTAGTGCCCGATGCGGACCAGTCGCCGACCGTGCGCCTACGCGGTGGCGGTCGAGGGCGCCTGGTCGTAGACGCGCACCGGGCCGGCCGCGACCTTCGGCTCGACATGTACGCGCGCGATCACGACCGGGTCGGCTCTGCGTGCCCGGAGCGCATTCGCGGCGCTGCCCTGGTTCACCGCGACCGTGATGGTCCGGAACGAGTCCTCGCACAGAGCTACCCGGCCACGGGGGACCTCGCCGTAGGTGACGGTGAAGCGGACCCGCTGGGACTTGCCGCCACAGCGAAGCTCGACGTCGTCACCGAGCAGGATGCCGGCCGCCTCGAGGTGGTGGCGCTGCACGTTGAGGGTCAGGTTCCCAAAGTGGTCGACCTGTTCGACCTCGGCGTGCACGTGGTCGTCGTCGACCGACGGCAGGCGCAGGTCGAGCCGCTCGAGGTCGGCCACCGAGACCGCCGTACCGACCTGCTCGAGCTGCAGTCCTGCGGCTAGTCGGGCCGCAACGGGCGAGAACACGTCGCGAGCACGGAAGGTGCGCGCCGCGTCGGGCAGCCACAGCGACGGGTCGTCCAGGACGTGCGCCTCGATGGCGCCGCCCGCAGCCTGCCAGGCCTGGCTGGTGAGCCCGTTGTCGGGCGCGACGAAGGTGGAGCCGTCCGCGGTCCGGACCGCAATTCCGCGGGCGGGGACGGTGCGGAACGGGTCGACGAGCGCGAGGTGCACCGCCGGGGCCGGCAGGTAGGGCAAGGCGCTCGCGAGCACCCCGGCGCCGTGCTCGACGTCCTGGACGTGCACCAGGTGGAGGATGTCCAAAACCGTCACGGTGGGGGCGATGCGGGCAATGACGCCTTTGCACACTCCCAGCGACGCATCCTCAAGGCCCAGGTCGGACAAGAACGTCAAGAACACGGTGCACCTTCCTCACAGCCGACCCACCCCGTTGTGGACCTTCTCGGAAGGCTACGTCGTGCTACTTCTTGTTACGTCGCTGGACGCGGGTCTTCTTCAGCAGCTTGCGGTGCTTCTTCTTGGCCATCCGCTTGCGGCGCTTCTTGATGACGGAACCCACGTCTTACCCCTGCTCAGATCGCTTCCGGAAAAACCTCACTCTACGGGTAGTGCGGGTCGGGCCGTAGGGGGCATCTCAGCCCGCTGCTCAGCCGGCCACTCAGCCGGCTGCTTAGCCGGCTTCGGTGTAGGCCCCGCGCAGGTAGTCGTGGACAGCCTGCTCGGGCACCCGGAACGACCGGCCGACCCGCACGCTGGCGAGCTCGCCGGCGTGCACGAGGCGGTAGACGGTCATGCGCGACACGCGCATCACCTCTGCCACCTCGGCGACGGTGAGGAAGCGCATCTCCGACAGCTTGGTCGGTCGGTCCTGGCTCTCGCTCATGAGCACACACACCTGTTCGGCACACCAGCCGCTGGACATCGGGCGCGGCTCCCGGCTTCCCCACCGAGGGCACTGGACACGCACGAGCGTGATGATCGTATCGGGACGGGTGGGACGCAGATAGTCACCCGTTCGGCTCAACTGCGGCGCGCCTCCCCCCGCCTGCTCGCTAGCCTGGTACGTCGGGATCCAGGCCAAGGTGAGCGAAGCTCGCGGTCCGGGTCGCGACGACCGCGGCGTCGACCGCCTGGGCCAACCGGCTCCGCGGACCGTCGACCGGCGCGTCGAGGTTGCCGGCGAAGTCCATCGGATCTCCTTCCGGCACCCAGGGGCTCCACTCCCCTGTGGCCCCGTCGGTCAGGGAGGTGGGCGGCGGCTCGCCGCCGCGCCTGGCGGCCTGGTCGCGCCAGTCGTCGGGCGTGGCCCCGTCGACGCTCGTGCCGGCGGCCTCCGCCAGCAGGTGCGTCCAGGCTCGCGGGACGACCTGTACGGGCTCGTAGCCGCCACCGCCGAGGGCAACCCAGCGACCTTCGCACAGCTCATGGGCCAGCGCGTGCAGCGCGCGATAGGCGACCCGCTGGCCGTCGATGCTCATCTGGAGGTTCGCCAGCGGGTCCAGCGCGTGCGTGTCGCAGCCATGCTGGGTCACCAGGACCTGCGGCCGGAACGCGCGGACCACCGGCGGTACGACCGCGTGGAAGGCCCGCAGCCATTCGGCGTCACCGGCACCTGCGGGAAGGGCCAGGTTGACCGACGTACCGAGTCCTGGGCCGCTGCCGGTCTCGTCCGCGAAGCCGGTGCCGGGGAACAGCGTCCGGCCGCTCTCGTGCACCGACACCGTCAGGACCCGCGGGTCGTCGTAGAAAGCGGTCTGTACCCCGTCCCCGTGGTGCACGTCGACGTCCACGTAGGCGACCCGTTGGGCCCCCGCGGCCAGCAGCCAGGCGATGGCGACGGCCGGGTCGTCGTACACGCAGAAGCCGGACGCCCGGTCGCGCATCGCGTGGTGCAGGCCGCCCGACAGGTTCACCGCGTGCTGATGGGTGCCCTCCCAGACCGCCCGCGCGGCGTCGACCGACGCGCCCGTCACCATTGCGGAGGCCTCGTGCATCTTCGGGAACACCGGGACGTCGCCGGTCCCCAGACCCCATCGAAGGGACAGCCGGCCGAGCAGGTCGTCGGGGGCGCGGCGCACCGAGGCGACGTAGAGGGGGTCGTGGACGAGCTCGAGCAGGTCGTCCGTTGCCGGCCGCGGCGCCCTGACCTCGACCCCGTCGAGGATGCCGAGCTGTCGTGCCAGGGACATCGTGAGCTCGAGCCGCAGCGGGCGAAGCGGGTGGCTCGGCCCGAAGTCGTAACTGGTGAAGGCGTCGTCCCAGACGACGAGGGTGGAGGTGCTCACCCGGTCAATGTGCCCCACCTGACCCTCACCGCAACCACGGGGCCGGTGGCCGCCTCGACGGGTCCGGTCGCGTCGCGTCACGTCGCCGCTCAGGGGGCGTTCATCGGCACGTGCAAGCCGACCCCCTCGGCGGCCACCGCCATGGCCGCGTCGAACCACGCTGCGTGGTCGGTGACGACCTGCTCGAGGTGACCGAACAGCTCGAAGGTGAGGGCGCCCATGAGCACCACCCACAGCACGAGCGAACGTTCGACCAGGTCGTCGTACGGCGCAGCGAGCTCGAAGTCGGCGACCGCGCGGGTGGTGGGCGTGACCAGCGGCAGGCCCGGTACCGGCTGCCGGGGCGCGGTGAGCTCGCCGGCGGCCAGGGCGTCCCGCAGAACCTCGGCCATCAGCCGCGTGACCCTGGTGGCCGGTCCCACCGTTGTCTGCGGCGCGGCGTAGCCCGGCACCGGTGAGCCGTACAGCAGGGCGAACTCGTGCGGGTGCGCGAGCGCCCAGGTCCGACAGCCCCGGCAGATCTGGGCCCAACGGGCGCCTGCCCCACCGGGTGCGAGCCTGACCACGCCGGCTGCCGCCTGTCGACTGCCCGGAGGAGCTGGTGGTGGCGCCGCCTCGCCCGCCCCGGCAGCACGCTCGGCCGCGTCCCCCAGCGCGTCGTAGGCCTCGGTGATCAAGGCGGTGAGCAGGGCGTCGCGGCTCGGGAAGTAGCGATAGAGCGCGGACGAGGCGAGGCCCAGCTCTCGGGCCACAGCGCGCAGCGACAGCTGGCCCGGCCCCACCTCACCAAGTTGGCGGCGGGCGGTCTCGGTGATCCGGGCGACCAGCTCCCGCCGCGTGCGCTCACGTTTGGTGTCCACCCACGCACTTTAACCAGAGCACTGCTCTTGACAGCTGGGTTGGAAAAGAGAACAGTGCTCTCCATCGAGAGCGGTGCTCTCACAATGGGAGGAGACGTCATGGGCATGCACGTGGTGGTCGGTCGAGGGTCCGTGGGGAACGCGGTGGCGCGGGAGTTGCTCATCCTGGGGCACGACGTGACGCAGGTGAGCCGCCGTGGCGGCGCGGTGCCCGGAGCCCGTCCGGTGTCCCAGGATGCTGCGGACGGGACCGCACTCACGATCGTCGCGGCAGATGCTGACGCGCTCTACAACTGCGTCAACCCGCCCTACGACCAGTGGGCCACGGCCTGGCCTCCCGTCGCGAAGGCGATGCTGGCCGCAGCCGAGCGGTCCGGCGCCGGGCTCGTCACCATGGGCAACCTCTACCCCTACGGGCCGGTGGACGTCCCCATGACCGAGGACCTGCCGGACGTGGGCACCGGGCCCAAGGCCAGAGTCCGCGCCGCGATGTGGCACGACGCCCTCGTGTTGCACCGAGCCGGCCGCATCCGGGCGACCGAGGCCCGGGCGTCCGACTTCTACGGCCCCGACGTCGTGGACACCGGGCTGCTCGCCTCGCGTGCCGTACCCGCCCTGCTCAAGGGCAAAAAGGTGCGGGTCCTCGGCGATCCCGACGCACCGCACACCTTCAGCTACGTGCCGGACGTGGCCCGCACGCTTGCCATCCTCGGGACCGACGCCCGCTCCTGGGGGCGGCTGTGGCACGTCCCCTCTGCCGAGCCGGTGACCCAGCGGCAGGCACTGACACAGATGGCCGAGCTTGCGCATGCACCCGTTGCCAGAGTCGGGCGCATCCCCGACGTAGCCGTGAAGGTGCTCGGCCTGGCGGTGCCCATGATGCGCGAGCTCCAGGAGACGGCCTACCAGCGCACCCGTCCCTACGTGCTCGACAGCTCCGCGGCGACCGCGACATTCGGCATCACCGCGACGCCGCTCGCAGAAGGGCTCGCGACGACCGTCGCCTGGTGGAAGGGCAGAACACCTTCCTCGCAGTCGGGCGCGTCCCGCAGCTGACCCGGCCGGGTGCCCCTCGAGCCTCAAGCAACCCGCTTCGCGTGGTGGTCCGAAACCTGGCAGCTCCCCGCCGAGCTGCGCCACCTAGCCGCCGGCGAGCTCGCGGGAACGGTCCCGTGCGGCTTCCAGCGCGGCGAGCATGGCGGCCCTGACGCCGTGGTCCTCCATGACGCGGATGGCGGAGATCGTCGTACCGGCTGGCGACATGACGGCCTCGCGCAGGACGACGGGGTGCTCGTCACTCTCCTTCAGCATCTTGGCCGACCCGACGGCGGTCTGGACGATCAGCTCGGCAGCGACGGCGCGAGGCAGGCCGAGCAGGATGCCGGCGTCGATCATCGCC
This sequence comes from Mycobacteriales bacterium, assembly GCA_038230355.1. GTDB lineage: Bacteria > Actinomycetota > Actinomycetes > Mycobacteriales > SCTD01 > RYN-111. The sequence continues at coordinate 80,092 of JBBRNK010000006.1, read as the reverse complement.
TCGACGAGGTAGAAGAAGTACGCCGGCCCCGACCCCGACAGGGCCGTCACGGCATCCTGCTGGGACTCCGGGACGCGGATCACCTTGCCCACCGGACGGAGCAGGTCCTCGACGAGGGCGAGGTGATCCTCGGTGGCATGGCTGCCGGGGGAGATGGCCGACATGGCCTCGTCGACGAAGACGGGGGTGTTGGTCATGACCCGGACCACGTGCGTGCCCGGGGGCAGCTCCTCCTCGAGCAGGGCGGTCGTGATACCCGCGGCCATGCTGACGACCAGGGTGTCGGCGCGGATCCCGGGCGCCACGTCCCGCAAGGCGGTCCGCATGTCCTGCGGCTTCACCGCGAGCAGGACGACATCGGCCTGGGCGACAGCCTCGGCAGGAGAGGCGGTCCGTACGCCGTACAGGTCGGCGATCTCCTTCGCCCGGCTCGCATACCTCTCCGCGGCGATCACCTGATCCTTCGGGCGCCCGGAGCGCAAGAGCCCCGACAGCAGGGCCTCGCCGAGCTTGCCGACTCCGATCAGGGCGAAGGTGTGGCTCACGATCGGCTCGCGAGGGAGCGCAGGAAGAACGCGACGTTGGCGGGGCGTTCAGCCAGGCGGCGCATGAAGTAGCCGTACCACTCGTCGCCATACGGCAGGTAGACCCGCATCGTCTCACCGCACTGGGCGAGCCTGAGCTGCTCGTGGGGACGGATGCCGTAGAGCATCTGGTACTCGTAGCTGCCTTTGGCGCGGTCCTTCGCCAGCTCACCCGCGATTGCTATCAGCCGCGGGTCGTGGCTCGCGACCATCGGGTAACCGTCGCCGGCCATCAGGACCTTCAGGCATCGGACGTAGCTCTTGTCGACGTCAGCGGTGTCCTGGAACGCAACGCTGGCCGGCTCCTTGTAGGCGCCCTTGCACAGGCGTACCCGTGAGCCCGCGGTCGCGAGGTCGCGGCAGTCGGCCTCGGTGCGGTGCAGGTAGCTCTGCAGGACCGCCCCCGTCTGGGGAAAGTCCTTCCGGAGCTCGCGCAGGACCCCGAGGGTGGAGTCGGTCGTCGTGTGGTCCTCCATGTCGAGGGTCACCGTCGTACCCGCGTCCCGGGCCGCCTCACAGATCAGGGTCGCGTTGGCAAGGGCAAGCTGCTCATCGACGGCCTGGCCGACGGCGCTGAGCTTCACGCTCACCTCGGCGCGAGCCTGCTCGGTGAGGCCGGCGTCGCTCAGCCGCTGGAGCACCTCCAGGTAGGCCTTGACGGTGGCGGCGGCCTGGGCCGCGTCGAGGGTGTCCTCGCCGAGGTGGTCCAGGGTGACTGCCCGCCCGCTGCCGACCAGCGCCGTCGTGGCTCTGACCGCCTCGTCGGCGGACGCGCCCGGCACGAAGCGGTGCACCACCTGACGGCTCAAGGGGGCACGCTCCACCACCTTGCGGGTGAGGGCACTGCGGGACGCGGCGAGGATGACCTGTCGGAGCACGATGACAAGGCTAGCCGTGGGGCGCCTGCGTCCTACGAACTCAGGGGGACCTGAGCGTTGGGCCAGGGACGCAGGGGTGGGCCTTCACGACGGCCACGCGTCGGCGGGGGCAGCCAGGTTGAGGCGGGTGAAGGCCAGCGCCTCCGCGAGGTCGGCCTCGCGGGCGTCGCGGTCGTCGCAGCCACGGGTGTTGATCTCCACCACGACGATCCCGCCGAAGTCGGCGCGCGCGAGGTCCTCCAGCAGCTCCGCACACGGCTGGTCACCGCGGCCGGGGACGAGGTGCTCGTCGCGGGCCGAGCCGGTCCCGTCGGCGATGTGCACGTGGGCCAGGCGGTCCGCCATGGACCGGCGCATCGCCATCGCGTCCGACTGCGACACCGCTGTGTGGGACAGGTCGAGGGTGAAGTCCAGGAAGCCCTCGTCGACGGGGTTCCAGTCCATGCCGTACGGCGAGACCTCCCGTCCCCGGGCCCGCAGCGGGAACATGTTCTCGACGGCGAACCGCACCGACGTCTCGGACTCCATCTGCTGGATCCCTCCGACGAACTGCCGGACGTAGTCGCGCTGCCAGCGGAACGGCGGATGCACCACCACCGTCGACGCCCCCAGCCGCTCGGCGGCCTCCTTGGCCTTCACCAGCTTCACCCACGGGTCGGTGCCCCAGACCCGCTGGGTGATGATCAGGCAGGGCGCATGGATCGCGAGGATCGGCACCTGGTGGTAGTCCGAGAGCCGCTCGAGGGCGTCGACGTCCTGGCTCACCGGATCGGTCCAGACCATCACCTCGACGCCGTCGTAGCCGAGCCGGGCGGCGATCTCGAAGGCATTGGCCGTGGACTCGGGGTAGGTCGATGCCGTGGACAGCGCGACCCGGGCCGCCGGCACGTGCACCGCATGGGCGCCAGACTGGACCGTCATCTCCCGGCGAGGGTACGTCGAATCCCGTGAGGAAGCGGCCGCTCCCCCATTAGGCTCGCCCAGTGCAATCCCGACCCGGACCTACCGACGTGTCGGCAGCCGTGCTGACGCCGGACGCCCGCATGCGGGACCGGACCGTCGTTGCCGCCGGGCTGTCCTTCACCATCGCCGAGGCCCGCCTGCCCGACGCCCCGCTGGTCGACGTCAACCCGGCGTTCGAGCGGACCACCGGTTACTCCTCGAGCGAGGTCCTCGGGACCAACTGCCGCTTCCCGCAGGGACCCGACACCGACCGGGACACCGTCGACCTCCTTGTCGTAAAGGTGCTCTAGACCGTGACCGCACGCTTCGTGACCGACCTCGGGCTCCCCCGTCTTCGCGAGGTGGAGCCGGACTTCGCGCGCGACCACGTCGAGTTCGTCGACCCGGCTGACCCGTCGCAGGTGATCCGGGCCGACCTGACCTGGCTGATGTCGTCGTGGACCTGCATCTACGGCGCCGGTTGCCATGGCGTCATCGAAGGCCGCGCCGACGACGGCTGCTGCAGCCACGGAGCGTTCTACAGCGACGCCGAGGACGAGGCGCGCGTCGCCTCCTTCGTGACACAGCTCAAGAAGAAGACCTGGCAGTATGCCGACACGGGGCGGGCCGACGGGTTCTCCGTCGTCGACGAGCTCGACGACGAGCCGGCCCGCAAGACCCGGGTCGTCGACGGCGCCTGCATCTTCCTCAACCGTCCCGGCTTCGCCGGGGGGGAGGGCTGCTCCCTGCACGCCCTGGCCCTGCGGATCGGCCTGCACCCGCTCGACACCAAGCCCGACGTCTGCTGGCAGCTGCCTGTCCGGCGCTCGCAGGAGGTCATCGAACGCCCCGACGAGACCTCGGTGACCCTGACGACGCTCGGCGAGTTCGACCGCCGTGGGTGGGGCGTGGGCGGTGAGGACCTGCACTGGTGGTGCACCAGCTCACCGGACGCGCACGTCGGCGCGGACCCGGTCGTCGTGTCCTACGGACCGGAGCTGACCGCCTTGATCGGGCTGCCCGCCTACGACGAGTTGCTCCGCCTGTGCATGCTCCGGACCGGGCTTCCCCTGCACCCCGCGACCGCGACCGCCCTGCTCGGCACCTCCTCGGGTGGCGCGGCACCGTGAGCGATGTCCTCGGCACCGGGGACAGTCACTTTTCCCTGCCCCGCTTCGCCTGGCTGTCCAGGTGGTCCCGGGCCTTGCGCGGGCTTCCCCTGCCCACCCGCCTGGTCGCCGGTGCGGCAGCCGGCGTGCTGGGCCTCGGGGTGCTCACCGTCGTCCAGGTCCAGCCCTCGGCGGCGACCTTGGTCGTGGCGGCAGCCGGCCTGCAGAGGCTGCGCGCCGACGGCGCCGTCGACCCGGTGCCGCTGCCCGCCGGACAGGACCCGGCGCGGCTGCTCCGCCTCGCGCACGCGACGGTCGTCCTCACGCGGCCGCCGAACCTCGCTTTCGGCGGGTGGGCGTTCCTGCTGCCCGACGACTCGACCGAGCTACGGCGACTGGGCCCCGCCGACCAGCTCGCGCCCGACAGCCGCGGCGACCGAGTGTGGCTGGTGCGCGGCGCCGCCATCCGTTTCCTCGAGGCGTACGACGGGTCGGGTCGCCACGTCGAGTCGCGGTCGGCCCGGTGCGAGCACGACCTGCTCCTGGTCACGCCGGCCGGCGTCCTCGACGACGAGGTCGTGAACCCGGGCGGTACGACGCCCACCTTGCGGTCGGACTCCGGTCAGGTGCTGCGCCGGTGGGGTGGGCCGGTGCAGGTCCTCGATGTCGTCGGACCCCGGCTGCTGGTGCTGACGGGAAGCTGTCTCGACGGATGCTCCGCGCAGGTGTGGGACGTCCGGCGCGGAGCATCCGACCCCCCGACGGCACCCTTGGACGGGGGGCTGGTCGTCTTCGACGGGGCCCTGTCGCGGGACGGCCGCTCGGTGGCACTGGCCGCCCGGGTGGCGTCGGTGGGGGCCGCCACGGAGGGGCCCGACGGTCAGACCATCCTGCTGCGCGGCCGCCTCGATGTCGACGGCGGCGCTGGCGAACCGCTGTCCGCCGTCGTCGAAGGCGGCTGCACGCTGCTGGCCTGCCACGTCGCGTGGAGCGGCGACACGGTCTACGCGAGCACCGACCTCAGCCCGGGCGGCTTGCTCCGCTGGGATGCCTCCGGCCGGGTCGAACGGCTGCCGCTGCGGGTGCCGGCGGTCGTGGACCTGGCCTCAGCCCGCTGAGGCCCGGATCGGTCCGGCGCCGGTCAGCGGCCCTGCTTGGCGACGGCGGCGGCCGCCTCGGCGGCCGCTTCCGGGTCGAGGTAGGTCCCGCCGGTCACCGACGGACGCAGGTCCTCGTCGAGGTCGTAGAGCAGGGGCTGGCCGGTAGGGATGTTGAGACCGACGACCTGGTCGCGGGACAGGCCATCGAGGTGCATGACAAGGGCCCGCAGGGAGTTGCCATGGGCGGCGACGAGGACGGTCCCCCCGGCGCGCAGGTCGGGCACGATCGCGTCATACCAGTAGGGGAGCATCCGGGCGACGACGTCGGCGAGGCACTCGGTGGCCGGGACGAGCTCCGGCGCAAGGCCGGCGTAGCGGACGTCGAGGGCGTTGTCCCATTCCGAGCCAGCCTCGATCGGCGGCGGCGGCACGTCGTAGGAACGACGCCACTGCATGAACTTCGCCTCGCCGTACTGCTCGAGGGTCTGCTTCTTGTCCTTGCCCTGGAGCGCGCCGTAATGTCGCTCGTTCAGGCGCCACGACCGCCGGACCGGGACCCAGCTGCGGTCGCACACCTCGAGAGCGAGGGTGGCCGTGCGGATGGCCCGCTTCTGCAGCGAGGTGTGCACGACCGTGGGGAGCAGGTCCGCGGCGGCGAGCATCGTGCCACCCGCGCGCGCCTGCGCTTGTCCGGCCTCGGTCAGGTCGACGTCGACCCAACCGGTGAACAGGTTCTTGCTGTTCCACTCGCTCTCGCCGTGACGGAGCAGGACCAGGGTCGCCATGGCCCGAGTGTGTCAGGCGCTCGCACGCTCCCCACAGCGAGGTGTTCCGCCCGTGCGGGTGGGCGGGCGCGTGGGCCCGAACACTCGGGCGCAGCCGGGGCTCGGGCAACGAGGGACGCGTCAGCGGCGGGCGTCGCGGTGGGGGGCCCAGTCGGGCGTACCGGCTGGGCGGCGGCCGGCACCGTCGGCACGCACCTTCGCCGACAAGGCCGGATCGCCCGCGAGCCGGTCGCCGTAGGCCAGCGCGAGGATCGTCGGGTAGTCGTCCTCGAGCAGCTGCCAGAGCTCACCGAGGAGCCGGTCGACGCCGACCGGCGTGGCGTCAGCCAGCGACAGGGACCCGGTCAGGAACAGGTCGCCCACCTCGTCAGTGCCGTAGTGGACACCGCGCAGCGCGTTGTTGCGCCGCAGGACGTGCCGGTGCACCGCCTCGACGGCCGCACCTTCGAGCAGGTGTACGACGAAAGCCTCGACGGTGACCGCTTGCTCGCCGGCGATCAGCCATACCGGGCTCACGGGACGGCGACTTCCGCGCAGGGTGACGAGATAGGCGCCGACCTCGACCCGCTCGAGCTCGACCCCCAGGTCGGTCAGGGCCCCGAGCAGCGCCCCGTCCACGTCCCAGACGCTCACTCAGGTGCGGCAAACCGGGCGAAGGCCTGGAGGTTGGCGGTCGACTCGCCGCGCTTCTCGCGCCAGGCCCACTCGCGCTTGATCGAGCTGGCAAAGCCGATCTCGAGCAGCAGATCGAAGCTCTCGTCGGAGTACTGGAGCACCGACCCGAGGATCCGGTCGACCTCGTCGGGGGTGATGCCGCCGAGCGGAAGGCGGCCGACGAGGTAGACGTCACCGGCCTTGTCGAGGGCGAACGACACCGCGTAGGTCTTGGCGTTGCGCCGAAGGAGGAAGGCGTAGAAGTCCTCGTGCCGCTCATCGGGCTTCCGGCAGACGAAGGCTTCGACGAGCAGCCCGTGCTGACCGACGACCAGCCACGCGTTGGTGGACAGCCGGTGGGTGCCGGGGAGCTTGACGAAGAACTGGTCGGGCTGCGGCTCGGCGAAGTCGAGCCCCGCCTCGGTCAGGGCGAGCCGGATGACATCCGCGGCACTCACGCGCCCACACCCGTGGCCAGCCTCGACGGGACGAGCACGTCCCGGTACGCCGTGAGCAGCCCGTGGGCGGTCCGCCCCCACGAGTAACCGGCGGCGTGCTCGACGGCTCCGAGCGAGAGCAGCCCGCTCTGCTGCAGCCCGCGGGCCAGGGCTGCCGCCCAAGCGTCGGAGCTGTGGCCGTCGACCAGCAGGCCGCTCACCCCGTCGCGGACGGTGGTGAGGAGCCCGCCGACACGGGTCGCGATGACCGGGGTGCCGCACGCCTGGGCCTCCAGGGCGACCAGGCCGAAAGACTCGTTGTGGGAGGGGACGGCGACCAGATCCGCCGCGACGTACCAGTCACGAAGGCGGTCGGGGCCTGCCGGGGGCTCGAAGCGGACGGGGACGTCCAGCTGAGCGGCAAGGTCGTGCAGGTAGGTGGGTTCGTCGAAACCGGACCCACTGGGTCCTCCCACCACCGCGACCTGCAGGCGGCCCGCCAGGGAGGGGTCGTGCCGGAGCAGCTGCTGCGCTGCGAGGAGCAGCACGTCGGGCGCCTTCAACGGCTGGAGGCGCCCGACGAACAGCAGCAGGACGGCGTCGGGTGGTACCCCGAGGCGGGTGCGGGCACCGGAGGCCTCGCCCGGCCGGAAGTGCTCGAGATCCACCCCCGGGGCGACGGTCACGACCCGGGCGGAGTCGGCGTCGTACAGGGCAAGCAGGTCACGCGCTTCCTGGTCGGTGTTGGCGACCAGCCGGTCCGCCGCGGCGATGACCTGCTCCTCACCCACGACCCGGCGCAGTGGTTCGGGGGCGTCGCCGTCGGCCAGGCTGAGGTTCTTGACCTTCGCGAGGGTGTGCGCGGTGTGGACCAGCGGCACGCCCCAGCGCTCGGTCGCGAGCCAGCCGACCTGGCCGGACAGCCAGTAGTGGGAGTGGACGACGTCGAAGTACCCGGGCTCGTGCTGTGCCTCGACCCGCAGCAGGCCGCTGGTGAGCGCGCACAGCTGGCTCGGCAGGTCCTCCTTGTTCAGGCCCTCGAACGGGCCGGCGGTGAGGTGCCGGACCGTGACGCCGGGGGCGAGCTCGCAGACGGGCGGCAGGTCCGAGGACGTGGCGCGGGTGAAGATCTCCACCTCGACGCCCAGCTCGGCCAGGCGCTTGGACGTCTCGACGACGTAGACGTTCATGCCACCGGCGTCACCCGTGCCCGGCTGCTCCAGCGGGGAGGTGTGCACGCTGAGCACGGCGGCGCGCCGCGGACGGACGCTGCGCACACGACCCGGCGTGACCGACCATGCCATTCCTGACTCCGTCACATCGTCATCCTGCCCGAAGCGGCCCGACCCAGCATCCGCGGGACTTAGAGCGCCGCTGCGGACCGACTTGTTCCACCGTCGTCTCGGGCGCGGGCAGGGCCGGTCCATCCCACACCTAGCCTGGACGGCATGAGCCGCACCGCTGTCGTGACCGGAGCCTCGAGCGGGATCGGCGCCGCCACCGCCATCCTGCTCGCGGCGCAGGGCTGGGACGTGATCGGTGCCGCCCGTCGCGTCGACCTGCTCGAGCAGCTGCCCGGCGTACGGGCCCTGGCTCTGGACGTCACGTCCGCCGAGTCGGTGGCCGCGCTCGCCGGAGCCGTCACCTCCTGCGACCTGCTGGTCGCCAACGCGGGCGGGGCCTTCGACCTCGAGCCCCTCGCCACGGCCGACGTCGAGCTCTGGGCCCGGACCTACGACGTCAACGTGCTCGGCCTGGTCCGCACCGTTCAGGCGCTGCTGCCCTCGCTCCGGGCGGCCAGGGGGCACGTGATCATGACGGGCTCGACGGCGGGGCGTTGGGTGTACGAGGGCGGCGGGAGCTACGTCGCCGCCAAGCACGCGGTCGCGGCGCTGCGGGACACCCTGCGGCTGGAGGAGGTCGCACACGGCCTGCGCGTGAGCGAGGTGGCGCCCGGGATGGTCAACACCCCCGAGTTCACCCTGACCCGCTTCGCGGGCGACGCCGAGCGGACCGCCGCTGTCTACGCCGGGGTCGACGCGCTGGTCGCCGAGGACGTGGCCGACGCCATCGTGTGGGTCGCCTCCCGCCCGGCGCACGTCAACATCGACCTGGTCCAGCTCACACCGCAGCAGCAGGCCTCCGCGGGAAAGGTCGACCGCCGGGGCTGAGGGGTCAGGAGACCAGCACCGGGCGGGGGCTGCCCCGCAGGAAGAAGACGGCGACGCCGGCCCAGGTCAGCATCGTCAGGGGCACGCTCACGAAGACCAGCACCAGGGCCAGCGCGTAGACGACGATCCCGATGACGAAGTCACGAGTGACCCCCTTAACGACGGCCGGGTCGAGCCCGGGAAGCAGCAGGCCGCGCAGCCGGGCGTAGTGCCAGACCAGGTTGTAGCCGACGGCGATGAGCACGCTGGTGACTCCGTACAGCAGGAGCGCGGACACCTGGTCGGCGTCGTTGCCGGTGCGCAGCGACCGCGCGAGCACGGCCGTCGGGAACGGCAGGAAGCCGATCGCCCCGAGCAGGATGACATTGACGAACATCAGCCCCTCGTCGACGACCGCGATCAGCCGGAACAGCGCGTGGTGGTTGGCCCACATGATCCCGATCACGAGGAATGACAGCGCGTACGCGGCGTACGAGCCGCCCAGGTCGCGCAGCGCCGCCCTCAGGTGCCCGGGCTCGAGCTCGTCCGGAAGCCGGATGTCCAGCACCAGCAGCGTCACCGCGATGGCGAGGACCCCGTCGCTGAAGGCCTCCAACCGGCCTGTCTCCCAGTCGCTCATGGCGACCCCCCTTCGTCGCCGCGAGGATAGGCAGATGTCCACGCCAAAGCGCTACGCCGCCGGGCGCGCCCGCGTGCTCGGCCTCCCGACTCGGGGGACGACCAACCCCAACCGGCTGCGCCGCATCGACCGGCACCTCGCCCAGGTGCACGCCGACCTGCTGCGGGCCGCCACCACGCCGCTCATCGTCGACCTCGGCTACGGCCAGACGCCCACCACGACGGTCGAGCTGCACCAGCGGTTGCGCCGCGTTCGTCCGGACGTCCAGGTCGTCGGCCTCGAGATCGACCCTGAGCGGGTCGCCGCTGCCCAGCCGGCCGCCACGGACGGGCTGGCGTTCCGGCACGGTGGCTTCGAGCTGGCCGGCTTGCGGCCCCTGGTCGTGCGCGCCCTCAACGTCCTCAGGCAGTACGACGAGAGCACCGCCCGGGAGGCCTGGACCACGATCGTGGCTGGCCTGCAGGACGACGGCCTGATGATCGAGGGCACCTGTGACGAGCTCGGCCGTCGCGCGGCGTGGGTGACGCTCACCAAGCAAGGACCGCAGACGTTGACACTCGCGGCGCACCTGGGGAGCCTCGACCGTCCCGGCGACCTCGCCGAGCGGCTTCCGAAGGCGCTCATCCACCACAACGTGCCGGGCAGCGCCGTGCACGCGTTCTTCGCCGCGCTCGACGCGGCGTGGGACCGCAGCGCTGCGTACCAGGTGTTCGGGACCCGGCAGCGATGGCAGGCGATGTGCGAGCTGGCGGACTGGCCGCAGGTCGGTACACGCCGCGACGGCGAGGTGACCATCCCCTGGGCCTCGGTCGCGCCAGAATGAGGCCGGTGACGACCCCGTGCTGACGACCCCGTGCTGACGACCTCACAGCAGCTGCTGGCGCTGCTCGCCGCCGCCGCCCTGGGTGGCTTCATCGGGCTTGAGCGCGAGCTCAACGCGCAACGCGCAGGCTTTCGGACGCATGTGCTGGTGGCGCTGGGGGCGGCACTGTTCACCACCGTCGGCGCCGACGTCGCGGGCAGCGACCCGACGCGCGTCGCGGCGCAGGTCGTCACCGGCGTCGGCTTCCTGGGCGCCGGGGCGATCCTGCGCGACAGCGGCGGGGTCCACGGGCTGACGACGGCGGCCAGCCTGTGGGTCACGGCGGGCAGTGGTGTGGCGTGCGGGCTGGGCCGCGCCGGCCTCGGGGCCTTCGCGGTGGGTGTGGGGCTGGTGGCGCTGGTCGGCTTCAAGCTGCTCGAGCAGAACGTCATCCCGCGCCGGCGGGGGCACGAGGTCGTGCTGGAGCTGACCGACACCTCTGACGTCACGGACGTCGTTCGGCAGGCGGCGCTCGTGCTGGGCGCCGCCGCCTCAGTCCGTAGGGTCGAGCGCGGCCTGAGCGACCGGACCGTCCTGACGCTGTCGTCACCTCTGGTGCGCGGCTACTCGCTGCTGGACCTCGCCGTCCGGCTGCGGGCCCTCGACGGCGTGGTCGGCGTGGAGCTCGACTCCTAGGCTGGACCGGTGAACCCCGATGAGATCGTCGTTAACAACGGCAAGCGCGACCTGACGCTGAACGAGTTGGCCCGGATGCAGCCCGGCATGGACCGGCTGATGGCAGAGGTCGGCCCACGGCTGCACCGCTGCTACTACGCGGCCCTCGCTGGGAACTGGCCGCTGGCGGCGTACTACAACAAGAGCGCCATCAAGCAGCTGGCACTGAGCGCCGAGTCCCGACCGAAGTACGAGCCGGAGATGACGGTCTACCTGCGGGACGACTACGCGCCCGTGACGCAGGCGATCCGGACCGAGGACCGGGACGCGTTCCTGGCCGCGTGGACGGTCATGGTCGACCGGGCCAACGCCCTCCACGGGGTGTTCGGAAAGCCTTACATCGGCTGGCGGACTCCGGAGCAGCCCCCGGACGACCTCGACCTCACCGCGGGTATGAAGACCTGAGTCCCCGCCGCCGCCTGCCCACGAGCGGGCGAGGCTACCGGGGCAGGAGCAGGGCCAGCTCGGCGTCGAAGTCGACCGCCTCGGACTCCGCTCCCGTGGGGACCGCGAGGTAGGTCTGCTGGAGGAACTCGACGAGCACGTCGAGGTCGATCTCGAACAGCGCCGAGCCGGACGGCGAGACCATCGCGAGGTGGACGACGCGCTCGCCAGCGTGCACGGCCGGCCAGACGCGGACGTCGCCCTCACCGCAGGCACCAGTCACGCCGTCGGTCAGGAGCTGGCGGCCGAACATCCACTCGACGATGCCGTCGCCCTCGCCGCCGGTCTGGAACGCGACACGCACCGCCCACGGGTCGTTGCTGTCGTAACGCAGGCCGGAAAGGACGGGGAGCGGCGGCCCACCGGGGACGACCAGACGCAGCTCGATATCGGCGGTGACAGTGGCGATGTGCCTCATGGTGCGGTGTCCTTCGGGGTGGGGGTGCGGCGTCCGTGCTGGTGTACCCCAGACAACGAGCGCCCAGTGCGCAGGTGACGGCCCTTCCCGGGCTTCACCCACCTGGGTGACGGTCACATGCGACAAAAACGGACTATCACCGACATCGTGACCCGCCCACCGAAGCCGGTCAGCACCGACGCAGGGTCGTTGCCAGGTTGCTACCAGGGTCGTGAGGAGCCTGAGACGGCCGGGCGGACGTCGACGAGGTAGACGATCGCGGCGACCGCCCCGATGATCGCGAACAGGCTCAGGACCTGACCGAACAACAGCCCCAGGACCAAGGCGAGCGCCAAGATGAGGGTCCACTTCTGCTTGGTGAGCTTGTCGTGGGCTTCGAAGGCGGCAGCGGGGCGTTGGACGCAGTCGACCAGTGCCCAGATCTTCAGCGCGAGCAGTCCGAAGCTGAGGACGGTCAAGAGCAGGCTGGCCGGGTCGTAGAGCAGGTGCATGACGCCATCCTCGCGCATCGGGCCGGAAACGACGGCCGCCGGCTGCCCGAGGGCAACCGGCGACGGTCAGGTGGTGCTGGTGCTGACTAGCCGAGCTTCTCGGCAGCCTCGTCAGTGGCCGTCACGGCGGACTTGGTGGCCTTCTTGGCGGAGGTCGCAGCGGCCTCCGCCTTCTTGACGGCGGCCTTGCCCTCGGCGATGGCAGCCTCGGTCGCCGGCTGGCGACGGATCTGACCGACCAGCCGCTCGCCGCGGGCAGCGAGCTTGCTGTAGTAAGCGGTGGCCTCGGTCTGCGCCTTGGAGACGCGTGCGGTCAGGTCAGCCTGCAGCTTCTTGGCCGACTCGGTGGTCGTCGCCGGAAGCGCCTTCAGCTGCGCGGGGACGGCCCGCAGGCGGGCGCTGCGGGCGTCGCGGGCGGCCTCGAACTTGGCGGTCAGCTCGGCCTGCAGCTTCTTGGCGTCGGCGGGGAGCTCCTTCACCTGCTCGACGTACAGGTCGACGACGCCGACCGCGGCGAACGCCGGCTTCTTGGCCTCGTCGAGGTTGACCTCGGGGAGCTTGACGGTGGGGAGCTTGTCGGTGAGCGTGCTCATGGGGTGCCTCCTGGGCGGTGGGGGGTCGGTAGGGACTGGCGTGTTCAGGGCTTGCTGGGTACGACGGGCCCGTCGGCGGGCCGGTCCGGGTCGAGGACCGAGGCCACGCTGGTCGCGGTCTCCTTGCGGAAGCTGTCGTAGATCTCGAGCAGCACGTGGCGCTGCCGCTCGGTCAGCGTGTCGTCGGCCAAGATCGCGTCCACGACGGGGCTGGCCTCGCGGTGGTCGAGGATGCCGGCTTGGACGTAGAGAACCTCCGCGGAGATCCGCAGGCCCTTCGCAATCTGCTGCAGGATCTCGGCGCTGGGCTTGCGCAGTCCCCGCTCGATCTGGCTGAGGTAGGGGTTGCTGACGCCGGCCGACGAGGCCAGCTCCCGCAACGAGATTTTCGCGGTCTGGCGCTGCTCCCGGATGAAGTCCCCGAGCTGACCGATGGCTGGCATGTGGAGATCCTTCCGGTGACCGTCCGATGTGCTGACCTGACCACCGTAGCCCGGGGTGCTAACTGTTGCAAGCACTTTGCTAGCACCCCGTGAGTGACGCTGCCCACAGTCCTTCTCCGGCCCGCGCCAGCGGCCGGGGGCCGGGGGCCAGGGGCCAGGGGCCAGGGGCCAGGGGAACCGTCCCACCCTGACGTACACCCGCCAGTTCGGGTTGGGGCGCCGCCGTGAGGACACAACAGTGACATGACCACGTCGGAGAGCGCGGGGACGGACGCCACCTATGAGCAGGACCTGCCGTCGGACGCGACGGCCCCGGGCGAGGCCCGGCGGGCGGTGGCCGAGACGCTGACCCGGTGGGAGCTCCCCGAGTACGTCGACGGAGCACAGCTGGTCGCCAGTGAGCTCGTCACCAACGCTATCCGGCACGGCGCACCGCCCGTGACCATGGGACTGTCCCACACCTCGTTCCTCCTGCGGATGGACGTCGCAGACGGCAGCCTCATCGAGCCGAGCGCCGCCCCCCAGGACGTGCACGAGGACGACGAGGGCGGTCGAGGGATGTCGATCGTCAAGGCCGTCTCGGACGACCACGGCGTCGAGCTGGTCCCCCACGACGGGAAGCGGGTCTTCGCGTCCTGGCGGCTGACGGACTGAGCCTGCCGGGCTGGTCCTGCAAGGGAACCGTCTGATGCGGTCCGCTCAGCGCCCGTGCAGTTCGCGGTGCGCTTGCGACCACAGGCCCAGCCGGATGACCTCGTCGTCGAGCTCGTCCAGGATTCCCGGCAGGATCGGCCCGGAAGCCGCCGACCCGGCCAGCAGCACACCGCGACGGACCTGCTCGCAGGCACGCAGGAGCGCGTCGATCCGCGGCTGCTGCTCGGCCACCAGGCCAGCCTGACGGGTGGCGTCGGGATCGGCAGCGACGACGGCGAGGTCGGTGTCCAGCTCGGTCGCGCTCCGCTGCAGGTGGCCCACGAGGCGGGCCAGCGGCGCGACCGGCCGGCCGTCGCGAAGGCCCAGCTGCACGGCCTGGGCGGCGGCGCGCATCTCGCGCTGCAGGTCACGCCGCACCTGGGCGACCTCCCGCTTCGGGCCGGGCAGCCGGGCGCTCACGGACGACAGAAAGGCCCGCCTCGTCGGCAGCGCCGCCACCGCAGGCACCTGCCCAGCCCACGGCGCGGGTACGCCGGACTGGCGGGCGACACCAGCCCGTACGTCCCGCACCCGCCGGCTCACGCGGGTCCGGACGCGCCGGGCAGCGCGGACCAGCAGCCAGCAGCCGACGCCCATGACCACCGCGGTCGCCGCGAGCAGGGCCAGGACGATGGCAAAAAACGTGCCCATGAACAACTCCCGTGGACCGCCGGCCGGAGTGGGCGGTTACCTCGAACCCTACGTCGGCCCGACCGGTTGCGGAACCAGTCGGCCGCCGCGAGCGAGCAGCCCCCCAGCCATCACGAGCCCGACCGTCCCGGCCAACAGCAGGGGGACGCGCCCATCGCCTCCCCAGGCGAGGCCGGCCCACAGTCCTGCGACCAGGACCGCCCCACCCGTCAACGCCTGGTACACCCCCTGCGCGGCGCCCTGCCCGCCGGTCGGCGCGAAGCTGGCCACCCATGCCTTGCCCACGCCGTCGGTGCACGCGGCGAACCCGCCGTACAGGGGGAGCAGGACGAAGACGAGCCAGGGGCGACCCGCTAGTCCGAGGCCCAGATAGCCGATGGCGAAGAAGCCGAGGCCGGCGGCGAACACCCGGTGTCGCGGCCAGCGGTCCGACAGGGCGCCAGCCGGGTAGGAGGCCGCAGCGTAGACGGCGTTGTACAGGATGTAGGCACCGATCACAGCGCCCGTGGACAGGCCCAGGTCGTGTGCTCGAAGCAGCAGCAGCGCGTCCGGGAAGTTGACCAGGCTGAACAGTCCGAGAACCAGCAGCAGTCGGCGCAGGTCGGCGCTCAGCACCACCGGCGCGGTGGCCTTCCCCGCCGACCGCGACCGGGGAGCACCAGGGTCGCGCACGGCCGCCACGAGCAGGACGCTCAACACCGCCGGTACGACGGCAATCACCAGCAGCGGCCGCAGCTGGTGACCCAGCGCCTCGTAGAGCCCGAGCCCCAGAGCCGGCCCGACGACCGCCCCCGTGGTGTCGGCTGCCCGGTGGAAGCCGAAGACCCGACCGCGCGCTTCCGGGTCGGCGTCCACCATCAGCAGCGCGTCCCGCGGGGCGCCGCGGACCCCCTTGCCGAGCCGGTCGACGCCCCGTCCGGCGAGGACCACCGGCCAGACGGACGCGACCGCGACCAGCAGCTTGCCGAGCGCGGCGAGCCCGTAGCCCACGGCGATAAGGGGCCGTCGGCCGACCCGGTCCGACAACCGGCCGGCCAGGAGCTTGGTCAGCGCGGCGACCCCCTCCGCGGCGCCCTCGACGACCCCGACGACCGCCGCCGGCGCGCCGAGCGTGACGGTCAGGAAGATCGGCAGCACCGGGTACACGAGCTCGCTCGCGGCATCCTGCAGCAGGGAGACCCCGGACAGCACCTTGAGGTTGGGGGTCAGCCAGGTGCGCTCCACCGGCGTCACTCTTGCAGCAGGTCGACCGACTGCACCCCCTGGCCGGCCGAGAACCGGGCAGCGACGATCCGCCGCGGTCGGCCGATCACGAGGACGTCC
Organism: Mycobacteriales bacterium; assembly: GCA_038230355.1. GTDB lineage: Bacteria > Actinomycetota > Actinomycetes > Mycobacteriales > SCTD01 > RYN-111. The sequence continues at coordinate 64,220 of JBBRNK010000006.1, read as the reverse complement.
CGGAGGATGACGACGGCCCCGGTGGTCTCGACGGAGGCGTCGTCGCCCTCCACGTCCTGCGTCCGGCCGTCGGCGAACGTGATGCGGTACTGCATGGCGGTGTCTCCCACCTCGAAGGGCTCGACCCCAGGAGAGACACTATCGAACAGGTGTTCCAGAATCGCATCTGGGGTCGGCGCAGTTCCCCGACGAGCCGGGCCGGCGCCGCGCGATGGGGGTCAGCACGGCGCCGGGGCAGTAGGGGTGCGCAAGCGCTTGGCGCGGTACATGTCCTCGTCCGCCCTGCCGAACAGCTCATAGGCCAGGTCGTGCGGGCGCCGGACAGCGCGCCCGACGCTGACGGGGCAGACCACCGGACCACCGCTGGTGTGGTGCGGCACCCTCGTCAGGTCGGCGATCCGATGGACGACGTCGTCGAGGTCCCTTGCCGCGGGCACGTCCTTCAACAGGATCGCGAACTCATCGCCGCCGAGCCGGGCCACCAGGTCACCGGACCGCACGGCAGCAGACAGTCGACGGGCTGTGCTGGCGAGCACCTCATCGCCGACCTGGTGACCGAAGTGGTCGTTGACGGCCTTGAAGTCGTTCAGGTCTGCCAGCAGCAGGGCCGGGGCGGCGCGGTGGACCGACAGGGCCTGCTCGAGCTCGTGCGAGAGCAGGAGGCGGTTGGCCACCTTCGTGAGCGGGTCGTGCGTGGCCAGATGAACAAGGTCCTGGTTCAGGCTGCTGAGCTCCAGGTGGGCGCACGCGATCCCCGCGAGATCATCGATCCGGTCCCGCTGTCGACTGCCCAGCAGGCCCGGCTCGCTCGCGAAGACGCAGAGGGTCCCGAGCGTCGTACCGTCCATCGTGGTCATCGGGGTCGAGTAGTAGAGCCGAACCGGGTCGGTTCCGGACGTGAACGGGTTGCCGTCGAAGCGCGTCTCGGCCGTCGCGTCCGGGGTGTAGATCGGTCGCTTGCCGTCCACGACCTGGATGCAGATGCTGTCGCCGGCGGGCGTGCGCCCCAGCGTTGCGCCGCCGACCGCTGCCACCCGGTGTTGCTCGTCGTCATCGAACAGGTGCACCGCGACCACCGGCTCGCCGACATCCTGCCGGGCGATGTGGGCCCCCAGGCCGGCGATCCGCCGCAGCTCGCCGGACGGGATTCCCCTGAGCAGCCTCATCCGCTCGAGCAGGAGGTTCCTCGGCTCGACACAGTTTTTCGTCACTGGCACGCACTCACAGTGACATCTCGTCACTCAGAGGAGAGGCTAAACCGGAAAGATCCTCCTATCGTGTCATCTGCACTAGCTCGAAAGGCGTTCCTCGGGTCGCGACGGGCACGAACGGATCAGGGCGCGGCCTGAGGTTCAGCTGCCGTGGACGGCCTGTTCTCGTGCACGGTCTGCCGGACCTGTCTTTCGATCGCCTGCGCAAGGTGAGCGTCAAGGACACGCTGTGCAAGTGGCGTGAGCCGGGTGACCAGGTCGCCCACCCCATCGAGGGAGGACGCGGTCCTCGCGATCACTGCCTGGTCGGCAACAGCCGCGACCAGCCGTGTGACGCAGGCGTCCATGTCTAGGGCCAACGACGCCGACAGCTCCAGCGCCACCCGCAGCGGCAGACCGGCCCTCACCAGCTCGTAGCCGGCCCGGAGCAGCCGCGGCGACGGGACGCGGTACCGGTCGCCGTCCGGGACGATCAGCTCCTGCCGCGACAGCTCGACAAGGTTGTCCTCAGTGATCTGCTCGGCGCCGAGCAGCTCGACCAGCTCCTCGGTGGTGAGGGAGTCGTCGACGTCGTTCGACCAGGGCGTGGTGAGCACCTGCTCGAGACCGAGCAGGTCGCTAAGGTTACGACCCTGCTGCCAGGCCGCCAGGAACTCCCCGATGTGGGCGAACGTGTAGCCCCGCTCGAGCAGCTGCCCGATCAGCCTCAGCCGGGCCAGGTGCGGCTCGCCATAGACACCGGCACGACCCTCTCGCCGCGGCGGCGGCAGCAGCCCGCGGTCCTGGTAGACCCGCACGTTGCGGACGGTGGTGCCTGCGGCGCGGGCCAGGTCGTCGATCCGGTACTCGCTCACCGTGCCCCCTCCAGCCCTGGAGCCCACGTTACCGTCAAGAACGTGACAACCACGATTGTCACGTTGTCCAGACCGGTGCGGGGGACCGATCCCGGTAAGCGGTCGTGGAGCCCGACTGCGGGCGGGCTCGCCGGCCCGGATCGCCAGCTCCTGGTCGGACGACGTAGGGGCTCAGTCGCTGTGGTCCTCACCCTTGGGTTTGTCCTTGCCGTGCCTGGCGGGCGCCGGCGGCGTGCTCACGGGCACCGCCGGAGTCGCCGTCCTGGTCGGCACGGGAACGTCGTTGGCCACCACAGCGGCCGCGGACAGCACCAGCGTGGCCCGGTCGGCGCTGAGCCCGTGCGCAGTCTGCTGCGCGGCGACGTCCCGCCTGAGCACGGCCAGTGCCGCAAGCACACCCGTGCGGTTTCCGGACCGGGCGGCCGTCGCGAGTGCTGCGGCATCGCGCTGCAGCACCAACGCAGCGGCCGGGGTCAGGTCCTTGGCGTTCGGCGTCGAGCGGCCGCACCCGGTGAGCGCACCCACGACGAGCACGGACATCAGCACGGCGTGTCGGACGCGGCGAGGGGGCGTGGCTGGCCGTCCCAGGGGCGCCCGCATCAGGGTGGTCCTCATCAGGGGTGTACCGCCTTGTCGAGGTCGGCGAGGTGCTTGTCGAGCTTCTGCCTATCGGCCACTTGTTGCCGTGCGGCGCTCGCCGACGCGGTCGTCGGGGCGGCCGAAGGCTTCGCAGCCACGACGGGTGCGGAGGGAGTTGAGGGCGAAGGCCCGCTGCCTGTGCCCAGCGACAGCACGGCGACCAGCAGCGCCACCGCGGCCGCCCCGGCGACCGCCAGGACCTTCGCCGGGAACCGGGTGACCGGCACCGGCACGGTGCGTCCCGGACGGCTCGTTCGGCGCTCAGGGCGCGCGAACGCTGCCGCCCGAGTGGGCGCCGCCGGGCCGAGCCCTGACGGTGCGGCCGTCGGCGTGGACAGGACCGTCGTACGGGGAAGCATCGTCGTACGGGGGAGGACCGTCGGACCGGGAAGGACCGTCGTACGGGGGAGGACCGTCGGACTCGGGAGGCCCGCCGTACCGGGAGGGTCGTGCTCGGGGTCGGGCTCCGCCCCGCGGCTGACGACCGCCGTGTCGACCTCGTCGAGGCCCTTGCCACCGGTGAGGGTGACCGCCACAACTGCCGCTGTCGGCCGGCCGGCCGGGTCCAGGGCCGTCATGCTCCGCAGCAGGCCCGCGAGGGGGGCCGGGAGCGTGCTCGGCACATCCGGCTGGCGGTGCAGCCGGGCGACGGCCGTCTCGACATCGGTGCCGAGGTACTCGCGACGACCGGTCAGGCACTCCAGCAATACGAGGCCGAGGGCGTAGATGTCCGCGGGCGGTCCGACGGGCCCGCCGGTGACCTGCTCCGGCGCCAGGTACGGCGCGGTCCCCAAGGTGAGGCCCGTCGCGGTGTGGCGGGCACCGTCGACGATCCGGGCGATCCCGAAGTCGGCGAGCTTGGCGCCGACCGGGCTGAGCAGGATGTTGGCGGGCTTCACGTCGCGGTGGACGACCCCCTGGGCGTGCACATGAGCCAGGGCCAGGGCGATTTCCGTGCCGATCTGGCGGACCCTGTCCGCGGACAGCGAGCCGTCCAGGCAGGACGCGGCGAGCGTCGGCCCGTCCACGAGCTCCATGACGAGGTAGGGCCGCGCCCAGCCGTCGACCTCCGGGCCGGTGCCCGCGTCATGGATGGCAACCAAGCCGGGGTGGGTGAGCGAGGCCAGGGTGCGCATCTCCGCCCGCGCCCGCTGGGCCGAAACCTCGTCGAGGTCGTCACGGAACACCTTCACCGCGACGTGCCGGTGGAGGACGGTGTCGGTGGCGCGACGGACGTCGGCCATCCCTCCCCGGCCCAGGACCGGGCCCAAGACGTAACGCCCTCCGGCGAGGGTCTCGACCGTTTCCACGAAGGTGCCGTGCCCCCTCCGGGGGAGGGCGACACCTGAGCCGGAGGTGAGCTCAGGTCAGCAGGGCACCGGCGATGCGTACCTCGCCGACCTGCCTGCCGCCGCCGAGCACCGGCGTGGTCGCCAGCTGCTCGAGCACGTCGGCCTCCACACCGAGGGCCCGCAGGGCCGCGACGAGGACCGGGGTGCGTGCCCGGCCGGCACCGTCGGTGATCTTCAGCGCGACGGAGGACCCGTCCGCCAGGGCAGCAGCGTAGACACCCTCGGCGCCGTCCTTCGCGACCAGCCCGGGGATGCCCTCCATCAGCTGCGTCACGTCACGACCGGTCCCCCCGACGAGCCACGGGTGCGACCGCATGGCATCCGACGTACGCCGTTCATGAGGACCACCGAGGACCAGGGCGGTGAAGGCCCGGGCCAGCCCGGGGAGGGTGAGCGCGTGCTGGGGGGCGCCGCAGCCGTCCACCGCCACGTGCCGCACGGGCTCGCCGGCCAGGCGCTCGATACCGGCGACGCAGGCCCGCTGCACCGGGTGGTCCACCGACAGGTACGACGGGATGTCCCACCCGTTGGTCGCACAGGTGCGCAGCATCGCCGCGTGCTTGCCGGAGCAGTTCATCGTCAACGGCGTCGCTGCACCGCCGGCGCGCACGATGGCGTACCAGGCTGGCTCGTCGAGCGGCGGCATCGCCGGCGTGCCCAGGGCCTCGACCCCGAGCTCGCCCAGGATCTCGCGGACCACCGCCAGATGACCCGGCTCACCGTTGTGCGAGGACGTCGCCAGCGCGAGCTGCTCCTGCGAGCCGGGCTCCCAGCCGGCGTCCAGGAGAGCGACGGCCTGCAGCGGCTTGTTCGACGAGCGAGGGAAGACCGGGCGCTCCAGATCGCCGACAGCGAGCGCGACCGACCCGTCGGGCCGCAGGGCCACCACGGAGCCGTGATGGGTGCCCTCGACGTAGCCGGAGCGGACGACCTCAGCGAGCAGGCTCACCCCTCGTCGGGGCCACTGGAAGCGGCGAGCAGCGAGCCGACGTCGGCCTCCCCGTCCCGGTAGCGGCGGGTGATCTCGGCGCTGCACGCGTCCATCACGGTCTGCACCTCGCGGCGCTTCCCGGACAGCACGTGCTCCTCGTCGGACAGCACCCGCATCGCGTGGTGCAGCTCGTCGGACGTGCGCTCCGAGGTGTCGGTGAGGTCCACGTTGGCCACCAGCGCCTCGACGTACCGACGGTGGCTGTCGACCCGGGAAGGCTCGATGGTGGTGTGCCGACCGAGGCCGCGGGCAGGGCCGCGGGGCTCGTCGGCGAGGGTCTGGGCGAGGCCCTCCACGAGGCTGCCAGCCGGGCCGGTGCCCTCGCGGCGGTTGAGCTCGGCCCGCACGATGTCCATCCGGCCCTGGATGAGCCGGCGGATGTAGGAGAGGTCTACCTCCTCCTGCTCGGCCTCGTCACGCAGGGAGCGGACGTCGGCGAGCGGTGCCTGGCCGACGCCGGCGAGGTAGTCCTCGGCCAGCACCCGGTCGATCCTCCGGGTGCCCTGCTCGGGCGTTCCGTCGGCGGTCACGGCCGTTCCTCCCACTGTCGGGTGATGCGCCCGGTGAGGCACGACCACCATGGTGTCAGATTCCACAGCGCACGGGGGCGGGCGGCTCAACAACTGGGCCGCACCTGCCGAGGAGGAAGTACCGCGACCACACCGGCCCGGAACCGGCCCGGACCTCGGAGGGAGGCAGCGTGCTCAAGGGAGACCTCGTCACGACCCCTCTCCCTGAGGTGCTGCGTCAGCTCGCCGACGGCGTGGCCTCCGGGTGCCTGCACGTCCTCGATGGGGTCGACGAAAGCGCCAAGGTCTTCCTGCGCGGGGGCCAGGTGTACGCCGTGCAGGTGCCGGGCCGTCGACCGCAGCTCGGGGCGCGCCTGGTGTCCTCCGGCTCGCTGGGACCGGAGGCGCTGTCCGAGGCGCTCGAGGCGCAGCGGACCGAGCTCCAGGGCTGGCGTCTCGGCGAGCTGCTCGTCCACCTCGGCTACGTCGACCAGCCGGTCGTCGAGGCTTTCATCAACGAGCAGGTCCGCGAGCAGACCTCCGACCTGATGCGCTGGCCCACCGGCACCTGGAAGTTCCGCGTCAACGAGCGCACCCGCGAGGATGTCGCCCCGCCGATGACCGTCGAGAGGCTGCTGGCCGACGTACAGCAGCGGACGCTCGCCTGGGAGGCGATCAGCGACACCGTCCACGGGCCCGACGCCGTACCCGTCCTTTCTGCTGCCGGGCAGAGCGACGCCGAGATGGCGATCGACCCCGAGGCCTGGTCGCTGCTGTGCAAGGTCGACGGCAGCCGGTCGATCGCCGACCTCGCCCGCGAGTGCGGCTTCACGCTGTACGAGGCGGGGCAGGTCGTCTACGCCCTCGTCCGGTCCGGGCTGCTCGAGGTCGAGGAGGTGCTGGTCGGTTCCGAGAACGGGTCGTTCGAGTCGGTCGGCGCGCGGCTTGCTGCGGCTTTTGCGCCGTCCGATCTCGTAATCGTCCCTGAGGCGGTCGAGGCTTACCCGATCCCCGCCCAGGCCGAGGAGCCGTCACCGTCCGACGTCGCCAACCTCATCGCCGCGGCCCTGCGCGCGGACCGCTCCATGGGCGCCACCCCGGTCACCCCCGAGCAGGAGATCGACCAGTCGATCGACCGGGTCTCGGCCGCCCTGTCCGCGCTGCTTGGACCCACGACCGACGAGTCCCTGTTCGCCGCTCCCCGGCCACGCATCCGCCTCACCCCGCCCAAGCCCCTCACCCCCGCTGAGGTCGAGCGCAAGGCCCGCGCCGCTGCCCGCGCCGAGCGCGAGGCCAAGCGGCGCAACAACGACGCCGCGGAGCTTGCGGCCGCCCAGGCCGACCTCGAGGCAGCTCGGGCCGCCGACGCCGCGGAAGCCCACCTCGCGCACTCCTCCGACCACGAGGCACAGATCGTCGACCTCGAAGAGGTACGTCGCGACGTCGCCCGCCGCGACGAGGAAGCGGCAGCGCAGGCAGAGGCGGCTCGGGCCGCCGAGGAGGTGGCCGAGCGGGCTCGTCGGGCGCAGGAGCAGGTGGAGGCAGACCAGCTCTTCGAAGCCGAGGCCGCCCGGCTCGCCGCCGAACAGGCCGAGGCCGCCCGGCTTGCCGCCGAACAGGCCGAGGCAGCAGCACGGGCCGAAGCTGACCGGCTCGCCGCCGAGCACGCCGAAGCAGACCGGCTCGCCGCGGAGCAGGTCGAGGCCGCCCGGCTCGCCCAAGAGCTGACCGACGCCGAAGCAGACCGGCTCGCCGCGGAGCAGGTCGAGGCCACCCGGCTCGCCCAAGAGCTGGCCGAGGATGAAGCAGACCGGCTTGCCGCAGAAGCGGCCGAGGTCGCAGCCCGAGCCGAAGCAGACCGGGTTGCCGCCGAGCACGCCGAAGCAGACCGGCTCGCCGTGGAGCAGGTGGAGGCCGCCTGGCTTGCCCAAGCTCTGGCCGAGGATGAAGCAGACCGGCTTGCCGCAGAAGCGGCCGAGGTCGCAGCCCGAGCCGAAGCAGACCGGCTCGCCGTGGAGCAGGTGGAGGCCGCCCGGCTTGCCCAAGCTCTGGCCGAGGATGAAGCAGACCGGCTTGCCGCAGAAGCGGCCGAGGTCGCAGCCCGAGCCGAAGCAGACCGGGTTGCCGCCGAGGACGCCGACGTGGCCCGGCTCGCTCAGGAACATGCCGACGCCGAGGCAGCCCGCGTTGCTGCCGAATCCGCCCGGCTCGCCTGGGAAGAGCAGGCCGCCCAGGAGGCAGCGCTTGTCGCGCGTGAGCGGGCCGAGGTTGAGCGCGAACTGCGCGACGCCGCCGAGCAGCAGGCGACGGCCCAGGCCGCGCGAGAGCAACGCCTCGTCGAGGAGCAGGCCGAGCGCGCGCGTGCCGAAGCCAGAGCAGCCGAACAGGCCGAGGACGCAGCGTTGGCGATGCTCGCCGAGCAGCGGGCCGGGGCAAGCAGCGCCTTCGCCGAGCTGAGCGCCACCGCAGCCAGCTCGACGCACAGCTCGACCCAAAGTTCGACGCATGCCCCGGCGAGGGCCTTCAACGAGCCCCTCGGTGCGGAGCCCGACGACGACGACCCCGTTGCGCCGTACCGGCCCGCAGACACCGATATGGCCTCGCTGTTCCGGGAGCTGTCGTCGTTGGGCATGGATGACGAGCCCGCGCCCGCCCCGATGCGCCCCGCGCCCACCCCCCGGACGCCCATGGCTGGCACCCCCGGGAAGAAGAAGAAGGGGCTGTTCGGCCGCTGAGCAACCAAGCGCGGCCACACCGTCACCCGCGAACCCCGCCCTCTCGGGGAGGCTGGTACCCCCGCCCACCCCAGGACGTCCTACACCCCGAGCGGGGCGCCCCTTGAGGGCTTAGAACCCAACGGTGGGATGCGCGGCGACCCACCCTGACGTCCTCGTCCTCGAGCGTGGTTCACGGTGACCTGCGATGACGTACCGGGATGTCGGAGTCGGGACGGTGGGCAGCGAGGCAGGGTCAGCGGGGGAGACGGAGCAGGCCGGCCCGGGCCTCGGCGGCGGCGCGAGCCGGGGACTCTGGAACGTGGAGCTCATCAGGGGCCGGGTCGACGGCCGCGGCGATCGGACCCGAGGGACCCTCCACCGTCAGTTCGGCGTCGTCCGGGACGGTCCGCTTCAGCAAGGCCAGCGCCAGCGGACCCAGCTCGAAGTGGCGGACCGCCGTACCGACGCGACCGACCTCGCGGGACCCGAGCAGGACGGGGGTGCCGGCCGCAGGGAGCTCGGAGTCGCTGCCGTCGAGGTGGAGGAGCGCCAGCCGGCGCGGGGGACGGCCGAGGTTGTAGATACGCGCCACGGACTCCTGACCGCGGTAGCAGCCCTTGTCGAGGTGGACGGCGCGTACCAGCCACCCGACCTCCTGGGGAAGGGTGCGGTGGTCGGTGTCGAGGCCCAAGCGGGGGCGACGGGCAGCGGCCCGTAACGCCTCGTGGGCCAGGACGCCGGCGGCGGTGCCGTCGGCGACCGCCGCGTCGACCCTGTCTCGGGCATCAGCTCGAGAAAGCAGCAGGTAGCGCCCGAAGCCCGTCGCCGTGCCCACGCCAGCGCCCTCGCCCTCGCCCTCGCCCGCGCCGGCGCCCTCGACCGCGGAGGACGAGGGGGTCCACACGACCGCAAGGTCCTCAGCCAGGGACACCTCCACGCGCAGCATGAAACGCATCCGGTCCAGGAAGGCGAGCAGGTCCGGACCCGTACCGGGCTCGAGGTGCGCCAGGACCTCCTCGCCGGTCTCGACCAGCTGCAGGTGGTGCTCGACGTGTCCCTGAGGGGAGAGCACCAGGGCCTCGGTCGACTGCCCCGAAGTGAGGGACGCAACGTGCTGGGACAGCAGCGAGTGCAGCCACGACAGCCGGTCCGGCCCGGTGACCCGAAGGACTGGCCGATGCGACAGGTCGACCACGCCCACACCGGAGGACAGCCGGCGCTGCTCGAGATAGGGGTCGCCGTAGTGGCCGGCCACACCGACGTCGGGCGGATCAGCGGGGACACCCGGGGAAGAGCTCACACCAGGGTCAAAGCCGCACACCACCGGGGGATTCCCGGCCAACAGGTGCCGGACCACCGACCGGCCCTCAACGGTCGTGCGCTTCGGCCTCGTGGCTCAGGCCTGGGCACAGCTCCGGCAGCGCCCGAAGAGCGCGAAGTGGCCCACATCCACCGAGAACCCCTTCTCGGCGGCGAGGCGCTGGACGACGTCCGCCACCAGGTCGGTCGAGGCCTCCTCGACTCCTTCGCAGTCGCGGCAGACCAGGTGGACGTGGTCGTCGTTGCCGGACACCGAGTACGTCGGCGCCCCGTGGCCGAGGTGCGTGTGCCGTACGAGGCCGATCTCCTCGAGCAGCTCCAAGGTGCGGTAGACCGTCGAGATGTTGACCCCCGACGCGGTACGCCGGACGGCTGTCGAGATCTCCTCCGGCGTCGCGTGCCCGAGCTGGCCGACGGCCTCCAGGACCAGCTGCCGCTGGGCGGTCAGTCGGTAGCCGCGCGAGCGCAGTTCAGCCTGCCACTGCGCTCCCGTCTCCACGCTGCGACCCATGGTCGTGAGCCTACGTCCCGGCTGCGCTCCCGCGCGACGACGTCAGCCGGCCAGAGACCTCCCAGACGGCGGGCGCTCTCGCTAGCGTGGGGTGCATGCGACACCTGGTGCTGCTCGAAGGCCTGCGGCGGGTGGATGCCGCCATGCCGCTGCTTCGGGCCGACGACCTCGGCGTCCTGCGCGGCGAGTCGGTCTTCGAGACGCTGCGGATCGCCGGTGGCCGGCCGGCGTTCCTCGCCGCCCACCTCGCGCGCCTCGCCGTCTCCGCCGACCGCCTCGACCTGGCCCTTCCGCGCGGCTGGGAGGACCTCGCCCTCACGGCGTGCGACGGCGTCAACGAGGGCGTCCTGAGGTTGGTCTGCACGAAGGGACCTCCGCCGCTGGGGTTCGCGCTGGTCACCGACATCCCCGCCGACGCGGTGCGGGGGCGCACTCTCGGCGTACCTGCTGTGACGCTGACGCTGGGGGTGACAGCCACCCAGCGGGCCGACGCCCCCTACCTGCTGGGCGGGGTGAAGTCGACTTCCTACGCCGTCAACATGGCCTCCCTGCGGCACGCCAGGACCCTCGGCGCCGAGGAGGCGATCTGGGTGTCGAGCGACGGCGAGGTGCTCGAGGCGCCGACGGCGACGGTCGCCCTCGTCGTCGACGGCGTCCTGGTCACCCCACCCACGTCCGTGGGCATCCTCGCCGGTACGACGCTCGGGGCAGTCCTCGCCCTCGACCGGGTGCCGTCCGAGGTCCGTCGGGTGACGGCGGCCCAGTTGCACGCCGCGGACGAGGTGCTGCTGCTGTCCAGCATCCGGGGCGTCGCGCCCGTCGTGTCCCTCGACGGTCGCGAGCTGGGAGTCGGCCCGGTCACCGTCGACCTGCGAGACGCGTTCGAAGCCTCTCTGCTGCGCTGAACCGTCCACGCCGACGGGCGCGCTGGTGGGGCCTGAGCGCGGCGTGGAGCCGGTCGGCGGACCGCGGGCCGACCCCACATCAGGCCCGCGCATTCGGAGGTGACGGATCGGCCAACGCGTCGTACCGTTGTCCAACACGTGAGAGGAGGTGGTCCCTAGTTGTGTACTTCTAGGACTCGTGAGGTGGCTGTCCGCTAGGACGCCGATCTAGGCACATCAGCACGCGGGACCACCGCACGCCCAGACGGCGTACGGCGAATCCTCGACAGGCACCAGACCCCCGGGTGTCGGCATTTGTCCAGCCGGCCCTCCGCAGCACCGGTCCAACCCCCGGGTGCGGAGGAAGTACCCGGGGGTTCGCCGTGCCCGGATCCACCGTCGATCCACGACCACAGGTCATGGGTCACCGTCGGTGGCTGGCTGCCGATAGGCGAGCGTGCGCCGCCACCCCTACCTGATCGAGGAGCTGCTGCGCCCCGACCTGGGCAACCGGCGCAAGACACAGCTGGCCGCTGTGCTGTACGCCGTCGGGGCCCTGCGGCTGCTGTCGACGGCGGCCTTCCTGCCGCCGGCCGTCGACCCGATGCGGCTCCTGGTCCTCGCGGTAGTGGCGCTGGCCAGCGCCGCGCTGGTGCTGTTGGTCCCCCGGACACCGGCCGCGGCCCTGCTCGCCTGGGACGTCGCCCTCATCAGCGCCATCGGGGCCTGGGCCGGCGGCCTGGCCCACTTCGTCGGCTTCTACGGCCTGACCGCGATCTTCGCCGGCCTCACGCAGAAGCCCGGCGCCTGGGCCTGGATCGCCCCCCTGTACGCCGGGTCCGTCACACTGGCCCTCCTGGGCAACGAACCCATCCACGGGGCGCCTGACCTGGTCGGGACGGCCCTGCTCAGCCTGGTTGTCGTCCAGGTCCTGGCCCTGGCACTGCACCACTCCCAGCGCGCCAGCCAGGGTGCGGCGACCCTCCTGGAGGCCGTCAGCAGCCTGCAGGGACTTGCCACCGAGGTCGACGCGGCCGACGCGGTCGCGGGCCTGGCGCACCGCTTGCTCTCCCCCGACAGCGCGTTGGTGATGGTCGCCGCGAGGCGCGGCTCGCCGATGTTCGTCAATCGCGGTCAGCGTGGCGTGGCTGCGCCCCTCGGATCGCTGGTCGTGGACACTGGCGAGCGCAGCGGCATCGGTCTGGCGATGCAGGAGGGAAGGGCGATCTTCGTCGGCGAGGCGCACCAGAGCCCCCTGCTCGCGCGGGCTGTCATCGCGCGGTTCGGGTTCGCCTCCGTGCTGTTCATCCCCATTCCGGGCGAGGGTGGCTACCTCGGCTGCCTCGTCCTGGGGTGGTCCACGGCCAAGCACCAGCTGGACCCGTTCAGCGAGCAGGTCATCAGCCTGCTCAGCGACCAGGCCGGGGGCCTGCTCGAGCGACTCCGCAACGTCGGCGTCCTGCAGCGGCAGGCCACCACCGACGCCCTCACGGGGCTCGACAACCGGCGGACCTTCCTCGATGCCCTCGACCGGCTGCGGCCGGGAGGGGCTGTGGTGTTCCTGGACCTCGACCACTTCAAGCAGCTCAACGACACCCGCGGCCACCTGGCCGGCGACGAGGTCCTGGTGGCCTTCGCGGCGGCGATGCGAGCCTCGGTCCGCGACGGTGACTGCGCCGCACGGTACGGCGGGGAGGAGTTCGCCATCGTCTTGCCGAGTGCGGCCAGCGTCGACATGGGCAGCGCGGCCGCGGTGGTGGTGAACCGGCTCCGGCAACGATGGACGGGTCCGGTGACGTTCAGCGTGGGGATCGCCGTGCACCGGGCAGGAGATGCTCCCTCGACGACCCTGGCCCGCGCCGACGAGGCGCTCTACGGCGCGAAGGCGGCCGGTCGGAACACCCTCGTGGTCGCCTAGGTACCGAAGGCGGCCGCCGGGAAGCAGCCTTCGGGTTGCGGGAGGCTAACGGGCTACGAGCCGGTCGAGGGTCACCGCGAAGGCCGACGTACCCGCGCGTCCGGTCTGGTGCAGGACCTGTACCGTGACGGTGTGGGTGCCGGAACGCAGCCCGGTGCGGGTCACCGCCGCGAGGCCGTTGCGTGTGGCGTAGCTGTTGACGGTGGCAACCGCGGCGCCGTCGACGTACAGCCGGAGCTGTCCCTGGCCGGGGCCGACGAGCCGCACCAGGTCGAAGCCGGTTCCGACGAAGGTCCGCGTCGCCGTCGCGCCGGGGACATCGCTGCCGGAGACGCGGCCGCCCAGGGCGCCGGGGCTGAACGCACCGGTCGTCCAGCGGTAACCGCCGGGGGTGTAGCTGCAGCCGGTCGTACTGGTGCAGCCCGAAGTGCCGGTGCTGACGGCGTCGACCGTCGCGTAGGTCCCGGTCGCGCCGGTGCGGCGCTGTCCGAGGACCGTCACGACCAGGGTGTGGCGCGTGTTCGTCAGCCCGGCGTAGCTGCGGTACGCCCGGGTTGTCCGAGCTCCCGCGTAGAGGTCGAGGGCCGCGTCCTTCACGACCCCGTCGATGGTGACGCGCACGCGCAAGACGAGTGCCCACCGGTCGGTGTCCCACCCGGACGCAGGCTTCCCCCCTCTCGTGCTCACCGCGGCAGCAAACCAGACCCGGACCGCCCGCCGCCCGACCTGGCCCAGCTCACGTGTCTTGCCGTCCTCGGACTCCGTGGCCGGATCCACGCTCAGCCGGCCGCTCCCGATCCGAGCACCGCAAGACACGTCGCGGCAGAGGGGCCGCCGGGGCAGTCGGCGAAGATCAGACCGTGAGCCTCCTGATGCATGTGCCCGGAACCGTCGGCCCCGGCCTGACCCTCGACAACACCCTCGACCGCGAGCGCTGGCTGGCGATCGCTCTGGGGCTGCTCACGATCGCTCTCGTCGCGGTGCTGGCCCGCCGGCAGGCACCGGGCCGCAACTCGGTGATCGCCGCGGTCGTCCTGCTCGTGGGCCAGGCGGTGTGGCTGCGCCTGCACAACGCGTACGAGGGACCAGCGGTCGTCGGGGTCGGCAGCCACGGCCTGGCCGTTGCCGACCTCGGCGTCCCGCCGTCCCTCGCCATCGGCATCGCCGTGCTGGTACGCCGGTACCGCCGCTGAAGTAGCGGACGCCATCGGTCCGCGCGACGGCACTAGGCTCCCTCGGGTGAAGCGGCTGGTGGGCTGGCGCGGGATCGCCGTCCAGGTCGAGGGCGAACCGGCGCTGCTGGACCGGCTCGACCAGGCGTTGCCGCCGTTCTTCGAACGCGACGGCCGGCAGGTGGCGCAGGCGTCCCTCGTCGAGCTCGACGGCGTCCTCACCGTCCACCTGCCCGACGGCCTGACCGTGTCCGGACCGACCGGTCCAGAGATCCTGCGGGCCGGGGCGAGCCGGGTCGAGCTGCTGGTCGCGGCCAGGCTCGAGGACCGCAGCGCCGTACACGCTGGGGTGGTGGCGTGGGAGGACCGGGCAATCGTCATCCCTGGCACGTCGATGAGCGGCAAGTCCACCCTGGTGAAGGCCCTCCTCGCACAGGGCGCGACCTACCTCAGCGACGAGTTCGCACTGGTCGACACGGACGGGGCGGTGTGGCCCTACCCGCGGCTGATGACGATGCGGACGGCCACCGGGACGGCCCGGCACCAGCCCGACGGCAGCGCCAGCCCTGACGGCCCGGGCCGCAAGGTCCACCTGGTCGTCGACGTCACGTACAGCCCTGACGGATGGGCCACCACGGTCCCGACGCCGGGGGAGTCGGTGATGTCCCTGGTCGCCAACAGCCTGCCGATCCGCCGCGACCCGGCGCACACGCTCGACTGCTTGACGGCGGCCGTGAAGGGCGCGCGGGGGGTCAAGGGCACCCGCGGCGATGCCGACGACGCGGCGACCCGGCTGCTCGACCTGCTGCGATGAAGCCAAGCCGCCGTCGCGCGCTCGCACGCAACCAGACGCGGCGGCTGCGCGTGGTCTACCTCGACCACATCGCGCAGCTGTCCGGTGGGGAGCTGGCACTGCTCCGGACCCTGCCCGCGCTGCTGGCCGACGTCGAGCCGATCGTGGTCCTGGGCGAGGACGGGCCTCTGCGCGCCAAGCTCGAGCAGCTCGGCATCGACGTACGGGTCGTGCCGCTCGCCGGGTCTGTCCGCAACACCCGACGGCAGGCCGCGACCCGGCTGTCCCCCGGCCAGCTGCTGACGCTCGCGCGCTACCTGCTGACCCTGCGCGGACTCCTGCGCGAGCTTGCTCCTGACCTCGTCCACACCAACAGCCTCAAGGCCGCCCTGTACGGCGGGGTCGCCGGCCGCCTCGCCCGCGTCCCGGTGCTGTGGCACGTGCGGGACCGGATCGCCGACGACTACCTGCCGCGGCCCGTCGTCGCGATCGTCCGGATCGCCGCGCGGGTGCTGCCGACGGCGATCGTCGCCAACTCACGCGCGACCCTGTTGACGCTGCCGCGCGGCGGGACTGTGCTGGCCAGCCCGGTGGTACCCGACTCGGTGGCGATCCCGACGCTGCGACTGACGTCGGGGCCCGGGCCGTTCACGGTCGGGCTGGTCGGGCGGCTGTCGCCGTGGAAGGGCCAGGACGTGTTCCTGCGGGCCTTCGCGCTGGCCTTTCCGTCCGGTCCGGAGCGGGCGCACCTGGTCGGCTCCGCGATGTTCGGGGAGGAGTCCTGGGAGGCCGAGCTGCGCGCGCTGGCCTCAGCCCTCGGGATCGCCGACCGGGTGGAGTTCCGCGGCTTCCGCGAGGACATCTGGGCGGAGTGGGGGCTGCTCGACCTGGCCGTGCACGCCTCGACGACCCCGGAGCCGTTCGGCCAGGTCGTCCTGGAGGCGATGGCCGCCGGCGTCCCGATCATCGCCTCCGCCGAGGGCGGGCCCGCCGAGGTCGTCACCAACGGTGTCGACGGCCTGCTCGTCCAGCCCCGCGACCCGGCCACTCTGGCCGAGGCGATGCGCTCGTTGGCCGGCGACCCGACCCTGCGCGACTCGCTCGTCAACGGTGGTCGGCAGACCGCCCTTCGCTACCGGCCCGAGCGCACCGCTGAGGGGCTGCTGCTGATCTACCGCTCGATGCGGCACCGCTGAGCCGGTGGTCGCCTGGCCCGGCGCCGGTGGGCTAGCGGCCGCGCACCTCGTGCGGAACCGCCAGATCGAGCACGTCGGGCGCGACGAGCGGCTGCTGGCGGTACAGCAGAACCCCAGCGGGCTCGGACAGGCTGAAGGTGGCCACCACGTCCCGTCCGCGTGGCACCTCCACCGACAGGCTCGCGAACCGATGGCCCTGGTCGGTGTCGAACGACGCCAGCGCCGGCTGCCCGTCGACGGTCACCCCGTCGAACGCGCTGCCCACGGCCCCGTAGACGGACACGCTCACCTTGGCCTGTCCGTAGGGCAGCACCGCCCCGTCCGAACGGACCGTCATGTAGGCGGGCAGCCCCTCCGGCGCGCTGTTGCGCAACGTCACCTGCACCTGCCTGCGCCCTCCCGCGGCCCTCGTCACGCGCACCGTCCGGCGCAGGTAGAAGGCCAGCTTGTCGCCACCGAAGTCCTGCGTCAGCACCTGCAGGTACGGCGATGACCCCGTCGGCAGGGCCCCTCCGACCAGGCCGGCGCCGAGGCGGTCCTGCTCGCCGGCGTGCCCGGACCACATCAGCAGGTGCCCGCTGCTGCCCGCCTTCGCGAACGACTGCATCGTCGCGAACGCGTCCTTGGCCGACACGACCTGGTGGAACAGGTCGGACGCGAGGGTCCCCAACAGCGCCTTGCGCCGGGCGTTGTCGGTGTAGCGGACGTACTCGTCATGGCCCACGAAGTCCGCGACGGAACCCGCCGACACCGACGTACCGTCCGGAAGGGTCACCGGGCCCGTTGCCTTGAGGAGCTCGCCCATGGCGACCGGGTCCAGGGCGAGGACCCCGTCGAGCTGCTGGCCGCTCTGCGCCTTCCACAGGCCGGCGATATTACGGGCCGCGTCGGGGAAGTGCGGCGTGAGGTTGGCGTCGAACCACGCCTGGGACGACCCGAGGTCGCGCCAGAACGCAGCTGCCTTCGGGTCCGAAGGGACGGGTACGTCGGCGCTGTGCAGGTCCGCGTCGGTGCCCGTGCGGTCCAGCGTGATCGCTCCGTGGTCGGTCGTGACGAGCGCAAACGCCCCGATCAGGCCGCCGGTCGCACGGGCCTCCGCGCTGTTCTGCACGGCGACGAAGTAGTGCCGCGGCCCGGCCGTGCCGAGCATCGCCGGTGCGAGGTCGAGCGCCTTGCGGGCGGTCTGCAACGAGCCGTCGAGCTCGTTGACCTTGACCCGGGCAAGCGCCACCTTGGCCCGGACCGTCCCGAACAGCGGCTCGTCGCCGGGGGCAAGCAGCTGCAAGGCCTTCGCCGTCGCTGCGGCCGCCTTGTCGACGTGATCGCGAAGCACCGCCAGTTGCGGCAGGTCGACCTTGCCCGCGCGCAGCAGGGTCTTTGCCCTGACCAGGTTGAGGGCGGCGGTGGCCTCGGGGAGGGCGGCGTCCCCCAGAAGCTGGGCGGCGCGGGCTGTGCGGTGGATCGCGTGCAGGTTGCGGCCGGCAACGGGGAGGTGCTCCGCAACCGCCCACACCGGCCCGTCCGCACGGGCTGCCGCCCGGTCGAGAAGGACCTTGAGGGCCGGCAACCGACCCTCGGCCTCGCCGGCCCGGCCCGCCCTGAGCTCGTCCTGCAGCGAGGTCGCCACCGCCTGCGCCTGCGTGAGGTCCTGACGCACCTGCAACGCTCGGTAGCCGGCCCAGCCGGTCACGCCGAGTGCAACGACGACGACAGCCAGCAGCAACAGCAAAAGGCGTCGGCGCACCTCGCCAGCGTAGGCGCCTCCCGGTTTCCAAGCCCAAATCCCGGCATGACGGACATTCGTTCGTGCTTGATACGCCCATCTGCCTGTTGCGGGAGGGAGAAGTCAGGCACAATGGGCGCTTGCACCGGTGGACGGCCGCCCGCCGCCCGCTGCTTCGA
Source organism: Mycobacteriales bacterium (assembly GCA_038230355.1). GTDB lineage: Bacteria > Actinomycetota > Actinomycetes > Mycobacteriales > SCTD01 > RYN-111. The sequence goes on along the minus strand of JBBRNK010000006.1, from coordinate 46,251 downwards.
ACGCACCGCACGCACGCACGCACAGCACGCACCGCACTCCCGCACCGCACGCACCGCACGCTCGCACCCGACGCCACGCTGCACTCCGCAGCGCAGCGCCTCACGTAGGGGGACCCGACCACATGTCACGCACCGCAACGCGAGCCCTCGCGGCTGTCGCTGTGGCCGGGCTCACCACCCTGGCTGTCGCCACCCCCGCTATCGCGGCCCCGCCGCCCTCGACCTGCAAGCCCGTCAAGGGCAAGCCCGCCTACCCGCCGGGCAAGTGCAAGCCGAAGTCGATCAGCGACGACACCGTCGACCGCGGCCAGACCGTCAAGGGCTACTCCGGCGAGGGGCAGTTCGACGTTGGCAGCACCGTCACGGTCAAGATCCAGGGTGGCAACATCTCACTCGGCACCGTCAAGGCCGACTCGGCCGGTGCCGGCACGGTCACCTTCAAGGTTCCCGCGGGCATCACCGACGGCGCGCACCAGCTCATCTTCACCGGCACCTTCTTCGGTACCACCCGCAGCGTGACGCTCGACTTCTCGGTCAACCCGCAGACCGTCTCCGGCAGTGGCGGCGGACAGGGCGTGGGTGGCGGCACGGGCGTGGGTGGCGGCACGGGTGGCGCCGGACAGGGCGCGGGCGGTGGCACGGGCGTCAGCGGCTCCGGTGGCGGCTCCGCGTCCGGCCCCGGATCGGGCCTTCCCCTGACGGGCTTCGAGCTCGGCGCCGCGTCGCTGCTCGGCGTCGGGCTGCTCGGAGCCGGTTCCGTGGCCGTCGTCTCCGGCCGCAGGCGCAAGAACCTCCCGGCGGTCTGACCCACCCCGAACCCTGGGACCTCGCTGAGCGGTCACCGGCGTCGGCGGCGTCGGCGGCGTCGGCCTGTGTCAGGCGACCTTGGTCAGTCGGGCCGACAGGTGCGCCTGAATCGGCTGGCCCATCGCGGCCATGTCGACGGCGTACGCCAGGTCGCCCTCGACCAGCCCGTAGAGGCGGTGGAAGCCCGTGACCTTCTTGGCTGTCTCGGTGCGCGCCACCACCTCAGAGGTGAGCTCGATCTTATGGAAGACGACCTCACCGACGTAGATCTCCACGATCCCGGTGGGATGGCAGAGCATGACCTCGACGTCGCGCGGCTGCTTGCCGGGACGCCAGAAACCGGTCTCCGTGCCGCTCGGCTTCACCCGCGTGCCGTCCTCGTCGATCAGCCAGCTCTTGCTGGTGTACGCCAGGAACGGCCGTCCGTCGTGGCTGAACGCCACCTCCTGCTCGTACCGCGCCTCGGTGATCGTCGGATAGCCCACGACCCCGAGGCCCTGCCACTCGCCGACGAGGAAGGACAGGTGCTCCAGGGACGGGTGCAGCTCAGGCGGGGGGGACGAGGCGACGGTCACAGTCGGGAGCCTACGACCCGCCTCCCCCTGCGCAGCGCCGCGCCTCAGGCCAGGATCGACCGGCTGATGATTATCTTCTGGATCTCCGTGGTGCCCCCACCGAGGGACGCGAGCTTGGCGTCGCGCAGGGCGCGCTCCACCGGGAAGTCCCGCAGGTAGCCGTAGCCGCCATGGACCTGGATCGCCTCGAGCGCGTTGTCCACCGAGAGGGTCCCGGCCAGGACTTTCGCGACGGACGCCTCGACCATGTGCTCGCGGCCGACCATCTTCAGCCAGGCCGCCTTGTAGACCGCGTTGCGGACCACCTGGTAGTTGATCTCCATCTGCGCCAGCTTGTGGGCGATGACCTGGTGGTGGGCGATCGGCTTACCGAACTGCTCGCGCTGCTTGGCATAGGCGATCGTGGTGTCGAGCGTGGCCCGCATTCCGCCGACGATCCCGGCGAGCATGACGGTGCGCTCCCAGTCGAAGCACTCGAAGGCGATCTTCCACAGCGCGTTTCCGACCTCCCCGAGTACGTCGGCGGAAGCGACCCGGCAGTCAGACAGGTGGATCTCCGCGGTCGGGGAGGACCGGCAGCCGAGCTTGTCGAGCTCACGGCCCACGACGAAGCCAGGGTTGCGGGTGTCGACGATGAACGCCGTGGCGCCCTCCGGGGCCTTGGCCAGGACGGTGCAGACGTTCGCGATCGGGCCGTTGGTGATGAAGATCTTGGTGCCGTTCAGCACCCAGTCGTCACCGTCCCGGACGGCGGTGGTGCGGATCGCACCGGAGTCGGACCCTGCCTCTGGCTCGGTCGACGCCCACGAGCCGATCAGCGACCCGTCGCACAGCCCGGGCAGCCAACGCTGCTTTTGCTCCTCGGTACCGTGCAGCCAGATCGGGACAGTCCCGATGACCCAGTGCGCACCGAGCGACAGTCCGAGGCCACCGTCGCGGCCACCCTCACCGAGGGCCTCGTTGACCAGGCAGCAGTCGATGACCGAACCACCGGAGCCGCCGTACTCCTCGGGGATCGGCATGCCGGGGACGCCTGCTGCGGCCAGGCCCTTCCACACGGCCGGGTCCCAGGTGCCCGACCGGTCGCGGTCGGCAGCGCCAGGGGCGATCACGTCGCGGCCGACGCGCAGCATGCTCGCGTACAGGGCCTCTTGCTCGGCGCTCAGGGAGAAGTCCACTCCCGGATGCTAACCCCCGTTCACACGCTCGTCAGCCGGGCCCGGCCGCAGATCAGCGTTGGCCCTGGAAGAGCTTGTAGACCACGTAGACGCTGAACCAGGTGATCAGGACGAACGCTGCCACGAGCAGACCGGTGTAGAAGAACTCGAGCGTCACGTCGCTCAGGATACGACGTCACACCCAGGGTCGGCCTCGCGAGATGCGTCACGTCGATGCCGCCGGGGTCGCGCCGCTGCAGTCTGCGAGGCTGGTCGCATGCGTAGCCTGGTGGTGAAGGTGATGTCCGGACACGACGCGCCCGAGAGGTGCCTGCAGGGCCTTACCGTGGCGTCGGTGGCGGTCACCACCGGGACGACGGTGTCCCTGTGGCTGACCGGCGAGTCGGTGTGGCTCGCCACCCCCGGACGCGACCTCGAGCTGCCCGAGTCCCCTTCGGCGTCCCTACTGCTGGCCGCGGTCCTGGACGGCGGCACGGTCACGGTCTGCACCCAGTGCGCCGCCCGCCGCGGGATCGTGCAGGACGGGCTCCTCGAGGGGGTGCGGATCGCCGGCGCCGCGTCGTTCGTGGCCGAGGTCCTCGCCGACGACGTACAGGCCCTCGTCTACTGACGGTCCCCACGTCCGTACCAGGCGGGCCGCCAGGTCAGAGGAAGTGCGCGCAGCAAGGAGCCCGGGCCGGTGTCGGCCCGGGCTCAGCGGGCCGCTAGACCTCGACGGTGAGCTCGACGACCTCACCGAGAACAGCCTCGGCGGCCGTGTCGGTCGAGCCGGCTGACGTCAGCGTCCGCAGCGTCCACGAGCCGGGAGCGGCGAAGAACCGGAAGGCGCCAGACGCGGACGTCTGCACCTCCGCGGTGAACTCACCGGTGCTGTCGAGCAGGCGGACGTAGGCCCCGCCGACCGGCGAGCCGTCCTTGGAGACCGTCCCTTGGACGATCGACTCCTTGGCCACGTCTATGCCTTCCAGATCGAGGGTCTGCGCAGGTGCGCCGCACATCAGACGTCCTTCTGAACGGGTACGCCGACGAGCGAGCCGTACTCGGTCCAGGAGCCGTCGTAGTTCTTGACGTCGCTGTGGCCGAGCAGCTCGTGCAGCGCGAACCAGGTATGGCTGGAGCGCTCGCCGATCCGGCAGTACGCGATGGTCTGCTTCGAGGTGTCCAGGCCGGCCCCGGCGTAGAGGGCCGCGAGCTCCTCGTCGCTCTTGAAGGTGCCGTCGTCGTTCGCGGCCTTGCTCCACGGCACGCTGATCGCGGTGGGGATGTGGCCGGCCCGCTGGCTCTGCTCCTGCGGGAGGTGCGCCGGTGCGAGCAGCTTGCCGCTGAACTCGTCGGGGCTGCGGACATCGACGAGGTTCTTGGTGCCGATCGCGGCGATGGTCTCGTCGCGGAAGGCGCGAATCGTGAGATCCTGGGCCTTGGCCGTGTACGACGTCTTGTCGCGCGCCGCGACGTCGGTCGTGAGCTCCCGACCGTCGAGCTCCCACTTTTTGCGCCCGCCGTCGAGCAGCTTGACGCTGTCGTGACCGTAGAGCTTGAAGTACCAGTACGCGTACGCGGCGAACCAGTTGTTGTTGCCGCCGTAGAGCACCACGGTGTCGTCATTGGCGATCCCCTTGAGGCCGAGCAGCTGCTCGAACTGCTCCTTGCTCACGAAGTCGCGGCGTACCTGGTCCTGCAGCTCGGTCTTCCAGTCCAGGCGGACGGCGCCGGTGATGTGACCGCCGTCGTAGGCGGACACATCCTCGTCCACCTCCACGAGGACGACCTTCGGGTCGGACAGGTGGGCCTGCGCCCAGTCGGCGTCGACGAGAACGTCAGTGCGGCTCATGCGGTTGCTCCTTCGGAGGTAGTGATGCGCTTGAAGATCAGGTAGAGCTCGCAGCCCAGGCACAGGCCCACGGCCGCGTTGAGCAAGGCCGCGACGAGCGCGAAGCCGGTGAAAATCTGGCCGGCGAGCTGCGCCCCGGTCAGGAAGCTGATCACCCCTCCCACCGCGAACAGCAGCCCCACGACCTGGGCGAAGCGCGGCGGGGCCGGGTCCTCCAGCTCGGTGGGCGGGTCGAGCCGCGGGCGCACGAAGGTGCGGAACACCAGCTGGTACGGCGACTTCCCCCGGCTGCCGAGCGCGAACACCACCGCCTGCGCCGCGAGCAGCACGCCGGCGGCGGTCGGGGCGGCACTGATGAGCAGGGTGACGACGAGGACGAACGAGGTGATCCAGGCCCCCAGGCGGGGGCCTCGTGGGTCGATCATGCGGTGTACTCCCAGGGCTGGACTGGACGCCGCGCGATGGCGCGGCTGTGGGCCTTGCGGGGACGCGGCGGTCGGGCGGCGTCCGGGCTGACCAGGCGGGCTGAGCGCCGGGCTGGATCAGTCAGGTCAGGCAGCGAGCTGACACAGGCAGCTCTGGGCACGGCAGAGGTCGATCGACCTCCGCTTGACCAGTACCAGTCCCATGCTCACGAGGGTACCGCCTCGCCCAGAGCCGACAGGACCTCCGCCTTCCTGGGCTGCCCGGAGGCGCGCAGGACCTCACGCCCGTGGGCGTCCAGCACGAGCGTGGTGGGCGTCTTGAGGATGCCCAGCCGGCGTACCAGGTCGAGGTTGCTCTCGGCATCGACCTCGACGTGCGCGACGCCCGGAGTCAGCTCGGCGACCTCACCCAGCACGCGCTTCGTCGCCCGACAGGGGGCGCAGAAGGCACTGCTGAACTGCAGGAGGGTGGCCCGGCCACCGGCCCGGTTGCCGGTTGCCTCGATCAGGGGCCGCAGGTCCTCGCGTACCTCGGTGCCGTTCGCGATCGCGATGCCGACCGGGCCTGCCTCGGCTCGGGTCCCAGCCTTCTCAGGGCTCTCAGGGCTCTCAGGGCTCTGAGGGCTCTGAGGGCTCTGAGGGCTCTCGGCGTTCGTGACGTTCCTGAGGTTCCTGGCGACGGCCCTGGTCTGGTGGAGGCGACCGTCGGTCCGGCGGTGCCAGACAGCCAACGCAAAGGTGACCGCGAGTACAGCCACGAGGACGTAGACGCCGGTCACGATGGTCTCCAACCCCCCCGTCGCCCGTTCCCTTCCCAGGGGACTGCCGTCAGCGGTACCTGGCGGCCAGGGCGATCGCGTCGCGCACCCGCTGGCACAGCAACCGTCCATCGTCGCGTCCGTTGCTCCAGTACGCCCGGACGACCACGAACCCGATGGCCCGCAAGGCATCCTCGCGCCGCTTCTCCTGCCACAGGACGTCCCGGAACTGCCCAGCCGGGGCGAGGTCGTACTCCAGCCTCCCGTCAGCCTCGATCACCACCCGATGGCCCTTCACCAGGAAGTCGACCCGCACGTCCCTGCCGTCGAGCAGGCCAGGAAACAGGACCTGCGGCTGCGGCGTCGCCAGCCCGCCGTTGCGGAGCCAGATCCGTACCCGGGACTCGAGCGGGCTTTCGCACCTGGGCTCGGCGAAGGCGAGCGCCGCCCGCGCCTGGACGATCCCCGGCCAGCCGAAAAAGAAGTCCAGCACCCTCTCGACCGCATCCCCCTGTACGCCGGCACGCAGTCCCCCATCGGCCAGGCCCTGCGCGGTGAGGTCGTCCTCGGCACCGCGCAGAAGGTCGACCAGCGTGCGCGCCGCGCTCGTCACCGGCACCCCTCTGCTGGCCTCCGGACCACGTCTCTGGCGACCCCTTCCACGTTGCGGTTCCGTTCCGCCTTCGACCCCGCGTTCCGATTCCCGGCCCCCACCTCCCGGCTGACCGACCTGACGCCTGCCACTGCCAGCCCCACCAACCTGCCAGCGGTGCTCCTCGGGCAGGTCGGCGTACCTCACCCCACCTCGGCCGGTGCCCGTTCGCGACGTGGCGAGAGTGAGCGTGGGGGTCGCCGGCGACGTGACGTACGGCAGCCTCAGCAACACAGCGGCGCTCTCATGGCTGATGACAGCGTCGCCGCCCATCCGGAGCAGCCGCCCCGCGCACGCCCGAAGGTGCTCGCTGTCGGGGTTGCTGTCCGCGGCGATGGCCAGCGCGCCGTACCCGGCGGTGAGCCACTGCCGACCCCGGACCAGTTGGGCGATCCGCGCGGGCGTCCAGCCGAGACCCAGCGCCTGGCTCCTGAGGAACACGCCACCTTGCGCGGCGGCAAGTACCCGCAGTGGCCCATAGCTGTCAGGCCCATCCTGCGCAGCCGCCCCCACGGATGCCACCGAGCCCACCGAGCCCACCGCCGTCCGTACCGAGACCCCCACCACCGAGCCCACCGAGCCCACCGAGCCCACCGAGGCTGCGCCGCCGGAGACCGGGTCGACGAAGGGCCCGCCCCGGGGGCTCACCTGCAGCCCGCCGACGACGCCGACGACGACGACACCGGCGGCGGCACCGGCGGCGACGGACCCGGGGGCAGGACGGGTCGCGGGTACGGGGCGGGAGGACGCGGAGCTCACACCGACAGGTTGGCGCAACCGGCTCCCCTTGCCCGCCGTTCGTCCACAGCCTCACCGGACGACAGCCACCAGACTCCCGCCCCAAGGCCGCCAAGCCAGCCACTGACTCCCACTCTTGCGCCTACTCACACCTCCAGCGCGTGAGTAGGCGCCACAGGCAAGGGCCACCCCCCGCCGGGACTCCCGGCCGATATCGACCCACTCTCGCGCCTACTCACACCTTGAGCGCGTGAGTAGGCGCCACAGGCAAAAGCCACGACGCCCACGGTTCCCCCGGCGGACCCTTTGCGAACGCCCGCCGACCCCCGGCCGCCAGCTGCTCGGGAGGGCCGGGGTCAGCCGTGGGGGGTGAGGACCGTCGGACCGGATCGGGCGTCGACGACCAAACCGGCGGTCGTGACGTGTACCCCGGTCAGCGCCAGCCCGTACGGCAGGGAGCCGATCGGCACGCGCAGGTCGAGCCGCCCGGCGAGTGCGTTGTTGAGCAACGACGAGGACTGGCCCAGTACGGTCAGCTTCTGGGCGGTGATGACGACGGACCGCCCCGAAAGCCGGACCGTGGAGTCGGTGGAGACCGCCACGGACTGCCCGAGGACTGTCAGACGGGCCGTGACGCGGACACCCGAGCCGGCGGGGGCGACGCTGACGTCGGCCAGCGAGCCGACCGACGCCACGTCGGCGTACGTCACGACCGCGGAGGCGCCCAGCGCGGCGACGGGGACCGCGGACACGGTTCCCGAGACAGCCTTGGACAGAGGCAGTTCGACGCCGCGCAGCGACACCGTCAGGGAGGCCAGCCGGACTCCGCCGCGCCGGAACGAGCCCGTGGTGAGGTCGATCCGGTCGTAGCGGCCACCCACGGCCTGGGTGAGGAACGGCCACCCGGCGATCGAGACCGCCGGGTCCGACATCAGGCCGGCCGAGGTGCGGAGCTGGCGTGCGACCTGCTTCTGCGCGAGCCGCACCCCCACCCGGTCGGCGACGACCAGCAACACCGCCAGCACGACCAGGACGGTCAGCAGGCGCCTCACCTGGCGGCCCCGAACAGACAAGGAGCGGGTACGACGGGTTGTGGGAGCGCCACCGGCTCAGGTCCGTGAGAGCAGGACGACGGCGAGCAGCAGGACCGGCCCGAGCAGGACGTACGGCAGGACCATCGAGACCGGTCGCAGCGCCGCGACCCGGCGGGCGTCGTCGTCGGTGGGCGTCAGCTCCGCCCCGGCGAGGTCGAGGGCGAGGTCGACCGCGGCGACGCACGCTGCCGACGCCAGCCCGACCGAGGCAGCGCTGCTGGAGCTCACCTGGTCCCCGGCGACGAGGGCGCTGACGAGGGCACCGACCCCGAGACTGAGCAGCAGGCCCGGCCAGGCCCGGCTGGCACCGAGGGTGAGGGCCGGGCGGGCGACCAACGCGTCCGACAACCGCCCCGCCAGCAGCGCGGCAGCCGCCGCGGCGAGGCCACCGCGTAGCGGCCAGGTGCCCGAGGTGTGGAGCAGCGCAGCCGGCAGGCAGGCGGCGCAGCAGACGAGCACGACCACGACCAGGGTGTCCGCGAGGGACTCGGTGACCCTGACCCGGTCACGTCGGACGAGCTGGTGGAGCAGGCCCCCCACCAGGCCCAGCGCGACGACCCCGGCCAGCCCACCCACCCGCCCAGGGTCGACCTCGACGACGACGTCGGCAGCGATTGCTGCCGCCGTACCGAGCACGAAGATGCCACCGGAGGCGGGAGCGTCGACGAGGGCGAGGAAGGCCAGCGCGGACAGGGCCTGCAGCAGCACGACGCCGGCCAGCAGGGGGACGTCGCCGAGAACGGCGAGGCCGAGCAGCGCCACACCGAGCAGGCCGGAGGCGAGCCCCTGGAGCACCAAGGCCGAACGGCGCGGTGCCGGCCGGGTCACCGCCGGTGCAGGCGTCACGGGTGCGGTCACAGAGCAGAACCTAGCCGCCGGCGAACGGCGGGAGGCACTCCACGACGCTGGCGTCACGCACCAGAACGGTCCGGTGCGGACGTGCTCCGACCGGGTCGCCGTCGACGAGGAACGCGCAGCAGCTCAGCACCTGGGCGAACCGCGCATCCCTTCCAGCCCGTACGACGGCAAGCACGTCAGCCAGCGTGCCGGACGGGACGGCGTCCTCGGCGACCCCCGCCGCGGCCTTCGCGGCCGCGAAGTAGCGCACCGTGCTCACGCCGGCACCAGGGAGCGGATCTGCCGGGCCATGCGCGCGATCAGGTCGGGGGTGGCGGCCTTCTCGGCGTGGCCCATCCCGGGCTCGATCCACAGCTGCGCGCCGTCGCCCGCGGCGGCCGCCAGCGCGTAGGGATGCTCCACCGGGAAGTAGTGGTCGGCGGCGCCGTGTACGAGCAGCAGCGGCAGGGGAGCCACGTCGGCGATGCACTCGACGGGGCTGGCCGGCTCCGGGTCCCACGTCAACGGCCGGATCCGGGTGCGGAGGACGACCCGTGCGACCGCACGTCCGGCCCGCTTCTCGATGGCGAACAGCACCCTGCGCATCGCGACGGTGTCCCTGCAGTACCAGCGGCTCACCGCACTGACGGAGACGACGGCGTCCGGCGGGTGGGACACCACGTGACCGCCGACGAGCCCTCCCCGGAGGGCGGCGTGCCGGATGGCGACGCTGCCACCCATCGACCAGCCGCAGGTGACCACCGACCGGTACCCCAGGCGGCGGGCAGCCGCCACGGCCGCGTCGAGGTCGAGCGGCTCAAGGTCACCCACGGTGCTGTGACCGCCGGAACGACCGTGCCCACGGGCGTCGTACGCGAGGACCCCGAGGCCCTCGGCGGACAGGCCGCGGGCGATGGCCCGGCCGTGCCCGCTGCCAATGTGGTTGGTGAACCCGTGGGCCAACACCGCACACACGTCCGTGCTGCTGGCCGGGGTGTGGACGGCGTGCAGCCGAACACCGTCAGCGGTAAGCAGCTCCACTCCTCCAGTGTGCCTGTCCGCCGCTCGGCCCTCCCCCAGAGAAGAACGATCGGTGTCGTTCCGGTACCCTGGCGTTTCCCTCGAGGCAATGGCGCCTCTCCACGGCTTCCCCTCAACAGCCGACCCGGAGGTACGCCCACGTGGCCACGCTGCTCCTGCTCACCAATGCGATGACCCCTTCGTCCGAGGTGCTTCCCGCCCTCGGACTACTCGGACACTCGGTGCGCGTAGCGCCGCTCGAGGTGTCAGCCCTGCTCGACGACACCGGCTCGCAGCCGGTCGACGCGATCCTCGTCGACGCCCGACGCGACCTCGTCCAGGCCCGCTCCCTGTGCCGACTCCTGCGTACGACGGGCGTCAGCTCACCGGTCTTCGCGGTCCTCACCGAGGGTGGCCTCGTCGCCCTCACCGCCGAGTGGGGCATCGACGACGTGCTGCTCCACACGGCCGGGCCGGCCGAGGTCGACGCCCGCCTGCGCCTTGCCACCGGCCGGGTGGCGACGACCACCGAGGCAGCCAACGAGCCGGGGGTCGTGCGTGCCGGTGAGCTGACGATCGACGAGGGCACCTACACCTGCCGCCTGCGTGGCCGGGCACTGGACCTGACCTTCAAGGAGTTCGAGCTCCTGAAGTACCTCGCGCAGCACCCGGGCCGAGTCTTCACCCGGGCGCAGTTGCTCCAGGAGGTCTGGGGCTACGACTACTACGGGGGCACCCGCACCGTCGACGTGCACGTGCGTCGACTGCGCGCCAAGCTCGGTCCCGAGCACGAGCAGCTCATCGGCACCGTCCGGCATGTCGGCTACAAGTTCGTCACGCCGCCGCTGGCGGCCCTGCCGGAGGAGACCGCCGTGCTCGGGTCGCTCGACCTGAGCCAGCAGTCCGTGGACCTGTCCTGAGTCGCTAGGGCGCGGTCGCGCGTCGACGCAGGCCCGCGGCCGGCAGCCCGTTGCACGGTCACCGGCCTGACGGCGAGCCGCCCGCAAGCGGACCAGAGCAACAGCGGACCGTCTCATGTTCGGGCCTCTCCGTGGGCGCGCGGAATAGCGAGCGTCGGGGCCGGAGGTGGACAGCAGGTGACAACCCCTCCCCTGTACGGCCAACCCGTCCCGTGAGGTGCGGCACCCCGCGCGGACAGGGCTCCTCGGTACCGTGGATACGTGACCCCCTCCGTCCTGCTCCGGCTGTCCGCTATGGACGTTGCGGACGTGAAGGCCCTGGTGGAGCGGGTGGCCACCCACGACGGCTCGCCTCCGCTGTCCGACCACGTGATGCTGCATCTGCCACGGGGTGGTGACGCCGACGTGCGGCACCTACTGGTCCGCGATCCCGACGGCGCGCTCCTGGGCTACGCCCACCTCGACGTGACCGACCAGCTCGAGGGCTCGTCGGCCGAGGTGGCCGTGCTGCCCGCCGCCCGGGGCGCGGGCATCGGACGGGTCCTCGTCGAGGGGCTGGTGCAGCAGTCCCCGGATGGTCGCCTACGGCTGTGGGCACACGGCGACCACGCTGCCGCCTCGAAGCTGGCTGCCTCTCTCGGATTCGACCGCACCCGGACCCTGTGGCAGATGCGTCGTCCCCTGAGCGAGGTGCTGCCTGCCGGGTCGTTGCCGGAAGTCTCGTTGCCCGAGGGGATCTCGATCCGGACCTTCGTCGTGGGCCAGGACGAGCAGGACTGGACCACCCTCAATAACAAGGCGTTCGCCGCCCACCCGGACCAGAGCGACTGGGGCATCGAGGAAGTGCTCGTCCGCGAGGCCGAGCCGTGGTTCGACCCGGCCGGTTTCTTCCTGGCCTTCCGCGGTTCCTCGCTGGTCGGCTTCCACTGGACGAAGGTGCACGGCAAGACCCGCCACGCCGACCCTGGCGACTCCTCCCACCCACACGACCACGAGGCGCTCGGCGAGGTCTACGTCGTCGGCGTCGACCCGTCCGAGCAGGGCCACGGACTCGGGCCCGCCCTGACGTTGCTGGGCCTGCACCACCTGCATTCCCTGGGCCTGTCGGAGGTCATGCTGTACGTCGACGAGGGAAACACCAACGCGATCCGCGTCTACGAGCGGCTCGGCTTCACCCGACACGCCACGGACGTCTGTTTCTCCCGCCGCGTCTGACTCAGGCGGGCGGCTCGCTCGGCACGGGAGCGGCGAGAGTCCGGGCCGGGCGCCAGCGGCGAAGCAGGACCAAGCCGAGGAACGGGATGCCGGTCGAGAAGGCAAACAGCGCCGCACGGGCACCCGTCTCCCCGATCCCGGTCTTGTCGAGCAGCGACAGGGCAAGGCCGAGCGCACCCCCGAGAGCCCAGCCGAGCTGCAGAGCCGTCTCGGACAACGCGAACGCCGAACCGATCTGATCGGGAGCCACGTGGCTCTGCAGGGCGGCGTCCAGTGCGTACTTGCCCAGGCAGGCACCGAGACCGACCGACCCGACCGCCAACGCCGCGAGCATCGTGCCGCCGAAGGCCGCCGCCAGCAGGCAGGCCACCGTGGGTGCGAGCAGGGCGAAGGCGGTCAGCCGTGCCGTCCGCTCGGCGGTCAACCGGGATGCCAGGGCGGTACCCACCAAGCCGCCGCCGACGGCAGCCCCGAGGACCAGCCCGACCGTCGGAGCCGACGCGCCATGGGCCTTGAGCAAGATGGCCAGGCCCAGGGTCAGCAGGCCGCTGATGGCGCGCAGCGAGACCGTCCCGACGAGGGCACGCTTGATGTGTCGGGGCGCCGACGACATGGAGAAGCGGACGGCCCGTCGCACCTCCTCGGAGGCGAGGTCATCCACGTGCGTGGGCAGCCGCAAGGCTGCGGCCCCGCCGACAAGAAACAGCACGGCTGCCAGCCGCAGGGTCCAATCCGAGCCCAGTGTGTTCGCGATCACGACCCCTGTGGCGGCGGCAATACCGGAGGACACCAAAGAAGCGATGTTGAGCCGGGCGTTCGAGGCGACCAGCCCCAGCTCGGGGGGGCGCACCCGGACGACGGCGGCGGCCCGGGCCACGCCGTAGGCGCGTTGCAGCACCAAGATCGCCAGCGCCTGCGGGTAGAGCGCGAGCGACGCGAGGGATCCGGCGAGCGTCCACGCGACCAGCCCGCGGGCCGCCGTCGTCAGCGCCAGGACGTTGCGGCGTCCGTGTGGAAACCGGTCGAGCACCGGTGCGGCGACCGGCACGAGCAGCGAGAAGGGCAACAGCGTCAGCAGCAGGTAGAGCGCGATCTTGCCGCGGGCCGCCTCGGCCGAGACCTGGAAGAAAGCGGTACTCGCCAGGGCGACGGCAACCAGCGCGTCCGCCGCCGACGACAGGGCCTGGGCGCCGATCAGGGCGGTGAGTCCGGACCGGTCCGCGCCGTCGGCGCCGGCCGCTGCCCGGACCCGACGGGCACCGCCGCGGACGACCCCCCCTGCTCTCGCCCCACGACCGCGGGCGCCCTGCCCACCAGCGCCCTGCCCACCAGCGCCCTGCCCACCAGCGCCCTGCCCACCAGCGCCCTGCCCACGAGCGCCCCGACCGGTCGCATCCCGATCCGTCGCACCCGAGGTGCCGGAGCCCGTCGTACCGCCTGGGGGGAGTGCCACGTCAGGCATCGTCCCTCACCGGCACCTACGCTGCAGCCATGACCCGCAGCGTGAGCCGTTCCGTCCTGATCAACGCCCCAGCTGACCGGATCTTCGCGGTCCTGGCTGACGCGCGCAGGCACCCGGACTTCGACGGTTCGGGCTCGGTCAAGGCGAGCATCAAGGGGCCGGACACCCTGTCCAAGGGGGCCAAGTTCGGCATGCGGATGCGCATCGGTCTGCCGTACGTCATCACCAACGAGGTCGTGGAGTACGACCAGGACGCCCTTATCGCGTGGCGCCACTTCGGCAAGCACATCTGGCGCTACGAGCTCACCGCCGAAGGCCCGGGAACCCGGGTGACGGAGAGCTTCGACTGGGACAGCAGCCGCTCGCCGGCCTTCATCGAGAAGATGCAGTACCCCGCGAAGAACGCCGCCAGCATGGAGAAGACGCTGGTGCGGCTCAAGACCCTCCTCGAACAGTAGCCGCGAAAGAAGTCTGCGCGAACCCCTTGACGGACTCGACTGAACAAGGCTAACTTAGCGGCGTTCACTCATAGCCGGAGGTCTACGTGCTCACTCGTCTCGCACCCGTCCTGGTGGCCCGTCGCCGCCTCGTGCTCGTCCTCGCGTTCGTGTTCCTCGCCCTCGCCGGCGGCCTCGGCGGCGGCGTGGCCACGGAGCTGAGCGGCGGCGGCTTCGCCGACCCCAAGCAACAGTCCGAGCTGGCTGCGGCCGAGCTCGACCACACCTTCCACACCGGAGCCTCGAACTTCCTGCTCCTCGTCAAGACCCCGGCCGGCGTCGACCAGGCCGCCGGACCCGGTGCGGCCCTCACCGCCAGGCTGGCCCAGCAGAAGGGCGTCGCCGACGTCGTCTCCTACTGGAGCGCCGGACGACCGGACACGCTGCGCTCCAAGGACAGCAGTCAAGCCCTGGTGCTCGCCCGCCTGACCGGGTCCCAGGACGCCGCCGTCAAGACCGCCAAGGCCCTCGCGACGTCCTTTGACGGCACGGCCACCGGAGGTCTGAGCGTGCGCACCGGCGGCGAGTTCGCCGTCTATGCCGAGGTCGGCGACACCATCGAGCACGACATCATCCGCGCCGAGTCGATCGCCATCCCGGTCACCGCGATCTTGCTCGTCCTGGTCTTCGGCTCCGCCGTGGCCGCCTCGCTGCCCCTGCTGGTCGGTGTGCTGTCGATCCTCGGGACGTTCCTGTCCCTGCACGTCCTGCACGGCTTCACCGACGTGAGCGTGTACTCCGTCAACCTCGCCACCTCGTTGGGACTGGGGTTGGGCATCGACTACTCGCTGTTCCTCGTCACCCGCTACCGCGAGGAGCTCGCCTTCGGCCGAACCGTTCCCGATGCGGTGGCGCAGACGCTTCGCACCGCCGGCCGAACCGTCCTGTTCTCGGCCGTGACCGTGATGCTCAGCCTCGGCGCGCTCCTCGTGTTCCCGCTCTTCTTCCTCAAGTCCTTCGCGTACGCCGGGATCTCCGCCGTCCTGTTCGCCCTGCTCGGCGCCCTCGTGGTGCTTCCCGCCGCCCTCGCTGCTCTCGGCCACCGGGTCGACAGCCTCGACCTGCGCCGGCCACTGCGCAAGGCGCTCCGGCTCCAGCCGCCGCGCGTCAAGGCGGTCGACGAGGGCTTCTGGCACCGCGTCGCCGTCACCGTCATGCGCCGCCCCGTGGGGGTCGGCACCGCGGTGGTGCTCGTCCTGGTCCTGCTCGGCCTGCCGTTCCAGAGCGTCATCTTCGGCCTCGCCGACGACCGGGTGCTCCCCAGGACCGCGCAGGCCCACCAGGTCGCGCAAGTGCTCCGCGACGACTTCACCGGGCGCGAAGGCTTCGCGCTACCCGTGCTCCTCACCCCGGCCCCGGCGTCCGTCGACGCCTACGCCACGGCCCTGTCGAACGTGGCGGGTGTCGAGCGCGTCGACGCGTCCTCCGGCCGCTACGTTGCCGGTCGTCAGGTCGCCGCGGGGGTTGCGGCGTACCAGGTGGCGGCCGGGCAGCGACTGTCAATCGTGCCCTCGATCGAGTCGATCGGTCCGGCCGGCGAGAAGCTGGTGAAGCAGCTGCGAGCCGTCCCGGCTCCGGGGCGCGTGCTGATCGGTGGCCAGGCTGCGCAGCTCGTCGACACCAAGAAGGCTCTGGCCAACAAGCTGCCGCTGGCCCTGGGACTGGTCCTGGCCGCGACGTTCGTGCTGCTGTTCTTGTTCACCGGCTCGATCGTCCTCCCGGTCAAGGCGCTCATCCTGAACGTCCTCAGCCTGTCCGCGACCTTCGGGCTGATGGTGTGGGTGTTCCAGGAGGGGCATCTTGCCGGACTCATCGGTGACCCGATCATCACCGGAACGCTCGACACGACCATGCCGATCCTGATGTTCTGCGTGCTGTTCGGACTGTCGATGGACTACGAGGTGTTCCTGCTGTCGCGCATCAAGGAGGAGTGGGACGCCGGGGACGGTTCGGCCGAGGCCAACACCCGCGCGGTCGCCCGGGGCCTCGAGCGGACCGGCTCACTGGTCACGGCCGCGGCCGCACTGCTGGCCCTGGTGTTCCTGTCGTTCGTGTCCTCCGACATCACCTTCATCAAGCTGCTCGGCCTGGGTACGGCGCTTGCCGTGCTGGTCGACGCGACCCTGGTCCGGGGCGCCCTCGTGCCGGCGTTCATGCGCCTGATGGGGCCGGCCAACTGGTGGGCTCCCGCGCCGCTCAAACGCCTGCACACCCGGATCGGCCTGTCTGAGGCACACTCGACACCCGTCCCCGAACGCCTGGAGGAACCGGTCAGTGCCTGAACCACGCAAGCGCGCACCTCGAGGCCAGGGCGCAGCCCTGCGCGGCGAGGTCCTGCGCGCCGCCATGGACCTGCTGCGCGAGACCGGCTCCGAGGAGTCGGTCTCGCTGCGGGCCGTGGCTGGACGGGTGGGCGTCTCGGTGCCGTCGATCTACCTCCACTTCGCCGACAAGCAGTCGCTGCTCAACGCGGTCTGCGAGCAGGTGTTCGAGGCGTTGCACGTCACGCTGAAAGAGGCCTCCTCGGACGCCGCGGACCCGTTCGAGGCGCTCCGTCGGCAGGGAGTGGCCTACGTCCAGTTCGCGCTCGCCAACCCCGAGCACTATCGGATCGCCATGATGGGCGCCCCGTCCGACTACGAGCCGGTGGACGAGGTCGCGAGCGGCGCCTTCGGCCACCTGCTGGCGTCGGTCACCTCGTGTGTCGCCGTCGGCGTCCTGGAGGGTGACCCGCTCCAGTTGGGCATGCAACTGTGGGCCACTGCGCACGGCCTCGCCAGCCTGCTCATCGCCAAGCCTCGGTTCCCCTGGCCGCCACTGGACGAGCTCGTCGACAGCACGATGTGTGCCGCGGGGATCGGGCTGGCTGCTCAGTCCCGCCTGGACCGCGACCTGTCCGTCGACGCCGTCATCGCGCGGCTCGACGCCCTGCGCGAGTAGCTGTCCCGACCGGCACGTGTGACGCAGCGGGTGCTGGCGGGTCTTCGCTACGACGTGGGGGACAGCTTCGCGGCCTGCGCCGAGGCCTTGGCAGCCGCCCGGTGCGTTGCCTTGCTGGCCCTGCGGGTGGCCTTGGCAGCGTCCTTCCTGGCTTGCCGTGAGACCCGCGCCGCAGCGTGGGCGACTGACTCCCGACCACCGGTGTCGGCCACGGCCAGCAGCAGGCCACCGAGCATCCCGAGGTTCTTGAAGAAATGCACCTGCTGCTGCTTGCGAACGGCCTTGTCCTTCTCGGCCCAGAACGGGTGACCCACGTAGGTCGTCGGGACCAGTGAACCGGCCAGCACCAGGGCCGACAGCCGGGGGACGCGGTTGGTCGCGAGAGCGAACCCGGCGATCAGCTCGGACGCTGCGTTGGCCCGGACGAGGGTCTCGGGGGACTGCAGGCCGGCGGCTCGGACCATCTCGACGCGCGGGCCGGGATGCCGCAGGGCGTCGATCCCGCCGACGACGAACATGCTGGCCAGCAGGGGACGGGCAACGCGCCGGATCGGGCTCATGGTGCTCCTCGCGGGTGGTGTCGGGTGCAGGTGCTGTCGGGTGCAGGTGCTGTCGGTGACCAGCATCTACCCCGTCGCGGGCACGGTCACGCCGACCCCCGGCGGCCGGGCCGAGAGGGAGGGCGCCGTACCCGGGCCGCCATGGACGGCGACCAGGTCCCCGCTGACTACCCGAAGCCCCGCGGCCGAGAGCCGGGCGGCTTCGCGGGCGAGGCCCGCGCTGCGCTCAGGGTCGGCGACACGCAGCAGGTGACTGGCCAGACCGAGGTGGAAGCCGGCTGCGACGTTGGCCCCCTCTCGGGCCAGGGCCTGACCCCGCCGCCGGTGAAGGTCGGCGCGCACCTCACGCGCCAGGCCGCCCTGCGTGGCCTCCCTGACCAGCTCGCTGCCGAACGCCCACCTTCCACCGTCGAGCTCGAGCAGGTCACGACGGGCCAGCGCCCCCAGCTCCGCCTCCACGTCGAGCCTCGACTCGACGTCGCAGAGCGCCATCAGGTCCCCGACGTGTCCCCACGCACCGATGACGGCTGCCCGCTCGAGGACCTGGCGGCTCTGCACTGGCAGCCGGTCCAGACGTGCCGCGAGGACAGCGGACACCGACGGCGCTGACGAACCCGCTCCTTCGCCGTGGGCTTGCGCCAGCTGTTCGAGGAAGAGCGGGTTGCCCGCAGCGCCGGCGAGCACGGCCTCGACGCCGTCCGGGTCCCCGGGCAGCAGCGCCTCGGCGAGTCGTCGGGAGGCGTCTGCGTCGATCGGCCGGAGCGTCAGCCCGAGGACGTGCCGCAGCCCCTGCCCCCAGGTGGGACGGTGCTCGAGCAGCTCGGGGCGGGCCGTGACGGCCAGCACGACGGGGAAGCCCTCCAACCGTCGTGCGAGGTCCGGGACGAGATCGAGCAGCGGACCGTCGGCCAGGTGCACGTCCTCGAGCAGCACGACCAGCGGGCCGTCCTCCGCCACCAGTGACAGCACGCGGGCGACCGCCGACGCGATCGCGATGCTGCCGACCGGAGTGTCGCTGTCGTCGAGCAGGCCGGCCAGGACGGGCGCCACCCCCGCCAGGCGTGGACGGCCTGCGGTGAGGGCGGCGAGCACGTCCGCGCCGCTGCCCTCGACGGGCACACCCGCCAGCCCGTGCAGCACCTCTGACAGGGCAGACCAGGCCGAGCGGCTGCCGTAACCGCGACAGGTTCCGCGCACGACGGCGACGTCCGTGCGCTCCCTCAGCACCTCCCGGAGCAGCCGGGAGGCGCCCAGCCCGGCTTCGGCGAGCACCGTCACGAGCTGGGCCAGGTCGGTCGCGACGGTCCGGTCCAGGGCCGCGTGCAGCATCCCGCGTTCCGGGTCGCGCCCGACATAGGGGCCCCGCTCCCCGTCCTTCGGCGTCACGTCCCACCCCTCCAGCGGGACAACGGTCACCTGGCCGGCTCGTCCCTTCAGGCACAGCTGCCGGGCATCGCCGAGAACCGCCTCGGTCCCGAGCAGCCGCACCGTCTCCGGGCCGAGCAGAACCTCCCCGGGGCGGGCCAGCTGTTGCAGCCGGGCCGCCACCACGACGGGGTCCCCGACGGCGAGCTCCTGCTGCTCTGCGACGTCACCGGTGAGGACCTCACCGGTGTTGATGCCGACCGACACCTGGGGTGACCCAGGTAGAGCGACCACGACCTGGCGTACGGCAAGCGCAGCCGCGGCGGCGCGGCGGGCGTCGTCGTCCCGGGCGGTCGGGACGCCGAACACGGCCATCACGGCGTCTCCGGCGGAGCGCTCGACCGTCCCTCCGTGCGCGACGAGCACCCGCCGGAGCCGGTCGTAGAAAGCATCGGCCACCCGGACGCCGGACTCGACGTCATCGGTGGCCAGCGGAAGGCGGGTGTCCGCGAACAGCACGGTGACCGTCTTGCGCACCCCTGAGCGGGCGCTGCCGAGCACCGTGCCACAGCCGCCACAGAAGCGGGTACCGGGGCGACCACCACTGCCGCACCGGTGGCATTCGATCATCGCTCTCGTCCCTGCCCGATCTGTCCAGGATCCAGCCCTGCCCCCGCAGGCTAAGGCGCTGGGGGGTCGGGGGCTAGGGTGCGTGCAGCAGTCACAAGGTTCTGGGGTTGACCATGGATCGTGTACCAACGACGACGGGCACGCTCGGGTCACTGCGTCAGGTCGAGCTCTTCGCGGGCCTCGACGAGCGGGTGCTGCTCGAGGTCGCCGCCGTCGCCCGGCCCCGCCACTACGACCGGGGCGAGCTGCTGTTCGTTGAGGGCGAGGTCGGGGACGCACTGCTGATCTTGATCAGCGGGTCGGTGACGGTCTTTCGCACCTCTGCCGAAGGGGAGCGGGCCGCGCTGAACGTGCTCGAAGCGCCCGAGGTCCTCGGGGAGGTGGCGCTGCTCGACGGGGCTCCCCGATCGGCGTCGGTCGAGGCCACCGAGCCGACCGTCGTCCTGGTCCTTTCCCGGGCCGAGTTCTTCGGGCTGCTGCACCACCAGCCGGCCATCCTCGAGCCGCTCATGCGACAGCTCGGGGCGATGGTCCGACGCCTCACCGAGCAGGCCGCCGACCACGTCTTCCTCGACCTGGCCGGACGGGTCGCCAAGGCGCTGCTCCGGTTGGCCGCGCCAGGTTCCCCGCCGGTCGTCGCCATCACCCAGGCCCGCCTCGCCGAGATGAGCGGTGGCACCCGGCAGAGCGTCAACCAGGTCCTGGGCGGGTTCGCCCAGCGTGGTCTCGTCCACCTCGAGGGACGTCGGATCCTGCTCACCGACATCGCCGGCCTCCGCCGCCGGGCGCACCTGCCTCCGGAGCAGGTGGGGCGCCCCACCGTACGCGCGCGCGGTCCCCATCCCGGCTGAGCGTCAGACGGGGCTGAGGTCGCCGGCGTCCTCGCGAACCGAGGCCCGTTCACCGAGCAGTCCGAACGCGACCGCGAGACCGCCCCACAGCAGGGCCGACGTGGCGAGCGACAGCAGGCGAAACTCCCAGATCAGGCCGGCGTCGACCGGGATCGGGTCGGTGTTGTCGGGCAGCGCGTAGGTGATCGCAACCGTCAGGACCGCGAGAGCGACCAGCGCCACCTGCCGGTACGACGGACGCCAGCCCCGCTCCGTCAGGCTGCGGTGGACCAGTCCGAGGGTGACCGCACCGACGAGGCCGATCACCACGGCGCTGAGGTAGGCGTTGGCGCGGGCATCGATGGTGCCCGCGTCGCCCACGCCGGGAGGATTGGCGGGGTAGCGCAGGAACGGCACGAGGTAGGCCCCGAAGAAGGCACAAGCACCGAGCTGCAGCCCTCGTCGCCACGGCGCCCGCGAGGGGTCGGAGCGGTGCAGCAGGCCGTAGACCACACCGAACAGGATGCCGAGTGCGATCCCGACGGCCAGGGTGGCGACGAGGAAGCCCACGTGCTGGGTGTGGCGGGAGAACGTCTCCGAGACGTGCTCGCCGGCTGCCGCCTGCCGAGCCGACTCGAGGTCGACGGCCCGGTCCATGACGGGCTCTGCCAGCAGGAAGCCGAAGGCGCCGGCGAGCAGGCCCCCGAAGGCCCCGGCGACGACGCCCCGCTTGAGGAACGTCAGCACGCGAGCGTCAGTGGCAGGGGGCGCCGAGGAGGTGGCGTCCGTCGTGGGCGAGCTCGTGCAGGTAGTTGGCGGTCGCGGCGAGCTTGCCGAGCACCGGCGACAGGAGCTGGCCCTGGTCCAGTAACACGGCGTACAGGGTCACGAGGGCCAGCACGATGGCGCCGAGGGTGACAAGGGTCGCCACGGCCTGCTTCGCGACCGGCCCGGCAAGGGTGTCTGTTCTAATCGTGGTGCTGTTCATGTGGCTGTTGCCTCCTCCGGGGTTTCCACGCCCCGCTCGAGAGATGATGCAGTTCCTGACTCGAGCCCCGCGACTCACACCTCGCGGGCTCTCACAGTGGCGGGACCGTCCCGGGATCGCACCGGGTTCCTGCACGTGACCCGCCGACTCTAGGACCCAGCCCGTAGCGGGTCGAGACCGCCCCGGGAAGCAGTCGCTCCATGCTGACGGGCTGTACGTCGGTGGGCTGATCCACCCAGGCTCAGCAGGCCCTACGCCAGGGCGTCGACCTGCCGCGCCAACCTGGTGTCCTGGGCTGTGATGGCCCCGCCGGAGTCATGGGTGCTGACCCTGAGAACAACGGTGCGCCAGCGGATGTCGATGTCGGGGTGGTGGTCGAGCTTCTCGGCGATCTCGGCGACCTGAGCCACGAACGCGACAGCGCCGAGGAAGGACGCCAGCTCGCGCCGGGTCGTCAACGCGCCGGCTTCGACGTACCAGGTGGGGAGGCTTTCGAGGGCGACGGCGAGATCGTCCGCGGTGAGCGGGACGTCCCTCACGCCGGAACGCCCCGCAGCGCGGCGATCGAGTCGTCGTCGCAGCCGTCCCAGAAGACACCGACGACGTCCTCCACCTGCGCGAAGGACTCGGCGGCGTACAGCAGGCCCTGGTAGACGGTGATGTCGTAGGTCGTTGTGCCCATGGCGCGCAGGTCGAGCGGCCGGATGTCCATGCCGCGGAACTGCTCGATCTCGCCCGGGCTGGACAAGATGCCTGCGCCGTAGGCCTTCAGTCCCTCGTGCTCGTGCACGACCCCGAACTCGAGGGTGAACCAGAAGACCTTGCTGACGAACTGCAGAGCCTCGTCGGTCTCGAGCCGACGGGCCGCCTCACCGGCGCTGCGGTAGAGCGCGGCGTAGCGGTCGTCGGCGAGGGTGTTGCCATGACCGACCACCTCGTGGATGACGTCCGGCTCGGGCGTGTAGAGGGGGACGGAGTGGTGCCGGACGTACTGCGTTGACCAGAAGTTCTGGTCGGCGAGGGCTCCGTAGAACTCCCGCAGTGGGACCAGGCCGGCAGCCGGCTGGTAGCGGAAGCCCGTCAGGGGAGCGAGCAGTTCGCTGACCTCCTCCAGTTGAGGCACCCGGTCCTTGGGCAGCTCCAGGCGCTCCTTGCCGTCGAGGTACTGCTGACAGGCGTAGGTCTCGTGCTTGGACTCGAGCGCGGCGCAGACCTCGCGCCAGACGTCGTGCTCTTCGTCGGTGTAGTCCGCGACCGGGACGGGCGTTCCCGGCCGCCACCTCGACGCGAGGGTTGCGAGGGCGTCGCGCCGCTCCCGGTAGACCGGGTCCGCGAAACCGGGGTGACCTTTGCCCAGCTGGACGCGAAGCATCCCGTCCCCATGGTCGACCAGCGGTGCGAAGTACTGCGCTTCTTCGAACATGCCCCCACCCTAGGCCCGCCGGGCTCACCCAAGAAGCTGCCCGACCCGGTACGGCACCTCGTTGGTCAGGCTGATCACCGTCGAGGTCCGGGCCACGAGCTGCGTGGACGTGACCGCGTCCAGGACCCGCTGCAGGTCCCTGTGGTCCCTGGCCACGATCCGGCACAGCACGTCCCCCTGGCCACTCGTGGTGTGCGCCTCGAGCACCTCCGGGATCGAGCGCAGGTGCTCGCTCACCGCCCGGATCCCCTGGCCCTGCTGCACCTCGAGCGTCGCGAAGGCGGTGACGGCGTAGCCGAGGCCGGCCGGGTCGACCGTGGGTGCCCAATCACGAAGGACACCTGCCTTCTCGAGCCGGGCCAGCCGCGCCTGCGCCGTACCGCGGGCGATGCCGAGCCGACGCGAGGTCTCGAGGACCCCCAGCTTGGGCTCAGCCAGCAGGAGCTGCAGCAGCGAGCGGTCGAGGGCATCGAGATCGTGCATGTTGACCAGTCTGTCAGGGTCGAGACTAGTCTGTCTGTACAACCTGCCCAACATTCAGGGCGGGTCTTGCGCACCTGCGCAACGACCCCGAGGGTGACCGCATGGCTTCTCACGCGACCGACCAGGACTTTCCCCTCGAGGGCTGGGACCACGTGCGCTTCGTGGTCGGCAACGCCCGCCAGGCAGCGCACTTCTACGCAACAGCCTTCGGCATGACGCTCACCGCCTACCGCGGTCCGGAGACCGGCTCGCGAGCTCACGCGGAGTATCTGCTCGAGAGTGGCGGAGCGCGTTTCCTCCTCACCGCGCCCGTCGTCGCGGGCACGTGGGAGGGCGAGCACCACGCCCGCCACGGTGACGGGGTCGTCGACGTCGCGCTGCGGGTGTCCGACGTGGAGCTGGCCTACGCCCTCGCCATCGAACGCGGAGCCACCGGTCTGCAGGAGCCGACAGTCACCGAGGATGAGTTCGGCAAGGTCGTGACCGCTGCCATCCAGACGTACGGCGAGACCCGCCACACCCTGGTGCAGCGCTCCGACTACAGCGGACCCTTCCTGCCCGGCTTCGTGGCCCGCGAGCCGCTGGTCGCCAAGCCCGACAAGCGCCTGTTCCAAGCAATCGACCACGTCGTCGGCAACGTCGAGCTCGGCAAGATGAACGAGTGGGTGACGTTCTACAACGAGGTCATGGGTTTTGTGAACATGAAGGAGTTCGTCGGGGACGACATCGCCACCGAGTACTCAGCCCTCATGTCCAAGGTCGTGTCCGACGGCTCGTTCAAGGTGAAGTTCCCGCTCAACGAGCCGGCCGTCGGGAAGAAGAAGTCGCAGATCGACGAGTACCTCGAGTTCTATGGCGGCCCCGGCGTGCAGCACATCGCGCTGGCCACGGGCGACATCGTCCGCGCGGTCCGCGAGATGCGGGCCCGGGGGATCGAGTTCCTGCAGACCCCGGACACCTACTACGACGAGCTCGGCTCGTGGGTCGGCGACACCCGAGTACCGCTGGAGGAGCTGCGCGAGCTGAAGATCCTGGCCGACCGCGACGAGGACGGCTACCTGCTGCAGATCTTCACCAAGCCCGTCCAGGACCGGCCGACGGTCTTCTTCGAGCTGATCGAACGGCATGGTTCGCTCGGCTTCGGCAAGGGCAACTTCAAGGCGCTGTTCGAGGCCATCGAGCGCGAGCAGGACCGACGGGGCAACCTGTAGGTCGAGCCTGGCTAAGGAGTTTCAACCGTGCCTCACTACCGCAGCGTCGGAGAGGTGCCGCGCAAGCGGCACACCCAGTTCCGGCAGCCCGACGGACGCCTCTACGCCGAGGAGCTCATGGGCGAGGAGGGCTTTTCCTCCGACTCCGCCCTGCTCTACCACCGGGAACTGCCGACGCGGATCGTCAATGCCGTCGCCTCGGGCCTCGACGACGCCGGACTGGCCGCCCCCGAGGTGCTCCTGCCCCGGCACCTGATGACCGGCAAGCTCCCGACCGGTGGTGACCTCGTCACAGGTCGCCACGTCCTGATGGGCAACAGCACCGTCCGGATCTCCTACGTCGCCGCGGTAGCCGACTCCCCGCTGTACCGCGACTCCGACGGCGACCTGCTGGTCTACGTCGAGTCCGGTACGGGGCGGCTCGAGTCCGTATTCGGGTCGCTCGACATCGGACCGGGTGACTACGTCGTGGTCCCCACCGGTACGACGCATCGCTGGGTGGTCGCGGACGGGCCGTTGCGGGCGCTCGTCGTGGAGGCCCGGGGGCACGTCACGCTGCCCTCGCAGTACCTGGGCAGGCACGGCCAGGTCCTCGAGCAGTCGCCGTACTGCGAGCGGGACTTCCGGGCTCCCACGGCTCCGCTGCTGGTGGACGACGCCGCCGAGACCGACGTCCTCGTCCGCCGACGGGGGCGCTTCACGACCTACACCTACGCCTCCCACCCGTTCGACGTCGTCGGCTGGGACGGCTGCCTCTACCCGTATGCCCTGTCGATCCACGACTTCGAGCCGGTCACTGGCCGCCTGCACCAGCCGCCACCGGTGCACCAGACCTTCGCCGGTCCCGGCTTCGTGATCTGCTCCTTCGTACCGCGGCTGCTCGACTACCACCCCGAAGCGGTACCGGTCCCCTACAACCACAGCAACGTCGACAGTGACGAAGTGCTGTTTTATGTCGGTGGCGACTTCACCTCCCGTGCCGGCAGCGGCGTCGGGCACGGCTCGATCACCTTGCACCCCGGCGGCTTCGTGCACGGACCGCAGCCCGGGTCGGTCGAGCGAGCCCTCGGCAAGGCCTCGACCGATGAGCTCGCTGTCATGATCGACACCTTCGCCCCGTTGGACCTCGCGCCGGGCGTGGCCGAGGTCGACGACCCCGGCTACCCCTGGACCTGGGCCCGATGAGCTGCCCCGCCCGTTTCTGCCCCTGCCGGTGATGCCGCTGCTCGCGGGCCTGGTCGATGATGCAGGCCTGTTCCCGCCGTCCTGGCTTGCGATGGAAGACGCGCTGGCCCGACATCGGGCCTCGGCATCACCGATGCTCAGCGGACGCTTCCTGTGCCCCGGCGACCGGGTAGAGGAGCTGCTGGCGCTGCTCGATGCCAGCCCGGGTAGCTCGCTGGACGTGCACCTGGTCGGGGACGCAGGCGTGGACCTCCCGATCGACCCTCGCCTGCGGGTCCGTGCAGTCGAGTTGCGCTCCGGTCTGATGCCGGAGCTTCCCTGCTACCTCGAGGGGGTCGACCCCAAGGCGCTCGCCGGTCACGGCGTCTTCGGCAAGCTCCGCTGCGGAGGCGTCCGGATCCCGTCCGTCGAGGAGGTCGCCACCTACCTCCTCGCGGCGGCCCGGGTGTCCGTGCCGTTCAAGGGAACGGCCGGCATGCACGCCGCCGTACGAGGGTGGGAAAGCACGAAGGGCGAGCCGCACCACGGCTACCTCAACCTGCTGCTGGCTGTCGCCCGCGCGCTGTCCGCCGGCGATGTCCTCGACGCGCTTCGGTGTACCGACGGCGACGCGCTCGCCCACGAGGCGAGCGAGCTGTCCGGCGACCTCGTCACGGCCACCCGCTGGCTGTTCCACTCCTACGGCTCGTGCGACACCGCCCGGCCGGTCACCGACGCGATCACCCTGGGCTTGCTGTGACCTTCGGTCGCGCCGCCCTCCCGTACGGCGTGTTCTCCGTCGGTGACGGTCCGCGAAAGGTGGGCGTGGCGGTCGACGACGGCATCCTGGACCTTGCAGAGCACCTGGGTCCTGAGTGGGCTGTCGACTCGCTGAACCCCTTCCTGGCAAGGGGAAGGGCGTACTGGACGGCGGTCCGCGAGCAGGTCCGCGGCCTCGTCGGTGCGCCGCTCGTCCACGGGGCGGCGCTGCATCTGCCGTTCGAGGTGGCCGACTACGTCGACTTCTACGCCAGCGAGGAACACGCCACCAACCTCGGCCGGATGTTCCGGCCCGACGGGGACGCCCTGCTGCCGAACTGGAAGCACCTGCCGGTCGGCTACCACGGAAGGGCCGGCACGGTCGTCGTCAGCGGCACCGACGTACGCCGTCCCTGCGGGCTGCGGGCCCCCGGTCCGGCATACGGGCCGTCGACGAAGCTCGACGTCGAGGTCGAGCTCGGGTTCGTCGTCGGGGTCCCGTCGGAGCTTGGAACCCCTGTCACCACTGGGGAGTTCGAGGAGCACGTCTTCGGGGTGGTACTGCTCAACGACTGGAGCGCACGCGACATCCAGTCCTACGAGTACGTCCCGCTCGGGCCGTTCCTGGGCAAGAGCTTCGCCACCTCGATCTCACCGTGGGTCGTTCCCCTGGAGGCCCTGGACCGCGTGGCCGCCCCCATTCAGAACCCGGTGCCCGCTGACTACCTCCGCGTCGACGGCGACTGGGCACTGGACCTCACCTTCGAGCTCGCCCTGAACGGTCAGGTCGTCAGCCGACCGCCGTTCGCCGGGATGTACTGGACCGCCCCCCAGCTGCTCGCCCACCTGACGGCCAACGGGGCCGGTCTGCGCACCGGTGACCTGTTCGCCTCCGGGACGGTCAGCGGACCGGCCGTGGACCAGCGCGGGTCGCTCATCGAGCTCACCTGGAACGGCCGCGATCCCCTGCAGGGCAAGGCTTTTCTTGCCGATGGCGACGTGGTCACGATCACAGCGTCAACCGCGAGCGGCCTCGCCCTCGGTGCGGTCACCGGGCGGATCACGCCGGCGGCTGGCTAGGCACGGCTGGGGATCTCCTGGACGAGCCAGCCGTTGCCGTCCGGGTCGGCGAACGACAGGAACGTGCCGTAGTCGCGGCGCTCCGGGTCGGAGCCCGGCGTCTGGCCGGCCGGACCGAAGTGGAACGGCTCGCTGACCTCCACCCCGCGGCCAACCAGCTCCGCGCGAGCCGCGTCGGTGTCGCTGACCATCAGGTGCAGGCCACTGACCGAGCCTGCAGCGTCGAGGTTCTTCATCAGTGTCACCGCGCAGGCCGAGCCCGGTGGCGTGAACTGGACGACCCGGAAGTCCTCGCCCGCGCGGTAGTCCACGTCCAGGCGGAAGCCGAGCCGGTCGAGGTAGAACGCCTTCGCCCGGTCGACGTCGGTGACGGGCAGGACCACCAGCTCGAGCTTGAAGTCCATCATGCGTACATCAGCGATCCGGGAGTGGTGAGGACCTCGCCGGTCTCCAGCCAGGTCTTGAGCCCGGACAAGATCATCGGCCAACCGCCGTACAGCTGGTTGTTGGCGCCGTCATGGAGCTGGTCGTGGGTGACGACCAGGCAGCAGCTGTCGCCGACCTGGCTGATCTCCCAGGTGATCCGGCTGAAGCCCTCCCGCTCGACGTCGTCGCTCCACAGGGCACGCATGGTCTGCACGAGCTTGTGCGGCGGGTCGACGACCAGGTTCTCGCCCTCGCCGAGCAGGACGCCGGGCGCTTTGGGGCTGGCTTGCTCGTAACGACCGCCGACGACGAAGTCGCTGGTAACCGTCAGGCCGAACTGGAACTTCCCTCGTTCCTCGGGGCTGGTGATCGCCTGCCACAGCCGCTCCGGGGTGGTGCGGATGTAGATCTCGTAGACCTTCTCCATCGTTCTGCCCTCTGCTTCCAGTTGGTTCTTGAGGTCGCTGAGACCAGCGACCCACGGCTCGGAGTACTTGCTGACCCAGCGGTCGTGCACGAGCCGGATCGGCACAGCGTTGAGGAAGTGCAGCTTCTCGCGGCCGCGCCGCCTGGTGAGGACCAGCCCTGCCTGCTCGAGCAGCCTCAGGTGCTTCATCACGCCGAAGCGCGACATCGCGAACCGCTGCTCCAGCGCCCCCAGCGTCTGCCCGTCCTCTCGGAACAGCTCATCGAGCAGGGCCCGCCGCGTCGGGTCGGCAAGAGCCCTGAACACCTCGTCCACCTGGGCAAGTTAGGTGACCATTAGGTCACCTGTCAAGGGACGACGACGGCCTCCAAGCCGAGCTCGACCAGGGACCTCTCGCGCATCTTGAACTTCTGCACCTTGCCGGTGACGGTCATCGGGAACTCGTCGGTGAAGCGGACGTAGCGCGGCACCTTGTAGTGCGCGAGCTTCCCGCGGCACCACTCCCGCAGCTCGTCCGCGGTCAGGGCCGACCCGTCGGTCAGGCGCACCCAGGCGCACAGCTCCTCGCCGTACTTCGGGTCGGGGACGCCGACCACCTGCACGTCGACGACCTCGGGGTGGGTGTAGAGGAACTCCTCGACCTCACGCGGGTAGACGTTCTCCCCACCACGGATCACCATGTCCTTGCTCCGCCCGACGATCGACAGGTAGCCGTCCTCGTCCATGACCGCGAGGTCACCGGTGTGCATGAACCCCTCGCTGTCGATCGCCTCGGCCGTCCTGTCCGGATCGGCCCAGTAGCCGAGCATCACGCCGTACCCAGCCGTGCAGAGCTCGCCGGTCTCACCCCGTGCCACCGTCTCGCCGGTGTCCGGCGAGACCACCTTGACCGTCACATGCGGGTGCACCCGCCCCACCGTGCCGGTACGACGCGCCAGCGAGTCGTCAGCGCGGGTCTGCGTGGAGACCGGGGAGGTCTCCGTCATGCCGTAGGCGATCGTCACCTCCGGCATGAACTGCTGCACCTGCTTCATGACCTCGACCGGACAGGGCGACCCGGCCATGATCCCGGTCCGCAGGGAGCTCAGGTCGTAGGACGCGAAGTCGGCCAGGGCGAGCTCGGCGATGAACATCGTCGGGACCCCGTAAAGGGACGTGCAGCGCTCCTGCTCGACGGCCCGCAGGGTCGCCGCGGGGTCGAAGGCCGCCGCCGGGATGACGACGCAGGCACCGTGGGCGAGGGCCCCGAGGTTGCCCATCACCATGCCGAAGCAGTGGTAGAACGGCACCGGGACACAGACCCGGTCCGCCTCGGTGTAGCCGCACAGCGCGCCGACCAGGAAGCCGTTGCCGAGAATATTTCGGTGGCTCAGGGTCGCCCCCTTCGGGAAGCCGGTGGTGCCGCTCGTGTACTGCAGGTTGATGGCCTCGTCCGGGGTCAGCCGAAGGTCGGGGAGCGGGTCTCCCGGCTGCGGAAGCGCCTGCCAGTCAGGCGATCCGAAGAAGAGGGCGTCCGTGCCGGGGGCGGCCTCGGCGGCCATCGCGACGTAGTCGGAGGTCTTGAACGAGGGCGCCGCAATGAGCAGGCTGACACCGGCCTGCTTCAGCACGTAGGCCAGCTCGTGCGTGCGGTACGCCGGGTTGATGGTCACCAGCACCGCCCCGATCCGGGCCGTGGCGTACTGCACGAGGACCCACTCCGCGCAGTTCGGCGCCCAGATCCCGACCCGGTCACCCTTGGCGACCCCGCGGGCCAGCAGGCCCCGTGCGACGCCGTCGACGGCTGCCGACAGCTCGGTGTACGTGAAGCGCAGGCCCTGCTCGACGCTGACGAGCGCCTCGCGGTCCGGGTACCGCAGGACGGCCTCGTCGAAGGCGCTGCCGATGGTGGTCGTCGGCAGGGCCGGGTTGTCAGATCCGCGGTCGAAGGCCAGGACGCTCATGGTTCTCCCAGGTGGTGGGCTCAGACCCGGGCGGGTCGTGCTGTCACCCTGCCGCGGGCTGGCCCCGCCGTCACCCCCTGTTCAGCTCAACGGTCGCGACGACGTCGGCGACCGACCGGGCGAGGTGGACCAGGTAGGTCCCCGGCTCGGTCCGCCACCCCGCGACGGTCGACGGCACCGGACCAGCGGATGCGGGTACGACGACCCCGTCGCCGAGCCGTTCCGACAGGTAGGCGGTCTCGGTCGACCCCGGGTCCCAGCAGGAGAAGGCGCGTGGTCCCAGGACGACCCGGGCGACACCGGACTCACCCGGGCCGAGGGCGAGTTTGGCGAAGCCCTTGAGCTCCCGACGCGGCCGGAACAGCGGTCCTACCGGAGGCTCGACGTAGGCCTGCACGACCTCGCTGCCAGGACGGTTCCCGGTGTTGGTGACGGTCACCTCGACCACCACGCGCTCCTCGTCGACGACCAGAGACGGCATCCCCCAGGTGAAGGACGTGTAGGACAACCCGTGACCGAACGGGAAGGCCGTGGGCAGGAAGCGCGAGTCGTACCAGCGGTATCCCGCCAGCAGGCTCTCGCCGTAGGACACCGTGTGGTTGGCACCCGGGAACGCCCCGTAGGCGGGCGTGTGCTCGATCCGCAGCGGCAGCGTGACGGGCAGGCGTCCCGAGGGCTCGCTGACCCCGAGCAGGATGTCGGCGAGCGCGTCGGCCATCTGCTCGCCGCCGAGCCACGGCACCAGCACTGCTGCCGCCTCACCCACCCAGTCGAGCTGGACCGGAGCCCCGGCGTTGATGACGACGACCGTCCGGGGGTTGGCGGCGCAGACCCGGCGTACCAGCTCGTCCTGGTCACCGGGCAGGTGCAGCGAGTCGCGGTCGTAGCCCTCGCTCTCCCACTCCTCGGTGGTGCCGACGACCAGCACGGCCACGTCCGCGGCGGCCGCAGCGGCGACGGCCCGGTCCATCATCGCGGGGTCCGGCGGCGGCTCGAACCCCACCTTCACGCCACGCAGGACGACCGCGCCGGTGCTGGCGTAGTCGACGACCACCTCCGCCTGCTGGCCGGCGGTGAGGTCGACGAATGCCTCCAGCTCGATGCTGCCCAGCCCGAACAGCTCCCGACCAGCAGCCGGTACCTCTGTCACCCCGTCGAGCACGACGACCCCGTCTACCGACACCGTCGCACGGCCGGCCTGTACCAGGGTGATCCGGTGCTGTCCCGAGACGCCGGCCACGACGGACGCCGTCGCGGTGAAGGTGAAGCGCTCCGGGTCGAGTCCGTCGAGCGGCGGCTCGAACCACAGCATCCGGCCGTCCCGCTCGGTGGTCACCCCCACGACGTGGCCGTTAGCGTCCCGGAAGGTCGTCTCGAAGGGGGCCGGCAGGGGCCGGATGGTCTTGTCGATGAGGCAGCCCGGCTCGACGACGACCTGTCCCGGGAGCCGGACCTGCACGACCTCGGCGAGGGTCACGACGCGGTGCGCCCGCAGCTGCGCCGAGCCGCCACCCATCATGTGGGCGCGCACGGCATTGGGCCCGATCAAGGCGATGCTTTCTCTTCCTGACAGGGGAAGCAGCCCGTCGTTGGTGAGGAGCACCGTCCCCGCGACGGCCGCGCGACGCGAGACCTCTCGATGCGCGGGCAGGTCCACGGCCTGCTCCGGAGCGGCGGTGTCGTCCCAGGCGCCTAGCCGGTCGACGACCGAGAGCCAGCGTCCGACCATGGCGTCGAGGACGGCTTCGTCGACCCGTCCGTCGCGGACGGCCTCGGCCAGCGGCGCACCGAAGAAGCGCCCCGGTCCTGGCATCTGCAGGTCCATCCCGGCCGCTGCCGAACCGACCGTGGACCCCACCGCGAACCAGTCCGACATCACGACCCCGTCGAAGCCGAACTCGCCGCGCAGCACCGTCGTCAGCAGGTCGGGATCCTCGCCGCACCACGTCCCGTTCAGCCGGTTGTACGACGTCATGACGGCCAGCGCACCGGCCTCCCGGATCGCGATCTCGAAGGGCACGAGGTAGAGCTCGCGCAGCGCCCGCTCGTCGACCTGCGAGCTGATGGTCGTCCGCTCGAACTCCGCCTCGTTGGCGACCAGGTGCTTCAAGGTCGCCGCCACCCCGCGCGACTGCAGGCCCCGCACGAGCCCGGCCGCAACCAACCCGGACAGCAGCGGGTCCTCGGAGTAGCACTCGAAGCTGCGGCCGTAGAGCGGCGACCGAGGGAGGTTGACGGTCGGGGCCAGCAGGAACCGTGCCGACTTCGTGCGAGCCTCCTCCCCGAGGACAGCACCGACCTCTTCGACGAGGCCAGGGTCCCAGGAGGCGCCGAGCGCGGAGCCGCAGGGCAGGCAGGCCGCTGTCACCCGACCGGCACCCAGCAGCGCCGACCCTCGAGCCCCGTTCGGACCGTCGGTGAGCGTCACTGTCGGGATCCCCTTCCCGGGGATCCCCACGACGTTCCACATGTCGGCACCTGCGGTCAGCGAGGCCTTCTCGTCCAGGGTCAGGGAGGCGAGCAGCACGTCCAGGTCCATGTCGGCGGACGCTACTCCGGGAGCGGTCCCCGGACGCCTCGCTCCAGAGCGAGCAGCCAGGTCTTTCGGGCCAGCCCACCGCCGTACCCGGTGAGGCTGCCGTTGCTGCCGACCACACGGTGGCAGGGCACCACGACGCTGATGGGGTTGCGGCCGTTGGCGAGGCCCACTGCCCGGCTCGCCGAAGGCCTCCCGAGGCAGCCAGCCAGCTCACCGTAGCTCCAGGTGTCGCCGTAGGGGATGGTCTTCAACGCCGCCCACACCTGCTGCTGGAACGGCGTTCCGACCAGCGAGACGGGTACGTCGAAGTCCTTGAGCTCGCCCGCGAAGTAGGCCGCGAGCTGCTCGCGGGCCGCCGGCAGGGCGTCGTCGTCGCGGGGCAGGGCCAGCGCGGGGCGGTGCCGCTGGTCGACCATGTAGAGGCCGCTCAGGACCCCCTGCGTCGCCACCAACGTGAGCAGTCCGATCGGGCTGTCGACCACGGTGGCGGTGGCGTCGACGGGAAAGGTCCTCATGAGCTGCCTCCTGTGGGCAGCTGGTTGACGGGGTGGTTGCCGACCGCCCAGAGGTGCTGGACGGCGTAGGCGCGCCAGGGACGCCAGCGCTCGGCGTGCGCGAGCAGGCCACCCCCTGACGGCAGCCCGAGGGTGGCCGCGAGCTGGACGACCCCGAGGTCAGTGGGGAGGAAGGCGTCGGGGTCGCCCAGGGCCCGCATCGCGATCGTCTCCACGGTCCAGGGGCCGATGCCCTTGACGGCCGAGAGCTGCCGTCGGGCCTCGTACCGGTCCACCCCGGGGTCGAGGTCGACCTGTCCGTCGGCGAGGGCACCGGCGAGTCGGATGATCGTGTCCCGCCGTGACCGGGGCATCGCCATGGTCGCCGGGTCGGCCTCGGCGAGAGCCTCCACGGTGGGGAACAGGTGGGTCAGACCGCCTGCGGCATCGGGGATCTGCTCTCCCAGGGCCGCGACGAGACGAGACGCGTGGGTCCGGGCCGCAGCGGTGCTGACCTGCTGGCCGAGCACGGCCCGGATCGCCAGCTCGTTCTCGTCAACGGTCCGGGGGACACGCCTCCCGGGAGCCTTGGCGACCAGCGGCTCCAGGAAAGGGTCCTCGCTCAACAGGTCGTCGACCGCGACCGGGTCGGCGTCGAGGTCGAGCAGCCGTCGGCAGCGGGCGATCGCCGTCGACAGGTCGCGCAGATCGGTGAGCTGCAGGGTGCAGCCCACATGATCCGGGTGCGGGGTCAGGGCGACGACCCCGCTGCCGCGCGGCAGCCGGAGCGTCCGGCGGTAGGCCCCGTCGCGCCACTCCTCGACGCCGGCGACGGCTGTGGCGACGAGGTGGCCGAACAGGTTGTCCGGGAACATCGGCTGCCGGAAGGGCAGCCGGACGGTGACGGTCCCCCGGGTGGGCGGCAGGTCCCGCCTGGCCCGAAGGCGCAGGTCGCCGGGGGTCGTGGCGAACACCTCCCGGACGGTGTCGTTGAACTGCCGGATGCTTCCGAAGCCGGCCGCCAGGGCCACGTCTCCCAGGGGCAGCCCGGTCGTCTCGATCAGCAGTCGGGCGGTTTGCGCCCGCTGGGCGCGCGCCAGGCCCAGGGGTCCGGCTCCGAGCTCGGCGTACAGCAGGCGTTCGAGCTGGCGGCGGCTGTAGCCGAGCCGCTGCGACAGCCCCGGCACGCCCTCCCGGTCGACCACACCGTCGGCGATCAGCCGGACCGCGCGGGCCACCAGGTCCGAGCGCTGGTCCCACTCCGGCGAGCCTGGCGACGCATCCGGACGACAGCGCTTGCAGGCACGGAAGCCGGCGGCCTGCGCGGACGCAGCCGTCGCGTGAAACCGGACGTTCTTCGCCTTCGGGGGTACGGCGGGGCAGCTGGGGCGGCAGTAGATCCCGGTCGTCACAACAGCGGTGAAGAACCATCCGTCGAAGCGGGCGTCCTTGGCCTGTACGGCCCGCAGGCACTGCTCGGCGTCGTGGTGCATGACCCCAGCATGCCTGTTCCCACAAGCGACTGTCTGGCGGGATTGCGACCTCGACCTGACTGGCGCCCAGTGGCCCCGCTGGCGTACCCCCGGACGGTATGGATCCGTCTTCCAGGACTTAAAAGGTCCTTGCATCACCTTAATGCTTCGGGGGCGAGGGGCTCGCTACGCGCGCGGGGCCCTTGCTGCGAGGACAGTCTGCCAGGCCGTCTCAGGGACGGACGACAGGAAGGGGTGTGGGCTGCGCCCGCTGGAGGGGCAGGGTGCTCCCCACCCGCCGCTTGTCGACGTACATGGCCGTGTCTGCGGCGGCCAGGACCGCGGCAGGGTCGTCACCGGGCGCGGCCAGGACGACTCCGACGCTGGCACCGACGCGCTGCATCCCGGAGGCGGTGACGAACGGCTCCCCGAAGGCCAGGTGCACGCGTTCGACCAGTTGAGCGCACCGCGCCTGGCTGCCCCCCTCGGCGTCCTGGCGGACGATGACGAACTCGTCGCCGCCGAGGCGCACCACCAGGTCCGAGGGCCGGACGAGGGCGACGAGCCGGCGTCCGACCTCGATGAGCACCTCGTCGCCGGCAGCGTGCCCGGCGGTGTCGTTGACGGACTTGAAGCCGTTGAGATCCAGGAACAGGACCGCGCAGCGGGTACCCACCGAGGCGGACGCGAGGATCTCGGTGAGGCGGCGATGCAGGGTGGAGCGGTTGGCCAGCCCGGTGAGGGGGTCCCGGTTGGCTTGCATCTCCAGATCGAGCTCCCGGCGCTTGCGGTCGTCGACGTCGGCGAGCTGAACGAGCAGGTAGGACCGGCCGTCAGGGTCGGTGGAGGCGGTCACCGCGATCTCGCACCACAGGCTGCTGCCGTCCGGCCGCCGGACCCGAGCCTCGACGTAGTCCGGCAGCGCTCCTGACCCCCCGGCAGACGCCAGGATCAGTGCGATCCGCTCGCGGTCGGTGGCCAGCACCAGCGAGGTGAGCTTGCGGTCCTCGAGGGCCGCACTGCTGAGGGCGAGCAGCCGACGAAAGGCTGCGTTCACCTGTACGAGCACCCCGGCCCCGTCGAGCCGTCCCATCGCCATCGGACCGTGGTCGAAGGCACTGCGGAACTGCGCCTCACTCCGGGCCAGCGCGTCACGGGAGCTGCTCAGGGCATCGTGGGCCTCCCGCAGCCGGCGCTCGGCAGCCCGCGAAGCCGTGATGTCGCTCATCGCGACGACCGCACCGATGGTGGTGCCGCTCTCGTCGTGCAGCGCCTGCCCGTCGCAGCGGACCAGTCGCGCCGGGAGGCCGTGCGGGGCGATCACGATCTCGACGTCCTCGACCCGACCTGCGGTGAGGGCGCGGTAGAGCGGGATCTCGGACGCCGGCAGGGGGGTGGTGCCGTCGGAGCGGTAGAGGTCGAAGCGCTCAGCCCACAGCTCAGGGGGGACGGTGCTGTCAGGGGCGATGCCGTGGAAGTCGCGCGAACTGTGGTTGAAGACGGTGAGCTTGCCGTCCCCGTCACACGCGACCACGCCGACGGCGACGCTGTCGAGCACCGCCCGGACGAATTCGTTGCGTGCAGCGAGCGCGACGGACGCCTCCACCTGCTCGGTCACGTCCCGGGCCGCGGAGTAGACCTCCACCAGCCCCTGCTCGTCGAGCAGGGGTGCGAGCCGGATCTCCATCCACCGCCAGGTGCCGTCGGCGTGCCGACTGCGGACAGTCGCCGCCGCGTTGGAGCCACCGACGACCGACGTCAGGGCGGACTCCAGCGTGGACACGTCGTCGGGATGCACGTGGCTCTTCGCGTCCAGAGAAGCCTCCGAACCCGGCTCGTAGCCGAGGACGTCCCGGACCGCGGGACTCACGTAGGTCACGATGCCGTCGAGCCCGTGCCGGCTGATGATGTCGGTCGAGTGCTCCGCCAGCAGCTGGTACTCCCGCTTCGAACGGGCCAGCTCGCACTCCACCTGCCGCAGGTGGTCGACCTCCCGAGCCTGCTCCGCCGTCCGGCGGCGCAGCTCAAGTTGCGTCACGACCTGCCGGGCCAGCACCCGCAGCCCCTCGCGCTGCTCCTCGTCGAGCTCGTGCGGCTCGTAGCCGATCACGCACAGGGTGCCCAGCACATGACCGCCGTTGACCACCAGCGGGAACCCCGCATAGGACACGATGTACGGCGCATCGGTGACGAGGGGGTTGTCGGCAAACCGCGGGTCCAGACGGGCGTCGACGACCTCGAGCTCGGCCTGGGCCTGCAGGACGTGCTCGCAGAAGGCCACGTCCCGTCCCGTCGAACAGACGTCCATGCCCACCCGAGCCTTGAACCACTGCCGCTCGGCATCCAGAAGGCTGACCAGCGAGGTGGGTACGCCGGCGATCCGGGCAGCGAGCCGCACCAGGTCGTCGAAGACCTGCTCGGGCTCGGTGTCGAGGATCTCGAACGAGGCCAGCGCGGCCAGGCGCACCGTCTCCCCAGGGGGCAGCAGCTCACCAGCCGTCGTACCCGCGCGACCCGTCACCTTGACCTCCTCGACCTCGGTCGGCGTGGCCTGGATGACTCCTTCGGGCTACGTCCCACGCACCGAAGGACGACGAACGTGAGGGCCCGTTCGCCCCCCGACCGGAGGACGGCGCCGTGTCAGGAGTGGTGTCACGGCTGTTGCGCGTCTCACCGGACCGGTTCGGAGCGAACCCGGCACACAGCCGGCGTGAACGGCGACTTACCGTAGAGCTGCGTCGGCCCGCGACGCACGCTGATCTCGAGGAGCTCCCATGCGCGACGCCGTCATCGTCGAAGCGGTCCGCACGCCGGTCGGCAAGCGTGGGGGTGGCCTGTCCGGTCTGCACTCCGCCGACATCAGCGCGCTGGTCCTGCAGGCCCTCGCCGAGCGCAGCGGCATCGACCCGGGTCTGGTCGACGACGTCGTCTGGGGCTGCGTCATGCAGATCGGCGAGCAGACCTTCGACATCGCCCGTACCGCCGTCCTGTCCGCCGGCTGGCCGGAGCACGTGCCCGGCACCACCGTCGACCGCCAGTGCGGCTCCAGCCAGCAGGCCGTCCACTTCGCCGCTGCGGGCGTCATCGCCGGCCACTACGACCTCGCGGTCGCCGGTGGCGTCGAGATGATGAGCCGTACCCCCATGGGCTCGTCGTTCACGGCCAGTCCGCTCGGGGAGATGTACGCCGATCGCTACGGCGCCGACTTCCCCAACCAGGGAGTCGGGGCCGAGGACATCGCCGACTCGTGGGGCCTCTGCCGCACGCAGCTCGACGAGTACGCCCTGCAGTCCCACGAGCGGGCCGCTACCGCCCAGGAGGCCGGCGCCTTCGACGACCAGATCGTCGGCATCTCGACCGAAAACGGGGTGGTCACCAAGGACGAGGGCATCCGCCCCGGCGGCACCCTCGAGAAGCTCGCCACCCTCAAGACCCCCTTCAAGGTCGACGGCAAGGTCTCGGCCGGTAACGCCAGCCAGATCTCGGACGGCTCAGCGGCCCTGCTCGTCACCACGAGCGAGTTCGCCAAGGCGCACGGCCTCACCCCTCTCGTCCGCGTGCACACCGCGGTCGTCATCGGCGCGGCCCCGATGCCGATGCTCACCGCCCCCATCCCGGCGACCCAGAAGGTGCTCGCCAAGTCCGGACTGTCGCTGTCCGACATCGGCGCCTTCGAGGTCAACGAGGCGTTCGCGTCGGTCCCGCTGGCCTGGCTCAAGGACATCGGCCAGGGCGACTCCGGGCTCGACAAGCTCACCAACCCGCTGGGCG
Source organism: Mycobacteriales bacterium (assembly GCA_038230355.1). Classification (GTDB taxonomy): domain Bacteria; phylum Actinomycetota; class Actinomycetes; order Mycobacteriales; family SCTD01; genus RYN-111. The sequence continues at coordinate 7,737 of JBBRNK010000006.1, read as the reverse complement.
GGGCGATCGCCCTCGGGCACCCCCTCGGCGGCTCCGGCGCCCGCATCATGACGACGCTGGTCCACCACATGCGCGACAACGGGATCCGGTACGGCCTGCAGACCATGTGTGAGGGTGGCGGCCAGGCCAACGCCACCATCCTCGAGCTGCTCTGACCCGGACTCACTCGACCCGGAGCGGGCCCCGCGCAGGTTCCGCTATGCTTCAGCGGTCCCCGACGGCTACACGGCGTGGACCCGCCGTGAGCCAGCGGCGCGGTCCCCATCGTCTAGCGGCCTAGGACTCCACCCTTTCAAGGTGGCTACGCGGGTTCGAATCCCGTTGGGGGTACGGCAGTAGCGTTGAGCACCAAGCACGTTCGGAACGCAGCATCAGCAGGTCAGCAGCAAGATGGTCTGGGAACGTCCAGGCCCCGTAGCGCAGTTGGTTAGCGCGTCGCCCTGTCACGGCGAAGGTCGCGGGTTCGAGTCCCGTCGGGGTCGCAGCACGTTCTAGAGCACGGCACGGGTCAGGTAGCTCAGCTGGTAGAGCACACGCCTGAAAAGCGTGGGGTCGGCGGTTCGAGCCCGCCCCTGACCACCGAGAAGGCACAGCCGCGGTGGGTGTCGGTCGGGCCTCAGTAGGCCCATGGACCTTCGCTCGGCCTTCCGTGAGCCCCGGTGGGACACAGACGAACGGCGCCACACCTGCGCGTGGGCAGGGGCGACGCCGTTGACAGGGCGCAGGTCGTCAGCTGCTGCGCGGCTGCGGAATCCCGGCAAGCAGGGCGCGGACCTCGGCCTCGCGGTAACGGCGGTGCCCCCCGAGCGTGCGGATCGAGGTGAGCTTGCCGCTCTTGGCCCAGCGCGTGACGGTCTTCGGATCGACCCGGAACATCGCCGCGACCTCGGCGGGGGTCAGCAGAGCCTCAGCATCGGGGGTACGGGTGCTCATGGTGTGCTTCCCTCTCGGCGGAACGGCGGAGCCGCTGCTCGCGTCACTCCACACGCGAGAGTGCCCGATGCCCCCCCTTGTCCGATATAGCCCATGCGGGCCATCTTGGGACTAGTCCGAATGCCTAGTTGGCCGACTCGATCGCCTGCAAGGCCGTCATCCGGGCCGTCATACGGCCGTACGCGCTTGCCGCCTCGCCTCCGTCGCCGGCTGCCAGCAGCTCCAGCGCGTGGGCCATGTCGCGGGCCGACTCGTCCTGGGTGAGCTCAGCGTCATCGAGCAGGTACACGAGATCGCCGTAGTCGAGCTCGACGAGCGACCGGGGGTGGAACTCCTCGAGCCAGCGGCCGAGGTCGAGCAACCCCTCGGCCACCGACCGGTCATCGACGGCGGTGCGCAGCACGGCAAGGGCCCGGGCCACCCGTCGCCGGGCCCGGGACATCGGGGTCCGGTAGACCAGCGAACGCCCGGTACGACGGCGCAGCGGCGCCCCGGACGGCTCCACCGGCTCCCCTAGGCTGACGACCCGCTCCTCGGGGTCGACCAGCACGAACCACCGCAGCGGTACCTGCCAGGTCTCGGTCAGCACGTGCGCCGTCGTACTCCCGTGTTCGGCGCGCCACCGGTCGAGCTCGACCTCCGCGCGCTCCAGCAACGGACCCGGCACGAAGGCGTCGGCAACCAGGTCCGGCAGCTCGGCGCAGAAGTCCAGGAGCGCCTCCTGCGCGCGGACGCAGGTGCGCCAGGGACTGACCAGTGTCACCCCGTCGACCTCGAGAACATGCGCATGCTCACCGACCTCGGGCAGCCGCCGACCGACCATCGCGTGCAGGGCCACGGCCCGCTCGAGGGCGACCCCGGCCTGGGCTGACAGCGGCGGTCCCTGCTCCACATAGCGGTCCCAGTGCTCGCGCTCGGCCCCCTCGAAGGCGGCGAGCGGCTCGTAGACGCGCAGGCTCGCCATGAAAGGTCCCGAGCTGCTGGTCACCGGCGCTCCACCTCGACATCGTTGCACGCCCGACGTCGATCGCCCGGCGACACCGCCGAGAGCTCGCTCGAGGACACCGGGGGCGTCCGGGACGGCCGCTAGCCTGGTCGTGACGGGGCACACACCTCCCCCGCGCTCCTTGGCCGCGCGACCCGACCCCACAAGGGCCGCCAGCCGGCACCGACCAGAAGGATCAGACCGTGGGCGTCTTCGACCGCACCGACCACCTCAGCAACGCCGGCCACGAGCAGGTCGTCTTCTGCCAGGACCCGCCGAGCGGCTTGCGGGCCATCATCGCGATCTACTCCACCGCGCTCGGTCCGGCTCTCGGTGGCACCCGCTTCTACCCCTACACCGACGAGGCCGCGGCGCTGTCCGACGTGCTGGCCCTGTCGAAGGCGATGGCCTACAAGGCAGCCTGCGCGGGCCTCGACCTCGGGGGCGGCAAGGCGGTCATCCTCGGGGACCCGGGCACGATGAAGTCCGAGGCCCTGCTGCGGGCCTTCGGCCGGATGGTGCAGTCCCTGGGTGGGCGGTACTTCACGGCCTGCGACGTCGGGACCTACGTGCAGGACATGGACGTGATCGCCAAGGAGTCGCAGTTCGTCACCGGCCGTTCCCCCGAGCACGGTGGCGCCGGTGACAGTGCCGTTCTCACGGCGTACGGCGTGTTCCAGGCCATGCGGGCCGCAGCGCAGCAGACCTGGGGCGTTCCGTCGCTGCACGGCCGGCGGATCGCGGTCGAGGGTGTCGGCAAGGTCGGCTTCCACCTCGTCGAGCACCTGCTCGGGGACGGCGCGACTGTCCTGGTCAGCGATGTCAGCAGCACCGCGGTGGACCGGGTGACGGCCCTGTCGGACCGGGTGAAGGCTGTGCCCGTCGGCGACCTACCCACGCTCGACGTCGACGTCTACGCGCCCTGTGCGTTGGGCGCCTCCCTCACGGACGCCGTCGTACCTGCCCTACAGGCGAAGGTGGTCTGTGGCGCGGCCAACAACCAGCTGGCCCACCCAGGCGTCGAGAAGGAGCTCGCCGACCGCGGCATCCTCTACACCCCTGACTACGTCGCCAACGCCGGCGGGCTGATCCAGGTCGGTGACGAGGCGGAATCGCTGTTCAGCGGTGGCTTCTCGTTCGACCGGGCCAAGGCAAAGGCCAGCCACATCTTCGACACCACACTCAAGGTGTTCCGCCTCGCCGAGGCCGAAGGCGTCCCGCCGGCAGTCGCTGCGGACCGGCTCGCCGAGCGCCGGATGGCCGACGTCGGCCGCCTTCGTACGGTGCTCTTGCCGGGCCGTCCCTGAGGACCGTCCCGCAGCGGGAACGGTCCCCGTGACACTCCCCGTGGCGGGCACCGTCAGGTTTGCCGCATAGGCCGAGGCGCCCCTGTTGGCCCAACGTCCCGCCAGGTGTGTCGACTTGGCTCGGACCCTGTAGATTGATGTCTCAGGGCCGTTCCGGTTGGAGCAGCCCGTCGTCGGATCCAGCACTCCTCGAGGGGGTCGAGCCATGGGGCGCGGCCGTGCCAAAGCCAAGCAGACCAAGGTCGCGCGCGAGCTTAAGTACAGCACCGGGTCACTTGACCCTGATGCTCTTAAGCGTGAGCTCGCCTCTCAAGGACCCGGTGGCCTGACCACGCGGGCTCCCGGGGCGGACGACGACGACGACCTCGAGGATGACGACGAGGATTAGCTGCCTCTCGCCCCGACGAGCCCTCACTAGCCCTCGGACGCACCCGTCATCGGGTGTGTATCGGTGGATCCAGGCTCAGCCGAACAACAGGTTGGTGAGCGCTGTGCAGAAGGGCAGTGCGGAGATCTGGCCCGACTGTGAGACGACCGTCTGCGACACGAACACGTCATCGTCGGCATTTCCGGGGGTGCCGTTGTCGTACAGGAGGCTCGCGTACACAACCCGGCCAACGGTGACGTCCGTGCCGCCCGACGAACTGCTGAGTACGCTGATCTGACCGGTGTAGGCCGTCGTGACGGTGATCGTCCCATCGCCGTTGGAGACCACGCTCAGGTCCCTGGACGGCCCGGCGAAGCGGACGCTGACGCTGCGTGCGCCGGCGGTGAACGTCGTGGTGCCAACGAAGTTGCTGAAGAACAGCGGGTAGCCAGCCTTGTTGAGGCGGACCACATCGGTTTCGGAGCCGACTGCATGGCCGACGGCGTCGTGGCCGCTGCCGCACAGGTTCGGGGAGGGGAAGATCACATCGAAGGAGTTGTGGCCGTGGATGACGGCCGCGTGTGCTGGCGAAAGGCTGAGCGGTGCCAGAGCCAGGGCGCAGGCGGCGGTCACAGCCAGTCGTGACGCTTGCCTGTGAGCAATGTTGGCGTTCATCGTTCCCCCGTAGATTTTGTCGATGGATCGTGAAGGGTGTCGCTCACCAGGGTGACGTGACCACCTCTTCTCCGCGGTGACGGAACCCGAGTCGGGGCTTCGACGTCGCCGTGGGTGATCGGTACGCCGGTCCGGCCGCAAAGTCAAGCCGTCGTGGGGTTGACCGGCTGAGAACGATCAGGAGGGGTGGACGCCCTCGAGGGTTGCGGAGCCGTCGCCGGCGACCAACTCGCCGAGAACCCAGGACTCGAGGTGCCGGGCCGTGAGCAGCGCCCGCGTGCGGTCGACGTCGGCAGCGGGTACGACGGCGACCATGCCAACCCCCATGTTGAAGGTCCGCTCCATCTCGGCCTGCTCGACCTGGCCGGTCCGCTGGACGAGGTCGAACACCGGCGGCGGGGTCCAGGTCGCGCGGTCCAGACGCGCCGTGAGATGGGGCGGCAGCACACGGGCCAGGTTGGCCGCCAGCCCGCCCCCCGTGACGTGCGAGAACGCGTGCACGTCGGTCTCCTCGATGACCGCGAGGCAGTCCTTGGAGTAGATCCGGGTCGGGGTGAGCAGCTCCTCCCCGAGGGTCGTGCCGAACTCACCGACGTACGCCTCGAGCCGCATCCCCGCTCCCGCGAGCAGCACGTGCCGGACCAGGCTGAAGCCGTTGGAGTGGACCCCACTGGCCTGCATCGCAATCACAACGTCGCCGAGCTGCACCCGGTCGGCACCGAGCAGCTTGTCGGCTTCCACCACGCCCACTCCTGTTCCGGCGATGTCGTAGTGGTCATCCGCCATGATGCCGGGGTGCTCGGCGGTCTCGCCGCCCACGAGGGCGCACCCAGCCAGCTCGCAGCCGACCGCGATGCCTCCCACGATCTCGGCGACCCGCTCGGGGATGACCTTCCCGACAGCCAGGTAGTCCTGCATGAACAGCGGCTCGGCACCGCACACGACCAGGTCGTCGACGACCATCCCGACCAGGTCGATACCGACGGTGTCGTGCTTGTCCATGGCCTGCGCGATGGCCAGCTTGGTGCCGACGCCGTCGGTGCTCGAGGCCAGCAGGGGCTCGCGGTACTTGAGCAGGTCGAGCCGGAACAGCCCCGCGAAGCCGCCGATCCCTCCTACCACCTCGGGCCGGTGCGCCCGCTTGAGCTTGTCCTTCATGAGCTCGACCGCCCGGTCGCCGGCCTCGATGTTCACGCCGGATGCGGCGTAGGAGGACGTGGGAAGTCCGGCCTGGTTGAAGGTGTACGAGGTGCGTCCGCTGATCGGGCTGGTCACGGGCGCGTCAACGCGTCCGCTGCACCCTGGCTGGCCATCAGAGAATCGGGTGAGGGGTCGGTGCCGCTGGCAACGACCTGCTCGGCGCCGGCATTGCGGGACAGGCCCTCGAGGACGTGCTTGCCGATCAGGTCCTGCGCGGGCAGCGGGATGGGGTAGTCACCGGTGAAGCAGGCCCGGCAGAGCTTGTCCGCCGGCTGTGCGGAGGCGGCGGTCAGGCCGTCGAGGGAGACGAAGGCGAGAGAGTCGGCGCCGATCGATGCCCGGATCTCCTCGACCGACAGCCCACCGGCGATGAGCTCGGCCTTGCTCGCGAAGTCGATGCCGTAGAAGCAGGGGTTCATCACCGGGGGAGAGGAGATGCGCACGTGCACCTCGGCCGCACCGGCTTCGCGGAGCATCCGGACGAGGGCCCGCTGGGTGTTGCCGCGCACGATGGAGTCGTCGACGACGACGAGTCGCCTGCCCTTGATGACCTCGCGAAGGGGGTTCAGCTTCAGTCGGATGCCGAGCTGACGGATCGTCTGGGACGGCTGGATGAAGGTGCGGCCGACGTAGGCGTTCTTGACCAGACCCATGCCGTACGGAATGCCGCTCTGCTCGGCGAACCCGATCGCCGCCGGCGTGCCGGACTCCGGCACGGGGATGACGAGGTCGGCATCGACGGGGGCCTCGAAGGCCAGCGTCCGGCCGATCTGCACCCGAGTGGTGTAGACGCCCTGGCCGGCGATCGTCGTGTCCGGCCGGGCCAGGTAGACGTACTCGAACAGGCAGCCCTTGGGGGTGGCCTCGGCGAAGCGCGAGGACCGCAGGCCGTGCTCGTCGACGACGAGCAACTCACCGGGCTCGACCTCGCGGACGACGGTGGCGCCGACGATGTCGAGCGCCGCGGTCTCGCTGGCGACCACCCAGCCGCTCTCCAGTCGGCCCAGCACCAGGGGACGTACGCCGTGGGGGTCGCGGGCGGCGTACAGCGTGTGCTCGTCCATGAAGACGAGGCTGAAGGCGCCGCGCAGCGTCGGAAGGACCTCAAGGGCGGCCTGCTCGAGGGAACGGTCGGCCGACGCAGCGAGCAGCGCGGTGATGAGGTCGCTGTCGTTCGTCGCCCCCATCGCATCCCTTTGCAGGCCCAGGTGGCGTACGACATCGGCGAGCTCGTGGGTGTTGGTGAGGTTGCCGTTGTGGCCCAGGGCGAGCGAACCGCCACTGGGCTGCTGACGGAACGACGGCTGGGCGTTCTCCCAGGTGCAGGATCCGGTGGTGCTGTAGCGACAGTGGCCGATCGCGAGGTGGCCCTTCATGGCCTGCAGGATGGACTCGTCGAAGACCTGCGCGACCAGGCCCAGCTCCTTATAGACCACTGTGGCGGACCCGTCGCTCACGGCCATGCCCGCAGCCTCCTGACCGCGGTGCTGCAGTGCGTAGAGGCCGTAGTACGTCAGCTTCGCGACATCCTCGCCGGGGGCCCACACACCGAAGACGCCGCACTCCTCGCCGACCGGCTTCTCAGGCTCGTAGAGGCTCTGCCCATGGTGGGGAGCGTTCAGGTCATCCTGTCCGGGTGCAGAGGGCACGCGGGGTCTCCTCAGGGATCGGGAAGCAGGCAAGCCGACCTGGCAAAGTGTACCGGCGGGGCGTCCCGGCCCCTGTCCCTGAGGAGGTCGGGCGGCTGCGTCCGTCCGCGGCGGGTGCAGCGCACCAGGACAGGGCCGGCCCCGGTTCGGGACCAGCCCTGCTCAGGCCTGGCAGGTGGGGCTACCGGGTGTGATCGGCCCGGGTACGGCGGCGTCGGCCGAGTCCGAGAAGGAGCCCGCCACTGACGAGGGTCGCCAGCGCCCAGAGGGCGAGCGTCGACGTCATGTCACCGGTGAGGGGCAGAGCGCTTCCGCCGCCGGCAGTCGCGCCCGAGCCGCTACCACCGGTGACGATGATGCCCGAGCCGCCGGTGTCGATCGTGCCGTCGCCGCCACCCTCGCCGGCGATCGGAGAGCCAGACGGGTCAGGCGTCGGGTCCGCAGTCGGGTCCGTCGTGGGATCCGCTGTCGGGTCCGTCGTGGGATCCGCAGTCGGGTCCGCAGTCGGGTCCGCAGTCGGGTCCGCAGTCGGGTCCGCAGTCGGGTCCGCAGTCGGGTCCGCAGTCGGGTCCGCAGTCGGGTCCGCAGTCGGGTCCGCAGTCGGGTCCGCAGTCGGGTCCG